>NZ_LN875035.1:0-380000 GCF_001282685.1 Niameybacter massiliensis | reverse complement strand
CTCATAGAGGAGAAAAAGGTAATTTAGAAATAGATAGTGTGACTTTCGAACAAGGTCGCCCAACACGTATGAATCAAGATGGAGCAAATAAATATTTAGCGACTGAAATGTGCCAAACACTTAATGATCACTGGGGAGTAGGGGCTCATGACTTTAACTATAAGTCTGTACCTGAAATTATTGAAACCCTTTGCTATAGTAGAAGAATGGGTGCCAATTACCTTTTAAATATTGGATTAGAGCCAGATGGTACAGTACCAGAAATCCAAGGGGCTATGCTCAAACTTGTAGGACAATGGATTGAGTTAGAAGGTGAAGCCATTTACAAAGGTAGACCTTGTGATGATATTTCAGGTGAAGGTCATGACTTTGTACTACGTGTAGACGATCACACACTTTATGCTTTCATCCATGGTTTGAAAGTAACAGGAGATAGCAATGTTGTAGTAGGTGGTTCAGGAAGTGGCCTTAAAAACTTTATTGGTCTGAATCAAAAGATTAAATCCATTGAATGGGTAGATAATCATGAAGCTTTAAGATTTATGCAAAATGCTGACGAGCGTTTAATGAGTCTTTATGCCACAGGGTTTAGTTATGGTATGAATACGGTCGTACGTGTAGCAAAAATCGTATTAGAATAGATGAAATAGAGCAGTTATGAAAAGAGTAAGATCTAAGATAGAGCTTACTCTTTTTTTATTTTCTATCTCGCTTAAATTTGTTAAAATAATTATATAATAGGGTTGACAAATTAATTAGAAAGGAATATATTAATGGTGTAAACAAATTAGCACTCTTATATATAGAGTGCTAATACATCATAAAATTTTTGAAGGAGGAATTGATATGTTTGGATTAACACCGTTTAATAGAAATGGATTACAAAATAACAATGGAGTAACTGATTTTTACAATGCTATCGATGACTTTTTTAATAACAGTTTTATGCCATTAAGAGATTTAAGAAATGACACTTTTAAAGTTGATATAAAAGAAATAGAGGGTGCCTATTTAATAGAGGCGGAGATGCCAGGTATCAAAAAAGAAGATATTCAAATAGATTATCATAATGAGAGCTTGATTATTGGTGTGAAAAGACAAGAGGAAGTGAATGAGGAACAGCCTAACTATATTCATAGAGAGAGACATATGACAGCAATGAGCCGTAGTATTTATTTGAAAGATATTAATGAACAAGCCATTGAAGCAAAATTAGAAGAAGGAATGCTCAAGATTGTTGTTCCAAAACAAACAGAGGCAAAGCCACTTAGACATCGTATTACAATTCAATAGATTACAAGTAGGTTTATAAGCGTATTTAAGAATAACCCAGTATATTTTATTTAAATGTACGGGGTTATTTTTTTTGTTTATAGATCTTATAGAAAGCAAGTAGAATAGCTAGAAAGTTTCCTAGAAGTATGTTAAGAAGAAAATTATTTTACAATAGTGCAAAAATATTTTATATTAAAAGAGAGTATATTTTAACAAATAGGATTAAGAATTAGCCAATATATTTTAATTAGGAGAACATATGAAAGAAATAACTGAGAAATTAAATAATCCTATTATGACCATTAGCCAAGAACCCAGGCAACAAGATCAATGTAGTCAGATGGTAGCATGGGTTAAAGCTCATGGAGGTATAGAGAAAATTGAAAGTGAGTTGGAAAAAAGGGAAAAGAGAGAAGAAGAATTAGAAACACTTTTATTTTTATCTATAGATTTAATAGCTATTTTTAATAGCATGGGAAAGTTTATTAAGGTAAGTGACAGTTGGAAGACCATTCTTGGCTGGACAGAAGAAGAGCTTCTTAATATGAGTTGGAAGGACATTATTCATCCAGAAGATATGGAAATGTCCTATCAAGCTTCTAAACAAAGGGTAGATGGACCAAAATGTAAAAAAGTTGTTAATCGCTATCGCTGTAAGGAAGGTAACTATAGATGGATTGAATGGAGTGGATGCCATATAGAAAAGGAAGAAGTGATCTTTGTATGTAGTGGTAAAGATATCACTCATGAAAAGGAGATTCAAGAAAAAGAAAGGTTATTACAAGAAGCCTTACAGCTTGAGCAGTTAAAAAGTGAGTTTTTTGCAAATATCTCACATGAGCTTCGCACACCCATTACAATTATTAAGGCAGCCACTCAACTTTTTAATCAGTCTTTAGATCAAAATAGCCATAACATGGTGGAAGGCGTTTATTTAAAGAAGTATGTAGACTCGATTAAACAAAATTCAAATCGTCTTTTAAGGCTAGTGAATAACTTGATTGATATGACTAAAATAGATGCTGGGTATTATGAGATTCATTTAGAAAATCATAATATTGTAAGCGTAGTAGAAGATATTACAATGTCAGTGGTGGAATATGTAGAAGGTAAGACCATTGAGCTTATTTTTGATACAGGTATATATCGAACAATTAGATCATGAAATAAGAATAGCTGTTTCGGATAATGGAGTAGGCATTCCAGAAAATAGGTTACAATATATATTTAATCGATTTACTCAAGTAGATAATACATTGACAAGAAAATGTGAGGGGAGTGGGATAGGTCTTTCATTGGTTAAATCTCTTGTAGAAATGCATGGCGGACATGTTTGGGCACAAAGCCAATTAAATGAAGGGACTACAGTTACTTTTTCATTACCTATTAGACAAGTACTAGAGGCATCAGACACCCTAAAATCCTCAAAAATCATTACTTCAAATATCGAAAGATGTGTTATTGAGTTTTCAGACATCTATCATTTATAAAGCATTTACAATACTATAAAATACATAAGTTATAACTGGGAGGAAGTTATGAATTTTATTATTATCTTTGCTGATCAAATGCATAAATATGCACTAGGGAAATTAGATCAAGAGGTATTTACACCTCATTTAGATCGTTTATGTGAAGAAGGAGTTTTATTTAGAAATGCCTATTCCAATAATCCTATTTGTGGCCCTTATAGGGGCACACTTTTAACAGGCTTATATACCAGTCATAATGGTGTACACTATAATGGACAACCCTTACTGAGTGAGACCAAGACATTGGCTAGAGAACTTAATAGGTTAGGCTATGAGACAAGCTTTGTAGGCAAATGGCATTTAGGAGGAAATGGGAATGAGCCTATTTTGCCACACTTACAAGGAAACTTCAAACATTTTTTAGGGTATCAATGTTATAATGGCTTTTTGAAAGATATTATCTTTTGGAATGAGCAAGGTGAGAGACAAGCCTACGATGGTCATCGTACAGAAGTGACCACTCATTTAGCTATAGAGAACTTAAGAGCCCTTAAGGCAACCCACAAGCCTTTCTTACAAGTAATAGGCTATCAAGCACCTCACTATCCAGAGCAACCACTTCCTGAGTATGCCAAGCTTTATGAAGGCAAAACTATTTTACATACACCGGATTATATAGAGGTGGATCCTTACACACCAACCTATTCACCTTATAGTCCGAGACCTTATGAAGAGTGCCCAGACTATCAACGTTACGGCAATAACATGGATGAGTATATAAGACTTTACAATGGGATGGTTACTCAAGTGGACCATGGGGTTGGAGAAATTCTAAAAGAAGTACAGCGCTTAGGCTTAGAAGAGGACACTCTCATTGTGTTTACCTCCGATCATGGGGATATGCACGGTAGCCATGGACTGAAGAATAAGTCTTTACCTTATGAGAAATCTTGTGGTGTCCCTTTTATTGTAAAGGATCCTAAAGGATTAAAGGATAAAATAAGTGATGCTCTCGTATCAGGGATAGATATCTTCCCTTCCGTAATGGCCTATGCAGAAGAAGCAACAGAGGTCACGTTGGATGGTAGAAGCTTTAAGGGATATTTACGTGAGGAAGAGGAGACTACCCAAGACTTTGTCGTAGCGGAATATATTTGCCCCGATACAGGCTGGCAAATGATTCGAGATAAACAGTTTAAGTTGTGTGTCCGAACAGCAGATTATACGCCATATCTCCTTTTTGATATGGAAAAAGATCCTTATGAATTAGAGAATTTAATAGAGGATGGGTATTACGCTCCTATTATAGAATGTTTAATGCAACAATTAGATAGGACTTTATTAAAATAGAGTGTGTAAGTAATAGCATATAAATAAAAAGAGCTACATATCAAACTTAAGGAATGATATGTGGCTCTTTAGGTTGAAGACTATAAGTTTATCTTAACAAGGTTGGGATGGATATAAAGCATAGGCAAATGCTTCTCCCTATCATAGTCTACCAAGAGATAGACATCGGCTAAATCTCTCAATTTGACATAGTATTGGTCATCCGCAATAAAGGCAGTGACTTGTCTTAAAGTACCATTAAGAAGGATAGAGGTGGTTACCTTCTGAGGCGGTGAAGTGTTATCTAGTGTTGGGAGCTGTAAGTAAGCCTCTTGGTAGCAAGTGACAACATCACTTTTAAGCTTGGTCCAAGCAGCAGGATGCTGCACGTAGTACTTGGGGCAGACTTTGCCAGTGACATCATAATGACGTAGGATATCTTGGTTCGGGTCTAAGGTATAAGTATGGCAAAGCTTGGCTAGGAGTTGAATAAGGGAGGCATAAGTTAGAAGAGAGAACTGTCCCTCCCAGTCTGGATGGCAGACTTCTATGCCAAGGCTATAGGTATTGGCATTTTTAGCATGGTAGGCACGTTCATTATCTGGGATGCAATGAATGACTTCTCCATCTAGTCCTACAATGTAGTGGCTACTGGCATAGATGCCTCTGGTACCTGACTTAAGATTTTCAAAGTAATTACGATTATTAAGGGCAGAGGTCTTCGGATTGGCTACCCAATGTACCACAAGCTTTTGGATGTGACTCAGCTTAAGTCCTGGGCGGCTATAAGGGTTGGGTGTGAGAAAGTGTGGGGTAAGCATTAAGTTTATCATAACGTCTCCTTTTAAAAGTAAAATAGATAGATAAGATTAACAAATAAAACTGATAAATTAAAATACAAAAAGCTAACCTAAATCTGCCTTCCCCCTTGTAACAATAGGCAGTTTTAAGTTAGCTTTTTGTTTGTGGCAAAACTTATACCATGTCCAGCCTAAGGCTTACTATCCAAGAGGCATCCGATACAAACCTATAGACACTGAATAAGGGGCATGGGGCTCGTAGCTCTAAGTGAAAGGGATGCTATGCATGTATCACGTTGAGGGCAGTTGGCATGACGCTTAGTAAGAGGCTAAAGGGTTGGAGTAGACGCAACTTGTCAAGCAAACAACAATACGCCGATCAAACCTATAAGCAATTACCCTAACTCTACTTTAGATTGCCACCACCAGGGAATAGAGTAGGGGTGCTAAGTGGAACCTGTATCTCAAAGTAAGAAGGGGGAGAACTTACTAGAAGATACACATTTCCATTTAGCGAATGAGTGAAGGAGGAGATGCAAACGGCCTAGGATGTGTTTGCTAGCTCGTCCTTACACCTATATATATACAAAATAGGGTTGGAATTTCCTCACTATTTTTGAAAGAAAAATAATTTTTGGTGAAAAATCATAAAATAGCGGTAGAGGTATTGTGCAATTTTGCTTCGTATTTGGCTTCTTGCCAAGCACGTTCTCTTGCTTCTAAGGCTTCTATGTCAAAATTATGGGTGTACATACGATTGAAAAGACGTGTAGGTTTTACAAAAGGTGTCGTAGAGCTTGGTAAAGCTGGAGCTGCAAATGTAGAGTCAGGCATAGAGGAGACAAAAGGTGCATAGTTCCCCTCTAAGATGGCAAAGAACTTGTCCGGCTTCAAGATCCAGCTAAGAGATGCTAGGAAAGTGGATGTAGAGAGCCGACCACACAAGAAGTCCGAAGCTTCTACTTGACAAAAAACGGATTTAAAAGTCTCTAGTAGATTAAGCCCCTTAGCAGTGATGTCTTTGACTAAAGTATGTAAGCGCATTTTGGTTGTGAGGGTAAAACGTACCTTGGTACTTAAGCTAGGGCAATAAGTTTCAAATAACTTTTGTACATCTGATTCTATATCTGAAGAAGTGTTTTGATTAGATTTGTTAGGTTTAGTCTGTGAATACCCAGATGAGAGATTTAAACTTCTAAGAAGTCCATTCACTAAGGTCTCATTACGTTCGTAGTAGGTGAGGCGCTTGATACGATCATAGTAAGACAGATAATACTTCCCTTCAAATTTATCCTTGCTTTCTAAGTAAGCCTTTTTAGATTTATACACCTTCCCAATATTACTAAAAGCTGTACGAAACTCAGTCTTACCAAAGCTCAGCTCCTCAGTCCAACTGTCTCCAGTGACGTATTGAGGGGCTTCACATGGCTCAAGAAATTTATAAAAGGTTTTGCCACGGGTTACTTTAAACCAATGCTCCAGTTGCATAAAAAGTAGGCTAGAAGTAATGCTGCCTGTATACGGATTAAGCTCTGGGTAATAAATTAATGATTTCATCTAATCGCCTCCTAAATGAGAAAAACTGATTTCTATATCTCTATATATACAGAATCCATCTCTATTTTCCTTAAAAAAATTTAAAAAAGTATTAAATTTCAATTTCCTCTAGGAAAAACACATTTTCCTTAAAGAAATCATCAAAATCCTTAAGGGAAAAGCTATTTTCCTTAAAGAAATGGCCAAAACCCTTAAGGAAAATGACAAATCCCCAATTTTACGAGATGTTTCATAAGAGGTAAAGTAAAGGTGCGCAAATACAAAAGCTGCAGCGGAAAATTAGGTGAAGCATGTATGAAGTAATTGAGGAATTAGTGACAAAAAGTAAAAATCATAGTCTATATAGCTATGAACTATGGCAACATTTTGAACCACTTTGTACCAAGTGGGCACATAAGCTGAAAGAAGTGGACTATAGTGTAGAGGATTTGATGCAAGAAAGTTATTTGATTTTATGTACAGCCATAGATACATACAATCAAGATAAAGAGATTTCTTTCTCGGCCTATTACAAAGTGATGCTCTATAGATGGGGGAGTAATTATAGACGTAAGAATAGAGAGGTACTTGTTGTAGAGGAGAGAGAAGAAAACTTTTGGGATAGGATACAAGATGAGCAAGTTCAAGTTGAGCAACAAATACTCCAAAAAGAAGTGGTAAAAAGTATAGAGTGGGCTTTACATAGGTTAAGTGAAAAAGAACGAAAATTAATGATTAAGCTTTACTTTAGTGAAAAAAGTTTGAATGACTTGGCAACGGCTGAAGGCTTGTCCTATAAGGCCTTAACGAGTAAGAAATATTATCTTCTCAAAAAACTTAAGAAAATCTTTGAGGAAAATCCAGACCTATTGTGTATATAGTAAGTATAAGCAACCGGTGCTTAAAACACATTTAAACTCAAGGAGGAATGGATATGGCAATTCGAAGCGTACTAGAAGAAGTGAAAGTAGCACTTAAATTTACAAAAGGCTCACAAACTATAGGGCACTGCAACAAACAAGCAACAGACGAAAGCTTACATACGTTAGGCACAGCTATTGGCAGCTTAAATGCAGAATCACTCCAATCCGTTACAAAAGTCACAGAAACCTTATTACTTCTAGAAGCCTAACCAATTGAGCCGACTTACATAATGGCAACATAGGTTACAGCGAGTGCACATCTTAGAGACAACAGTTTGTAGGCTATTGATAAAAACTTAAAAATTTAACCTGGAACAATGCTTTAACAGAAGAAAATAATAACACTAACTTAGGAGGAATCTCAGTATGGAAGTTACAAAAAGAAATTTAGTTCTTACCTTTGGTACACCAGCCAAGACAGAAGAGTTGATCACCATCTCTAGCCCAGCAGAAACCCTTTCAGGTACACAAGTAAAAGAAGCCATGACAAAGGCGTTAGGCAGTGGTGCCATTGGGGAGAATGTTCAAGCCAACAGTATCGTAGGGGCTAAATATGTGATTCAACAAGTGGATGCTATTGATCTTGATGAGGCATAAGAGATGGAACAAATCTTAAGTCAAATTGGTAACTTTGGCTTTCCCATTATCTTGTCCATGTACTTACTTATTCGTATTGAAAGCAAAATAGAGACATTAGCAAACACCATTACACATCTTAGCCAAGTATTAGAATCTAGAGAATAGCAAAAGACCAGCTCTCGAAAATGAGAACTGGTCTTTTTTTTGCTATGTATTTAGTTATTCTTTTTAGAAATAGAAGTAAGATACTCTAGTGTATAAGAATAGTCGACAATGTTGGGCTCAAAATCTAAACGCATATGTGGAAAAACATGAAGTAAGAAGTGATCATGTAAAATATAGCTAGCTTGAAATTTCGATTTTAAGCATTGAAGGGAAGAAAGGTGTGTGATCTCTCGGCCATTTTTAAGAATGAAGGTATGTAGATCCTTAAAGCCACTTAATGCTGCAAGATTAATATAACCCGTACACCAGTTATTTTTAGTATGAACTTCGCGTGCTTTATAAGGAAGAAAAACATCTATTGGAGTAAGTGGAATAGGTGATTGAATTGAAGAAGGAAGCATACGTAAAGCACGATTTCTGAGAAGGGTAGAAGGAATATGATAGGCAGCAAGTAAGTGATCGATTACATCTTTAATAGATTCAGGATAGATTTGTTCCGAGTTATCTTCAAAGCGAATACGTGTGCAGTCTTGTCCAAGTAACAATGTAGGAATAGTTGTGTTGAAAAATGGTTCAATAACATAGATTTTCTTAGTACGTAACTCTTCATAAGGTGCTAAATAGATCATTAATAATACCCCCATATTATAAATGTATAAGATAAACTCTTAATATGACTTAATTATACATACAAATTAAATAAAATACAATAAAATGTTGAAAATTTTATAAAAAAAATATATTTTGATTTGTAGATTAATAATATAACAGATTTATAGGCATGTTCCCACATACAACCCATGTTGAAGCGGTAGTGAAATTAATTAAATAGAATAGCGTAAAATCAAGTCCGAGAGATTCGTTTATTCAAGAGTAAAAAAGATGGAGCTTTCAAAATTATACTCGTAAGAAGTGTGCATAGTTAAGCGTTTTAAGGAACAGATAACAATCTAGTAATTTAATTATTAAAACTATAATATAATTAATGGATATAAAGATTTATTTCTTGATAGAACCTATAAGGGTGCAGAGGACAAGTATCTAGAAGGAGCAAATTTCTTTGAAATATACGCTCTTTATTCTTTTGATAGAGAGTTGAGAAGCTTGTTCTTAAGATATATTTTGGAGATTGAAAATAATGTAAAAACGGCATTGGCGTATGAATTTTCTAAAAAGTATGGGTTTGATAACTATCTTACTATTGGTAATTTCAATACAAATGTACAACCTCATGAAAAAAGGAAAACAGCAGCTCAAAAAATTGGAGAAGTCTCAGATTTAATTACAGGGATACAAAGAGAAATTTCTAAACAATTGTCAAATAATAATCCAATGATTTCACACTATATGCTTGAAGAAGGATATGTACCTTTATGGGTATTGGTGAATATTTTAACTCTAAGGACTATTAGCAAGTTTTATAATAATTTAAAACAGATTAACCAGAACACTATAGGCATTAAATTTAAGCTTTACCCTGATGAAATGTGTGCCTTATTGTCTGTGTTATCAATATTCAGGAACCAGTGTGTACATGATAGCAGGATTTATAATTTTAAAGCAGTAAAAAAGAATGGTGCTGCTAACAGTATTAAAACTAATAAAATGCATGCTGAGCTAAAAATACAAATGGATAGTGGTAATAACCCTATTTATGGGAAGAATGATCTATTTGCTATTGTTATTATTTTTAAGTTAATGTTATCAAAATCATCCTTCAACAAATTCTGTTTCGCATTGAAGCATGAGATAGAAGAAGTAGATAAAAAGTTGCAAACTATAGAGATAGAAACTATATTACAAAAAATGGGCTTTCCATCTAATTGACTAGAGATAAAAAAATGTAAGACTAAGAGAACGTACTGTCTGGTCAAATTGAAGTTTTTTTCAAGTGAAGGCTATGCCACTAATAAGGTATCATTGATGGATGGTATGATTCGTATTTAAGGGATACCTATAGTATTGAGCTACTTCTTGATAAGTAAATTTAATATCTATACAATGAAAACAACAGATCCTATCAAGCCTATGCGATACATGTTAAATGTATTGTATGCGTAACCTGATAGGCCTTTTGTTTTTAGCGTTTTTTTTACAGGATAGAAGCTAAACCGTTTAAAAGCTTTGAAGAACAAGTAGAGTTACTTAGGGAAAGAGGCCTTATCATTGAGGATAGGAGTATGTTATAAATCTTTTAAAGCAAGCCCCACTATAGATTAAGCGGCTATACGCTGACATTTCGCAAACAAGATATGTTTAACCCAGACATTAGAATAGAAGATATTATGCAGTTCTATTATTTTGATGGCGAGCTAAGGTAAGCGTTGATTTATGTATTAACTGTGGTTGAGATAGAATCTAGAACACATATTGCATACCAGCATTCAAAAGTGATTACGGGTTTTGGTTATTATCAGAAATATTTGTACTTATAGAGGAAGATTATATAATAGACCTATTGCAAATAAGCCTAGGTTGTTAAAGTAAGACAGTCAGTTAGAGATAAGAAATGGTGGAGTATTTATCTATATCTTTATTCTTAAAAAAATGGTAATAAACAAACAGATACTACTAAGTCTCTTAACAATGCGTAACTATGTAGGCCAGTGAACCCTCTAATCGGAAGATTATGGGGCTTTTTATTAGATGTATACTTTATGAGAAAAGAGTTATAAGAAAAGAGAGTATACTCTTAGAGGTTTTTACAATAGTATTTGCTATAGAAGTATGGGATAATAAAATAAAAAGATAACAACAAGCCTAATAAGATTACACGGAAAGCTAGCAAGATAGTGTAGAGGTATTAGTCTTATTTTTAGATTACGGGAGAGTAGCATGGAAGATAGAGAGTTGTTAGGAATTATTCAATTAAATGTAGATGAGGGGATTAAGCAATATGGAACACAATATTTATTGGGGACACAAGAACTTAGTGAAGATTTATACGAGGAATGTAAGTTATATGTAAAACAAAGATTGCCAAGAGTAGCAGCTGGAAATACGATATGTATAACTCAGTCCTCTCTACTCGTGACCTATACTTTAGTTCAATTCGCTATAAAAGAGTATAGAGGTGGGCAGTATTTACAAGAGTTCTATGCAAGTTTGGGATTTTATGAGGATTTAGGACCAACAATCTATAAGGCAATCTGCGCATCTATTGCAAGTTGTATGAGAATAAATAAACTCTATTTTCACAGAACTACTGCAAAAAATATGTATATGACTACTTTATTGGTGCATGCACTGTTGCCACAGTATACGATGGAAAAACTATATGAGTTGTTAGGAGATATTTATTACAAAGATTTAGAGGAAGATTACATAGAAGCAGAAGTAGAAGAACTCTTTAACTACTTGAGTAAGGTATTTAGATACTATATAGATATGGATGATATGACATTTACCATAGAAGGAAAGAAGATGACTATTGCCAATCAACAGTTACCTAAGGGCTTTCGATTGGCATGGATTCAGTCACCAGAAATTATAGAAGCACTTTTTAAAAGGCTACTGCGATATATAGATAACATACATTATGACAGAGAAATAAGTTATGGAGAAGAAGATAGGTTTGATAAGGCTTTTGAGCAATGGAGGCTGAAGTTAAGAGATCGTGATGTAGAAGGTAGAAGTTCTCGGTCTTTAACTGTAAAAGGTAAGAAAAAATTTACTAAAGCACAGTATCAACTGAATAATGATGTATTGAAGTTGGTTATACCAAGACAGATTATTGATATTGAACACATTGGAGAAGCTATACAGTTAGAACTCTATAATGAAAAGCAATCAATAGAGAGATATCCTTTGGAAGTAAGTGGACGAATATGTTTTAAGACAGAGGAAATAAAGATAGAGATTAAAAAATTTGAACCTTACCTAGGATATAAGATATATTCCGGAGATAACATGCTTTATGATTCAAGGACACTGCTACATAGAGATTACTTATTGTTTAATGAAATGGGTGAAGAGATTACAGGTAAACAAGTAGGAGAAGAAAGGCTTACTGTTATAGCAGGTGTTGATGATATCATTGAGACAGATGATGTAGATACATTTAAACAGGAGAAATTAGGTTATATTATTCATACAATGTACTTAAATGAAAATAGTTATGTCTATATAGGGGATAAGATGCTAACGACTTCATCAGCTAACGAAAAGTCTAGTTTACAATCCCAATATAAATGTCTAGGTGCCTACATAGAATATGCAGGAGAAGTGTATAGTATTTATTGTAACAGACCCAGATTGAAGGTGAGAGTACCTTACAAAGTAAAGGTAGACGATATTATTTTAAAGATTAATGATAAGTATTACAATCTTGAAGATATTGGGAAAATAGAAATAAGAAAGCTTTTTGATGGTAGTGGGGATCAAGTAGTTGATGTACATTTTAACCATAATATTGTAATAACAGGGAAACTCAATAATTTAGTAGTGCGTATTAAAGGAAGTAACCTTAGATTGTTACAGGAAAAATTTATTATTATCGAAGCATTTACATATACATTTGAGAAAAAGCTTTATTATGATGAACAAGAAGCAACGCTGCTTAGTATGGAAGGGAAAGACCTTACATTTGATGGAGCATATAAGCTACCAGATACCTTTTCAATACTTAGAGAAGGCACCAAGCAACTAGATATATATGTAGGAATGACAAAATATGTACTCTATGTAAAGGTACCACGATTAGAGTGGCAGCTAGGGAATAAGTGTAGTAGAGATAAAAATAGTTATTTGATATGGCATGAAGATTTAGAAAGTGCAAAGCAGTTAATTATAAATGCTCCTATCAAACCTACGATGGCACTATTGATTACAGATGAATGTACCTATACACTAGAAGGAAGGTCAACCTCTGGGGGATATAACTATGCTGTACAGAATGAATTTCAAGCTCATACAAGAGGGAAAATAACATTAGGTCTTATATATGAAGGGGAAAAATATACCCTTACAAATATCTTTTACCAACCGGCTTTAGAGTCATTTAATATTCGCTACTATGCGTATTCTAATATTTTGAAAGGGTTACAGTGTTTTTGGAACTTCTTAGGCAAGGGAGAAATTTGGATAGATATCATTTATAGTAAGACTAATCAAATCATAAAAACTTATAAGGTAACAGATGGTAAGCCTATTTATGACCCTACTCTAGAACTTTATTTTGGAAAGCATCAAGTAGTTATTTATCAGCTTATAGAAGATGAGTTTTTTGAGGAGGAATCAGAAAAAATTATTTTATTAGAGGAAACTTTTATAGTAGGTGATGTCTTTTTAAGTAAAACAAATAAGCATACATTAAAAGTAGTGAGGTGTTTAGGGGATGACGATGCAGTATATGACGTTCCCAATTTTTATCTTAAAAATATAGGATTTGATAGAAAAACACAATTATATACAGGAGACGGATGTTTTCAAACAAGTGCTTATACAGGGGAAAAACTGTTATTTATGACACACTATAATCCTTTGTCTATTGAAGTTACAGATATGGAAAGTCTAAGGCTTAGAATTTTAGATAAAAATGGAGAAACACTTATTTATGACAAGCAAACAGGTCATATTAACCCTAAAGAGAAACCTAACCAATATGATCGCTACGTACTCATTGAAGAAGTAGAAACAATTATATATAAGTAGAGGGAGAAAAAGAAAATGGGAATTAATCCGATACAGGCATCAGAACATATCTTAGAAAAGTATTTAAGATATGTTGATACTACATTTTTTATTAAGAACAGATACTACAGAGAACATTTTAAGCAGTTACTTCAAGACAAGCAATATTTTGCAAAAGGGCCCTATTTAGATGTAACAGATTCCTTTGAGAAAGGAAAGAGTATTGAACAACTTATAGATGAGGGGATAGCCAGTAAAGAGTTCAGAGCTTTAAATACAAAAAAATTGCCTCTAGAGCGATTACTACATAAACATCAAGAAGAAGCATTTAGAAACGCTAGTATGGGTAAAAATCTAGTTGTATCTACAGGGACTGGATCGGGGAAAACAGAGTCTTTCTTGTTACCGATTATGAACCAGTTGATGAAAGAGAAAGAAGAGGGTGCTTTATGTGATGGTGTGAGAGCACTGATTATTTATCCTATGAATGCCTTAGCCAATGACCAACTTAAAAGGTTAAGAGAAGTATTTGCAAACTATCCTAGTATTACATTTGGAGCCTATACAGGAGAGACGGAAAAGGAATATAGCAAGGCACTAGCAAAGTATAAAGAACTTAATCATACTGAACCTTTAGAGAATGAACGTATTGACCGTGCGACAATGGCAGACCATCCACCACATATTCTTATTACTAATTATGCAATGTTAGAGTATTTAATGTTAAGGCCTAAAGATAATGCTTTCTTTGATGGAAAATGTGCAGATTATTGGAAGTATATCGTCTTAGATGAGGCTCATACCTATACAGGAGCAACAGGGATAGAGGTATCTATGCTACTTAGGCGTGTTGTTAATCGTCTTAAAAATCCACAACAAGTACAGTTTATACTAACATCTGCTACATTAGGTGGAGGAAAAGAAGATGATGGAGCGATTATAGATTTTGCAAGGCGATTATGCTGTGAAAAGGTATTTGATTCAAGTAGTATTGTACGTGCGAGTAGATGTGTATTAGAAGCACCAGAACAAACAACAATGATAAGCAGTACAGTTTATAAAGGCATTAAACAGATTTTAGAAAATAAAAAGGAGACGTATCTGCCTATCAAAGCTTATCTAAAAAGTGAGGGAATAGATCTAGAAGAGGTAGAGGCGACAACAGATGCATTGCTCTATAAGCTTATATTATCAGATAAAAACTACTATAAGTTAAAACAAGTACTTAAAGAGAAGCCACTTGCAGTACATGAACTAGGTAGTGCAATTGGCCTTTCAGATCAAGAAATTGTGGATTTTGTAGATGTAGCAAGTAAAGTTTCTTATCAAAATATAGATGTATTAGATGCAAGATATCATATGTTTATTCGGGCATTAGAAGGGGCGTATATTACTTTACCACCCCATAAGTCTATAGAAATTATTCCTAAATCTAAAAAATATATTAATAACATAGAACATAAGGTATTTAAAATTTGTGTTTGTATGTACTGTGGCCAGATTTATATTGAAGGATTTGAGGAAGATGGCATTCTAGTACAAAAGAAGGAGTATGAGCAAAAAGGTTACAATAGTAGCTATATGCTATTAGATGAAGAATTCGGTGTAGAGATTGATGAAGAGGATGAGGATTCAGAAGAGGATATCTATGAGTTATGTGGATGTTGTGGAAGAATCAGAAGAGAACATACGCATGGAAGTCTACTTTGTACATGTGGTAAAGAATATATCAATAGAGTGAAAAAGGTTACACCTAAGAAAGAGGTACTACATAAATGTGCTGCCTGTGGTGTCGTAAATACCCAGGGAAGTATAACACGAGGATTTTACTTAGGACAAGAAGCAACAGCAAGTGTTATTGGAACAAGTTTGTACGAAGAAATCCCAAGTGAAGAAAGACATACAAAAGAAATAAAAATAGAAATTGAAGATGATGAATTTGGACTTGAGGGAGAAAGTTACACAAGAATAGAAGAAGAAGTTAAGACACTTGAAAAACAGTTTTTAATTTTTTCAGATAGTAGGCAAGAAGCGGCTTATTTTGCTAGTTATTTTGGTTTTACCTATAATAATATTATTAGAAGAAGGTTACTTCTTCTAAGTATTTATAATGTCGATAGAAGAGAAAAAACAACGGGTGTAAGCATACAAGAAGTTGTAGAAGAGTTGGCACTTTTACTAGAGAAAAATAAGATTGTAATGCCGGAGATATCCTTAAGAGAAGCATGGAAAAGTATGATGTATGAAATTTCTAGTGATGATAGAAATAGTTTAGAAAACTTAGGTCTTATTACCTTTGAGTATCAAGGTAAGGATATGGCGACCAAAGAATTAACTAGAGATAAATTTTATAACTTACAAAACATTTTAGCTAATGCATTTAGAAGAGATTGCAAGCTAAAATATGATTATGAAAGCAAAATGCAGAAAGCAGATAAGGAATTTTATAAATATAAGGCGATTGATATTGGCATGTGTCTTAAATATGAGGATAAAGATACATACATTAGAGCATGGGTATCTTCAGCAAGACAAGGCAATGGGCGTGTTAACTATATAGAAAAGATATTAGGTTATGATCTTGCAAGAGCAAATAAATTCCTTGAGGTGTTATGGAATAAGATTTATATGAACGATGGGGGATTGGAACTTTTACAAGGTAATAGCTATCAAATGCATATTAGCAAGTTCCGGATAAAGAGTACTAAAGTACATGAATTACAATGGTATATGTGTGACAAATGTGGTAGATTAACAACGCATAATATTAAGGATAAATGCCCAAGTAATAGATGTGATGGCATATTGCAGATATGTGATGTGCATAAACAGGGTGAAGAAAATCATTACCGCAGGCAATACAGCGAATTAAAAGTTGCTCCAATGATTGTTAAAGAGCATACTGCACAACTTAGTCCTAAAACAGCTAGATTATACCAAGAGGATTTTGTGAATAAGAAAATTAATGTGCTTAGTTGCTCTACAACCTTTGAGATGGGAGTAGATGTAGGTGAATTAGAAACTGTCTTTATGAAAAATATGCCACCAAGTCCAGCAAACTATGCACAAAGGGCAGGACGTGCAGGAAGAAGAAAAGATTCAGCAGCATATGCACTGACCTTTTGCAGATTATCATCTCATGACTTAACTTATTTTAATAAACCAAGAGATATGATTAGAGGGAAGATATCTCCTCCAAGATTTGAGGTAGCAAATCAAAAGATTATTAAAAGGCATGTTAATGCGGCTATATTAGGGAGGTTTTGGAAAAAAAATCCAGATCTATTTGATACAGTAGAAAAGTTATTTTCAGATACTAGCTATAGAATGTTACAGGCTTACATAGAAGAAAGACCTGAAAGTTTAATGAATTATATTAAAGAATTTGTTCCAACTAGAGTAGAGTCTTTCATTGTGCAATGGATGGATGAACTTATAGGGGATAGTAGTCCTCTTTCAAGGGCCTATGAAGAGTATAAATCAGAATTAGAAAGATTAGAGCAAATGCGAAATGAAAGTGCTAAGAAAGCGTTGGAGGGTGAAAGAGGAGAATCTAGCAAAGTAACCAAATTGGATTTTTATATTAAGAAAATAAAAGAGGAGCAAATTATTGCCTTTTTATCTAAAAGTAATATTATACCTAAATATGGCTTCCCAGTAGATACAGTTGAGCTCACTACTAGCTTCGGTAATAAAGAAGTAACCTATGGAAAAGGTGATGCAAGGTTAAGATTGCAAAGAGACTTAATGATTGCCATCTCCGAATATGCACCAGGATCACAAGTTATTGCAGATGGAGAAATCTACACGAGTCAGTATATCAAAAGACCAGGAGACACAAGGAAGTATTGGGAACAGTATGATTATGGAACTTGTAAAAATACTTGCTGTAAACATCTTAACATTAGGCGACATTTAGCTAATGATTATGAAAAAGATTATTATTTGGATGAAGGATGTGAAATTTGTAAAGAAAAAGTACCTAAAGATGGAACATTTATTATACCAGAGTATGGATTTATTATTGATAATAATGTGGAAGCCGCTACAACCAAAAAACCCCAGCGAACTTATAGAGGTGAAATTCACTATGTAGGAGATAGGTTAGATAAAAGTGAAAATTTATATCAAGAGCATATAATAGGAAATAAATATATTAGAATACAGTCTACTGCAGATGATGAATTGGTAGTACTTAATAAATCTAATTTCTATGTTTGCGAGAGCTGTGGGTATGCAGATGTTAAGGAAAAGAAAGATCCTTTTATCCTAGAAACTAAATTTCATAAGACTCCTTTTGGTAAAGACTGCTCTAATAAAAAATTATTAAAAAAGAGCTTAGGACATAAGTTTAAGACAGATGTACTAGGGATTTCTTTTGGCGAAAATATTGATCATAAGAGAGGTCTATCTCTTTTATATGCGTTATTAGAAGGGATTAGCCAGTATTTGGGGATAGAGAGAAATGATATTTCAGGATGTCTTCATTACATCACAGGAGGAGGTAGTTGGGAAACTCAATTTATCTTGTTTGATACTGTACCAGGTGGAGCAGGACACGTAAGGCGAATAGGCAAAGCAGATACACAAGGAATTAAAGAGTTACTTAGAATCACCAATGAGATTGTGACACAATGCAACTGTGGTGGTGAAAAAGGAGAAGGAGCATGTTATAGTTGCTTATGTAATTACTATAACCAAAAGCATCATGAGGAGTTACAGCGTAAGTATGTAATGGACTTCTTAGAAGAAATCAGGTAGTGAAGACTTCACCTTCACTATCTAGTACCTTAGTAGCTTTCACTTAATATTTCTTGTAAAGGAGCTATATTATAGTAAAGGAAGCTATTCCTTTTTATTAGTACAGAGCAGGATTATCATGTGTAATAGAATATAGGGAGTAACAATAAAGCAATAGATAGGCTTAATACATATATACAGCTCAATGGATGAACACCATTGATATAAAGAAATATTATGACCTTAGCCACACAAGGAGGTAGACAATGGAATTACCAAAGTACTATGAGATGCATAAACCCTTTTTAGAGTTTCTAAAAGATGGTCAGCCACATACACTCAAAGAATTAAAGCAACATGTAAGCCAATATTTCAATTTAACAGAAGAAGCTCTTTTAGAAATGCTTCCTAGTGGAAGGCAGACCGTATTTGTTAATCGCATAGGGTGGGCGAGAACTTACTTAAAGAAAGCAGGACTAATTGATAGTCCTGCAAGGGCAACTTTTACTATTACGAATGATGGAGTAGAAGTCATTAATGAGAATCCATCAGTTATTGATAACAATTATTTAATGCAATTTGAGAGCTTTAGAGAATTTCAAAGTGGTGTTTCAGATGAGCAACCCAATGATGAGATTACAAATAATATAAAGGATACACCAGATGATACGTTTGAAGCTTCTTTTAGTAAGATTAATCAAAGCTTGGCAGATGATATTCTTGTAGAGGTTGTAAAGCTTTCCCCTACAACATTTGAGAAGATGGTCATTGATTTACTATCTAAAATGGGATATGGTGCTTTTAAAAATGCTGGGAAAATGACTTCTGCTACAGGTGATGAAGGCATCGACGGCATTATTATGGAGGACAAGCTTGGATTTAATTTGATTTATATTCAAGCAAAGAAGTGGGATTTAAGTAGTACAGTAGGAAGACCCGACGTACAAAGCTTTGTAGGTGCGATTTCAGGTAAAGGTGGCAAAGGGTTATTTGTTACAACTGCTAAATTCTCAAAACAGGCAATAGAGTATGCCAAGCATCAACATATTATATTAATTGATGGTGAAAAATTAGCAAAATTGATGATTGAACATAATTTTGGTGTCTCCGTTAAAAAGGTTTTTGAAATTAAAGTAATCGATACGGACATATTTAATGAATACTTAGAAGAATAAATCTTTCTCATTCATTACAGGCTACTTTTGTAAAACCCAAGCATTCAAAGTTCAGAGGCTTACGAAGGAAATTTATCCGAGGGCGAGCCAATTAGCGTGTAAGTCGTATAGGACTTACTTATTTGTCTAGCAATAGGCATTTAAGTAGGTCTTTATCTGTATCTAAAGTTAGTAAGTGAAGGCGGTGCCTTCACTAAGGTACCATGTACCTGACAATTCAAACACAATTTGATTTGTATGCAAATTTATGTAGAAGTATTAGTAAGTAGAGGTACCAGGCAATTTATACAATATTTTTAGCCTATTATTAATAATAAATTATCATCATTCATCACATACTACTTTTGTAAAACCAAACCGAATGTAGGAGGGAACAAAGATGTCAAATCAGAGTAACCAAAGCATTCAAAGTTCTGAGGCTTACGAAGGAAATTTATCCGAGGGCGAGCCAATTAACACGTAAGTCGCATAGGACTTAGGTCATATGCGACGGTAAAGGTTTTATAACAGATAAGGACCTACTTATTTGTCTAGCAATAGGCATTTAAGTAGGTTTTTTATAATGGGAAATTATTCGTTTAATAATGACATAGATAATCAAATGAATAGCAATGATAATAGAGAATTATATATCATAAAGAGGATCTAAAAATAAAGAAATTAATATGAATCTATAACAAGAAGCCCAACATGACTACGTAGATAACTAGAATGAATTTAGATAGCGTGGTTATGTTGGGCTTTAAAATTAAGAAAGATAAAAGGGGGACAGTAGGAATGTTAATAATATTTATAGTAGTTTTACTATAAATGCAGATGGTGTTTTATGTTTTGAGAGCAAGAATTATAGTGGATGGATATTTGATGATGAAAAGGCAAATAGGTGAGGATATTCCTGTTCACTCAGTCATTGTATTTTCCAAAAGATGTACGCTAAAGAAAGTTAATATAGAAAGTTGCGATATACATGTAATTAATAGACAGATGATCCTATCAACAGTTAAAGAGATAGCACAGCGTCAATCAGAGAAGTTAACAACTGAAACAATTAATAGATTATATGATTCTTTGTATCCCTATACATAGATTACAGATGTAATTAAGCTGCAGCATATAGATAATTTAAGAGAGAAAGTAACAGAAAGATCTGATCGTGCAATCAATAGTGAGAATCCTACAAATAAAATTGAAAAAGAGGGCATAGAGATTATAGAGGAACAGGATAAAGTAAGACGGAATACTGATGGAATTTGTCCTAAATGTGGAAGTAATCTTGTATTAAGAACAGCAAAGCGAGGTGATAGTTTAGGAAAACAGTTCTATGGATGCTCCAACTATCCAAGGTGTAAGTTTAGTAGAAATTTATAAGAGAATAGTAAGTGAAGGCTTCAGCTTATGATAAGTTTACCTTAAGTGCGGTTATTAATGCAAATGATACCAAGGCAAAGTTTTATATTGTGGGAGCTTCTAGCATAGGTAGGGATATTCTTGAAGTGTGCCTAAATTGTCTATTACCTGGTACCTTAGTGGGAGAGTAGCTTCCACTTGCTAATGGCATGTGGAAACTGTCGTGAAATTAGTAAAATAATAAACGTAAAAATAAGGTTTGCAGGCGTTTAAAAACCTGTAAGTCTTGATTTTTTTGTTAGGGGTGGAGTGTGGAGACAAAGTAAGTTGAAATGATAAATGAGGATATACAAGCCTTGCGTAAAAACAGTAAATTACTTAAAAAACATTGACAATATATGTAGATGCACATATAATATAATCAACAGAGCTTACCACGCCTATCTACGATGCGGACCAGGGTAAGCCTTTTTTAGTATAAGGGGATAAAATATGTGTACTACTAATATTAAGCAGCTAAAAGAGCCTAAAACATATGAGGAGCAACTAGATCTACTAAAAAGCAGAGGTCTAATTGTTAAGGATGAGAAGCAAGCATTACACATATTAAAACGAACAAATTATTATAGACTAAGTGCATATATGTTAACCTATAAAGATGCTAGGAATGAGTTTGTTTCGGGAACTTATTTTGAAGAAATATATCGTTTATATGAATTTGATAGAAAGCTTAGAAATATATTACTAGCTATGCTAGAAAAGATAGAGATAGCTTTTCGAACACATATTGCATATTTTACAGCGCATAAATACGGACCATTAGGGTATAAAGATCCGGCTAATTTTAAAAATGAGCAATATTATAATGAGATGTTACAGCAAATGGATAAAGAAGTGGCCAGAAGCAGTGAACTATTTATAAAACATCATGCCCAAATGTATGGTGGGAACATACCTGTTTGGGCTACAGTTGAAGTTGTATCATTTGGACTCATCTCTAAAATGTTTAGAAATCTAAGAGATGAGGATCAAAAGGTTATTGCGGCAACTTATTATAACATTAAGAAGGATTATATAGAAAGTTGGTTAAGATCCTTAGCTACTATAAGAAATATTTGTGCACACTATGGTAGGATTTATAATCGTAATATTAAAATGAATCCTATGTTGTTTAATAGGGAAAAGAAGATGGGGATAAAAAACAATTCAGTGTTTGCAATATTATTTATTATAGGTAAGTTGTTAAAAGATGATAATGAGTGGCAGCACTACATAACTACCGTAAAGGGACTCTTTGAACAGTATGAAGTTGTTGATTTGCAAGTATTAGGATTTCCTGATGAATGGGAGGAAATACTTAGGAGTCTATAGTAAGTGAAGGCTGTGCCTTCACTAAGGTACCATGTACATGACAATTCAAACACAATTTAATTTTTATGCAAATTTTTTTAGCGTATTATTAAGAATAAATCTTCCTCATTCATCACATACTACTCTTGTAAAACCAAACCGAATGTAGGAGGGAACAAAGATGTCAAGTCAGAGTAACCAAAGCATTCAAAGTTCAGAGGCTTACGAAGGAAATTTATCCGAGGGCGAGCCAATTAACACGTAAGTCGCATAGGACTTAGGTCATATGCGACGGTAAGGTTTTATAACAGATAAGGACCTACTTATTTGTCTAGCAATAGGCATTTAAGTAGGTCTTTTGTTATGTAAAAATTCTTCTTTATATTGGTTAGGGGTGATGTGAAAACAGCGTTTAAACTCAGCACCGAAGTAAGCAGATTCCCGGTAGCCGCAAAGCTGACCAATTTCTTTAATGGTGAGATGAGGATAAGTACGCATCAGTTCTTGGGCTTTAAACATTCTGAGCTTAATCAGATATTGAATGGGGGAGGTTTGATAGACCTTCTTAAACTGGCGACATAGGTAGGAAGGTGAAACATGTACCAGATCACTTAAATCATCAATAGATAACTCGGTATGTAAGTGGGCTTCCATATAATTAATGACCGTATCTAGTAGCTGGGTATGGCTTATCGTTTCATGTACAGTCCATTTTAGACCAATGACCTCCAAGAGCAGGGTGTAAAGAATATGGGAGCCTTGAAGCTGATAGTAGGTAGCATCTGGTTGGGCCAATGTTCTTACCGCTTGTTCATAAAGTGGAATAAGGTGGGCAGTAGGTGCTTGCTGGATGACACGATAACCATCAGTAGTCAGATGGGTCTCTAGAAGATCATTACCATCAGTCAAAAAGCAAATCCAGTTGAGCATCCAAGGAGCTGACTCATTAGGGAGAGGGCCATAGCGATGGGGCTTATCTGGATGAAACAACACCAGGTCAGAAGGTCCAATGATGAAAGAGAGTCCATCACATTCAAAAAAGCCTTTTCCGCTTGTACATTGCATAATTTGATATTCATTGAAGCCTTTTTCACGTGTGACAAGATTCCCCTCAAAATCGGTTGCACAACGGGTAATGTAAAAAGGAAAAGATTTAATTTTAGGGTCAATAATTGGGCTAGAAAGCGTCATAATAGGTTCCTCATAAAGTTCAAGATATTTATATACTATATACTATAATGATATATACAAAAAAAACAATACTTAATATACTATACATATCTTAACAATTTTAAAGTTTAGGGAGCTTATATGGAACATTTAGGACAAAAAACAGGCGTGATTTTTAATATCCAAAAGTTTTGTATAGACGATGGACCAGGTATACGAACGACTGTCTTTTTAAAAGGCTGTCCTTTAAGATGTACTTGGTGTCATAATTTAGAAGGACTCAGTCAAAAAGTAGGTCTGGAATTAGATACAATCAAATGTACCCATTGTGGCAAATGTAGTGGGGTATGCAAAGAGGGATGCCATCAGTTGATTCAAGATTACTCTGGAATAAGACATGAGATGGACCTAACCCATTGCAACCAGTGTAAAGCTTGCCTAGAACAATGCCCTCAAGAAGCCCTTTTGGTATGTGGGTCTGAAAAGACGGTGGATGAGGTGATCGAAGAAGTATTAGTAGACCGCAAATTTTATGAAAACTCTGGAGGTGGGATGACACTTTCAGGAGGTGAGCCTCTTTTACAAGGTGCTTTTGCACAAGCGCTTTTAGAAAGGGCTAAAGAAGTGGGCTTACATACTTGTGTAGAAACAAGTGGTGCTGTGTCAACTCAAGTGATAGAGAAGGTAGCACCTTTTGTAGATCTCTTCCTCTTTGATATTAAAGCAACAGATGAAGCACAACATATTCGCTATACGGGACAGTCTTATAAACAAATTCATCAAAACTTAAGAACCCTTAATGCTTTAGGCAAAGCCATTCGTATGAGATGTCCCATTATACCAGGCGTGAATGACCAAGAAAGCCATTTTGATGCTTTGGTGGCATTGTATGAAGCGCTTGAGTATGTCGAAGCGATTCAATTGATGCCGTATCATGATTTGGGCATTGGTAAAAAGAGTAGATATGGCTTAAAAAAAGTAGGTGAAAGTTTTAGCGTTCCGACACAAGAAGAAGCCAAAGCTTGGCAAGATTATATAGATGGAAAAGTAGAAGCAAGTCATAAGAAAACAATCAATAAACAAGTGAAAATAGATGAGGTGGGTTAAAATGATTAAAAGAAAATTAGGCAATTCAGGATTTGAAGTATCAGCATTAGGCCTTGGAACATGGGCAATTGGTGGAGGTGAATGGTGGGGCGATTCAGATGAAGAAGCTTCTATCCAAACCATTCATGAAGCAATCCAAGCAGGGATTACCCTTATTGATACAGCACCAGCTTATGGCTTTGGGAAAAGTGAAGAAGTCATCGGAAAAGCGATTCAAAATAAACGTGACCAAGTCGTTCTTTCTACAAAATGTGGTCTGTGGTGGCATGATGAACGTGGTGCTGAATTCTTTGAACAAAGTGGTCATGTTGTCAAACGTTGTTTAGAAGCAGATACCATTAAACGTGAATTAGAGCTCAGCTTAAAACGTTTAGGTACAGATTATATTGATATTTACTTTACACACTGGCAATCAGTAGAACCTTACAAAACACCTATTGAAGAAACGATGAACTGTCTGATGGATTTAAAACGTCAGGGGCTTATTAAAGCAATCGGTGCATCTAATGTGACACCAGAACATATTGAAGAGTACCTTCGTTACGGTGAATTAGATGTGATTCAAGAAAAATACAGTATGCTTGATCGCAAAATTGAACAGACACTAAGGCCAACTTGTGCTAAAAATAAAATTGATATTATGACTTATTCTTCATTAGAACAAGGGTTACTTACAGGGAAAATAGGTATGGACTATGTGGTAGATCCAAAAGAAGCGCGCGCAGGTATTCCTTGGTATGAACCTTCTAAACGTGCCCAAGTACTTGCCCTTTTAGAGAGCTGGAACGGTCTTACCAAACGTTACCAATGTAGTTGTGCTCAACTTGTTATCGCTTGGACTATGGCACAACCTAATATAAGTTATGTTCTTTGTGGTGCTAGAAAGCCTCATCATATTAAAGATACAGCTTATGCTGCACAAATTAATCTTTCACAAGAAGATATTGATAGGATGACAAAAGGGATTAGAGAGATTGGAGCTTAAATAAAATGGAAAACAATTATAGCCTTTCACCCACGGCAAGGTTTTTAAAGAAGCATGGCATGCATTCTGCCGCACTTTTTTATCAAAGTTTAAATGAGACATTAGATAGACGTGCAGGACGTACCACGCGTTTTCATTTAGATCATTTAAATGTGCCAACGTACCAAGAAGGTCAACGTCTTTTTGTAACTTTTAGGGATCATATTGCAGCCAATCATAATGAAGATGATGTAGAAAACTATGGTTGTCAAGTGGATTGGAATGGCGTATGCTACCTAGATGCGACACATTTTAGTAAACTGGCAGAAAAAGTGGAAAATGCACAAGAACGTTACAGCATGAACTTAGTAATGGAAAATGCAAGCCATATGTATCATATTCCTCACCATATCCGTTATGCTCATGAGGGATGGCATCACACTGTAGATTTTAGAAAGCTTTTTAAACAAGGTTTAAAGGGGTATCAGATAGAAATTCAAGAAGGTCTCATGGAAGAGACAGATGAAGAAAAAAGACAGTTCTTACAAGGTATGGAAGATACTCTTATGGGGGTAATAGACTATGTAGAGCGCTACAAAGCTTACTTGAAAACGTGTTTACAAGAAAAGCCAGAAGATCCATGCTTAAAAGGTTTAGTGGAAGCTTTAGAACGTGTGCCTTTCGAACCACCGACTCATTTTTATGAAGCGTTTATTATGCATCAAGCAAGTATGTATTTTGGCAATGCTTTTGAAACAGGTCGCCTAGATGATTTGCTTTATCCTTATTATGAAAAGGACTTAGCAGAAGGGTTTATAACACGTGAGGAAGCAAAGAGTTTAATCCGTGAGCTCTTTGAAGATATCGAAAAACGTATAGGGCATCCAGGAGCGGTTCATGTGACCATTGGGGGAACAGATGCCTTAGGCCAGGCAAGTTATAATACATTAACTCTTATTGTTATTGAAGCCATAAGAGGACTCCGTACACCGAATGTGACTTTAAGAGTACGCAAAGATATGCCTAAAGAACTCTGGGAGGCTTTGTTAGAAAATATCGGTAAAGGTTATGGACAGCCTGCTATTGTCAACGAAGAACTCTTCTTAAAAGGATTAGTGGAACAGTATCATATTCCTTTTGAAGATGCTGTAGACTATGTCATGGGTGGTTGCTCAGAAATGCTTATTCAAGGAAAGACTATGTGTGACTCTACTTGGGTGTCTTACAATATGCTAGAAGTCTTTGAAGATACTTTCTACAACCAATTTTTAAACTGTGATTCATTTGAAGCCTTTTATGAAGCTTTTAAAAGAGATTTACATGTCACCATTCAAGATATGGGCAGACAAATCAATATCAGGCAACATACGGAAGGGCTTCATATTCCCACACTACTGATCAGCCTTTTAACAGGTGGTTGTCTAGAAAATAGAAAAAGTGTCCTAGGTGGTGGTGCATCTTATAACTTCGACTCCACAGATATTTATGGTAGTACAAATGCTATCAATGCCTTGTATACCGTTCAAGAATTTTATAAGGGGACTTTCAAAGACCTTCAACCAGAAGCTTTCTTAGAGAGTTTTGCAACCAACTACGAAGGGAGTGAAGACATCCTAAGAAAATGCCAAGGGATCTTGAAGTTTGGAAATGGCGGTACAGACCTTGAGCATTTAGCTCATGAAGTGATGGGATTTGTCTTTGATGAGGTGAAAACCCTTGTGGGCTATAGAGGGAATGGTCAATTTACACCGGCAATCATCGGTTGGATAGACTGGATGATCAATGGAGAGAAAATTGGTGCAACACCAGATGGTAGAAAAGCAGGGGAGCCACTAGCAGATAGTGCAGGTCCTATGCAAGGAACAGATACACAAGGGCCAACAGCAACTTTAGGGGCAGCATTATCTATTCCACAAGAAGATTGCCTAGGAACTTGTATTGTTAACTTAAGATTAGACCCTAAAACATTTAAGACAGCAGAAGGACGTATAAAGGTAGAAGCCTTACTAAAAACTTATTTCGCAGAAGGTGGAAACCAACTGCAAATCAACGTAGTTGACCAAGAAAGATTGGAACAAGCTTTAAAAGAACCGGATAAACACCGTGATATCATTGTGCGTGTAGGTGGTTTTTCAGATCAGTTTGTATGTCTTGATCCAAGTATTCAAGAAAGTATTATGCAACGTATTGTCCATAACTAAAAATTAAGGGATATGGTTTGCTAGTAAGTGAAAGCTTAACTTACTAAAAACTAGGTGTTCTAAAAGATCTGATTGAAGCTGCTAACGGAAAGCTATTACTTATAGCTGGTTGGTTTAAACTACCGAAAAGTAGCAATTAAAAAACTCAATGAAAGATATGTATTTAGATATAGACCAATAGAAACATATATTTTCAGTTAGGAGGGATATGCCATGTGTTTATACCAAAACAAACAAAAATATATATAGGATTAAACAGATCCAGCATGGCTCTTACTAAGCAGGTAGAGACTTTGGATAGAAGCTTGTTGAGATAAGGTCATGGAACAGATCACAGTGGCTTTGTAGATAAAGATAGGGGATTATAAAGAGCATAATTAGAAGAAGGGTAGTTAACTAAAACAGGTTGACTGCTTTTTATTATAGAGTATAATTGGCGCATATGTTAATATTATTTAATAGGACAAATTACAAAAGGGGCAATAATTTATGGAACAGTTGTATTTGAATGATTTACTATTATTTGATGACTATAGCAATGTTAAAATTAAATTTAACCAATTTAATGGTGATACTGACCCAATGGATGAATATACAAAAAATCCTGATACTATAAATAATGGATGGTTATTTTGGAGAACTGTAAGGCGATATTTTAATGTTGGGGAAAGTGTAATTTGTTTGTTAAAGGTTGATTATGATATATGGCTTCTTACTACAATTAAAAGCATTACAAAAGAATTAAATGTTGAAAATGGCATTAACTATGAGGGAGATGAAATTTTAAAATACAAACCATATTTTGGGCGTGTACTTGTTAAATTTCATAAAGATTTTACTACGCAAGTTAGGTATGCAGAAGATATTATTAATCAATTTGAGGTACTACAGATATTACCAACAATATTTGATGGAGACGATTTCCCTGGATATGAAAAGGTAAGACTATCATTCAGTCAGTTAGAGACGATTATTTCAAGAAATAAAAAAGATTGGATTGCCGCATTAGAAAATCAAAAGGCAGTATATCTAATTAGAGATACTAATAATGGAAAATTATATGTAGGATCAGCAACAGGAGAAAATGGAATGTTGTTACAACGTTGGAAAAATTATATTAATAATGGGCATGGAGGAAATAAAGAACTGAATGAGATAGTTAATACACAAGGATTTGACTATATAAAGAAGTACTTTCAATATTCTATTTTAGAGAATTATAATTCTAGGGTTGATAAGAAGATTATACTTTGTAGAGAATCTTGGTGGAAAGATACACTAGGAACAAGAATTCCGTTTGGGTATAACTGGAATTAGTTTGCTTTTGATAGTAAGTGAAGGCAGTGCCTTCACTACAGTACTAGAGACCTGACAATTTACAAACGATTTCTTTAGGCACATTATAAAGAATAAATCCTTTTAGTTTATCACATACTATTTTTGTAAAACCAAACTGAATGTAGGAGGGAACAAAGATGTCAAGTCAGAGTAACCAAAGCATTCAAAGTTCTGAGGCTTACGAAGGAAATTTATCCGAGGGCGAGCCAATTAACACGTAAGTCGCATAGGATTTAGGTCATATGCGACGGTAAGGTTTTATAACAGATAAGGACCTACTTATTTATCTAGCAATAGGCATTTAAGTAGGTCTTTTGTAATGGGAAATTATTCGTTTTTTAGTATTACCCCTATGCCTAACGGCACGTTGAGACGATAGTGAAGATAAGTAAATAAACCCTAGTAGTACCAAGTCTTGAGGATATTATGCCTTGAGGCTTTTTGTGTGTTTGTAGGTATGTGCTCATTTTTGCTCATGGGTTATTTGGGTGATTTGAAGGGTCTTTAATTTGGACTAAATAGAGTTGGAGACATGATCTAGCAAAGAAGTGGAAGTTATGTTATAAAATTATATATTTGTAGGGGAAAATCGCATGTAGGATAAGAAAGATTCTTGATATATTAGACATAGTAATAAGAGAGCAATAGAAGGAGAAAGTGGCTATGATTTCCGGTATAGTATTTGATATTCAAAAGTTATGTGTACATGATGGTCCAGGGATTAGAACGACAGTTTTTTTGAAAGGGTGTTCACTACGATGTTTTTGGTGCCATAATCCAGAATCACTCAAACACAAGAGGGAACTGATGTTTTTTAGTGAAAAGTGTATTCAGTGTAAGCAGTGTATGGCAAGTTGTACAGAGGGGGTACATACTTTAGAAAATGGAGTGCACAAGTTAGAACGAACAAAATGTAAAGCATGTGGGGCATGTGTGAGTCAGTGTATGACAAAAGCGCTATCTATGGCAGGCGTGACCATGACTGTAAATGAAGTGATAGATGAAGTAATGAAAGATGTTGAATTTTACAAAATGTCTAATGGCGGGGTTACCTTTTCAGGAGGAGAAGCCTTACTACAAATTGACTTTTTAGAAGCAGTACTTGCTGCATGCAAGCAAAATAATCTCCATGTGGCTATCGAGACAGCTGGAAATGTTGAGTGGCAGAATTTTGAACGTATACTTCCGTATGTTGATTTATTCTTATATGATATCAAGATGATTGATCCTATAAAGCATAAACAATATGTTGGAGCTGATAATACAAGATGCCTTTCAAATGTAGAGAGGCTTATCAAGGGTGAAAACAATGTTATCGTACGTGTGCCAGTTATTCCGTCTATCAATGATAATGACAATGAGATTGAAGCAATTACTCATTTTGTAAAATCCATTAATAAAGAGACACCAGTAGAACTTCTACCATTTCACAAAATGGGGCAGACAAAATATGAGAGTCTAGCACTTGACTATGAAGCACAGCATCTTGAGGCGCCAAGTCAAGAAACGATGGAACGATTGAACGTCATTACTTCTAAAAAATAGAGTGATAAGTATAAGGAGCGTATCATTATGCAAAAATCAGAAAGAACCCAGATGTTAGAAAGACTATGTACTGAAAAAGGGAAANTGAGATTGAAGCAATTACTCATTTTGTAAAATCCATTAATAAAGAGACACCAGTAGAACTTCTACCATTTCACAAAATGGGGCAGACAAAATATGAGAGTCTAGCACTTGACTATGAAGCACAGCATCTTGAGGCGCCAAGTCAAGAAACGATGGAACGATTGAACGTCATTACTTCTAAAAAATAGAGTGATAAGTATAAGGAGCGTATCATTATGCAAAAATCAGAAAGAACCCAGATGTTAGAAAGACTATGGACTGAAAAAGGGAAAAGACCACCAAAAAATAACTACCAATCCAATTTACATTATGCAGCAATCAACCTTTATAGTAAATTGCCACAGTGGGAAAAAATTGCAAGAGCGACACACTATGCTTTAGTGAATCAAGCGGTCTATATTGAAGACTACGATGAGATCATTGGTAGGGTTTATTGGGGAAGGGATAAAGCTGTTGAAGAGAGGGCTAAAGATTTAGAGTGTCTAAATGGCCCATTTGAAAAAGTACGTGAGGCATTTGAATTTTATGATGAAATGTGCCACAACCAACTTTTTTCTGCAGGAGGATCAAGGGGACATATTGCATGGTTATGGGATAGGATTCTTAAGCATGGTGTGTCCGGCATGCGTCAAATGTATACAACAAGTCTAAAAAAGGCTAAAGATGAAAAAGCAAAGCAATTTTACACAGGTGTTTTGATTGTATTAGATGCAATAACACAGTGGAATCAAAAGCACATTGAAAAGCTTAAAGAAATGAATAGATTTGATAAAGTTGCAATTTGTGAAAGGGTTCCAGAGTATCCAGCAGTGACTTTTAAGGAAGCTGTGCAAGCGTACTACTTCCAACATATTATGGTGCTTAGTGAGAACCCTTATGGAGGAAATAGTCCTGGTAGATTAGATTATTATTTATGGCCATATCTAGAAAATGACTTAAAAAAAGGTATTTGTACTTTAGAAGAAGCGCGGGTGTTGATAGATGAATTATTCTTACGATTTGATGAAAGTGTACATACGATGGATGGATGGGGCATTACCATTTCAATTGGTGGCTCTCACAAGAATGGTACATCTGCAGTCAATCCACTTACTTACATTATGATTGAATCAATAATAGCTATGAATATTACACACCCATTAGTCTACCTTCGTATTCCTAAAAACCCACCAGAAGAGTATATTAAGCTTTGTGCCAAATATCTTAAAGAGGGGAATAATCGTGCACAGATCTTAAGTGATGAAGCCATCATCAAAGCAATGATAAATAGTGGTGTACGCTATAGTGATGCAACAGAGTATGTATGTGGTGGCTGTATGGAGATATCCCCACAGGGTATGAATAGTGACTATTTATTCAATGGCTGGCACAACATTCCTAAGCTTGTAGAGTTAGCTATTACAGGTGGCAAGTGTCTTGTGACAGGAAAGCATCTTCAATCAACACAGTTCAAGGGATTAACTGCATTTACCCAGTTTGAAGAATTCTACAATGATTTTGAGAAAGAAGTCCTTAGAATGATTCATATCTTCTTCCATACACAAGATGTCTTTAGTGAAGAGGATGCAAAGTCAAGACCTGCGTACTTACTTTCAAGTATGTTAGATGATTGTTTGACAACAGGAAGAAATATGCATGATGGTGGTGTGCGTTATCACAACTACGGAAGTGCACCAATAGGACTGCCTAATGCAGCAGATGCATTATTTGCAGTTAAGAAAGCAGTTTTTGAAGATAAGATCTGTACAGCAGAAACATTAATCCATGCATTAGAAACTGACTTTGAAAATAATGAATTGCTTCGTCTAAGATTACAAAACATTCCTAAATACGGACAACAAAATCAAGAAGCAGATGAATTTGCTTCAAGAGTAATGACAACAGTGTGTGAGGCATATAGTAGTTACACTAACCGTTTTGGTGGAACAGCATTACCGATGGTGCTGACATTTACATTTGGTGTAACAGCCGCAGAGTTATTAGGTGCTACAGCTGATGGTGGGCATGCTGGTAAAATGGTTGCACATGGGATTACACCTCAGTCTTCGTCAATGACATATGGGCTTACTGCAGCGATGAATTCAAACTTAAGTATGCCAACAGAATTATTTACTGGTGGGGCATCAACTATGTGGGATTTTGATCCAACATGGGGAAGTGAAGCATTAATAGAAATGATACTTAGAAGATTTATAGCAGGAGGGGGCCAAATCTTCCAAGGTAATACAACTAAAGTAGACGAGTTAATGAAAGCACAAGAAAACCCCGAAGGCTACAGACATCTTATTGTCCGTGTGGGTGGGTTTTCAGCACGCTTTGTCTATTTAAATAAAGCACTTCAAGACGATATTATTTCTAGATATCGCCACAAGTGTTAACCCCTTATAGTTGAGATTGGCCAAACGTATTTCTATATTCAGTAGGTGTCATACCTGTTTGCTTCTTAAAGAAATTTGAAAAATAAAACTGGCTGTTAAAGCCTAGAGATTCAGCAATCACTGAAATAGCTATTTGCGTCGAACACAGTTGTTTACTTGCAAGCTCAGTTTTTTTTCTAACGATAAATTGCACAGGAGAAATACCAAAGTTTTGCTGAAATAGCTTGGTGAAATAATTAGGATGATAGCCAGCTATTTCAGCCATTTTTTTGACAGTAACCTCTTCATGAATATGATGTTCTAAGTAACGAATGGCATGATTCAATGGGCAGTTATAATTTTTCTCAATGAGTTCAATCTGATGGGATGGACAACATTCCAGATAATAGCATAATAAATCCATCATATATTGTTTAACTTTAATCATTGAAGAAAGATTGGTTTCTTGAAAGCAGTCAATCATTCCTATAAAAAAACCAGTGACAAGATCTATATTCTTTGCATCGATACATAAAGGGGTACGAATGATTTCAAATAGGTCTAGTTCACTACATTTTGCCTCAAAGTGGCAAAAGTACTTTTGATAAGGTGCATTGGGATGTGTGGAGAATGATTGAACGGTTTTGGCAGGGAGTAAGTAGAGTTGCCCTTTGCTAGGCGATAAGATCGTGTCGTCTACTTGCATCGTTCCTGTGCCTTCCACAATAAGACCGATACTGCTAAAAGGGAGTATAAGATTGGAACCTCCCCAAGTATCTAAACATTGGGTATGGTGTGCTCTATGTACGCTGATAGTCATTTCCTGTAACTGCTCTTGTATAAATAAGCTGAATTGATTCATGATTGAAGTCCTTTTCTGTAGTCATTAAATTTAGAAGTAAATACTATTTCGCATTTACAAAGTCTTAAACACACGTTATCAAAGGTTTATGATACGCCTCATGCCACAGTCATGTCAATTACTAGCTTGTTAGCAAACAAAAGTTAGCTGACAAGGAAGAAGTCATTCTTGTGTACTGCAGAAGTGGTCGTAGAAGTGAAGCAGCAGCGAACTAGCAATAGGCATTTAAGTAGGTCCTTTATAATGGGATATTCTTGAAGTGTGCTTAAATTGTCTAGTACCTGTTACCTTAGTGGAAGAGTAGCTTCCACTTGCTAATGGTATGTGGAATCTGTCGTGAAATTAGTAAAATAATATGAAAATAGCTTCTATGGATAAATATATTTATTGGGAAAAAGGGGAATAATGAGGGGGTTCAAGTAGTAGTAGCAGAAAGAAAGAAGGCCTATTAAAATGTTAAAGATAATTGGCATAATAGTTATATTAGTTATTGGATTTATTGTATTGTCCTTGTGGGTATTTAATAGGGATGTAGAGGCAAGAATGAAAAATAGAACAGAGTTACAATCAATAGAGGTTCAGGCACATACCATTGAAGGGATAGAGGTAACCAATAGTCTATTTAAGGACAAAGCATTTACCATGGTAAATATATGGGCCACTTATTGTCCCTCTTGCATAAAGGAATTATCTAATTTACAAGAAATCTATGAAGAAGAACAGATTCATAACATGGGGATGCTGGGCATCGTACTAGATGTTAAAGATGAATGTCACAAAGATAAGGAAATAGATCAAGTAAGAAAAATCTTAAAGGATAACAACGTAACATTTCCTAACATATTAGCCGATTATGACTTTAGGGCCTCGATATCGGATAAAGTATTTAATATCCCAACAACAGTATTTGTAAATAGTGAAGGTGAAGTAATAAGTGAAATGATAGAATCAGCTTATACCAAAGAACAATATAAACAATTTATAAAACAAATAGTAGAAAATGAGTGTCTATTTAATATAGAAAAATCAAATGGGAATATGCGTTGTGGTATAGATGGAAAAGGGTGCTATAAAAATTAATGAAGTGTTTTAGATCAAGGTTTAAAGGTGTTTAAAATCCCTTTAGGCTTTTTCACTGACTCTTAGGCCTATAATGTATAGACCTAAGGAGTAATAGGTGTGCATATATATAAACCTCTTGTAAAACCAAACCGAATGTAGGAGGGAACAAAGATGTCAAATCAGAGTAACCAAAACATTCAAAGTTCTGAGGCTTACGCAGGAAATTTATCAGAGGGCGAGCCAATTAACACGTAAGTCACATAGGACTTAGGTCGTATCCGACGGCAAAGGTTTTATAACAGATAAAGACCTACTTATTTGTCTAGCAATAGGCAACTAAGTAGGTCTTTTGTTATGCAAAAATCCTCCTACAAAACTCAGGCACAGATAATAAAAGATTATCTGTGCCTGAGTTCAATACATTAAAAAAGCTATTTGATATCAAATCGGTCTGCATTCATCACTTTATTCCACGCATTTATAAAATCTTGTAAAAATTTCTTTTCATTGCCGTTAGAAGCATAAACTTCTGAAATGGCTCTAAGTTGTGAATTGGAGCCGAAGATAAGATCAGCTTCTGTAGCTGTCCACAAAGGCTTTCCTGTGGTTCTGTCATAGCCTACATAAAGATTGCTGTTATTTATGGATGGTTTCCAAATCGTATTCATATCGAGTAGGTTAACGAAAAAGTCGTTTGTTAGAGCTGTTTTTCTATGAGTAAAAACGCCTGCTTGGTTGCCGTTATAATTCACATCTAATACACGTAGCCCTCCTAATAAGGCAGTCATTTCAGGTGCGGTAAGGGTTAGTAATTGTGCTTTGTCGATAAGCATGTAAGAGATACAGTCTTTATACGATTCTTGGGCATAATTTCTAAAACCATCTACTTTAGGCTCTAATACAGCAAATGAAGCACTATCTGTTTGATCTTGTGAGGCATCGGTGCGGCCTGGAGTAAATGGAACCTCCATCGTGTAACCAGCCTGTTTAAGCGCTTTTTCTATACCAACAGCGCCACCTAATACAATTAAATCTGCCATCGAAACCTTTCTATACTTACTAAAATGATTAAAACGTGATTGAATAGCTTCTAATTGTTTTAATACAGGTAAAAGCTCATCAGGTTCATTTACTTCCCATCCAATCTGGGGATGAAGGCGTAATCTGGCACCGTTTGCTCCACCACGTCTATCTGATCCTCTAAAGGTAGAAGCAGATGCCCAAGCTGTTTTTACGAGTTGAGGAATGGTTAATTCTGAATGCATAATCATTTTTTTGAGTTGAGCGATATCTTTTTGGTTAATCATAGGATAAGTAGGACTTGGAAGAGGGTCTTGCCAAATAAATTGTTCTTTGGGGACTTCTGGTCCGAGATATCTAGAAACAGGCCCCATATCACGATGGGTTAATTTAAACCATGCACGTGCAAATTGGTCTTGGAATTGTTTGGGGTTGTTTAGAAAGTTTCTCGCAATAGATTCATAAATAGGGTCCGCACGAAGTGCCAAATCAGCAGTAGTCATCATCGGACGATGTTTCTTTGTCGGATCATGTGCATCTTCCACCATATCATCAGGCTCAACATCCTTAGCCAACCACTGATAAGCACCAGCAGGGCTTTTTACAAGCTCCCATTCATATTTAAATAAAGTTGTTAAATAGCCCATATCCCATTTGATAGGATGGGGCTTCCAAGCACCTTCAATGCCACTCGTAATGGTGTCATCAGCATTTCCGGTACCAAAGCTATTTTTCCAGCCAAGTCCCTGCTCCTCAATAGGTGCTGCTTCAGGTGGTGGCCCAAGAAAAGTTGCTGGTGCAGCACCATGAGCTTTACCAAATGTATGCCCTCCGGCAATGAGTGCAACCGTTTCTTCATCATTCATTGCCATATTTGAAAATGTAGCACGGACATCTTCAGCAGACTTGAGGGGGTCGGGTACGCCATTATGTCCTTCAGGATTCACATAAATAAGCCCCATCTGAACAGCAGCAAGAGGATTTTCTAGCTGTCCCGGTGCAGGCTTCATGTCAGCATTTGCACCAGATTTTTCAGTTCCCCAGTAAACGTCTATTTGAGGCTCCCACACATCTTCTCGTCCACCAGCAAATCCCAAGGTTTTAAATCCCATAGATTCTAGTGCACTGTTACCAGCTAAAATCATTAAATCTGCCCAAGAGATACGATTACCGTACTTTTGCTTGATAGGCCATAGGAGTCTACGTGCTTTATCAAGATTGGCATTATCGGGCCAACTATCTAGAGGAGAAAAACGTTGAGTGCCTCTACTTGACCCACCTCTACCATCACTTACACGATAGGTCCCGGCACTATGCCAAGCCATACGGATTAAAAATGGTGCGTAGCTGCCATAATCCGCTGGCCACCAATCTTGTGAAGTAGTGATTAAATGGTATAGATCTTCCTTTACTTTATTAAGAGGTAATCGATTAAATGCTTCAGCATAATTAAAGTCTGGGCTCATAGGATTGCTTAAAGATGAATTTTCACTCAGGATATTTAAATTTAGCTGTTCAGATGGGCAGTCATTGTGAGTATCCCTACTAGGGATATTCGGGGCATTTGGATTTCTAGTAGATGGCTTTCTAGATGGATTCATAGCTTATCCTCCCTACCTAAATATAGATGTTTAAAAAGATATATAGATAAAATATACTATACAGTTACCTAAATCATTCATCTTTAAGAGAAAATAATTAAAAAGGACTAAATACTAGAGCGTGTGAAGTAAAGACCAATGAAGAAACTTTTAAAATGTTATGAAGAGATAATCTTTTTGGAGCCTTAATAATTGGGATTATCCCAGGGTGAGCTAATTAACACGTAAGTCGCATAGGACTTAGGTCGTATGCGACGGTAAAGGTTTTATAACAGATAAAGACCTACTTATTTGTCTAGCAAGAGGCATTTAAGTAGGTCTTTATCTGTTATATTTTAGACATGTAATCTTCTCTTTAATTCATTATACATATTGCGCCCTTCAAAGACGATCAAAGCTGTAACAGACACAAGACTTACAATGATACAAATCATAGAAGGAAGATCTGTTTGTACAATGTCTGAGCCAATAAAGATGATGGGAATAATCCCAAACAGGGCATCTAGCAAGAGATAAATCATATAATCTCCTGTTTCTAGCTTTAAAATCTTCGATAAGCTATACATAACAATCATGGCGCCTGTAAAGATAATAGGTAAGACATACGTAATGGACCAGCCATACCAACCTATACGGTAGTCCACAAAGATGGTAAAGAGAAGGATGATGAGAATTTGATATAATAGGTATTTCAAGATGTTACGATGCTTGATGATGGCAACGACCACACTTAACCAGACACATCCCAGGGTTCCAACCACTAGAATGGACCACCAACCTTCTCGTGGTTGAAGGAAATTTAATGTTATAGAAAGAATAGAGACTGCCAAAGAGAAAAAGGTTAGTACTTTAAAAAGAAGAGAGTACCTATCCTTAGTGGGTGGTAAAACTGGAAAAATCTCATCATCTTTAATCTCTGTTAGGACTAATTTGTTTTGGCATAAAGGGCAGTAGGTAGCGGTTCCTACTACATTTGCCTTGCACTTTTCACAATACTTCATAGATTATCACCCTTCTTGATCCTTTGCTTCATTTCCTATATTGGTGGCTATTGTAACGTCAATGCCCATAGCAATCAGTTCTCTAAAAAAGTTTTTTTGTACTTCTGTACTTATAAAAGGAGAAGTAAAGCTCATAGAGAGTTTGTCCTTGTAGGAGCATACACAAACTTGTATATTGTTCGTACTGACGCATACATCGAAGGAATCAATATAGTCTTCTACCTCTTTCGGCATACGTACCTGGCCAATATTAGAAAGGACACTTGTAATTTCTTTATTCGTTAAACGATGGGCAATACGTAACGTAGGTTTTTTTAGGAATAATGGAACAACCCGTGTTGCATAATTACGTTCTAGGGAAACGAGTTTGTTCAGTCTTGCTTGAAGATGTTTGGTCGTTAATTCCTGTTTAAACATCTCATTTAAATGCTGGATGACTTGGGCTAGACTCATTTCGTCATCTTTAAAAGAATGTGAGATATTAATAACACTAAAGAAGTTTCTAGCTGAAGCAGATTGGAAATAAGTACGTAGATTGACAGGGACTGAAAGTACAATAGGGTATTTCCTATCTCTTATGGACATTTCTTTTCCTATGGCACAAATAAGGATACTACATAAGAAGATGGTTAGTGTGGTGTTATACTTGTGAGCTTCTCTTAAGACATCTTTAACAGAAGCTGACCCATTAATCACTTGTAGTTTATAGCCTTCATGCTTTTCCCCATGTATTTTGTAAGCTTTTTTGATGGGTTTCTTTTTTAGGATTTCTCCTGTATCAAAATATTTTTTAAAGCTATCCGCTTCTCTTTGAGTCTGTGAAGCATCGTAATCAATGCTAGGTAAATGATCAGCAAAATCTTCCTGGTGTTGTAAAACTAGGTAGTGTAGTACCAAAGTACGCAAAAACTGTAAGGCACCAGCACCATCGGTTAAGGCGTGGTAGATTTCTAGATTAATACGATTTTTGTAATAAGTGACTTCAAAAAGAAGTGACTTTATATTTTCATCATAGATAACACTGCAAGGCGGTTTACTTTCAGGTTTGACTTCTGGTTTTAGATGTGTCGTCTCAAAGTAATACCAAAAAAGGCCTTTTCTAATAATAGATGTATAGAGCGGGAAGTCCACAATAGTTTTATCTAAAGCTATTTGTAGCGCATCCGCATTAATTGTCTCTTTTAAACCACATGAAAAGCGAAAGACTTTTGTGTCGTGTCGATTACTATTAGGTGGGAAAATTTTGGCTGCATTATCTAGTCGCTTCCATGATTGGCTTTTAGTACGTTTCATGAGTAATCTCCTATTTTAAAACTATTTATCCAAGTATAAGCTACTATTCACTTATTTTATCGAACTTATCTTTAAAGTTCAATCTGTTTATACAAAACTTTTTCGCTATGTCTAATGGAATAGGAGATTCTTCATATTAAAAAGCGCTAATTTTTTTGTTTAGTAGATAAAAATAAAGTAAGAAACATATTGATTACGATTCCTAAAGCAATCACTAAACTAGCTACAAAAGTAGTAGGGTCATAGGTATGTAATAAGACTAAATCCAGCACCATGCTCGTAAAAATTTGACCGATAAAGGAGAGAATGGTTAAAGGAAGCGCGGCAACTTTAGGGACCAAAAGGTTAAATAAGAGTACTGTAGCAACGCCGAGTACGCCACCAAGATAGATCCAAGGCCCATGTGCAAAAGGGACAAGGCTAGAGAGCTTACTGGTATCTAAGGCTAGAAAGAGTACAATGCATAGAGGAAGCCCTACTAAATGATTGACTAAAGAACTTGGTAAGATGCCAATATGATGCGCTAGCCTAGCATTACAGGTACGAGATGTAACAATAGATAGACCAGCAATAAAGGAAAGAAGCACCGCAAGTAATCCACTTGTGGTAGAGGAATCTAACATCATCATCATACCCAGTAGTGCTAAGCTAAGTCCTATAAGTGTATATTTTTGAAAAGGGTACTTCTTCATGCCAAACAATCCAAAGGAATCAATGAGTAGTGAGGTAAGGGTTTGACCCAGTAAGCCAATCGCGATAATACTGGTTAAACTAATCTTTCCAAAGGCAAAGTTGTTACAAAAAGTGGTCACAACGCCTAAAGCACCTCCTAGATAAAACCAAAGTGGAATCCTTTGATTAAGCTGTAAGTTTTGTTTTGTAAGTTTCATCGTTAGATAAGCAAAGAGTGAACCTACAATATGAATGATGATAGCTGCCATAAACATACCGTAGTAAGCAGTCAATTCACCATTAATGGCTACCATAATAGCAATAATCATTCCCACAAATAAGGATAAAAAAGTATACATTCAATCACCTCCTCGTCGAGTATAACAAAATAAATTGACAATCGAGTATGACAGATGTCACACTGAGATAAATAAGAGGTGATAGGGATGAAAAAAGAAAAAGTTCAGCTTAGACATATAGAAAAATTATTAACTTATGGCATAACCATAGAGGATGAATCTGAGATAAGGTTATTCACCTATAAAAAGGGTGAAGAGGTTTTAAGAGAAGGGTTCCCTATGGCGTATCTATTGGTTGTAGTAGCAGGAAAAGCAAAGGTATATGCCAGTGCTGCTAATGGGCGTGACTTGTTACTGAGCTATTATGTAGCAGATGGTATTGTAGGAGACGTAGAGTTGATGAGCGATCAATATATTGCAAGTACAACTATGATTGCCTTAACCGATTTTGTCTGTATAGCCCTGCCCTTTAAGAGCTGGTCAGAACGACTAAAAACGAATGTTACCTTTCTCAATCACATTGGGCGTGAGCTTGCTGCAAAACTTATCAGATGCTCTAATAAAGGTGTAGCAACTGCACTACATGATGGTGAAAAACGATTGTGTACATATCTTTTACAAGTGACACCTGATGATAGACTAGATGAAACCCTAACCAATGTAGCCAGTGCAATAGGGATGAGCTACAGACATCTATTAAGGATACTAAAAGTATTATGTGAAGAAAAGATACTACAAAAAGAGGGGAAAGGGTATCGGATAATGAATAGGCATGCATTAGAAAGTAAGGGATTTGTAGAATAGAATCACATAAAGCAGGCAAACGACTAACTCAAGTCATTCAAATTCGAATAAGTTTAGTGTACAATAAGGTCAAAACCAAGAATACATAAGAAAGTGATAAAGAGAGAGGACGATAGAAATGAAAAAGCTTATTTTAATGCTGGTCATATTACTCTTTGTATTAACGGGCTGTACAAAACAAAAAAACGTAACTTTTGAGGCACAAATAGAATCTGTGAGTGACCAGAGTATGATGGTAACCACCAGTGGAGACATAGGTTTTGATAAGGCAAGTGTTGGACTGAGCACGGCTAAAATAAAAGGTGATTTAGTAGTAGGGGGGAACGTTACGGTCACAATCCATCCAGAGATTAGAGAAACTTATCCTGTACAAGTAACAGCCATAGAAGTAGAAGTCATGGATGCAGCCTATGAAAAGATATCTGCTCAACAAGCTAAGGAAATGATAGACAAGGGTGAGTATGGTGTGATTCTAGATGTACGTACTCTAGAGGAGTATAATGAAGGCCATATAGAAGGCGCAACCCTATTACCGGATAATGAGATTAAGAATAAGGCAGAAATCACATTATATGACAAGGAAGAAGTCATTCTTGTGTACTGCAGAAGTGGTCGTAGAAGCGAAGCAGCAGCAAAAGTGCTAGTGGAGATGGGTTACACAAAGGTGTATGACTTTGGTGGCATTGTTGACTGGCCCTATGAAGTAGTCAAAGAATAATAAGTAGATATTTTTAAAGTTCTCTTTTGGGGGTATGTTGATTGCCAAGATAAATCACTTCAGATGTTACTTTTTCATTGAGAAGGCGTGCATTAGAAAGTAAGGATTTGTGAAGAATAGAATAACATAAAGAGGGCAAAGTTTGATATAATAGGATTAAATGGAATACTGAGGCATGAGGCCTTTTTTAGGCAAATAAGAAACAAAAGGGAGCGTATAATTATGGCAGGAATCAAATATGAAATCAAAGAAACAATAGGTGTTTTAGCAGAGGGTTCAAAAGGATGGAAAAAGGAACTTAACCTAATCTCTTGGAATGACAAAGAACCGAAATATGATATTCGTGAATGGGATCCAGCACATGAGAAAATGGGGAAAGGTGTAACATTTAGTAAAGAAGAGCTTGTACAGCTTAAAGAAATGTTGAATAAGATGGATTTATAGAAAGAGTGGAAGAACATTCAAGAATAAACTTTATAAACGTAGTATTATAGTATAAAATTTGATATACTATAATTAGGAATAGAATGATAGCATACTGAACTTACTACTGACTTGAACAAGCTAAAATGCCAAGTCGGTCGTAAGTTTTTATTATTTTAAGGGGGAATTAAGGATGGGGATATTTGATAAGATGAAAGAACCAATTTTCTTAAAGGAGGGAAGCAGTCTAAGGAGTCAACTTGAAGAGATTAGAGCATTAGAATCCATGTTGAATGCAGAGGGACAAGCACTTCTTAGACAAGATATAAAATGTCTAGAATATGGTTTGTTGGGTGAGCAGAATATTGTATTTGAGCTCAAGCATAGTCATATGCCTATGTATATCTTACAAGACCTATACTTAGAAGATGGTGAACTCAGTGCACAAATCGATTTTTTAATCATTACAAGGAAAATCAATTTTATAGTAGAATGTAAAAACTTGTATGGCGACATAGAGATTAATGCAGCAGGAGACTTTATACGTACAATGGACTTTGGTGGGAAGAAGAAAAAAGAGGGGATTTATTCACCTGTCACCCAAAATCAAAGGCATTTAGAACTACTAAAAAAGCTAAAAAGTGATAGACAGAAAAATATTGTGATGAGAAAATTAGCAGAAAAGTATTTTGAAAGCGTTAACAAATCTATAGTGGTACTGGCAAATCCTAAAACAGTTTTAAACAATAGATATGCCAAAAAAGAAGTTAAAGAACAAGTCATACGCTTAGATCAATTAATAACCTATATAAAAGAAGCCTATAAAGCCTCAAAGGAACCTGAAATCTCAGAGACACAGCTCTTTGAATGTGCAAATTCTTATCTGAGATTTCATCAAGACAAGCTAAAAACGTATACAGGCAAATATGAGCCATACAAAATAGAAAGCAAAGAAGTATGTAGGGATAAGAAAGAAAGGATTCAAGAAGATGATAGTGCTCAAATAAAAGTTTATCAAGCACTTAAGCAATATCGTCTGGAAAAGAGTAGAGAAGAGGGCATTAAGCCCTACTTTATTTACAACAATGCTCAATTAGAGGATCTGATTTGGAAGGCTCCCAAAACATTGGAGGAAATTCAACAAGTGAGTGGCTTTGGTGAAGTGAAAGTAAATAAGTACGGGCAAGATATTTTGAAAATCTTTAAAATGCAAGGATAAAGAGGGGATTAATATTAATTGGGTATATCTTGTCGAAGCTTAGTTGCTTTTTGGGAAATTTCTGATAAACTAGAAGAGAAAAAATTATACTAATATAGAAAGGTGTACATATAACTAAAACTATGAAAAGAAAAGGACTAAATGGAAAGATAGGTCAAGTGGGACCAGATAAGATCGCCAGAGTACTTTATGCTACAGTGATAGGGATCACAGTGCTCTTTTTAATAGGTATATCAATTTCTCAGAATATAGATGTGTATACGGCAAGGCCTAATGCTGACTATGCAGTTATGCAAGAGACCGAAAGTCGTATGGTGATAGATGAAGATACTCCTCTAGGAATGAAGAGGGAGTATAGATGGGTGCAAGGAGCCATTTCACCAAGTGAAAATTACTTGGCATTTTATGTCGTCCATCAATATGTAGAAGTTTATTTTGATGGAGAGTTGATGTATCATCTGAAGTTAAGAGACGATAATAAAGTAGGGAAAACAACAGCAAGTAACTGGATTATGATACCGCTTTATCCAGAGGATGAGGGAAAAGAAATATGTGTAAAGATTACGCCGGCTTATGAGGTTGTTCGCAATAGACCGGTAAACTTTTATGTAGGCTCTAAATTTAGGATATATTTTGACCAGTTGAAAAATGATCTCCCACAGATTATATTAAGTCTGCTTGCAATAGGAATAGGAAGTGTTTTTATTATTATTTCCATGTTTCATAAATATAGAGGAAAAGAGAATGCAAACTTGACTTATTTAGGTATCTTTTCTTTTGCTATAGGACTTTGGAAGCTGACAGATATACGTTTTGCCTCACTAATGTTTCCTCAAAATCCTCTAGCGTTATCTTATATTTCTATAAGCATGCTCGTGGTGGGTGTGGCACCGTGGATGCTAAGTATCAAAAAGCAATTTTTAAAGAAATCTTATAGTTTATTAGAATGGATTAGTGTACTTGCATGCACAACGGCACTGATTATTATGATACTACAAATGGCAAATATTGCAGATTTACGAGAAACGCTGTGGATTACTCATATAGTCGTTGGGGTGATTGTCGTAACCATTGTGGGAGCGGCTATCTATGAAGGGAAAAGAGTACGCATAACTAAAAAAGCAAAAATACTCTATGCATGTCTTTTACTATGTGCAGTAGGTGCAATTCTAGATCTGTTAGTTTATTATATTCAGGGGAATTCCTCTGGCATTTTATGTGCGCTTATAGCAGTTTTGATTTATATTATTACTATGGGTTATATCTCTATTAATGAAATCAATCAAAAAGCTAATATAGATATGCATACAGGGCTATTTAATAAAAGTCGTTGTAATGAGATACTAGAAGAAAATGAAGTGATACAAGGGCCACTTGGAATTATTATGTTTGACTTGAATGGACTCAAGCAAGCCAATGATCTATTGGGACACGAAACAGGTGATCTATTAATTGCAGAATTTGCTCATATTGTAAGAAGCAATATAGCCAGTCGGAATTTTGTAGGCCGGTATGGTGGAGATGAATTTATTGCTGTTATCAAAGAGGAAAATAAGCAATCTATAGATCAAGCCTTACATGATATTGCACAAGCTGTAGCAAAATATAATGAAAAAGATTCTAGAATAGCTATAAGTTATGCAAGTGGATATGCCTTAGATAGAGATTATCCAGGATGTACACTGCGAGAGCTATTAAAAAAGGCTGATGATAATATGTACAAAGATAAAAAGGTAGCTCATGATACCATGAGTTGATAGAGATAGACAAAAAACGTATAGCGCTAGAGATTTGATCTAGCGCTATACGTTTTTTTGTTGTAGTTCAAGATATTATGCGGCTTCATTGGATTCTAAAAAAGATATAGAAGCATATAAGCAACGTCGTTTATCAGTGAGTCATACTACTCTTATAAAAATTAATTGTCAAGAGAGAAATATAAAGAATGATTAATCCTTGATTATCTATATTATTTTAAAATAAAAAGAAATTTTTAAGGCGGATTGACTAGGGGGCAACACCCTGGTGTATGATGGTGTTTAATGTGTAAAATATAGAAAGAATAGAAAAGGAGTGCAGATACTTGAATATAAAATATATTATATCCAAAACAGTAACATTTATTGGAATCGTCGTCCTTATCATGCTCTTTAATGGCATATTTGGAGATGAAAATTTATTAATTGGTGTCATGTCTGTTGCGTTAATGTTGATGCTTTTAGAAAGAGACTTGACCGTACATCCTGTTAAACATACTTTACAATTAGTAGGACTTAATTTGGTAATAGGAATCGCTGCATTTGTTGCTACAAGTAATTTATGGTTAGCCATACCAATTAACTTGGTATTAATTTTTATACTAGGGCATTCATTACTCTATGATTTGAGAAAACCAATATATATGCCTTTTATATTACAGTATTTATTCATTTTATTTACACCTATCACCCTTAGTCAATTACCAAACAGGTTACTTGCTCTTGTTGTAGGTGCATTAGCCATTATGTTTGTACAGATACTTGTTAATAAAAATAAATTATCTCAATCAGGAGATAAACTTGTAGAGCAAGTTATTCAAATACTTATGAAGAAAATCGAAGATATGAGAATAGGGATATCAGATAGCAAAAACGAAATCTCAGGGTTATTGCGAGAGCTTAGAAAAATGATATCTGATAGAAGGAAAGATGAACTGCATCTGACAGAAGAAGCAAGAATTAAGCTTAGTTTATCTGTTGCCTTAGAAAAAATAGCTCTTAGTTTAGAAAAGATGGATTATATAGATTTACAAAAAGAATGTGTAGAAGATGTCTATCAGTTTTTAGATTTAGCAAAAGATGTCTTTAAAGATAAAACTAAAATAGAACAAATCAATCATTTGGGTAAAAACTTAGTAAGTAAATATGATAAAGAAAAAGTATCTGATCAGGTTGTAGTAGAGATGGGCTATAACATAGCCTTTTTAAATGACTCGTTACAAGAACTGCATATGTTAGACAAAGATAAATATAACTTGGTCAAGAATGTGGAAGAGGTTTCTACAAGATACCAGTGCTTATTTAACAAAAAATATATCAAGATAGATACAGTCAAGTTTTCATTTGCTATACGTTTAGCTATTGGAATTACACTCACAACCTTTATTAGTCAGTATTTTAATTTAGCACAAGGTAAATGGATGGTATTTACTATACTTGCACTAGTTGTTCCTATTTATGAAGTGTCTAAACAAAAATCTAAAGATAGAGTCATTGCAACAATTACAGGATGTATTTTGGCACTTATTATATTTAGCATTTTTACAGATACTTTAACCAAAGCTGTACTCCTATTACTTATAGGATATATTAATATGTACTTTACACGCTATAGATATACAAGTATTTTTTTCACCACCCTAGCCATTGGTGGCGCATCTTTAACAGGTGAAATACAGGTGCTTACTATTAATAGGATCTTCTTTGTTATAATAGGTTTAATAATCGCAACACTTATTAATAAGTTGATTTTACATTATAATCTAGAAGATAATAACAACTACCTTATTAATATGTATCAAGCTACAATTAATGAAATGAAAAAAGAAGCACAAGCCCTAATGGAAGGGAAAGCAAGTAAGTATAGTATTAAAAATCTATTAATTATCACTTCAATGATTGAAGATAAACTTCTAATGAATAATCAAATCTTGGAAGATAAGCAAATAGAAGTTAAATTAGATGAATCTAGAGCATTAATAAGCAATCTTTATCATTTTTATATATGCAAAAGTCAAGCAGAGCTTTACTAATAACTATCCAGCAAACTCAAGGAAGGAATGCTTAGAACTAGGATGGGGAAAGCAGATGTTAAAGGGAGGGATAGTAAATGATTTTAGATAGAGAGGAATACTTTTTTAAGCCGCGATATAAAATAGGAGAGGTTTGCAAGGCTTTAGGTACGACTAAAGATGCTTTAAGATATTATGAAAGTAGTGGCATTATAGTGCCCAAAAGAAATGAACATAATGGTTATAAATATTATTCTATTGCTGATCTTGAAATATTAAATGTTACTTTATTTTTACGAGCAATAGAGGTACCTATTCAAGAAATTCCAAGATTTCTACAATGCAAAGATATGGATTCTTATGGGGAACTTTTAGATGAACAAATTGAGAAAGTAACACAAAGAATTAATTATTGGACATATATAAAAACGCTCCTTAGTTATTTCCAAAAAGCATTAGAGAATTATAAACAGAATCCTAATTCAATCACACTTGTTAAAGATGTTAAATTCAAATTTCATAAAGGGGAATTTGATTATGAAAAGGGTGATATAACAAAAATGGCAGCATCTAAAAATGCGCCTACGGGAACTTATCATATTTCCAAACTAAAAATAGTAGGGAAGAATTGGATTTTAACAAATAGAGAAGATGTATCAGATCTAATTATAGGTCATTTATGTAATGAAAATGATGCCATGGAAGAGGGGTCTATATGTATATTACCTCAAGCACTCCTTATAACCACTTTAGAATCATTGGATAAGGTACCAGAGATTGTTAAAAATATATGGGAAAAATATGAAAACCAGTATGATTTTGAGGATAAAGTCTATTTTGTAGAACATGCATTTTTTAATGTATTTAATCAAGGTGAATTATTAAGAAACATTTATTTACCTATAGTTCAAACGAAACGGTCATAGAGGGATTCATTTAGTTACCCTATACATGTCAATTTAAATATAACTTATAAAGGACCTTCTATTGAATATATCTCAGGATATATACAGTAGAAGGTCCTTATTGTATGGTACAAACTATAAGAAGATAGATGATCGAAAATTACATAATATAATAAGGAAGGTTTAGGACATAGACCAAGTATATAAGTCAGAAAGATTATATAAACAGGGTGAATTTATGAGATTCTTTTACTTGTAACTCGATGATTTCAGCTAATGTATCAGGAAGAATATCTTTCCCATTTTTAATCCACTCGGTTAAAATACTCATACAATTTGCTATACGCATTTCAATAAAATAATTGAGATGGGTACAAATAATTTCATTTTCTTTAATCGTAGAAGATTGAATGAAAAAATCAACTTCTGCAGCTAAGCATTCCTTAATGATGTTTTCACGATGGGCTTTTACAAGGAGCTCTATAATCTCTGAATGCTCATACCAGTATTGGAGAAAAGGCTTAAGAAAAGTTCTACTCTCCAAAGGGTTTAAAAGATAGTAATCAATACAGTAAGCGCGGAAATGGCTAAAAGCATCTAGACATCGGAGCCTTAAAACATCGTCTATGGAATCAAAGTTTCGATAAAAGGTGGTTCTACCAATATTAGCTGTATTAACAATTTCAGTAATCGTAATTTGTGAGTAGTCTTTTTCAGTCATAAGCTGTTTTAAGGCTTCATAAATCCAATCACTAGACTGGATAGACCGTTTATCTCTCTTTTTCTGATACATATTATATCCTCCTGTACCACAAGTCTTTAAAGTATTGATTGCAGCTATTTTAAATTATATAATACAGTCAAATTAGGAACAAGTGTAACGAAAAATAGGTATGAAGGGAAGAAATTAAATGGATATTTTATCACTGGTAATGATTGTATTTATTCTATTAGAAACATCCAATATAATCATTTTATATTTCAAGCCAGACTCAAAACTCGGTAATGGAGTTGCTGTATTTAATGGATGGGAGGAATCTAAAAAGGATAAAGATATACATGAGTTTGTTAAATATTTAGTCTATTGGGTAGCAGGGACAAAGCTAATCTTTATTGTGTTACTTCTTGTCATATTATTTACGGGAAGTTCACTCACCAAGATACTGAGTGTAGTGGCTCTAATACTATCTATTGGTTCATTTTATTGGAAACTCTATCCCATTATTAGGGGGTTAGACAAAAAGGGGAAAATAACACCATATGGTTATTCTAAGAAGCTCAGCTTGATGATAGCTGGATTTATGATCATGTTTAGTTTAGCAATGATCATATATCTTATTTAAAAGAAGTACCTAATAAATGAATATTATAAGGAGAATATATGATAAAAACCAAATCTAGAAAAACAAAATATATAATAACGATTTTAATCATTTTAGTAATGGGTATTTTACTATCAATAGGAGGCTTTTTAATCTACGCATCAGATTATTATCCAGCTGATGAAATCGCTATTCAAATCATGCAGCAGCAAGACCGAGTTGAAATTTATGAGAATCTAACCATTGTATCACCACCAGAAAAAAGTGATGTGGGATTTATTTTCTATCCAGGTGCAAAAGTAGAGAATATAGCCTATTTGCCACTATTAGAGAAATTAACTGAAAATGGAATCACTTGTGTTTTAGTTAAAATGCCTCTTAATATGGCAATATTTGATGCAGATGCTGCTGAAGAAGTATTTGATAAGCTACCAGAAATCAAAAACTGGTATATAGGTGGTCATTCTATGGGTGGCGCAATGGCAAGTGATTATGCTTCAAAAAATAGAGATAAAGTTAAAGGGTTGGTATTACTGGGGGCTTATATTTATGGGGATTACCCACCAGATCAAACCCTTACAATCTATGGTACATATAACTCAGATTTAGAAAAATATATAGATTATACAGAAAACATCGTAGAAATTGAAGGGGGAAACCATGCACAATTTGGAAATTACGGACAGCAAAAAGGCGACCCTGTAGCAACCATAACAAGTGAAGAACAACAAGATATTGCAGTAGAAGCCATTATAGAATTTATGAATGCTAGATAAAAAACTACTTATTTACCTGATCATGGGTAAATAAGTAGTTTTTTGTGTTTTTTAGAATAGTAAAGAGATGTTGCGCTAAAGCTATTTATAACACGAATAACTGTATGATTAGAGGAGTTCTATAAATTATGTTTAAGCCAGAACGCATTATTTTTGAAAAAGGTGTTTTAGAGTATGAAAGAGCGAACAAGATTAAAGATTATTTTCAAAGTAATCCTAAAATAGAGATTTTAGAAATGAGCAATAACAAAATTAAATCTTATATTCCTGGAGATACGCTACATGAACAATATCGAAGTGGTAAAAAGACTTTGGTAGTAGGTGTAAAGAAGAGTCTTAAATTTCAAACTTGTAAACCTTCTGCCCACTATCAATTACCCTTGGTATCAGGATGTATGGGGCAGTGTGAATATTGTTATTTGAATACACAATTAGGAGATAAACCCTTTATAAAAGTTCATGTCAATATAGAAGAAATTTTGGAGCAAGCTAAGAAGTATACGGTAGAGCGTTTACCCGAGATAACTATTTTTGAAGGGTCCGCCACCTCAGATCCTATTCCTGTGGAACCCTATACAGGCGCCTTAGCAGAGTGCATAAAGTATTTTGGTGAGCAGGAGCATAACAGATTTCGGTTTGTAACCAAGTATACAGATGTAGATAGCCTTTGCAATTTAGAGCATCATGGACATACAGAAGTAAGGTTTAGTATTAATACGGATACCATTATTAAGGGATATGAACATTTTACTGCCTCATGGGATAAGCGCATAGAGGCAAGTATCAAAATGATGGCATCAGGGTATCCTGTAGGTTTTTTAATAGCCCCTGTTTTTATTTATCCTAACTGGCAAGAAGAGTATAGAGAAGTATTACACACTTTAAAAGAAAAATTGCCTAATACATTAGACTATCCCATTACCTTTGAAATTATTTCTCATCGTTATACGACAACAGCTAAAAATCGTATTTTGGAGATATTCCCTGAAACGACTCTTCCTATGAATGATGAAGAAAGAAAATTTAAATATGGGCAATTTGGATATGGAAAATGGATTTATCCTAAAGATGAAATGAAGATGATCCAGGAATTTTTCAATGAGGAGATTGGGCATATTTTTAAAGAGGGTCAAATTAAATATATTATATAGTAGCATAACCCTTTTCGTTCCTCGAATAGAATAGAAGTAATTATTTTAGAGGAGTGATGAAAAGTGGATAAACTGAATCCTCAGAAGGTATTTGTACAATATAGAGATACTATACGCCCCTATGAACCTATTATAAATAGAAAGTATACGATTACCCACTCAGATACTACCGCCGAACTTTTTGTCTTTGTAGCTGAAAACTATGCAGAAGATCAAATCACCTCCATGCGTGACGAGGTAAGAATTGCTTGGAATAAGAATAGGGAGGGATTTACTTTAATAGGATCTGTATTAGTATCTGGTGATGGTGTAAAAGGAAATGCTGCCATTAGAAATAAAATCTTCTATAATGAAATGCCCACAGCATTACAGGCTCTACGGCGGGCAGATCGCTTTTTATTTGAGATAGACCCCAATCTTGATAGTACTCCGGTATTGATTCATTTTATTTCTAATGACCCAATGTATGATAAAACCTACGATTTTGGAGCTATTGGCAACTACAAATAGATGTATAATAATGCGATAGTCACAGCATTGCAGGCAGCTAGATTAGTAGATACACTTCAAGGGGCTGGACCATTTACAGTATTTGCACCAACTAATGACGCTTTTAGTAAGTTACCAGCAGGGACATTAGATACCTTGTTAAAACCTGAAAATAAACAAATGTTAGTAGATATCTTAACTTATCATGTAACACCAGGCAAGATAGATAGCAAACAAGTAGCTAAACTCAATGGCCAAGAAATTAAAATGGTAAATGGAAAGCCAGCCAAGATACAAGTGAAAGATGGCAAAGTTTTTATAGACAATGCGCAAATTATTACAACAGATATTATGGCAAGTAATGGTATTGTTCATGTCATTGATGCAGTTATTTTGCCTAACAAATAATAATAGAAATACCTCCAAGTATATGGATAACTTGGAGGTATTTTTATTTAAAAACTATAAAGTTTTACCTTTATTATACAGCATACAGATATAACATTTACAAATAATAGATTTAGAAATAAAACCAATTATATAAAGAGAGGGCGTATAATAATGGACTTACATTATGCACAAGGAGAGGCTATTTTTACAAAAGTAAATCAAGTACCTCGGCAATATCCTTATCTAACAGAAGATATAGAAACAGAAGTTGTAGTTATAGGTGGCGGGGTAACAGGTGCGATTGTAAGCTACTATATGAGTGAAGCAGGTATTAGATGTACGTTGTTAGAAAAATCACGTATTGCTCATGGAAGCACCAGTATTACAACTTCTTTGTTGCAATACGAGTTAGATAGTAATGCAAGAGAACTAGAACAATACACATCTCTACAAAATGTTGTTCGTTCTTATAAGTTAGGCTTAAAAGCACTAAAAGAGATTGATAACTTTATTCAGGTTTATGGGAATCAGTGTGAGTATGCAAAAAGAGATACACTTCTTTACACCAACAAACAAGCAGAAAGTGCACAAATGGAAGAAGAGTATAAGGTGAGAAAGGAGGCTGGATTACCAGTAGATTTTATAGGTAGTGAAAATAATCCTTTTAGTTTTGAATTAAAGGGAGGTGTTTATTCACATGAAGGAGGGGCTCAGCTAGATCCCTATCAATATACACATCAACTACTAGAAGTAAGTGCTCAAAAAGGATTAAACATTTATGAAAACACAGAGGTTATTAAAATCAACTATTTAGCAGAAGGGGTGGAACTAGAAACAGTTTATGGACACAAGGTTAAAGCTAAGAAGGTGATCTTAGCCACAGGATATGATACAGGTAGGTTTAGTAATAGAAATTTTGGTACGAAGACAGTAACGTACAATATAGCAACAAAACCAGTAAGTACCTTAGAGGGATGGATGAATAAGGTACTCATTCGCGATAATAATGATCCTTATCACTATTATCGCACCACACAAGACCATAGAATCTTAGCAGGTGGTGAGGATATACCTTTTAATCCTGGTATATTTGATGAACAAGCAGCAGATGAACGTTATGATCGATTAGAACAGAAGATAAAGGAGATGTTCCCTAATATACCGGATATTGAAAAAGAGTATACCTATTGTGGTGCATTTGCATCTACTCAAGACAACTTAGGTTTTATAGGTCCAGATACAAAACATCAGCATCTTTGGTACTGCTTAGGATATGGAGCAAATGGTATCTTATTTGCTATATTAGGTGGGCTCATGCTCTCTAAGCTCTATAAAGGTGAAAAGGATGATGACTTAGACTTATTCAGAATAGATAGGTTTGATGGTAGGGGTATGTTTTAGTTCGAGTAGAATAGAGCCTATAAGTGGAAATAAAATATTAAGGAGAATGACTATGGAAAATTTAGATACAATAAAACTACTTCAAGAATGTGATGCAGGTACTAAAATGGCAGTTGCTTCAATTGATGAGATATTAGAGAAAGTTACAGATACTCAGATGAAACACTTATTAAGTGAAAGTAAAGCCCATCATGAAAAGATAGATTATGAAATTCATCTATTATTGGCAAAACAGAAAGGGCAAGAAAAAGAGCCTAATAGTATTGCAAAGGGAATGTCATGGATTAAAACGAACATGAAAATGAGTATGGATAATAGTGATGCTACTGTTGCAGACCTTATTACAGATGGATGCAATATGGGGGTAAAATCCTTATATAAATATCTCAATCAGTATAAAGCAGCTGATCAGAAAGCTCAGGATATTTGCATACAACTAGCTTCTATAGAAGAAACGTTAGGCAAAGATCTTCGTAAATACTTATAGGTAACTTATTTTATTAAGCTATTCATAAATATTATATCGAAGGCATATATCTTACAAGAAAAGACAAGCTTAATATAAGGGGGATTGTATGGAACATTATGATGCAATCATTATAGGGGCAGGGGTATCAGGTTTAACATGTGGTGCACTCTTAGCAAAAAGGGGCCTTAAAGTAGCACTCTTAGAGGCCCACTCTAAGCCTGGTGGTTCTTGTGGGATTTTTAAGNAAATATTATATCGAAGGCATATATCTTACAAGAAAAGACAAGCTTAATATAAGGGGGATTGTATGGAACATTATGATGCAATCATTATAGGGGCAGGGGTATCAGGTTTAACATGTGGTGCACTCTTAGCAAAAAGGGGCCTTAAAGTAGCACTCTTATAGGCCCACTCTAAGTCTGGTGGTTCTTGTGGGATTTTTAAGCGAAATGGTGCAATTTTTGAACAAAGTGCGGCAATGCTATATGGTTTCAACGAAACAGGCTTTAATCCACATCGTTTTGTATTTAATGTATTAGAAGAACCTATTACAATGGTTAAGCATAAGGCATTATATGCTGTTCATTTTGGTTCAGAGCGTATTATCTTTCATGAGGATGTGGATGCATTTATTAAAGAGTTAGTACGCGTATTTCCCGATGAGGAAAAAGGATTACACGCTTTTTATCAGGATATGGGTGATCTTTATCAAAAGGTGATTGCCCAAACACCTTGTTTTATCCCCCCGGATGTGGTACCTAAAGAACAAAATTTTGCTCAATTTAAACAACATCCTTTTAGCTACATTAAATTTTTAAGTTACCTTAATAAAAATGTTAAGTCCCTTTTAAGAAAATACTTTAAGGGAGAAAAAATACTAGAATTTTTTGATAAGATGACCTCTACCTATTGCTATGCTACAGTAGAGGAAGCGCCAGCTGTGCTTGGATCAGTCATGTTTGTAGATAACCACTATGGTGGCAGTTATTATCCAGGCGGTTCAACGCTTCATTTGGTAGGGAAATTAGAAAAGGTCATTGAGACGAATAAGGGAGATTGTTATTATAACCAAAAAGTTACCCGTATTTTAGTTAAAGAAGGCGCCGCCTATGGTGTCACCACACATACGGGAGAGACTTACTTTAGTAATCATATTGTATATGGTGGGAACATATGGTCACTTTACGATACTTTATTAAAGGATGAAGTTTCTCCTAAAACATTGAAGTGGGCACAAAGTTTAGCCCCTACATATCCTTCTGTTGTATTTTTTGCACAAGTAGAAAAATCTGTTATTCCCAAAGATACCTTACCTATTGAGATGTTTATTACAGAGAAAAGTCATATTGCTGAGAGTGAACTTACTATGTATCTTTTAAGTCTAGATGATGAAACACTTTGCCCACCAGACGCTCATGTACTTGTTGCTATTGGACCTAGCTTTAGAAAATGGCCGCATTCAGATGAGTCTGCTTATCATTCTCCAAGTTATGAAGTACAAAAAGAGGAAGAGATAGAGCGTATCTTACAAATTTTCGAGAAGCGTTTTCCAGGTTTTTCTAAGCATTTATGTCATTTAGAACTGGCAACCCCATCTTCCTTAGAACGTTATATACTTAAGCATGAAGGTGCTGTTGCAGGTCCGAAGCAAATGTTGGGACAGCATATGTTACGTCGCCAGCATACCTTAACGTCTATTAAAGGGCTTGTATGCTGTGGGGAGGGTACGGTAATGGGAACAGGCACACCAGCTGTTACGGTGTCAGGGATTGGAGCAGCTCATGTGATACTGGAACAATTAGGCCTCCAACCCTATAGTAGTAAGGATTGTAAAGCTAATTATGTTACAATTGTTCCACCCCCATTTAAACAAGAACAGCTTCATATGAGTACAGTGAAAGAAGAAGACGACCTAGCCCATTTAGCTCTTAAATGTCAATTTTGTGAACAGCCTAGCTGTGAGCAAGGATGTCCTATACATATGCCTATTAGTGGCATCTTAAGAAGAATGGCTGTTGGTAACTTTGTAGGTGCATATAGACAATTACCAGAAGGTCACTTTCCATGCTTATCTTGTTCAAAGTGTGAGTGTATGTCAAGTTGTATTACTTCCACACAAGAGTATCCAGTTCCTATCCATGCACTCCTTAAGGGTTTAAATGAATGATGAGAAGATTAATCATTCTTATAGAAAAGCAAGTTATTCAAGGAGTAAGAGATGCACGAACGATTCTCATTATGCTTGGAATGCCTCTCCTTTTTATAGGAATCTTGAATTTAAGCTTTTCAAATATGGAGCCTATGTCTGAAAAGCTTGACGCAGTAAGTCTAAAATATGCAGTAGAAGAATCCGTTTGGCATACAAATGCTTCGTATCTAGTAGAAGGTTTAAAATCAGTTTATGATCAAGTAACACCTTTTGAGAGAGCAACCTATCATCCTTATGAAGATATTATTTTAAGATTTGACCAAGAAGGTGCACTTTCTATTTACTATAATAATACACTCAAACAGGATACTCTTGATCTTGTTCGTTTTATCAATTTATTAAAGGAAAAAACAGATGCATATACAACATCTACTATTTCAAAACATTTACTTTATCCAACTCAGAGGGATGGGATTATTCAGTATTATGGGATTACACTTATTACACTGACTGTTATGTTTGGGAGTGTTACAGGAGCCTATAGTATGATTAAAGAACGTACAGATAAAACTTTCAAACAGCTAGAAAGTGTAGGTCTTTCTACAAGGAACATAGTGATGGGGAAATGGATAGGAAGTGGACTTCTTCTTATTCTAGAAATTCTGTGTATCATGGCATTGAGTCATAGGATATATGGTATCAATTGGGGAGTTTATCCGTTGATGCCACTACTCATTTTAAGTAGTCAAGGACTTTTTGCCATTAGCTTAGGTTTAATGATGGGTTATAGGTTGAAAGATACTAAAAGTGCTTGGCTTATACTCCTAGGCATGATTATGTTTTGGGGATATTTAGGAGGGGCCTTTATTCCTTTGGGGCAGATGAAGCAGCTTAGCTTATATCCTCTTACATTTTTATCTCCATTAACCTATACCAATACAGCTTTATTTTCAAGTATCTATGAAAAGGAGTATAGACTTGGATGGATATTAATCCTTATACAAAGTATTATAAGCTTCATACTTCTTTGGCGTACCAGCTATGAATTGGAGGTGAGAAGATGAAGGCATTTGTTCTTGCTATCAATCTTTTTAAAAAGGCCTTAAATCATAAGATACGCCTATTCATTTATGTTTTTATACCTGTTATTGCCTTATATTTACCTCTATTATTTGGGCATTTAAATAAATCTAACATCACCTCTATTGGTGTTTGGGACCAAGATTGCTCAGTAGCTTCTAAACAACTTATAAAAAGACTTGAAACAGACTATCATTTTTTTATTACGCCTTTAACTTCCCAGCAGATAGAGAAGGCACTGGTTACAGAAGAAGTGCAAGTAGTCGTACATATTCCAGCAAACTTTCAAGTTTCACTACAATCAAAAACACCTTTATCTTTACATACTTTTTATACTAAAGAGAGCGTAGAAGAGGTATTAGTTGGGCAAATTCTAGGGACGCTAACCTCTACAGCCGCTCTGTTTTCTAATGGTGAAAAAATTAAGCTTTATGAGACCAATGATCAATCCAGTATCCCTTCTAAGAATGTAGGATTTACTATGATTTTAATGAGCCTAATGACTACAACGGTATTAAGCGGTATGATAGAAGAACGTAAAAATTTGATTTATCATCGTATCTTGAGTACATCAACTTCTTATTCTACCTATTTAAAGGGGCATCTTCTATGGATAAGTGGGCTAGGTATGTTTCAAATCATTTTATTAGTAGTACTATGTAGCCTTATTCCCCTTTCTTATCCTATAGCATTGGGACATTTAGTTTTCTTACTGGTATTAATGTTAGTGATTTCCTTGGCATTTGGTGTAGTACTTATTGCATTGAGTACCACACAAGAACACTTAGCCCTTTTAAATATGCTTATTATTTTACCCAGTGCCATGGTATCAGGTTGTCTTTGGCCTACCTATTCTATGCATCCTATACTTGAGCAGGTAGGTAAGTACTTTCCTCAATATTATCTAATGGATATCGCCATTAAGCTTGAACAGAATCAGCCTTATAGTACATGGACAAAGAGTTTGGTACTACTTTTAATAGGATGTATCATACTATTTACAATAGGTAAAGTGACACTAGAAAGGCAAGGTGTTAAAGATTTTGGATAATATTATTTCTCTTTCTAAAGTAACCAAGTATTATGGTCATCATTGTGCTCTAAAAGAGATTAGCTTTCAAGTTAAAAAAGGTAGTCTATATGGGTTACTAGGGCCTAATGGTTCAGGCAAATCTACACTTATTCATTTATTAAGTGGATTATTACCTTTTGATAGTGGAGCGTGTAGACTTTTTGATATGCCTATTCAAACCAATAGACAGTGTATTCAAAAACAAATGGGTATTGTTCCTCAAGAATATGCGTTGTATGAAGATTTAAAAGCTATAGAAAATGTAATGCTTTTTGCCAGGCTTTATGGACTAGACTATAAGCAAGCTAAAGCAAAAGTAGAAAATGCACTGAAAAAGGTTAACTTATGGGACGTACGTAATGGTTTTCCGTACACTTTTTCAGGAGGAATGAAAAAGCGCCTTAATATTGCATGTGCCATTGTTCATGAGCCTAAACTTCTTATTATGGATGAGCCAACAGCTAGCCTAGATCCCGTATCTAGAGATGATCTTTTACAACAAATCAAGGATTTAAATAGACAAGGCTGTAGTATTTTATATACTTCACACTATCTAGAAGAAGTAGAACTCCTTTGTGATCATGCGACAATTTTAAATAAGGGTATGGTTTTAGCAGAAGGGAGTATTCCTAAAATCAAGCAGCTTCTACCTTATACTCATCAAATAAGTCTTTTAATAGATGGATCCATAAGAAATAGTTTAGAGATATTTACAAGACAGCTGCCTATAGCCTTTGAACCAACCCTATCCAATCACCATAGAATAGTGGCAAACTGTAATGAACCTGCTAAAAACCTACCACTCCTAATGATGCAATTGCAAAAGCAAGGAATGGGTATACTAGATCTTCAAATTTCGCCTCTTTCATTAGATCAAGTGTTCTTAAAACTTATCCATTCTCATGAATAGAAAGGTATTAAGCCTTACTTTTTTTATTTTCATTTGTAAATGCCTTGTGGTAAATATTAGGTTTATTGTATAGTGAGTAGGAGTAAAAGAAGAGAGGTCAATAACATGGATGGAACAAAAAGAAGTCATATTAAAATAGGGGCAACAGTTCAAGTTGTTCAAAAGCAAGATCAACGCACAGGGAAACTGACAGAAGGTATAGTGAAGAGAATTCTTACAAATTCTCCTGAACACCATCATGGTATCAAGGTAATGCTAGAGAGCGGCATTGTAGGAAGAGTAAAAGAAGTATAAGTTATAGAACTAGATTTTAATGGTAAAGAGGGTATTATAGGGCATATACTACTCAAGAAGGAGATGATTCTAATGGGGACAGTTGTTTTATATGCATCAAAAACAGGTTTTACTAAAAAATATGCTGAGTGGATTGCAAAGGGACTAAAATGCCAGGCTATACCACTAGATAAGGTAGATCAAGCAGCTATAGATCAAGCAGAGGTGATTGTATTTGGTGGTGGGATTTATGCGGGGAGGATCAATGGACTAAAGAAGATGCAAAAGTACCTTGCCAAATGGTCTAATAAAAAGTTCATTGTTTTTGCAACAGGTGCAGGATCAGAACAGACTGAAGAAGTGGAACGTGTAAAGTCAAGTAACTTATCACAAAACCAAGACATACCTTTCTTCTATTTTAGAAGTGGATTGAACTATGAAAAAATGGGCTTTAAAGATAAGCTTATGATGAAATGTTTTGTGACCATACTTAAGAAGCAAAAGAATAAGTCCGAAGCAGATCAAAAAGCCTTAGAAGCCATGGAAAAATCCTATGATGTATGTGATCAAGCAAAAATTAAGGACTTAATAAATTGTGTAAATAGAGTATAATAAGATTAAATAAAATAGAATATGGTACTATTAAAAGGTGTAAGTATTTCATGTGATGTACTGTATCTATTAAGAAAGGAGGAAAACATATGGAAAATAAGCAATACATATGTCCAAAGTGTGGGAATGAACATTATGAATCTGATCAGTTTCAAGCAACAGGTGGTAACTTTGCAAAGATTTTTGATGTACAAAATAAGAAGTTCATCACAATCAGTTGTAGCAGATGTGGGTATACCGAGCTTTACAAAGCCGAGTCTAGTGATGGATGGAATATCTTAGACTTCTTAATTGGAGGCTGAGCCCATTAACCCATAAGGCGTCAATAATCTATAAGGGATCTACTCATATTGCCTAGTTTGGTAGGTATTTAAGTAGATCTTTTTTAGTTGGAGTTTATTATTGATGAACCAGTACTTAACATGCTAAAGTGTATAAATAAGTATTCATATAAAAATGAAACAATATCTTAAACTGAGGAACGTAAATATGCAATTATATTTCAAGGATTTTTGCCTAGATTGTAGTAAGATTCATATTGCCGATTTGGTGTTAGAAGCACATGATTATACTTTAGGACATCACCATGATTTTTATGAGTTTTTTGTCATTCTTGAAGGAATCTTTGTTCATGAATGGGATGGGCAAAGGCAGCAAATGAGTAAGGGAATGTATCAAGTATTAAAGCCACAATGTTTTCACCGTGTTTATGCTCTTGAGACGGCCCCTAATAGATTACGTAATATAGCTATAGAAAAGCAGTACTTTGAGTCTCTTATTCAGCCTGTTGCCAAACTCATAGGTAGGAAAATGTGGGAGGTAGATGAGTTAGGTACAGGCGCTTTTGAACAATTTGAAAGTAAAAGTCAGAAGTTGATTCAACATTATGAAGCGGAGTTCGCCTCTTATGTTGTAGAAAGTCTACTGATGGACCTTTTACTTCAAAAACTTTATGAGGGCGATGAAGAGAGAAAAGGTCCAAGTTGGCTACAAGCAGCCTGTAAGAAGTTAGAAGAAGGACAGCTTATGGAAGAAGGCCTTCAAGCTTTTCTTACAAGTTGCGGGAAAACTCAAGAGCATGTAACCCGTGTGGTTAAACAGTATTACCAGATGACGCCTACAGAGCTGATCAATGCCCATAGACTTAAATACAGTTGTACACTTTTGACCACCACCAAGGAATCTATTGTCCAGATTGCTTATCAATGTGGTTTTAATAGTGTGGCCTATTTTAATAAACGATTTAAAGAAAAATATGGTTCTACCCCTACCCAATACAGGGAACGTTATAGAAAAACATTTTATTAAAGAAATATCAATATAGTATAAGGCATATCAACCAAGAGGGAGATATGTCTTTTTTTTATAGCTATAATAAAGACAGTTATTTAGAGGTGATTACATAATAAAAGGAGTAGAGCTATGCAAAAAGAAAGACTATTTGAAGCCGAATTAGCTTTTACAAAAGCGTATCAAAAGTATCAGGCAGCACCTAAAGCATTAAGAGAGGCTGCTTGTATGGAAGTACAAATGCCTTATACTTTAGGGGCACGTAAAGAAGGGGACTATTTTGGAGGAAGATTTAAAGGGAATCGCATAGGCTTTTATCCCCTTGTCATTGGGCAGGGTGTTGCAGATGGCTTTGATAAATTATGCTATTGTTGTGATGTTAAAGGTTCTTATGCCATTGTTGAACAAATGAAAGCGTCCAATGAATATAGTGAAATAGAGATACAAGAAGCGTTAGATGCCATTCGCTTTTGGGAGCAAGAAGAAACCTATCATCATATTAAAGAAGCTTTTCCTAAGGACTGGCACCAACATTTAACAGAAGATACTTATATGACCGCAATTGGCGCTGTTTATCCATTGTATCGTATAGCAGGGGCACACTTAGATTTTAAAAAGCTTACTCGACTTGGTTTGCAAGGACTTATTGATGAAGTTGAAAAGGCAAAAGTGAGTACCAAAGATGAAGAGGCATTAGCGTTATATGAAGGTATGATAAAGGTTTTAAAAGCCATGCAACAACTAGCTAAATCCCGTGCTCATTTACTCAAACAAGAACTTCTACAAAGTGATGAGACAGAAAAAGAACGTTTAACACTGATTATTCACTCCTTAGAACATATTAGTGAAAAACAACCTCATTCCTTCCATCAAGCGATGCAACTTTGTTTACTTTATGGTATTTGTGCAGGTACAACAGAAATTGCACGTATGGATGACTATTTAGGCACATTCTATGTAAACGATTTACAAAAGGGGATCTTAACGAAAGAAGAAGCAAAAGCCTATATCATCAACTATTTTGCAATTTATGAAGAAAGCTTCCAACGTGATACCCGTTGTATTATTGGAGGCTATGGCAGAGAAGATGAAGAGGCAGCTGACCAACTCGCACTGGCTATTTTAGAGGCTATTGATGGTAGACAAATTTTATATCCTCAAGTGAGCTTAAGATATTATAAAGGGATGAATGAAGAGGTCTATAATAAAGCTTTAGATGTACTGGGTAAAGGCAATACATTCCCTATTCTGTACAATGATGATTTGAATATTCCAAGTACGATGCGTGCTATGGATGTTCCAAGAAAAGTAGCTGAGCAATATGCTTTCTTTGGATGTGGTGAATATATGCTTGCCAATAAGAGTATTGGTACACCGAATACCTGTTTAAATATGCCAAAAGCGCTTGAACTTGTATTAAATGAAGGTGTGGACCCAGTAAGTGGTAAGCAAATAGGGCTAAAGATGCCACCGATTACTGAGACGACTACTTTTGAAGAAATGATGGACCGCTATAAAGCACAGATAGATTTCTTTACAGACTACTGTGGGAAGGTCCAAGAGCTTGTTTATAACAAATGTCGTGAACAAAGTAATTTCTTACTTCTAAGTATTTTACATGATGACTGTATCAAACGTGGGAAAGGACTTTTTAATGGGGGATTATACCACTTAGGAGGGACTGTAGAGACTTATGGCAATATTACGGTTTCAGATTCCTTAGCCGCAATCAAAAAGGTGGTCTATGAAGATCAAGCCTTTAGTATGAAAGACCTTGTAAAAATGATACAAGTAAACTTTGAAGGATATGAAAAGGAAAGACAGCTTCTTGTAGCAGCACCTAAGTATGGTAATAATAGTGATTTAGCAGATGAGATGGCTGTTGAAGTCCATGAGCATGTTTGTCATAGTATTCGCAATCAACGCTTTAAGACCAATCTAGACTCTTTACTTGTGGTCATGATTAATAATAATATGAATGTCTTACTGGGTAAACGGGTGGGTGCTACACCAGACGGGCGTAAGGATGGTGTTTATCTGTCTAATGGAAATGCAGCTTATTCAGGTATGGATAAAGAAGGAATTACAGCCTTAATGCAATCCTTAGTAAAACTAGATACTTCTATTCATGCAGGTGCCAATACCAATCTTAAATTCTCTAATGCGTTATTTAACGGTGAAAGGGAAAAGTTTAAATGCCTATTAGAAACCTACCTTGAACTGGGCGGTCAACAAGGTAATATTTCTGTGGTAAACCAACAAGACTTGCAACAAGCACTTATAGAACCAGAAAAGTATCAAAATCTTATGGTACGTGTGGGTGGATTCTCAGCGAGATTTATTACCTTAGATCCAGAGACACAACAAGAAATCTTAGCACGAACAGCTTACTAGGAGGGACTATGACAAGTTATATACTCGACATCAATCGTTGTAGCATTTATGATGGACCAGGCCTTAGAACAAGCATCTTTTTGAAAGGATGCCCCTTAAAGTGTAAGTGGTGTCATAATCCAGAATCTCAAAGCTTCTTACCCGAGCTCCGTTATATGGAGGCAAAATGTATAGACTGTAGACAGTGTGCTCTTGCCTGTACACAAGGGGTTCATCAGTTTATAAGCCAAGAGGGAAAACTTCAACATAAAGTGGAACATGGGCAGTGTATCCAGTGTGGTGCATGCATCAAGGCTTGTCCGACGGGAGCGTTAGAGCAAGTTGGAAAAGTCATGACTGTAGAAGAAGTCATGAAGATTGTTAAGGAGGACTTACCTTTTTACAAAAAATCTAAAGGTGGCGTGACCCTTTCAGGTGGAGAACCCCTGTCCCATCCAGATTTTGTCCTTGAAATACTAGAAGCTTGTGGCCAAGCAGGCATTCATAGATGTGTAGAAACAAGTGGATTTGGAAAAAGAGAAAATCTTGCACGTATTGTAGATCAAGTAGACCTGTTCTTATTAGACTACAAAATAACAGGTGAAGTAGCCCATTTAGCTTACACAGGTGTCTCACCGAAACTGATTGATGAAAACATGAACTTCCTTAGGGAAAAAGGTAAAAAAGTTATCTTAAGATGTCCCATCATTCCTGGGATTAATGATACAGAAGCACACTTTGATGGGATCATACAAATGGGGCAGCATTATACCAATATAGAATCTATTGAGCTTCTACCCTATCATAAATTAGGGGTATCTAAAGCTCTACAAGTAGGAATGGGGCAAGAAACTTTTAGAGAGCCTACTAAAGAGGAAAAACAAAAATGGCTTACGTATTGCCAAGCAAAAGGATGTTCAAACATACAGATTAACCTATAGTGGTTTTATCAAAAGCTGGTCTATAACTTCGGTTATAGACCAGCTTTTTTTATTGATATGATTATGTACTATCATTTTGACTCTTATCATAAAAAGTGCTTACAGGTAATGTTGACAAAAAATATACCTAATAGTAATATTACTATTAGGTATATAAATACACTGTAAAAGTGAGGAAAAAATAGATGGAGCATATTATTTTAAGTTTACTTTTAATAAAAAGCATGACCGTATACGAAATCAAAATGTTTATTGGGCAAAATTTAACCACAGTATGTAGTGATAGTTTAGGAAGTATACAGACTGCGATTAAGAAGTTATTAAGTAAAGAGTGTGTAGAGGTTAGGGAGTATATTGAAAATAACTTACTGAAAAAGGAGTATTCTATAACGGATAAAGGAACACAACAGTTTAGAGAATGGATAGAAGTGCCTATGAACCTTGAGAAAGTTAAAAATATGGAGGAAGGTAAATTCTTTTTCTTAGGGATGGTACCTAAAGAAGTACGTATACAATCTCTAGAGGGATATATTCAAAGTTTGGTAAAAGAAAAAGAGAAGCTTTGTACTATACAAGCATATGTAGAAGAGAACAAAGCGCATGCGATTGAAGTCAACGTAGAGCGTATAAAAGAAGATGAGCAGTTAACACATCATTTGTTAATGATTTCTGAGCAAGATTCCCTTCATCAGGCAGTACAAAATATTTATGATTATCAGATGTATAGTTTAGAATACGGGCTGGCACGTCTTGAACAGGATATTGTGTTTTATGAAAGAATTCTTCAGAAAGAAAAAGAAAACTAAGGAGGGGAATGGATGTTGGCAATAACAGGCGCTATTTTATTTGGAATAATTGTGATCATGACAGTATTGGTAGCATGTGGTGCACCATTAGGTGAGTTTACTATGGGAGGACAATATAAAGTTTTACCAAAGGCTTTAAGAATAATGGCGGTCGTTTCTTTAGTGATTCAAATCTTTGCCATTATCATTGTGTTACAAGCAGGTGGTTATATGGACTTATGGTTATCAGCTAAAGTAACCCAGGTGATTTGTATTTTTTATGCAGTCTATTTATCTTTGAATACGCTTATGAATTTATCTTCAAAAAGCAAAAAGGAACGCTATGTAATGACGCCATTATCTTTAGTTGCAGCGATATGCTTTTGGAGTGTGGGGATGCAGATGTAATGTTATAAAAAAAAGTATAAGAAAAAGGGTTTACTTATTTTACCTACTATGAAGGTATTCAAGTAAATCCTTTTTATTTGGTATGAATCAGCTTTTTATGCAGGATGAGATTAAGAGATCATATTATTTAAAATAATAAAAGGTATAATAATTTTAGATTTAGTATTTAATATTTAAGTGTTTATCCTAAATGACTGAATGATAATAGGTATATTGTTATAATGATGAAGTTAAAAAAATAACAATGTAGATACATGAATTTTAAGGAGGCACTATGAAAAATCAAAAAATACTGGGTATTATATCTATGGCATTAGTTGCACTTTTCTGGGGATTATCATTTTATAGTATTCAAGAAATTGGAACTACAATTGGTCCCTTTACGTTAGCAACTGCTCGTTTTGGTATTGCAACATTAGCTTTTATAGTTATTCTTTTTGCTTCAAAACAAGATAAAAAGATTGCTAAAGAAGATAGAAAAAAAGTTTTTATTAATGCATTAATTGGAATTGCAATTTACTATCCATTGAGTATGTATGCAATCAACTTAATTCCAGCATCTGCAGGATCAGTACTTTCAGCAATTCAACCTATTATTATTATTATATTAGAGGCAGTTGTTATTAAAGTAGCGATTACAAAGAAAAATGCAATAGCTGTTATCCTTAGTGTTGTAGGGGCTTTATTAACAGTAGGTGTAATAGACGGCCAAGGTGGTAGCTTTGTAGGTTATATCTTAATGTTTATAAGTACATGTATGTGGTGTGGATATACAGTGTTACAACAGCCATTGAATGAAAAATACTCTCCTATTACACTGAATGTATATCAATTTGCTATTGGTACACTTGTAATGTCACCATCATTTTTCTTAGAAAATAACAACTGGTCAGCTATGACTGGTGTTCAATGGTTTAACTTAGTTTACCTCGCACTTGTTTGTTCAGGATTATGCTTTGTACTTTACAACTTTGCACTTCCAAGAATCGGTGCAACAACAAGTTCTTTATTCTTAAATGCAGGACCAATTATTACGGCAGTACTAGGTGTTGTGCTTTATGGTACATATCCAACACTTACAAATGGTATTGGTATTCTTTTAACAGTAGTAGGTGTTACATTAGCTACAGTAGATTTTAAGAAAAAATCATAATAATAAAAATTCTAAAATAAAAGACGTAGAATAGCTACGTCTTTTTATTTTCTACTCAATGGGCGTAAGGGATAAAATTTTTATATTTAGTAGAATTTATTTAGGACATGTTTTGATTTAGCAAGATACAAAAAGAGAAAATGCTATAATTACCCTGATAAAAAAATAACAAGAAGGTGATTGAAACGTGAACATTGTAATAATTGGGAATAGCGCAGCAGGACTATCGGCATTAGAAACCGTTCGAAAATATGATTCAACCAGTAAAATAACCATTATTTCAAAAGAAGGCGGACTTGCTTACTCAAGGGTACTTCTACCTTATTTTTTAAGAGGGAAGTTATCACATGATAAATTACTTATACGCAATAAAGCGTATTATGAAAACAATAAAGTAGAATACATTGAAGGCAACGTTACACAGATTGATGCTCATAATAAAAATGTCATCCTTGAAGGAGGAAATGAAGTAGCTTACGATAAGTTGCTCATTGCTACAGGCTCTTCAGCTATGAGTCCACCTATTCCAGGGATTAATCAAGAAGGTATTTACCATATGTGGACCAAAACAGATGCAGAACAATTAGAGCCTTACTATAAAGCAGGTAATCGTGTGCTTGTTATTGGTTCAGGATTTGTATCCCTCCAAGCAGCGTGGGCAGCTGTTGTAAAAGATCTTAAAGTTACAGTAGTTGAACTAGCAGACCGTATTATGCCGAGTGTACTAGATGAGCATGGAGCGAATGTGCTTACAGAAAGTATTCGTAAAAATGGTGTTGACCTGAGATTAGGTACTTTGACAGATCGTATTGAAAAGCAAGCAGATGGTACTTTCAAAGTTTATTTAAAAGAACAAGAAGCAGTAGAAGTAGATTTTATCATTGTAGGTGCAGGGGTTCGTCCCAATACCCAACTTATAGGTGAAAGTGGTGTAGCAGTAGATAGAGGTATTTTAGTAGATGCTTACATGCAAACGAATATACCAGATATTTATAGTGCAGGAGATGTAGCACAAGGTCCAACTACTTTTGGAGAGAAAAATGTGATACATGCACTTTGGCCAACAGCAATTGAGATGGGTAAAGTAGCTGCACTTAATATGTTAGGAATAGAGTACCAATATGAAGGTAGCCTTAATATGAATGTAACGCAAATGTACGATAAAACAGTAGCATCTATTGGTAAGTTTACGGACAATCAAGTTGAAACAATACATATTTTTGAAGATGATGGCAAACGCGGCTACCTAAAAGTATGTTATGAAGGTGAGTATGTTGTTGGTGCATGTTTAGTAGGAAGTACAGAAGCTGTCTCATTATTAGGGAAACTTAGACCACTTATTCGTAACAAGGTGAAAGTAGATACAGTACCTGAGAAATTAGAGATGTTTTTACAAATTAAAGCATTTCATTCTGCTAGAAACTTAAACATATAGAAGGAAGGAACTAAAAAATGAAAATGATAACAATGAATCCTGATAACTGTGTAGGATGTAGAAACTGTGAGTTAGCATGTGCTTTTGCAAAAACAGGCGATACATGTGAGAGAACACAATCCAATATTAAAGTTAATCATTATATTGATGAACGTGTTGTAATTCCTATGACATGCCTTCATTGTGAAGATGCATGGTGCTTAAATGTTTGTCCAGCAGGGGCTATTTCAAGAGACGAAAAAACAAACGCTGTTATTATTGACCAAACACGTTGTGCAGGCTGTAAAATGTGTATGCTTGCATGCCCATATGGAAATATCCATTTTGATCATGAGAAATTAGTCAGTCGCAAATGTAACTTATGTAATGGAAATCCAAAATGTGTAAAACATTGTATTGGTGGTGCACTTCAATTTGTAGAATCAGAAGAAGCTTTTAAGTTTAGAAGACAACAAGCAGATACTGCAATTATAGAAAAGACTAAAGAGTGTAGAGGTGAACAATAATGGGTGAAAGAAAAATTGAAAAAACTTATTGTAGAATGTGTGGTACCATTTGTGGTATTGATGTTCATGTTGAAGATGGAAAAGTAGTAGAAATTGAAGGTATGGAAGAACATGTTGCAAGTAGAGGAAGAACATGTATTAAAGGAAGCTCTGGTGCAACATGGATTAACTTACCTCAAAGATTAAAAAAACCACTTAAAAAGACAGAGAATGGTTTTGTAGAAATAGAGCTTGAGCAAGCAATGGATGAGATTGCTGAGCGTATGCAAGCCATTCAGGAGCAGTATGGCAAAAGAGCTATTGGTGTTTGGAAGGGAGAAGGGATTGGTTTTTGTCAACAAGAAGAACTTTATAGAAGATTTATCCATGCAATTGGCTCACCAAACTACTTCTCAAATGATACACAGTGCTATGCAGGACGTTACATAGGTTTTAACTTAGTATATGGAACTTGGCCAGCTGCAGATTATGACAATTCAAAACTTATTGTAAACTGGGGAACGAATGCACCAGTAGCACATTCTGACTGGACACAACAAATGAATAAAGCACGTGCAAATGGTGGGAAATTTGTTACAATCGATACAAAGTATAACGAAAGTGCAAGAATTTCAGATCTTTATTTACAACCAAAGCCAGGGACAGATGGTGCTCTAGCGTGGGGGGTTATTCGTGAATTGATTGTAAGAGATGCAGTAAATCATGACTTCATCAATAAATATACAGTAGGATATGAAGACCTTAAAGCTTATGCACAAAGCTTTACACCTGAATTTGTAGAAGCTGAGACAGGGATTAAACAAGAGCAATTATTTGCTTTAGTAGAATTATTTATTTCTCAAGCACCTCATATTACAAGCTGGGTAGGAACAGGTCTTGAACATCAAGAAAATGGTGTCAATAATACACGTGTTGCAACTTACATAGATGCCTTAATGGGGGCTATTGATATTAAAGGTGGTATGCTTTGTACTGAAGGATTTGGTCCATCTCACTTAGAATTAAATGATGAAATACCACTTAAACATCTTGAACCAATTGGTGCAGATAAGCATCCAGTTATTTATGATATGCGTGGTGAATGTGATACCCTTACACTAATGGATGCTATTTTAACAGAAAAACCTTATCCAATGAAAGGCTTAATTTTGAGTGCAGCAAACCCTGTTTTAACCAATGCACGTGCAGACAAAGTTATAGATGCTTTTAAACAATTAGATTTACTAGTTGTTAAGGATATTATGATGACAGAAACAGCTGAGCTTGCAGACTATGTATTACCAGCAGCGTCTTATTTAGAAAGAGAAGAACTCCATTATCAAAGTACTTTCCAATGTGTTACACTTTCAAAGAAAGTAGTAGATTTTGGACTACAAAATGAATATGACTTCCTTAAAGGTCTGGCAGAACGTCTAGGAGCAGGCAAGTACTTCCCATGGGCAGATGAACATGCCTTAAATGAATGGTTAGTAGAACCAACAGGTGTATCATTAGAAACAATTAGACAATACCCAGGAGGCTACAACTATAAGCCAATAACTTATAAAAAATATGAAGTAAAAGCTCAAAAAGGTGAAAAATCTTTCAATACACCAAGTGGTAAAATTGAATTTACTTCAGACTATGTGGCAAGTTTTGGTTATGATGCATTAGCTGTATACAAACGTCCAAGATATTTAGCAGAAGATAATGCATTTAAATACCTCCTTATGACAGGTGCACGTAAACATATGTATTTCCATGGAAGATACAGAGATATTCCTCAAATTAACAGAGCTTGTCCAGAAGCTGAAATAGAAATGCATCCAGTAGACGCTCAAGCATTAGGTGTTGTAACAGGAGACCGTGTAAGAGTAACTTCTAGAATTGGAAGTCTTGAAATTAAAGTATTGGTACTTCATGAAAAAGAAATACATCCAGGTTCTGTACAAATTACCCATGGATGGAAAGACGCCAATGTTAACCTTATTATGCCAGATGATAGACGTGACCCAATCTCAGGATTCCCAGCGCTTAAATCTGTAGAAGTTAATATTGAAAAAATCTCTTAATGAGCTAGATAGGAAGGACTACAGATGCAAGAAACAACAAATAAAGTGAGCTTTCACTTTGCAGTTATCACATTATTAAGCATAATAGGTATTTTAACAACGGGTATTCTCTGGCTTAAATTAGATATTGTAGTGGTTGTATTTATCACATTACTTTTTAGTTGGGGCGCAGCGTATTTAGCAGGTTATAAGTGGAAAACACTTGTTGAATGGATGGCTACAAGTACGGGGAAAGTAGCAGAAGGGTTAATCATTTTCCTATTAATAGGAACTTTAATAGGTTCATGGATTACCTCTGGTACTGTACCTGCTATCATTTATTATGGATTACAAATAATAAATCCAGATATTATTTTGCCAGCAGGGTTTGTAGTATGTTGCTTAACGTCTTTTATTATGGGAACTTCTTGGGGAACAGTAGCAACGGTAGGTGTTGCAGTATTTAGTATGTGTGTTGGTATGGATATGGGGATTCCTGAACCACTTATTGCAGGAATGATTGTATCGGGTGCTTGGTTTGGAGATAAAATGTCTCCTATTTCAGATACTGCTGTTATTGCAACAGCAGCTACAGGTTCAGACCTCTATGACCATATTAAAACTATGAGTTATACAACAGTCCCAGCTTTCTTTATAGCTTTAATCATGTATGGAGTAATTGGATTAAAGTATTCTGGTGGGGTAGGTAATCAAGAGGGTATAGAGCAGCTAATGCAAGGGTTAGACAGTGTATTTCATATAAGTATTTGGGCCTTACTTCCTATGATCATTCTTTTGATCATGTCTATTAAAAAAGTACCAGCCGTATTAGCACTTACTATTTCAAGTCTTGTAGCTGTAATTGTAGCAATCCTTATACAAAAAACACCTATCAATGAAGCACTTATGTGTTTATACGCAGGCTATACAACACCGACAGGGAATGAAATTGTAGATACACTTCTTATGCGAGGTGGTATTTCAAGCATGATGTGGTCCTTTACTTTAGGTTTTTTAGCCTTAAATTTAGGTGGAGTGTTAGAAGGGTTAGGTGTACTCAATGTACTCATTAACCGTCTTATTCAACCTATTAAAAGAGATGCAACACTCATTACAACAACGATTGGAACAGGAATTATGAGCAATGCAATAATGGGAGATATGTATTTGCCGGTCATTTTAAGTGGTAGCTTATATAAAGAGGCCTATGATCAAAGAAATATGAAAAGAAGCATGCTAAGCCGAGTGATTGTAGAAGGTGTAGCACTTTGTAATCCACTTATTCCGTGGACGGCGGCGGCAGCTTTTGTTAGCAATACATTAGGTGTAGCAACTTTAGATTATTTACCTTATGCTTTTTTTAATCTAGTCAATCCGCTACTTACCATTTTACTTGCTTATATGGGGATTTTTATATTTAGAAACAAGGTTGATAATGAGTAGTTAAAAAGATATAATACCATAGATACTATATGAGATGAGGACTATGAATGAATATCTATAGATTGATTATATTAGGGATGTCTTTCACAGCTTTTTTGTGGGGGACATCTTTTTATCTTATAAAAGATTTACTTGAAAAAATATCTTATCAAGTCTTAACTTTTAATCGTTTTTTTATTGCTACTGTTGTACTAGGTGCTTGGTGGATTACAATAGGAAAAAGAGAAAAGATTGCTAAACAAGATAGGGGAAGGCTTATTGTAGGAGGGTTATTAGGTGGAGCATTTTATTATATTTTAAGTGGAAGAGCGACTGCCTTACTTCCAGTAGTCGATTTATCTATTGTATCAGGTATGCAGCCCGTTTTAATGATGCTTATAGAATGCTTAATAATAGGTACCTTATTTACAGAGCGTGAAAGTATTAGCATTGCCTTAAGTGTAATAGGCAGTATTTTTTTAATTGATACAATAAGTACAGATCAAACACTAGGAGTGTATATCCTACAAGTTTCTGCAACCGTTGTATGGGCTATTTATTATTTTATCCAAAAACCATTGGTTCTTAAATACCGCCCAACAACGATTATCTTTTTTCAATTCTTATTGAATACACTTCTATTTTTACCAAGTGTTTTAATGGATGAAACTTTTTTAATCCCATTAGACTGGTCTTTAACTATGAAGCTATTATATTTAGGGATAGGTGGGTCGGCAATAGCGTATACTTTAAATAGTTTTGCGCTAAGAAAGTTAAGTCCAACAGGCATTAGTCTATTTTTAAATGCAGGGCCTATTATTAATATTGCATTGGTATGGATTGAAGGAAAAAGAGTTATTGGTGGAAATCAAATTTTTGGTACTGTTCTTATTATTGTAGGTGTTATCTTAATTTTAAGAGAGTGGAAGAATAAATATAAAATATCTCAATAAAAGTATAGTATTTATAGATAAGGTATAAAAGCTTTAGAATACCTATGCAAATACTTAATAGAATAGAAAGTACATGCTAAAATAAAGTACATTTAACAAATGTCTCCGATCTAATATTTCTACGGAATATTCTATGAAAGATTAGACTGAACACTTAGAGAGTCGTTCACAGGGCCAAGTTGGAAACGTCTTGACCTTCCTTATTTGTAAAGGGGATTATAAACGTTATGAGTTTATTTTGTGTGCCCAAATCTCTAGATTAAGGAGATTTGGGCATTTTTATTATAAGCATAAATTTCTCTAAGTGATAACTAACAGAAAGAGGTTGCAAACATGAGAAAAATAAAGACAGTACAGGCTGTAGGACATATTTTATGTCATGATATCACTCAAATTATAAAGGATGAAAAGAAAGGCGTACTTTTTAAAAAAGGGCATCAAGTTAAGGAAGAGGATATCGAAAAGCTTCTAAGTGTAGGAAAAGATCATCTCTATGTATGGGAATATGATTCATCTAAAATGCATGAGAATGAAGCTGCTCTTATTTTAAAAGAGGTATGTGCTGGAGAAGGTACTTGCACGAATGGGTCCATTCAAGAAGGTAAAATTGAACTTTTTGCTAAGTATTCAGGGCTTTTAGATTTAGATGTTGACCGCCTGCTTGAACTTAATGGAATTGAAGAAATTGTAGTTGCAACAAGACATCGTTATACACCAGTTCAAAAGGGTGAAAAATTAGCAGGGATGCGTGTTATTCCTTTAGTAATTGACCAAGAAAAAATGTTACAGATTAGAGAGCGTTTTGGTACTAAGCCACTTATAAGTGTTAAGCCTTATACCAAACATCGTGTAGGGATTGTAACAACAGGTAATGAAGTCTACTATGGACGCATCAAGGATACTTTTGGAAGTGTAATTAAAGGAAAGTTAGAAGAATATGGTCTAGAGTGTTGTGGTCAAACTTTTGCACCAGATGATGCAAATCAGATTACAGAAGCTATTGAAGCTTGGATTCAAAAAGGGGCTACAATGGTCATTTGTACGGGGGGAATGAGTGTAGATCCAGATGATGTTACACCAGCTGCAATTAGACAAGTAGGTGGAAAGATTGTAAGTTATGGTGCACCTGTGCTACCTGGTGCCATGTTCTTACTTTCTTATAAGGGAGAAATACCTATTTTAGGTTTGCCAGGTTGTGTAATGTATGCTAAACGTACAGTATTTGACCTACTCTTTCCACGTATTATAGCAGGTGAACGTCTAGAAAAGAAAGATATAGCAGCCCTTGGCCATGGAGGATTATGCCTAAACTGTTCAACTTGTACTTTCCCAAGTTGTAGCCTTGGAAAGGGTGTGTAAGTATGATAGGAATCGAATTAGAGCAGGCAGTTGAATTATTAAGCAATAAGATCAATCTTATAGAGGACTATGAGGAAGTGGAACTAGAGCAAGCCTTAGGAAGAAACCTTGTGGAAGATTTCTATGCACCCATTTATCAACCTCCGTTTAATCGTTCACCTCTAGATGGGATTGCTGTTCGAGCACAAGATACAGTAGGGGCAAATACAGATCATCCAAAGACTTTTAAAATTATAGAAACTGTTTTTGCAGGGATGGCTTCTCAAAAAAGACTAGGAATGGGTGAAGCTGTACGCATTATGACAGGTGCACCACTCCCAGAGGGAAGTGATGCAGTGATACGTCAAGAAGAGGTGGTTTTTAAAGGTGAGGAAGCAATGGTACAAAAAAGTGTGAGTCCCTATAGCAATTATTGCTATAAAGGAGAAGATATCCAAAAAGGACAGTTGCTTATTGAAAAATGTACCACTTTAACAGCTATTCATCTAGGTGTTTTAGCGAGTATGGGATGCAACAAAGTACGCGTTAGAAGACAGTTGAGGGTAGGACTTATGAGTACAGGCGATGAACTGATAAAGCCAGGCTTACCCCTTGAGGAAGGTAAGATTTATAATGCGAATACCACATTACTTGCAGCGAGATTAAAAGAATTAGGGATGATCCCTCTTATTTTAGAAGCACAACAAGATGATCCTGATCATGTAGCAAGGAAGATTAAAGAGATGATGCCTCAATTAGATATTCTTTTAACAACAGGTGGGGTATCTGTAGGACAAAAAGATATTATGCATGAAGTTATATTAAAACTTCAAGCAACAAGGCTTTTTTGGAAAGTTAATATGCAGCCTGGAACGCCTATATTAGCCATGGAACTAGGTAAACAATTAATTCTTAGTTTATCAGGGAATCCTTTTGCAGCATTAGCTACCTTTGAATGCATTGCAAGGCCTGTATTAGGTAAGATGAGTGGTCAAAGCTATGTCTATCCAGTGAAGGCAGAAGGCGTTTTAAAGGGCGCATTTAATAAAGTTTCTAAGAAAAGAAGAATGATTAGAGGACTTTATGAAGAGGGGGATGTAACCATTCCATATGAACATGCATCCGGTGTATTAAGTAGTATGATTGGATGTAATTGTCTTATAGATATTGAAGCTGATACCCCAAATATATTAGAAGGAACTAACGTAAAAGTAATTAAACTATAGTTTAATAGGAGGCATATTGTGGAAACAGGATTAACGCATTTTGATGAAAAGGGACAAGCCATTATGGTAGATGTTTCTAAAAAAGAAGAAACAGCTAGAGAAGCCTTAGCAAAGGGAAGCATAAGGGTTAATGAAGCCGTATTTTTAGCCATTAAAGAAGGTACAGTAACAAAGGGAGATGTATTAGGGGTTGCAAGAGTAGCAGGCATTATGGCAACGAAGCAAACAAGCAATATGATTCCCATGTGTCATCCCTTGATGCTGACTAAATGTCAAATAGACTTTGAGTTAGATGCACAAACAAGAAGTATCCATTGTAGTTGTTTAGTACGCACAACAGGTAAAACAGGGGTAGAGATGGAAGCGCTTATGGGTGTAAGTACAAGTCTTTTAACCATTTATGATATGTGTAAAGCATTAGATAAAGGAATGTCTATTGAAACAATCTACTTAGCAAAAAAAATGGGTGGCAAAAGTGGTATGTATAAAAATGAAAGATAAGTTTTGGAAAGTAGTAGGGCTAGGTACATATGGTATGAGCATAGGCATAGTACTTCTTCCTCTAATAGGTGTTGCTACATCTAAATATGTTAAAGAGATTGAGCTAATTCATTTCAAAAGAGTCGCATCAGCTTTAGGTGTAAGTCTTTCAACCAGTATTGTGGCGATGATAGTGATTATATTAGTAGGTTTAGGCACAAGTTATTGTATAGCGATGTATGATTTTAAGTGGAAAAAATATGTCAGTCAGTTACTTGCCATCCCCCTTATGCTTCCCCCAGCAGTAATAGGAATCTTTTTACTTTTAACATTTGGAAAACAAGGTATGGTGGGTAAATATCTTGCAGATTATGGTATTCAACTTACTTTTTCATCTGGTGCAGTTATACTGGTTCAGATTTTTATTGGATTACCCTTTTTTATAAAGACAATAGAAGAGCATATTAATACAGTAGATAGTGAAATTTTAGAAAGTGCACAACTAGAGGGCTGCACAAAGGTAGAAGCATTTTATTATATTTTATTACCCCTTGTAAAATATGGTATTATCAATGGACTTTTGATGACATCTTCACGGGTTTTAGCAGAGTTTGGAGGAACAATGCTTTTTGCAGGTAATATAGAAGGAAAGACTCAGACACTACCTCTAGCCATTTATAGTGCCATGGAAAGTAGTATGAGTGAAGCCCTATTAATTGCCTTTATACTCCTTTTACTTGCACTTGGTTTGACTATAAGTGTAACGTATTTAACTCATAGAAAAGAAGCTTGAAAATATGAAGGAGGGTAAAAATGAAAAAAGTAGCAGGGGTTATTGTAGCAGGTGGCAAAAGCAGTCGTATGGGTACAGATAAAATGTATCTTACTTATGAGGGAGAAAGCTTTATAGATACAATTGTTAATTCTTTACAACCTGCTAGTAGCGTTTATGTTGTACTTAACGACCAGCAAGATTATGTAAGGAAAGAGGTAGTTATCTTAAGCGATTTAATAAAAGAGATTGGGCCTATAGGTGGATTGTATACTGCATTAGCATCTGTAGTAGAAGATTATGTATATTTATGGGCATGTGATATGCCAAATCATTGTAAAGACTTTATGAACTATGTACTAAGTTATGTAGAAGAAGATCTTTATGATGCTTATGTGATATGTATGCCAGATGGAAAGATAAGTCCTTTTGGGAGTGTTTATCATAAGAGGATACTACCTAAGCTTAAGACGTACATTAAACAGGAAAAATATAAAATGGTAGACTTTATAGAATCCTTACATATTAAAAAAATTTATCTCAACTATACTTGTTTTGATCCATCTCGTATTTTTATGAATATTAATACGCCTATACATTATGTGGCACTAACCAAAGAGTGTCCTTCCTATATAGCGATCAGTGGAAGTAAAAATTCTGGAAAGACAACGTTAATGACAAACCTGATTGGTTATTTTACAGCCAAAGGTCTACAAGTAGGTACCATTAAGCATGATGGTCATTTGTTTGAAGCAGATGTAAAGGGGACTGACTCATATAGGCATAAGCAAGCTGGGGCAGCCAGAACATTGGTTTATGATACTGAAAAGCTATGTTTGGTAAAAGATCAACAACAGCAAGGGATAGAAACATTATTAGCTTATTTCAGTGGGATGGACTTAGTATTACTAGAAGGTTTTAAAGAAAGTGTTTATCCTAAAATAGAAGTCGTAAGGGAAGCAACCCATATTCCACCTGTATGTAACCCAGAAACAGTACTGGCTTATGCCTCAGACTACCTTTTAGATACAACCATTCAGCAATATGAATTACAGGATATAGAAGCTTTAGCAAGAGTGATTGAGAATTATTTAAAAAGGAGCAAGTAAGATGCATGATTTAGAAGGTAGAGAAGTAGATTACTTACGTATCTCCATTACAGATAGGTGTAACTTAAGGTGTATTTATTGCATACCACAGGGGGTTACCTTAGCTTGTTGTAAGCAAAATGAATACCTTACAAAAGAAGAGTTATTTAAAGTCGTTAAAGTAGCAGCTTCTGTAGGTATAACAAAAGTGAAACTAACAGGTGGTGAACCCTTACTACGAAAAGATATTGTTGCCTTAGTTAAAGGAATTAAAGAGATAGAAGGGATACAACAAGTTACCCTTACTACAAATGGAATTTTATTAGATACTTATGGGAAAGCCTTAGTAGAAGCAGGTATTGATGCAGTTAATATTAGTTTAGATACATTAAATAGAAAAAAGTATGCTGCACTTACTGGTTACGATGGTCTTTCAAAAGTATTAAAAGGAATACACATACTCAAAGAAGCAGGTCTAAAAAAAATTAAATTAAATGCAGTACCTCTTAAAGATATGAATGAACAAGAAATAAGTGAACTCGTACAATTTGCGAAACAAGAACAACTTATTCTTCGATTTATTGAGCTGATGCCTTTTGGAGGAGGAAAAGCTTTTTTAGGGATTTCTAAACAGGAAATTATAGAAATTTTAGAAAGAAACTATGGAACATTAATCCCCTATCATAATACATTGGGTAATGGGCCAGCACAATATTATACATTACAAACTAAGGATGTAAAAATAGGATTTATCCATGCGGTATCACAACATTTTTGTAACACCTGTAACAGAGTAAGGATTACCTGTGAGGGCTATTTAAAATTATGTTTACACTCTAATAAGGGTATTGATTTAAAACCTTATTTAGCAAGTAGTGAAAAGACATTAGAAGAAGTGATGAGGCAAGCTATACAAAATAAACCTAAGCAACATCAATTTAATCATGTTACACAAGTACAACAATTAGAAGATAAAATGATGTCTCAAATAGGAGGCTAAGAAAAGGAGTTAAAACATGGGAAAAATTATGGCAATATGTATGAGCGAGAAAAAAGGTACACAAAAACAGCCGGTTAAAAGTTGTGAACTTATTTGTGAGCATGGGCTTAAAGAAGATGCACATGCAGGGAATTGGCATCGCCAAGTAAGTTTATTAGCATTTGAAAAAATAGAAGATTTTAAAGCACGTGGTGCACAAGTAAAGGATGGAGATTTTGGAGAAAACTTAGTTGTGGCAGGTATTGACCTTGTAAACTTGCCAGTAGGCACTTTATTACGTTCTGGTAATATTTTATTACAAGTTACACAAATAGGAAAAGAGTGTCATAAACATTGTCAAATCTATTATAAAATGGGAGAATGTATTATGCCTAAACAAGGTATTTTTGCACGTGTATTAGAAGGTGGTATACTAAATGAAGGGGATGAAATATATGTGGTGGAAGTATAGAAAACTTTTTATACTATTAAGTAGTTTAGTTATGTTTATATTATCAGGGTGTAGCCCGAAAAATTTAGACCAAGTCACATTAAATGTTTCAGCAGCCTCTTCTTTGAAGGAGCCACTTAATGAGATCATAAATATGTATAATGCACAACATCCAAACGCTGAGATTACATTAAATTTTGCGGGTACGAATACACTAAAAATGCAAATCCTAGAAGGTGCAGAAGTTGACTTGTTTTTATCAGCGAATAAAGATATTTATGAAGAGTTAGAAGGAAAAGGATACTTCTTGAAAGGACAAATTTTAGCACATAATGATGTCGTACTTATAGCTTCTTTAGAATCACAAAATACAATCAATCAAATTGAAGATCTAGCAAAAGAGGGATGTCAACTTATTTTAGCAGAAGAAGGTGTACCTATAAGCATATATGCTAAACAGATTATGGAAGCGTTAGAACTTAGTTATGGTGAAGGATTTAAAGAGCAGTGCTTACAAAATGTAGTCTCAAAAGAAACGAATGTAAAGCAAGTACTTACTAAAATAGTACTTGGTGAAGGGGATTGTGGATTTGTCTATAATTCTGATTTAATGGGTGAAACGAGAGACAAAGTACGTGTACTACCCCTTCCAGAAGAGGCAAAGGTTGAAACACAATATTGGATAGGTCAATTAAGACAGACCAAACATCAAGAAGAAGCTGAACAGCTTTATGACTTTATTCTTTCTGAACAAGGTAGACAAGTAATGCAAAAATATGGTTTTAGATAAGGAGGAATATATGTTTACAGTAGGTATTATTACCGCAAGTGATAAAGGTTCACAAGGATTAAGAGAAGATGTGAGTGGTGCACTATTACGTACATTGTTAGAAGAAGCTGGTTATCAAGTAGTTACTTATGAAATAGTTGCGGATGAAGAAGAACAACTAGAAGCAAGTATGATAAAGATGTGTGATGAAGATCATGTAGACTTACTTGTTACAACAGGGGGGACAGGCTTTTCGAAAAGAGATGTAACGCCAGAGGCTACAAAAAAAGTGATCACTAAAGAAACGCCAGGTATCGTAGAGGCTATGCGATATTATAGTCTGCAAATTACACCAAGGGCTATGCTAAGTCGTGCAGTAGCTGGTATTCGCAATCAAACGCTTATTATTAATTTACCTGGAAGTCCCAAAGCTGTTAAGGAGAACTTAAGCTTTATTCTACCTTCCCTTACACATGGCTTAGAGATTATGATAGGAAGTGCTAAGGAATGTGGAAGAAAATAGGCAATATGAGCCTTAAAAACAAACTTATTTGGGGATTTTTAGCACTAGGAACTATTCCTAGCTTATTTTCAGGTGCTATTATTTATAATGAGATGAATACCATTATTGAAATGATACTTTCTACTTTAACCCCAAATGATGCACTACAAGTACACTTACAGCTTCAGAAAATAGATACTTTATATATTAAAATGAATCTAATTATTATAACTTTATCTATTTGTTTTTCAATAGGTGTTTCTTATAATTTTATCCAAGGTATAAGGAAACTTATTAGTCATTTTCAAAGGGTTCGACAAGGGGAGTTTAACTTTGAAGTGGAAGTGGAAAAAGAAGATGAAATAGGAAGCCTAACCCAATCTTTTAAAGAAATGAAAGAAGAACTTAGTCATCTAATTGATAAAACCTATAAGCTAGAGATTAGTGAAAAAAATGCTCAACTTAAAGCATTGCAAGCACAAATTAGCCCTCATTTTTTATATAATGCATTAGATATGATTAATTGGGCCCTCATTGAAAACGGAGATATTGAGATGAGTCATATTGTTATTGCATTATCAGATATTTTAAGGTATAGCATTGATGATACAAAAAAGCAAGTTAAAGTAAGAGAAGAACTGCAACAAATACAAAATTATTTACTTGTCCAAAAAAGTAGATTTGAAGAACGGCTAAACTATAAAATACAAATACAACCTGATATTTTAGAAAATGAAATCCCAAAACTTTTGCTACAGCCCATTGTAGAAAATGCGGTAATTCATGGAGTTGAAAATAGGCAAAAAGAGGGCTTTGTAAGAATTAGTGGGAGAGCAGAGGATGATAAACTTATTTTTGAGATTAAAGATAATGGATTAGGAATTAAACCAGAACGTCTTGAAAAATTAAGACAAAAAATAGCAATAGCAGATAAAATAGTAGACGGGAATGAAAAAGTACATATCGGACTTGCTAATGTAAATCAACGTATTCAGCTAACCTATGGCGAAAAAAGTAGTATGGAAATTAAGAGTAAGGTAGATGAAGGAACAACGATATGTATTATTTTAGAAAGGAGGGATGACTTAGATGAGAATCTTGATAATAGATGATGAGCCTAAAATTAGAAGAGGTATGGAGAAACTCATCAAGACGGTAGAAAAAGATGCGGATGTATATACAGCGGAAGATGGTTTATTAGCTTTAGAATTAATGAAATCTATTATACCAGATATTATATTTGTAGATATAAAAATGCCACATATGAGTGGACTTGAATTTATAAGTCATGCAAAGGAAGTAAGTTCACATATTCAATTTGTTATAGCAAGTGGTTATGGCGAATTTGAGTATGCACAACAAGCTATCCATTATAATGTAATTGGCTATATTTTAAAACCTATTATGCCAGCTAAAATAGTAGAAGTATTAGAAAAAGCTAAACAAAATCACTTACAATATTTTAAAAGTTTAGAAAGTCTAGAAGAACTTAAAATGAAGTATTTAGATGAACTTTTACACGTACCTTATTTAAGTGAAGAAAAACTTGAAGCTGCATTAAATAAAATACAATTAAAAAATCAGTATTGGATTCTAGCTGGTAAAAGTCATAAAAAGTTAGATGATATAAAGAATGAATTAACTACAATTATTCAAAAGACATGTACCTTAAAATGCAACATTCTTATTACTACTGCAGAGAATAAGATAATTAGTATACTAAGTTGTAAAGAAATGCATTTATGTAAATGTAATAATAAAATAGAGAATGCATTAAAAAGTACAATGTTTTTTGATAAACTTATATCTAGTGATCTTTTAACAGATAAAGAAGCAATAAAACATCATATTCAACTTTTACTCGAGCAGCTAGACCATGATAAGGATAAAGGTGGAAGTATTCATATTGTTCAAAAGATAAAGAGCTATGTACATACTAATTATCAAGATAAAATTAGCTTACAAGATATAGCAGAACAAGTTTATTTACATCCCGCCTATATCTCAGATTTGTTTAAAAAGACTACAGGTGAAAAATTAACCGATTATATTATGCATATTCGAATAGAGAAAGCTAAAGAGCTTTTACGGACTAAAGATATGAAGATATATATGCTTGCCGAGCAAGTAGGATTTAATAACGAAAAATATTTTAGTAAAGTTTTTAAAGAACTAGAAGGCATGACGCCTAATGAATATCGTAGAGAACATCAAGTTTACTGAAAGTGATGTACATATAGAAGAGTGTGTTAAGCTAAGCTTTATAACTTATATATTTAGGTACTAAAGAAAGTGCTGAACTAAAAATTTTAATTCATCTTATAAAAATTTCATATGAAGGGTTATACTAATGAAGTAATAACAGTATATCAATTGGAATAGAATATATATTTCAAATTTTGGAGTTTAGGAATATATCTGTGATGTTATAGAGAGAAACGGATAAGAAAAAAGGATTTACTTATTTTACCTATTGTAGAGGTATTCAAGTAAATCCTTTTTATTTAACACTAATCAGCTTTATGTGGGAGGATAAGATTAAGAAGAAGTGCTGTGACGAAGCCACCTACGATGGCTTGACTAAACATATTTTGTATAAGTGTTGGAAGTGCACGCATTACTTCTGGACAGTTGCTAAGTCCGAAACCTACAGCACAAGAAGCAGCTACAATAAGGCCTGTGCGGTCAGAAATTTTGCCGTTATTAATAAGAAGATTGAGACCACTCATGCTGATCATAGCAAACATAAGGATAACAGCGCCACCAAGTACTGGGTTAGGAATAGAAGCGACAATAGCACCAAGTTTAGGGAAAAGTGCACAAAGAATAAGGAAGACTGCACCAGTCATAAGGACGAAGCGGTTAACAACTTTAGTCATACCAATAAGACCTACATTTTGACTAAAAGAAGTATTAGGCATAACGCCAAAAAGGGTTGCAAAGGCACTTCCAAAACCATCAGCATGAACTGCACCTTGAAGTTCTCGGTCTGTAATATCACGACCTAGACCACCTACAGCAATACCTGTATTGTCACCAATGGTTTCAACTGTTGTTGCTAAGTATACAAGAATAAATGGGATAATAGCTTCTAGATGGAAAGAGTATTCAAGACCTTCAATCATAAAGATTGGTTTAGGTAAAGCAAACCATGGAGCAGTTGCAACACCAGAAAAGTCTACGATACCCATAAAGATGGCTACAATATAACCGACGATAATACCAATGAGAATAGAAGAAATACTTAAGAAACCTTTGCCAAATTGTCTGAGTGCAATAATGGTTACAAAAACAATGATACCTAGAAGGAGATTTTGTAGTGAACCAAAGCTTGGATCGCTTTGTGCACCTACACCACCACCAATAAATTGAATACCGACAGGGATAAGGGAAATACCAAGGATAAGTACAACGGTTCCGCTTACAACGTGAGGAATAAGTTTTCTAAGAGGTTTGATGATAAAGCCGAGTAAAAACTCTACGCATGCACCAATGAGAGAAGCTCCCATAATAGCACCATAGCCAAACTGTGTACCTACACCAATACTTACTGGAATGAAGCCGGAGCTGGTGCCCATAACAACAGGGAGGCCAGAACCTACTTTCCAAATAGGATAGAGCTGTAAGAGGGTAATTAGACCTGCAACAAACATTGCATTTTGGAGTAGAATAATTCGTATGTCCATATTCATGCTTAATACACCTGCAAGTACAAGTAATGGGGCCAAGTTTCCAGCATACATGGCCAGGATGTGTTGCATACCTAGTGGAATGGCATCTTTTAGTGGTACACTTCCTTCTAGTTGATACATATTTTCTTTTTTACAATTCATATGTACACTCCTCCTTATAAAATGATTTGTACTACTAGTGTATTGATAAAAAAAATAAAATAGTACAAAAATTTTAAGGTAACCTAAAAATTTTTGTACTATTTGCTTAGTCATAAGTTTTATAATGCACATTAAAATGATAGTTCATCGCTTGCTTAAAGGCCTCAAAATCTTTGGCAAGAAGAGCTGCAACGATTTTCTCATGTTTAGCAACAGTTTGTTCCATATAGGGTGGCTGAATGTGTTGCTTATGATATTTATCACATGCCCAAACGGCTTGGATAATAGAAGATAAAATAGTATTCCCTGTAGAAGCAAAAAGTGTTTGATGGAAGTTCGCATCAGCTTCATAAAATTCAGCTCCAAAGATAAGCTGAAGATTCTTTTGCTTACTATTTTCCTTTTGAATATTTTGCATTATTTCTAGATGGTTCTGTAGTAGAATGAGATCCTCTTGGGTTAAATGATCAAAGGCTTCTTGAAGAAAACCAAGTTCTAAAGTGCGCCTAACGGCCAAAGTCTGAGATAAAAGTTTTTCGCTATCTCCGGCTAAATTATAGAGTAAATTATGGAATAAAAAATCTGTATTAAACTCTTGTATAATAATACCAACACCTGGTTTTGAGCTAACGATTCCAGAGATTTCTAAAGATTTGATAGCTTCTCTTAATACATTTCTACTGACACCAAGTAGGGTACACATCTCCATTTCTGTAGGAAGTTTATCACCTGGTTTAAGTTGATTTTGAACAATATAATCTTTGAGTTCGTCGTAAACTTGTAAATAGAGTTTGCGACTTTTTAAGTTTTTCATAGTAGGTGCTTTTGTATGAGACATTAGACACAACCTTTATTAAAATATTTGTAGCTTTTTGAAATTAAGTACATGAACATAGTATTAAAGTTTGATTTAAATGTCAACAAACGTATTGACATTTAAATTTATACTAAAGTATTATAATAGTAGTTTGTAGGACAAAGTACAAATAAACAAAAAAGATGTATAGGAGATTATATAATGAGCCAGTTTGATATTGAAAGTATAAGCGGTGTTATTCCTGCAATGCTTACATTATTTGATGAAAATGAAGAAGTTGATGTTAAAAGAACAGAGGCACTCGTTGACTTTTTATTAGAAAGAGATGTAGATGGATTTTATCTTACAGGAAGTACCGGAGAAGGCTTTTTAATGACAGGGGAGGAGCGAAAAAAGGTAGTAGAAACTGTTGTTCATAGAGTAGCAGGAAGAAAACCTGTGATTGTACATATAGGGGATATTGGGACTAAAAAATCTATAGATCTTGCAAAACATGCTTATGAAGTCGGGGCAGATGCAGTTTCTTCTGTGCCACCTTTTTACTGGAAGTTTAGCGAACAAAATATCTATAATTATTATAAAGATATTGCAGAGGCGACACCTCTTCCAATGATTATTTATAATGTGCCATTAGCTGGCCTGATGGGAACAGAACTTATTTTAAAGTTATCCCAACTAGAGAATGTAAAGGGTTTGAAATTTACAGGCAAAGACCACGATCAAATGGGACATCTTAAAGAGATTTTGGGTGAAAAGTTTATGATTTATTCAGGATGTGATGAAATGTCATTTTCCGGGCTTTCTTTAGGAACTGATGGTATTATTGGTTCATTTTATAATGTAATGCCAGAATTATTCAAAGAGATTAACCAAGCTGTTCAAAATGGAGAACTTACCAAAGGTGTGCGTCTACAAAAAATTGCAACAGAAATTATTCTTGCAGCATTAAAATATGACTATATAGCACTGATGAGAAATATGATTAAGTGGCAAGGTATTGATGCGGGGTATTCACGTAGACCTTTTACTAACTATAAAGACAGTGAGTTAGATACATTTAAAGAAGTATTAAGAGAAATTAAAGACAAGTATTATGTAACAGAAGTAGGGTTCTTAAAAAATATTTAAAGGTGGAGACTATAAGGATGGGCGAATTAAAGTGGGTCAATGTTGAAACAAGTGGTGAACAGGGGTTTAAAGCTTATAGAATACCAGGGATTGTAGTGACAACAAAAGGTACAATAATCACCTATTACGAAACAAGATTGGGAGAAAGTGATTGGAGTACACGTGGGATAGGTGTACGAAGAAGTATAGATGGAGGTGCTACTTTTGGTGCAAGGCAGATGGTGGTCTATGATGATGAAATTGCCATCAATAATCCTGTAATGATTGCATCAAAAGATGGAAACGTACATTTTTTATGGCAAAAAGATTATAGGCAACTTTTCTATCAAGTAAGCTATGATGATGGTGCTACTTTTTCCGAGCCAGTGAGTATTTTAGAATGTGTAGAGGCTTTTAGACAAGAATATAATTGGTCTTTGTTTGCAGTAGGTCCAGGGCATGGAATTGAACTACAAAATGGAAGGTTAGTTGTGCCTATTTGGCTAGCAGGGGGAGAAGGGAATAATCATTTTCCTACGCAGGTGAGTACCATTATAAGTGATGATGGTGGGCAAACATGGGAGTGTGGTGAGATAATTTATGGGAGTGACTGTACAGAGGATGACTTTGTTTGGCCAAATGAAACACAAGCTGTAGAGCTATCAGATGGCCGTGTAATGCTTAATATTCGTCACAATGGAAAAGTACATTATCGCTATACTGCCATATCTCCTAATGGGAAAGATCAATTTTCTAAGCCTGTTGCAGATATGAATTTACCAGATCCTATTTGTTTTGGAAGTATTGTAAAAGCAGAGGATACCATTTTATTTGTCAATTGTGCACACAACGATGTAAGGGGTTGGGCGCCACGAATTAATTTAACTGTCCGTATGAGCGAAGATAATGCAAAAACATGGAAATATAGTAAAAAGATTGCAGAAGTCGCAGGGTATGCAGATATTGCAATTTCACCAGATGGAAAGTACTATTATTGCTTTTTTGAGCATAATAAAGTAGAAGAAGGTGGCTATCCGGAGGCATTAATTCTTGCTGTGTTTGATAAGATGTATCTTATGAAATAAAAAAAGTGAAAATGAATAGCGAATAAAGATCTACTTATTTGTCAGTAAATGGCATTTAGGTAGAACTTTATTGCACTTATGGTAATATTTATATATTTATTAAAAAGTTAAGTATTAAGAAGTCGTTAAAAAAACAAATAGTAATTATTGACTAAAATTATACTATAGTTTATAATTTTAGTGTAAATGAATAGGCAAAACAAGGGAAACCTTGCGACGCAAAGCTATAGGGGTTAAGGCATATGCTATACCAGCCAGTTGCTAAAAGTTAATATAAGCTTTTATTTGAGTATTAACTTTTATTAAGGATACAAATTCAATTTGTACCCTTATTCGCTGTGGTCTATTCCTATTGGATAGGCTTTTTTTGCGTCCTTATCTATTTCATAAGAATTATAAGAATAGGAAGGAAGAAAGAAATGAAAAAAATGATGAAAAAACTAGCAGCAGTAGGATTAGTTGTAATGAGTGTAGGTGCAACACCAGTTATGGCAGCGCCTGTACAAGCAACAAGTGTAACTAATCAACAAAATGTAGGAATGCAAGGTATTACACCTAATATTACAACAGTTAGATATTCAGATATGGTAAAAGGCGATGGTGCTGTTCATATCGAATTTAAACTGAATGGTGTCAAATTAACAACAACAGATCCTTACAAGTTTAGTGATGCAGTAACACATAACTATGATGTAAGCGTATCAGAAGGTGTACATTACAACAAAGAACTCTTCTCAATGAATGTAAACTGGTCAAATCCAGGTATTGCATACAACGGAGATTGGGTGATTAATATTGATGGTTCTGTATTTTCAGATGGCGCAGATAGAACAATTACGATTAAAGTTATTAATGATTTAGCCCATGTTGGTACACCATCTATTACAACAAATGTAGATAAAGGTGTTACCGTTCAACAATTAACACAAGGCTTTGACCTTGTTATGAATATTAACAATGCAAGATTTAATACAACATGTTTTGGAAATTACATCAGAGTGAGTATGATGAATTCATGTGGTATGTATATTTATCCAGTAGCATACTGTGATAGCCTTAAGCCAAATCAAGTTAAAATGCGCGTACAAGCAATGAATGGTGTAGAATCTTGGAGAACACATTTCGAATTTAAAATTGAAGGCAATGCAACAAACTCATCTGTACCAATTAACGTTAGAATTCCAATCATTAGATAAATTTAGTAGAAAACTCAGCTAAATTTATAGTATATGAAAACCCTATTTAGATTGAAACAGTAAGAATTCTAAAAGTATATGCAAAGTAACTAGAGGTAGAATTTATAGATAAAGAGATTACATATCATGTAAAAGATTAGAAGTTATTTTTGTTTATAAAGGATGATATCTAAATAGTGATTAATACAGAAAAAATAAAATGAGTGAATATATGTATTGAGAACTTGGATATAGAGAACATTCCTGAAAAATAAGAAGAACTATTTATAAAAATTTATAATATAAGCATTCGATTAATTAATCCAGTAGAAGCAAGTGTAATAGAGTTATAGATAGTTAAAAAATTATATAAAGATAAAATTACTGTAGGAAGTATAGAAGAAAAAGGGATAAGATTAATAAAAGAGAAGGCCTAATCAAGAATTTTGATTAGGCCTTTTTTAGTGATCTAATATAGATAATTTGATGAGATTATATAGTTAAAAAGATAACACTATTATTTTAGTATTAAAATTTAAATATTGAATATAATTAAATATAAAATTAAGAAAATTTAATTGACAAAAATTGGTAAAACTACTAAAATTATATTATGAGTATTAAAGGATTTAGTTAAATATTATATTTTTGAGATTAGTTTATAAAATTAACGATAGTATTATTTTACCAACTATTAATAAAGGAGAAGATGTATGAAATGGCTACAATTAGAGAAATCGCTGAATTAGCAAATGTATCTATGAGCACGGTTTCTAGGTTGCTCAATGGGGATAATACCCTTAATATTTCAGACGAAACACGCAGCAGAATATTAGAAGTTGCACATAAATTGCAATACAAAACAATTAAAGAAAGAAAATTAAAGGAAACGATTAAAAAATGTAAATACGAACTTGCTATTGTCCATCTATACTCTCAAGCTGAAGAACTAAGTGATTCTTATTATTTAGGTGTTAAAAATAGTATGATTTACGAGGCACAGGAAAGGAATTGTACAATCACATGTTTTTATTATGCTGATCAATTAGATATTCAATCTGTATTAGAACGATATGATGGTATTATGATTTTGGGTGGAACTGATGCCTTTAGAAAAGAGTTGTATGAGATAGATAAACAAATGATTACAAAGGTAGTATTTGTAGATTTTGATCCTCATATCAGGGAGGCTGATTGCATTGTAATAGATTTTAAACAGCTTATGCATCAAGCAATAGATTACTTACTAGGATTAGGATATGAAAAGATTGGTTATCTGGGAAATACAAATTTTACCTATGATAATATGAAAGATTACATTGAAGGTGAAGAACGGGGATACTATTTTGAAAAGATCTTAAAATCTCATAAGAAGTTTTCGAGTGAATATCTTTACAATTGTTCTGGATATTCAAGTGAAGCAGGATATCAAGCTATAAAAAATGCAGTAAATAAGGGGGGATTGCCAGAGGTATTATTTGTTGTAACAGATACAGTTGCTATAGGTGTATTAAAGGCGTTAAGGGAATTAAATATTAGAGTACCTGAGGATATTGGCATTATTGGCTGTAATGATACACCTACGTCAGAATTTCTTATGCCTAGCTTGACAACCATCAAAATTCCAATGCAAATGATAGGGGAAATGGCTATTGTTCTGATGTTAAATAGAATAGAAAATACAAGAAGTTTAGGTGTACGAGTATCTGTTCCAACAGAATTAATAATTAGAGAGAGTTGTAAAAGTTAAGCTAAAAGTGAAAGGGGATAAAATATGAGTCTGTTTAATAATAGTAAAAATGATTGGGAGAATTTAGAAGTATTAGAGCGAAATAGACAATCACCAAGGTGTTTCTACACAACATATGAAACAAAAGAGAAAGCACTAACTTTCAATCGCAGTAACTCAGAAGCATATCATAGTCTTAATGGTGAATGGAAATTTTACTACAGCAAAACACCTTGGCATTTCCCTAATGGATGCGAAGGGCAAGTATTTGATGACAGCCAGTGGAAGACGATACAAGTGCCAAGCGAATGGCAATTTCAAGGTTACGATGCACCTCATTATACAGACGCTATTGCCATATTTCCTATTTTAGATGAAGTTGTTTTACCAACACATAATCCTACAGGTTTATACAGGAAAAAAATAGAGATAACAGAACAACAATTACATAAGCAAATTATTTTAAGATTTGATGGTGTAGAAAGTGCATTTCACCTATGGGTAAATGGCATGGAGGTAGGATACAGCCAAGGAAGCCGTCTAACAAGTGAATTCGATATTACTAATTATTTGGTAAGAGGAGAAAACGTAATAGCAGTAAAAGTCTATAAGTTCTGTGATGGGAGCTACATTGAAAATCAAGACATGTGGTGGCTGAGTGGGATTTTTAGAGAGGTTTCTATGATTGAACGACCTAGAGTACAAATTAAGGATTATACTATTATAACAAGTCCACTTGATACGTTAGATAAATGGATTCTAGATGTAAGCCTAAAAGTAGAGAATTTAGATTCAGACAATAGCGTAGCTTGTATACAGTTAAGGCTAGAGGATGATGGTAATTTGATTAATGAACAGCAGGTAGATATATCTTCTCTTTTAGCTCAACAAGAAGAAATTATTCAGGTAAAATTTAGTGTTGAAAATCCCGTTTTGTGGTCAGCAGAGCAGCCAAAACTATATGATCTTATTTTAACTTTTAATAATGGTAACATTAATGAATACTTAGCCATAAAGGTTGGCTTTAGAGAGGTTAAAATTGAAAATGGATTGATGCTTATTAATGGGAAGGCTATTAAGCTTAAAGGTGTTAATAGACATGATTGGTGTTGTGAAACTGGTAGAACTGTAACCTATGAATGGATGGAAGAAGAAGTAAAGATGATGAAGCAGCACAATATTAATGCTGTTAGAACAGCACATTATCCAAATCATCCAGACTTTTTTGATCTATGTGATAAGTATGGACTTTATGTCATAGAAGAGGCAGATATTGAATGTGATCAGCTAGGATACATCAAAGATCGTGATCGAATTAGTGATGATATAAGATGGCAAAAATCTTACGTAGATAGAGTTTCTCGCATGGTTTTAAGAGATAAAAATCATCCATCTGTAATCATGTGGTCTCTTGGAAATGAATCAGGATACGGGTGTAACTTTAAAGCATGTTATTATTGGTGCAAGGCAAATGATCCTACAAGGTTAGTACATTATGAAGAAGATCGCTTTGCAGAAACAGCTGATGTATTGAGTACGATGTATACGACACATGAAAAGTTAGAGGAAATAGGAAAACTTAAGTTGAATAAGCCACACATTGTCTGTGAATATGCCCATGCTATGGGAAATGGACCAGGAGGGTTAAAGGAGTACTGGGATATTTTTTATAAGTATCCTAGATTACAAGGTGGTTTTGTATGGGAATGGATAGAACATGGTATTCTTCAAAAAACACCAGATGGTAGACTATACTTTGCATATGGAGGCGACTTCGATGATGAGCCTAATGGAAAGAACTTTTGTACAGATGGCTTGATTCAAGGTAATCATAAACCAACGCCTGGGCTTAAGGAACTAAAGAAAATATTAGAGCCTATTAAGTTAGAGCTTGTAAATGAAAAGCCTATGACAGTGAAGGTTAAAAACTTATATGATTTTATTAGTCTTTCAGATATAACATTAGAATGGGAAATTGTTAGTGAGAATGAGGTTCTCTATGAAGGGAATGTTATATTACCAGATATTAAGCCAGGTGAGAGCGAGATTATTGAGCTTAGAAAATATGAACAAGAGGCAAATAAAGAATACTGGCTAAATTGTAAAGTGTTAAAAGAAGATGAAATTAGTAGTTATCAGTTTAAACTCTCAACAGTAAAACATAGAGTCAATCAAAATATGAAGTATTCTCATAAGAGCTCACTACAAGTTAGGGAAGGAGATTTACAAATATCTGTTATTGGAGAAGGATGGAGTTTGAAAATTGATAAAATAACAGGTAAGCTGGTTAACTATAGAGTCAAAGGAGTTGAATGCATAGAAGAACCGTTTAAATTGGAACTATGGAGAGCACCACTAGATAATGATATCAAACAAGTAGCACATTGGAAGCAACATTATATTCATATTTTAAATGAAATTGTTAAAACAGTTGAGATAATGTATGAGCAAGAAAAAATAATAGTAAAAGTGGAGGGGATTGTAGCACCTATATTAGTTAATTGGCACATTGACTATGAGTATCAGTACACAATTTTACCAACTGGAGAGGTAGAGTTAACTTATACGGGTATACCTAAAGGAAAGTTGCCAGACTCATTCCCAAGAATAGGTATTCATATGGGAATCAACAAAGAATTGAATGAGGCTACATGGTATGGAAAAGGACCAGGAGAGAGCTATATAGATAGTCAAGAGAGCCAATTAATAGGTACTTATCGCAGCAGTATTGAAAATCTACATCAAGATTATGTAAAACCACAGGAAAATGGAAATCACACGAATGTGAAATGGATACTTATGAGTAATGAGCAGCAAGGGCTTTTAATTGTAGCACCTGAAAAAATTAATTTTGGAGCAGGTTATTATAGTATTAAAATGTTAGAAGCAGCAAGACATACAGTAGATCTTCAACCATCTGAGTATATACACTTACGATTAGATGAAAAGGTACATGGATTAGGAAGTGCAAGTTGGGGACCCAATCCGTTACCACAACATAGTGTAAGTACTAGACCTTTTAGAATACAATTTGTAATGGGTACGAGCACAACCAATATCAAAGATTGCTTTGAATCTGTAAGTGAAATTTGTAAGCATTTTGGATATAGTTATTGTACTTTATAACGAAAAGGGTGAGAAAAATTATGGGAGCAAATGAAGGTAAAGAGAAGTTTATTAACAAAATTAAATTAAATGTGAAAACAGCACCGTATTATTTTTTATTACCTATATTAGTTCTGTATTTAGTTTTTATGGTATACCCCATTATAGATTCCTTTATATTGAGTTTCCAAAAATTTGAACAGGGTCAGTATAGTTTTGCAGGATTGCAAAACTATATAAGACTCTTTAATGATCCGGTATTTACAACAGCGTTAAAAAACACATTTTTCTACTTAATTATTCAAGTACCTATTATGGTGGGGTTGGCACTTTTCCTTGCTGTTATTTTGGAGCAATATATTATAGTAGGAAGAGAATTTTTCAGAATGTCTATGTTTCTACCTTCAGTAACAGCATTAGTTGCATATGCATTGATATTTAAACTCTTATTAAACACAGATTTTGGTATGCTCAATTATCTATTGTCCTTAATAGGAATTGATAAGGTAGATTGGCTTAATGGTGTATTGACAGCTAAATTATCTATTGTCCTTGCTATTACGTGGAAATGGACGGGATACAATATGGTCATATTAACAGCGGGGATTAAGGGGATTTCAGATGAATTATATGAAGCAGCGGATATTGATGGAGCAGGAAAATGGCAAAAGTTTAGATATATTACTATTCCTTCGCTAAAGCCTGTGATCCTATTCTCTACGATTACTTCAACGATTGGAACATTACAGTTATTTGATGAGTCCTATATTTTGACACAAGGTGGTCCTGATAATGCAACAATTACAGTTGGACATTACCTCTATAATACTGGATTTAAATTTTTTGATTTTGGATATGCAGCAGCTATAAGTTATGCATTAGTAGTCATTATTTTAATCTTATCTATTATTCAGATGAAGGTTACGGAAGAGAGGGATTAATGATGAGGGTAAAAAAGAAGATTACAGTTGGAAAAATAATAGTTTATAGTTTTTTAGCATTAGCTGTACTCACTGCGTTATTTCCTTTTTATTTTATGATAGTATCTGCAACGGCATCACAAGGCGAAATTTTAAATATACCTCCCAATTTATTTTTCAGTGATAAACTTTTTCACAATTGGGAAGTCCTTAATCAAAAGATAGATATTATTAGAGTTTTGTTTAATTCCTTATTTATTACAATTACATATACTTGTTTAACTCTTATTTTACACTCTATGGCAGGATTTGCTTTGACTAAGTATGAATTTAAAGGGAAAAAGTTTATTTTCCTTTTAATTCTAATGACTATGATGATCCCAGCTCAAGTACTTTATGTACCACTTTTTGAACTTATGAACAATATGGGATGGGCTAATTCATATCAGGCTGTTATCTTACCAGGTTTAGCAAATGCCTTTGGTATATTTTTGATGAGGCAGAATATGATGGCTTTTCCAATATCCCTTATTGAAGCCGCAAGAATTGACGGATGTGGAGAATTTGGTATATTTACTAGAATTACACTACCAAATATGAAACCGGCATTAGGAGCACTTGCGATTTATATGTTTATGACACAATGGAATAGTTTTATGTGGCCCTTAATTATTTTAAGTACAAAAGATATGTACACATTCCCAGTTGCATTAGCAGTATTAGATGGAATGGCATGGAAGAAGGATTATGGGGTGATTATGCTAGGAACGACAATAGCGGTACTACCTATTGCGTTGATGTTTTTATTCATGCAAAAACACTTTGTTGCAGGCATTATGGGCGGTGCAATAAAAGAATAAAAATAAGGGGGAATAAGTTATGAGAAGTATGAGAAAATGGGGAGCATTAGGATTAGCGGCAATACTTGGAATAGGAGGATTAGCTGGGTGTGGACAAAAAACTGCTGAAACATCAAGTGATAATTCTACAGGAGAGATGAAGGGAGATATAACTATATGGAGTTGGGATGTTGCATTGATGCAGCTCCAATCTTCAGCAGAAAAATTTAATGAACAGTATCCAGATGTAAAATTCCATTTTGAAGAAATGGGACCTAGCCAAATTTATGATAAAATGACAACTTCTCTTGCTTCTGGGATAGGGCTACCGGATATTATTACTCTAGAAGGAGAACAAATGTCTAGATTTGGATATAATTTCCCTGATAAATTTGAAGATTTCTCAGAGATGATAGATGAAAGTAAATTCTTGCCTATTAAAATGGGAGAGTGTAAAGTAGGGGACAAAGTTATTGCATATCCATGGGATAGTGCACCAGCAGGATTATTTTATAGAACAGATTACTTTGAGCAAGCAGGTATAAAGGCTGAAGATATAAAGACGTGGGATGATTTTATTGAAGCTGGCAAGGTAATAGATCAAAAGCTAGGTATTAAGATGATGAGCCTTGCAGAATCTAGACAAGATACATTATATAGATTTATGCTTATGCAATTAGGTAGTTTCTATTTTGATAAAGAAGGTAATTCACAATTTAATAGTCCAGAATCTATTCTAGCGATGTCAAAAGTACAAGAAATTTATAAAGCAGGCATTACACTGTCTAATAATAGTTGGGATGATTTTGTAACAGGCATTGCTTCTGGAAAAGTAGCATCTTTCCCAGAAGCAGTATGGATGATCGGTTCTTTAAAAGAAGTTGCACCTGATCAAAGTGGCAAATGGGCTGTGATGCCATTACCACAATTTTCAGAAATGAAATCTACATCAGCTGGAAGTAATGGTGGTTCAGTTATTACTGTTCCTACTACAAGCAAAAATGCTCATGTAGCAAAAGAATTTGTAAAGTTTGCAATGACAGATGAAGCATTACTTGAGGAAGGATTTAGTAACTATGGATTATATCCATCCTATATGCCGGTATTTGAAAGTGATATGTTCAATGAAGAAGTAGAATATTTAGGTGGTCAAAAGGCATGGCAAATGTTTGCAGAAGTAGGAAAGATTATAGAACCAGTGAATTATACGGAGAATTTTGCAGAAGCACTAGAAATGATGAAAGGTGCTGTTGCAAGAACATTACTTAAAAACGAAAATGTAACAGCAACTATGGAGCAAGTACAGGCTGAAGCTACTAATAAATTTGGAAAGTAGAAATTAGATAGGGCAAAAAAGCTCTAGTATATGTAAAGACTGTACTAGAGTTTTTTTGCGCAAGAATTGAGAAAAAAGGAGAAAAAATATGAGAATAAAAGCTTGCTTACTTCTTATAGTAGTTGCAATGATTTGGGGATCAGGGTTTATTTTTTCTCAAATAGCATTAGATACAGGGGCGACACCTTTAACTATTCTCAGTATCAGGTTTCCAATAGCATTCATAATAGTAGGTATTGTTTTTATAAAGCATCTTAAAAATTTTACAAAGCAGGAACTAATAGGAGGTGTTATAACTGGGGGATGTCTTTTTTTTGCATTTGCCTTTCAGACATTAGGACTACAGTATACCACTCCTAGTAGTAACGCTTTTCTTACTGCGATAAATGTTTTAATTGTACCACTTATATGTTGGGGAGTTTATAGGCAACCGCCTAGAAAAAATCTATGGATTGGAAGTTTAGCTGCTCTTTTAGGAATCGGACTGTTAACAATCAAAAGTGATTTTAAAATTGGAATGGGAGATTCCTTATCTCTACTATGTTCGATAGGATTTGCATTACATATTTTTTTTACAGGACATTACAGAGATAGAATAAGTATACCTAAAATAATGGTTTTACAGATGGCAACGGCAAGCATACTTTCTTTGATATGCAGTTTATTGTTAGAGGGGAATGCACTTTTTATAGCTGATTATAGTATGAAATCATTGATTGCTATAGTTTATTTAGGGGTGATGAGTACATGTGTAGCGTTTTTTATGCAAACGTATGCTCAGCAGTATGCTGCAAGTGTAGAGACTTCTATCATTTTATCAAGTGAAGCTTTTTTTGCTACAGTGTTTTCTATTATGCTTGGTTATGAGAAGTTAACACTTAATATTGTTTTTGGAGGGACACTTATTATTATTGCGGCAATTATTGCTGAAGTGGGAGATGCCATACTGGAAAAAATAAAATGTCTTAAATCTACTTAAGTGTTAAAGGAGGTAGAAAAATGACTGAGATATTAAATAGGAAAAGTATAAGAAAAGAAATTTATACAGTTATTATTCCCGTTATATTAGAAAACATTTTGCAACTATCAGCGGGGTTAGTTACAATGGCTATGATAGGACGTTTATCTCCTATAGATGTATCAGCACAAGGCTTATGCGTAAGATTGACAGATATGGTTTGGTGTCTATTCAAAGGAATTTCTATTGGAACCATGTTATATGTAACAAGGGAATATGGATGCGGTAATAGAGAAAATATCAAAAAGATCGTATTACAAGTATCAAGTACTGTATTATTATTAAGTATTATATTTCAACAGTTTTTCTTTTGGAAGCCTGATTGGATTCTAAGTTTTTATAATCCTCCAACCAATATTTTATTAAATGGAATAGATTATTTGCAGATTATTGTATGGGGGTTACCTTTTGTTGCTATTATGTCAATGGTTACAGGTACATTACAAGGGGTTGGAGATACAAAAACACCTATGTGGATTGCAGTGGGTATGAATACTGTAAATATCATAATGGGGTATACATTAATTTTTGGGAAAATGGGTTTCCAAGCCTTAGGCTTAAAAGGTGCTGCTATTGCATTAGTATGTGCACAGGGAATAGGTGCTTTAGCAGGAATCATAATTCTATTTAGAAAAAAGGGTGTTTTGGGTCCTATACGAATAGAAGAATTATCTGGTTGGAATTTAAAATGGATTAAAAAAGTATATGGTGCAGGTATTCCAGCTTCTTTTGAATCTATGTTTTGGCAGATGGCAGCAATATTAATTAGTAAGGTTATTTTGAGTTATGGTGAAATTGCATTTTCTGCACATCAGATGGGGATACAAGCAGAATCAATAGCTGAAATGCCAGCAATAGGTTTTGGAGTAGCTTCAACTATATTTGTAGGTCGAGCAGTGGGTAAAAAGGATAAGAATCTAGAACAGCAATATATGAGAGAATTAGTAAAGGGGTCAGCAATTATTAGTATATGTGGGTCAATTATTATGATCTTTTTCCCTAAACTATTAATGAGAGCTTTAACAACAGATGCTCAAGTCATTGAATTAGGGATGTATTATATTTTCTTGATGGGACTCATACAATTGCCACAAAATCTCTCTCGAATTTTTAATGGTGCACTAAGAGCGCTTGGATATACAAAGTTACCTATGATTATAGCAGGAATAGGATTATGGGGAATCAGAGTACCTTTATCTTATTTATTAGCCTATGTTTTTCATGTGAATATTATAGCGATTTGGGTAATCATTTGTTTAGACCAGGCAATACGGTTTATTATAAGTGTTATCTTTTATAAAAAAGAAGATAGCTTATTGAAAAGATGGCGTAAAGAAGTAATTAGTGAATAGGAAGGAAAAGTATAAAATTAAAAATTCTAAACAAATAGTTGATAGACATCAGCATATCAACTATAGTGCTAAAGGCAATTTCATTTTATAAAAAGATGAAGTTGCCTTTTTATTTGTTATCTTTTGTCATGGATATGAGAAAGGATAATCTGTCGATTTTGAATAGCAATCATGCCTTCATCTTTTAATTTTTTTAATTCACGAAAAAGTGAAGGACGCTGTACACCTAGATAATCAGCCAACTGCTTTTTGCTTATAGGTAAAGTAACAGTACGGCTGTTTTGTTCTACAGACAAGCCATGTAAATAGTCTAAAAGATTTTCGCGTAGAGACTTTTGGGTATACATAGTGATTTTTTTGTTCATGCCTTGGGCGTTTAAAGATAAGTTTTTTACAAATTGCATTGTAAATTGGTAGTCATGCAGTAAGTGTTCAACATTCTTTTTATCCAGATGCAAAAGCTCACAATCGGCTGTACAGTAGATATTCATGGGATAATAATTTGCATTGCCAAAAAGAAGATTTGCACCAATGATACTATCTTTTTCAAATTCAAAGACTACATTTTCTGAGCCATTATGGGCCAGGGCATAGGCAACTAAGCTACCAGATTGCACAATATCCATACTCTTGCAAGACTCACCCTGCATATATACGGTGACACCCTTTTTATATTTTTTATAGGTTAAACTTAATTGTTTGAGTAAAACTTGCTCCACCCCGTCAAAAATAGGAATATCCTTCATGTTAATCCCACCTCTTTATGCATCATTCTATCTTAAATTATTCTATCTTAAATGACTCTATTTAAAAAGAAACATAGGAGTCTCTTTTTTCTTCCTAAAATCTTGTATGATGGGAACAGATTACTAAGAAAAGGAGCAGAATCATGGATATTTTTACAATAGCTATTTGGATCATCACTGCAGGCCTATTGATTGCATCTTTGATTAAGGACAAAGGGAAAACAAAGGAAGCAATGAAGAAGGCATTTTTTATGGGAAGGGGGATGGCGCTATCAATTTTTGCTGTAATATTTGCCATTGGGTTTATTCTTGCCATACTGCCTCCAGAGCAAATTGCAGTTTTAATTGGTAAACAAAATGTATATGTTGCCACCATTGCAGCAGCAGCCTTTGGAACAGTAACATTGATCCCAGCCTTTATTGCATTTCCCCTTATTGGAACATTATCTAGTGCTGGTGTTGGCATTATGCCATCAGTAGCCTTTTTAACCACACTTACCATGGTAGGTGTTGCAACCTTTCCACTAGAAAAAAGAGAGTTTGGAACAAAGTTTGCAGTGACTAGAAATGTATTAAGTTTTGTATTTGCAATAATCATTGCATGGATGATGGGAGGTATATTATGACAAAGGTTATTCGATTTATTAGAGCTAATTTATTTTTAATAATGGTTGTTATGGGGTACGGAGGATTGATGGTTATCAATCCACAAATGAGTTTACAAGGTATTAAAAATAGTGAGTACTATATCAAAGAAATGCTTATGATTATGCCTGTTATCTTTGTATTGACAGCCCTTTTAGATACCTGGATTCCAAAAGAAACCATCATGAAGTATTTGGGTAAGGAGGCAAAGGTAAAAGGAACATTTTTAGCTTTTTTACTTGGGAGTATATCAGCAGGACCTATTTATGCTGCCTTTCCTTTTTGTGTCATGCTTCACCAAAAAGGTGCATCTATTAAAAATATCGTCATTATTTTAAGTTCATGGGCGGTAGTTAAAATTCCTATGCTTTTAAACGAAGCAAAGTTTTTAGGAATGAAATTTATGATTATTCGATGGATTTTTACTGTGATTTCTATTTTAATCTTTGCTTGGATTACTCAAAAGATAGTGAAAGATGAGGACTTACCACATAGAGAAGAAGTGGCGCAGAAGGGGCTCTTTATTAATAAAGATACCTGTATGGGGTGTACGGTATGTACTAAAAAGTACCCAGATGTATTTACAATGGATGGGAAGAAAGCCAGTATAAAAGCATACAATGATCTGGATCAGCAACTTTTACATAAAACAATAGAGACTTGCCCCGTTAAGGCGATTCAATATAATGAATAGGAAAGACCTACTTATTTGTCTATAGAGACATTTAAGTAGGTCTTTTTTACTCAATGATTGTGAGAGGCTTTAAAGTGTTTTGGTGAAGCACCTATAATCCGTTTGAAAACAGTAGAAAAGTAGTAAGGTGATGAAAAAGCCAGTTGGTCTGCAATTTCTTGATGGCTCATCCCAGCTTCTAGAAGAGGAATAGAAGCTTGAATCTTAAGGTTAGAAACATACTCCATAACGCTTATACCTGCATATTTTCTGAATAAGTTTTTAAGGGCAGTAGGGCTAATATTACAGTTTTCACAAATCATATTAATGCTTAGTTTATTAAATAAATTTCCTTGTATGTATGAAGTGATCTTATGGTAGTTGGCTTGAGAAGCATTGAGGGTTGTTGGATAACTTTCTGATTGATGATTTTTGATAATAGAAAGCAAAAGAATTTCTAAGTAGTTTTTAACAGTATGGTTTAGACCATAAGTAAGCGGTGCGGTACAGTTCATACTCATGAGAGTTGTTTCGTCGTCTACTAAGGTCTGAAAAACGCTACATTCTGAAATAAGTGTTTGAGTCGTATGGATTTCGCTTTCAGTAAGGGTACAAAGTATATTTTCTAATTCTTTTACTTCCGTATCTAAGGTGAAAGTAAGGATAAAAACAGTAGGATTGCTGCCGTTAGCAGACCAAAGGTTATGGAATTCACCAGGTTTGTGGAAAATCATTTGGCCTTTATGGAGTTCGAAGATTTGGTCATGGGCAGTTACACCAATTGTACCTTCCTCTACATAAACAAGTTCCCAAAAATTATGAACTTCTCCTTTAACTTTGTGCTTTTTGTCAAAGGTAATGTAGAAAACAGAGATGAGATTAGTTACATTAAAAAGTTGCTGTAAGGGATAGAGTTGGTAGATATTCATTATCATAAGAGAGATCCTTTTTTGAGTAGCCCAAAATTATATGTTTTAAGACTAAAAATGCATTTATATAAGATTTATATATGTATAAAATAATATTATCAAAATTAAAATATTTAAGCAATATGTACAAAAAATGTCATCATATAAAAAGAGAAAGGGGCTTAGGATGATCGGGGAAAAGCGTATAGGAAAAGTAAAGAAAAATTATAAAAATATAGATACAGACAGGGGGTATTTTTGGAGGCAAAAAATAACACCATGGGTGATACTGGCACTTCCTATAATCTTTACGATTTGGTTAAGGTATTATCCTATATTAAGGGCATTTTTTATCTCTCTCTATAAGTACGATCCCATCAATAGACCGGGGACCTTTGTAGGATTAGAAAATTACATAAACATGTTTCAATCTCAGTTTTATTGGGATGCTTGGGCAAATACCTTTATTATCTTATTTTTGCAAATAGGTATGACCTTCTTAATTCCCATTATACAGGCACTCTTTTTAAATGAACTTGGAAAGCTACAAAAAACATTTACAACACTATATATTATTCCAGCACTTATCCCAGCTGTTGTAAATGTAATCATATGGAAATGGATATGGCATCCAGACTATGGTATTGCCAATTCAATTGTAGCCCTTTTTGGTGTAGAATCGCAAACCTGGCTAAGTGATCCAAAGCTTGTTCTTTTCTGTATCGTATTCCCTGGCGTATTAGGTGGTGGGCTCAATGTACTATTATATTTAGCAGCGATACAAAGCACCTCAACAGATGTACTCGAGTCAGCAGCACTTGACGGGTGTGTGGGTTGGAGAAAAATCGTATATATTATTTTACCCAATATTAAGTTTATGATTTTTATCCAATTTATTATGGCTGTTATTGTGGCTATGAATGCATTAGATGTTCCGTATTTGTATGCATCAGGTGGACCAAGTGGTGCATCTACAACTCAAGGTATTTATATCTTTAATACGTTTAATAAAGATTATAACTATGGTAGAGGCTCAGCCGCATCCATCATCATGTTGATTATTGTAGGTATAGTCACACTGATGCAAATGCACTTTGAGAATGCGGAAAGGGAGTAGGCGCTATGAAAAAAAGAATAAATAATAAAATTAAAGCAACAGCAGAAGAAAGAAGTTTAAAAATAGGTGCATTTATTATTTCAGCATTATTTGTATGTGTCATGCTCTATCCTTTCTTCTTTACAATAGGAAACTCTATGAAAGATAGCAAAAAGATCTATGACATTCCACCTAAAATCTTACCAGAGATGGCTAAGAGTATTGTGGTTGAGCTAGATTACACAGGACATGAGGGAAAGAGTCCAGAAGAAATTGAAGAGATGTTGATTGAAGATACAGTTATGACCATGTTCGGGGTGGCAGATGACCTAAGTAAAGAAAGTGTTTATGAATACAAAGTCTATGCCGAGATGAATGGCAAAACGATTTTCAAAAGTAGAATTCATCAGAGTTTGATTCAGCTTGAGCGTGATTATGGTGTCTATGCAGGTGCTGTAGCAAAGCAAAAAGTTTTATTAGCTAAAGATAGACATAAAGAAGTCATACAAAATATTGGATATGACTTTGACTTAGAAGGACTCTCAGACACGGTAGATTTTAATGACTATGAAACGACTTATAATGAAGAAATTAAAACAATCTTAACAGAAGATTTTGATTTAAACGGAACCTATGTAACAAGTGGGATAAAGGATAATGTCTGGTTGTTATTGGAGACTTTTAAATACTACATAAGGATGCCCCAATATATTTATGGAGACAATCCCTTTGTAAGTCAGTATGGTTTTGGTGTGTTCGCCATGAATACATGCATCGTTATTGGATTTGCTATTCTTTCACAAGTCTTCTTATGTTCTATTTGTGCTTTTGTTATTAGTACAATGCTGGGGAAAAAGGCTGCAAAATATATGATTTTCTTCTTTATGGGAGCAATGATGATCCCGTTTGCAAGTATTATGACACCATTAGTCTTAATGTTTAGAGATATGGGGGCTTATGACAACTATTGGGCGCTCCTCTTACCATTCCTTTATCCAACAGGTTTCTTTGTTTACCTTTATAAAGGATTCTTTGATAAGATTCCAAGCTCTTATTTTGAAGCAGCTAAAATAGATGGGGCATCTAATATTTTCTTATACTTTAAAATATGTATGCCACTTTCTAAACCGATTATATCACTTATTGCACTTCAGACTTTCTTAGGGAACTGGAATGACTTCTTCTGGGCATGGCTTGTAACAGAAGATCAAAGACTATGGACATTAAATGTTGCACTTTATAACATTTCTAACAACAATGGAACGAAACAAAATTCTATATTAGGTCTTGCAATCATCACCATTACACCAGTTATTTTATTATCTATTTTATTTTCTAAACAACTTAAACAGAGTGTTATTGCATCTGGGGTTAAAGGTTAAATGTTGTATTAGGCTACATGCGCTTAGTGTGTAGATCATAATAAATAAAGAGAAGCGAGGGGATAAATATGAAAAAAATGGTATCACTTATGTTATCAGGTGTCATGTTAGCATCCAGTTTAGTTGGATGTGCAAGTGGAAGTACAGAAAAAACACCTACACCTTCTGCAGAGGTAACCTCTGAATCTAAGGATAAAGCGGATACGAACCAAACTGAACCAACTGAAACAGCGGAGCCAGCAGAAATTACTATTTGGAGAACAAGTCAACAAAATGAAGTGTATCGTGACCTAGATAAGTTGTTCATGGAAGAAAACCCAGATGTTAATGTTAAGATTGTTATTAAAGAAGGGGACCCACAGCATGAATTTATGCAAGCAGTAGCAATGGGAAATGCACCTGATTTAGTACAAGCAGAGTTTATGAACTTGATGAAATTTGCAGCCAATGGCATTTTAGAACCACTTAATCCAATGTTAGAAGGTTGGGATGAATGGTCACAGTTTAATGAGTCTTACATTAGCATCTTAACAAGAGAAGGGAATACGTATGGCGTGCCTTACCTCGTTATCCCTATGTTATTTGCTTATAACAAAGCTATTTTTGAGGAAAATGGTATCACTGAATTACCAAAAGATTGGGATCAAGCATTAGACATTGCTAAAAGGGTAAATGACCCAAGTAAGCAAATCATAGGTTATTCTACGTTAACTGCTGAGTGGACTGAATGGTTCTTCCAATATTATGTATGGCAAGCAGGTGGTGACTTAACGAAAGAAAATAGTGATGGAACAATCGAATTAACCTTTACAGATCCAGCAGTTATTGAAGCGGCAAAATACTATCAAAAACTTAAAGCAGAAGGCGTACTTCAAAGTGACCTTACACTTAAATTCAATGACTTAATCGATCAATTTGCTCAAGGTAGAATTGCAATGATGCCTTGTGGCGGAGATTGGATTTCTCGTTTCGTCAATGCGGGTATGGATCCAGATGATATTGGGATTATGGTAAGTCCAGCAGGACCAGGTGGTAAACAAGATAGTGCTATTGGTGGTAGCTCATTTGGTATTAGAGCTGGCGTGGCAGATAACGTAAAAAATGCAGCCTTTAAATACATTACCTTTATCACAGGTCAAGAAGCAATAGAAGCCTACTTTGATGAAATGGCAAGTAAAGGTGCTATGGACTTATTAATTATTGCACGTGATGATATGAATGTTGGACAGTTCTATGACCTACCAGAAGAATACATAGCGATCTTAGAAGAAGCTAAAGCAAAAGGAAGACTTGAATTCTATGGTAAACCAGAATTTGGTGGCTATGTAGACCGTGTTGTACAAAAGCTATTTATTGATCCTAATATGGATATAGAAGCAGAGTTTAAAGCAGCACAAGATCTTGCAACAAAAGAAAAACTAGAAGAGTTTAATAAATTAAATAAAGTATCTGAATAAAAGACCGAAGAGAAATCCTACAGAAATGATAACACTCTAGACTGTAGGGTTTTTCTTTTTATAAATAGGAAGATTTAGTCATTACAAACGACTCATTACAGGGAGGAAATGATGAACAGAGCAAATACAAGGTTTTTAAGAAAAGCATTAGCTTGTTATCTTTCGTTATGTATGTTTTTTATGACACTATTTACAGGTGTGATGGAGGTATCAGCGTTAAGTATATTTGATGATCAAAGTACACAAAGCAAACAAGAAGAAACGATTAATTTGTATTCAGATGTATCGATAACAACGCCAGGTGCGATTGAAATAACCACACCGGGCGCTATAGCATTGACTACTCCAGGTGCTTTACAGCTTATGGGTGGAACGACTTACTATGTGAGTAATAGTGGAAATGATGATCAGGATGGAACCACACCAGAGACGGCATGGGCTACAGTAGAAAAAGTCAATGAGCAGATTTTTCAACCTGGGGACCAGATTTTATTTAAAGCTGGAGATGTATGGGCGCCAAGCCATGAAGGGTATGCACCTGAAATCAATGGTGGATGGCCACAATGGCAAGAGGAAGAAGAGATAGCAACAGCCTTTTTAAAACCAAAAGGCAATGGTACAGAGCAAAGTCCAATCATTATTGGCAAGTACGGTACAGATAGTTATAATGAAAGGCCTTTATTTAATGGACTAGGAAAAGTGAACTTTACCATTCATATTAAAAATATGAATCATGTGGTTGTAGAAGACTTAGAAGTGACAAACCAACATCCAGAAGCAGTAGATAATCAAAACCACACAAGGGTACTTCGTGGGATTTATATAGAGAATCATGGTATAGAAGGAGATACCATGGAGAATATCACCGTTCAAGATTGCTTTGTAAGAGATATTAATGCCCATTACCACCATAGATTTAATAATGAAGGGGGTATTATTGTGCGTAGTACAAAGCAAGGTCCCTATAACTTTGATGGTGTCTATATTAGAAATAATACTATTCACAATGTAGATTACGGCGGGATATTTTTCCGTAATGATAATCAGAATAGAGGTGCTATAGGTGCTGGTATAGGTTCTTGGATTGGCAGTACCAATATCGTTATTGAAAACAATAGTTTAGACCAAATTGGTGGAGATGGTATCGTTGTAAGTACTGGGATTGGTGCAGTCATTCAGTATAATGTTGTTAAAGATAGTCATATAAAGTGCCCCGCACCATGTGCTGCGATTTGGAATATTAATAGTGACGATACATTACTACAGTACAATGAAGCTTATTTAACAAGACAAGATAGCGATGGCCAAGCTTACGATGCAGATGGTGGCTGTAATAGAACCGTTTACCAATACAACTATAGCCATGACAATGAAGGTGGATTTATGCTCCTTTGCCAATGGGGCGGTGGAGACAATAGAAATGGTGTTATTCGTTATAATATTAGTCAAAATGATTTAAGCAAAATCATTCATTTTGCTGGTGCAACAAACTTTAAAATTTATAACAATACGTTTTATGCAGGACTAGGAAATAATGTAGAAATGACACGTAGTACAGGAGATAGCGCTGAATTTAATAACAATATCTTCTATAATGATGGGACTAACTTTAGCTTTGCTAACGGAAGTGGACATCGTTATAACAATAACTTATATTATGGTATTGATGAAAGTAAGCTTCCAAACGATCCGAATAAAATGGTTGTTGACCCTATGCTTTATGCACCGGGAACAGGTGGTGCACTCTACCAACTCACCGTAGAGTCAGACAGTGACAATAGAGCAGTAGCATGGGAAAGCTTAGTTAATGAGAAGTTAAAAGGTTATAAGTTAATGGAAGGTTCTCCAGTAATTGATGCAGGGATTGAAGTGGATTTATCAACCAATCAAGTTGTACCAGCTACAAAAGACTTCTTTGGAAACAGTTTAGGAAATGGCAAACCAGATATGGGTGCACATGAATTTTCTAATGATGCCCCTGCAGCGATTCAAGAGGGGACTTCATGGAAGTTCTCAGAAGGTTATTCTATTGTATCAGGAGAGAATAATTGGTCTTACTTATTGTTTAGTGAAAATAATACACCACTTATAACCGTTTTTGATACACCAGATTCTAATGTATCAGGTGTAAGTCCTTCATGGCGTGGTACACAGTGGATTTTCAAAAAATCTGGAGGCGCCAATCCACATGAAGGCTATTATCCAGATGAAGTGGTACCTGTTGATGAGACAGTTGCCTATATTGCACAAGATAAGATGTCCTTACCAGTAAAAGGGTATAAGCCTCATACCATGTACAACAATGGTCCTACCAATATGGCACCTCTTGCACAACACGACAAAATAGGTTATGGCTTCTTAGTGCCACAAACAGGGATTTACAATATTTCTGGTACTGCTATAAAAGATCAAATAGGTGGAGATGGTGTAGAGTTTTCTATTCAATTAAGTGATGGCACAGAAATTCTTGCACCTGTAACACTTGAAGCCAATGATATAACAAAAGGTATCACTCATGATATCACATTAGACTTAAGCAAAGGGGATGTCGTTTACTTTATTGCAGGAAGTAGAGACAATAATCATGGAGATGTCATTACATGGAACCCAGTGGTAACTTACGTAGGTGAAGGCATAGCAAAACCTGAGATTCCAGAAGGAAGTTACTTCATTGATGATCGTGAAGTACATCAAATCACCTATAGGGATATGACACCACAAACACATTTATCAGAACTTATGGGTATGCATAAAACAACCCATCTTGCACAAGAAAGTGAACAAGGTTCTGCAGAACTTGAGTTTATGGGTTCTGGTATTCAAGTAATAAGTCAAAAGGCTCCTCTAAATGGAGAGATGGAAATCGTGCTTTACCAAGATGAACAAGAGATAGATCGGATACGTCTTTCAGCTCAATCTGATCATACAGAACCTTATTTTATAGCATATGATAAACAAGATTTAGCCTATGGGAAGTATGGTGTGTCAGTGATAAATAAAGGGAATCAAATGGTTCTAGATGGCTTTATTATTAATACATGCAATAAAGATGGAACAAGTAATCTATGTAACATCGATCTTTCTTCTAACTTAGCTTATGTAGAAATGACCTTAGAAGATGAAAACGGCTTTATTTTACAAAAACCTTACAAAGTGCTAAGAGATTCTAAGGTTACCGTTCATGCTACTGTTACGAATAATGCTTATACACTTGTTGGATTCAATGTAAATGGGACATTTAAAGGACCAGAATCCTTTACAACAGAGGTTAAAGCCCATACTTCTATTCAAGCCATTCTTGCAGAGCAAAATAATGGTACACTCCTTGATTTAAGAAAGGCTAAAGTGGAAACCAATAATCGACATGATGAGTTAAAGTTTGCACCAGAAAAAGCATTTGATCAGATTGAAGATGATGGCCATGCTTACGCACCAAGTTACACCAATACATTCCCACTTAATGGGAAACCAGCACCATACCTCATTGTAGAGCTTCCTGACAAGACTCAAGTGACACAAACCACATTAATTAATAAAGGGATGAGTGCCTTTAGAGTGAAATCTTATAAAGTAGAATTTTCAACAGATGGTATTCATTTTACCAATGAGCAAATCGTTAGTAATATGGCAGCTTTAAATGAGTCAATCATTAGACTAGAAGCGCCTATATCTGCCACACATCTTAAGATTACAGTACTTGAAGATGATGATAATCAAAATAACTTTGTTTTATGTGAATTCAAAGTCTATGGTATGACTGAAATTGATAAGCGTGCACTTACTCAAGCTATTGCTGATGCAGAGCAAATAGATGTAACAGAGATTGCTACACCTATTGTGGAAGCATTCAAAGCATTAATTGACCTAGCAAAACTTTATGAAACTTCAACAACGGTAACTCAAGAAGCAGTGGATGAAATGGTAGAAACATTACGTACAAGACAAAATTTACTTCAAGGAAATACAGTATATCTTTCGATTGAATGTGACTTATTAGGAACACAGTACTGCATTGAACCACAAGCAGTCCCACTTCCTAATGCTACCCAATTAAGTGAATCTGGAAGTACAACACTTAAAGAACTTTTGACCTCAACTTTTGAAAACACCACTTTTAATGCCGATGGTAAACTCATTGCACTCAATAACATGAGACCAACGTCATGGGTCATCACCATTAATAATGATAGAACCAATAGCCATCCTGATACACGCAAAGTACTCGTTAATGGAAAAGATGTGATTCGTATAAGTTATTCCAATAAAGTAGATGGTTCAGATATACTTGCCTATACAACGAATAAAGATGCTTTAGTCAAACAAATAGGGATGATTTATACACATCAACAAAATAGCTTACCTTTTAATCCAGATTTATTAGAAGTTTATAATGAGGCACGTCTACACTTCCATAACTCAAAAGCAACCCAAGAAGAGATTGATGCAGTAGCTGATAAACTAGAAAAAGTGAATGCCTATGGTACAGAAGCAGAGATTCAAAGTATAAGAGACAAGATTGCACAAGCACAAAGCTATGACCAAGTCTTATATACCGAAGAAAGCTATAACACATTAGTATTAGCAGTACGTGAGGCACAGAAAGTACTAGGGAAAAATAAGGTAACCAAGTTTGATGTAGAACAGACGATTAAAGGCATCAATCAAGCAATAAGTGGGCTGGTTCGCGTAGGAGACTTAGAAGCAACCCAAGAAGAACTTCAAGCGTTAACAGATAAACTCAAAGAAGCACAAGCATATCAAGAAGATTTATATACTGTAGAATCCTATAGCACACTACAAAGTGAGATAGGAAAGATAGAAGGGCTTTTAAATGAGGAAAAGGTAACAAAAGCACAAGTTCAACAAGGAATGAATGACTTAATGAACGCAATTGAGGGGCTAGAGCCTAGAGTAGAAGTAGAGGCTACACCAGAAGATATTCAGGTACTTATCACTACAGTCAGTCAAGCAAAGAGTTATAATCAAGCTTTGTATACGAGTGAGTCTTACAAAAAGTTAGGAAATGCAATAGATGAAGCCAATAAGCTTTTAGATCAAGAAAAGATTACAAAGCTAGCAGTGGAGCAAGCTATACAACATCTTAATAAGGCCATTGCAGAACTTGTACGTCTATCTACAGATGGAGATGGATCAACAGGTGGTGGCTCGACTGGAGGCGGTTCATCTGATAGTGGTTCAACAGGCGGTAGTACAAGTAATGAGAAAGAACCTGAGCAACCTATTTATAAAGAAATGATTACAATAGATGGGATCGAAGTAGACAAAGAGAAAATGGTGGTATTTAAAGATCATGAAATGATTTCTGATTATGCAAGGAATGCAGTAGACCTTGCAACGGCACTGGGATTGATTCATGGAGCTGAAGGTTACTTCAAACCACAGCAAGCCATTACTCGGGCAGAGTTTGTTAAGATGATAGTAGAATTATTAGAACTGGATACAACAAAGTCTATTAGCAATCCCTTTAAAGATGTTGTAGGCACACAGTGGTATGCTAAGTATCTCGCAGTAGCCTATGATAGGGGGATTTTGAAGGGCAACAATGGTTATGCCTATCCTGATGCACCAATTACCAGACAAGAGATGGTTGTAATTTTAATCAGATCATTAGCGTTAGAACAAGTAAAAAGTGATGCATGTATCAATGACTTTGATAGTATTTCAGAATATGCAAAAGAAGGGGTTCAAACAGCATACTATCATGAACTAATTCAAGGAACGGATGGAAACTTTAAGCCTCATGATATAGCAAATAGAGAAATGGCTGTAACGGTTGTTGTAAGGGCTTATAAAGCATTTTTGTATCATCAATAAAAAGTTAGCACACACATAAAAGAGGATAAGAGCATATCTTATCCTCTTTTATCACAAAGGCAAAGGTAGGAGTGAACACATGGAAAAAAGATTAAAGAAAAGAGTCATCTTAGGAGTCATCGTTGTTTTGTCAGGACTTATTTTTATGACGGTAACGATGGGGGCTACTAAGGGGCAGGAGACTTATTTGAAAATAAATCAGAAATCTATTGGAAAAGATGAGATCTATTTTATTGTTAGTAGTATGAAGTCCAGTGTGATTAGTCAAGTACAAGGCAAATATGGGTTGGCCTACAATGAGAGCTTTTGGGATACTCAAGTAGATGATACAACACCTAGAAATATATTAGAGGAGAAGGTTATAGAGACATTGGTAAGAAATACAGTGATAGAAGAATTATTAAGTGCAGAAGGTATCTTACAATATGATAGCTTTGAAGCATTCAATAAACTGCTCGTCAATGTGAATGAAATGAGGAAAAAAGCAGTAGCTAATAAGGAAGTTATCTATGGACCTATAGAGTATTCTCAGTTTGACTACTATAATTATTTAATGGCGAACAATCTTATTACTTTAAGAGAGCGTTATATGGCATCAGAAAAAGTAGAACTAACAGATGATAGGCTTAGAGCTTATGAACAAAGTCATCCAGAGCTTATTCATACAGAAGCGCATACTTTAAATACAGACCTTATTTATATGAAGTTTGTAGAAGAGGATGGGACTATTAATGCCCATAAAGAGCAATTATACTTTACATCTATGAATGAAATTTATAGATTGCTTGAAGAAGGAAAAGAGATAGAAGAGCTCCTTAAGTTATATCCAGATCTATTAAGTTATGAGGCGCATCTATTTACAGAAGAGACCGAGCGACAAGATATGAATAGCTACGGGAATTTGATGGAGGCGCTTAATCAAGTAAAAGAAGGGGCATTTACACCAGTGACACGTGATAATGGTGCCTATTATATTGGTATTTTAAATAAGAAAGAAGAAGGGGATAAAAGACCGTTTGAAGAATATAGAGATTTTTTAGCCATTAAGTATACAGAAGAGTGGATTCAAAATCATATTGATACTTTAGCAGCAACGGCAGAAGTTCAGATTCTAAAATCTTTGATAGAATAAAGGAATAAAACGCCTCTAGAACAAGTCATTTGTAGACAGTTCTAGAGGCGTTTTCATATAAGGAGAGGTTGGGTGAAGATTTACTTACGGAAATCTTTCATTTTGATGGTTTTACCCAAAAGACGAGATTCTTCGGCAGCTAAAGCAAGTAAATGACTTTCAACAGAGATATCAATAGGGGTAATAGAAGGAGAGGGCTTGCCTGTAGCAATAAAGTTAACAAAATCATTCATAAGGTTATGATCGCCACCCCCATGTCCAGAGCTATTTTGAGTTGTGTGAATGACATCTTTACGTCCACTAGCAAAATCATAGACTTCTATTACATGTTCATCACCAAAGAGGACACGAATTTCTCCGTGAGTACCCATTAATCGCATGGTACGGCTAAAGTCTTTTGTAAAGCCACACATGGTGAAAGACACTGTTAAACCACTCTTATAGTTCAGATTAACCACTTGGTGATCTACAACATCATTACCTGCTTTAAAAGCACATTTACCAAAAGGAGAAGTCTTTAAATACTCTATGATCTCTTCAGAAGTCATAGGATTTGGAGAGAAGTATTCTGTTCCCCATAATTTATCTTTAGCATAAATGCGAGGTGCTGAATAGGTGCAGGTATGGACGTGAGGACAACCATCGGTGCAACGACTTGGTGCATCGCTTGGTGCATTTTCTTCACAGAAGTAGCTGAGGTGACCAAAAGAAGAAACCTCTGTACATTCATCTTCACAAAGCCATTGAATAATATCTAGGTCATGACAAGATTTTGCCATAATCATAGGCGCACTTTCGGAAGCTTTTTGCCAAGGACCACGAACATAGCTATGTGAATAATGGATATGATAAACATTTTCACAGTGAGTGATGGACATAAGCTTCCCAATACGACCACTGTCTACAATTTCTTTAAGGGTTCTAAAAAGATTGGTATAACGAAGCACGTGACACACAACCACATTCAAATCTTTTTCTTTTGCTTTATCTCTAATTTGAATACACTCTTTGGCAGTTGGTGCAATAGGTTTTTCAAGTAGAAGGTCATAGCCACGTTCTAGAGCTTCCATAGCAGGTGCAAAGTGAAGTTGGTCTTGGGTACAAATGAAAGCTACATCTGCAAATTTAGGTTTTTCTAAGAGTTCTTCCCAAGAGGTAAAACAGTTTTCTTCAGGAATATTATGTAGTTTTTGAAGGGTTTTGCGACGATCTTCTAAAGGTTCAGCAACACCTACAATTTTAATTTCAGAAGCATTTTGTAAAGCGTATGATGTATAGGCAAGGGTACAGCGAGGTCCTGCGCCTACAACAATAGCTGTAATTTGTTTCATTCAATCATCCTCCTAAGATGCATAGATTACTATAAAAGTTTTATTAACCTTATTTTATAATATCTGTAGCTTTTTAAAATGCTTTTTTAGCCCCTAAAGATATAAAATTAGACACCTTTAATGGAAACTTTTGATGAGAGCAATCTCTTATATAAAAGGTGTAGAAATCCTATGGGCTTTTGTATTATAATGTAGAAAGTAATGAGAACTGATCATGACAGAACGTATGCATTGGAAGTCAGCGTACAAGAAAGGGAAGAATATGAGAACATTAAAGACACTAGAAGGTATTTCAGACGGTAAACTCTATGATATAGATGACTATGTAAAAGCAGATACATGTGGGTGTAATGGGTGCTATACCTGTTGTCATCAAGTAGGAGATTTAGTAGAGCTGACACCATTTGATGCCTATGAAATTGTAAGTCACCTTAAGGTATCCTTTGATGAGTTATTAGATGATAAATTAGCCCTTCAAAAAAATAATAAATTGATGCTCCCTTATCTCAAAATGGTAGGAGAAACACAGCAATGTAGCTTTTTAAATGGAGAAGGCAGATGTAGTATACATGGACAACGCCCAAACATCTGTAGACTATTCCCATTAGGAAGAGTGTATGAAAATGATGATTTTAAATACTTCTTACAAGTAGGGACATGTGTCATGCCTAACTTAGAAGACATTAAAGTAAGTGAATGGATTGGGATTGTGAATTATAATGAAAACAAGACATTCATTTTAACTTGGTATAAGTTATTGAAAGCACTTAACTTTAGATTAAAATTTGTCTATGATGAAGCAGAGTTAGAAGTGATAAATCAATACGTACTGGATACATTTTATCGTATAGAAGTAAAAGAGGATGAAGACTTCTATACTGCATTTTTCAGAGTATTACCTGAAGCAAAAGAACGACTAGGCATTTTATAAACAAAATAAAGAATGAGAAGTCCCGCTATTGGTGTACAGCGAAGTGTGCCAATAGCGGGATCTTTTTGCATAAGGAGATTAAAAAGGCTCTCCAATAATATAGACCGACAAATTAGGATGGATAAAGACAGGAGAAAGTCAAGGATACATGATAGTATAGTTATGAAAACAGCAAAAAGGGAGGTTGTAAAACAATGATTCATTCGAAAGGTAGAATGGTAGGGGTACTACTAGGGATTGGTACCTTGATTAGTATAGGTTTAATAAGCCTAAAATTTAATGAGATAGAAGCTAAACAAGCGATACAAATGGAGCGTCATGATACAGTTATAGTGGGGGGCGGTATTGCAGGTTTAACTTGTGGTTATTTTTTAGAAGATGAAGATTTCGTTATTCTTGAAAGAAAAAGTACAATTGGTGGAAGAACGATCTCGGGTGTTCATGAATCTTTTACATATGCTAAAGGTACAGAATATTTAGGAACACCAGAAAGTGCTTTAATGGAGATGATAGATGAACTTGGATTAGAACCCAAAGAAATTCCTTCACCAATGGATGGGTATTTTGATGGCAAAAACTTCTATTATGGAAGTGATGGTATAAAAAGGTATTTGGTGAGTAATAGTGACTATGATGCCTATGAAACGTTTACAGATCTTATATTAGATGCCTATGAAGATTATGATGAAGTTCCAGATCTTGATTATACATTTAGAGCAAGAAAACTAGATAATATGAGTGCAAGTCGTTGGCTTCGTAACAATAATATTCCAGAAGTATTTATAAAAAAATATAACGTCACTTCAAAAGGATTATTTGGTGCAACCCTTGACGAAATCTCTGCATTAAGTTTTATTCCTGAAGCAGCCTATGACTATGAGGATGAAGGCTTTAATGAAGGATATGTAGATTACGAAGATTTTGATGAAGAGGATATTGAAGAAGAGTATGCAGAGGCAAAAGAAGAAAGTTCAGGGTCCTACTCATTTGTCAAAGGATTGACAGAGCTCACAGATAAATTAGGTGAGGTATTAGAAGATAAAATCAAATTAAGTAGTAATGTTAAAAGTATTACTAAAAAAGGTAGAGAGTACGTTGTGACATATGTAGGAGATGATGGTAAAGAATCGATTATACTTGCTGATAACGTTGTATTAGCAGTACCAGCTCCTGAAGCACTTAAAATAGCACCTACTGTGATTTCTAGAGAAAAGACGAATATTATGAAAAATATTAAATATGCATCTTATGCAACGGTTGCACTATTCTCAGAAACACCAATATTTGATAAAGCATTTGATCTAGCAGTACCAGATGGATATTTCTTTACGGATATTTATGATTCTACATGGGTAGAAAGATTTTATGATGATAAAAAAACAGAGTTAGAGGACTATATTATTTCTGTATATGTTGCACCTAAAACAGGTGCAGATCATTCATTAGATACTATGAGTGATAAAGAATTAATAAAAAATGTCTATAATGATTTAGATAAAGTTTTTAACGCTGCAAGTAGTAAGGTTACAGGATACGATATTGAACGCTTCCCATATGCATATCCAATTATGTCTGAAGGGGCATATAAAAGATTGCTAAGATTAGATGAACTGAATTATGGATCTCTTATTTTAGCAGGAGATTACTTAGTTTATCCAACTTTTGAAGGTGCAGTAGAATCAGGTTATTTAGCTGCAGAGCGTATCATGGATAGCTATTAAGATATCCCTAAACCTATTTGAATATTGAAATCAAAATAGAGAGCTAAAAAGCTCTCTATTTTTGAATGAAAATTTTATTTTGTGGAACGATTAACTTAAAGCTACATGATAAAATAACAGTAGATTTTGTTGATAGGAGGACGAATGAACTGGATAGAAATTATACAAAAAGCAATGAGTTTTATAGAAATGGAGTTGGCAAACAGTGAGCTATCCTCTCAACTTGTTGCCAAACATGTCCATGTGAGTGAATCCCATTTTACAAGGGCATTTCAGATATTGACAGGCTTCACTCTATCAGAATATATTCGTAATCGCCGTCTATGTGTGGCTGGAGAGCAGTTACAAGGTTTAGAAATATCTGTATCTGAGGTTGCTCTTAATGTGGGTTATGAGTCAGCAGAAGCGTTTTCTAAAGCCTTTAAACGTTTTCATGGTGTGACACCAAGTGAAAGTAGAGGTGAAAAATTAAAAGTATTTTACCCTTTGCAAGTAAAGCTTATACTGACACAAGAGCGTCCACTTACTTATACTATTCAAGAGAAGACACACATCTTTTTAAATGGAATAACCAATAGTGTTCCAAGTGATGACCCAAATGCTACAGGTTATCTGTGGGCAAAGTCTGAAACAGATGGATACTTAGATAGGTGCTGCGGATTTTCACAATTTGAAACTTTAGTTGGTGTTTCTACAGGAGAGGGATATACTATTAAGGCAAAATGTACACAGCCATCAAAGGATACAGTAGTGACTATTCCACCTCATAAATGGGCTATTTTTCCTTGCCCAGGTGAGATGCCTCAGTCTATACTTCAAATATGGAAGCAGATTTATACAAGCTGGATTCCGAGAGCAGAATATGAAATTGTAGATCAACCACAGTTAGAAGTGTATTTTGAAGTTGATGAGGGGTATGCTTGTGAAATTTGGATACCTGTTAAGTAGTGTAGAGATTATATAAGAGGAGACTATTGGAGAGATTCCAGTAGTCTTTTTTGTTATCTTATATGAATACGTTTTCAAAAATGATAAAATAAACTTAAAAATTTAGAATATAGTATAATATATTGATTGACAAGTTAGTGAACATGGAATAAAATAGAACTATGAAATGAATACGTATTCTTTAGTTGAATTTAAAGAGATAAAAATTTATGAAATAACTCGTTTATAAAGAGTTTGAATCGAATTTTATTATTTTTTTAATCTAGAATGAATACGTATACAAAAAATAATTTTATCTTATTAGGAGGAATGAATATGTTGAAACGTAAACATTTATGGTGGCAAGAGCTTACAAAGGATGAGATCTTAGAAGATGTTAAAAATACGGATATTGCGATTTTGCCAATTGGTGCAACGGAGCAACATGGACCTCATTGCCCATGTGGAAGCGACTATTTTAATGCATTAGGTTTGGCGGAGAAGGTAGCAGGGCGTACAGGAGTTATGCTTTTACCACCTTTACCATATGGTGCTCATCCTTATCATCATTGGTATATGCCAGGGACGATTCCTGTAGGTTATGATACACATACTGCATTATTATGTGATATTATAAGAGGAGCATCACAAGCGGGATACAAAAAATTCATAATTCTTTCAGCTCATGGTCAAGTTGCGTCAACTTTAGTCGCAATGAACAAACTTGGCCTAGAAGGTCACTTTGTACTTACTATGCATTGGTATGATTTCCTAAGAGATAATCAAACAGATTTGGAAACACCTATGGTACATGCAGATGAGGCGGAAACATCTGTAGCATTGTATCTTTACCCACAATACGTAGATATGTCTAAAGCTGTTGATGATGGTGGTACACCACTCATCGATGCTAAATTCCAAATCAAGCCAGGTATGGCAGCAAAACCAGGTATGATGTACCACTTTGAAGGAACTTTTGCAAGACCAGAGTATTTAGAACTTAAGAGTGGCGTTATTGGAACACCTTCACTTGCATGTAAGGAAAAAGGGGAAGTTATTGTCAATAAATGTGTGGACTATATTGTAGAGGTTGTTAATGATATTAATAGTCGCTATGCAGTAGGCGAAAAACCACCTGTTGATAGATAGAAGTGAAGGAAAAATAGAGGATCAAGCTTACGCGGGGAGCATTAACTTTTCGCGTAAGTTGTTATAGGGAGGGGAAATAATGAAATTAAAAGATAAAGTCGCTATAGTGACTGGCGGTACAAAAGGAATTGGTTATGGTATTGCGCAGGAGTATTTAAAAGAAGGAGCCAAGGTTGTTATTACAGGACGTGAAAAAGAAACAGGTCATAGAGCAGAACAAGAATTGAGTAAGCTAGGGGCAGTAAAATATATCTATGAAGATGTTTCAGATTTACAACTTTTACAAAATACAATTGATCAAACCGTAAGTACTTTTGGCCGATTAGATATATATATGGCCAATGCTGGTATTAATGATGCAAATAAAACCCATTTCATAGATATTACATCTGAGCAGTATGACCGAATTATGGATGTAAACTTGAAGGGCATGTTTTTTGGTGGACAGTTTGCAGCGCGTCAAATGATTAAGCAAGGAGAAGGTGGCGCTATTGTTAATATGGCAAGTGTAAACTCTTATTTAGGTCTTGATTCTCAAGTTGTATATACGGTAAGTAAGGGTGGAATTGTACAACTTACGAAAGTTCAAGCTATTGCTTTAAATGATTATGGCATTAAAGTCAATGCGCTAGCTCCAGGGCCTATTGAAACAGAATTGATGAGAAGAGTAGGGAACGATACGCAACTTATGGATACGATTTTATCAAGGACACCTATTGGAAGAATTGGTACACCTAATGAATGTGGTAAGTTAGCAGTCTTTTTATCTTGTGAAGAGTCTGACTTTATTTTTGGTCAAACCATTTATATTGATGGCGGGCGATCATTCCAAGCCTTCCCAACTAAAGGTTATAAAACTGTTACAGACCAAGACTATGAATTATTACAACAAATAAAGGCATAGGAGATGGAAGAGATGACTAAACCAATTATTGGAATGATTACAATTGGGGATCCAAGAGAGCATGAATGGAACAATGTCTTTAAAAATTTAGCCTTAGATCGTCATGAAAAGGCTATTAAAGTTTTAAAACAATTACCAGTAGAATTACATACCTTTAGTGAACTTCCACGTAGCATTGAAGGGATTAAAGAGCAAGTTGCTAAACTCAAGCAGCAACAAGTAGAGCTCTTTGTGTTGCATATTGCTTGTTGGACTTGGCCAAATTTAGCGACAGTAGCTGTACAACAAATGGATTTACCAACAGTACTATTTGCAAATCGTGAAACAGGTTCTCATGCAACAGTTGGTTTATTAGGAGCGGGAGGCGCGTTAAATCAAATAGGTTATCCTCATATACGTATACAAGAAAATTATGATGATCCTAAGATTATTGAAGTTATGAATGATAAATTGATGCCGACGGCTGTAGCAGCTCATACTGTTAAGCATCTAAGAGGTAGCGTGTTTGGATTGTTTGGTGGAAGGTCTTTAGGAATTGAAACTGGAACTTTTGATCCAATGCAGTGGAAACAGTTATTTGGTATAGACTGTGAACACATTGACCAGCTAGAGATTATTAGACGTACGGACTACATAGAAGATGACAGAGTTGAAGCTATGGTGAAATGGTTAAGTGATCATGTAGGCGGTATAACTTATGGAGAGAAATTTACACCAGATGCTTTTAAATTCCAAGTACGTTGCTATTTAGCCACTAAAGATATTATAGAGGAAAAACATATTAACTTTGCAGCCATTAAATGTATGCCGGATTTAACCAATCATTATACACCACAATGTTTATCAGCAGCACTTTTACCTAGTCCATTTGATAGTGAAGGGATAAAAGAACCTATAGCGTTTGCTTGTGAGGCAGATGCAGATGCAGCATTGACGATGGAAATTCTAAAACAGGTAAGCGGTGGGATGGCAACTATGTTTGCAGATGTCAGTCATTTAGATCCAGAAGATGGCATACTTTATTTGCCAAACTGTGGTGCTTATAGTGCTTGGTTTGCAGCTAGAAGCAACGATGCAAAAGAAAACTTATCAAAAATTCAGCTTAAAGAAGCCAATAGACCAGCAGGAGGTGCGATTACACTATTTGTTACAGCGCCTGGTCCTGTAACTTTGGCAAGGCTGACAAGGACAGCTGGAGCATACAAAATGTACGTGATTAAAGGTGAGATGGTCACACCAGAAAAAGAACGTCATGAAGCTTTTTCCAAGTCTAGAGGAAAACATCAACTTCCTATGTCTTATATCAAAGTCAATATGGACTTTGATGGTTTCGTACAATCTTTTGACTCTAATCATATTGTAGGTGTTGGAACGGATTGTATAAAAGAAATTAAAGCTGTATGCCAAATTTTAAATATACCTGTAACTGTAGTAGGTGAAGAGTAGGTGAAAAAATGGGACTACGTATAGAGGTAGAAGATCTAAGGATGCATGACATTATAGATAAGGAACAAGCTTATAATCTTCTAGCATCAAGTAAAGATGGCCTTATCTTTACAGAAGGTCCTGTGTGGAATGCTATAGATGCATCATTCATTTTTAGTGATATAGCTGGTAATAAGATGTACAGATGGTCAGAAGAAGATGGTCTTAAAGAATGGGTCAATTATAGTTTTAAGGCCAATGGAAATGCTTATGACCAAACAACAGGTCAATTCATAACTTGTGAGCATGCAACAAGTCGTATTGTGAGCCGAAATAAGGAAGGCAAAGACTATACTATCGTTTGCAGTCATTATAAGGATAAAGAGCTCAATAGCCCCAATGATATCATTGTTAAAAAGGATGGAACAATTTATTTTACAGACCCTCATTTTGGGAGGAATCCATCAAAAGTTGGGGTAGAGCGGAAAAAGCAGCTGGATTTCCAAGGCATATATAAATATGCAAAAGGTACATTGACAGTACTAGATGATTCCCTTACAGCGCCTAATGGCCTATGCTTTAATTTAGATGAAACAAAGCTTTTTGTAAATGATTCACCTGAAAAGTCTATTTGGGTATTTGATATGATGCCATCGGGAGAACTTACAAATAAACGGTTATGGGCTACAGTAACAGGGGATGGGCTTGGACTTCCTGATGGAATGAAAATCGATAATGAAGGTAATGTGTATTGTTGTGCACAAGGAGGTATCCATGTTTTTGATCAAAATGGCACAAAGCTTGGACGGATTGTGTTTGAGGGTCAAGTAGCCAATTTTACCTTTGGTGGAAAAGATGGAAAAACCTTATTCATTTGTGCAGCAGATTGTATTTATAGCTTGAAAGGAAAGATTTGTGGAGTGAGGTGAAGACGTGATTTATTTTGATAATAGTGCGACCACTAAAGTAGATCAGGATGTAGCTGAAAAAGCAATGGAAATGATGTTAGAGTGCTATGGAAATCCTTCATCGCCTTATCTACTGGGAGGAGAAGCATTAGAACGTCTTACACAAGCAAGATTTTATATTGCACAGGTTATAAGTGCACCAACATCTTCCATTTACTTTACATCAGGTGGCACAGAAAGTAATAATCTTGCTATTATAGGTACTGTCTATGGAAATCCAGGAAAAGGCAAAAAGATTATTACAACATCTATAGAACATTCCTCAGTAAAAGATGTCTTTAAGTATCTTCAAAGCGAGGGATATGAGGTTGTATACATTGATCCTAGACTAGGTAAAATCCAAGTAGAAGATGTGATAGCAGCGGTAGATGACAATACACTATTGGTATCTGTAATGGGTATTAATAATGAAACAGGGGAAGTTTTACCTATTAAAGCTATTACTGAAGGTGTAAAAAAACGAAATCCTCATACAATCATTCATTGTGATTATGTTCAAGGTTTTTGTAAGATGCCTTTTAAATTATATGAGATACCAGTGGATTTACTTTCCGTAAGTGCACACAAGATTTATGGCCCTAAAGGGTGTGGTGCGCTTTATGTGAGACCTGGAATTCAACTGAAACCTTTGTTTTATGGAGGCTATCAAGAAAGTAGTTTACGACCAGGTACTGAAAATGTAGCTTTGGCAGTTGCTTTTGGGTATGCAGCCAATAGGGGGTTAATCAACCTACACAAACATTTAGATTATGTAACGGGTCTAAAGAAACATCTTCTAGATCAGCTTGAAACAATTCCTGAAGTGGAAATAAACTCACCAGAAGGTAGTAGTCCTTATATTTTAAACTTCTCTATTCCCATTTTAAGGACAGATGAGATGATTCATTATTTGAAATTGAAAGGTATTTTATTATCTGGTAGTGCAGCATGTAGTAGAGGCGCTACAAGTCACGTTATAAAAGCGATGGGGTTTGATAAGCAGCGTGTCATGAGTACTTTACGTGTTGGCATAAGTAAAAATAATAACTTAGAGGAAATAGATTATTTAATTAAAGTTCTAAAAGAAATGATTAAGAGAGAAGGTAGGTTATAATATGTCAAATTTAAATCCAATGAGTACTTTAAATGTGAAATTAAACGTAAAACCAATTTTATTTACAATGTATCACATTCATGCCTATATGGGACCTTGTCGTTATGGAGAAGGCTATGACCTTACAACAGAAAAAGATATGGAAGTTGCTCAAAAAGAATTTGAGATTTTTAAACAGGAGCTAGCAACAGAGCTAGATCTTACACAAGTTAATTTATTGGAGCCAGAAATTGTAGTATGGAATGAAGACTTTGCACTTAAAGAATCAGAGATTCAAAAAGCAATCAAAGATGATGCTCAAACAGATTTTTATCTTGTAAGAGGTCTTCGTATTTCTTCATATTTTGCAGTAGAACTTGCAAAACGTACAAAGAAACCTATTGGTCATACACCTAATAAATCTGCCATATCAAAATGTGATCATGTTGATATGACTGCACATCTTCTTGCTATTGGTCATCCAGCCTATGCTTTCTTAGATTTTGATGATGTGAATCGTACCTTTGAGATTTTACGTACAAAGAAAGCCCTAGAAACAACAAAAGTGTTCTTCCCACTAAAGAGTGCTTTATTAACTTTTGGATGCCAAAGTTCTTACATACAATTAGGTGATATTACAGATAAATTTGGTATTCGTTTTGCACATGTTAACTCTGAAGATGTATTTAAATGGTTAGATGAATTAACAGAAGATGAGAAGCAAGAAGCTAAAGCATTAGCAGAGCAAATTGTAAGTACTGCAAAAGGTGTGCATATGCCAGTTGAATATGTACAAAATGACACAGAGTATTATATAACCATTAAGAAAATGATGGAACATTTTGATTGTAATGCCTTTACAATGCCATGCTTTGAAGTATGTGCAACAAGAGAGCTTAATAAGCGTAAGCTTACTTTCTGTCTTGCACATTCTATTTTCAAAGATGAAGGAATTGCTTCTTCTTGTGCAGGAGATGTAGGCTCTATCTTATCCATGACTATTTTAATGAACCTATCTAAAAAAGCACCTTATATGGGCAATACAATGGTATTAGATCGTAAGACCAATCAATGTAGAACACTACATGATGTAGCTTGTTCTAAGATGAAGGGATACGGTGAGGCCTGCTTACCTATTGAATTAGTATCCTTTACGATGAATAACTGGGGAACTACAATGCGTTATGATTTTGCTAATGATATAGGAGAAACATTAACTTTGGTAAATCTAAGCCCAGATATGAAGAAAATTATGGTTGCTAAGGGAACAATCAACGGATGTGATGATTATCTTACACCAGAATGTAAACATGCTGTACGCTATACAGTAGCAGATGCAGAGCGTTTCCATCAATGTCAAAAATATGTAGGACATCACTTTGCAATTGTATATGGAGATTATGTAGATCAAGTAATAGCTTTAGCTAATGAATGTGGTTTAGAGGTATTACAAGCTTAAAAGTTGGAGGAATATGAATGGCACGCAAGAAAAGTGAAGATAACCGCATTACTTCAAAAGAAGTTGCAAAGCTTGCGCACGTATCACAAGCAACAGTATCACGTGTATTTAGTGGAGAGATGACGGTTAAAGAGGATACAAGAATTAAAGTAATAGAGGCTGCTAAAGTATTAGGATATACACCTAATAAAATAGCTAGCAGCCTATCTTCTAGAAAATCTAATATTATTGCTGTTGTGTTGTCAGATATTAATAATAGATTTTATACAGGTGTATTTTCCTATTTGACACAAAGGTTACAAGAGAACAATAAGCAGGTGCTATTTTTTCAAATGCGATGCGAGGAAGATGCAAATGAAATTATTAACCGAGTTTTAGAATATCAGGTAGATGGCGTTGTGATTGCAGCGCCAGCTTTACCTAAAGATTTTGCTGAGGAGTATTTAAAGGTGAATGTACCTACGGTATTTTTCAATCAATATACAACAGATAAACGGATGTGCTCGGTATGTAGTGATAGTGCAGAAGCAGGAAGAATGGTAGCAAATTATTTTCTAGATCGAAAGTATACTCAATTTGCTTTTATTGGAGGAAGAACGACAACAACAGGTACCATTCGTAAGAAAGGCTTTTTAGATCGTTTACAAGAAAGAGGCATAGAGAACTGCTATATTGAAGAGGGAGACTATTTATATGAATATGGAAGAGAGGCAATGAAAAAGCTCTTTGAAAAAGAAATCCCTCCTAATGCAGTTTTTTGTGGCAATGATATGATTGCAATTGGGGCAACAGATGCCGTTAGGCATGACCTAAAGCTTAGAGTGCCTGAGGATGTTGCTATTATAGGATTTGACGATATTGATATGTGTACATGGGAAAGTTATAAGATTACATCTGTTCATCAGCCATTAGAAGAAATGGTGGATGAGATTTATGAATATTTCTATAGGATTGATCAAGGTTTACCTGTAGAAGGCGGTTTAAGGCTTTTACAATGTAAAATTGTTGAAAGAACAACGACTTAACGTCTAAAACATTAGGGGGAATAGGTATGTCAAAAAATACAGTAACAGTTTCAGCAAAAAATTTAGAGCAATTTGTTACAGAATTATTTGAGACAACGGGTATGCCACAAGAAGATGCTAGATTTCATGCACAAGCATTAGTTAAAACTAATTTATGGGGAATTGATTCACATGGTGTATTAAGAGTACCGGCTTATTTTAATCGTATGTTGAATGGCGCAATCAATGTATCACCAAACATTAAGACAATAAAAGGAGATAAGGGCCTTGAAGTCATGGATGGAGATGGTGGAGCAGGTTTTATTGTAGCACAAAAAGCTATGGATAGAGCCATTGAACTTGCGAAGACATATAACGTAGGGATGGTAGGGGTTGTAAATAGTAATCACTTTGGAGCAGGTGCACTTTATGCAAGGCTGGCTGCTGAAAAAGGCATGATAGGTTTTGCAATGACCAATGTACTTCCTCTTATTGTCGCACCAGGAGCAAGTAAGCCAGTGGTCGGTAATAATCCACTAGCCATAGCAGTACCAACGTATAATGCCTTTCCATTTTGTTTAGATATTTCATTCTCTAAGGTAGCAGGTGGTAAGTTTACTTTAGCAATGAAGAAAAAAGAAAAGATTCCAATGGATTGGGGAACCGATAGTGAAGGTAGACCAACGGATGACCCAGCAAAAGCACATAAAGGCTTCTTACTTCCAGCAGCAGATCATAAGGGACTTGGGCTTGCAGAAGTCATTGATATTTTATGTGGTGTAATTACAGGTGGCGTGTTCTCTCATCAAATGAAGAGTATGTATGCTAATCCTGATGAACCAAGTTTGACAGGACATTTTATGATTGCTATCAATATTGATGCTATTATTGGGCAAGATGAGATGAAACAGCGTATGACAGAGTACTACGAACGTATTAAAGCGACCCCAATGTGGGATGAAACAAAAGAAATGTTTATGCCAGGAGAAATAGAATACCGCAAAGAACAAGAACGTCTAGAAGGTGGCATTCCTGTACCTATTACAACGTATGAGGAACTTATAGCACTTAAGCAACAATACAATATTCAAAGTCAACTGCCAGAAATAGATGCAGTCAATTAAAAGGGGGAAATAAGATGTTACCATTAGGCGAAAACTTTTCTAATAAAACAAAGGCTTTATTAAAAGAAGGTAAAAAGACTGCAGGCGCTTGGTTACAGGTGGCAAGTCCTTTTACAGCAGAAATTATGGCAAGAGCTGGTTTTGATTGGTTAATGATTGATATGGAACATGGACCTGGGGATATCATGACACTTATTTCTCAACTCCAAGCGATGAAAGGATATGGTGTAGAAGCTTTTGTAAGAGCACCTTGGAATGATTTTGTAGCCATCAAAAAAATATTAGATGCTGGCGTACATGGGGTACTTGTACCTTATGTGAATACAAAGCAAGAAGCAGAAGATGCAGTTAAAGCTGTAACCTATCCAACAAAGGGAATTCGAGGTGTAGCCGGAAGTTGTAGAGCACAAGGCTATGGTTTAGGAAATAATCAATATTTTCCTTATGCAGATCAAGAGATTATGTTGATGGTTGCGATGGAGACGCCAGAAGCAGTATCTAATCTAGACGCTATATTAGAAGTTGAAGGGATTGATGGTATTTTTATTGGTCCTATGGATCTTGCAACATCAATGGGACATTTTTGTGACCCTTCTCATCCAGATGTGCAAGCCACTATTAAAATCATTGAAGAGAAGGTTTCAAAGTCTAATAAATTCTTAGGAACAGTGGCAGGTAATTTTGAAAAAGCTAAAGTGCTTTATGAAAAAGGCTATCAATATGTCGTTATCATGGCTGATGGTGTAGCATTATCTCAGCTTGCACATCAAACAGCACAACAATTTCATGAGCAGTATAAAGAGAGATAGTAAGTAAAAGAGTGGGTAGAGAGGGGTAGCATATGAGAGGGTACAAAAAATATTTTTTTAGTATTATAAGTACACTATGTCTTTTATGTTTTTGTGGATGTTCTACTCAAATTAAACAAGATGTGAAACAGATACGTATAGCACACGATAATGGTATTCAAACACCTATCCATAAGGCTTTTATTCATTTTGAAAAGCTAGTAGAAGAAAAGTCAGATCACCAAATAGATGTGATTCTCTTTCCAGCGGCACAGATGGGCAGTGTAATCGATACTTATGAGCAAGTTAGGCGTGGAGATGTGGAGATGTCAGCAACTACGACGAGTAATCTAGTCTCTTCTATTCCAGAATTTTCTATGTGGGAGAGCTTCTATATGTTTGATGATGCAGATCATGCCAAACGTGTTTTAGAAGGTCCAGCAGGTATAGAAATGATGGAGTCATTAGAACGTATGAACTTAAAAGGAATAGGTTATATGGCATTAGGTTTTAGAAATTTTTCCAATAGTAAAAGACCTATTATAGAAGCAAAAGATGTAAAAGGATTAAAGATGAGAGGATATAATCCTCTTCAGATTGCTGCTTGGAGTGCAGTAGGTGCAGCGCCTACTAGTGTCAGCTGGAATGAACTTTTCACATCACTACAACAAAAACTTATCGATGGCCAAGAATGTGCTATTAATAGTTTTTACCTAGAAAAATTCTATGAAGCACAGAAGTACTTATCTTTAACTAAGCATATTTTTACTAACTTTTTATGGTTCGCTAATGCAGAGTTTATAGAAAGTTTATCCAAAGAAGAGTATGACATCATTATGGAATCCGCCAAAGAAGCCATTGATTATAACTGGCAACTTGTTTCTGAAATTGAGCAAGATACACTCAAGTTACTTGAAGAGAGTGGTATTGAGATCAATGAGTTAGATCAAGATGCGAGAAGAGAAATGGGCGAGAAAATGAATCATGCAATTAAGGATGAAATTGTGAAAATGTGTGGTGAAGAGGTCTATAATAGTGTGTTTGAAGAAATAGAAAAGGCACGCCAAAACTAGGCCAAGATAGGGGGAAGTTCATATGAAAAAATGCATAAGCTGGTTAGATGTCAATTTTGAACCACTGGCCATGGTGAGTTTGTTTAGCATCATGTTTTTCCTTATTGTTATTCAAGTTATTCTGCGTTTTGTATTTAAAACGGGTTTAAGTTGGGGAGAGGAAATAGCAAGAATTATGTTTGTCTGGCTTTCGTTTGTGACTTTTGGTTATCTTACAAGAAATAATCGACATGTTAGAATCGGTTTTCTAAGAGAAAGGTTTCCAGAAAGTATTCAAAAAATACTCTTAGTAGTATGTGATTTATTGTTCCTATTTTTTAGTTTTTATGCATTTAAAGCAGTTCTACTACTTTGTCTGCAAACAGCTCGTTTTGAAGATAAGCTGGTTACATTACCTATTAGCTCTAACTTACTGTACTTGTCTGGTTTAATAGGATTTGCCTTAATGCTCATAAGAGGGATACAAGTAATCGGTTGGAAAATAACCCATTGGAAAGATAGTTTAGTAGTGTTTGAGAACTATGATGGCAAATACTATAAGAATAATCATATTTGTTTTATGCCTCAGCAGCTTAAAGAAGTTGATAAGATGAAAATTGAAGCTGAATCTAAGCTTGGATTGGGGGAATAGAATATGACAGCAGGAATATTATTTGGCGCACTGATTTTGTTTTTGTTAATGTCTATTCCTATAGGAATCAGTTTGGGACTAAGTTCTTTAGTTTGCATTTTGATGGAGCAACCTATTAGTATGGAAACTTTTACCCAGTCTATGATGCAAGGCTTAAATTCTTTTCCATTAATGGCGGTACCTTTATTTACTTTTGCAGGCGAGATTATGGGGCAAGGTGGTATTTCTAAACGCTTATTAAATGTAACTAAGATTTTTGTAGGAAGATTTACAGGCGGTTTGGGAATTGTTACCATCATTACTTGTTTATTTTTTGGAGCAATATCTGGTACAGGATCTGCTGCCGTTGCAGCTATAGGTATTGTAATGATACCCACTATGGTAAAGGCCAATTATGATAGAGGATTTTCAAGTGCCTTAGTTGCTACAGCTGGTACAGTAGGGGTTATTATCCCACCTAGTGTATGTATGGTAGTCTATGCTGTTGCATCTGGTGCATCTATATCTAGTTTATTTATGGCAGGGATTTTGCCAGGCTTACTCATTGGTCTAGTACTTATTATCTATACCATATTTTATTCTAAGAAAAAAGGTTATAAAGGTGAACAGACAAAGTATACTTTCAAAGAAGCAATGCACATTATAGGAGAGGCAATCCCTGGATTATTGATTCCTGTTATTATTTTAGGGGGAATCTATGGTGGTATTTTTACACCAACAGAAGCAGCTGCTATTGCAAGTGCTTATGCAATTATTGTAAGTATCTTTATCTATAAAGAAGTACAGTTCAAAGACTTAATGGGCATTGCTTATCGTTCATGTTTAATGTGTGGAACGGTATTGGTGATTATTGGTATCTCTACAGGTTTTGGAAGGATTTTGACAATTACACAAGTTCCTGAACAAATTGCAGAAGTTATTTTATCCATAACAAATAGTAAGATACTTATTTTACTCCTTATCAATCTACTTTTACTTATGGTAGGAACGTTTATGGAAACCAATGCAGCCATTATTATTTTAACACCAATTCTTTTACCTGTTGTAACGGTATTAGGTGTGAACCCCATTCACTTTGGGATTATTATGATCATGAACTTAGCGATAGGTTTTATTACACCACCATTAGGTGCCAACTTATTTATGGCATGCCAAGTTGGAGATATTACCTTTGATAACTTAGTGAGGAAAATCTTCCCTTGGATAGTGGTCATGATTATTGTTTTAATGATTGTTACCTTTATACCAGAGATTTCACTTATTTTACCAAGGATACTTGGAATGAATTTATAAGAAGAAAAGGGGATGTTGGCTAAGCTAACATTTCCTTTTCAAAAATAATAGGAGGTCTATATGGTTCTTAGTCTTTGGCAAGAAAAGCAAATTAATCAAACTTTAGAAGAACGCTTAAAGCAATTGAAACATAAAATCATTGTGCTCGATGATGATCCTACGGGTACACAGACAGTGAATCGTGTGAACGTATTTACAAATTGGCAAAGAGAGACTTTACTGGAATGTTTTAAAAGTGATGCAAGTATGTCTTTTATTTTGACCAATTCACGTAGTTTTTCTGTAGAGGAAACAACCAAGATACATCATACAATAGGAACAGACCTTGCAATGTGTGCCCAAATAGAAAATAAAGATTTTCTGGTCATTAGTCGTGGTGACTCTACACTCCGTGGACACTATCCTTTAGAAACAGAAGTATTAAAGGAGAGTATTGAAGCACATGTGCCTTATCGCTATGATGGAGAAATCATTATTCCTTTTTTTGAAGAAGGTGGTAGGAAGACTATTGACAATATTCATTATGTAGAAGTTAAGGATAGCCTTATTCCAGTAGGTGAAACAGAGTTTGCAAAAGATAAAAGTTTTGGTTTTTGTGCTTCTAACCTTTTGGAATGGTGTGAAGAAAAAACACAAGGGCGTTATCAAAAAAGTGAAATGGTTAGTTTTTCCTTAGAAGAATTGCATCACTTAGATTATCAGGCATTGACTAGAAAATTAATGGGCGTCAATAATTTTAATAAAATCTTTGTAAATGCAACCAGTTTATTAGATATTAAAATTTTTGTGATTGCACTTATTGATGCAATCAAACAGGGCAAACATTTTATGTTTAGAACAGCTGCCTCTTTTGTAAAGGTTATAGGTGGTATAGAAGACCAACCTTTATTAAAAAAAGCAGATATTGTTGAAGGGAACAACACGAATGGTGGGATTGTGGTAGTAGGTTCTCATGTAAAGAAAACATCTCAGCAGTTAGAGGCACTTAAAAATTGTGGTCTACCTTTTACAACGGTAGAATTTGATGTCAATGTGATCTATAATAGAGAAAAGACCAAACAAGAAATCCACAGGATTGTGGAATTAACGGAAGCAGCCCTTCAATCGGGAAGAGATGTACTTTTATATACAAGTCGCCAATTGATTAAAACGTATACAACGAATAAAGATGAGATTCTAAAGACTTCAACCAATATATCAAATGCTTTGACAAGTATTGTGGAGCAATTACAAGTACGACCTAAGTATATTATTGCCAAAGGAGGTATTACTTCAAGTGATGTAGCTACCAAGGGCTTACATATTCAAAAAGCATGGGTACTCGGGCAAATAGCTAAAGGAATTCCTATATGGCGAACAGGAGAAGAAAGTAAGTTTCCTCAAATGGCCTATATTATTTTTCCAGGTAATGTAGGTGAACAAGATACACTAAAAGAAATTGTAGAAGTGCTTCATGATTATACCTAATAAAACGATGAGTCCACTACCAAAAGGGGAAATGCCTCTTTAGTAGTGGATTATCTTTTGGGGCGAATAAAAATGTAAAAATATTACCTCTTCAAGTAAAAAATATCCCTTCAAAAGTAGTAGGTTTATTTCTTATAATGAAACTATAAAAAGAGAGAACAAGGGGGAAATGTTATGAAAAAGGTTTTACACAAATTACTTCCATTATTATTAACAGTACCTATGATGGCAACCATGGTAGGATGTAGCCAAAGTAACACGCCTGCACCTAGTGAAACACCTTCTAGCACACAAGAGAGTCAAAAAGGGAATGGCCAAGTGACTTTAACCATGTGGAGTATTGCAACAGAAAGTGATGCCTTTAATCCAGCCTATACAAAAGCAATTGCTGATTATGAGGCAGCCCATCCAGAGGTTAAGATTGTACATGAAACTTTTGAAAATGAATCTTATAAGACCAAGATCAAATCAGCCGTAGCCGCCAATGAACTTCCAGATATCTTTTTCACATGGGGGGGAGGATTTTCTGAACCATTTATCGCTTCAGGTAAAGTCTTAGAATTAGATAGCTACTTTACAGATGAATACAAAACTCAACTTCCTATAGCAGCACTAACGAATGCTACATATAACGATAAACTATACGGTTCAACTTTTACCACACCTGTATCTGCATTATTCTATAATAAGAAAATGTTTGATGAACGTGGACTTACGCCACCAACGACTTGGGATGAACTTGCTAAAGTTTGCCAAACCTTCTTAAGCGATGGTATTACACCATTTGGGGTAAGTGTAAAAGATACATGGGTACTTGCTATGTGTCATGATGCACTTACTCTAAAATCGGCTGGTCCTGAAAAGACAAAACAAGCAATTACTAAGCAAGGGGTAAGCTATAATGATCCAGATTTCTTGGCTTCAGCAACAAAGCTTAAAGAGCTAGTAAATATGGGTGCTTTTCTAAATGGTGCGACAGGTGTTTCAAACGATGAAGCAAGTGCACAATTTTACAACGGTACAGTTCCTATGTACATTACAGGAAGCTGGATGGGAGGTTCTATTTTGACAGATGCTCAGAATCCAGAAGACTTTAGTGTTGCCCCTGTTCCAGTAATCAATAGTAATAATGCTAAAATTACGGACTTTATGGGTGGGGCAGCAGATACTTTAATGGTAGCTCAGTCTACAAAATATCCTGATATTGCAGGTAATGCAGTATTTGAACTTTGTAGAAGTATTTCTAAATATGCTTATTTAGATGGCGCTGGTGTAGCTGCTTGGGAAGTAGATTATGATGATAGTGGCGTAAACCCTATTACACAAAAAATTGCAGAGTTTGCAAGTGAAGCAACCTCTTTCACATTATGGTTTGACACATTGATGGCAGCTGAAGATGCTGGAGAATACCTTGCACTCTTACAAGAATTGTATATGGGGAATATTTCACCACAAGAATTTGTAGAAAGTATGGCGACTCAATTAGGTGAATAAACAAGGTATAAAAGGTACTTCTAGCCATATAGAAGTACCTTTTTATCTATAGAGAAGTATGGAGATAGCCATTTTAGCTAAAGGGGGAAGTCGTACATGGATAAAGTGATGCGTAATAAGTTAGCCATTTTTATATTCATAGCACCAGCAGCAATACTTTTTTTTATGATTATTATTATTCCTATTTTTATGTCAGCATACTATAGTTTATTAAAATGGGATGGTATTACAACAGGAACTTTTTTAGGCTTAGAAAACTATATAACCCTTTTTACAAGCAAGTCTATTGCCTTTCCTAAAGCCCTTTCAAATGTATGTATTTTGGCAGTGTTATCTGTTTTTATTCAGTTACCTATTTCATTGTTTTTAGCCCTTGCACTTGCAAGAGGGATTAAAGGAGAAAGGTTTTTTGTAACGGTTTTCTTCATTCCTGTATTAATTTCAACAGTTGTTATTGGACAGTTGTGGGCAAAAATTTATAACCCTGACTACGGCATTATTAATAGTGGGTTAAATGCCTTAGGATTAAACCACCTGACGCGTGTATGGTTAGGCGATCCAAAGACAGCATTACTGGCTGTTTTTGTACCAATATTGTGGCAATACGTAGGATATCACATGCTTTTACTCTATGCTGGTATTAAGTCTATTTCAAATGATGTAAGAGAAGCAGCTGTTATAGATGGTGCATCTTACTGGCAAACATGTAAATATATTATTATTCCACTTATTAAGCCAATCATCCAAGTGTGCGTTATCTTTGCGGTAACAGGTTCATTAAAGGCTTTTGATTTAATTTATGTTCTAACCAATGGAGGTCCAGCCCATGCCAGCGAGGTACCAAGTACCTTGATGGTATCTATGATCTTTGGTCGTAATCGTTATGGGGTAGGGAGCGCCATTGCTATTTGTATTATCTTCTTATGTTTCTTCTTTTCTATTTTGATAAAGAAAATGTTTAAGGTGGAGGTGGAATAAATGAAGTCAAGTCTAGGAAAAAAAATAGTTTTTGTTATTCTTATAATATGGGCTGCGATTCAACTTTTTCCTCTCTACTGGATGTTTACTTTCTCACTAAAAGATAACTCAGAAATCTTTGGGCAAAATATAATAGGATTACCTAGAAACTGGCTTTGGTCTAACTATAGCGAAGCATTAACAACAGGTAACATGGGACGTTATTTTTTTAATAGTGTGATTGTAACAGGTGGAACTATTTTACTTACAACAATGTTAGCCTTAATGGCAACTTATGCATTAACAAGAATGATTTGGAGAGGCCAAAAAGTAATGAACATCATTTTTATGTTAGGACTTACTGTTTCTATCCATGCGGCCATACTTCCTGTATTTATTATTTTACGTAATTTGAAAATGCTAGATTCTTATCAAGCATTGATTTTGCCGTATTCCGCGTTTGCTTTGTCTATGGCAATCTTGATTAGTGGAAGTTTTATGCAGAGCATTCCCAGAGAGTTAGAAGAATCAGCTTGTATAGATGGATGTAGTGTATATGGTATCTTTTTTAGAATTATTTTACCACTTATGAAGCCAGCACTTTCAACTATTGGTATTTTTGTTTTCTTGCAAGCTTGGAACGAGCTTATGTTTGCTGTTATTTTTATTAGTAGTTCTAAATATAGAACATTGTCAGTTGGGATACAGACCTTATGTGGTGCCTATACAACAGATTGGGGGCCAATAGGTGCAGCACTTGTCATTGCAACTTTCCCAACATTAATTGTTTATTGTTTTATGAATAAAAAAATTCAAGAAAGCTTACTTGTAGGCGCAGTCAAAGGATAGGGGGATTACATATGTTTAATGATGTAGTATGCAAGGAAAAGGCGGTTCAGTTAGTTTCACAAATGACTTTAGAAGAAAAGGCAAGCCAGCTTACGTATAATGCTCCAGCAATACCAAGGCTTAATATACCAGCTTATAACTGGTGGAATGAAGCATTACATGGAGTAGCTAGAGCAGGAACAGCAACGAGCTTTCCACAAGCCATAGGGCTTGCAGCAATGTTTGATGAACAATTTTTAGAGCAAGTAGCAAGTGCTATTGCCGAAGAGGGACGGGCAAAATATAACGAAAGTGCACGTCATGGTGATCGTGATATTTATAAGGGGCTGACTTTTTGGTCACCTAATATTAATATTTTTAGAGATCCAAGATGGGGGCGGGGCCATGAAACCTATGGAGAAGATCCATACCTTACAAGTCGGCTAGGGGTAGCTTTTATTAAAGGGCTTCAAGGTCATGGAGAGCATATGAAAGTGGCAGCTTGTGCAAAACATTTTGCTGTTCATAGTGGTCCAGAGGATTTAAGACATGAGTTTGATGCACAGGTAAGTCCAAAAGATTTATGGGAAACCTATTTGCCAGCATTTGAAGCTTGTGTCAAGGAAGGGCAAGTAGAAAGTGTCATGGGTGCTTATAATAGAACCAATGGAGAACCTTGCTGTGGGAGTTATTTCCTCATTCAAGATATTTTAAGGGAGCAGTGGCAGTTTAATGGGCATTTTGTATCAGATTGCTGGGCCATAAAAGATTTCCATATGCACCATCATGTCACATCTACACCAGAAGAATCGGCAGCTTTAGCAATGGATGCTGGCTGTGATCTAAATTGCGGGAATACTTATTTGCACGTGATGATGGCAAATCAAAATGGGCTTATTCCAGAAGAACAGATTACAAAAGCAGCTGAGAGACTTTTTACAACACGATTTAAGCTGGGTTTATTTGAAGACTGTGAATATGATACGATTTCATTTGACAAGGTAGAATGCCAAGAACATATTGATCTAGCAGTAGAAGCTGCTAGAAAAAGTGTGGTACTTCTTAAGAATGAGAACATCCTTCCCCTTAATAAAAAGCAGCTTAAAACCATTGGTGTAATAGGACCTAATGCCAATAGTCGTCTAGCGTTAAAAGGGAATTACTACGGCACGTCCTCTAGATATATTACCCTATTAGAGGGGATTCAAGATGAAGTAGGTGATGAAGTACGAGTTTTATTTGCCAAAGGTTGTGAGCTCATAAAAAGGCAAACAGAAGGTTTAGCCATGGAATATGACAGAATCTGTGAAGCATTAAGTGTGGCAGAGCATAGTGATGTAGTCATTTTATGTCTTGGATTAGATGAGACACTGGAGGGTGAGGAGTTTGACCAAGGTAATGAAGTGGGTTCAGGCGATAAAAAGGATTTAGAACTTCCACAAGTTCAAAAGAAGCTTCTTGAAAGAGTTGTTGCAATAGGCAAACCTGTGATTTTATGTATGATGACAGGAAGTGCAATGAACTTAAGCTATGCCGAGGCCCATTGCAAGGGCATTTTGCAGGTGTGGTATCCAGGTGCAAGAGGTGGTAAAGCTGTTGCAGATATTTTGTTTGGCAAAACTTCTCCATCAGGTAAACTTCCTGTTACATTTTATCAATCATCCGACCAGCTTCCTGCATTTACAGACTATGCTATGGAAGGTAGAACTTATCGTTATATGAAAGACCAACCTTTATATCCATTTGGCTATGGCCTATCCTATGGTAAAGTGTTCTGTGAAGAGGCCCAAATTATGAGTCCATTAGAGGTTGGACACGATGTAGAACTTCTCGTTAAACTTTTTAATGATAGCTTATATGATACAGAAGAGGTTTTACAAGTCTATGTAAAAAATGAGACCTCTCAATATGCTGTGCTTAATACAAGCCTATGTGCATTTAAACGTGTAGCGCTTAAAGGAAAAGCAAAGGAAGAAGTAAAGTTAACCATTCCATGGAATGCTTTTACAATAGTTGATGCAAAAGGTGAAAGACGCTATGATTCATCTACTTTTAGCCTTTTTGTTGGAACAAGTCAACCGGATACTAGAAGTGAAGAACTTACAAAGATGAAACCCGTACAAGTAAATGTAATATTTAAATAAACCCTAAGAGGCTAGATAAAATGGATAGAACATTTTCCTAGCCTCTTTTTATAAGCTTAATTGATGAAATGGAATGGGTTATTAGAGATATTGATACATTTGTATAGAATATATATGTATAAATATTATAAAAAATATAAAATTTAAAGTTAAATTATGTTAAAATATACTTATGATGCAATCATAAAGGGTAAGGGCCATAAAAGGAGGCAAAAGGTTGTTCAAACGCTTTTTAGACTTAAAACTTAAGCAAAAAATCAAGTACTTATTTCTTTTTATTATTATGAGTTATATGATTATATTTTTTATTGCCTATGCCTTCGTTTTAAAACGCAATATGGTACAATATGCCTTCGAAAATAATTTGAATACCATAACTGCTGTTGGGAATAATCTGGAGACAGAATTTGTGACGATTAATAATGTCAGCAAGTTAATTCTTACAGATAGTATCATTAATAAATACTTAGATAATGGCTATAAAGAAGGCGTGCGTCATGCACAAGAAGCTAAAAGCGCTTTGTTTGATTTAATGAATACTTTTAACCATATTAATTCTATTTATGTCTTTAATAAAGAAGGGGGCTATATTAACGTAAGTCGTAATACGGTTAAGTTAGATTCGGCAAGAATACAAGAACACCAATGGTATGATGAAATTGTTCAAGCTGCAGGTGGTTATAGAATACGCCTAGACGGAGATGGGGCATTTAGTGGAAAAGAGCAGGTAATTTCCTTTATTCGTTTAATGAATGATATTGAAACACAACAACCTAAAGGGATGCTCATTATTAATGTGTCTAAAAGCATTTTTACAAGTACATATAAAGATATGATAGGCGGGAATAAAAGCTTTGGCTATGCTTATGGTAATAAGCTTTTTTGTGGCAACTTAAGTATAGAACAAATTGGAGATTTAGCACTAGAGCAGAAGCACTATGTTCAATACAAAGAAGGATTTATAGTAAATGAAAGTGTTACAGGGTTATACCCAATAGAGAATATGCCTATTACACTTATTGCAGTTGAAAAGATAGGAATTAGTAAGATGATTTCTAAAGAAGCAGGTTGGATTATTGGGAGTATTTTAATACTTACGTTAATAGCAATGAGTATGATAGGTGTTTTTATATCTATATTTATTACCAATCCTATAGAAAAATTGGTTGCAACGATGAAAAGCTTTAAACAAGGAAAGGTTCAAAAAGTATCTTTGTCAGTTGCAAATGATGAAATAGGGGATTTAAAAGAAAGCTATAATGGAATGATTAAGGAAATGAATGACTTGATCACTCAACTTATTAACAAAGAGAAGTTTATCCAAAAAGCAGAACTAGAAGTATTGCAAGAACAAATTAAACCTCATTTTCTATACAATACGTTAGATACCATTGCTTATCTCGCACTTGAAAATGATGCAATCCATGTTTATCAGGCTTTAGAAACATTAGGAAGTTTTTATAGAAAGTTTTTAAGCAAAGGAAGTAGAGAAATAACGATTAAAGGTGAAATTGAAATTATTAAAGACTACTTAAGTCTTCAAAAGTTACGTTATGAAGAGGTTTTTGAAGATGAATATAATATTCAAGACGATCTATTAGACTTTAAAATACCTAAGTTAATTCTACAGCCCTTGGTGGAAAATAGTCTGTATCATGGATTAAGACCTAAAGGGGAGAAAGGACTTATTAAAATTACAGTTGAGAAGTTAGAAGGTCAGATTCATATCAAAGTTTATGATAGTGGAATAGGCATAGATGTGGAGCAGCTACATACCATTATGAATTCTAAAGAGCATAAAAGCTTTGGTCTCAAAGGTACTATTGAAAGAATTCGTTATTATTACAGTAAAGAAGATGTCTTTAAGGTTAGAAGTCAAGTAGGTGTTTTTACAGAAATAGAAATTATCATACCAGTTATCTAGGGGGAAGGTTCATGTATAAAATCATGATTATAGATGATGAAACATCCATTAGAAACTTACTCAAAATTAAAATTAGCTGGACGAACTTAGATGTTGAGGTGGTAGGAGAAGCAGCAAGTGGTGTAGAGGCTATTAATATTATTGATGATCTAAAACCTCATATTGTTTTTGTAGATATTAGAATGCCTTTTATGAATGGCATTGAATTTGCGAAGTTAGCAATTGAACGTTATCCCAAGCTAAAGATTATTATATTAACAGCCTTTGATGAATTTGAATATGCAAGAGAGTGTATTCGAATTGGTGTTAAGGACTATCTTCTAAAACCCGTTGCCCAAACGGATATACAAACCGTATTAGAGAAAATCAAGAGTGAACTAGATCATGAGGTTGAAGAAAAAATGATGGACGAAGACGTAAAAGATGAATGTATAGGCCATGAAGTCATTCATCAAATCAAACAATACATATTAGCACATTATATGGATCCAGATTTGAATCTAACCTCAACTGCCATGCATTTTGGATTTAATCCAAGCTATTTAAGTAGAATATTTAAAGCAGAAGTTGGCGATAGTTTTATTGATTTCTTAACGGAATGTAGAATGGAGAAGGCTAAGCAATTAGCCAGGCGTGAAGTAATGATGTATTGCGCAGCAAAAGAAGTAGGTATACCTGATTCTAACTATTTTGGGAAGTGTTTTAAAAAGTATACAGGTAAGGCCTATTCGTTATATATGAAAGAATAAGCATAAACGACTATAAATCCCCTAAAGAAACATTATTCTTTAGGGGATTTATTAGTAAAAAGTATTAAATAAAAATATATATTATATCATACTAAAAGTGAGATATCCCAATAAGTTGCATTATCTTGGTATTTTATGTAATTTGTTGTTGTATTGATGAAATATTTACTTAAATATGAAAGTTATATATAATAAAATTGTTAAAGATGCAGTGTCTAAATATACAAAAAATGTAGAAATAAGAAAGGAGGAGAGGATGATAAGAAAGTGTAGAAAGTCAATAATTTTACGTATTATGATAATGGCATTAGTCTTAACCCAGATAGGATGTGCGATGAAGAAGGAAGAAATAGGACTATTCTCATGGTCCTTTTCAAGAGCTTTTGAAGAAAAAGAAAAATTGTTTGAAATGATGAAAGAAATGGGAGTGCATTCTTTATATCAAGAATTTCCAGAAGATACACCTCAAGAAGTTATAGTAGATTTTTTAAAATTAGCTAATATGTATAAGATTAATGTTTATTATCTAGCAGGTGCACCTGAATGGGGGATTGAAAAATCTAGTGGAAAGATGATGACATATATTGAGCATATTATAACTCTTAATGAAAGTTTTCCAGAAAGAATAGGGTTTAAAGGTATTATTTTAGATGTAGAGCCTTATCTAACAGATGAATGGGATAAGGATCAAGAAGGTGTTATGAATCAGTATGTAAAGATAATGGAAAAGGCCTACAAAATAATAACAGAAAATCATTTAGAGGGGCTTATCTGTATTCCTTATTTTTACGATAGTCTAGGTTATGAGAAGCAGCTTGAAACATTGGTGCAAAATGGATGTGATACAATAGCTGTCATGAACTACTATAAGGAAAAAGAACAAGAGCATATTGTAAAAGAAATGGAGTTGGCACATCAATATAGTAAGAAGATTATCCAAATCTATGAATTAAAAGCTCCGGGAACACACGGTTTGACAGAAAAGAGTACTTACTACCACGAAGGGTTACAGCCTATCCTAAAGAGTTGGGAGAGCTTGAAGGGCTTTTTTAATTATAAATTATTTAGTTTTGCATTACATGACTATGAGGCACTAAAGGAGGTTGTAAATATTGAATGAGGTATTAAGGCAAGAAAAGAAATTTTTAATTTCGTTAGCTCAATTCTATCAGTATACTCATTATTTCGATCAGATTATACAACAAGACATACACAATAAGGGTGAAGGCTATACAATACGTTCCTTATATTTTGATACATTAGATGACAAAGATTTTACGGAGAAAGAAGAAGGCGTAGAGATTAGACGAAAGATTAGACTTAGAAATTATGGAGCTGAAAGTTCTTTTGCTGTATTAGAGATGAAGCAAAAGCAAGGAAGCATGCAGAAAAAACGCTCTTTGAAGATGCCCAAAGAAGATGCACAAAAACTGGTACAAAAAGATTATAGTGTTCTTTTAAAATACAGTGAACCTTTTGCAGCAGAATGTTATTATTTATTAAATGCATTATGTTATAGCCCGAAAGCGGTAGTAGAGTATAAGCGCAAGGCATATATAGCTAAGGAAAATAATATTCGTATTACATTTGACTATCAAATTAGAGGCACTGAAAGTTATTATGATATTTTTTCTAAAGACCTACTTCAAAATACTATTTTTAATAGTGATTTGGTTGTTCTAGAAGTAAAGTATAATGGTTTCCTTTTAAGCTATTTGAAGGATATTTTACAAGAATGTAATGCAAGTGAGATTTCAGTCAGTAAATACTGCTTAGGACGCTCAGTGAGCAAGCACTATTTATTTTAAAGAGATGCGATAGAACATAATATGGTGATCATACCCAAAAAGGAGAAGTTATGAAAGAATATTTACAAAATGTATTGGAACAAAGCGGAACGCTGGGCTTAGAAGAAATTATAATGTATATTGTAGCGGCAGCACTTATAAGTAGTGCAATTTATATATCATATTGGTATACCCATTCAGGTACTACATATAGTCAAAAGTTTAATGTCTCACTTGTAACACTAACAATATTAACAGCAACAGTAATGACTGTTATTGGGAATAATGTGGCTCTATCTTTAGGAATGGTTGGAGCTCTATCTATTGTACGTTTTCGTACAGCTATTAAAGATTCTAGAGATACAACTTATATATTTTGGGCAATTACTGTAGGGATTTGTTGTGGAGTAGGTGATTTTGTAGTAGCAGGAATAGGTACAGCTGTAACTTTTGTAGTACTTCTTTGCTTAGGACGTGTAAGAAATGAAAATCGTATTTTACTCATAGTGCGTGGTTCATTTATAAAGGAAAGAGAGATTGAATCAATTATTTTTAGTTATTTTAAAGGTAAGGCTGTACAAAGAGTAAAAAATACTACACCATCTCATATCGAACTCATATTTGAAATGTCTAAAAAAGTATATCATTTATCTTATCAACAAGAAACAAGTATTGCAGAAAAATTATATGGTTTAGGGGATATCGAGTATGTAAATATTGTAACCCAAAGTGATGAAATTAGTGGGTGATTCAATTGAAAAATAAAATCATTTATATAGGAGTGTTATGTTTTATACTTATCTTGAGTATTGGGTTGCAATTTCTCGATTTTGAATCTGGCATGAGTAGAGTACATCAACATAGAGTATCTCCACTATCCAAGGCACAAGAGAATGAGGGATTGTTTACAACACATCTACCGATTGTAGAAATTAATACAAAGGGTCAGTTAATACCAGGCTCTCCTATTTTTCATGAGGAAGAGATTACTGGATTTCAAACAGGACCTCAAGGAGAGGAAGAAGTAATAGTAGACTTTTCACTAATAGATAGTCAAGATGGACAAAACAGTTTAGATGATATAAGACAAGTTGTAACAAAAGCAAATATTAGATATAGAGGAAATTCTTCAAGATTTTTTGATAAAAAACCGATGATGATGCATTTTATTGATGAAAATGGAAATGAAAACCCACAAGAATTAGCAGGTTTACCTAAAGATGATGAATGGGTTCTTAATGGTCCCTTTTTAGACCGTACACTAATTAGAAATTATATGTGTCTTAATATTGCAGGTGAAATTATGGAGTATGCACCTAATGTTAGATTTTGTGAGCTCTTTTTAGATGGTGAATATCAAGGTCTTTACTTAATTATAGAAAGTGTGAGCCGATCAACAGCTCGAATTAATATTAGTAAACCAGAGAAAAATAGAGATAGGACAAGCTATATTGTACGTTGGGATCGTGCAGGAAAAGGTGATCATGAGCTTAATAATTTAACTACATATACTTTTAAGTCAGATGTATCGGGACTAGATGTACGCTATCCTGGAAAAAAACTAATTACACCCGGACGTATGGCGTATATAGAGAAAGATATAAGTAAAATAGAAAAAGTGATTTATTCTTATGATTTATATGAAAGTGACTATAATTATTCTGAATATATTGATGTCAGAGCTTTTGCGCAATACTTCATTATTAATGAATTTTTTGGAAATGTAGATGCTGGGCGATTTTCAACTTTCTATTACAAAGATATAAGAGGAAAGCTTAAACCCTGTGTATGGGACTTTAATAACGCCTGTGATAATTATATTGATTATACTTGGGATGAAGCAGGATTTACTATGTTAAATGCTCCTTGGTTTTCTATGTTAATTAAGGATCAGGTCTTTGTGGATAAGATAATTGATGAGTATCATAGGCTACGTCAGGGTGTGCTAAGTGAAACCTATTTATTAAACTATATTGATGAAACAATTGCTTATTTAGATGATGCCATAGAGCGTAATTATCAGGTATGGGGATATGTTTTTGATTTAGATAACGCCGATGGACTTAACTTCCTTTCACCGATAGAAAGGAATTATCCCAGCTACGAAGAGGCGGTTGAACAGTTAAAAGACTATATTATCCAGAGAGGTCGTTGGCTAGATGAACATATAGATACCTTATATCAATATGCTCATCCATCAAAGAATTCTCATTTTTATAATCAATAATAGGATGAGATGATGGAAGGAGGTTATTATGAAAAAGTTTTTTATTAGCGTTTTTGTAATTCTAAGTATTATTTTAGGGCTAGATTATGGTATCTATTATAAAGGTATATACATGAAGGGGGGAGAGGATAAGCCTTTAACTATTCAGGTACGTACTAATGGGCAAATGATTGAATACCAGAATCAAGAAGGTAATTATGAAGCATTAACTATTAAAGGGGTTGAGCTTACAAACAGTATTCCAGGTCACTATATTACAGATTATGCAATAAATGAAACAACTTATTTAAGATGGTTTAGATGGATACAAGAAATGGGTGCAAATACGATTAGTATTCCCAATATTATGGATGAGAATTTTTATCATGCACTTTATAACTATAATACTCAAAATGAGTCACCTTTATATGTATTACAAGGAATTTCTATTACAGATTATGCCAATAACAATAAAGAAGATGCATATAGTGAAGGCTTTTACCAAGCTTTAAAAGAGGCAGGAATGGGAGCGGTAGATGTTATTCATGGAAAGAAAAAAATTCTAATTAATAAAGGAATAGGAACTGGTCATTACAACAAAGATGTATCAGAATGGGTACTTGGATATATTTTGGCAACAGATTGGAATGCAGATACAGTGGCTTATACAAATCATAATGGGTATGACGCAATATATGATGGTGAATACATACAAACAACAAGTGATGCAACAGCATTTGAAGCAATGCTTGCTAAAATCATGGATCAAATGATAGATTATGAAAGTGAAAAGTATCATGTACAACGTCTCATATCTTTTATGAATAGCCCAGTGATAGATCCATTTGAGTATGATAAACATTATGCAAAACAGCTTGGTAAACATACTCAGCTAGATGCAGAAAACCTTAAAGTGAAAAAGGCATTTAAGTCTGGCTATTTTGCTTCTTATCGTGTATATGATTTTTGTGAAAATTTTTATGACTATTTTTCAGAAGAACAAAAAGAAAGATTATTAGATACTCAACAGGTAGAGGAGCTACAAGGGGAGACTTATGATGGATATGTTAGATTACTTAATGCATATCATACAATACCTGTTATAGTGGGATATGGATTTTCTTCATCTAGAGGTGCTGTAAAAAGTGGTCCATTATCGGAGTTTGAACAAGGTAAAGCCCTAGTAAAGGGGTATGAAGACTTTATAAAAGCAGGATCAGCCGGCGTTGTAATATCTGCTTGGCAAGATATATGGGGGCAATCAACCTGGAATACATCATATGCTGTAACACTAAATAATAGACATTATTGGAATGATATACAATCTTATAACCAAGGTAATGGTCTATTAAGTTTTGATCCAGGCGAAATTCAATCAATATGCTATATTGATGGTAAGAACTCAGAGTGGACAGAAGAAGATGTAATTATAGAGCATGACGGAATGCAACTATCTGCAAAATATGATGAACGTGGGATCTATCTTTTAATACAGGGAGAGCAAGTTAATAGTAAACAACCCCTTTATATTCCTATCGATACTACAAAGCAAACAGGTAGTTCAGATTGTGAGCAATATCTTTTACAATTTGAAAAAAATGCAGATTTTCTTCTTGTACTAGATGGACCAGATAATAGTCAAGTATTAGTTCAAAAACGATACGAATCTATACGCGCAAATTATTCAATCGAAACAACAGGAGTAGATGCTTATGTAGAAGTACCAGAAGCATCTACACCATTATTTGTACCCATTCACATGATGAGTAATGACAAAGATTTAATAGGACTAGATGAAACAATTAAGGAGATACAATCTAAGCGTTTAACTGACGTATTGGAAACAGGTAAGCTTCATTATGGTAATGGAAATCCAGAGAGTGAGACATTTAATTCCTTAGCAGACTTTTATTATGGAGAGGATTTAATTGAAATACGTATTCCCTGGCAACTTTTAAACTTTTCTGACCCTTCACATATGCAAATTCATGCAGATTATTATCGTAACTATGGTGTAGAGCATACATCAATTGATGAACTATATATAGGTATTGCAAAAGCTAATAGAAATAAGCATGAGCCTATTCCTATGGAAGCCTTATCACTCAAAGGATGGGGACAAGATGTAGCATATCATGAGCGATTAAAGCAATCCTACTATATTGTGCAACAAGCATGGGGAGGGAGTAAGTAATAATGATGAGTATAGGTATTGAAGTCCTCGTATATATATATGGAACCATTTGTTTAACACTAGTAGCATATAGTATATTTTATAAGGTACAAGAAAGGAAAGTAAATCAATTAACCAGTAAGAGAACAATCTTTTGGGAAGAAGCAATCAAGGAGCAATGTAGAGGATTAGCAAAAGGAAATAAATGTTCAGAAAAACATAAAAAATTTCTATGTAAGAAGCTTATTCATTTGAATCATCTTATAGCTTTTCAGCATGCACTTCAAAAACAGCAAGACGAACAGATAGATATATTAGATGACTACATTATAGAAATAACTTCGATTTTTGTATTTTTAGGGATGGAATATAGTAAAAAAGAGGATATGGAAAAAGCATATCTAGCTTATGTGATTTCTCTCTTTTGGCCATGTCATATGAAAGAACATCATAGAATGATGGATATTTTAGTTTCTTATCTAATTGAGACAACAGTTTATTGTAGAGAAAATGTATTGCAAGCATTGTATCGTATAGGTAATATACAGGCAGTAGAAAATGCTTTAAGGATTTTGAATGATCATCACTATTTTCATCATTCTAAACTTTTAGCAGATGGACTTATAACCTTTTCAGGTAATCAGAAATTTCTTGCACAAGTATTATGGAAGTCTTGTAAGGAATGGGATGATGAGATGGTTATTGCAATTATTCAATTTATCACCAAGTGTGATGAAGACTTTACAGAACTTTTTTGGGAGATGATGAATGATTCAAATGTACAAATAGAGATTCGGCTAGCACTTATACGTTACTACAAAAAGCATTATTATGAACCTGCTGGTAAGCAATTGTGTCAGTATATAGAAGAAAGTGATGAGAGAAATGTAATATTAGGTATTGTGGCTACTTCGGCATTAGAAAATTATCCGGGAGCCACTACCATGAAAGTACTTAAGAAGGCATTACATCATAGTGATTGGTACATAAGGCATAATGCAGCCATAGCGCTAATTCATTTAGGCATCACTGGTGAAGAAATTGATGAAATTCTAAAGGGTGCTGATCATTATGCAAGTGAAATGCTAAGTTATATGCTTAGAACAATGGCTTTGAATGATAGAGAGAGGATAAGGCAAGTGTCATGATAGGAATAGAGAAGTTTTTTGATTATGTTTCTATATTTTATATTATATATCTTATTTTTTATGCCACTTTTTTATGGATTGGTGTAATAAGTGGAGGCTATCGCCTTTATCAACGCAATCGAATGAAGAAGGTTCAAAATGAACTTAGGCATAAATTTTATTTTCCAGTTTCGATTTTAATTCCAGCTTATAACGAAGAAGTCACTATTGTTGATACAGTGCTATCATTGATGCATTTGGATTATCAATTATATGAAATTATAGTAATTGATGATGGTTCAAAAGATGGTACAGCTCAAGTATTGATAGATCATTTTCGAATGGAAGAGGTGAATAGGCCTATTCGAAAAAAAATACCTTGTCAAACTCACGAAGCTATTTATGAATTTAAGAAAGGAAAAGTTAAGCTTACCCTAATTAAAAAGAAAAATGGTGGTAAAGGTGATGCTTTAAACATGGGCATTAATGCAGCAGAAAGTCCCTATTTTTTATGTATGGATGCAGACTCTATGCTGCAAAAAGATTCTCTAGAAAATATTGTGAAACCCTTATTGGAAAATGATAAAATTGTAGCCGTAGGAGGATTAGTGCGAATTGCCCAATGTGTACAAATAGTAAGGGGGGAAGTGACAAAAGACCACTTATCATGGAGGCCTATTATTGGTGTTCAAGTAATGGAATATATGCGTTCCTTTTTTGCGTCTCGGATTTTATTAGATCACTTTAATGGTAATCTTATTATTTCCGGTTCATTTGGCCTTTTTAAAAAAGATATAGTTATTGCCGTAGGAGGATATGCAACAGATACTCTAGGTGAAGATATGGAGATTGTTGTAAAATTACATTCATTTTGTAGAAACAATAATATCCCTTATACTATAAAATATGAGCCGAATGCAGTTTGTTGGAGTCAAGCCCCAACAAGGTTGCGAGATTTAATCACACAAAGACGCAGATGGCATCTAGGATTACTCCAGTGTATGATCAAATATCGTCAAGTATTTGCAAATTCTAGATATGGGATGATAAGTGCTATTTCATATATGTATTATTTATTTTATGAACTATTATCACCTATTATAGAGGTAGCAGGGATACTGATTATAGTATTAGGATGTTCTATTGGTTTATTAAATATGAAGGCTATGGTACAATTTTTTATTCTTTATACTCTTTATAATATACTCCTAACACTTACGGCTTTTTCTCAATGCGCCTATGTACAAAGCTTGAAACTTACTTGGGGTGATATGTTTAAAGCACTTATTATGTGTGTCTTAGAAAATGTATTTTTCCGATATCTTATATCTTTTACTCGAGTTATGGCTTTCATTGGTTATAAGAAAAGTAAAAAGACATGGGGAACGATTCAAAGAACTGCCCAAAATAAAGTAGTTGAGAGATCATAGAAAATAGGAATGTATCACGCATAATAGGTAATATTGTGCAAAAGATTTAACATAAAAATAATACAAACATATTTTATAATGAATGTAGAAAGGTAGGAATAAAATCCTACCTTTTTTCCTTTAATGTGCATAAGGAGATTGTACTGAATTAAAGGAATCCTTTTAAACAATACATATATACCAGAGGCTTATTAAATCACAATAGTGGTACTTAGAATTTTTATTATAAAAATACAAAGGTAGTTACTGTTAGCAATCATAGTTGTGATACTAAGTACACGTTACTTATTCCATTTGCTCTGAATTCATAGATTCTATGTGTAGCTTATAAAGCACTTTTAGTTAACTCTAAGTTGTATAGTTTGATGGTAGGATAAAAATGTATAAGTGAAATGAGACAAAATGAATAGATCTTATATCGTTGTCACATGATGACCTCTCTAGATGGAAAAATTCTGGGGTATTATATGAATACGCCAGAAGGTAAGAGTGCAGGTGATGCATTTTATGAAATAGCTTTTGGTAAAGCCCCCTATTATCAGCATCTAAGATAGCTATCAGGACATATTACAACCGATGATAATTTTACATTTTACGTGAGCCTGATTTAGATGAACAGGCTCCTAGTGTTCTAAGTGAAAATTATATTATTAGATCAACTTCGTCTATGTACTATATTTCTATTGATCCATCAGGCAAGCTTGGATGGGAAAGCAATAAACTTACTTATATCAATACGACAGTAGATATTATTGAAGTACTTACGGAAAAAGCAAGTAATGCCTATAAGGCATTTTACGTAGATTGGACATTTCTTATATTATTGCAGGCGAAGAAACGTTGGATTTTGAAATGGTACTTGAGAAACTTAATAATCTATTTGGGATTGAAACACTTATGTTGGGTGGTGGGGGCGTGCTGAATTGGTTCTTTTTACAGATTGGGCTATGCGACGAAGTAAGTATAGTAATATCAGCAACAGCAGATGGTTCTTGTTCTTAGAAAGAGAAGGATTAAGTAATAGTGTACCTATAAGTTTTGAACTTGAGAATACACGAGCAATGTAGGATGGAAGTGTATGGCTACGTTATAAATTACGAAAAAGTAATTAAATAAAAGTTTAGAATTATTTTATTTAAGAGAATGAAGATCTTAGTAGTAAAAAAACTTGATATATGATGTAGGAGGGTTGACAGCATTGTCTGCCGATCGATCAACTATAACAGTTAAAGCAGGTTATGTTTATGAGGTATGCTATACACTTCAAGGAAGTACATCTAATCAAAGTAATCATTTTCAGATAACACCTTATATTGATGGTGTACTTCAAATTATGTTTCCTACGTCAGCAGCAAGTTATGAGACTTCTAATAATTCTATTTGTTCAGTTTCATCATGTTTTTATGTTATTGCAACAACAGATAGCCGTGTGCAGCTAAAAATGGCTACTTCTTTAACTACACCCATAAGCTATATTGGAAGTATATTCATTAGACCTTTTGCAACGGTATAATTAAATAAATATAAAATGTGTAAAATAGGACTATATATGTCCTATTTTAGTTTTATGATAGATAAGAAACCTTTTAAAGAAGGTTGATTCATAAAAAATCCTGTATATACTATGCTTTATAAGAAAAAACAAAATATGAGATTAATGTAAGTGGAAAAGGATAGAGAACAATGAGATTGATAGAAATACTCTTTTACTTATTAAAATGTAATTCTAAGACTACAATTAAACAACTAGCAGAGCGATTTAATGTTTCTCCAAAAACAATACAAAGAGATTTAGATAAATTATCAGTTCTTGGAATTCCCATTATTTCTTATAGAGGGATAAGTGGAGGAATAGAATTAGACAGAAATTATATTATTGCTAAATATGTATTAACTGAAAATGATTATGAAGATTTAATATTATCCTTATATATATCTGAAAATATAGCAAGCCATTTAAAAAAATCAGATCTTATTGAGAAATTTAAACTTGTTAATCATAATCGATGTGATCAGATATTAAGTAACTTAGAACAAAGATTTATAATTGATCTAGATGAGCAACAAGCGATTAGTGAAAAAGAAGTATGTAAGATAATTAATTCATGTTTAGAAGATAAGATATTTGTGAAGTTAGAACTTAAAGAAATGAGTATAGAAGTGGTTCCTATTAGCTATGTTTTAAAAAAGGAGGGAATCTATCTCTATTGTTATGCGAAAACGTATAAATTGATTTCAATAGATCATATATATCAAGCTTCAAAAAGTTCTCATTGCTATGATGGAGTGTTTATTCAGTATAAGGAAAATAAAGATAATTTAAAATTATTGTAGTTGTTCTTAAAGTTTTATAAGTAGAATGAGAGAAAATTTTTAGGAGAGACTTATTAAGGAATAGTTTAATAAATAAAATATAAAGTGAGGTAGAATATGTGTACAGCATTAAGTATAAAATCAAATGAAAACAAATGTTTTTTTGGAAGAAATATGGATTTAGCCTATACTTTTAATCAATCAGGAATTATTATTCCAAGAAATTATCAATATCAAGATAAGGTAACGGGTAATATGGTTATCAATAAACGTGCTATTATTGGTATGGGAACCGTTATCGATAATCATCCTGCAATAGCGGATGCGATGAATGAAGCGGGATTAGCTTGTGCAGGCTTAAATTTTGCAGGGTATGCTTATTTTGAAGAAAAGCGAGTGCCAGATAAAATAAATCTTGCACCTTATGACTTTATCCAATGGGTATTATCTAACTATGAAACAGTGGATGAAGTAAAAGAAGCAATTAAAAATATAGAATTTGTAAATGTACCGATTAATGATAAAACACCTGTTGCGATGCTACATTGGATGATTGCGGATAAAACTGGTAAGTCTATAGTAGTTGAAAAAACTAAAGAAAAAATTACAGTTCATGATAATCCTGTTGGTGTTATGACCAATAACCCAACATTTGACTGGCATTTAACTAACCTCAATGAATATATGCATCTTACTCCAAATCAACCTAAGGCAACAATGTGGAGTAACCAAGAACTAAGACCTTTAGGTATTGGAGCAGGTACATTAGGTATACCAGGAGACTTTGCTTCTGTTTCAAGATTTGTAAGAATTGCTTATATTAGATCTCAAATGCCAACAATAGAGAATGATATGCAAGCACTAACTCAATTTTTCCATATGCTTGACTATGTAAAGATGGTAAAAGGTGGTGTTATTACAGAAGAGGGACTAGAAGATTCAACTTTATATTCTTCTTGTATGGATCTAGAAAAAGGTATTTACTACTATAAAACACATGATAATAGTCGAATCAATGCTATAGATATGCATAAAGAACAACTAGAGGGCAAAGAACTCAAACTATTCCCATACGTATCTACACAAGATATTAATTATCAAAACTAATAAAATAGATTAAATAGAGTTTATTAAAGAAAGAGCTACTTATGTGTCTTATAGACATTTAAGTAGCTCTTTTAGTTTCCTATAAATAGTTAGACGTCGTACACACTGATTACTTTTAAATCTGATAAGTCTATAGTTGCAGTGCAATGGATTTTTTTCACTTCACCAGGAAGTAGAGAGAAGTAGTTGTCACTAAATATGCCATCTTTTGAACCAAGGTCTAGCATAATATCATGTGCAAAGGCAGTAGAGGTGACTTCTATTTCATGTGCATTAATTTGCTTAAAACTAATATGAGGATTCTCATAATTAAAGTGCTTAGGTTTTATAAATAATTGACAAGCACTGCTTAAAATAGTTTTGTCATGAATCAGTGTATACTGAAAGACTTTATCCCTTTTACTATTATAATCCAAAAGAAGTTCACTAAAATCTAAAGTTATACCTTCACTTCTTCCTAAAGATGGAGCAGAAACAGATGAATGTCCTAATTGTAGACACTCCCCCTTAGCGTTTGTGATTTGCCATTGAATTTGACCTGTGAAAGCTTTGGCGCTGTCGTTAATTACTAAGAGATGGACTTTGTTATCTTCTAGATCAGCGGATAAGAGGATAGGCGCAAAGAAATGCTTGCTTTTATAATGTAGCGCTTTCCATCTGCCATAGTAATCAATGCCGGACCAAGAAGCTACAGGCCAACAGTCATTAGTTTGCCAATAGAGTGCACCCATACATCTACCTCTATTTCTACGCCAATGCTCAGCACCATAGCGCATTGCTTCAGCCTGTAAAAGTTGTGAAAGATAGACTGTGTGTTCTAGGCTATAAGGGTAGCGGTAGTTGTCTGCTAGATAGTGCAAGATAATTTTATTAGCTTGTTTATTTTTTTGGTGCTTCTCCATCACATAAGAGAAAATATTACGATCAGATTCAAGGGTAAAGGATTCAATAGTCTTCATAGTAGGGAAGGATTGAAAACCATATTCGCTAACAAATCTGAAGTAATGCTCCTTATAGGCTTCAAAAGGTTTAAGTCCATGCCAGACTGTCCAGTAGTGCATATCTCCATGGTGTTCATCTCGTGGGTCATCACAGTCTATACCCGATGAAGGTGATGAAGGCCAATAGAATCTCTCTGGATCATACCGATGAACAAGCTCAGGCAGGACTTCTTCAAATTGTCTCTGGTAATGTTTTTTATATTTAGGTGCAATTTCTTCATTCCACCCCCAATAAAACCAAGCTTCTTCTTGTTCATTATTACCACACCAAAGGGCTATACAACTATGATGGCGTAGACGTTTGATTTGTTCAATAGATTCTTCAATAACTTCTTCTTGAAGGTTATCAAAGTTATAAAGGCTACAAGCATACATAAAGTCTTGCCATACAATAAGCCCCAATTCATCACAAATTTCATAGAAGTAATCGGGCGGATAAATGCCACCACCCCATACGCGAATACAGTTGTGATTAGCTAAAGCGCAATCTGTTAGTAGCTTACGAGTACGTTCTTCTGTCATGCGAGATAATAAGCTATCTTCTGGAATGTAGTTACTTCCCATGGCAAAGATCTCTTTGCCATTAATAATGAAACAGAATTTTTCACCCCATTCATCTTTTTCCTTTTTAATACCTAGTTCACGTAGACCTATTTTAAAGTTTTTACAATCTTCTTTTCCTAAAGTTATTTTGACATCATATAAAGGTTGAGCACCATAACCATTGTGCCACCAAATTTGAGGATTATGAATGTCTAGTGTACTTTTAGTGCCATCGCTATAATATTTTTCTCCACTTGGGGAGATGACTTCAATTTGGATAGGTAAATCATGAGTTGCTTTTACATCTATTTCTAAAGATACCTTTGTAGCCGTATGATGTTGCCTAATAGTGTAGTCTAGGATATGTGCATTGCGTCCTATGATTTTAAGTGGTTTCCAAATACCTAAATCAGGTAGCTGCGGTCCCCAATCCCATCCAAACATATAGTGAGCTTTTCTTAAATGAGTATAGCCATCTACTACACCTGGATGATGAAAAATAGGCTCTTGCTCATGGCATTGCTGAATATATCGAGTAGGTGATTTTAAAACAACTTTAATTTCATTTTCTCCTTTGATGAGAAAGGGTTTCACATCAAAGATATAAGTTCTATGCATGTTTTGTGTTTTTCCTACTTCATGCCCATTTATAAAGATTTCACTCAAAGTATCAATACCTTCGCATAGAAGTGAAAGCTCTTGATAATCTAAGTCAACGACTGTAAAGGTTTTAATATACTCATAATCATAGTCAGCAAGGTTTAAGACGATTTCTTCATGATCTCGGAAAAAGGGATCAGGCATAAAACCCGTATTTAATAGATCTAAATAGACACTTCCAGGAACAGTACCTGTATGATAGGCTGAATCTGAAGTACGTCTAAACTTCCAAGATCCAGATAAGTTTATTTCCATTGATAATAATCCTCCTTATGTATTAAAGCTTATTATAGAATTATAGACAAATAAAGTAAAAATGGCTATACATAATTAGTGAATTTTAGTAAAGTATAAAAAATTAAATAGGAAAAGTTGTTTTATTTGACGATTTAAATTTCAAAAAAAGTAAATAATATTATATAATAAAACTAACAAATTGATAAAAGTTAAGGGGATAAAATGAAGATAAGAAAAGCTAAGTTAGCCAATAAAGTACTTGCTATTTATTTAGTCAGTCACTTTATGATTGCACTAAGTATTTTAGCCATTATGGGAGTGGGCCTTCGAACGATACGTGATAATTTTATACAGCGCTATAAAACAAATGCGATGCAACATATGGAGTATTTTGATGAAGAATTACTCAATTTACAAAATTTAGTGATGTATATGATGCAAAGTGAAAATGTTCTTGTATTATCTAATCAGTATGAACAACTGTCTGATTATGAAAAAATAAATAAGAAGAAGCAGGCTAAGGAAGAGCTCAATATTTTAAATAATCAATATAAATGGACAAGTGATATAGGCATCTATATACCAAAGCAAGATTTATGGATTACATCGTTGGAGTGGTTTAGACCTGATGAGGCCATAAAAGACATAGAAGAACCTGGTTTATATTTTTTACAAGATACTCTATATCTACTAGAAAAATATGAAAATAAGAATGAGTATAGAAGAGGATATATTAAGCTAGACCAATATGAATTAATACGTTTAATGGAAAAAATGAAATTTAATGAAGAGGTTTATATAGAAGCACTATTAAATGGAGAAAAGTTAGAAATTGCTCCTTTTAATGTACAACAAGCCAATAAAACTTCGAGAGAAATGGTTATAAAGAGCAGCTTATATCCTATAGCCTTTCATATTTATCTTCCTTCTCATTTCATAGAGTTTGGACATGAATTTTATTTACTCAGTTTATTAGCTTTAATTTTATTATGTTTTATTACGATTAAGTTTACCAAGTATCTGAATCGGGCCATCCATAAACCACTCCAAAATGTAGTAAGTCATATTGAAAATATGAATGTACATAACTTCAATCAACAGGCAAAACATGAAGGTATCGATGAATTTGAGTATGTGACACAAAGTTTTAATAAGGCTAAGGGGTTATTAGAAAACTATATTAAGAAAAGTTATGAACAAGCTATTGATATGAAGCAGATGGAACTAAGCCATCTTCAAGGGCAGATTAAACCTCATTTTCTTTATAATTGCTTTTTCAATATTTCAAATATGTGCAAAACCTATGATGTAGAGAAGATAGAACAGCTTACACTTGGATTAGCCAAATACTATCGCTATATTACAAGGACAAGCTATGCGTTTGTCAAGTTAGAAGAAGAGTATGAGCACATGAAAAACTATATTGGTATTCAACAAATTAGATTTGAAGATCGAGTACAAATTGAGATGGATCCACTACCAGACAACCTAAAAAATGTATATGTACCCCGATTGATTTTACAGCCAGTGGTAGAAAATGCGTATAAATATGTATTTGAAAAAATTGAAGCAGGGGGAAAGTTACATATAAATGTTAGAGAGCAGGCTCATTTTATTCTGATACAAGTAGAGGATAATGGAACCTTTATAAGCTTAGAGCAAATAGAAGCATTACAGATCAGATTAAAGGCGTGTGAAAACCCTGTAACAGGTCTAATTAATATTAAAAAGCGACTTCACTATATTCATGAGAAAAATGATATTGTGGTAAGCCAAGGAGAAATGGGGGGATTAGCCATTATACTTCAGATTTATAGCGAAAAGTAAGTACATATAAGGGGGAAAATATGTATAAGATTTTAGTGATTGATGATGAGAAGAGTATTGTAAAAGGTCTTGTAACGATGCTAGAGAACAGAGAAGAACTTGAGCTACAAGTTTACTCAGCTTATACAGTGAGTGAAGGCCTTCGTATTGCAAAAGAAGTTAAATTAGATATATTATGTACAGATATTAATATGCCCATTATGGATGGATTTGAATTTAGTCAAACAGTAAAAGGCTATTGGAAGGAATGCAAGATTATTTATTTAACAGGTTATGATACTTTTGATTATATTTACCGAGCAGTCAATGAATATGCAGGGAAATATATGCTGAAAAATGAGGAAGAAGATAAATTTATTCAAGTGATTAATGAGTGTATCCAAGAAATAGAACGTACTCACCAAATAAGAGCAACTGAAGGCAAGATGTTGCAAATGACAAATGAAAACAAAACTTATGAAAAATGTCAACTTATGACAGAATTTCTTGGACATCAAAATAGTAATGAACGTTTAGAAATATTAAAGATGATTTATGATGCAGGACCCATTCAGATAGAAGAAGATTTTTATATTGCAATAGGGAAAGTATTAGGAGAGCGTTGCAGTAGCCAAAAGAGGAAAATGATTCTTCAAACAATTACACAGGTTAAGCAGCAGTATAGCTACTTTTATGAAGTAGATGAAATCAAATTATATAGTAATACCTATCTTATAGTCGTTCAGCCAAAGGAAAAAGTTGAGGAACAACAAGTCCTACTAGGTAACATGTTAGAAGAAATACAAACTCAATTAATGGCGTTGTCTGAAGAAAAGATTTCTTTTATTTATTCCAATCATCAAGTGCAATGGGAGCAATTGAAGGATCAAATTAAGCTGTATACGACCTTACTAGATATTAATTTATCTAAATACGTACCTATTCTTATTGATGTGGAGACACTTATAGAAGGAAATAAGTTAAAGGATAGCAATCATGAGCATTATGTACTCCAAATTGATAAAATGCTTATAGAAAAGCGCTTCCTTGATTTAAAAGAAATTTTTGAAAGCCTTTATATCAGTATTAAGAATACCTATGAGCTGAGTTTAATTGATACACAGATGTACTATAAGTGTCTAGAAAAGGTTGCATCTTACATAGAAAAAGAGATTAATTACTTAGAACTTCCGGAAGATTTACAAAGAGGTTATTATCATTTACGTTATTTAACAGGTGTAGATGAGATCCATCAGTTTTTAGTCTTATTGCTTAAGTCCTTAGGAGAAGATCAAGCACTCAGTAAGGTAACGGAAGAAGATATGATTATTAAAAAGATAGAGGACTATATTTTAAATTCTGTCACAGGAGAAATTAGTTTAAATACTTTAGCTAAGTTAGTTTATTTTAATCCATCTTATCTATCAAGATTTTATAAAAGTGTTACAGGTAGAAATTTATCGCAGTTTATTAAAGAGGCTAAGTTGATGAAAGCCAAAGAACTTTTAAGAAAAAGTGATAAAAAAATAGGCGATATTTCTAAAATGTTAGGTTATGAGTCGGTAGGATACTTTACCGTATTCTTTAAAAAATGTGTGGGGCTTACACCTACAGAGTACAGAAATTATAAATAGGAGTAGAGTTAGAGAAAGTAACAAAGGCTTTCTTTAACTCTATTTTTATATACATGTCAACAAAAGAAAAAGAAGTAAAAATAAAGAAATTGAACAAAATGTACACAAAACATATAATTGTATATATAAATACAATAAAAAATATACAAATTCGGAGGTGCTATATGGGAAGAAGAGTAGGGGCGATGATTCTTGCTTTAACAATGTGTATGGGTGTCTTAGGAGGATGTGCTGGAAAGGAACAAACAACCGCTTCATCTAGTGTGGAAAAAGGTGAAGTAGATCCATTTGGAAAATATCAAGAGCCTGTAGAAGTAACAGGAGTACTTTCATTTTCAGCTGGCTCATCAGAAGTACCAGCAGGTACTACCCCAGAAAACCAATCTTTTGTTAGGGAAGCAAAAAATAGGTTTAACATTGATTTTAAATGGCTTTGGACTGCACCAACAGATCAATATGAACAAAAGCTAGGAGTAGCAATGGCATCAGGAGAGTTACCTGACATTATGGCAGTTTCAGCTGTTGATTATCAAAACTTATTAGAAAATGAACAGATTATGCCATGGAATGATGCCTTAGAATGGGCCAGTGATACTTTGAAAGAATGGATTTATCGTGACCCAGCAGTTCTTGAAAGTGTGACAACAGAAGATGGCAAAATTATGGCGATACCACAGTATTGGGATGTCAAACGTAATGTTAATATTATGATGATCCGTACAGACTGGTTAGAGGAAGTAGGGATGGATGTTCCTACAACTGTAGAGGAATTAGAAGCAGTAGCAACAGCTTTTAAAGAACAATTAGGGGCAGATATGGGAATCAGCCTTTCAAAAGATGTTTTAGCAGGTACATCTCCACTTGCAGCACTTATGAATATGTTTGGTTCTTATCCAACAGCATGGATAGAAGGAGATGATGGCACTTTAGTTCCAGGGGAAACACAACCAGAAACAAAAGAAGCTTTAGAAGCACTTAATCGTTTCTATGAAAAAGGGCTTATACATAAAGAATTTGCATTACATGATGCAACTAAACTTAGAGAGTTTATTATGTCAGAAAAATTAGGTATTTTAATTGCACCATGGTGGGCATTTGATTCTTTCATTGGAAAGGAAATTGCTAAAAATGGAGATAGTAAGTGGACAACAGCACCTATTCCAAGAGCAGAAGGTACAAACGGTGCTTTACTTGAAAGTATGATGATTGAAGATTACTATGTTTTAAATAGTAAATGTACAAATCCAGAAGCAGTTATAAAGCTCTTTAATCTTTGGGCATTATTTGAAACAGAGTATCCAGAAGAAGCTCAAGTTGCAAATGGACACGTGTGGAACTGGGTACCAACAACTTACTTTGATCCATATGATATTCAAACTTTACATGATCGTTTCAACACCCAAATTGCTACAGGTGATTTAAAAACTTTACCAGAAGGCATTGGCGGTGGAGATATTCAGCTTTGGAGTTATGCTGAGGATTACTTTAAATGGAAAGCCGGAGAGATCCCTTATGATGAAACCAATAAATGGGGTAAATATTTAGGAAGAATTGATGACGACTTTGCTTGGGGAACAACAGAAAGACTTGTAGAAAACAAAGAGTATCAATTAAATAAATTCTATGGTCTTGCCACAGATACAATGAAAGAAAGAAAAGCTACACTCAATAAGTTAACAGAAGAAACTTATGTAAAAATGGTTATGGGAGAAACACCTATTAGCACCTTTGATGCTTATGCAGATAACTGGCTCAAACTTGGTGGAGATGAAATTACTAAAGAGGTTAATGAGTGGTATCAAAATAAATAAGACAGAAGTAAAAGGGTAGTAATTTTATTACCCTTTTACTTTTACAGAAAGAGGGATGGTAGATGGAAAAACTTAAAGCATTTTTGAGAAAAGATACAACAGCATGGCATATCATGCTTATACCAGGTGTTATTTTTACTGCTATCTTTGCTTATTTGCCTATGGCAGGTATTGTAATGGCATTTCAAAAGTTTAATCCAGTTAAAGGCTTTACAGGATCAGATTTTGTTGGAATGAATAACTTTAAGTATGTATTCAACTTACCAGGTTTCTATGACGCATTGTGGAACACACTTTACATATCTGTGCTTAAAATCATATTTGGTTTATTAGTTCCTTTAATACTGGCTTTACTTTTAAATGAAATTGTACTTAAACGTTTTCAAAAATATGTTCAAACAGCTATCTTTGTGCCCTATTTCCTCTCCTGGGTAATCTTAGGTGGAATTATAAAACAAATTTTTGCTTTAAATGGTCCAATCAATCAGATCTTAGGTGGCTTAAACATAGAACCACTTATGTTTTTACTCAATAATACTTGGTTCCCTATCGTTATTGTTATAACCCATGTATGGAAGGGGATGGGCTATAACATGATTGTTTTCCTTGCATCAATTGTAGGGATTGATACAAGTCTCTATGAAGCAGCAGAGATGGATGGTGCCAATGCATGGCAACGTGTAAAATATATTACACTTCCATGTATGATGCCTATTATCCTTCTTATCGGTATTTTAAGTCTTGGTAGCTTATTAAATGCTGGATTTGATCAAGTACTGATGCTTTATAGTCCTGTTGTATATGAAAGCGGTGACATTATTGATACCTTTGTTTATCGTTTAGGTATTTTTGATAGGCAATATTCACCTGCAGCAGCAGTAGGATTATTTAAATCATTTATATCACTTATTCTAGTAGCCTTCTCTTATTGGACCGCTTATAAAGTAAGTGATTACCGTATCTTCTAGAGAACAAGACGAGAAAGGGTGTGTGTTATGGCAGTTAAAGAGTCAAAGGGACGCAAAGCGTTTAATGTATGTAATATTATCTTTTTATCCATTGTTACATTAATTTGTATACTACCATTTGTACATTTATTTGCAGTATCTATGAGTTCACAAGCAGCAACTACAGCAGGGGAAGTTGGGCTTTTACCTAAACAAATTAGCTTAGAAGCATACAAATACTTACTTCAAAAGAAAGAGTTCTTCCAATCTATGGGGGTAACCGTTGTAAGGGTAGTGATTGGTACGGTTATTAGCATGGCCATTACAATTTTAACAGCGTATCCATTATCTAAGTCTAACTTACGTTTCAAAAAGCGTAGTCTATATGTATGGTTCTTTGCTTTCACCATGTTCTTTAGCGGCGGTATGATTCCAACTTATATGGTCATTAAGAGTTTAGGGTTAATTGATACCATTTGGGCATTAGTATTGCCTACAGCCATGAATGTATGGAATGTTATTCTACTCCTTAATTTCTTTAGACAGATTCCAAAAGATCTAGAAGAAGTGGCACTGATTGACGGTGCGAGTCAGTTCTATATTTTATGTAAGATTTACTTACCGATTTCTTTACCATCTTTAGCAACTATTTTACTTTTCACTATTGTTGGTCATTGGAACTCATGGTTTGATGGGATGCTTTACTTGAATACAACAAGCAAATATCCATTACAGACATATTTATCAACGGTTGTACTTGATCAAAATATGACGGCGAATCAAATGATGTCACCAGAGCAACTTTTGGCACTTGAAAGTATTGGTGAGCTGAATCTACAAGCTGCACAGATTTTTGTCGGTGCACTTCCTATTTTACTCGTATATCCATTCCTACAACGTTTCTTTATTAAAGGTATTGTAGTGGGTAGTGTTAAAGGTTAAATCTATAGAAGAGGGGTTTTATTGATGATCATAAAAGCGGTGCAACATGAAACAGTTAGGGTGTATTATAATGAAAAGACCTTACATATAGCCATTGAAAGTAACGGTAATCGTTGGCAATGGGACGAAATGTATCAACCCTATTTCAATATAGGTGAGGAGACGATCTATTTTAAAGATGCAGGTTGTATCCAGCATTTTAATTGGAAGACAGGTGTAGGAGAAGGATTTAGAACTAAGTTTTCAAACTTTGTTGTAAACGGGATAGAAAGCCCTTTAGCTTTTGAGACAGTGGTTTGGATAGAGTATGCTACACAAAACATTTATTTTGAACTTATTCCAATAGAGGAGGCTCATGAACTTATGGGCAACTTCTATTGGCCGGGGCACATGGCATTTAAAGAGGATAGTAGTAAGTGGTACACCGTTATCAATATGCTACAAGGACTTATGATCCCCAATAACTGGCCACATCAAGTAGATAAACTAGTATTTGATGGACAAATGTGCAGTAGTGCAGCGTATATGCCATGGTTTGGCCAAATAAAAGAGCATGAAGGATATATTGCTATTGTATGTACACCATGGGATGCAGGCTATCAGGTGAATCATCCCGAAGGATCAGACTTTTGCCACATTGGCGTAAGATGGCTACCGAGTATGGGGAAATTAACTTATAAACGTAGTATGAAGCTGACTTTCTTAGAAAACTGTGATTACAATGACCTTTGTAAAGTTTACCGCCAGTATGCCAAAGAACAAGGGCTACTTGTAACTTTAAAAGAAAAAGCAGCTAAAAATCCCTTAGTTAATAAGTTTATTGGATCTGCTATTGTACATACAGGTATTAAAACACACGTATCACCAGATTCAGCTTATTATGATCAAGAGCATCCGGAGAAAAATGATGAAGTGGTTCCATTTGCAGTGAGACAAAAACAAATGGAAAAGCTAAAAGAAGCAGGACTTGAGAAAGTTTATCTCCATTTAGATGGATGGGGAGAACCAGGGTATGATAATCAACACCCAGATTATTTGCCAGCTTGCATTGAGGCTGGTGGATGGGCTGGTATGAAAGCACTTTCAGATAAAATGAAAGCGTTAAACTATATGTTTGCTATTCATGATCAGTATCGTGATTACTACTTTGATGCAGCAACTTATGATAGAGCATTTGCGCTTCAAAATCCAGATGGATCACATATTGAGTTTTGTAGATGGGCAGGAGGCTGGCAGACATATATTTGTGCATCACAAGCACCATTATATTTAAAACGTAACTTTACAGAACTCTTTAGGCATGGCATACAGCTAGAGGGAACTTACTTAGATGTATTTACATGTAACGAGCTAGATGAATGTACACATCCATGGCATACAATGACACGTAAAGAATGTATGGCCTATAGAAAATCATGCTTTGACTACTTGGTTGCACACGATATTCTTCCAAGCTCAGAAGAAGTGATTGACTGGGCAGTACCTAGTATTGTAACAGCTCATTATGGGCCTTATGCCTTTATGTTGTGGCCAAATGAAAAACCTAAAGGCATACCTGTCCCACTCTTTAACTTGGTATATCATGACTGTGTAGTCCTTCCATGGCTGATGAAAGAAGATACACCACAAGGAGACTATATGCTCTATGCATTACTCAATGGTGGAGCAGCTTACTTAGATGCAGAAAAAGAAGGGGGCGCCCTTAAACATGAAATAGAGCGCTATCAACAAGTGGCAGCCCTTCAAGAAAAAATTGCTCAATGTGAAATGATTAAACATGAATTCTTAGATGAAAATTATAGAACACAAAAAGCTGTATATAGCGATGGAACAGAAGTAACTATTGATTTAGACAAAGGTACATATATAATTCAATAAAATAATAAAATTCTATATTTATACTTGATTATATAAATGCATATACATATAATATCAAATATAGAATGCATTATTTTAAAGGAGAAGTTAGAACAAATCATGGACGATGCTAGTGATACGGAGCATGAAAATAATAAGAGATTAAAACTGAATAAGTTTCAAAATATAGAGGCATGGCTTACGTCTAATTAGGCGTAGGTTGTGTCTTTTTGCGTATATTTTGACTTAGAATATATTAAAAAACAGAGAGGATTGATTATTTTGGAAAGTGATTCGGCAAGTATTATGGGACAGTTGATTTTGATTCTTTTACTAACAGGTACAAATGCATTTTTTGCATCAGCAGAGATGGCCATAGTATCTGTAAACAAAAGTAAAATAAGGAGACTAAGTGAAGAGGGAAATAGTAAAGCGAGGTTGCTTGAAAGATTTATAGATGAGCCAAGTCGTTTCTTATCTACAATACAGATAGGAATCACTTTAGCGGGCTTCTTTTCAAGTGCATCAGCAGCAACAGGTTTATCTAGCCATGTTGCAAAATGGATGCAGCAACTAGGTATCCCTTTTTCAGGAGAAATTGCAATGATTGGTGTTACCCTGATGCTTTCCTATTTTACTTTAGTTTTTGGAGAGTTAGTCCCTAAAAGAATTGCACTGAAAAAATCAGAAACTATTGCTTTAAGTTCAGTTAAAACCATTTATTTAGTATCATTAATTGCAAAACCTTTTATAAAGATTTTGTCTTTATCTACACTATTTGTTTTAAAAGTAACAGGCAATAGTCAAGACAATGCAGAGGAAAAAATTTCAGAAGAAGAAATTCGTGCATTGGTTTCACAATCTAAGCAAGATGGATGTATTGAAGATGAAGAAGAAGTTATGATTGATAAAGTATTTGAGTTTAATGACAGGATTGTTAAAGAAATTATGACACCTAGAAAAGATATCTTTGTCATTAATATTCAAGAGGATATAGAAGTGATTTTAGATAAAATTACAGAATTTAATTATTCAAGAATTCCTGTCTACGAAGACAATATCGATCATATCATTGGCCTACTTTATACAAAGGATTTAATAAAGGAAGCAAGAAAAGTAGGATTTCATGCTATAAATATTAGAAACATTTTACGTACACCTTATTTCATTCCAGAAAGTAAAAAGATTAATGAACTTTTTAAAAACTTTAAAGAAAGTAAAAATCACATCGCTATATTGATTGATGAATATGGTGGCTTTTCAGGGATTGTAACGATGGAAGATCTCGTGGAAGAAGTTATGGGAGATATTGATGATGAGTATGACATCGAAAAACTTAAAATAGAACAAATGGATGAGAAGACTTACTTAGTAAATGGTTCAACAGGCATTCATGATTTGAAATATACATTAGGACTAGAACTACCTGAGGGGGAATATGATACACTTAATGGATTCCTTACCACTTATATGGGTGCAATACCAGATGAAGGTGTTGAAGTAGCATTAGAAGATATAAAATATACAATTGTAAGTGCCAATAGGAGACGTATTGAGCAAGTACAAGTCGTGTTACCTTTCAATAGTAAATAAAAAATAAGCCTCTATGTGGTCAAAATGTTATCAAGACATTGTACATAAGAGGCTTATTTTTATTAGAGTTCTCGGTTATAAATAGCAGATACAGCATCCTTATTTTTAATGATGAGGAAGTAGGCTGCCAATGTCCCAATAATGCCATAGACCAATGCAAGGTGAGCGTAGTTAAAGTATTCACCAAGTATACCAGATACAAGGCTACCACAGCAGACCCCTGCCATAGATAAGATACTACTAAAGCCATTTACACGACCTCGTATCTCTGATGGAACATAGCTTTGGACAGAGGACATTCGAATATTAGCGGAGTTGGTACCCATAAAGCCCAGTAAGAAACGAATAATAAGCATAACTGGAAAAGCCATAAAGAGCATGATGCCTTCTAATAGGTCATAGAGGACATACACACTGGCGGCAACTTTAAAGCGTGCCTTAGTAGGAATTTTAAATAGATAATGGAAAGTACCACTTAGTGTGCGTCCGATTGTTTCAGCAGAAATCAAGAGAGAGTAGCTAGTTAAAGTAAGAAATTGATGATTTTCAAAGAAGGGTACTAATAATAAGGCAGTTGCTTGTGAGGCAAACATGGTAAAGAAGAAGTATGTAAAGATAGCAAGTAATCCTTTTTCACCTTGAATATAGCAAAAGCCTTGTTTTAGTTCTTCTAAATAAACTTTATAAGAAGTACTATCCGGTTTGGTTAAAGTTTCTTTGACTTTGATAAAGCATTCAAAGGAGGCCGCTACGATCAAAAGGACACCCTCTAGTACAAATAAGAAAGATACACCAAAGTGTTCAAAGATAAGTGCAGCTACAGGTGTCATCAGTGTGCTGGCTAAAGGATAAATCATACTGCTTACCGAATAACCTTTTTGATACATCCCTTCAGGAATTAAGTCAGGATATAAGGCATTATAAGCACTGCCATAGATCACTCCATTTGTGTTAATAAGAATCCCCATGACAACAAAGAGCGGATAACTAAAGAAGTTATCTCGAGTGAGAAAGCTACAAAATAAAAAGAAAAAGCCCATGAGAAAATCTAAGCTTACAATAAGTTTCTTCCGGGAAAAGCGGTCAATGTAAGGTCCTATTATAATAGGCAAAATAAGCTGTGGAATGAGAATAAGTACAGTATATAGTCCTGTAAGAAGTGTAGATTCTGTTTCCTTAAAGACTACAATGTTCATAGCAAAGGAAGTTGCCACACCTCCTAGAGCAGAAATAATCGTTCCAAGTGTAATAATAGTAAAATTACGTGTCCATAACGTAGGTTGTTTTGTTTTCATATTTTCACCTCCTCTTTATATTATAAATAGAGGCTAAAGAATAAAATAGAGTGCAGTTTTGAGAAAATTTCACTTATATACGAGTGTTAAGACGACTAAAAGCCCCTATCTTAGGAAAGATACGGACTTTTGACATAAAGTTCTTCTGTAATGGCTAGGGCTTCTTTGTAACGTCTATTGGCCTTGTAGTAGTCAATAAGATAGTTGCCATGAAATTGTTTAAAACCAAAATGAATGGCTTCACCAACTTGGTTATAGACGGATTCTAAGAGTGTTCCATATTCTGAATTATGAAGATAGTTAGGATCATCAAGGGTAATCTTAACGATATCGAGCATCGTTTTAGTAAGGGGTGTACCGTGGATAGAACATGCCAGATAGCAGTTATAGGCACGGTCTAAGAAATCATGTGCCTTTTCCAGATTACCAAGTTGATGATGAATGAGGGCTAACTTGTGATAATTCATTACATCAGGATGAGGGCTATCTTTTCTAAGGTGAAGAGCTCGCTCACAGTAAGTAAGTGCCTTTTCGTAGTCTTTAATTTCTAAATAAGTGGCACCTAAGTTATAGTATGCGGTATAGAGGCTGTCATCTTCCCCTAGACTTGTTGCCAGATTAATAATGAGCTTAGAATATTTCTCCATAAGGAACATATTACGAATAGAAGAGTAGACACCTGCAATATTAAGTGCACTATAAAGAGCACATCTTAAGTTACCTTCTTTAATACACATCTCGTAGGCTTCTTCCATATAGTTTAGAGATAAATTATAGTGACCTAAGCGATAATGCTGTTTGCCAACAGCAAATAGCATAAAGCCAGAGCGTTCATAAGCCAATGCCTGCTCCAAAGTATTAAATCCTTTAGTAGGCTCAGTTTTCATGTAGATTAAAGCGCAGCCTTTAAATAAATAAAAGAGTGCCTTTTGACTGGAGGTAAGAAACTTAAAAGAATGTTCTAAGTCGTCTAGCGTTTCTAAAAGTTTTAAGTCATGTGTTTCATTTTGTATATTTGCCTGAACGAGCAGTGCTTCCAACATCAAAGGTGAAAATAAATAGGTATTATAGTTTTCTAAAATATGCTCTTGAAGTAGTGCTACTTTATCTTCTAAAAAGAAGGATAATGCATGGAAGTAATCGTTAAAGAGCACTTCACCTTCTTTAAGGAATGCTTCTTCTAGTTCATAATGAATACCTAATGCCTGGGTAAGTCCTTCTAATATATCTTGGCTAGGGGTGACAAGGCCAGCTTCTATTTTACTTAAATAAGAGACAACACAAATACCTTGGCAAAGGGACTCTTGACTCATATTTTGTTCAAGACGATATTTTTTAATAAGGGAACCGAGTAAAGGGGTGTGAATAGCCATTTGATAAATCCTTTCTAGATAAACTGTTAGCTTCATTATACTAAAACTTTTAGGAGAATACATACTTTTTGAAACTAGAACTAAGGTAAATTATTTGATAAATATTTTACTAAAATATATGAATTTGTTATAATTTAACTGAGAGAAAATAATGGCTTAATATATAACAAAATGAAAAGCCGGAAAGAGAAGGTATAACAATGTATTTTGTAGGTTATGTAAATAAAGGAAGTATGCATACGATAACGGATGAGCAAGCAAAAGCGTTAACACATCTTAACTTAGCATTTGCACCAATGGTTGAGGATATTACAGTCATGGAGTTAGATAAAGCACAAATAGATGAACTCAAACGTATTAAAAAGGCAAATCCAGAACTTAATGTACTTGTTTCAACAGGAGGCGGTAACAATCATGGACATGGGGAAGCCACAAGTACACAAGCAGGAATGGATAAATTAGTAGCCTCTACAATGGATATTGTAATACGTTATGATTTAGATGGGATTGACTGTGACTGGGAATTTCCAGGTGATACAGGGATTATAGAGGAGAAATACCAACATACAGCACTTTTTGCAGCGTACCGTAAAGCCTTAGATACATTAGGTGAAAAAACAGGAAAGAAATACTGGCTCACAACAGCAGCTGGGAGTGGACAGTGGTATTTAGATCGTACAGAGATTCAGACAAGTCATGAGTACTTAGACTTTATTAATTTAATGACTTATGATTCTAATACAGGTGGAAAAGTAACTGGTCACCACACCAACTTATATGAGCCAAAAGGAGAAGGGATTAGACCTCATAGTGCAGATTATCACATTCATCTAATGGTAGGGGCTGGTGTACCTATTGAGAAGATACTAATAGGCGCAGCATTTTATTCTCAACAATGGAATAATGTACCAGACATTGATCATGGTTATCGCCAAACTTCACCAGAGCTTAATAATTGGGGACCTGGTTACACAGATATTGTTGATCACTATGAAAATAAAAATGGTTACATCAAATACTTTGATGAAGCGGCAAGAGCACCTTTCCTATTTAATGGAAGTACATTTTTCTCTTATGATGATCCTACCTCTGTAAAGGAAAAGTGTGATTATGCAAAAGCTCATGATATGGCTGGTATTTTTTACTGGGTACATGATGCAGATCGTAGGGGAGAATTGTTCGATATTATAGCACGTGAGATAAAAATTTCCTAAAAAAGAGTAAATTTTAAAATTAACTATTGCAATTATGTACTATAATACATAAAATATAGTTAAGTTCACTCCCCCAAGTTGAACTTGAATGAAGTCTCCTCCAACCCCTTTTTGGAAGAATGACGGAGAAAATGCCCTATGGCCTTATGCCATAGGGCATTTTTGTTTAGATTATTTATTTTTTGACTTCTTGAATAATGATTTTACAACAATGGTAGTGATTGTACGTAAAGAACTAAACGGGTTGGCAGAAAACTTCCTAGAGATGTAATATTTTTAGGAAGTTTTTTATGATGAGTAATAAATTATACTATTGACTAAAATTCGACAAAAATATACTATATGGTTATAATATTTTGTAATTTAAGGGAGTGTCATATGAAGTATAAAATGGGAAGAAGTACACATCAAGATGTACAGCAAAGTATAAATGAAGCAATTGGAGAACTTAAGCATCCTAAACTGATTTTATTCTTTTCAAGTGTAAGAAACTTTGACGCCTATACAATAGGTATTAAAGAAAAATTTCCGAACTGTTTAGTTATAGGTTCTACAACGTTTGCATCTTTTTGCAAAGAGGGGATTTCTAAAGAGGGCATACTAGTACTTGGAATTGAAGAAGGAATAGAGTGTTATGGTGATGTTCTTGAGGAAGTAGATCAATATCCTATCAAATATGTGCCACGTATAGAGGCGTGTGTAGAATCTATAGGTACATCTACCAATACTATGTGTTTAACTTTTACAACAGGATTAATAAGCTGTGAGGAGTTAGTGCTTTCTACATTAAATTCTGTTTTGAACTCAAGACAAATTCCTATATTTGGTGGGACAGCTGGGGATGAAGGAAAAGCTGAAAAGACACTAGTATCTTATAATGGGAAGGTATATGAAAAAGCCTGTATATTCGTGATATTGAAAAATTTAGGAGGAAAAATACACTTTTATCAAGAAAATATTTATAAACCAACAGCTCATCATTTTATAGCAACAAAGGTTGATGTTCGCAATCGTATTGTTTATGAGTATGATGGTAAGCCAGCGGCACCTCAAGTTGCTCAAGCATTAGGAACAGACCTTCAACATTTGCCGAGCTATTTAGATAGCTATCCTATGGGGAGAATGATTGGAAATGATATGTACATTACTGCCAATAAAGAAGTCGTTGAACAAAAGGGCATGGCGTATCATGCACGTGTCTATAAAAATTCTCAAATGGTTTTACTAGAACCAGATAACTATAAAAATGTTATTAAACAAACTATGGAACGTATTCACCAAGATGTACCTAAGCCATCTTTAGCTTTAGTTGTCCATTGTTTAGCACGTTCTTTACTATTTGAATCACAAGGGTATCTTGATCAATTTGCAAGAGAAATGGGACAGACTCTTGGTAACTATGTAGGCTTTGCAGGATATGGTGAACAACTTGATCACCAACATTTTAATCAAACAATGATTATAGCTGTATTTGAATAGGAGAGAGAATCATGAAGTGGCTAAGATTAAAAAAGAGACAATTAGATACACAAGCAATACCTACATCTATAGATGAGAAGGTTGTATATGAAAAAGAGGATCATACGCCTCATTTAAGGTATGGTGTACATCATATAGAAAAGAAAATAGAAGCATATATGGATGAAGAGGTAGAAGTAACACAAGCTATAGAAGATATTGCAGAGACCTTTGTGGAAATTAGCCGTATTAATCAGATGATTGAACAATTGAATACTGATTTTACAGCGTTTCACCATACAGCCAATCAAATAGATAGCGTAATGGAACAATCTGGGCAGACTGTTTATGAGGCTGACTTAAAAATGAATGACTTGGCACAGCAAATTCAAGGAACATGCCATCAATTGGATGCTATATCAGGTGCCTTTACAACATTAGAACAAAATTGTGTCCAAATCGGACAAATGTCTAGTAATATTACAGGCATTGCATCAAGCACAAATCTTTTAGCTCTGAATGCATCTATTGAGGCCGCACGTGCAGGCGATGCTGGCAGAGGTTTTGCAGTAGTTGCAGACCAAGTAAGAGAACTCTCTAATTCCACAACAGAACTTGCAAAAGGGATTGATGAGAGTATTCGATCGATTAATAAGAGTATTGAAACATTACGTCAAGAAATTGAGTCATCTAAATCTGCCATTCAAGAGAATGTAAAAACAGCTCAAACAGTACAAGAGAATTTTCAACAAATGACTCATAGTGCTAATGATGTAAAAAACTTTACCAATCAGATTCTAAGTGGAATAGAGTGGACAAGAAAGAATCTTAATGGTGCGGTCCAAGGGGTACATTCTATAACAGACTTGGTACAAACATTTGGTGATAAGCTTAAAAATTTAAAATCTAAAATTAGTAAAAAGTCAATTGTAATGTGTGAAATTATAGATTTCTTACAGCAGTTAGACAATCTTTTAAAAGAGAAACGATAAAGAACTATTTTGAAGAAGTAAAAAATGTCGATAAAATTTATAACAGCATAAATTTTATTGGAGGTTATAATAATGATTCAAACAATTTATCCTAATCTATTTCAACAAGCTCATTCAAGTAAAAAGTACTATGGTATGCAACCTAGTGAAGAGATTCTTTCTATTCAAAAAAAGTTAGCAAGCGGTATGAAGGTTGAAACATTATCAGAAGAAGAATATAAGAAATTAAATCATTATGAAGTTGCTCAGTCACAAGCTTTTTATGCTGAAGTTTATATGGAGATGGGACGTGCAGAAGCAATTGCTATCAAAATTGCTAAAGGTGAAAGTCTAACACCAGAAGAAGAACAATTTATTAATGAAAGCTATCCTGATCTTAAGCGTGAGGCAAATCGTGCAAAAGAAGAAGGTGAACAACTCAAAAAACGTTTACAACATGCTAAAACCGAAAGTGCAAGACAAAACATTTTATCTGCAGCAATGGGGACAGTGGTTGGAATGGCTCAAAAGGGATTTTTATCAGAGGTTCAAGTTCGCATTCAGATGGCAGCAATAGAAAAGGCCAAAGAAGAAGCAGAACAAGCGGGATGTAAAACAGGTTGTGTACAATTAGATGTAAAGGCTAGCCAACGAGAAGGACTTTTATTTGACCAACAAGGTTAAAGGATATGGAATCGAGTGGTTCCTAAAAGAAGTTATTACATTAGAGTAATAGCTTCTTTTTTATATAATTTTACTCCATACATTATTTAAAGGTCTATATTTGTAATTCTAAAATAAAATAAAAAGTAAGACTTTCAGCTAAGGGGGAACTCTATGAAAAAATATTGGTGGATTATATTATTCATCTTTATTAATATAAATGTATATGGCGCTAAAATAAGTGAAAAGATGGATATGGAAATTTACCAAGTTACAAATCAAAATCAAGAAAACATAAATATACCACTAAAGCTAGATGGAGAAACAGCAAAGGCGGAGCTAACGAATGGGCAATTAACCCTTTTAGTAAAACCGAATATATCTGAGGGAACAATAGAATATGTAGAATTTAAAGTGAATGGAAGTGCAGCAGGCCAAAGTTTTAGAGTACCCTCTATCAAACGAATGGACCCTAGTCTTTTTCATCAAGGTATTAATGAAATTAAAGTTGTAGTAAAGGTAAGAGATAAGGCCTATTATGGCGTAACACAATTCTATGTGAATAATAAGATGGCTATTGCTTATAATGAACGTGCTCAAAGAAAATCAAAGGATTATTCCATCAATCAGCAACCTACATATCAGCAAAAATATATTCCAGTTCTCATGTATCATCAGATTAAGGATCAAATAGGTATTACAAAAGAAGAGATAAGTATAGGTGTTAGCAAAACTTTATTTGAAGAACAGATTAAAGCTTTATTGAATGCAGGATATACGCCTATTCATTTCAAACAACTTCAAGCCTATTTAGAAGGGCGGTTAGGTCTGCCTAATAAGCCCTTTATTATTACAGCAGACGATGGATATCTTGATAATTACGAGAAGGCATACCCTATTTTAAAACAATATGAGGTACCAGCTACCTTTTTTATAACGACTCAATATGTAGGAATGAAGACACAATATGAGCATTTTACATGGGAACAGGCAAAAGAAATGGAACAAAGTGGTTTGATTGATATTCAAAGTCATACTCATGGACATACGCTGCTGAATAATGCAAGTGAAACTGAAGTGTATTACGAAGTTCAGAAATCTTTTGCAGATATTGAAAAGCATTTAGGTAAAAGAGATGTTAAAGTATTGGCATATCCTCAATTTCTCCATACAGTTCAAACTCAGAAATGGGTTAAGGCATGTGGTGTAGATTTACAAGTTACCAATCTTGTAGAGCAATCTCAAGAAGCTGGTAGTAGAACAACATCATTAGATATTAAGCGTATTCATGTATCTAATGATATGAATGCACAAGTATTACTTAGCGAAATTGAAAATTTGACAAAGTGATAAAGGAGGCTATTCTTTTTGATAAGAGTGGCCTCCTTTATCATTTTGTTGCTCTGGCAACGTCGCTCAAATAGAAAATCAGATATACTAAATACATCCAAACAGATAATATAAATCAAGTTCAATAAGGAGCATACAATGAGTAAATTTTTAGGTCCAATTCATTATTGGTTATATAATAAAATTCAAATACAAGAAGGATTTGTTAAAACAGTTATAGATACAGCACAAACGAAATGGCATATTGATTTAGCAAGTAGCTGTTATACAAAATATGGACAAATCGCCCAAGGTGATTTAGAAGATATTATCGATACAACACAAATCCATGGATGGCTACAAAGCCAACTTTCTGTTACAGAATATCAATTTGCATATTGCGTAACAGAGCTTATTAAGCAAATACCAGATGCCATGGAGACTTTAAAAGAGGCTTTCGAGGACCAAGGACAAGCAAAACGCAAAAAAATGGGTGAAGGATTAGCACTTAAAGCGCTCTATCAAGAGATTCAAGATAGTTTGATTGATGGTATGCCATGTGATCATGTTAATGAAGTATTAGAAGCTACAGAAGAGGCCATTGTATGGCAAAGAAATCAATGTGTCCATAAAGCGTATTGGGAAGCAGAAGCGGGAGAGGTGTCCTGTTACTATGCATTACGTGAAGCATGGCTAAAAGGATTTGTAGAAACAGGTAAAGAAAGATTTCAAGTTGTAGATGAATACACTTATAAAATAAGTAAATAGGAGGAGTATAAAATGAGTGAAAGAACCATTAAAACAGCTAGAGTTAAAAAGATAAATGAAGCTAATAGAGGGAGTTTAGCAGAAGTTTTAGAAAAACAAATACTTATAAAAAATGATAAATATCGTATGATTTGTTTTGTATTTGAAGCTGGAAAAGGCTTGCCTAACCATACACACCAGGGACTTGCAGCTATTCAAGTTATAAGCGGGGAAGTGGAGATGTCATTTGTAAATGGACAGGTCCATCAACTTAAAGTAGGAGATGTCTTTGGATTTGATGCGAGCATTGAACATAATGTGATTGCAAAAAAACAAAGTAAAGTACTTGTTACAATTATTAATTAGATTGAATGATTAAAAAGAAAAAAGAAAGAGACGTTACCTTTAGAAGTTAACGTCTCTTTCTTTTTAATATGTAGGATATTTTAACGTAAAATGTCTTTATCTCCCTGGTTTACATTCTCAGAGAGTAGCTTGATAGAGGAGCCATATTCAGTAGGGGACATTCCAGTAAACCTTTTGAATTGCTTAGAAAAGTGTGCTAGGGAACTATAGGAAAGATAGTCTGCAATTTGAGAGAGGTTTTTCTCGTTCTCACGAATAAGCTGTTTAGCTAAATCGATTTTATGACGATTAAAATACTCCATAACACCAATATTTACTTTGGAATGAAAGAGCTCTTGTAAACAAGATTTACTAATGAGATTATCGTTACAAATGATCGGTACACTTAAGCGATCGCAAATATGTTTTTCTAAATAGTGACAAATATGTTCAAAAGTATGCTCTTTTGTAACCATAGGGTTTACAGGAGAATAGTCAGATGGTGTCGTTAGGATTCTTCGAATAAATCCAATAAGAAGTTCTTCTAGGTGGATTTTGATAAGTTGTTCAGCACCAAAATCTACCTCTTTTGCACGTGTAATTTGTTCAACAGCCGGTACATTAAGGGGTGTAGAAAAAGCTTGACTTGCTTCGCTGATAATTTTAGAAATAAGCTTTTTATCATTACTACCTAGTGTAAGATGTTTGTTTTGTAAGCAATCCATAATAGGTGAAGATGATTTAAACGAGATGGCAATAAGATTAGGAGCTGAGTGACCAATAGATTTAATTGCGTGAAATTCCATTGGTTTATGAAAAATAATATCTCCTTGTTTAAGATGATGCATTTTGTCATCTGCTTGAACTTCAACTTCACCCTTGTCTACACATAGAAACTCCCAAAAGTTGTGAACCTCTCCAGCAAAATAGAAGTCTTTCATATATTCAAAGTAGTGAATCGTAATAATATGGCTAACTTGCACGCTAGAACGAAGTTTAGTACTAATATAAGTCATGGGTCATCCCTCCTATTGTAGGTTGTGTAAAGACTAGATTCGGATAAAAATACAAATTAGTCGGATAAATGATTATACAACTTTGTTTAAATATCATTATACTATCTATATACAAAAAAGTAAAAAAGTTAGAATATTAAAATTAGATTGCTATCAGGAGGAATAATATGGCTAAAAAATTAACAGTAGCATTAGCAGGACTAGGGAATCGTGGGAAGGATGCTTATGCGCCAGCAGCTTTAAAATTTAAAGATAAGATGGAAATTGTAGCAATTGCAGACTGGGACCCAGACAAAGTAGAAGAAGTTGCAAAAACTTATGATGTACCAAGAGATAAATGTTATAGCAGTGTTGAGGAGATGCTTGAACAAGATCAACTTGCAGATGTGATGTTTATTACAACACAAGATAGACAGCATGTGGGGCATGCTATTCCAGCTTTAAGAAAAGGGTATCACCTTTTACTTGAAAAACCAGTATCTCCTGATTTAGATGAATGTCGTGAGCTTGTAAAAGTAGCCAATGAATGTAAACGTAAAGTTGTTGTATGTCATGTACTTCGCTATACACCTTTCTATACCAAGTTAAAAGAAGTGTTAGATGCAGGCACAATAGGTGATGTAGTCACTGTAATGGGTATTGAAAATGTAGGGTATTGGCATCAAGCACATAGCTTTGTTAGAGGAAATTGGTGCAATTCAGATGAAACAAGTCCAATGATTTTACAAAAGTGTTGCCATGATATGGACTTATACTTATGGCTTACAAATAAAACCTGCAAAAGTGTGAGTTCTTTTGGAAGTACCTATCTTTTCAAAAGTGAAAATGCTCCAGAGGGTGCAGCAAAACGTTGTATGGATGGTTGCTTAGCAAAAGAAAATTGTCCTTATGATGCAGAAAAATTCTACATAGAACACGAAAGAATGGGCATTAAGAGTGGGCACACAGGATGGCCATTAGAAGTATTAGCGCTTCACCCAACCCTTGAAACGATTACAGAAGCCATCAAAACAGGACCTTATGGTCAATGTGTTTATTACTGTAACAATAACGTAGTAGATCATCAAGTTGTAAATTTAGAGATGACAGATGGTTCTACAATGAGCTTTACAATGAGTGGCTTTACAAATGATAATTCCCGCTATGCAAAAATTATGGGTACAATGGGTGAAATCGTGGCAGATATGAAAGCCAACACCTTAGAAATTAAAGTATTTGGCAAACAACCAGAAGTAATCGATATTTCTAAGTTAGCTCAGAATTTATCTGGGCATGGTGGTGGAGATATAAGACTTGTTGAGGAATTTGTAGATATGATTCTAGAAGACAGAGAACCAACAAAAGCAATCACATCATTAGAAAACTCTGTAGAAAGTCATTATATTGCATTAGCAGCAGAGAAATCTCGAGTAGAAGGCGGTACATGTATTCCGTTAGAAAATATAAGAAACGCATAAGCGTATAAAATGAGGGGATGATGTATGTGAGTAAAATGTTAAAAAAAGCGGTAGCAGTATTGATGATGACGATGGTTACAGCGTCTTGCCTAGCAGGATGTCAAAGCCAAGGGGACAAAAGTGGAAAAGTACAATTAACTTTTGGTATCTGGGATAAAAATCAACAGCCTACTATGCAAGCTTTATGTGATGCTTATACCGCACAAAATCCTAATGTAAGTATAGAAATTCAACTTACACCATATAAAGGTGGGGAATACTGGACTAAACTAGAAGCTTCTATGACCGGGGGCACAGCACCAGATGTATTTTGGATGAATGGGTTACATGTAGAAAGTTATGTGGATGGTGAGATGCTTCTCCCATTAGATGAATACATAACAAGTAATAGTTTTGATTTAAGTCAGTTCCCAGAATCACTGGTATCACTTTACAATGTTGAAGACAAACAATATGCTGTTCCAAAAGATTTTGATACCAATGCAGTATGGTATAACAAAGAAATTTTTGATAATGCCGGTGTGGCTTACCCAACAGATGATTGGACTTGGGAGGACATGGTTGAAACAGCAAAACAATTAACAGATCAATCTAAAGGTATTTATGGTATTGCAGCACCATTAGATTTCCAAACTTGCTATTACAATACTATTTTTGCTGCCAATGGTAGTATTTTAAATGCTGATAAAACAGCAACAGGATATAATGATTCCAATACACAAAAAGGGATTCAATGCTGGATTGACCTCATTAATGAAGGGATTTCACCTACATTAGCAGAAACAACAGATACAAGTGCAGATGCCATGTTTGAATCAGGGAAACTTGCGATGATTTGGGCAGGTTCTTATATGACACCTGAATACGTTCAAAATGATGTGGTTAAAGGTAAAATTGACTTAGTAGAAGCACCAACTTTTGAAGGAAATCAAGGGAATGTCATTAATGGTCTAGGTTATAGTGTTTATGCAAATAGCAAACAAAAAGATGAAGCTTCTAAATTTGCACTTTGGTTAGGTGGAGAAGAGGCTATGAAAATCCAAGGAGAGTCAGGTGTTGTTATTTCTGCAAGAAATGATGCACAACAATATTTTGCCCAAACAAATCCTGATCTTAACTTGAAAGCTTATACAAATCAAGCAGGCATTGCAACAGCGTTGCCATGTTGTAAAGTTTCAAGTCAACTTTTTGATATTGAAGCAAAATACCTTAAGTTAGCATTTAGTAATGAAATGAGTTTAGAAGATGCATGTAGTAAAATTGCAGAAGAAAGTGATGCTGCACTGGCAGAAATGAACAAATAGGGGGGATGTTATGAAGGTCACCGAAGTACAACAGACACAGTGTGTCTATAAAAGACCCTCTAAAAAGTTCAATGTAGATTATATATGGGGCTATTTATTTATAGCCCCTTTAGTTATAGGTCTTGGTGTATTCTACATCTATCCTTTTATTAAGAGTTTCTTTTATAGTTTTACAAACATTAATAATTTTAACCAAGCAACTTTTGTGGGGCTAGAAAACTATAAGAAGTTATTTGGCGCACCAGAGCTTTGGCAAGCAACATGGAATACATTACGTTATGTAATTATTACAGTACCTATTGGTATTGCATTGTCGTTAATCATTGCAGCCTTATTAAATACTAAGATTAAAGGAACATCTATTTATAGAACCTTATACTTCTTACCAGCTGTTACAATGCCAGCGGCTATTGCCATGGTATGGAAATGGATTTATAACGGTAATTATGGGGTACTCAACCAGATTCTTGGCGTATTGGGTATAGAAGGACAAAATTGGTTGTCCTCTCCAGATTATGCACTTTATATGGTTATGATTGTAGGGATTTGGAGCATGATTGGTTATAATATGATTATTTTATTAGCAGGGATGCAAGGCATACCTGATACCTACTATGAAGCAGCTTCTATAGATGGAGCAGGGGCCTTTAGGAAATTCTTTAAAATTACTGTACCACTCTTAACACCAACAATCTTTTTTGTTCTTATTACAGGATTAATTAGTGGATTCCAAGTATTTGATACGATTTATATGATGATTGGAAAGAGTAGTTTAGCTTTCGAATCGACTCAATCACTGGTTATGCTATTCTATCGTAATGCTTTTGATTATGGGCAAAAAGGTTATGCTTCCGCTGTTGCCATGTTTATCTTCACAATTATTATGATTATTACGGTTATTCAAGTGAAGCTTCAGAAAAAATGGGTTAATTATGATTAAGGAGGGGAGAAGTTATGAGTAAAGATAAGAAAATAAGTCACTTTTTTGTGCATTTGCTTTTAATTCTTGGATTAGGTATAACCATCTTCCCTTTTATATGGATGGTACTTACTTCATTTAAAACAAATGGGGAGGCTGTGCAAATACCGCCAACCATTTTCCCACAACATTTTAATGTAGATGCTTATACATCAACTATTAAAGCTATTCCTTTTGGTAGCGTTTATCTGAATACCTTGATCTCAACTGTTATTACGGTTGTAGGTCAAGTTGCAATCTGCTCAATGGCAGCCTATGGGTTTGCTAGAATTAAGTTTCCGGGCCGTGATCTTATTTTTATTCTTGTACTATCTGTATTAATGGTACCAGGTCAAATTTTCTTAGTACCTCAATATATGATTGTACAAAAAATGGGCTTACTTAATACCACAGTGGCTTTATTTTTGCCCAATTTATTTAGTGCCTTTGGGACATTCTTGTTGAGGCAGTTCTTCATGTCGCTACCTGATGAATTAGAAGAAGCAGCCATACTAGATGGGTGTAATAGGTGGCAAATTTTCTATAAGATTATGCTACCACTTGTAAAATCAGGTATTGTAGCCCTTGTTATCTTCACAGCGAAGTTTGCATGGAATGATTTCATGTGGCCACTTATTGTCAATACATCACCAAAGAAGATGACATTAGGCCCAGCGTTAGCTTCATTATCAGGTCAGTATACTAATGATTTCCCAGCACAAATGGCAGGATCAGTCATGGCTGTTATTCCAATGATTGTCTTATTCTTTGTTTTCCAAAAACAATTTATAGAAGGCGTTGCACATGCAGGGATTAAAGGGTGATACAAGTCCGCTATACAATAAAGTATAGCGGACTTTTTTATAGCGGATTAAACATTTTAAATGTAAGGGTTGTATTCAATATTTAATCATGATAGCCTAAGGATAATAAAATCGATTAGATAGATCATGTCTATTGGGAGGGTAAAATGATTTATTATTTTTCAGGAACAGGTAATTCAGAATGGGTAGCTAAGGAATTAGCAGTTAGATTACAGACAGAAGCAATTGCTATTACATCATTGGAGAAACAAACGATTATTGAAGTGGGAGATGGAGAAACTGTAGGGTTTATTTTCCCCATTCATGCATGGGCACCACCCAAAATTATGGCGGAATTTATAAAGCATATAAACTATGGTAAGGATACTTTTAAATTTATGGTAGGGACATGTGAAAGTGAAGCAGGAACAGCCATGAAAAAGCTTGCAAAAGAAATAGGAATACAAAGTGGCTATTCAGTGAGTATGCCTAATAATTATATCATTGGAACAAATGTAGACACACCAGAAACGATAGACAAGAAAATAAAAGCTGCTAAGATTCAAATAGAGAACATTTGTGATGAAGTAAAGGCTAAGGAAAAAGTATGGAAGGTGGCAAAAGGATGGTTGGGTGGTATAAAGTCAGTCATTGCGGCACCTATGTTTCAAAAATATGCAATCAGTACCAAACCATTTCATGTTGAAGAAAGCTGTATAGGGTGTGGTGTATGCGTTAGATCTTGTCCATTACATTCTATAAAGCTAGTAGAAAACAAGCCTGTTTGGGATAAGGCATGTACCCAATGTTTAAGTTGTATTAACCATTGTCCAAAAGAGGCTATTCAGTATGGTGAAAAAACAAAAGGGAAAGCACGTTACTTCTTAAAAAATATATGAAATAAAATGAGAAACTTGAAAAAGACGCCGGATAGCCCTTTGGCTATACAGCGTCTTTTTCTGGACAAATCATCATATACGAATATGAAGATATATATGATTATACAACAATTGAAATGAAATGCAATATATTTCTGAATAATATAAAATAATTAATACTATAAGATAAAATAATAGATCTAAAGGTTAAATAAGAGTTAGAAAAGATAAATAAATTTATTAAATTTTTCAAAAAGTTATTGACAAAATTAAAATTTTTTCATAGTATATCATTAATTAAATCGAATTCAAAATCTAGGAACAAAAAGAGTACTTATATTTAAATGTCACAGAGAGTCGGCGTTGCTGGGAGTCGATACGGGAGAATATAAGGAATGGGTTTGGGAGATGCATGGTGAAATGAGAGTAGCCAGAGCCGTTAGCTCTACGTTATAAGAGCAGGATATCGTACTTTTATGTACCGTATCTAAAGTAAGATAAGCTTGGAGAAGGTCTCTAGGTTTATAATTTGGGTGGCACCACGAAGTTATATCGTCCCATTGTGAGGAGGATATAATTTTTTTTTGGCCCAAAATAAGTTTACCCAACTGTTCATAGATCACTCTGATTTAATCATTAAAAAAATGGAGGGATTTATTATGTTAAAAGATGTATTTGGTAATTTTGGTGGAGCGTATGTACCTGAGGCACAACTTAACGCATTAAAAGAATTAGAGCAGGCATTTGTAAAGTATAAAGATGATGAGGCATTTAAAGCAGAACTTAATTACTATCTCCATGATTATGTAGGTAGAGAATCACCTTTATATTATGCTGAAAATCTTACTAAAGCCTGTGGGGGTGCAAAGATCTATTTAAAAAGAGAAGATCTAAATCATACAGGTGCTCACAAAATCAATAATGTACTCGGACAAATGCTTTTAGCAAAACGCATGGGTAAAAAGAAAGTGATTGCAGAAACAGGTGCTGGCCAACATGGTGTGGCAACAGCAACAGTCGCTGCACTAATGGGGATGGAATGTACAGTCTATATGGGTAAAGAAGATATGAAAAGGCAAGCACTCAATGTATTTCGTATGGAGATGTTAGGAGCCAAAGTTGTACCAGCAACCTCAGGTACACAGACTTTAAAAGAGGCAGTAGATGAGGCCATATGTGCATGGGTAAATGCTTCAGAAGAGACTTTTTATGTATTGGGATCAGCAGTAGGTCCTCATCCCTATCCAACTATCGTTAAGCATTTTCAGCAAGTAATTAGTGAAGAGTCTAGAAGACAAATTTTAGATAAAGAAGGTCAATTACCTTGTGCTATTATTGCTTGTGTAGGTGGAGGAAGCAATGCAATAGGGTCATTTGCAGCCTATATAGATGACCCAGAAGTTGCACTTATTGGCGTAGAAGCAGCTGGAAAAGGTTTAGATACACCTATGCATGCTGCAACCATCACTAAAGGAGAAAAAACAATTTTACACGGTATGAAAACCCTTTGTGTTTTAGACGAAAACAAAGAAGTTGCACCAGTTTATTCTATTTCACCAGGACTTGATTATCCAGGTGTAGGGCCAGAACATGCCTACTTAAATGAAATAGGCAGAGCAACGTACGTCTCAATTACAGATGATGAAGCAGTAGAGGCCTTATTAAAGCTTTGTAAGTATGAAGGGATACTACCAGCAATCGAAAGTTCACATGCTCTAGCTTATGCACTTAAATATGCACCAACTTGTAAGATGGATGAAAGTATCATCGTAACAGTATCAGGACGTGGAGATAAAGATGTAGAAGCAATCGCAGCATATCTTAATAAATAGTATGTAGGTAGAAGAGGTTGCATTTAATCAAGAATACAACCTCTTTAAAATATAAGATATGATGAATACTATATAGTACATAGAAGAGAGTTGGTATATAATAACTTTAAAAGAATGATGACAAAGGAGAAACCAATGAATCCATTAGACTTTATTTACAACCGTAAAAGTGTACGTTTATTTAAAGATACACCTATTCCAAAAGAGGTTATTACAGAAATTGTAAAAGCAGGAACTTATGCACCGTCACCAAAGCATCAACAAAATTGGCATTTTGTTGTACTTCAAAATAAAGAACTTATTACACAAATGGCAGAGATTGTTCGTGCAAGTCATGAACGCATTGGACAACTGGCTAAAAATGAAAAAGATTTCAAAAGACATATGAGTGTTATTAATTACTATACCTGTTTTAAGGATGCACCCGTTGTAATTTTGGTTTATGGTTGTCCTTATAATATGATTGAATACAAAATTTTACAAGAAAATGATGCACCAGCAAATGTGCTTGAAATGTTGCAATCACCACAATCAGGTGCACAAGGAATAGGTGCAGCAGTAGAGAATATGCTCCTTGCAGCCACCAAACTAGGTTATGGAAGTTGCTATATGACAGGACCAACTCATGCAAAATCAGAAATTGAAGCATTGATTAACTTTGAAAAAGAAGGGTATGAACTTATGGCGATGGTCGCTTTAGGAGAAGCTGCAGATCATACACCAGCTCAGCCACCTCGTAAACCATTAGAAGAAGTTCTGACATTTATTGATTAATGATGAGACTAAAGCTCTAACTTATTACTAACAAGATAATAAGTTAGAGCTTTTTATATAAAATAATAATTAATAAAATAATATATGATACAATAATAATTGAACTGATGTTGATTTTATTATAATACATTATAAATAGCTTATAAGGAGATTAAATATGTTATTAATTAAAAATGGTAAGATACTTACAATGGCAGGGACAACTTATGAAAAAGGGTGTGTTCTGATTGAAAATGGAAAAATCAAAGAAGTTGCTCAAGCTATTGAACCAACAAATGAAATGGAAGTTATTGATGCAAAAGGTGGATGGGTTATGCCAGGGATTATAGAAGCCCATTGTCATATAGGTATTATGGAAGAAGATAAAGGATTTGAAGGGAACGACACCAATGAAATGACAGATCCAATTACACCACAACTTAGAGCAATTGATGCGATTAATCCAATGGATACAGCTTTTGATGATGCCGTAGCTGGAGGTGTAACTTCTGTTATGACAGGCCCAGGAAGTGCCAATGTAGTCGGCGGACAATTTGTCTTTATGAAAACAAAAGGAAAAAGTATGGATGATCTCATTGTTAAAGCACCAGCGGCTATGAAAATTGCCTTTGGTGAAAATCCAAAACGTGTCTATAACAGTAAAGGTAAAATGCCATCTACACGCATGGCAACAGCTGCTCTTTTACGTGAAGCACTTACAAAAGCTGTACAGTATAAAGTAAAAAAAGAAAAGGCAGTAGCAAAGGGAGAGGACTTTGAGATTGATTTTAAGCAAGAAGCATGGCTCCCTGTACTTAATAAAGAAATTCCTCTTAAAGCACATGCCCATCGTAGTGATGATATTTTAACTGCTATTCGCATAGGTAAAGAATTTGATGTACATATGACATTAGATCATTGTAGTGAGGGGCATCTTATTCCAGAATATGTAGCATCTTCTACTTATCCTGCTATTATCGGTCCAACACTTACAAGTAGAAGTAAAATTGAAGTACAAAATAAATCCTTTAAAACACCTGGAATTGTACATCAAGCAGGTACACTTGTGGCACTCACAACGGATCATCCTGTTATTCCAGTTCAGTATTTAAGTAAATGTGCTGGATTTGCGGCAAAGGAAGGGTTAGGTATAGAAGAAGGTCTTAAAGCCATTACCATTAATGCTGCAATCATTTGTAATGTAGCAGATAGAATGGGAAGTTTAGAAGTGGGTAAAGATGCTGATATTGCTATATTCTCAGGAAATCCAATGGAAATCTTTACTGATACCCTCTATACCATTATTGATGGGGAAATCGTTTATAAAAATTAAAGATTATTAATTTTGATGTTTTATCTTTAAATTTAACATCTGTTATTTAGTAGTAAGATATTCCATTATCTCGATTAGTATTTTAGAAGAAATGACTAGACCGTAGTAGTGTTTAGGTAAAGGCTTATTTCCTTAAATAGAGGGGATAAGCCTTTTATATTGTAAAAATGAAAAAGAACTTAGTGATGAAATCAAGATCTTCGCTATATATATGATTAGTGGAACAAAATAGTAAAAGAGTGTAAGGAGATGTAAAGAGATGCTACAAAGTAAAACATTAAAAATTAATAAACCTACCTTAATAGGTTTGAGTATATTAGTAGGCCTTGGCGTAGGTGTTATTACCGTTTGCTATCGGCTGGTCTTAGAGTATGCTGAGCACTTTGTATTTTGGATAGTAAAGATGATTAAAGAACAGGGAATTGTGAACATTGGCATATGGTTTTTGATACTGATAGTACTAAGTGTACTGGTGGCAAGATGTGTAAAAGAGTGTAAATCTATATCAGGGAGCGGTATCCCACAGGTAAAAGGTTTACTTCAAGGATGTTTTAACCAAAAATGGTTACCAACCTTATGTATGAAGTTTATAGGAGGGGCTCTGACTGCAGCTGGAGGATTATCAGTTGGAAGAGAAGGACCATCAATACAGTTAGGTGCATGTGTGGGACAAGGAATAAGTAAGAAGGCGAAAGTTTCTAGCCAAGAAGAAAAATTCCTAATAGCTGGAGGTGCAAGTGCAGGTTTAGCTGCAGCTTTTAATGCACCACTTGCAGGTGTCCTTTTTATATTTGAAGAGATTTTTAAGTACTTTTCACCCCTTATTTTGTTGGTAAGTATGAGCGCAGCTGTTATTGCTGATTTTATAAGTAAGCAAGTCTTTGGTCTTAAGCCTATTTTTAATTTTAATCTAGGTATCTTTCCATTAAAGGACTACATTTTATTAGTAGTATTAGGAATCTTAATAGGTGCATGTGGTGTACTTTATAACCAAACATTATTATGGATTCAGCAAAAATATAAGCTTGTAACCTGGCTAAAAGGCTATGCAAAATTTATGATTCCTTTTATTCTCGCAGGTATTTTAGGTATTGTTTGTCCTCTTGTACTAGGAGGTGGCCATGCCATTGTTGAAATATTAAATTTGAACACAGCCTTATGGCTGATGATTATGCTTGTAATAATTAAATTTCTATTTTCTCTTATTTGTTTTGGAGCTGGCGTACCTGGAGGCATTTTCTTTCCTTTGCTCATTATTGGAGGCCTTATCGGTGGGATATTTGGTAAGGTATGTATTCTTTATTTAGGCGTAGATCCTAGTCTCTTTTATCACTTTGTCATTGTCGCTATGGCCGGGTATTTTACAGCTATAGTACGTGCACCCATTACAGGTATTGTACTTATTGCAGAAATGACAGGATCCTTTATAAACTTTTTACCTCTTACAGTCGTTTCTGTTATTGCTTATAGTGTTGCAGAAGGACTAAAGAGTGCACCTATCTATGATTCATTGCTTGAAAATCAATTGGCAGGTCAAGATTTAGGTATTGATGAAGAAGAACATGAGGAGAAGGTGATTCTTACAACAATAGTTAAACATGGTTCTAGGATGTGTGGCAAAGAGGTACGAGAAATTGAGTGGCCAAAACGTTCCTTACTACTTACAGTAGAACGTATGGGAAACACAATGGTTCCAAATGGAAAGATGAAGATAGAAGTAGAAGATGTGCTACAAGTAGTAACTGACTTAAATAATGAATGGGAAGCAAGAAAACAACTAGAATGTTGGACTAAAGAATAAAAAGCGAAGATCTACAATACTGATACCTATTAGGTTTCAGTATTGTAGATCTTCTAAAAGGGTCTGAAGTAAAGCTTCACAGCCTTCAACCACATCATTATAGGTAATATCAAAGTTTCCAGTGTACCATGGATCTGCAATATCACGTGGATTTTTGGAAAAGTCTAAAAGACGTCGTACTTTCTGATCAGGGTCATTGCTGATAATACGTCCTAGATTACGTAGGTTGTGACTATCCATACATAAGATATAATCATAGTTTGCATAATCAGCAGATGTAATTTGAATAGCGCCTCTTTTTGTAAGTGGAATACCCATCTCCTTAAGCTTTTTACGTGTGCCAGGATGGGTATCATTGCCGATTTCTTCACGACTTGTAGCAGAAGAAGTAATATGGAATAGATGGCCTATACCACGTTTTTCAACTAAGTCTTTCATAACAAATTCAGCCATGGGTGAACGACAGATGTTTCCATGACATACAAACATAATATGAATCATCATAAATCTCCAATCTCAAAATAGTATTGTAAGGTCCTATAAGTGATATGATTTGTTAATTTATTGAATACGTAAAATAGAACGATATAGGATGAGTATAACATGATAAATTTATAAGATACAATTATTTAGAGCTTTCACTTTATAAGAGTTAGATAATTGCTTATTTTTTATAGTTGATATATATTTAATAAAAGATAGGTGTAAATGGTGTTCTGAAAAGAGATAAAGGAGATGCAGGTATATCTATTGGGATTATTGGAGGTGCAGATGGACCAACAAGTATCTTCGTATCTACAACAGCGCTGATTGCAAGCGTTTGGGATTGGATCTTACTAGGGGGATTACTAATCTTGACTATAGTTTTATGGATTTTGAAGCTAAAAGGTAAAAATAAATAACTAGGGCAAATAATTTAAGTTCACAAATGAGGAGAGATTATGAGAGAAAGCTTATTAAACGGGACTATTGTAGAGTCTGGATTACATTATTCTAGAGAAAGTTATGAGGCTCTACGGGAGATTCATAAAGATAAGGATTACTTATGGGCATGGAAAAATGACAAAGCATTATCAGAGATTGTACTTTTAAGTGGAGACAAGCCTTTAAATGATATACATATCTGTACCAGTGATTTTGTTAAAGGAACCGAATGCATCCCAAGCACATGCATAAAGACATTTTTTGTTAAGGAAGTAAAAGGTTTTATTGGACATGCCGGTTGGTATGCTTATAATAAAGCAGGGATTATGCCTACAGGGCCAAGAGAAATGTTCCCCGATGTTCTTTGGGAGGATACTGTTTGTAGCATGCCAGCATTGAGTATACAATCAATTTGGATAGAAATACAGGTACCAGAGGATGTATCCGCTGGAATCTATGAAGGGAGAGTAGAAGTACACTGTGAGGAAAATAAACTAAGCTTTGACTATCAATTAGAAGTTTTAGAAGCGGTACTTCCTACCCCCGAACACTATCTATTTGATGTAGAATATTGGCAACATCCTTATAATCTTGCAGAGTATTATCAATTAGAGCCCTTTTCAAAAGCGCATCTTGAAAAGTTAAAAGAACATATGCAGTGTTATCAAGCTTTAGGGGGACAGACTATTACAGCATCTATCGTTGAGGAAGCTTGGGGTGGACAAACTTATAGCCAAAATCCTATTCATTACCCTTCAATGATTAAATGGATTAGAAAAAAAGATGGGACATTTAGCTTTGATTATACTCATTTTGATAAATGGGTAGCTCTTAACTTAGAATTAGGCCTGCTACAGCAGGTAGTTTGTTACAGCATGATGCCATGGGAAAGTAAAATCCTGTATAAAGATGAGATCTCAGGAGAGCAAAAGGTGCTTATTGCAGATGTTGGAGATCCTAAAAATTATCAAGCAGTATGGCGCCCATTTTTAAAAGACTTTGTAAAGCATATTGAAGCAAAAGGATGGTTTGAATACGTTTGTATAGGATTTGATGAACGTCATCAAATGGAAGTTGCTTTAGATTTAGTAGATGAAGTGAAAAATAGTAAAGGCAAAAGTATGAAAAAGGTCGCAGCTTTTAATGATTTTGTAGGTAATAAAAAAGTATCGGATCAATTGAGCCATGTCAGTGTAGGATTAGAAGAAATTCGTCAGAATGTAGAGGCATTCAAAGTAGAAGTAATGAATCGTAAAAAGCTTGGAAGAAAAACAACCCTTTATACAGCAACGGAACACTTCCCAAATAGTTTCGTAAAGTCTATACCTGTAGAAAGTTATTGGACGATTATGTATGCAGGTTCGTTAGGTACAGATGGCTTTTTGAGATGGGCCTTTGATGCTTGGGTAGAGAATCCTCTGCAAGATACAACACATGCTTCGTTCCAAGCAGGAGATTGCTTTTTAATTTATCCAGACTGTAGATGGTCTGTACGTTTAGCAAAGCTAGATGAAGGTGTAAGAGATATGAATAAGTTGTATGTCATGGCGAAAAAGTGCCCTGAACTTGAAGGACCAATCAAAGCATTACTTAATCAAGTGAAGTGTCAATACGACTATGATGAAGTAGAAACACCACCAACATGGGCAGTTGCAGGAAGAAGTGCTAAATGGGCTAGAGAAGAAAGTAAAATAGAAATGCTCAAAGATATGCAAAAGATTAAAGAAGGCATTTATGCAATCAGTAAACAATACAGCAATCAAGAGGTTTTAAGTTTAAAAATCAAGAAAAATAGTATATAATAGATGAAAGAGATATTTTTACTTCATAGAAAGCTCTAGTTAGCAAGATGAACTAGAGCTTTTGCAATGATTACACACAGAACAAAAGTTCGATATTATGAAGCAGTATATTGTAAAGAAAGAAGAGAACCTATGGAAAATGAGAAACAACGATTAAAGATTTTAGCTGACCTTCCTATTAGGCAACAAAATCTTGCAAAATACATACCTTTTGCTGAACTCTATGCGCTTAATAAGCGTTCGGATAAATATACCAATTTAGACATGGGCGTTTTAGTCCTTAGTGTTTTATCTTATCTCCTTTATGAGGGGCATCTAAAGGACCGTGGCGTAGGATTTGAAGAAATACAAGGTCATTTAGAGGGTGTTATTGGCACCGTTTACAACGAGGATTATTCCCCAGTGGAGATGACAGATCTTACCCGTTACGTTCTAGATAAACTTCAAAATGGTGGAACCCCTTTTGGTTATACCTATTATGATCTTGAAGAAAGACGCATGAAAGAAACAAAGCTTCGTTATATCAGTTATACAAGAGATGCCCTTTTAGAAAAAAACTTTTATCGTCTCACAACGGTCGGCATTGATTTTCTTCTTCAGACAAAGGAGTTTGGAGAAGAAAGTAAAATTAGTATTCAGCTTATTTTACTTCGTAAATTAGTTGAGCATGAGGACTTTGGAAGTGCGCTTAGCACTTTAGAACGTATTAATATTGAAATTAAAAAGGAAGCTAAGCGTAAAGGAGAAATTTTAGAGGAACTGAGCTATGGCTTTACAGAGGGCTATGCGCTCTACACACAATCTGTAAGAAAACGTCTAGAAGATGAACAATCTCTTTTTAAAGAAACCCTCAGCTATTTGTCCACTTTAGAAAAAGAATATCTGCAACAAATCGAAGCCAGCCAAATGAGTGAAAAAGATTTAAGATTTAAACGTTTTGTCATTGATATGCAGATGGAACTTTCTAAGACGGTTGAGCTACATGCCCTACTATTAGATGCCCTTGTTGATCTAAGGCAGAAAGCAGAAGAAATGCTTGTGGCACGTCGTAAAACTATTTTTAAAGAGAACTTTAACTTCCACCATTTCTTAGAAAATGCTATCAGAAAGGACGATACAAGAGGCCTCGCGGCAGCTATCAATAGTTTATTTGATATCCATTTACCTAAGCAATTTGCCCTAGAGCGTATTGACCATCTTTTTTTACTTAAGGAAGAAAAAAGTTCAGAAGGTGAAATTGTGAACCCTGAAGATAGTGAAAGTATTAAAGTTGAGACATTAGACCAACAAGTTACAAGCCGTCTTATTTTTAACTATGAACTGATGTTTAGAGAGCTTCTATTCTTAGTCATGGAAAATGAGCATATGAGTCTTAAAGATTATTTGCAAACACTTAAGGCACGTTATGGCTCACAAGTAGTAGAAAACTATGATTTGCCAAGCTTTATGATGATCCTTACCCAAACAAAAGGAGAAGAAAGTGGTACAAAGTGTTTTGACTATAGACAAATAATCAGACAAGAAACCAAGCTTCCTAGTGTAGAAGCTATTTATAAGAAAATCGTTACAGAGACAGAAAGTTTGTCAGTTTTTAAAGAGGTGAATCTGATTGTAGAAGTTCAAAGAGGAACTTATATGACAGATGGGGCTTTAGAAATGACAGATTGTCATTATTATATAAAGAGGTAAGTTTATGACACATACAGAACAGTTGCAACAAGCATTACAAATGACCAACTTGTTACTCCAAAATAAACCATTAAGTTTACAAAGTGAGCCAGCACTTTATGAGCTTTATATGACAGATATGGGTGTACAAGAATTGGTTTATACCATTCTTTCAAGCTTTAACTTGACACTTATTGAATATAAAAAGGCACTTTACGTTTCACCAGGTCTAGAAAATACATTATTTGGTTATAAAAATGAAGAGCTTAGACAAGCTATGAATTTAGAGACCAATAAAGAACTCTATCTTTGTTATTTCATTATGTATAGTATGATGACGTTATTTTATAAAGAAAGTGCTTATACCACTTATAAGGATTATATTACCAGTACGGAAGTCGTGGACCGTGTAAGTGCTACTTTAGGCGCGTTAAGTTTAGAAGAATTGGATGAGGAAGAAGTCTATTCATTTACAGCTATTAAAAACTTCTGGGAGAGCTTAGCGCAAATGAGTTTGCACCAAAGCGAAGAAAATTTAGAAAGCCTTAGAAGAAGCCAAACACAATTTTATTTTGTCACAAGAAGCCTACACTTTTTAGTAGGACAAGGACTTTTACTTAAAAATGTAATCGAGCGTAACTATGTGCCAACTGAAAAGTTTAAAGCATTGATTGCCCATTACTTTGATGATCGCACAGTGAAAAATGCCCTTATGCATTACGGGGAAAGCCTACTTGAGAAGGGAGAGAACTAATATGCCATATATCAATCGCGTACGTATTACAAACATTAAATATAACGATGGCAATAACTACTATGAAGATTTTGTGCTTAAAATGGGAGGGACTCATACATTAATTGATATGATTAATGGACTAGGTAAAACATTCTTCTTACAATGTATGGCACAACCTATGCTACCAGGTGCAAAGTTTAAGCAAGAGTTTCCTCTTTCTCTCTTATTTGATAACAAAAATAACAATAATACGATTCACTCCCTTGTGGAATGGCGATTAGATGAAGGCAGTGCCTTTAAATATGCTTTAGTTGGATTTTGTGCTTATAAAAAAGAAAAAGTGGAGCAAGTGAACTTTTTAGACGAAGAAGAAAATGGTGAATTTGGTACGATGCTTTATATTACCTATTACAATGAACCTAATGCTTATGATTTAGAAAGTTTGCCACTGGTTACTGTAAAAGAAGATGGTACGAAGAAAATCATGAATTACAAAGAGTTAGAAGGTTACTTGAAGAAATTGATGCAAACGCCCCTTCGTGAGTACAGTGTGGTGATGAATCGTACGAAAAAAGATCATCTAAAAGAACTTGCAAAGCTCAATATTAATAGTGTGGAATGGAAGCATCTCATGGGTATCAATGCCAGTGAGGCCAATGCCGAGAAGTATTTAAGAAGTTACAGTACGGCAAGTAGCTTTATTCAAGATTTCCTTATTCCAACCATAGAAGAAAGCTATAGATTACGTCACGAAGGTGACTATCAAACAGAAGAAAGTCGTGCAAAGACCCTTCTTAATCTGAGACAAACCCTTCTGACCCTTCAGCAAAAAGAAGCTTTAGAAGCAGAATATACTTATATTGAAGAAGCTTGTGAGCGTATTTATGAGCAACTTGGTAAACTGGGAAAAGCGTTTGAATCTAAAGAGGACTTAGTGACAAAACTGAGTGAAATGAGTTTAGGGATTACCCAAGACAAAAGCTTTAAGGAACAAGAGAAAAGTCGTCTTATTAAAGAAACTCAAGAACTAGAAAGTTTACTTGGACAATATAAAATGCATGTAGAGCACTTAAATAGACAAGAGCAAGCCTATTCTATTAAAGAAGCCCAGGAGAAACTAAACGCACTGGGTACTTATCTTCAAGAATTAGAGCAAGCCTTTGGACAAAAAGAAGAGGCATTGAACGCTTTAAAAGAAAAGAAAACGTATTATGAAGCTGAAAAACTTTATGGGGAATATGAAAGCTTTAAAATGAAAAAAGCTTTAAAAGAAGAGGAACTTGGCACACGTGCTAAAGAACATAAGGAACTTATGGCAGATTACAACTATTGGGGTAATGTATACGGTAACTTATTGTTTAAACAGTTTAGAACAAGTACCAAAGCTAAAGAAGAAGCAGAAAACGCATTAGAAGCGTTAAAGGCTGAGTACCATGAAAGTTGTTTGGAAAGAGAACGTATTAAGACAACTTTAGCACATACAAGAGTCCAAGTAGCAGAAAAAGAAAAAGCAATCCATAGAATCCAAGAGCAATTAAGTACGCTTCAAAAAGAATTTAAGCATTTGACAAAAGAACAACTTGAAGAAGAATATGAAGCAAATAAATTGAATTGTGAAACTTTAAAAGCAAAAATAGAAGCACTAAAAGTTGACATGGAAGAGGCAAAGAGTAGCTTAAATGACAAGCTCCAAGCACGTAAACTTTTAGAACTTGAAAAGCAACATCAAGCATCACGAGTGCTAAACCTTAGAAAAATTTTAGCAGAGGTACGTACAGGTGAAAACTTAATAAATCAGCTAAAAGCTAAGTACGACACGCAGGATTTGATGGGGCATTTAAATAAAGCCTTAGTGAATCTACATAAAGGGATGAGTCAAAAAGAAACAAAGAAAAAAGAATGTGAAGAAAAGCTAAGCATGCTGGAACTCAGTCATGGGGTTGTCCTCTCTGCATGTGCAAGAAGGCAATATAAACGTGTATCAGATAGCTATCCTTCTGCAGTACTTGGGAGTAGTTTCTTGCAAAACCAATCGGAGGACGAAAAGAAAGCACTCTTAGAACGTACCACCCTTTTACCGTACAGCATTTTAGTCGATGAAGTAGACTTTAGAAAGCTTGTAAGAGATACAAAGCTTAGACGTACATTAGAAGATGAAGTATTACCGATTATTAACCAGGATGCGTTATTAGAAGGTGAAGATCTACAAGTTTCAGGGATTACCTTTACGACCAAGGATGTTGACTATTTTATGGATGTCGACTTAAGAGAAAAAGAACTACGCAAGTTAAAAAAAGAGCTTGTAAGTCTTGAACAAGATTTAAAGGATTTAGAGGCACAAGTTAAAGTTGTTACAGATCACCAAGCCCTTGTTCTTGAAATCACCAAGACCTATCCAGGAGAAAAGGTAGAAGGATTTAAAGCTGAACTTGTAGAAGCCATCCACAAGGATGAAGCCTTAGAGGAACAGCAAAGACAACTTGAGGAAGCACTTTGTAAAGAAGAAACAAAGCTTCAAGAGATGAAAGAGACGTTAGAACAAGAACATCAAGCATTTACAACGATAAGTAAGGTGTTAGAAGGACTAGAGCAAGAATGTGAAGCTTTAAAAAAATGGGAAGCTGATCATCAAACGCAAGTTACTCTAGAAAGAGAGCTCAGTGAATTAAGCCTTACACTTAAAAATTGTGAAAAGACTTTAGGCCTCTTAGAAGAGACTATTGAGCACTTTGGTGCAAGACAAACCGAACTCACAGCACACAAGGACGCTTTGACAGGAAGTTATCATGAGATACGTATTCAAGTTGAGCACTTCACCTTTAAAGTTGAAGAAGATGCTAAGTATGATGTAGTAGATATGCCTTATGAAGAAGCAAAACTGAAATATGAGATGTATGACCAACGTTTACGTGAAGAAGCGGGAGATGTCAAGCAGCTCGAACAAGCCATTAAAGAATGTGCAGAAAGTATGGAACACAAAGTCTTAGAAATGGTAGCTAAAGGCGAACAGTTTACAACAGACTACTTCACAACGAGAAGTCGTTTTGAAGGCGACTATCTTTCCCTTCTTAAACAACTAGAAATCCAAATAGGTGAAAGCAGCAAACTGTACGAAGCAGCTCGTACCAATGTAGAAGCACAGAAGGTAGCATATGCCAGTCAAGAGGGTGCATTGGGGAATATGAAAGCCCAATTTTTAAAAGAATACCGTATGACTTACGAAGAGATGATTCTAGAAGAGGGCGAAATTCAGGCATGTTTAGTAAAAGTAAAAGATGAAAAAGGTGTTTTACTTCAAAATATTAAAAAATGCCAAAATGAACAAAATCAGAAGTCAAAAGCACTTGTAGATCTAGAAGAAACACTTAAGAACCTTAACCATCAACGTGAAAAGCTAAATGGACTCATGTATCGTTACGGGTTACAATACATAGAAACTATTCAGGCTACCCGTAAAATGGAGAACTTTGATGCCATTGAGCAAGAAACAAGAGAAGTCCTTCGTGCTTTAGAGAGTACTTCTAATGGTTATAGTCTATTACTCAAAGAAGTATTGGATTATTTAGAAGCACCGGAACTCATCCATTTTAAAGGAGATTTAGATAGACTCCTTTTAGAAAGTCCTAAAGATGAAGAAATGTGCAACCTCTATAGAGGACTCATTGGTGGAGAGGGCGGCTACCTTGAAAATGTAAGGGAAGAAAAAGTCCGTATTAAAGAAACCATTGAAGCGCTCAAAAAAGATGAAGAAAGCTTTATCAATCAATGTATCCAAAAATGTGAGCAAGTCTATAATGACCTTATGAGCCTGGCACATCTTTCAAAAATAGAACTTTATGGACGTAGTCAAGAAATGATTCGCATTATTGTGACACCACTAGAAGAAGAACTACGTTTTGCTAAGATGAAAAGTTATATTAATAACTTGGTTGAGCAAGTAGAGTCTATTGAAGATAATAAAAAACAAGCCTATTTAGCAGGTCGCCTCACACTTAGGGAACTCTTTGGTGCCTTTGTTGTCAATATCAAGAAAAGTGATGTACGTGTCTATAAAGTAGAAGATATTAAGGAAAATAGTAGAGAGCTTCCTTGGAGCCGTGCCATTGGTTCTACAGGACAATCCAATGGGATGTATATGAGTATCTTTATTTGTCTTATTTCCTATATTAGAAAACTCTATAATCCACATATCGGAGAAGATAGTCGTAAGTTTATTATGCTAGATAGTCCATTCTCTGGTACAGCTGCAGCCTATATATGGGAACCTGTTATCAAATTACTTGATCGTAATAATGTTCAACTCCTTTGTGTAGGTTATGATATTCCACAACATCTTATGTCTCTCTTTGATGTGAAGTATAACTTAGCTTCAGAGTACGACCAAAACAAAAAGCAAACCATTGTGGTAGAACATATTAAATCCCACATTAATTTAGATGCCCTTAGCTTTGATAAACTCCTTGGAGAACAAATGGTGCTATAAAATAAAAACGATAGAGCTAATGATGTATAAAAAATACATTATTGGCTCTTTTTTATTACCTAAGAGTAGAAAATGTAAGAAAATAGCTAGTAATATAATGATTAAAAATAAGTGTATATGAATAAATATAAAAAATGTATTGCAGTCTATTTTAAATTATGTTACTATGTATAAAGTAAACAAACAACTAATAAATATTCACAAACATAGAAAGAGGGATTAAATATGAGCAAGAAAAATAATTTACTTAAAGGATTAATGACGCTTCTTTTAAGCTTATCTGTAAGTGTTAATGTATTCGCTTGTACAGGCGTTGTTGTAGGGAAAAATGCTACTGAAGATGGTAGTATTATCATGGGTAGAACTGAAGATATTGGGGCAGCTTACAATAAGAATTTTGTTGTTGTACCAGCAACAACTTATAAAAAAGGCGAGATGTTTGAAGACCTTAATGGATTCAAGATTGAACAGCCTGCAAAAGCTTATAAATATACAATGCTTCCTGATGTAGAGGAACATGAAGATGGTATTTATGCAGCAGCAGGAATAAATGAACAAGGTGTTGCGATGACAGCAACGGTATCAGCAGCAGTAAATGATGCCATTAAAGCTATTGATCCACTTGTTGAAAATGGTATTCGTGAAGCAGCCATTCCATCAGTTGTTCTTCCACGTGTAAAAACAGCAAGAGAAGGGGTTAAAGTACTTGGTGAAATCGTAGAGCAATATGGATCAGCAGAAGGGAATATTATTCTTTTTGCAGATAATGAAGAAGCTTGGTATATGGAGATCTTAAGTGGTCATCAATGGGCAGCTGTAAAAGTACCAGATGATATGTATGCAGTCATTCCAAATGCTTTTATGTTAGGTTATGTTGATTTAAATGATACAGAAAATGTGATGGCTTCAAAAGATGTGATTAATATGCCAGCTCAACATGGTTTAGTAAAAAACTATGAAGGTAAATTCCATTTAGCACTTACATATGGACCAGAAATGTCAGAAGGCAATCGTTTACGTGCATGGGGAGGCCAACATTTCTTCTCAGCTTCTCAAGAGGTTGCACTTGATACACCAGTATTTGATTTATTTATGAAAGCCGATGACAAGATCTCTGTAGACGAAGTCATGGATCTTCAAAGATATCGTTATGAGGGGACAGAAAATGATGTAAATCTTCCTGAAAATAAAGGTAAACGTGCCATTGGTACAGAAGGGCAAGCTGAATGTCATATTATTCAAATGAAAGAAAGCTATCCAAAAGAAGTAGGCGGTCTCATGTGGATGGCAATGGGAAATGCAGAACACGCTGTATATCTTCCTACATTTGGAGGGATTACAGATACACATGAAGCCTACAAAATACCAGGTGTAAACTATAATGAGGCATCTGCATATTGGACATTTAGAGGGCTTTCAACACTTGCAGAACTTGATCGTGTAAACTTTGGCAAAGGTGTAAGAGATTATTGGAAACAATATGAGTTAAACCTTATTAAAGCACAAGCTCAAGTGGATCAAAAAGTGATTGAACTTGTAAAAACAGATAAGACAGCAGCAGCTACATATATGACAGAGCAAGGTATAAATACAGCAGAGGGCGCTTTAACAAAAGCTAAAGAAATACATAGTCAACTTTATACATTTGTTGCAAAACACGGTGGTGGTAGAACAATCAAAGCACCATTTGTACCAGTTGTTGAGTAATTTATAAGGTTATATAAAAAGAGTAAAGATAAAGGAGTGAACGCCTTATCTTTACTCTTTTTTGTATTCTGATTGCGTTATGTTAAGCTGTAACCTATAAGCGTCCAGAGAATGTCTATTCCATTTAGCGGAGGAAGAAAAAATAAGAAACAGTATATGAAATGCCCCAGCATTATATAGAATTTGTGAGAAGGGATATACTATAGTATAATGAAACTATAACTAAAGAATTTAAAGAGGTAACTTATGACAAACTTAGAAAAACAATTTGATGAAGCATTAATCAAAAACTGTGACATCGCTAAAAAAGAATGTGATTGTAATCCTGCACGTTTTTTACAGACATTAGAGAAATTTGGTGGTGTTAAAACTGCAAAAGAAATTATTCGCAAGGGTAGATTATCTGACAACTTTGATAAATTACAAGAAGCGGATCGTTTAGAACTGACTATGGAAGCAACCATTACAAAAAGTCAGTTTTTGGAGTTATTTACAGACGATGAAGTGAATAGCTGTTTTGAAGTACTTTGTGAATATGGTTATTTTAAATAAAAAGTATATTTTTATAACGTTATATGTTCATAGACTCTCTCTGATGAATAAGATAAAGTAAGGTGTTTTATAAAGGGGAGAGGTGTATGCAACTTTTACTTAGCTTGTTAATGATTGCTTTAATCTTTTTTGTTATTTTAAAGCTACTTAAATGCACAGTAAAAGGGGTGCTCTATTTAGGAGCGGCTATTGTATTACTATTTATAGTGTTTGCATTAGCCTTCTTATTTGGATTATAGCGTCAAATACCACTAAAGCTCTATAAGGAGTTTTAGTGGTATTTTTGTGTATAGACTTTTGTAAAGACATATATTATCGTATAATAAGACAGACGTTATTTAAGTCTATGCGAGTAAAGGAATAGATTACAAATGGATATTCAAAAAATACAACAACTATTAGAAAAATATAAAATGGATTATTGGATCATTACAGATTATCATGGGCGAGATGTATTTAGTCAGCAACTCCTTGATTTACCTCAGCCATTTTTCACAAGCCGTAGATGGATTTACTTGCTTCCTAGAATAGGACAACCGATCAAGCTAGTTTCTACTATAGAAAAGCATATCTTAGATATTCTTGAGGGAACGACTGTATGTTATACAAGCTATGAAAGTTTAAAAGCTTTACTTCATGAATATCTTTATGACCAAAAGGTGGCGATGCAATATAGCAAAGAGTGCCAGTTACCTATAGTGGCAACTACAGATGCAGGCTTTGTAGAACTGATTAAAAGTATAGGGGGACAAGTTGTATCCTCTGGAGATTTGATACAAGAACTGTATTGTGTGCTTGATGAAGAAGGAATAGAAAGTCATAAGCGTGCAGGAGAAAAGATCCTACGCATAAGAGATGACGTTTATCAAACGATTCGTAAAGGCATCAATGAAGGGCAACCTTTAACTGAATGGGATGTCTTAGTATGGATCCAAAAAGCTTATGAGAAATATAACCTTACCTGTGATCATGATATGCCTTATGTTGCAGTCAATGACCATGCAAGTCAGTTAACCTTTGTACCCACTAGTGAAAATAGTTATACCCTTCAAGAGGGTGACCTTTTATTATTAGATTTGTGGGCACGTGAAAAAGAGGCAAAGAGTATTTATTACGATGTCACCTTCTGTGCTTATATAGGTAAGGAGATTCCGAAAGATTATGCCGAACAATTTGAAAAAGTAGTTGGGGCAAGAGAAGCTTGCTTAACTTTTATTCAAGAAAGGTTAGAAAAAGGCTTGTTACCAAAAGGCTATGAGGTAGATCAACATTGTCGCAAGTATTTTGAGCAGTGTGGAGAGGCAGACTATTTTATTCATCGAACTGGACATAACATAGGGCATGAAGTCCATGGACCTGGCGCTAACTTAGATAGTTTTGAAGCCATTGATGATAGAAAGTTACTGCCTGGAACATTATTTTCTATAGAACCTGGTTTATATAAGAAGAATATAGGTGTCCGTACAGAAGTGGATGTCTATATTGATGACCATTATAAACTTCATGTTTTTGGAGAAAAGCAATTTAATCTATTTAAAATATAAAGGAGTATGAGATGAACGAACAACGTAAACCCATTTATGAACTTACCAAAGTTGCACTTTTTGCAGCGGTAACCTTCTTAGGCATACAGGCATTTAGAATTCCACTACCAGCAGCTGTAGGGGTTCCTTTCTTACATTTTGGTAATATCTTTTTATTACTAGGCGCACTTATTTTAGGAGGAAAGAAGGGTGCATTTGCAGGGGCTATTGGCTTTGCTATCTTTGATTTACTCAATGGCTATATTACAGTGATGCCAAAGGTTATTATCCTTGCCATTCTTATGAGTTTTGTAGCCTCTAAACTCTTTGAACATTTCAAAGATCAAATAGGTGTCACTAAAGCATTAATTCTTGCAACAACTTGTGCCTTTTTAATTAGTTTAACTGGAGACTTCTTATATGATACAGCCACTTTATTTTTAGTAGGCAATGGTTTAAGTGTAGCCATGTGGGGCGCATTCACAAGTTTACTTGCTACCTTTGTCAATAGTGTATTTGGGATTGTAGCTGTAACCATTTTATATCCAGTACTTAATCCATTGGTTAAGAAATTTTAATAGGCTAAATAAAAAGCACCTTCAAATGTTAGAGAAAATAAATCTAGCATTTGGAGGTGCTTTTTTAATGTAGAAATTGCTGTGTCTTACCCATGTTATAAGCAAGTTTAATAAGAGCTTGCTCCTCGGCTGTCATAGGACGATCATACATTTTTTCAAATTGCTCTATAAGTGCATGATAGTTGACACGCCTTTTAGGTTGCCTAGGATGGGCAGGCTTAAAAAATGGATCATAAATCATAGGTTTTATTGTAGGTGTATATACTTTTCTAAAGATTTCCGCTGTATAGTAGGCATCATGAAGGGCATTATGAAACGAATGAGAGAGTGGAAGTTCAAGTTTTGTAATGGCATCTTCTAATTTTAAAAGCTTCTTCTCGGAGAGATTAAAGTAAGTTGAGGTATAAGGCTGAATATTGATAAAGTGTTTAGGTAAAGGTGCTTGGTCAAGGTGATGATAGAAGACATTACGAAAAAGTTCCTTCATGTCAGACATTCCCCAAACAACCCATGTGATTTCTTCTTCGCCAATAAACTGTAGATAGGTTTCATAAACAAGTGGGAATAGGTCGCCTTCTTCTAATTGTTCGGATGTAATTTGAGTTAACTCCGCAACGAACGGACTAAGACGTTTATAAAAAGTAGGTTTAATATAATGATTAAAAGTTGAAACAAGATTAAAGTGCTCATCTAACTTAACTGCACCAATTTGGATAATTTCAAAAGGAAAACGTGTTGCAGCGTGCTCAAAATTCTGTAAAGATTCAGCATCTTGATTAAATTCTAGATCAAAGACTATGTAGTGCATGATGGACCTCCTGAAGAAATAGATTTTACTTATTTTTTACAAGCTTTAATAAAGCTATACGTAAATGAAATAGCAGTAAATGGTTCATATTATTATATATTAGTTTAAACGTTGAATGAGAACGGAGGTTGAGAAAGATGCAAATCGTTATTCCAGAATTTACACTTCTTGTTATAGTAGGCGAAGAACAAGGAATACAAACTTTTATAAACAAACATTTCCAACGAAATGAAGTGATTAATCCGCAAAATATAGAAACACAAGTTATAAGTAGACTAGAACTTGGGCAGCTTACAGTGATTCCTCTTGTAACCTTTGAGAAGACAGTAGGCCAACATTTGGCTCAATTGGCAAAACGTTATCATTATACCCCTATGGCAGTAGTGGTTGGCAAAGATTATCCTTTCACTCTAGAAGGTGAAAGGAACGAGTGTCCTAAAGAAGAGAGCAAGCAAAGTGAATCTATAATAAGTGTGCTAGGAAAAGTAGGATTCAAAACGTTGTATCATTTAGAAACATTGGAAATGATTGAACATACTTCAATACAATATAGACCACTCGCCAATAATAAACGCAAAATCCATGGACCTTTTGATATTATAGGGGATGTGCATGGATGTTATGATGAACTTTGTACATTATTGGATCAATTAGGCTATCGTGTAGATAAAAAGGGAGCCTATGCTTATCCACCAGATAGGAGAAAACTGGTTTTTGTAGGGGACTTAGTGGATAGGGGGCCAAAAACACCCCAAGTGCTTAAACTGGTGATGCATATGGTGACTAATGAACAAGCCTACTGTGTACTCGGAAACCATGATGGGAAGCTTTTACGCAAATTAAGGGGCTCAAATGTTCAAGTCATTCACGGATTAGAAACCACTATGGAACAGTTGGCACAAGAGCCAGAGTGGTTTAGTGAAAAGGTTAAGATCTTTTTAGAGGGACTTGTCAGTCATTATGTTTTTGATGAGGGAAAACTTGTGGTCGCTCATGCAGGACTAAAAGAACATTTGCATGGTAGAGAATCCAAGAAAATTAGAGATTTAGCCATGTTTGGTGAGACAACAGGTGAATTAGATGCACAGGGTTTACCGGTTAGACTTAATTGGAGTGAAGATTATGAAGGAGATGCATTAGTCGTTTACGGCCATACACCAAAGAAAGAGGCAGAGCATGTTCACCATACGATTAATATTGATACAGGTTGTGTCTATGGTGGGAAGCTCACAGCCTTTAGATATCCGGAAGATGAAATAGTAAGTGTGAAAGCAAAAAAAGTCTACTATCCCTCTGCAAGACCTTTTCTCTAACAGTGCTAGTCCTTGAGGACGGGGTATGCTATACTACACCTAAAAAGCGTAAGTTTTAATGTAAAGAGAGATAGGATGAGAGGTATGTTGAAAGAACAAATACAAGATTTTTGCAAGGCACAAGGGCTTACCACAATCGGTTTTATTCCCTGCAGGAGATTTGATGAACTTAGAGGATTTTATGAAAAAAGACAAGAAGCAAAACTACAAAATGAGTTTGAAACTTCTGAGATAGATGAACGTATTAATCCTAGGCATTATATGGAAGAGGCAAAGACCATTATATCTATTGCCTTTCCCTATGCCCAATCCATTCCAACTCAGGCAGAGCCCAATGGATTTTCTGTTTATACAAAGCGTTTAGATTATCATAGAGTGGTGAAGCAATACTTAGTGGCACTTTGTGATTATATTGAATCTCTTGGTGGCAAAGCTATGGCCTTTGTAGATAGTAATACATTGCCAGAAAGATATATTGCTTATTTAGCAGGGCTTGGGTTTATTGGTCGAAATAACATGCTTATTACAAAAACATATGGCTCCTATGTTTTTCTTGGGGAAATATTAACAGATTTAGAAATAGTATGTGAAGATCAGAGGAATTTTGAAGAGATGGGAAGTTATGTGGAATGTGGTACCTGTACCAACTGCTACAAAGCCTGTCCAACCTGTTCAATTAATAAGGCACGTATCAATCCTAATATCTGCTTATCTTATTTAACTCAAAAAAAAGAGCTGACCCATCAAGAAATGGGATTATTAAAAGGCAATGTATTTGGATGTGACTTTTGTCAAATCGAATGTCCTTATAATAAAGATATTGCATCTTCAACATTAGAAGCCTTTTCTACTTTAGACTATATGAATGATGAGGCACGTATTTATGCTGAGATGGATAATAAATACTTTAAAGAGAAAATGGCATCTACCTCCTGTGGTTGGCGTGGTAAAAATGTTATTAAACGTAATGCGATCATTCACATGCATCAAAAAGGTGAATCTGTTGAGCAATTTAGAGGTGAGTCAAGTTATATTAATACCTATATAGATAGACTATCAGAAAAATAACCTAAAAAATTACAGAAAAGGTATTGCGCTCTAGGCTAAAAATAGTATATAATAATAAGCGTCACACAGGTGTATTCTGTGTGACATTAAATGGCGGCATAGCCAAGTGGTAAGGCAGAGGTCTGCAACACCTTCATCACCAGTTCAAATCTGGTTGCCGCCTTAAGATAAGCTCTTAGACTTAGGTCTAAGAGCTTTTTTTGTATACTTAAAAGTAGATGTGATATAAATAAATAGAGGATAGAGAAAGGAAGAGAAAAATGATTAGTATGATTGTTGCAATGAGTCAAAATAGAGTGATTGGCAAAGATAATAAAATGCCATGGTCTATTCCCGAGGATTTACAGTATTTTAGAAAAGTGACATCTGGACATGTTGTGATTATGGGACGCAAAACTTATGAAAGTATTGGAATACCCTTACCTCACAGGACAAATATTGTTCTCACAAGGGATCAAAGCTATCAAGCTGATGGGTGTATTGTGATGCATGAAATGGATGCACTTCTTGCCCAGTATCAAACAAGTGAAGAAGAGGTCTTTATTATTGGAGGAAGTACTCTCTATCAAGTTTTTATGCCCTTTGCAAATAAACTATACATCACTCAAATCCAAGCAACTATTGAGGGGGATACTGCTTTTCCTATACTTCCGGTCACAGTACAAGGTGAAGGGGTCTTTAAATGTATAAGCTCAGAGTCACAAAAAGAAAACCACGAATATAGATATTGTTTTACAGAATGGATCAAACAGATCTAGAAAGATAAAAGTTTTAAAAAAGAAAATAAAATATAAAAATTTATTATACAATATGGTATAATTTTAATAATAACAAAACTATGTCCTGTTAAAAGTGCTGGGGGGATGAGACAATGGACTACTATAAAGTTGTACTTGTTGATGATGAAGAAGAGATTAGAAGGGGGATTATTAGAAGAATTAAATGGGAAGAGTTAGGGTTCAAAATTGTAGGAGAAGCAGAAAATGGTTTAGAAGCTTTAGAAGTGATTGAAAAGACTTTACCAGACTTAGTCATTGCAGATATTAAAATGCCCTTTATGGATGGTATAAGGCTTACAGCAGAAATTCACGACCGTTTTCCTACAATTAAAGTCATTATCTTATCTGGTTTTGATGATTTTGAATATGCTAGAGAAGCGCTCAAGCTAGGTGTCATTCGTTATATCCTAAAACCCATTAATTCCATAGAGATTCATACACTTTTAAGAGAAGTAAAAGTCTTATTAGATGAAGAAATCTTATCAAAAAGCAATCTTAATACACTTAAACAGACCTATAAGAAAAGTCTACCGTTATTAAAGGAGCGGTTCTTAAATCAATGGATTGAAGGGTATATTGAACGAGAGATCCTTTATGATAACTTAACTGAGCTAGATATACAATTAGAAAGTCAAGCATTAGCCGTGGTGATTATACGACCAGATGAAATGAATAAAAAAGAAATGGTCCATTCATCTATTCCAAGTAAAAACTTATTAAAACTTGCTGTTTTTAACATAGCTGATGAAATTACACGTAGTGAACAACTTGGTTTATTATTTGCACGCAAAGATGAGCTTATTTTGCTTGTTGATTTAAAACAAGGCGAACACCCTAAGTCGAGTAGCTATCTTTTTAGAGGGCTTGATCAAATACGTAGTGGTGTTAAGAAATACTTAAATACAACTGTAACTATTGGGGTAGGCAGCTTATGTACAGACTATACCAAACTTTATAAAAGCTATGCCGATGCCTCTTCTGCACTGGATTATACCATTACCATTGGGAATGATAAAATTATCTATTTAGACGATATAGAACCTGCAAGCCATACAAGTACTGTATTTGAAGAAGAGGATGAACATACCTTACTGACCATGATTAAACTAGGGCAAGAGGAAAAAATACAAGATGCTGTTGATAAAATGCTTGGGCAGTTAGATGGGGAATGGATGGCACTACGAGAATATCAGATTTATATTGTAGGTGTGCTTGCAAGTATATTAAAACTTGGTCGTAGCATGAAAGTAGAGATGAATAGTCTCTTACCACAAGATACAAATCTTTTAGAAGCACTGAGTAGGCTTTGTACAAAAGAAGAACTGAGAGAGTGGCTGACTAAGATTTGTTTGGCTATGACAAGAAGTATTCATGACTCACGTAAAGATAGCAAGAATGAATTGATTGAAAAAGCAGTAGAGTATATTCATCTTCATTATGAAGACGAAAACCTAAGCTCAGAAGCAGTATGCCAATATTTACATATTTCAACAACCTATTTTTCAGCACTCTTTAAAAAAGAAATGGATGTGAATTTTAGTACATACTTAACACAAATTCGAATAGAAAAGGCAAAGACTCTTTTACAAACAACCAATAAGAAAGCGGCAGAGGTAGGCTATGCGGTAGGGTATCCAGAAGGACATTATTTTAGCTATGTGTTTAAAAAGATAACAGGCTGTTCACCAACGGAGTACCGCAATGGAAAGATTTAAAAGTATTAAGAGCCTGATGATTATATGCTTTACCTCTATTATTGTAGTTGTTTTACTCTTAACAGGTACGAGCCTTTATAAGAAGTTTAATGATATTGCGATTCATTATGCAACTCAGTCTGCACAACAGCTGATGACACAAGTAAAATATAGTCTTGATACGTATACAAGAAGTATGATTGATGTTTCTAATACGTTATATTATAAGATCATTAAAAATCAGTCTATACAAGATAATACGTTTACAAGCCAAATGTCTTTGATTCAAACAACCAACAACCATATTGCCAATTTAGCAATCTTCAAAGAAAATGGCGAACTCATAGCAGCCAATCGGTATATGCATCTTAATGAAGCGGTGGATGTTACAGAGGAAGAATGGTTTAAAAATGCCATTCAAAAGCAAGAAAATGTACACTTTTCAAGCCCTCATAAGCAAGTGATTTTTCAAGATAACAATAGCCCTGATGTGATTACACTTAGTCGGGTGGTTTCACTCAATGAAAATGGCAATATTATTCAAGGGGTATTGCTTGTAGATATGCACCTTACAGGGATCAAAAATATTTGTGCACCCATTAAAGACAGTGATATAGGAAGTATTTATATTGTGGCACCAGATGGCGGGCTTGTATATGGTGATTTAGGGGCTTTTGAAGTAGGCAAATTCAATGAAGCAATAAAGAATGAAGTAACTGTATTTGAGGAAGATAAACGTCTTATTACACTTCAGATGGCAGGTTATACAGGTTGGAAGGTCATAGGCGTTTGGGATTTAACCAAATTACTTGTTGATTATGATACATTCCAAAACTTTATTATTGCTGTCTTTGTAGTAGGATTTATTCTTTGTATTATAGGAACCTTATTTATTTCCTCTAGGCTTTCAGCACCTTTATATAAACTGCAAAAATCCATGAAGTTAGTAGAAGAAGGAAACTTTAATATTCGCTTGCCTGAAGAAGGTGAATACATTGTATCTGAATTGTCCAAAACATTTAATAGAATGGTAGAACGTATTAAAGGCTTAAAGCATGAGATTGTAACCGAACAAGATGATAAACGTAAAAAGGAAATGGAAGTTCTACAATCACAAATTAATCCTCACTTTCTTTATAACACCTTAGATTCTATTATTTGGTTAGTAGAAGATGAACGTAATGAAGAGGCAACGATGATGATTACTGCCTTATCAAGATTCTTTAGAATAGGCATTAGTGGAGGCAAAACGATTATTACAGTAAGGCAAGAACTCGAGCATGCAAGAAACTACTTAGCGATCCAAAAGATTCGATATAAAAATAAATTTGAGTATTTCATTGAAGCAGAAGACGGTATTATGGAATGTCTAACACTTAAGTTAATCTTACAACCTATTATTGAAAATGCGCTTTATCATGGGATTCAATACATTCAACATCAAGGACAGATTCATATCAATGTTTGGGAAGAAGAAGGGGTATTAATTTTTAGCGTACAAGATAACGGTGTTGGCATGGAAGAAGAAGTATCTACCAAGTTACTTGAAGAAGGGCGTACCATTCAAACAAAAGGCTCAGGGGTAGGCGTCCAAAATGTACATAGACGTATTCAACTTTATTACGGTATAGAATATGGCGTTGAGATACAAAGTGAAGTAGATGAAGGAACAACTATTTTAATCAAAATTCCTTTAGAAGGTTAGGAGCATTAAAGGAGGAAGGTATGAAAAAGACTTTACAGTGGTTGGTAATTGTAAGTATGGTAGGGCTTTTAGGGGGAATAGGCCTTGTAGTACTCAAGCAACCCACTCCAGAAAAGAAAGAACAAATAGACATTGGTGTCGTACTTTATAATGCGCAAGATCCTTTTATTAAAAAAACAGTTGAATATCTTGAAACGTACATACGTGAAATTCATGCAGAAACAGATTTGGCTTTCAATCTTACCTATAAAGATAGTACACATGATCAAAGCTTACAAAATGAACAGATTTCTAAATTGATTGAAGAAGGCTATGACTTACTTATTGTGAATACAGTGGAACGAGAAGATGCCAGCTTGATCATCGATAAAGCACAAAATGTAAATGTGCCAGTAATCTTCTTTAATAGAGAGCCTGTACCTCAAGATATTGCTAGGTGGGATAAACTAGCCTATGTAGGTTCAAAAGCAGAAGAAGCAGGTAAGCTTCAAGGGGAGCTTTTAGCTGATGCCTTGGATGCTGGATTAGAGGTTGATTTAAATCAAGATGGTAAGATTCAATATGTCATGTTAGAAGGTGAGTATGGTCATCAAGATGCCATACTTCGTACTTATCATTGTATTAGAACCCTAGAACAACGTGGATACCGTATGGAGAATTTAGCGACGGATACTGCTATGTGGCAAAGAGATACGGCCAAAGCAAAAATGGAAGAATGGTATACAAATTTAGGTGATCAAATTGAAGTCGTTATGGCGAATAATGATGAAATGGCATTAGGTGCCATAGAATGTCTCAAAGAAAAAGGTTACTTTGAAGGGGATAAGACAATTCCAGTTCTAGGTGTAGATGGACTTGATGAAGCTGTAAAGGCCATGGAAGAGGGCACCTTACTAGGAACAGTTTTAAATGATTCTAAGGAACAAGCTAAGTGCATGCTCTACAAAATATTTGAGCTTTTAGAGCTTCCAATGGATGAAACACTTATGCCTATTACAGAAAAAGAAAATCAGTATTTCTGGGTAAAACATGTACCCTTAAAAAAACATACGTTAGAAGATAAAAAATAATACAAAGAAGCTATTTTAGCTTTTTTGTATTATTTTTTTTAGTAAATTTTTAAGGTAAAGTGTTAAAATTTTGTATTCATACTAGACACTATTCACTATAAAATAAAGGCATAAGTAAGGTGCTTGTTAAAGGTATCTAAATACTAGGGGGTAATATAAATGAAACTTAAAAAAGTATTAAGCGTATTTCTTGCAAGTTGTATGATGTTAGCTTTTGTTGGTTGTTCACCATCTACTGAGAGCTCATCTTCAACAACCGAAACGAAAACCGAAACCGCTGAAACGGCTGATACAACTGAAAAAGCTGAAGAGCCAAAGCAAGAAGAAACAAGTGGTAAATTACCTAAAATTGGTGTAACTATCTACAAATATGATGATAACTTTATGACATTCACAAGAAATGCCATTCAAGCAGCAGCTGATGGAAAAGCTGAACTTACAATGAATGACTCACAAAATGATCAAGCTAAACAAAATGACCAAGTCGATACATTAATTGCAAAAGGTGTTGATGGTCTTATTATTAACTTAGTTGATCCAGGTGCTGCACCAACCATTGCTGAAAAAGCAAAAGCAGCAAATATTCCAGTTGTATTCATCAACAAAGAATATCCAGATGGTACAAACAATATTGGGTATGATCAAACATGGTATGTAGGTACAAACTCAGCTGAATCAGGTATCATCCAAGGCGAACTCATTATTGATGCTTGGAAAGCAAATCCTGATTGGGATAAAAATGGTGATAGCAAAATTCAATACGTAATGCTTATGGGTGAACCAGGACATCCAGATGCAGAAGCAAGAACAAAAGAATCTATTGCAACAATCAATGCAGCAGGTATTGAAACAGAAGACCTTGGTACACAAACAGGTATGTGGGATGCAACCAAGGGTAAAGAATTAATGGAAACATGGCTTGCAGCTAAAGGTGATGGCATTGAAATGGTTATTTGTAACAATGATGGTATGGCACTTGGTGCTGTAGAAGCATTAAATGCTGCTGGATACTTCCAAGGTGACAAATATATGCCAGTTGTAGGGGTAGATGCCATTCCAGAAGCCCTTGAACTTATTAAACAAGGCAAGATGTTAGGAACCGTTCTTAATGACCCACTTAATCAAGGTAAAGCAGCTGTAGAACTTGCACTTAATGCAACACAGGGTAAAGATATTCTTGAAGGCACAAGCTGGCAATTAGATGATACACTTGCTGTACGTGTTCCATATGTTGCAATCACAAATGATAATCTTGGTGTAGCTGAAGAAGCTTACGGATTAAAATAAGATTTTAGGGATAAAGCATTGCAGTACACATAGCGGTGTCTGCAATGCTTTAAACAAAGAGGGGCGGTGACTACAAATGGCCAAAACAACTTATTTGCTGGAAATGAATCATATTGTTAAACAGTTTCCAGGTGTTAAAGCATTAGATGATGCCAACTTAAAGCTTTTACCAGGAACGGTACATGCATTAATGGGGGAAAATGGTGCTGGAAAGTCTACACTTATGAAATGTCTATTTGGGATTTATTTAGAAGACGCGGGTGAAATCTTCCTAAAGGGTGAAAAGATTCACTTCACCAATCCGAAACAGGCACTTGAGCATGGTGTTTCCATGGTACATCAAGAATTAAATCAAGTAAGTCAAACCCGTGTTATGGATAATATATGGCTTGGAAGATTTCCAGGAAACTCATTATGGGTAGATGAAAAAGAAATGTATCAACAAACAAAAGCAATATTTGATAAATTAGGTATTGATGTAGATCCAAGAGAAAAGGTGGGACACCTTTCTGTATCTCAATGTCAAATGATAGAAATTGCAAAAGCAGTTTCATATGATGCCCAAATTATTGTAATGGATGAGCCCACTTCATCTCTTACAGAAAAAGAAGTTGAGCACTTGTTCCGTATTATTAATCAATTACGTGATCAAGGCTGTGGCATTATTTATATTTCTCATAAAATGGAAGAAATTCTTAGAATTTGTGACGAGGTAACGATTATGCGTGATGGGAAATGGATTGCAACCCATGAGGCTAAAGATTTGACAACGGATAAAATTATTAATTTAATGGTTGGACGTGATTTAACACACAGGTTCCCACCTAAAACCAATAAACCAGGTGAAACTATTTTAGAAGTCAATCATTTAACTGCCTTTTATAAACCGACTGTAGAAGACGCTTCTTTTAAACTTCGCAAAGGTGAAATATTAGGTATTGCAGGGCTTATGGGTTCTAAACGTACAGAGCTTCTTGAAACCATCTTTGGTATTCGCCATAAAGAAGACGGCGAAATTATTCTTCATGGTAAAACGATTGAAAATAAGAGTGCAAAAGAATCGATTAAAAATGGCTTTGCACTTTTAACAGAAGAGCGCAGAAAAACAGGTATTTTTGATGTGTTAGATATTAAGTTTAATGCAATGATTGCGAATCTACCAAGATATACAAATAAACTTGGGGTAACAAACGATCAAAAGATTAAAGAAGATACGGATTGGGTTATTGAAAGTATGAAGGTAAAAACACCTTCACAAAAAGAGAAGATTCGTTCTTTATCTGGTGGTAACCAGCAAAAGGTTATTCTAGGAAGATGGCTACTGACTGAACCAGAAATCTTAATGTTGGATGAACCTACACGTGGGATTGACGTAGGTGCTAAATATGAAATTTATCAACTTATTATAGATCTAGCCAATAAAGATAAAGGCATTATTATGATTTCATCAGAAATGCCCGAACTGCTAGGTATTACAGATCGTATTTTAGTCATGAGTAATGGGCGTGTTGCAGGGATTGTGGAGACCAAGGATACGAATCAAGAAGAAATCCTAAGACTTGCAGCAAAATACTTATAAAGGGGGAGCATTATGAATGAAACAAGTGTGAAAAAGTGGAATAAAAGTACCGTAGCGGACTTTTTGATTAATAATGCCATTTATGTTGTACTTTTACTTTTAGTTATCGTTATTATTTGTATGGATAGTAGTTTCTTATCTGTACAAAACTTTAAATTTATTATTACACAAGCTTCAACACGTGTAATCTTGGCGCTAGGGGTAGCAGGACTTTTAGTACTTGCTGGAACTGACCTTTCTGTTGGTCGTATGGTTGGGTTATCTGCTGTAATCAGTGCCTCACTACTTCAAGCACCAGATTACGCAAGAAGAATCTTCCCAGATATGCCTCAATTACCCGTATTTGCACCGATTTTACTTGCTATCCTTTGTACAGCTATTGCATCTACTATTAGTGGCTATGTTATTGCAAAATTCAAGGTAACTGCTTTTATTGTAACCTTAAGTATGCAGCTTATCATCTATGGTGTAGCATCTCTTTACTATGATTATACAGGTGGATCACCTATCGCCAACTTAGATGAACGTTTTAAATACTTTGCACAAGGTAGCTTACGACTTGGACCTGTTGAAATACCGTTCCTTGTTATCTATGCAGCTATTACAGTTGCTATTGTTTGGTTCATTTGGAATAAAACAAGACTTGGTAAAAACATGTTTGCAGTAGGTGGTAACGAAGAAGCGGCAACTGTATCTGGTGTTAATGTTATTCGTACCATTGTACTTGTATCTATGCTTGCTGGTATTCTTTATGGATTTGCAGGTTCACTTGAAGTTGCAAGAACAGGGAGTGCAACCAATAACATTGGTAATGGTTATGAACTTGATGCCATTGCTGCCTGTGTAGTAGGTGGGGTATCATTCAATGGTGGTGTTGGATCGATTGCGGGGGTAGTAAGTGGTGTACTCATGTTCCAAGTTATCAACTATGGACTCAACTACGTAGACGTTAGCCCATATATCCAGTACATTATTAAAGGTCTTATTATTGTTATTGCAGTAGCTATTGATACAAGAAAATATATTAAGAAAAAATAAAAAGAAGGGACTGTTTTAAAACAGTCCCTTCTTTTTTAAGCTTTTTCATAGCTACGACATGCATCAATGATTGAAAGAAATGGAGCAATCTCTTTAAAGCTTACATTTAACTTAGATAAATAGAGATCGGCAAGGTCTTTTTGCTGACTTTTGCTATCAGAGTCACTAGATGAACCCCTAGGAACATTGGCGTAGGCTAGTAAATAATAGGTTCTTGCAATATCATATTGCCAAGGCCCATGGCATACATTCATGAAGTCAATCAAGGTGGTTTTATGATTGCTCCCCACTAAGATATTACCTGGATGATAGTCACCATGACACAGAGTGTCGCCGTCTGGTAGGTGCCTAATTTCATTAATCAGCCTACTTTTTTGTATGTCCTGATCAGGAATAGATTGAATAAGAAATGTTTTATAGGATAGGACATTTTGGGTATGATGTTTCAGAATTTTTTTATGTACATGGGTTAAAGTATGAACTAGGAAATGAAGGTCTGCTGTTTCAAAGAAATACTCAAGAAGTGTTTTACCATACACTTTCTCGTAAATAATACCACTACGATGGTCATATTGAATGATTTCATGACATTTAGGGACATGAAGACCTAAACTTTTCATAAGCTTTGCATTGGTATATTCCCGGTTAATGGCTTCTAAGGGGTATCCTTCAAAAAATAGTTTACAGACCTTTTTGTTACCGTAGTCGAAGACTTCTGCTGTATTTCCTACAGCAATAGGCTTTACCTTAATCATTTTGCATCCTCCTAAGAGCAATAATCATTGATGTGTTCCTCTTATCTTATGAGGAGAAGTAGACCAGTTAGTACAATACCTATACACATTAAGATAAATTGTGCAATTGCATAGTTTTTTAATGTCCTATTTGTAGAAGATGAAGTTAAAATCCAAATTAAAACAATAATATTAATAATAGGAATACCAAGCGCAATTGAAATACCAATCCAAGCACCTATAGAGACATCATCATTGTAATGCTCATATTGGAGTGAGTGGCCAAGAGGAGACATATTATTTGTATTATAGCCTGTAAATTCAGTGGAATTGATCTTTACCTCTTCTCCTGGAAGGACATTTTTTAAGTCTTCTAGACACTGCAAGCAATAGATAGCATCTTCGTCATTTTGATAGCCACATTTAGGGCATACTTTTATCATAAACCATTCTCCTAACTATACAAAACTGAAATTTCTATTAATATGAATATTGTATCAAACATTTCAATCAAAAGATATCATTAAATGATTAGCCACTTGCTAAAAAGTCTTGTATAATGGAGTGAATAACATGGGTAAAAAATTTTAGGAGTAAGACATGAATTTATATGATCAATTATTACAGCTACAAGTGATAGAACATGCCTTTAGTGAATGGCAAACTTATCGTTCACAAATAACTAAGTTTATTATAGAGCATACCAAGCCAGGACAAAGCCTGGCTATTTGTGGTGCAGGAAGATGCAACGATTTGGATTTAGTTTTACTTAAAGAGCATTTTCAGCATATTACATTGCTAGATAAGGATGAAAACAGTATGCTAGAGGCCAAAAAACAATATGGTTTAGAAACTGAATCTTATGTAGATACTTTAAAAATAGATTTTGTTGGTATATCCGATACCACGTACCGACAGTATGCAGATACATTGATTGCAGAAGCAAAAAAGTATGGAAAAGCTACCAATGTCCATCATCTAGCAGAAGTTGTTCTTAAACTTTTGCTTCAATTAGAACCACAGTTAGCAAATCTAAGTAGTCCATTAGAAACTGGGCAATATGATGTGGTTGTTGCCGTAGGTGTCCATAGTCAACTTTTAAATATGCTGGAATGGATTTGGGGGATTATACTTGAAACCCTTGAGCTAGATGAACCTCTGGTTCGTAAAAAAATTGGTGAGATGAACACATTGGCTGTTGAAAAGCTCAATGACTTGCTTTTTGCAATGACAAAATCATGCTTAATTATAGGTATTGAACAAAAGCGTGTAGATCGGGTAGGCAGTATACAAGGTGCCATGCAATGTATGCAAGATATTCAGCATTATCAAGAAGCAGGTGTATTAGAACTGGTACAAGATATAGTCTTAGAATGGCCATTTGACCTAAGTACTCAGAAGGTATATGAAATGGGCATTCAGATCTTGAAAAAAGTCTAAATCCTAGTATATCCTTGCATATATTGTCGAAATGGTTATAATTAAAAGTATTGCAGATAACACGAGACAAAGGAGTCATTATGAATACATTATATGAACTTTTTAAAATTGATCAGGATGTGCAAACATTTTGTGAAGCCACAAAAAGTGAGATTGCACCTGTTTTAGAAGGTATTGATGCACGTATGCATCAAAATGGAGCAAAAGTTTTAGCAGCAATGCAAAAAAATAGATTAAGTGATGTACACTTTGCAGCAACAACAGGTTATGGGTATAACGATTTAGGCCGTGAAGTTGTAGAAAGTATTTATGCAGATATCTTTAAAACAGAGTCTGGACTTGTAAGACCACAACTTATGTCAGGCACACATGCTTTAACGGTTGCTTTATTTGGTAACTTACGTCCAGGAGATGAGCTGTTATCACCTGTGGGCAAACCTTATGATACGCTTGAAGGCGTTATTGGCATTCGTGAAACAAATGGAAGTCTTGCTGAATATGGCATTACATACAAACAAGTAGACTTAAAAGAAGATTTCTCTTTTGATTATGATGCTATTCGTGAAGCCATTACACCAAAAACTAAGATGGTAACCATCCAACGTTCAAAAGGTTATAGCTATCGTCCAACTTTCTCTGTTGAGCAAATTGGAGAGCTTATTGCCTTTATTAAAGGGATTCGTGAAGACATTATTTGTATGGTTGATAACTGTTATGGTGAATTTGTAGATACTATCGAACCAACAGAAGTAGGTGCAGACCTTTGTGTAGGTTCCCTAATCAAAAATCCAGGCGGTGGGCTTGCACCAATCGGTGGCTACATTGTAGGGAAAGAGCAATACGTTGAAAATGCTGCAATGCGTCTTACAGCACCTGGACTTGGTAAGGAAGTTGGGGCTACACTTGGCCTTAATCAACCTGTACTCCAAGGTCTTTTTATGGCACCACAAGTGGTATCAAGTGCTTTAAAAGGTGCTGTTTTTGCAGCGGCACTTTATGAAAAATTAGGTTTTGAAGTGATGCCAACTTCAACTGAAAGACGTAATGATATTATTCAAGCGATTAACATGCGTACACCAGAAAATGTTATTACTTTCTGTCAAGGAATCCAAAAGGGTGCGCCAGTAGATAGCTACGTTGTACCAGAACCATGGGATATGCCAGGATATGATGCCCCTGTTATTATGGCTGCAGGTGCTTTCGTTCAAGGTGCATCTATTGAACTGAGTGCAGATGCACCGATTAAGCCACCTTATACAGTATTCTTCCAAGGAGGCCTTACAGATTATCATGCTTATTTAGGGATTATGATGTCTGTACAAGCTATGAAAGATAAAGGGCTTATTACACTTTAATGAGATCACCCGATTTAGTCTAAATTGCTAAATCGGGTGATTTTTGTTAATATTCTATTAAATAGAGTTTCAAAATACATTAAATACGTTAAACTAGAAGAACATGCTAAAAAATGAGAATAGGGACAAGGGTAAAGCTACTATAATAAGGGTGAAATGGAGTTTAAGCTGTGGAGAGATGTTCATGAGATATCAAGGTTGTAAAACATTCGTAGGAATAGTGATGTTAGCAATAGGATTAAGCGGTTGTAAATCACAGGTTATACAAGAGGTGGATAGACAACCTAAAGGGGAACAAAACGTAATGGAAGTAGCAGAACCTATAGAGGAAATAGCTATAACTGATAAAGTAGAAGCATCCCATCAAGTACGTATAGCTGACTATTTAGAAGAAAAGTGCAAACAAGTTTTTGCTAATTATTATGAGTTATTAACCTTTGATATCATTAACTATGTAGAGCATGAAGACAATGGGCAGACAGAAGCTAACTTTTGGTATCAAATACTCTACAAAAATTATGACAAAGATCCCGATACAGTAGGCTATATAAAAGAAGCAAAAGCTAGAGGTGACAAGTACTATCAACAACTCTATGATGAGTACTTAGCAACAAAAGAAATGAACTTTGAGTTCAAAGCTGTCATAGATCAAGCGGGTAATATTATATTATATACAGATATTGATCCTACAGAGCAGGAAGAATGGGAGCAAGTTGAAATACGAAATTTTATCTTAAGTGATTGAGAAAGGATATACAAAAGATGATTAAAAAAGCGACGATGAACGAGAGCTACACCGTAGCTGTATTGGCACAATGCTTATGGCCACATCATAGTGTAGAAGATCTACAAGAAGAAATGGGTACCTACATAAGTTCTCCTACAGCAAGTCTATTTCTCTATTTTGAAGAAGATGTAGCTGTTGGCTTTGCTCAGTGTCAATTACGACACGACTATGTTGAAGGGACAAGTACAAGCCCTGTGGGTTATTTAGAAGGTCTATTTATTAAAGAAGAAGCAAGAAGAAAAGGCTATGCTAAAGCACTTTTAGCAAGTTGTGAGAAATGGGCTGCAGAAAAAGGATGTAGTGAATTTGCAAGTGACTGTGAACTAGAAAATGAGGAAAGTCTTAAATTTCATGTAAAACTAGGGTTTATTGAAGCAAATAGAATTATTTGTTTTAATAAAAATCTTTCTTAGATGTCCTATAAAATACATACCTGCTTGTCCTTTAGCCGAATAGGATGATGAGACTTATGGCGACGCTTTTAATTTTTCACAGTTAAAGAGAAAGATTGTTTAAAGAAAAATGAGATATAGAGGTAAAGTACTATGATACGTATGATAGAAGATCCCGTACAAAAAGAGCAAATAACAAGACAAGTATTAGCCGATTTAACCGAGTGGTTTGGGTTACCAGAAAGTATAGAAGAATATGTACAGTATAGCAAAGAGCTACCCTTTTGGGCTGATATTGAAGACCAGGATATGAAAGGATTTATTGTACTAAAAGAAACAAGTCCACATACTGTAGAACTCTATGTTATGGGAATATTAAAAGCCTTTCATAGACAACAAATAGGTAAGAATTTATTTGATGTGTGCTATAACTATGCTAAGCAACAAGGCTATTCCTATATGCAGGTTAAAACGGTTAAAGAGGGCTGTTATGATGTATATGACCAAACAGCTCATTTTTATAAGCATATTGGCTTTAAGGAATTTGAATGTTTTCCAACTCTTTGGGATGAATGGAATCCTTGTCAAGTTTATGTTTTAGCTATTCATTAATCATTAATTTTTTTAATGATAGTATTAAAAATTATTATTTTTCTTTTACCATCCCTTACGCTATACTTAACATCATTAAGAGATACATTTAGATGTATTCAAAATACATATGTTAAAAATATAACGAAGGAGTAGTAGAAATATGATGATTGAAACATCTTATAAAGAAGCATTATGTAATGCAGGAATGAGAGAAGTTTTACCAAAAGGGGTAAGCCTTTCAAAAATTGATGATAACAGAGATTATATTTACTACCTCCAAGAAGGTTTGTGTGCATTAGTACGTAAGAGTAAGACAGGAGAAGAGATTATTTATAACTATCTTCAAGAGGACTCATTATTAGGCGTTATTTGCTATGGATTAGGTGAAGACAGATATTCTAAGAATGAGGAAACTTACTTTGTGACGAAAACAACGTGCGTGGTTTATAAGATTCCTCATAAAGTGATTAATGAACTTGTTGACCAAGACCCCAAAGTAGGATTTATGATTGCAAGAGCAATGTCTAAACACTATTCAGATGTGCTTTACCATTTTCAAAGTGCAAACCATGAACATACGAATATCAGAGTATGTAAAATGCTCCTCCAATTAGCAAAGCTAGAACAAGGTGAATATGTATTAGACAAATACTTTAGATATAATGAAATAGCAAAATACTTAGGGGTTCATATGGTGACCATTGCACGTATTATGCAAGAACTTAAAAGCCAAAATATTATACAGAAAAAAGGGCAACAAATTGTCTATAAAGATAAGAACAAACTCAAAGAAATGATTGATCATTATAGTGAATACGGACATCAAGTCTATGCCTAAGAGGAGTATATAATCATGAACAATATATTTAACTATGAGATGCAAGTAACAGAACAAGATCGTATCAATGATTGCTCACCATTTACGGTTGTTTACGATAAAAAACTTAGTGAATCACAACCCTTACAACATTTAAAATGTAATATGCTAGAGATTAGAGGAAGTGTAGCTGAGTTTTGCTTAGATCAAGAAGCTGTTTATGTGGTTTTAGAAGGTGAAGTAGAAGTTGAGCAAGAAGGTGGATTAGTAGAGATGGAACAAGGGAGTATCCTAACGGTGCCTCAAGATCAAAATCTTACACTTATTTCACGATCTTATGCTAAGCTTATAAAAATTTCACAATAAAAAAGAGTCCTATAAATCATAGGGACTCTTTTTTTATATCTATCTATAGTAATGTAGTAAAAGTAAGAATATTGAAAATAAAATTAAACTACTGTATACTATTTGTAAGAAGGTTAAATGAATAAATAGATGGGGGAAAAAATGAAAAAAATAAAAGTGAAAAAAATTAGTCTAAAATATTTATTTTTAGGCATTATAGCACTGAGCTTTTTACCATTACTTATATTAAGTGTGCTTATGCTAGTTGTATCACCTATGGATTCAAGTATGTTGCTATATTGTATGACGGTGATGATCTTAGGGCCTATATTATATGGAGGGATAGCTGTACTCTTTGGCTTAGGATACAATTGGTTATCACCTAAGATTGGTCAATTCGAAATTCAAGTTGAGCTGGTAGAGGATGAAACAACAAAGGAAAATGAGAACATATAAAGCATAAGCAAACACACTTATATAGAGGAGGCTAAATATGAAAAAACGGGTTAACATTAAACCGAGTAAAGAACAATCCATCATGGGCTTTATCGTCGGCTTAGTATTTTGTGGCATAGGTGTATTTATTGCTATTCCAACCTTCGGTGCCTTTGGTATCTTTTGGACAATTATTGCAGGGGTGATTACTGCTACAAATGCTATGAATGCATTTTCAGAAAAAGGTATTGCAACCCATAGTATTGAAATTGAAGAAACACATGAAGTGGAACAAAACGATCAAAGCATTGAAAAAAGACTTGAACAACTCAAGCACCTTTATCAACACAATCTTATTACAACCGAAGAATATGAAGAAAAGAAAAGTGAAATTCTCCAAGATCTGTAAAGGTGATCAGTATATTACTGTATGACCTTTACAGGTCTTTATTTATAGAAGCGTTTCACACTTTAAAGCGTTAATTTAAAGAGCTTATGCAATAAAGCGTGCTAAAACCCAACTACTGTTATTATGTAGATACTTTTTACAATACAAAAATCTTATAGAATTTAGCGTCATTTAATAGCTCTTTTTAATATGATAGGGTATGACCACTATTTGAATAAGAAAGAAGGCATACACAAAATGCTATCTAGTTCATCTAATATCATACTCCCATTAGTTATCATCTTTGTTTTAACAGGAAGTAATGCTTTTTTTGCCTCAGCGGAAATGGCGATTGTTACAGCAGACAAAGGAAAAATGAAACAACTCAGTGAACAAGGCAATATAAAAGCAAAGTTACTTGAAAAGTTAATCCATGAACCCAGTAACTTTTTATCAACCATTCAAGTGGGTGTTACGCTCGCAAGTTTCTTTTCAAGTGCTTCTGCAGCAACAGGGATCGCTGGACACCTTTCAAAATTTTTAGCCACCTATCATATCCCTTATAGGCAAGAACTATCTATGATTGGTATCACGCTCATCTTATCTTATATCACCTTAGTCTTTGGTGAATTGGTGCCAAAAAGGATTGCGCTAAAAAAAGCTGATGATATTGCTCTAGTCTCAGCGGTTTTACTTTACATTGTGTCTATTATTGCAAAACCTTTTAATAAGATACTCTCAGGTTCCACTCATATTATTTTAAGGATACTAGGTATGAATCCTGAAGATACGGTAAAGAAAATTTCGCAAGAAGAAATTAGAACGCTCATATATCAGTCCAGCCAAGCAGGATGTATTGAGGATGATGCACATCAAATGATTAATAGTATTTTTGAATTTAATAATAAAACAGCCAAGGAACTCATGACACCTATAAAAGAGACCTTTATGATCAATAGTGATGAAAAGATACAAGTAATCTTAGAGCAAGTCGTTCAGCAAAATTATTCTAGAGTACCTGTCTATAAAGGAAGTATAGATCATATTATAGGCATTCTGAATATAAAGGATATCATTGCTGAAGCCAAAACAATAGGTTTTGATAATCTTGAACTGACAAAGCTCCTACACGATGCCTATTGTGTACCTGAAACGAAAAAGGCAAATGAACTCTTCAAAAGTTTAAATGCAAAGAAAAAACATATGGCTATTTTGATTAATGAATATGGAAGGATTTCTGGTATTGTCACAATGGAGGATTTAATTGAAGAGATTATGGGTGAAATCCAAGATGAGTATGATATAGAAGAGGTGAAGATTCAACAAATAGATGAGCATCTCTTTAAAGTAAAAGGCTCTATTACCATCAAACAACTTAATCAAATATTGGGGCTTCAACTTCCTATAGGTGCCTACGATACATTGAGTGGTTATTTAATCTCTCAGTTGGGTGAGCTTCCTAACGAGACACATCAAGAACTCAAACTAAATGAAATAAGCTATCAGATTTTACAAATTAAAGATAATAGAATTAATGACGTACAGATTCAAATTAATCTTCCTGAACAATAAAAGGCTATTTAAAAAGACTATCTATCCTCTACATCGAAGGATCGGTAGCCTTTTTAAGTAAGATGACACTTATATGTAAAATGTCCAAAGATTTTTAGTTTCTTTCATAAATACATCTATGTCCCAAGTCATTTCACTTCGTACTTTACTGTCAGAATCATTGACAATAATTTTGTTGTCCTCAGTAATACCTGTAAGGAGTATGAAGTGACCACTTGCAGTAAAGGTTCCTGGTCCCATAGAGGCAATAATGGGTTGCCCCTCCCTTAGAAGCGATAGGATCTTAGATTCACTAAGAGGAACCTCTTTGCTATTTAGACCAAATGCCTGAGCACCTTCTGACATCAATGTCCAACTGGTGCCTACATTATTGACATAGTAACCATTTTGAACACTAAAATCTGCTACCATTTTAGGATTTACATCCGTATTTCCTGTAAGGCCTACAATAGCCATTGCTAAAGTAGTGGGTCCACATCCATTGATCGCCATATAGTTATCACCATATTGATCATATCCCCATCTTTCATCCCACTGTATAAAGAGAGGAAAGGTGCCTTTTGTATAATTTTTTAGTGTTAGATCCTTCTTTGGTAAATCTTTCTTTTCTAAATAATTATAAACAAATGTTCTTGTTTCCGGTTTTGTTAATGCCAGTTCGACTAGCGCACTAGGATATAGAGTCTCATTGGCTAATATATGATCCATCTTAATATCCTTTTTTACATTTTGAGCAACTACAGGTTGCCTTGCTAATTGATTTTGTATAAAACCAAAGGATATAAGGGTTATAATACCTGTAGTCAATAATGTTCTAAGTACTTTCTTCTTTAATTTTCTCTTTTTACGTCTCTTCATTTTCATCCCTCATCGCTGTTTGTCATGTCATCAAGTCCATCTTAGTATAAGCTTATTTTAGAAAATAAATCTTACAGAAGGGTGAATTTATTTCTTGCGATTTTGTAAGATTCATTTGTAAAAATATCCATTTGGGATATAATAGTTAGGATAAGACATCTAAAGAGGAGGCAACTTATGATTAATAAAATCGGTAAAATAACAATATATGTAGAAAATCAAGCAGAAGCAAAGAAATTTTGGTGTGAAAAACTAGGTTTTGTAGTCACTTTTGTACAACCAATGGGACCTCATATGACTTGGTTAGAAGTAGCACCTAAAGAAGGTTGCGAGACAACTTTTGTACTTTATGAAAAAGGGTTAATGTTAGCTCAAAATAAAGAAGCCAATGTACTTCATCCAAATGTCATTTTAAGTACCCAAAATATTGAAAAAAGCTATGAAGAGATGAAAGCAAAGGGTGTAGAAGTAGGCGATTTAATGAAGATGCCTTATGGAAGTATGTTTAGCTTTAAAGACCAAGACAATAATTCATACTTATTAAGAGAAGATCAATAATAAAAATACCCTTGATTTGGTTCAAGGGTATTTCTTTATGTTTAAAAGTATTTTATAATTTGATTATAGTTTATATAAAGGGGTGAGCTCTTTTGAGACATCAACGAGATAACAACTCAGTACAGTGTATGTAATCTGTTAGCAGATTGTACTGAGATGAAAATGAAATGTGCTAGCAGTCATAACTGTACAAATTCCGATTAACTCAAAACTAAAGGAGTACAGATATGATGTATTTAAAAGAAATTGTTAAGAAAAATAAAGTATGGATAGGAATCTATATTGTAGTAGGTATTGTATTAGCCTTTTTGACTAATTTAAGTGCCAATTACTATCAGCAACTGATTGACCATTTTACAGCAGGTACTTTGACATTTAGGTTCATTATCATGTATGGGAGTGTTTTGCTCCTCATTTGTATAGGAAACTACCTTGATGAATATCCTGGTAGAAAATTAGAAAATGGTATCTATTTAGATTTAAAGGTACAGGCCTTAAAAAAGGTGAGTTGTATTGATTATCAAACTTATCAATCACTAGGAACAGGGGAGCTTTTACAAAAAATTGAAAGTGGTTCTGGTGCAGGTAAGCGAATCTTATTTGATTTTTATTTTGAAATGGCAAGGAAGCTACTACCTTCTATAGGTTTTAGTATGTTATTTATTTGGAGATTAAACACCTCTATTGCTTATGCTGTATTGGCAGGTTATATTCTTGTATTTGGGATTACTAATATACTGCTGCGTTCTTTATATCACTTAAAAGAAAAAATATTGAATAATGAAGAGCAAATGACCCATTTCCTAACACGTGGTTTTATGGAAATGGTAACCTTTAGACTACATAGAAAGTTTAAAGCTGAAATCGCTCATGCAAATCATGCAAAGACACAAATTGTGGATTCAAAAATTAAAATGAGTTTAATTCATGAAGCATTTTTTACGTTATTTGCATTATTGGTTACCTTAATCAAAATAGGGATTATTCTTTATGCTTGGTTCACCAAAAGCCTTACCATTGGAGCAGTTATTGCCCTTATTACTTTGGTTGACCATGCCTATACCCCTATAGCCATTTTTAATGTACTGTTTGTACAATATAAATTGGACCAATCGGCTTTTAAAAGATATACACATTTTCTAGATGCAAAAGAAGATAAACAATTACAGATAGGTGAGCCCCTACAAAGCTTACAAGGAGCATTCAATATTTGCCAGATAGATTTTGCATACAGTAAGCAAATGATTTTTAAGAACTTATCGCTTGCCATTCAAGCAGGGGAAAAAATAGCCTTTGTCGGGGGAAGTGGCTCTGGTAAATCCACCTTAGTGAAGTTATTGATTGGCTTACTCAAGCCTACTTGTGGTGAAATTCAAATAGATGGTCAAGCATTAGGCAAGATATGCTTGGAGGACTATTATAAGCAGATCCTTTATATCCCACAGGAAAGTCCTATATTTGATGGGACACTCAGAGAAAATCTAATCTTTGATAAGCAAATTGCTGATAAGGAGATTGTAGCTGTCTTAAAGCATGTATGCCTTGAAGAGTGGTTTACTAAGTTAAGCCATGGGTTAGAAACGAAATTAGGTGAAAGGGGAATCACTCTATCTGGTGGCGAAAGGCAGCGCTTAGCACTGGCACGTATTTGGTTTCAAGACTCAAAGGTTATTATTTTAGATGAAGCAACTTCAGCAATGGATAATCTAACAGAAGAACATGTTATGAAGGCAGTACTTGAAGTGGCGGCACCTTGTACCGTGATAACAATCGCACATCGCTTAAATGCCATTAAAGACTTTGATCGTATTTTAGCCTTTCATATGGGTACTGTAGTAGGTGAAGGGCACTTTAATGAGCTCTTAGCAGATAATGATTATTTTAAAGAACTCTATCATGTAGGGAGTTTAGAGGAATAGATAGAAAGGGAGCCAATTTGACTCAGGTGAGTCTATAATTGGCTCTTTACTTATAAGTTTATTAATAGTGAACATAATTTTTACCGGGGCATTGATTATACAGTATATTAAAAGAGAGCACAAGGTAAGGAGAGGTGAAATGGAACCGATGATTTTAGAAAGAGTATATATCCGTCGATTTCGAAAAGAGGATTGGAAAGACCTTTATGACTATTTATCAGATCCAGAGGTTGTAAAGTTTGAACCATATGATATCTTCTTTGAAGAAGAAGCAAAAGAAGAGGCGTCAAAAAGAGCTCAGCATAAGAGTTTTTATGCTGTATGTTTAAAAGAAAACGATAAGTTAATAGGTAATCTCTATTTAGACCAAAGTGAGTTGGATACGTGGGAGCTTGGATATGTTTTTAATCGAAAGTATCAAGGACAAGGGTATGCCATAGAAAGTACCCGTGCCCTGGTTGATTATGCTTTTACAGAACTTGGCGCCAGAAGAATCATTGCTATGTGCAATCCGGATAACCATGCTTCATGGAAGCTTTTAGAAAAGTTACATATGAGACGAGAGGGACACTTGAAACAAAACATCTATTTTAAGCAAGATGCCATGGGTAACCCTCTATGGCTTGATACGTATCTCTATGGCATTTTAAAATCTGAATGGAAAAACTAAATTTAGAACAGATAAAGGTGACAAAATGATTTATTTAGAAAGCTTTAAATTTCCAAATGATGACAAAGAATTTGATTTTATTATATTAATTAAAAGAAAGTGCTATGATACCTTCTATCCCTTTAAAATCTTATCTAAGCATCATTTTGAACAGATAGATTTTGAACCTATAACCATTCTTTATGGTGGTAATGGCTCAGGTAAATCAACGGCATTAAACGTTATCGCTGAAAAGCTACGCATTTCACGAGAATCTTTATACAATCGATCTAATTTCTATCAAGACTATTTAGACTTGTGTGATTTAGAAATTGCCCAAGAGATTCCTAGTAGAAGTAAGATTATCACAAGCGATGATGTTTTTGACTATATGCTTAATATTCGTACCCTTAATGAAGGCATTGATGAGAAACGAGAGGACTTATTCAAAGAGTATTTAGATTTTAAGCATGCGAACTTTAAGTTTCGTTCTCTAGAAGATTATGATGAACTCAAAAAAGTCAATGAATCCCGTAGCAAGACCCAATCTAAATATGTGCGCACTAATCTTATGAATAACATTCGTGAGTATTCCAATGGTGAAAGTGCTTATAAATATTTTTTAGAAAAGATTGAAGAAGGTGGGCTTTATATTCTAGATGAACCCGAAAACAGTCTATCTCCTCAAAGACAACTTGAGTTAGTAAAGTTTATTGAAGAATCTGCTAGATATTTTGATTGTCAGTTTATTATCTCAACCCACTCACCTTTTCTATTAGCTATACAAGGGGCAAAAATCTATGATTTAGATGCAGACCCTGTAACCATAAAAAAATGGACAGAACTTGAAAATGTTCAAACCTATTATCAGTTTTTTAAAAGACATCAAGGAGCATTTGAAGATGATGATTGATCCTATTAACTTAAAAAAGTCAGATACTGTTGTTGTATTTGTTCATGGTATTATTGAAGGTCCCAACCAATTTGAAGATTTTATAGAAAAAGCAAAGGATAAAGTAGATACCGTTAATCTTTTGTTGCCTGGGCATGGTGCAACAGGTAAGGACTTTGCTAAAAGTAGCTTAAAAGAATGGAAACAGCATGTATTTAAGACTGTAGAAGGCTTAGAAGAAAACTATAAACATATTATTTTAGTAGGGCATTCTATGGGGACGTTGTTAGCGATAGAATGTGCGATGCACTATCCTCAATCCATTAAAGCACTTTTTTTACTGGCTATCCCCTTATGTATCAGACTAAAGTATCAGGGCATGATCAATAGTTTAAAAGTGGCACTCGACTTGGTTAAAGCTGAAGATACACTAGCTGTGGCAGCTAAAAAGGCATGTAGCATAGAGCGTCAACCGTTACTTTATTATGTTACATGGTTGCCAAGATATGTGGAGCTCTTTCGTATAGCTTATACAACAAGACAGTTAGTGAGTCAGTTAAAGTTGCCTATTTTTATCTTCCAATCTGAGCAGGATGAATTTGTAAGTATGAGGTCGTTAAAGTATTTTAAGGGCATGAAAAATGTTCAAATAGCTACACTCAAGGAGTCTGGACATTTTTATTATGTAGAAGAAGAGCGAACAGATATCTTAAAGCATTTTCAGGCTTTATTAGATAAAGAGAGGGAGGAAAATAAATATGAGAACAGAACAAGAAATGTTTGATTTGATTATAGGGATTGCAAAACAAGATCCACGTATTCATGCCGTCTATATGAATGGTTCTAGGACTAATTCCAATGTTCCCAAAGATATTTTTCAAGACTATGATATTGTCTATGTGGTCTCAGAAACAAAACCATTTTATGAGGATGAAACTTGGATTGACCATTTTGGTGAAAGACTCTATATGCAAATGCCAGAAAAAAGTGATGTGCTTCGTGGAGAGGATTGTAACTTAGAAGATACATATGGTTGGCTTATTCAATTTGCAGATGGCAACCGATTAGATTTACATGTCTCCCGAGTAGCGTATGCTAAAAAAGATCTCTTAGCAGATACACTCTGTATGATTCTATTAGATAAACAGTCTGTCTTACCTATGATACCTCCGTCAACAGATGAAAATTATCATGTACAAAGACCAACACTTTATGAATTTCTAGGGGTGTGTAATGAGTTTTGGTGGTGCCTAAATAATGTGACCAAAGGGCTTTGGCGTGAAGAAATCCCCTATGTTATGGATATGGTGAATGCATGTATTAGACCTCAGCTCGTGAGTGTCCTTTCTTGGAAGATAGGGCTTGATACAGACTTTTCATGTAGTGTTGGGAAATCTGCAAAATATATGAATCGTTATCTTGATCAAGAAACCTATAATCGCTTTTTAGCAACGTATGCTCCTGCAGATTTAGAACAGATGTGGCAAGCCACCTTTATCATGTGCAAACTTTTTGATGAAGTTGCAAAGGAAGTGGCTGATAGACTTGGCTATCGTTATAATCAAGCCGAAGCAGATGCCAGTTATAAGCATTTAGAACATGTTCACCAATTACCCAAAGATGCAACTCACATTTACTAGATTATATATGCAAAACAAGCCAACCTAAATCTACCTTCCCCCTGATGAAACAGAGGTAGAACTTAGGCTGGCTTGTTTTGTTGTGGCAAAGGATAAATAGCATTGTTTAATAAACCGAATCACATGGGTCTACATTAAAAGGATATCCCTTCATAAGGTTCCTTAGGTGAAAGCGCTATCAATATAGTTATCACCACCAGTTGTTAGGTTGGTCGATCCGATTAAGATAAAGTAATGTGTATCAGAAGGTTAAACAGGCTATTTGAAGTAAAAGCGATAATACCCCACTCTATGAAGTTGCCACCACTTTATAGAGGAGGACCTAAAAATAAGTTCATCCACTCTTAGTAGGGGGAAGACTAAAAGTTTCAAAAGCTATTCTTAGTGGTACAGTTAAAGGATTTATCTAGAATAACCTTTTAGGCTGTACTTTTATATTGGGCGTCGAATGAAGCTTATAGCATAGTTATACCGAAAGTGAAAACAAATGTATAGAGTGAAATTTTCACAAAATTAAAATGATCAAAAACAAGATAAATAAATTGTTTTCAAAGCTTTTTCTTTAGAAATCAGAAATGCAAATATCTATAAATTCGTTGCAAACTATACCGTTTAGCTAAAAGGAAAATTGCTTATTGGGCAAGTTAAACAAATAACACGCTAAAGGGATAGGTGATACATTTGGTTAGTTTTTCTTAATCTATCTTTTCGGTAAAGAAAAACTAATTCAAAAATGTGATTATTTGAAAAAATATAAACTTTAGTTTAAAATAATAGTGCTATAAGTTACCATGAGTAGACTTGCATCCATAGAATGAGGTGAGAAGTATGAAAACAATCGATGATATTACAAACTATATTTTTTTAGAGCATCCATTAGAAAAGGCTGACATTATTTTCATTCCAGGAGGTTCCTATGCTGAGTTAGGTGAGCAAGCTGCTAGACTTTGGTGTAATGGATATGCACCATTCATTTTACCTTCTGGGAAATACAGTCCTTCTCGTGGCTACTTTCCGGGCCCACTATCTAAAGCCAATGAATATAATAAAAGCTATACAACCGAATGGGCATTCTTCCAGGATGTTTTACTTCAAAACGGTGTAAGTGAGACAGCTATTCTAAGAGAAGACTTGGCAGAATATACCTATCAGAATGCCTTTAAATCTAAAGAAGTGACGGATGCCTTAGGATTACAAATCAACAAAGCCATATTATGTTGCAAAAGCTTCCATGCCAGACGTTGTTATACTTATTATCAATGGGCTTATCCCCATACAACCTTTATCATTTGTCCTGTAGACATCCAAGGTATTAGTAAAGACACATGGTTTCAGACCGAAGTCGGTATAGATAAAGTATTAGGAGAATTAGCAAGATGTGGTTCTCAGTTTAAAACATGCATTATGCAGTCGATATGCAATGAAAATAAAGGTTAAGGTTTATGTTTTAATTATTGAAAGATTATAAATAATAATTGAAGTAATAGTTTACAACAATAAAATATTATACTAATATAGAACATATGTTTGATTTTAAAATTGTATGAACTTGAGGAGTATAGTATGAGAACGGATATTATTGATACATTACAAAAAGAGATAAAGACAAGATGTACAAGCCCCAATAACTTCTTTGGTAGCGATAGTTATGGTCATGTTCAAGCTGTTGTAAAAAATGCCAAGCTATTGGCAGATGCCTATGGGGCAGATCTTGAGATCGTCATCATCAGTGCATGGCTACATGATATTGCTTCCGTCACAAGTTATGACTTGTATAAAGACCACCATATTCATGGCGCACGTATTGCCAAAGAACTTTTAGAACCCATGCATTACCCTGCAGAAAGCATTGAACGTGTTCAAAAGTGTATACTGAACCATCGTGGAAGTGAACTCAAAAGTAAAAGTACTATAGAAGAAATTTGTGTTGCAGACGCAGATGCTATTTCGCATTTTGATAATCTTCCTTCATTATTGTATTTTGTATATACAAAGAAAAAACTTTCTTATGAAGACGGTGTTGTCTTTGTACGTAACAAACTAGAACGTAGTTATCATAAACTTTCAGTACAAAGCAAAATAATTTACCAAGAAAAGTATACTCAAGTAATGAGTCTTTTAAATGAATAATATATTTAAATAACTTTAAAAGGAGAAAATAGATATGGTACATTTAGTATATTGTGATAACACAGGGAAAAAAGGAGAACACGTTCTCGATCAAATTTTAGCAGGTACAAAAACGATGGTCGTACGAGGTGCTGCTGGAAGAAAGATTCCCCATAGCAGAGTATTTGAAGGAGAACATCTCTATTTTATGGAGAAAGGCACAACAACCATCTCTACAATGGCAACCGTAAAAAGTGTTCAAAATTATGTGAAGCTTACAGAGGATGAGATTACAAAAATACTTGAAGAGCATCAAACTAAGCTTAATTTATCAGACAAGCAAAAAGTACGTTGGCATAAAAAATGCCTCTGCTTAGTTGAATTTGAGCAGGTACAAAAAATAGAACCACTAGAATTTGAACATCAAGGGAATATGGATGACTGGCTAATTATTGAGAAAATAGAAGATGTGCTTGTAGGGATAAGTATCCCTTACAATTATGAGAAGTCAAAGTTTTAGCTTTAAAAAATAACATTCATTACAATATTTTAACTTAGAAAGACGCTGAATGATTAAAAGTATGCATTCAGCTTTTTTAAGAGTGTTATCTGTAATGATTAAAGTATTAATATAAATGATAAATAATAGAGATTTTTAAGAATACATAGAGTTATAAGCTTGTACAGGCTAAACTAATAATGATATAATAAAATGGTAAAGAATACCGTGCAATGGGTGGCATGGGGGTTGTAGGTATATCCTCCTATGAGGCTATGATATAGAGTCTATCTATGTCGAAAGCGGAGGGGGTGTTATGAATGGACTATGTACTACTAATGATAATTATAGTAATAGGTATTATTATCTATCCTAGACGAAATACCTTTTTCGATAAAATTAAGCTTAAGGCAAGCTTGAAAGGCTTTGAGTTTGAAATAAGTGCAAAAGAAAAGAGTGTTCCACCCTGTAAAAGAGAACACTCTAATCGCAATAAATAACTTGTGATTCTATTTATAGCCCCGAAAATAAAACCTCCAGGGAGCATCAGTGTTAGCCGCACTGGTGCTTTCTTTAATTGTATTATAACACAATCTATTAAAATTCAAACAATAAATTACTAAATTATAATTAAAACGTTAAAAAAGTAGCTTAGATTCAAATATCAGGAAATACAGATAGAATAATCACTTAGGAGGAAGCATTAGATGGAAAACTTAAGTATGATCTTAATATACATAGGGGCTACATTGGCTATAGGTGCCACAATTATTAGGGCATATCCGAGATTAGATATTACAAAAATGTCAATATGGAACTTTATATTACCAACTATAGGAGCCGTGTGTATTTTATTAGGATTTTTAATTGAAGTATTTACAAAGTATAGCTAGAATAGATGGAGAGTCTATTAAGAGGATAATACTTACGATCTGAATAGATATTATGAGTAAATTTTTCTTAATAAATAGCTTAAAAATATGTTAGATATAGCGTATATTATCCAATAAATGATATAATAGACATAAGATTAATTTTAATACTGACTGGAAAGTAATCGACTCTTCTTGAGTCGATTTTTTATATTAGTACTTTAACTAATTGCACAGGCAAAGAGTAAATACAATAGGATTAACAGGGAATTAGCAAATAGAATTGCATGAAATTCATGCACGATAATTGAAAATTCTGTAATGGAAGGGAAGTAAAATGACAAGGAAAATACGATCTATAGTGATTGCATTACTTTTACTAATTGTAATACTATTCTTAGGATCACGATACAGTTGGAAGCTTTGTGGATTTCGTTATTGTATCGACCCGTCTACAGTATATGTTGAAAGTGTTATACCCGGAAAGGGATGTTATGAAATAAAAGGAAATGTTATGGATAGTATATCATCTTTTGTAGGCTATACGTATAAAATAGAGGAGCAAAATATTTATATTGGACTTAAGTATAATACCTTTTTAGGATTTTTTAAAAGAGATAGCGTCTTTGATATTAAGATTGACTGTGATACGTCTGGTGAAAAATATAACATATATATAGTAGACTGGAAAAACGAAAAGCTTATTTGGTAATTGAAGCAGCTAAAAGCAAACTGTTATGAAAAGCTAGACTAAGTATTGAAACTCTTAGTATAAACTTACTAAGAGTTTTTTTATTGATATTACACCTACTTTTTCTTATTCTTTAACTTCTCTCTTAACATTTTACCTAACATATAAGATATCACTATCACAACAACTGTCAAACCAATAAAACATATCATAATATTACTATGACCACTTTCACGATATACATATGTTTCTATCACTTCACTTGTTTCATGATTTATACCATTCATTTCTATACGTCCTTATTTTCATTATTCTTTATATAGATTTTTAACGCTTTAATAAATAAGATTAGAGCGTATAGTCCAAGAATAGTGAAGGCTAGTATTATAGCTACGCTGAAAAACTGCATGAAAGTAAAAAATAAATCAAACATTATTAGTCCCCTTTAGATAAACTTTAATCTAATTGTAGCATAAAAATATTGTACTAACATCAAAATACACTTTTAGTATTAAATATGCTAACAAGTAGCTTCATGAAACTTAGAACATACATCTTTTGGAGTCTATAATCATAACTTTGAAATCTATATAGGATATGACTAGACATTACGTTATAACTAGGAAGGTATGTTGTAAATTTCTATAAAATATTATAAGATTAAATAAATAAAGTACATAGAGGGAAAAAATGTTTATTGAAAGTAATAAAACAATGTATTGGATTATTGGTATTTTTGTAGCCCTTATTATAGCTGGTAATGCTCCATATATTATCGCTAATTCATCTATTCATTTACCATACGATAGAAAAGATGGAGAAAAAGTACATAAAAATACCTATCAATCTTGGAATGAAATAATAGAAAGTGTAGTAGAAGAAGGAGGAGAACTTTATCTAGGGGAAGCTTTTCAATCAGAACAAGCTATTCTTAGTCAATTCTCTAGAGATGTATATGATAGTATTGGTTTGCCAATGTATGACAATTATATTAGACAAGTCAATGGTAGATATGTATTAGAAAAAGATATCTATTATCCTACAACTTATGATAAAGGATTTGAAATTTCAAAAGTTTATATATCAATACCTTTAGATTCAATATTTGATAATGAAAGATATCTAGTAGTCGAAGAAGTATATAAGGGAGAAGATGAGCATTTAAAAAATTTCAAAAGAAAAAACTACTATAAAGAAGATCAAGAGGGTATTTGGATTTATGATAGCCAAGAAGGAGTAAGTACATATCATGAAGAAAATGTAGCATGGGAATACCTACACGCTAGGGGAATAATAGAATGAAGATTGGATTTATAAGTAAATATAATTTCTAAACTGTAAAATACATTATAAGAGAATGAAAATATAGATTTTTGATTAATAACCAGATATACTGATAATAAAGTACTTATTTTGTAGGAGGTTTAATCAATGCTATTTTCACCATTTGATGATTTCATGTTTAACGCTGTTCCTATATTTATCTTTGTAATTTTTATATTAGTATTTGGATTAATTATTGTCGGACTAGTAGGCTCAGCTAAGGAATGGAAAAAGAATAATGATTCTCCAGTACTTACAGTAGATGCTACAGTTATAGCTAAACGCACTAATGTGAGTCACCATCATCATGAAAATATGCATAGTTCATCATCAACTACGTATTATGTGACATTTGAAGTTGCGAGTGGTGACCGCATAGAATTCAGAGTACGAGGGACTGAGTATGGGATACTTGTTGAACAAGATATGGGAAAGCTTACTTTTCAAGGGACGCGTTATATTGAATTTAAGAGAATGCAATAATTATTAAAAATACTACATGAAGCCAGCCTTAGGGTTGGCCTTCTTTTTTGCTCTAAAATGGTATCCATCTCTTAGAATGATTCTACAAAAAAGAAAGAGGATATGCAAAAAAAGGTAAATTTATTGAAAAGGTCGCACCTACAGTATTTCAAAGAGGCATGCTTTTTAAAAAGAGAGTGCAACTTATCAGGAGTTATGCAACTCATAGTTGAACAGGATGAACTTATACGGTTATTGAATGCTATCGATTTTTTTGTATAATCAAAGTATCAACGTTGAGAAAAGATAATTAAAGATATAGAAATGAATAGAGTGAAAGGAAAGAATATGAATATTGGAAAGAACATTAAAAAGCTAAGAGAAGCAAAGCAGATTACACAGGAGCAATTAGGAAAGTTATTAAATGTATCTCATCAGGCTGTAAGTAAATGGGAAAATGGTGTAGCATTGCCTGATATATCACTTTTGCCAGAGATGGGCAGAGTGCTAGAAGTATTAGTAGATGACTTGTTAAAAGATGAGATTGACCCTTATGAGTCCTATGCAGACCGATTATTTTCAATTTACTCAGAATCAAGAAGCATGGAGAATTTCCTAAGGGCTGAAGAAGAATATAGAAAGATAGTTAAAAGTGAAAAATATACTAATAAACAACTTAGTGATTATGGATATTTATATCACTACCATATGCATGATTGTAAGAAAAAAGCTTTTGAAGTATACAAGAAGGTCATTGAATCTGAAAAAGAAAGTAAAAGTGAAGCATATTACGAGGCATTAGGAAGGTATCTTTCATTACAGACACAACTTGGGCAATATAATCAAGCAATGGCATTTTGTAAGCAACTATTTGAAGAAGATAAAGAAAGTGTAGAAATGCATGAGTTAATGCTACAAGTTTATAGTTCAACTGGTAAGTATGAAGAGGGACTAAAGCTTGCAAAAGAAGCAATTCTTAAGTTTCCTAATGAACCTGATATTGTGGGATATGTGGGAGAATTCTATGAATATCTCGAATGTTATGAGGAAGCATTTAAATATTGGGATAAAGCTATTGGGTTATCAGAAAAATATATACATTGGATGTTTAGCAAAGCATCTTGTTACCAAAAGCTAGGTAGAAAGCATGAGGAGTTGAATCAGTGGAAGGAAATTGTAAAATGGTTAGAAGCAAAGGGATTAAAGATTCCAGCAGATAATCATAGACAAAATATAATAAGATTAGAAGAAGAGTTACTAAACATGAAATAAAAGAAAAAATTAAGGAGGAGGGGCATCTAGAAGTAGATGCTCTTTTTTATAAGATTCCAGTACAAGCTAGTAAGTTAGAAGAATTTGTTTCAATGAAAGAGCTCGCAGAATACACAAAGCAGATTGCAATATTTGAGCCCAGCAAACTAGAATTAAAACATGCACTAATGGCAGGCTAAAGAAAAGCTTTATCCCTTCAAGATGTCTATACCAAAGAGCAAGATAAACAAGTTGGAACAGTAGCGAGTAATATGCTTCAAGGGATAGAGCAAAGCATAGAGTTAACTACACTAGGCAACACTTCATATGTTAGTAGGAAATTAGTAAATATTGAAGTCTCGGCAACTAAACAGTTGGGCTTATTTCTTATTGCAAGCGATAGTCATAGTTGGAATTCTGGACAATATGCGACAAATATAGATAAAAGCATTGTAAAAATATAGAAAGTTACATATACTAAGGCTGAGTAAAATAATCTTTTTATGAGGTGATAGTTATGAAAATGTATTTTCAAGGGCATATACAAGTAAATGAAAGTAATTTTTCTATAGAGATGCCATTAGAACAGTTTGAAGAGGAAACAGGAATCATTATAGATAAGGATGAAGAAGTTGATGACTTTACAGATAATGAAATTGCAGATTTTGTTATAAGTCAATTTGAAGAAGATAGATACAACATGGGAATTGAAGCAGATGATACTATTTACTATATTGGATTTGATATTTATCCTGAGGGGCATGAAGATTTAGTATCTAGTCATAGGGATTAAATCTTCCGATATTGGACAAGCTACTCTATCCAGTTATATTAATTGTGCTTAGTATGTGGTATACATTAGTAATTGAAGAGAAGGAAAAACTTATTCAAAATAAAATATAAGTATTATTAGCAGTACTAACAGGGTTTATATTTTTTATGGATAAGTTTTTTTAATCATGCTGAGGCACCTGATCTTAGGAATAGGATGGGGTGCTTTTTTAGTAATATAAATCAAGAATTGAAAATAGAATGAAAGATATAAAATAGTATATATAAGTTGAATTGTTTTGTTTAAAATCTTCTAAGGATGTTAGCTTTTTTAACCTTTTTTTGCATAAAAAAATACACCACTTTCATCTAAAATTTCTAGAATCACGCAGTGTAAATGATATTCCAATGTCTTGTAAATATTACATTTCTCTAAATAACCCAATAACTTTTCCAATAATCTGTACATCTAAGCAGAAGATAGGGTCCATAGTGTCATTTTCAGGTTGTAATCTTACACGATTCTTTTCTTTGAAGAAGCGTTTTACAGTGACTTCATCTCCAAGGAGTGCAACAACAATATCACCATTATTAGCTGATTCTTGTTGGCGTACAATCACGTAGTCTTGGTTCAAGATTCCAGCCTTGATCATACTTTCACCTTTTACGCGAAGCATATACACTTGACCATTACGTGTCATATGATTTGGAAGAGGATAGTACTCTTCAATTTGTTCAGCTGCAAGGATAGGCTCACCTGCAGTTACTGTTCCAAGTACAGGAACAGGTGTCACATGATCTGAGAGCCAGTTTTTAGATTCATCTATCACTTCAATCGCACGTGGCTTTGAAGGGTCTCTTTTAATAAAGCCTTTTGCTTCAAGGCTACTTAAATGACTGTGTACAGTAGAAGTAGACTTAAGACCTACAGCAAGGCAAATCTCTCTTACTGATGGCGGATAGCCGCGTTCCGCACTCACTTTTTTGATACAATCTAGGACGGCTTGTTGTTTAGCGGTTATATCCTTCATAGTATCCCTCTGTTCTAGTTGATTTTTCCTTATTATAACACAGCTTATTTCCAATATCAAACATTCGTTCGCTTTTATACTTAATTTTAAAATAAGAGGGATAGAGTGCCTATCACAATAAGCGTAAGGCCTATGGCAGATTTCTTCGTAAGTTTTTCTTTAAACACAATATAAGAAAAAGCAATGGTTACTAAAAGACTAAGTTTATCAATAGGAACGACTACACTTGCTGGTCCGTCTTGAAGGGCACGGTAATAGCAAAGCCAAGATGCGCCTGTTGCAAAACCAGATAAGACAATAAATAACCAGCTCTTTTGATCAATGGTTTTGATGGTATGTTGCTTGCCTGTAACAAATACAACCACCCATGCCATAATAAGGACAACAATAGTCCGTATAGCTGTTCCTAAATTAGAATCAATACCTTGTATACCCACTTTACCTAAAATGGATGTTAAGCTGGCAAAGACTGCTGCGCCTAAGGCATAAAAAAGCCAAGCCTTTCCTTTCACTTCGTGATCTTGTGCTTCTTTCTTTTGAATCATTAAGTATGTACCTATACCTATAAGCACAAGGGCAATAAAGGTGATGAATGTCATAGGTTCACCTAGAAAAATAAAGGCGAGTACCATGGTTAAAATGGTGCTTGATTTATCAATGGGTGTGACTTTATTCACATCTCCAAGTTGCAGTGCTTTGAAGTAGCACAGCCAAGAGGCTCCCGTTGCAAAGCCTGATAGAATAAGAAAGATAAATGTTGTGGTGTTGATACCACTTAATGTAGTATAAGAACCTGATATAAAGACCATCATCCAAGCAAAAACCAATACGACAATGGTTCTAAGAGCAGTCGCTACATTAGAATCTGTATTTTTGATCCCACATTTAGCTAAGATAGCTGTTAGTCCTGCAAAGAGTGCAGAACCAAAGGCAAAGAGTAACCACATTATAAATCCTCCTTTTTGAAAATAGATTTCATTTACTTGTATTTTAGCACCTTTTGGTAATAAAAGGGATACTTTATTGAAAAAATTTGCTTGACATTGAAAATAATTCTGCATATAATATCAAACAATACTAAAAAATTCTGTGAAGAGAAAAGTAACCTTTTGAGTGTCTGCCAGCGAGTAGGAGTAGAGTGGAAGTCCTATAAGTCATCATAAGGTGAAGAGGGCCTCGGAGAAGCAACCTGAGCTTTTATGAAAAGTTAGGGTGTGCCGTTAACTGCGTTAAAGTGATAAGTGGATTGTTTATACAATCAATTGGAGTGGTACCGCGGATTGAGTCCGTCTCTTATTCTTAGGAATAAGGGGCGGGCTTTTTTATGTTAAAAACGAATAGGAGGAAGAGTATGAATACGCTTATTAAATGGATTAACCAAGAAATAGAAAATGCTTTTGCCCAATGTGGCTATGACAAAGATTATGGGATGGTTACACGATCCAATAGACCCGATTTATGCCAATACCAATGTAATGGTGCCTTAAGTGCAGCAAAAGCCTATAGAAAAGCACCCTTTGAGATTGCTATGGAAGTGGCTCAAAAATTAAAAGGCAATGATCATTTTAAGGAAGTAACTTGTGTGAAGCCAGGCTTTATCAATCTCATATTACACGATGCATGGCTCATTGATTATATAGAAAAGATGCAAGAAAATTCTAAATTAGGATGTGACCCAATAGGTAAAGGCAAAAATATTATGATTGACTACGGTGGGCCAAACGTAGCCAAACCGCTTCATGTCGGTCATTTAAGAACAGCGGTCATTGGAGAATGTATCAAAAGAATGGGGAGATTTCTAGATTACACCATCTTAGGTGATGTACATTTAGGCGATTGGGGATTACAAATTGGTCTGATTATTGCAGAACTTAAGAGACGTTCACCAGACCTTGACTACTTTGATGAAACCTACACAGGAGATTTTCCTAAAGAACCCCCTTTCACCATTCATACTTTAGAAGAAATCTATCCAACAGCAAGTCGTTATGCTAAATCTAATCCTGATTTTATGGAAGAGGCGAAACAAACTACTTATTTATTCCAAACGGGACATAGAGGTTATGTTGCGCTGTGGCAGCATATTTTAGATGTCTCTATCTATGATCTTAAGAAGAATTATGCCAACCTCAATGTTTACTTTGATTTATGGAAGAAAGAAAGTGATGCACAGCCTTACATTCCTGACATGATTGAAAGTTTGAAGCAGCAAGGATTAGCTTATGAAAGTGAAGGTGCACTTGTGGTTGATGTGAAAGAAGCCAGTGATACAAAAGAAATGCCACCATGCATCTTAGTGAAGTCTGACGGTGCCACATTGTATAGTACCACTGACCTTGCGACGATCGTGGAAAGAATGGCACTTTATCATCCTGATGAAATCATTTATATCGTTGATAAAAGACAAGAAATACACTTTGAACAAGTTTTTAGATGTGCAAGAAAAGGGCATTTAGTAGATCCACATACTAAGCTCACCTTTTTAGGTTTTGGAACGATGAACGGAAAAGATGGCAAGCCTTTTAAAACTCGCGATGGAGGCGTAATGCGCCTAGAAAGTCTAATAAAAGAAGTGGCTGATAAAGTGTATCAAAAAGTAACCACTAATAAAGAAATAGACGATTCTAAAGCTAAACAAATTGCCTACAAGGTTGGTATTGCCGCACTAAAATACGGTGATTTATCCAATCAAATTACCAAAGATTATGTTTTTGACTTAGAACGTTTTACTTCTTTTGAAGGCAATACAGGGCCTTATATTTTATATACTGTAGTACGTATTGAGTCTATCTTATCTAAATTTTATAGTAGTCATACATTAGTAGAACGCGACAAATTCAATTTACAAGTGCCTTATACGGAAAGCGAACGTAATCTTATGCTCAAAATCGTTGAATTTAATGAGGTGCTCACAACAAGCTTTAATGAATATGCCCCTCACAAAATGTGTCAGTATATCTATGAGCTTTCCAATACATTTAATAGATTTTATCATGAACATAAGATTCTTATAGAGCAAGATCAGGTTAAACAATACTCATGGATTCAAGTCATTACCCTTACTAAGTCGATCCTTACAACTTGCTTAGATTTATTAGGTATTGAAGTCCCTGACAAGATGTAAAATGTATCATAAATGAGTACTTGAATTCGATAAATATGACTATAGAATTTCATTATTTAGTGTTATAAAATGAACTAGTCTATAATTATTTTATAATTAAAACTAGGAGAAGCGTAATGAAACCTATAGACCTACAGCATTACAAAAAGATTTTATTTCTAGGGGATAGTATCACTTATCTTGCACACTATGTGAACTATATGGATACGTATTTAACAACACATTTTAATGAATCAAAACCTATGCTTATCAATTTAGGATTGAGTAGTGAAACGGCTTCAGGTCTTTCAGAAGCTCATCATCCTTTCTTAAGACCTTGCATCTTTCAAAGACTTGAGCCTACTCTAGAGAAGATTCAGCCTGATTTAGTCATCGCATGTTATGGGATGAATGATGGCATTTATCATCCACCAAGTGACGAGCGCTTGGATGCATATCAAAAGGGTATGAGACAACTGGCAAAAATAGTGGAACAAAAAGGTTGTGATTTGGTTTGCCTAACGCCACCACCCTTTGATGCACAGATGATAGATCCAACTTGTCTCAAAGACGCGTATGGGGATGACTATGGGTTTATGAAACCTTATGAAGGATATGATCAAGTTTTACAAGACTATGGTAAGTGGCTTATGTCAGAACCGCTAGGTCTAGGCACTATTGATATTTATAGTGACGTTGCAGCCTATATTGATGCAAAACGTTTAGAAGATCCTCACTATGTATCAGGTGATGGCATCCATGTTTGTAGCATGGGACATTTCTTATTTACAAAAGCTCTATTAAAGCAACTTTTTAATATTTCTCTTGAGCGTGTCCCTGAATATGTAGAATATCCAGAACAAAATGCACTCTATAAACTTATCGAGTACAAGAATCACCTTATTAGTGATACATTACTTGAGGATATTGGACATGGGAATGAAGCATTAGTTTTACAATCTGTTGGGATTGAAAACTTACAATCAAAAGTTGAAGCTGTGCAAATACAAATTAATGAACTCCTTTTACAAGAACAACCTTGTGAAGCCATTGAGACGATCACTTTTAAAGGGTATAAAGGCTATCAATTTTATAGCCAAGGAAGAGAATGTATCCTCATCGAACCTAAAGTACCAACCAAGATGCGTCACTGGGTATGGCGTGCAGAGTTCTTCGATGCTTTTAGCTATGCAGACATGGCACTTCTTGAAGCTGGTTGGCATCTTGCATACTGTAATCTAAGTGATATGTATGGCAATCCTCAATCTGTTGAACTGATGCACGACTTCTATACAAAAGTTGTTAAAGACTTTAACTTGAATTCTCAAGTAGATTTATTTGGATTTAGTAGAGGTGGCCTTTATACGATGCATTATGCAACCCAGTACCCTGAAGCATTAAGAAGTATTTATCTTGATGCACCTGTACTCGACCTATGTAGTTGGCCAGGTAGTTTAGGAAAAGGGATTGGCTCATCTTTAGATTGGCAACAAGCCCTCTGGCAGTATGCTTTAGATGAAAAAGATGCAAAAACTTATTTTAAATCAAAAGCTTTAGAAGCAATGAATGACTTAGTGAACACACAGATTCCTATTATTTTAGTGGCTGGAGATGCAGATGAAGTGGTGCCTTATGAAGAAAATGGTGAGAAATTAGTCCATTTATGCAAAGCCCAAGAAAGAGACATTACAGTTATCGTAAAACCTCATATTGGGCATCATCCTCACAGCTTAGAAGATCCAAGCCCAATTGTTACATTTATCCAATCCATAGAACAAATTTCAAACTAAGGAGTCATCATCATGAATATTGGAGCCATTATTACACAAGGACCACAACCTTGGCAAATCATCCAACAAGTTGAAGGAAAAGCAAATATTACGTTAAAAGGTACATATGATGTTCATGCACATTGTGAAGAAGCTAGAGTCTGGGCAAGAGTTGTCTTAGAAGATACCTTTGAAAATGTTATCAGATGGCAAGAAGCTACTAAAATGCAAGATGGCGAATGGGAAATCATTTTAAAAGAGGTACCTGCAGGTGGCCTCTATCGTATTGAAACTTGCTTAAAAGAAAATATAGGGAATCCTATAGAATGGGCGATTCGCGGGGATATGATTCACCATGTTGGGATCGGTGATCTCTTTGTTATAGCTGGGCAAAGTAATTCTGCTGGATATGGCAAAGGACCCGTATTTGATCCACCAGAATTAGGCATTCACTTACTCCGAAATAGTGGACAATGGGACTTAGCGAGCCATCCTTTTAATGAATCTACCCATACGCTTCATAGTATAAATCGTGAAGGGGCTAATCCAGGTCATTCACCTTATTTAAGTTTTGCCAAACGCTTAAAAAGAGACTTAGCCTATCCTATTGGATTGATTCAGACGGCTTTAGGCGGTTCACCACTTAGTGCGTGGAATCCTGAAGAAGAAGGCTATTTATACCACAATATGTTAGAAGTAATCCAATCAACGACAGATAAGATTAAAGGTGTATTATGGTATCAAGGATGTACTGATACAGATACCTTAGATTTAGCTCATTCTTATTTAGAACGTTTTAAGACAATGGTACAGGCATTAAGAAAAGACTTAAATCAACCCGAACTTCCAATATTGACGGTTCAGTTAAACCGGGTTGTTAATAACTTAGGTAATGAAACTGCACAAAATCGTTCCGATGAAGGGTGGTCTATGGTAAGAGAAGCGCAACGTCAAGCAACAATGATAATAGATAATGTGTATATAATCCCATCTATTGATTCTACTTTATCAGATGCAATTCATAATGCTTCTCCAGCTAATATGGTATTAGGTGAAAGAATGGCACGACTTGCCCTAGAGCAACTTTATGACAAAGGTATTGAAGGAACCCCACCCAATCTTCAATCTGCTTCTTTATTAGATACAGGGTGCATAGAACTTACCTTTGCACCTGTTTATGAACGTTTAGAAAGTTTTGATGTGGCTGTAAGCGACTTAGCTTTCCAAATAGAAGATTCTATAGGTAAAATTGAACTTGCAAGTTACCAACTTCTAGGCAATCGTATCCAGTTCAAGATGAGTAGGAAGCCTGAAGGCGACTGTTATGTAAGTTGTGGTCAAGGACGATTTCCAAGAGGGGTTGTACCTATTGATCGTGGTGGTCAACTTCCCCTTTTACTTTTTAACAAAGCCAAAGTAAACCTTCATAATAAGTAATACTTCTTTAGGTGATAAATAAATAAAGCAGGAGCCATCGTAAACCACGATTGTTCCTGCTTTTTACTGTTCTTTGTTACAGCCAATAGTAATATCATTCGCATTGGCATAATCTGTAGACCATTTACAAATATCATGTAAGATCGGATCTAGGCTACGTCCACGCTCAGTTAAAGAATATTCTACTTTAGGTGGAATCTCCGGATAAACTTCTCGATGCACTAATCCTTTTTCTTCTAGGTCTCTTAATTGTGTTGTGAGCATCTTTTGTGTAATAGCTGGCATAAGCTTATCCAGTTCATTAAAGCGCTTAGCACCATCTAGAAGATGCCAGAGAATAATCAGTTTCCACTTGCCACCTATTAAATCCATTGTAAGCTCAAAAGAGCATTGATAGTTTTTTTGTAAACTTGCCATGTGTACCTCCAGTGATTTATGTACCATTAACTATAACATCATACTGTCAAAAAGGATAGTATATGATAAAAATGTAAGTACTTGTGGTATTGTTCTATATCGTTTACTATAACCCTATCAGTTAAGCATAAAATAACGTATGGTTTAAAAAGGAGACAATAATGAAGGTTGTAGCATTTAATGGAAGTCCAAAAAAAGAAGGTAATACGTATCATGCACTTAAAATGGTAGGCGATGAACTTGAAAAAAACGGTGTTGATTTTGAAATTATCCATGTAGGAAACAAGGCGATTCGTGGTTGTATTGCATGTGGTCAATGTGCCAAAAACAAAAATGAACAATGTGCTTTAAAAACAGATGATGTCAATGAATGGATTCAAGTGATGAAAGAAGCCGATGGTATTTTATTAGGCTCACCTGTACACTTTGCTGGGATTGCAGGAACTATGAAATCCTTTTTAGATCGTGTCTTCTATGTTCATTCAACCAATGGGGGACTATTCCGTCATAAAGTAGGGGCAGCAGTGGTAAGTGTAAGAAGAAGTGGCGGTAGTGTGACTTTTGATGGTTTAAATCATTATCTTAATTATGCAGAGATGTATATGCCAACAACAAATTACTGGAACATCATTCATGGTGGTGCACCCGCTGAAGTTTATAAAGATGATGAAGGGATGCAAATTATGAGTGTTTTAGGTAAGAACATGGCCCATTTAATGAAAGTACTTGGGAACGCAAAGACAAGTGCACCAGTATATGAGCCAAAAGTGTTTACCAACTTTATTCGTTAATTTAAGATAAGCAAGGGGTTAGAGGATGAAAGAAATCTTTTCTAGAGCAAGTGTTAGAAAGTTTAAAGAAAGAAAAGTAGAACGTGAAAAAATTGAAAAATTACTTCAAGCAGCCATGGCAGCACCATCTGCAGGTAATCAGCAACCTTGGGAATTTATTGTTGTAGAAGCAAAAGAAACTTTATGCAAGCTCTCTGGTGTGAGCCCCTATGCAAGGAGTCTAGCTGAAGCCCCACTCGCCATTGTTGTACTTGCTAATAAGAAAGCTCTAAAATATCTTGACTATTGGCAACAAGATTTAGGCGCTGCAACGCAAAATATGCTTTTGGAAGCAGTACATTTAGAATTAGGTGGCGTATGGTTAGGCATTGCACCTCTTGAAGAGCGTATGCAATATGTTTCAGAAGTTTTTAACCTTCCGGAATATTTACAAGCCTATGCGATTGTTCCTTTTGGCTATCCAGCTAACGAACCTAAACCTCAAAATAGATATGAAGTAACCCGTGTACATTTTGAAGTATTCGAATAAAAAGTAGCAGTTTTCTCTATGAGTAGAGAAAACTGCTACTTTTTTATCTTCTATTTAATCTCTCAATTTAACAATTCCAGCTGCCATACGACGTCTTGCGTCATCCATTTGAGCGTAGTGTTTCTTAGTGGTATTCACATCTTTATGTCCAAGAACATCTGCTACGAGATAAATATCTCCTGTTTCTTGATAGAGTGTAGTACCGTATGTAGAACGTAGCTTGTGAGGGGTAATGGTCTTAAGCTGAGTCACAAGCTGACTATATTTCTTGACAAGGATTTGAACACTTCGTACACTCATACGTTTATTTTGAAGCGAGAGGAAAAGTGGGGTATCATCCTCTTTACAAACCTTTTCTTCCCGTTCTTCTAGATAGTCTAGAAGGGCACGTTCAACTTCATTTCCAAAGTAAATAATGGTTTCATTACCACCTTTTCTTGTAATACGGATACCATTGTAGTTAAAGTCGATATCCTCTATATTAAGCCCTACACATTCGGAAACACGAATACCTGTCCCTAGTAGAAGGGAAATAATGGCTAGGTCACGCTTCTTTGTATAAGCATGATAACGTTTTTGGTGATCGGTCAGATCTGTACCGTCTTCAACAGTATCTAAGAGTCTTGCCACCTCATCCACATCTAATTTGACAATAGGCTTCTCATGAATTTTAGGCATATCTACAAGCGCACTTGGATTCGTTAAGATACGTTGTTGTTTATAGAAGTATTGATAAAAGCTTTTAAGAGAAGAAAGCTTTCTAGCCTTTCCTTTTAATCCATTTTGATGGCTCACTATATCCTCATGACCTTCTTCTTTTTCATAGTAGGTTAAGTATTCTAAGTACATCTCTAGGTCACGTGGTGAAACCTTTTCAATGAGTTCTAGTGGAATCTCTCGTATACTATTAAGTGCTTTACAAGGTGGATATTCTTTATAAAGATACTCGAAAAAAAGTCTTAAGTCATAGGCATAAGCAAGGCGTGTATTCATACTGGTTGTATGCTCAATACCACGGAAAAAGTCAAAAAGATAAGGTGGAAGCTCACTTAAGATTTCACGCATCATTTTAGTAATATGTTTTTGTCTTTGGTCAGTATAGCTTGACATATTCTCACTCCCTTGATTTCCAACCGTCTATTTCACTACGCTCAATTGCACCAAAGAGTCTATTTGAAAGTTGTGGGATTTCTTTTTCAAGTGAATAAATAAGTTGCTTAGTTGTCTCTCGACGTGTGACACCATCTGCTGGACATGGGCTTTTGACAACAGGTAGGCCTTCTTTTTTTGCAAAGTACTTAATATCTCTTTCAGGTACATAAACAAGTGGGCGAATCAGTGTCACTTCACTACGATCTAAATAGGTCACCGGACTCATAGTATGGATACGTCCTTCATAAAATAGTGACATAAGTAATGTTTCATTGATGTCATCTTTATTATGTCCTAAAGCAATTTTATTACAACCAAGCTCTTTAGCAATATCATTTAAAGCACCTTTACGCATTTTAGAGCAAAGGGAGCATGGATTAGATTCTTTACGTTCATCAAATACAATTTGAGCAATTTGTGTCTCATAAACTGTATAGCGTACACCTAATTTTTCACAGAATGCCTTGACAGCACTAAGGTCAAAGTTATCAAAACCTAGTGAAATCGTAATAGCTTCTAACTCAAACTTCTTAGGATAGAAGTATTGTAAATGTCTAAGGGCAACAAGAAGGGCTAAACTATCTTTTCCAGCGGAGATCCCAATAGCAATACGATCTCCTTCTTCAATCATATTATAATCTTGAACAGCACGGCGAACGTAGCTGAGTAAATGTTGTATTTTCATATTTTGCGTCCTCCTTTAGTATAATTTTATTATAACCTTTTGTTTTTAGATTGGCTAGACTTAGCATGAAGCTGCCTAAATAGACACACTTTTGGAACTTTTTGTAGACGTGAAAAAAATTAATGACAAGTTGAGTTTTTTCTGCTAATATAATCGTTAAAAAATAAAAACCTAGCGCAAAGGAGACTCGTACTATGAAACGCTATTTAGATGTATGCCGTAAGCTTCAAAAAGCTGATCTCGTATTAAAAAATGCTAAAATCTTAAATGTATTTACAAAAGAATGGATAGAAGGTGACTTAGCTATCTGTGACGGACGCATTATTGGGATTGGATCTTATGTTGGAGTCGAAGAGCAAGACTTATCAGGGCGCTTCGTTGTACCTGGTTTTATCGATAGCCATATCCATATTGAGTCCAGTATGATCTCCCCTTATGCCTTCAGCCATACAGTACTACCTTTTGGAACAACTACATTAATTGCAGATCCACATGAGATTGCCAATGTAAGTGGTTTAAATGGTATTCGTTATATGCTTAAAGAAAGCGAAAATTTACCTGTTTCTATTTACTATATGATGCCATCTTGTGTACCAGCAACACCAATGGAAAGTAGTGGTGCTATTTTAGAAGCAGAGGATTTACAAGTTTTAATGGATCACCCACGTATTTTAGGTCTTGGCGAAATGATGAACTTCCCTGGTGTTTTGTTTGGAGACCCTAATGTTCATGCTAAACTTAAAGTGGCTGGTGATAAAGTGATAGATGGTCACGCACCTGGATTAAAAGGTGATGACTTAGTTGCTTATGCCTTTTCAGGCATTCAAACAGATCATGAGTGTAGTGAAATGGATGAGGTATTACAACGTTTGCGTTTAGGAATGGCCGTACAAATTCGTAAAGGTTCTGCAGCGAATAATCTCTATGATATTGTTAGTGAGCTGGTAAAGACTAACTTACCACTTGATCGCTGTGTATTTTGTACAGATGACAAACATATTGAACATATCTTTAAAGATGGTCATATCAATAGTAATATTCGTGAAAGCATTGCCCTTGGTATTGATCCAATTGAAGCCATTTGTATGGCAACTTACTATCCAGCACGCCTTTACCACTTAAATAAGAAGGGGGCACTTGCACCAGGTTACGATGCAGATCTTGTTATCTTTGATGATTTACAAGCAATAAGCCCTACTCATGTTATGACTAATGGAAACTGGCAATATATAGCAGGCGAAAATGTAGGTTCAACTCTACTTAATAATGTAGATAGACGTTATGAAGAAATACCAGGTATTTTCAATTCCGTTAATTGTGACCCGATCAAAGAAGAAGACTTAGTGATTCCATTAGTAGGTAATCAAGCCTATGTTATGGGACTTATTGACTTCCAAATTCTCACAAGTAAATTAGTTTGTGAAGTACCAACCGAAGCGGGTCACTTTAAAGCAAATGAAACCTATTCAAAGCTTGCTGTATTTGAACGTCACCACCGCACAGGCCAAAAAGGTCTTGCCATTATCAAGAACTTTAATATCCGTAAAGGTGCCATTGCTCAAACCATTGCTCATGACTCCCATAACATTGTATGTGTAGGGGATAATGACCAAGATATGGTGCTTGCAGTGAATACACTCATTGAAAAACAAGGGGGGATTGTCATTGTATCAGAAGGAAAAGTCGTCGATCACCTCAACCTTCCAATTGCAGGACTTATGAGCCACTTAAGTGCGAGCCAAGTAACGGATAAACTAGCAGCCCTTTTAGCGGTTGCAAAAACTTTGGGAATTAATGATAAGATTGATCCATTCTTAACTTTAGCCTTTATGGCACTCCCTGTTATTCCAGAGCTTAAATTGACAGATAGAGGGCTCTTTGATGTAGGTGCCTTTAAACATATTCCTATTCAGCCAGAATAAATCATAGTAAATTTAATGTATAAATTTAAAATAAGTATCATATGTTAGAGATATATTCTTGATAAAACTTTGACCGTAGAGCTATTTCTTTTTAGAATAGCACTACGGTTTTTTATTAAAAAGAAAGGAGTAGCTCCATGTATTTCTATACCTCCTATCATGATACATTACTTTTTAAAGAAGAAACTTTGCCTGTACTACTTGAAAATGAAGCAGAGAACAACTTACTTATTGCAAGTATACTCAAATATGAATACACACATCTAGAAGATCATGTCATGGGTACCGTGAAGAGTGAGAAGGGTGAAATACAAGCTATTATCGGAAAAGTTACACCATATAGTCTTTGTATTTATGCAAAGGAAGATACCAAGTGTCAAGAGGTATTAAGCTTTTTAGCTAAAATAATGGTTGAAAGACAAATTGCTTTCCAAGGGATTGTAGGGAATGAGCATCTAATTGATGTATTTAGTACATTTTATAGCATCTATCAAAACGTGCGTCCAAGAGTACGTATGTATCTTAATGTGTATAAGTTAACAGAGCTTATACCTCTAGTAAAAGCTAAGGGACGGTTAAGACCCATAACTTATGAAGATTTATACTTTTTACCTTATTGGTTAAGAGACTTTCAGAAAGATTGTCATTTCCCTACATCAACATTGATGCAGAACTTTAGGGCTATCGAGCATATTATTAAACATCAATTCGCCTACATATGGGAAGATGACCATCCCGTTTCTATTGCAGCTAAAGGCAGACAATTTATGAATGGATGTGCAGTATGTTAAGTTTATACCCCACCTTATTATCGTGGAAAGCAATATGCATCTAGTTGTGTTGCTGCTTTAAGTGAGAAACTTTTAGCTGAAGGAAATACCTTTACTGTACTGTATGCAGATAGAAATAATATCTCCTCAAATAAGGTCTATCAAAAAATGGGGTATAAACTTATCGGGCATGTAAAAGATATAGTCTTTACAAAATACTAAATGCACTATATAATCAAAAATACTAATTACAGAATAATTTTACTTTTTTATAATTATTTTTAGAATTTATAATTTGTAAGTTTAAAGGTTAAGTGAGGGGGCAAGAAGAATGTATTATACCATTTATGAGAATGCAACACATTTTAAAGAAGAAACATTTCCTATGTTACTTAAAAATGAAGCAGCAAATAACTTACTTGTTGGCAATATATTAAGATTAGAAAAAAGTCCTATAGAAGGAAGTTTTATGGCAACAGTCAAAGATGAAGCTGGTAACATCCTTGTCATAGCTGTTCATACACCACCTTTTAATCTTTGCCTCTACACACCTCCAAAGGCTAAAGCACAAGAAGCATTACAGTTTTTAGCTAAAACACTTTATGAGAAAAAAATAAGTATACCAGGTGTTATCGGTGAAGATGAGACTGCAGAGACCTTTAGTTTATTTTATTGTACGTATACACGTCAACTAAGTAAAATAATAATGAGACTTAATGCCTATAAACTTACTACCGTCAATGCTTATCAAGCTATTAAAGGTTCTTTAGAATGTGCAACATTAGATGCGCTTTCTTATCTTCCTTATTGGCAAGAACACTTTATTAAAGAGTGTCATTTGCCTCCATCATCCTTTGATACCATTGTTAAGAGCATAGAAACAAGTCTTGAAAATGAAAGGTTTTATATATGGAAAGATAACCACCCTGTATCTATGGTAGGCAAAGGGCGCCAACTTAAAAATGGAATCGTCATTTCAAATGTTTATACCCCACCTTACTTTAGAAACCAACATTATGCTACAGCCTGTGTAGGCACAATTAGTCAAAGACTTTTAGATGAAGGCCATGACTTTGTTGCGCTTTTTGCAGATAGAGATAATCCTATCTCCAACAAAATGTATGAAGCCATCGGCTATCAGTTAGTTGGCTATACAAAACAAATCCATTTTACAAAAAATTAAGGGATTCTTCTTTAAAACGTATAAAAAAACACTTACGCATTACACTAATGGTAAGTGTTTTTTTGATTGAAAAAATGTGCCAAGACAAGGAGAAGATGATGAAACAATCTAGACTTGTAAAAGAATATGCCTTTATTATTATTGGAACCTTATTAGTTGCTTTCGGTGTGAACTGGTTTTTAGCACCTAATGGACTTGTAACAGGAGGAATTTCTGGGATCGGGATTATTCTACAAAATGTATCCGGTGCATTCTTAGGTTTCTCTATTCCTCTATGGATGACCACCATTGTCCTTAATATCCCTCTTTTTCTCATAAGCATTAAGCAACGTGGGTTTGCCTTTGCTAAGAAATCAGCAGTTGCTGTACTTAGTTTATCTGTAGCCTTAGCCATTGTAGAACATATTCCTAATCCATTTTGGGTAGGAGATGATCTTTTAGTATGTTGTTTGTTTGGTGGTGCTCTTTCCGGGTTAGGGATAGGCTTTGTCCTTCGAAGTTCGGCAAGTACAGGTGGAACAGATATGCTTGCATCTATTATTCGTTTCAACCATCCTAAATTTCCTATAGCCAAATTAATGCTTGGGATTGATGGTCTAATTATCCTTACAGGACTTTTTGTATTTGGTGCAGATAAGGCTATGTATGCCATCGTTGCTGTCTTTGTAAGTACACGTATTGTCAATAACGTTTTAGCAGGTCTACATTATGCCAAAGCCGTCTTTATTATGTCTGAAAAAAATGATGCCATCGCCAAAGGGATTATGGAACAAATTGTCCGTGGTGTAACAGGCTTAAGTGCAAGAGGGATGTATACCAAGCATACCAAAGAAATGCTTTTTGTTGTTGTTTCTCAAAAGCAAATTTCTGATTTGCGTAATCTCATTCAAGAAATTGATCCAAAAGCCTTTGTAACCATAGCAGATGTACGAGAAGTTTTAGGTCAAGGCTTTATTGAAGATTATAATTCTATTATGTAAGAAGTAAACAGGAGTAGATGCTAAAATAAGCAATTACTCCTGTTTTATTATTGAAAATACCCTCTATAAAGGTGAAAAAGTGCCCTTTAAAACATATTCGAACATATGTTCTTGAGTTCAAAAATGGTCATTTATTCAAGAAGTTGAAGATAATAATTTGAATTTTAATCTAAATTTTGATATGATGGGATCAGTTTAATAATAATCTTTAAAGGAATAGAAAGGATGACCTTTAATGGAATCACCAAAAATGGAAAGACTCACAGCCCTTGCAAAAACACGTTTTTTAAGTCTTTATGATGCTGAATATAAGAATCGTAAAGGTGAACCTAAACACTGGATCATTGCTTCACGCAAAAGCTATGAAGATCTCGAAAACCTTTACTTCAATCATGGAGAAGAAAAAACAGATGCTGTTGTACTTGTAGCTATTCACCAAGAGACACATCAGCTTGTACTCATTAGACAATTCCGTATGCCACTCAATGACTTTATCTATGAACTTCCAGCAGGTCTTATCGATGAAGGTGAAGATGCAAACAGTACAATAGGACGTGAACTAAGAGAAGAAACGGGACTTGAGCTTATAGAAGTTACTCACTTACAAGATAAACTCTATTTATCAGCAGGTATGACTGATGAGTCTGTAACCCTTGTTTATTGTACTTGTAAAGGAGCCGTTTCTACAGAGTATTTAGAAGCAGATGAAACAATAGAACCTATACTTGTATCTAAAGAAGAGGCTCAAAAGATCCTTGAAAGCGGTTCGAAATTGGATATTAAAACCTACTTAGTCCTACAACAGTTTATATTGGGTATGCTTTAAGGCATTGCCAGTATTTCTCACTTGTCTTTTAAACCTCTAAGGCCTATAATTATAAATCTACCCGAAAAAAGGGTAGAAGATTCAAAAAGAAAAGAGGTTTAAAAGCATTATGAAAAAAAACAGTTTACTTAATTTATTAATGTATTTTGTGATATCTACTATTGCTAACTAATAGCCTAGTAGATATTTTTATTTTAGACTCCATATGACTTCCAAGTAATTAAAGTATGCACTTTAAGAGACTTTTAAATATATATTATAAATAGAACCATCTTGACAGCAATTTGTATCTATGCTAATATTCAATAAAATTTAATTAACTCAAATACATTGAAAAGGAAAGTACATTTAGAATGTCTTTTACAGAGAGCTTCGGAAGCTGAAAAGAAGCAAAGTCTACTAGATCGAAAATGGCCTTGGAGTAGTGCCCTCGACAGTTTAAGTCATTTCTTAAATTTAGAGTGCAACAGGTTCGCCTGTTATAGCGATAGAGTATAATCATCTTAAAGATGCCGTACTTGAAGAGGCTTATACTGTGAAGTATAAGTGAATTAGAGTGGTACCACGAGTCTATAACGACCTCGTCTCTATAGTAAATAGCTATAGAACGAGGTCTTTTTTATTGTTCAAAAAAGATTAATTTAAGGAGGCGTATCAGATGAATATTTTAATTGGAGGCGCATGGCCATATGCGAATGGCACATTACACGTAGGAAGAATCGCAGCACTTGTACCAGGAGATGTACTCGCTAGATACCATAGGCAAAAAGGAGACCAAGTACTTTATGTATCTGGTAGTGATTGTCATGGAACACCTATATCGGTAAGAGCAAAGAAAGAGGGCATAGAACCCATAGCAATTGCTACAAAGTATCATCAGTCTTTTGTACATTGCTTTGATAAATTAGGTTTTTCTTATGACCTGTATACACGTACAGATCATTCTTACCACAAAGAGGAAGTTAAAGACATTATTAAAACCCTTTATGAGAGAGGTTATATTTATGAAAAGATTATCGATCAAGTCTATTGTGAAGTATGTAAGCAGTTTCTTCCAGATCGCTATGTAGAAGGTAAATGTCCAATATGTGGGCAGACTGCAAGAGGAGACCAGTGTGATTATTGCCAAAGTTTACTTGATCCTCTCGACTTAAGTGAAAGAGTATGTAAAACATGTGGTCATACCCCTATTGTGAAACCGACTAAACAACTTTATTTTGCACTTTCTAAGTTTGAAGAAGAGCTTAGAGCTTATGTTAAAAAGAACCAAGAAAATTGGCGATTCAATGCACTACAGACAGCCGAACGATACATTAATGAAGGTCTTCAAGACCGAGCCATTACGAGAGACTTACCATGGGGCATAGATGTGCCTATTACAGGTTACGAAGATAAAAAGATTTACGTTTGGATTGATGCCATATTAGGCTATTTTACAGCAAGCAAAAAATGGGCATCCACACATGGAAAAGATTTTGAAGACTTTTGGAATGCCGAGACACGTTCTTACTATGTACATGGCAAAGATAATATTCCATTTCATAATGTGATTTTGCCAGCACTACTTATAGGTTTAGGTATAGATGGCTTGCCAAGTCATATTATTTCTAGTGAGTATATTACTCTAGAAGGCCGTAAACTTTCAACCAGTGAAAATTGGGCAATCTGGGTAGAAGATCTTATAGAGACTTATCATCCAGACAGTATTCGCTATATCTTACTTGCCAATGGACCTGAAAAGCGAGATGCAGACTTTTCTTGTAAAGAACTTGTCAATTTAAACAATGCAGACTTAGTAGGCGCTTATGGTAATTTAGTCAATCGCACATTAGCATTTATTAAGAAAAGCTTTAGGGGTGAAATTAGAACGTGTGAAGTAGAGTCACATTTAATGGATAGGATTCATACACTTTATGAAGCAGTTGGTGTATGTATTGAAAAAGGTGAATTCAAAGCTGCACTCAAATACATTTTTGAGTTTATACGTGCAACCAATAAGTACTTTGATGAAGAAAGACCTTGGTCAACTTTTAAAGATGCGCCTGATCGCTGCTACCATACACTTTATCAATGTACTTACTGTATAGCTAATATCAGTAACTTATTAAACCCTTTCTTACCTTTTTCCTCACAAGAGGTCAGAAACTTCTTAGATTTAGAGGATGTAACTTGGCAACCTATAAGTTTAAAAGAAACGACATTACCAGAGCTTAAACTCCTATTTACCCGTCTAGAAAAATAAAGAAAAGGGCTTTTCCAATCTATAGCATAAGGAAAAGCCCTATATAGGTTAAAAATTGACGATGATTTTATGATTCCAACACGAAATATAGTGTATTTTTACGTTATGATTTATTTTTATAATATACTATAATTAATATATAAAAATTCAGATTAATTAATATAAGATTTAACGTACAAATACATAAACTATTTAAAGGAGAATCATAATGATTAGATATACGACAAGCCTAGACCATATTGATGATAGTCAATTAGACGGATTTTTTGTGGGATGGCCTAATCCCCCCTCTATTACCAAACATAAGGAGCTTCTAGAAAAAAGTAGTTATGTCTGGTTAGCTATAGACCAAGATACTGAACAGGTTATAGGGTTTATAACAGCCATTTCAGATGATGTATTAAGTGCTTATATTCCTTTTTTAGAGGTTTTACCAAGTTATCAAAAGCAAGGAATTGGAACCGAATTAGTTAAACACATGCTTGAAAGCCTTCAACATCTTTATATGATAGATTTACTTTGTGATGAAGAAGTTACAGCCTTTTATAAACGCTTTAAGATGTTTGAATGTAAGGCGATGTGTTTTCGCAACTATAATAGACAAAGTGGTCAGTAGCCTTATCGCATAAACCCACTAATAAAGGAGAGAATCACTTTATGCTTAATAAATCACACGAACAAATGACTTGCCAACCTATATGGATTGATGATCCATCTGATTATAAAGAACTTGAAATGTTGTGTCATAAGATTAAACCTGAGTTACATCTTATAAAAATAGGATATTATTACGATCATTCAGAACCAGAAGGGCGTACATATGATGTTTATCAACTTATTACCAAAGAGGGAACATATGTTCTAAAGCGTACCAAGCGTAAGGAAGCAGCTATTTATGAGAATTTTTTAGGTGCATGTGATTTTGCTGTACCTCGTCTATTAGGTTATATAGAAGAACAAGATACAACTTGGATTCTTCTCGAACATATCCAAGGGCGTGATCTTAAACAATTCAATGAATCTATAGCCCTTGCTTGTGCAAGAGAACTTGCAAAAATATTTAATACCTATTGGCAAGAACAAAATTTTGAGGTAACTAAGCTAGATGATCGTTTTGAGCAATATTGGGAGCGTATTAATAGACGTAGACAATGTTTAAAAGAACTTCCACAACTTAAAGAGGCCTATGACCTTTTTTTGGCAAGGCAACGTACTTGCCCAAGAACACTTTGTAATGGTGACTTACTTCAATGTAATGCCTTATATAATGAAGATAATGTAACCTTTATCGATTGGGCTTTTGGTGGGATTATGCCTTATGCACTAGATGTTGCAAGACTTATTGCACACGGAGCAGAGGTTGATGATCCTTTTTATATGACAGATAACCTAAGAATGCTTTTTCTTGAAAATGTTTATAAGCAATTAGTACGTACCCACTTGTCCTATGAACAGTTTATATGGGATATTAAATTAGCTTGCTTAAATGAATGTATTGAGTTCATTGAACAAGAACTCCTAAATCCAGATAAAGAGAGAGATCATTACTTTGATTATTATCTAAAAAGAGCAAATCTATTAGCAAAAGACTTATTAATAAATCAATACGACACAAGGTAGTTTAGAGATATAAAATATAAATGGTATCCTATAGAATCAGCAAGCTTTCTTTGCAAATTCCTTTGACACTAAAACTCATCAGGTCATCTTCTATAAAGGTATAGCTATTGGCCTATTAAAAACCTTTATTAACGATCATAAAATAGATGTTATCGCGTTAGAGCTCCTACCAGAATATCAAGGTAAACAAATTGGTAGCTCTATCTTAAAAGATATTTTAAAAACAGCAAACCAAAATAACATGAGAGTCGGTATCGGATGCTTTAAGCAAAATGTTAGGGCAAAGAAGCTTTATGAAAAATTAGGCTTTCAACAGATAAAAGAAACAACTACTCATTATATCTTAGAATTGTAAACTAAAACCACCTATAAGTTGCCTAAACTTAATAGGTGGTTTTATTATTTAACAAACTTATTTAAAGCTTCGTAAAGGTCATCAAGCGCTTCTGTATTACCTTCTTCAATAGCATGTACGACACAATGTTCAATATGTTCTTGTAAAATAAGTTTTCCTAGATTATTTAAGGCAGATTTGACAGCAGCTATTTGTATGAGAACTTCAGTACAATCTTTTTCTTCAATACACATTCTCTTAATAGCTTCTGTATGTCCAATAATACGTGATAAACGATTAATCACTTGTTTTTGATTGGGATGGCTATGTTTTTTCACTGATTCATCTCCTTTTCGCTTTCACTATTCAAGCACAATAGTAGTATACCATTTTCCTCTTAAAAAGCGATACATAAGTAGAAGTCCTCGAAGTAAAATATCTAGAGAATAAGCAAGCCATATCCCAACAAGTCCTAAGTTAAAGATAACGGCAAAAAAATAACCAAATACTACGCGTATCCCCCATACCCCTATAAGAGTCGCATACATTGGGAATTTGGTATCTCCTGCGCCTTGAAGTGCACTAGCAATAACATTTGTAATGGATAGAAACGGTTGGAATAAAGCAATAATTCTTAAAACATTTACAACAAGGCTTTGGATTTCCATATCATTAGTAAATAGACTTGCAAGTATCGGAGCAGTAGTAAAGAAAAAGAGACCTATTAGAATCATAACAATTGTAGAAAGTATATTAGCCACTAATCCATATTGTTTGGCCAATTGGACGTTTTTAGCACCTAAGCTTTGCCCCACTAAAGTAGCCGCAGCAATGCCAAATCCCATTGCTGGTAAGTAGGAGTAGCTTTCGATAGTCCCTGCAATATTGTGTGCCACATAAGCACTTGTGCCTAATGAAAGAATGACAGATCCATAGACCATTTGTCCTGCACGCATAATTAACTTCTCAATACCTGCAGGCATACCTATGCCTAAGATAGATAGAAAAACCTTTTTATCTAATATCCAGCAATCTCTTAGCTGAAATTTAATTATTCTATTTCCATGATAAAGTTTAAAGATTAAAATACTGACTGCTACAATCCTAGAAAGAGTAGTAGCAAGCCCTGCACCAACTATCCCTAGTCCAGGTATATTAAAAAGTCCAAAAATTAAAACATAGTTTAGAATCATATTAAGTAGATTAGCAACAACTGCAGCAATCATCGGTGTTTTTGTATCGCCCATACTCCTAAGTGTACTCGATAGAATCATCATTAAGCTTAAAAAGACGCATGGAATACCTACTGTATAAAAGTACGGAATGGCATATTTTAAAACATTTGTTTCTGTACCTAAAAGTAAGAGTAGTGGTTTAGCTACAATAAAGCTTAGAAGGCCAAGCACTAACCCAATACTACATGCTAGGATTATTGCTTGTTGCATACTTACCTTTGCTTTTTTTAGCTCTTTTAATCCTATGTAACGTGCAATAATAGCACTAGCCCCTACACTAATAGTGGTAATAAAAGCAATAAAAATATTCATAACCAAATTTACAGAGCCAATTGCTGCAATAGCCTCTGGTGCAAGCTTGCCTGCAAAATAAGTATCTGTTGTACCTAATAAAACTTGTAAAATGTTTTCGATAATTACAGGAAATGCTAATAATAGAATAACCTTTGAGTGTGATAGAAATGTATGAATCATATCATATCCTTCCTGAATATTTTATAACCCCCTATAGGGGATATAACTATTATATGTTGTCATCCTAAATAAAACAATATTTACTAGATATTGTTTTAAAGTTTTAATAATTTATTATTTTTAATTAAAATATGTTTTTTAGTCTCATAATAAATGTTATAGTAAAACTAGAAATTAAAAGATTATATAATCATTTAATTTTATATAAAGTTAAATAAGGAGGACTTATACCTTACACAATAGAAGCTTTATTTATTGATCGTGATGGAACGATTGGTAACAACAATTACATAAGCTATTTTAGTGATAACTGGCGCTGGGGAAGAAGCGTTAGGAAAATATAAAGATAAATAGAAGGACGTCAAACCTATTTATATAGCTGAACACTTACTTGATACAATAGAATGGCTATTACAAAATAAGATTCAATAAAATATAAAGGGGGGTAGAAGATGTTAACAACTATAGAATGGGAAGAAATTAATCAGACAATAGACTTTGCATGGGCATGTTGCAAAGAAATACATACAACGTGTTATCCTCTTAGAAAAACAAAAGAAGACTTAGCTGCTGGTCTTAAAAATGGGTTTAATTATGTTGATGATGAAGTCTTAGGCTATTTTGAAGAGAATACTCTAAAAGGTGTTATAAATCTATATGTGGAACGTCCTGAGAAGTATATACAGGCTAGAGTATATGTATTAAATCACTTTGATAAAGTAATGGAAGAACTCCTTATCTACTTACACACACATTATGAAGGGTTTGAAGTACAATTGGGTTATCCAAAAGAAAATAAAATGGCTATCCAGTGGTTAAAAGCTCATGGATATACATGTATTGAAGCAAGTAATGATCTACGATTGAATGTGACTCATTTTAAAAGAAGTACCAAGAACCATTCTTATGTTTCACGTTTATCAAAAGAAGATTTTAGTAGATATGCTGCATTTCATGATACATACACACAGGGAATGTATTGGAATAGTACGAGACTAGGTGAGGATTTTGATAATTGGTACATTCATATCTATAAGGATGAAGATCAGATTTTAGGAAGTATCTTTACACGTTTATGCAAAGATAATATGGCAGAAGTATTTGGTGTATCTGTAAAAGATCAAACAAATCTTCAAAAAATTTATGAAGCACTCCTTAATGTTGCCTTTATTGATATCCTTGATCATGAAGCTCATATTAACTGCATTGTATTTTTTATAGATGAAACAGATCCTATTTTATATGAAGAAGCTGAAAAAATAGGGTTTAAGTACTCAGGTAGCTACCAAGGGTATTTACTAAAGATATGAGCAAAATAATTAAAGAAGCATCATCCAAGCACATGATTTGGCATCATTTGATATCAAATTAATTCCTAAAGCACAAGGTAAAGAGATTGCAACTTATGCATTAAAGTATGCCATAGGTCAAGTGTTTGAATTAAACTTAGCCACAAAAGGCTATGTAGAGCCGACAGCAGCTAATCAAAAGGCTTGGAGTCTTTACGAACGTATAGGGTTTGTGAGCAAACCAAGACCAACATTTTTAGAACCTGATGAAACATATCTAGAAATTACAAAGGCTTTGTTTAGAATGTAAGTACATAAACAAACCCCATCTATAAAAGTAATCTGTTCAATAGCAGAACAAGGAGCCTTATAGGTGGGGTTATTTATATAAGAAGAGGGCTTTCCTTATATAAATAACTATTCGCGAAACACAAGTTTTACGAAAACTTGCTTATATAAGGAAACGAAAGTGCTTCTTTATACCCATTTTTGTCTTATATAATACTTCTTATTTTATATCCTTTTATTATATGATTTCTTATAGAAAATAAATGACTACTTTATTTTTATTGGATCCTTTAACATTTTATAGCTTATCTTTTAAATGCTATCTAAAATCTTTAATCACTTTAATAAATAATCTGCATCTTAGACTCTATATTTTAAACCTATTTTTACCATCCTATTTCCAGGATCATAAATACATTGGTTTCTGTGCCTAATATCTAATATTGCATGATTAAGATCTTCATAAGCATCTATTTTAAATCTAGATTCAACCTATGTCTATTTTTATATATATTTTATGATATTTAAATTATCAGAATAATTGTATATCTGATAATTCCGTTAATAAACTTATAAAATAAGAGCATCCGTATTGATTATGCAATACCAGATGCTCTTATAAATAACTTATACGATTATAGCTTACTCAGATTGAGCTGAAATGTTTAAATTAACAACTTTTGATGGACAAACTGTAGAAATAGCATGTTTGTAGATCATTTGTTGTTTACCTTCACTATCAAGTAAAACAACAAAATTGTCGAAACCTCTTACTGTTCCTTTAATTTGGAAACCATTTGTTAAGAATACAGTAACTGCAATACGATCTTTTCTTAATTGATTTAAAAGTAAGTCTTGAAGATTGATAGCTTTACTCATAATAACATACCCCTCCTAAGGATTTAATTGATTAAGTTCATTGTATAGGATAAAACTATACTTGTCTATATATTGCATAAAATTTCTAGATTCATTATTCCTATTATGCACTTTATTTAAGTACATTATACATCTATTTCCAAATTAATTATAGGGTCAATCTACAATATTTTGGAGAGATTTTGACATTTCATTTACTATAGCATCAGCATCAAAGCTTAACTGATCTACTTGAATAAATATAGGATTGGATTGATGTCGGAACCAAGTTAATTGGCGCTTAGCAAAATGACGTGTATTTTGTTTAAGTTTATCTACACAGGCATCTAATGTCATTTCTCCTCTAAAATAAGGGAAAAATTCTTTATAGCCAATGGCCTTCATACTTGTACAGTCTTCCGGTAAACCAACATCATAAAAATGCCTTACTTCTTCTACTAGCCCTTCTTCTAACATTTGATCAATACGTAAATTAATACGGTTATAAAGTGTTTGTCTATTCATATCAAGTGCAAAGAATTGATAATTGTAAGGTGATACTTGTGCTGCACGCTTTTCTTTTTCAGATGCATTATGAGAAGAAATAGGTGTACCTGTTTGTGCATAATACTCCAGTGCACGTATCACACGCTTTACATTATTGGCATGAATGGCTTTAGCACTTGTTGGATCTACTTCTTTTAGCTTGTTATGAAGATATTCTACACCGTGGATATCTGCAAGCGCTTCTAATTCTTTTCTATAACTTGTGTCTTCTTCTGTTTCATCAAACTGTGTATCAAATAAGATGGCATTGAGATAAAAACCAGTTCCACCTACTAATATCGGTATCTTTCCTTTGGCAGCAATGGTTTTGATAGCTTTTTCTACTTCGTCCTTAAACCACGCAATGTTGCATCCTTCACTTGGATCAAGCAAATCAATCATATAGTGTGGAATACCTTCTGTTTCCTCTTGTGTAACTTTAGCTGTTCCAATATCCATACCTTTATAGATTTGCATAGAATCACAAGAAATAATTTCGCCATTGATTCGTTTTGCAAGCTGTACGCTTGATTTTGTCTTTCCGGAAGCTGTAGGCCCCGCAATGAGTATAAGTTTTTGTTTCATAGTGTCACCTACTGAATTCGTTTAAATATTTTTTCTATATCTGTTTTACTAAGTTTAACAAGTGTTGGTCTACCATGTGGACAAGTATAAGGATTCTCTAAAGTAAGTAGTGATTCAATGAGTGCTTTACACTCCGCTCTAGTAAGCTGATCATGTGCTTTAATTGCACTTTTACATGAAAGCTGAATAATATGTTCTTCTCTCATTTCATAGAGATTAGAGGTTTTCTTTACGTCAATACTATCTAGCATATCACGAAAGGCTGTTAAAGACATAGGCTGATTAAAGAGATAAGGAACTTCACGTATAATAATAGAAGATTCTCCAAAGAGCTCAATACCAAAACCAAGTTTTTGTAAAAGGTCCAAATGTGTCTCAATAAAAAGAAGTTCTTGACTTGGTAAATAAAGTGTCTCTGGCATTAGAAGAATCTGTGTCGAAACATGGCTCGTTGTAAAGTCTTTCATATACTGGTCATACATGACACGTTCATGGGCTGAATGTTGGTCCATGAGTAACACTTCATTACCATATTCTAAAATCCAATACGTATTAAAGAGTTGACCTATAATTTGATAATCCACACCTTCTACAGGTTTATAAGGTTCCGTTTCAATAACTTCTACAACAGATGTGATTTTTTTTGATTCATCCGTTAATGTTGTTTCACTTGTTAAAGGCAACTCATTGGTTACCTGTGCTGTGCCTAAGGTTCTAGATGTTGTTAAAGCTGACTGTTCACCTGTCATTGGAACAAATGGTGTTTCACTTACCCTATTACTATCTGTAAAAGCTAGGGTTTCTTCTTTATTTATAGGCATTTGTTCTAACGCTTCTGTGGTATAAGTAGATGATGATGGACTTATAGGTACTTCTTCTACCTTCTTCCCAAAGAGTGGTTGATAGACTGATTGGCTTGTATTAAAATCATCCTTTTGTTTAAGGGGTGCTTCAACCAGCTTACTTGGATCATAGGACTTATTAAACTGAGGTTTATTAAAGAAACTTTCAACTTTAATATCACCCGTTGCCTGAATAGGCGCAGGTTTATAATTGGGGGTTGAAGTAAGGCTTTTAACCTCTGGGATTAGGTTTTCTATTTGTAAATGTTTACGAATACCATTATATACAGCATTATAAACACGTTCACTCTCACTAAAGCGTACCTCTAATTTAGTCGGATGAACATTTACATCAACTTCTTCTGGTGGTAAGTTAAGATGCAAAATAACAAAAGGAAATTTGCCAATAGTCACAAGTGTTTTATAGGCCTCTTCTGTAGCCTTTTGAAGTAAATTACTTTTCACTGTACGTCCATTAATAAAGAACTGTTCGTATTGTCTATTAGCACGTGTCAAAGTAGGTAGCCCAATAAGTCCTGAGACTTGAATGCCTTCTTCTTCGTATTGCATTTCTAGTGTATCTTTAGCTGTATCTTTGCCATAGAGGCTAAAGACACAACGTTTTAAATCATAGTTACCTGCTGTTTGGAAAACAAGTTTATTATTTTGAATATATTTAATGGCTACCTCTGGGTGTGCTAAAGCTAATTTATAAACAACATCTGCAATTTTACTTGTCTCCGTTGCCGTTGCTTTTAAGAAAGCACGACGTGCTGGTACATTGTAAAAAAGCTGACGCATAATAATGGTTGTACCAACAGGGCAGGCAATCTCTTCAGAATGAAGCATTTGTCCTGCCTCTACTTCTATTCTCTTGCCAGTTAAAGCATTAGGTGTTTTTGTAAGGAGTTCTACTTTGGCTACAGAGGCAATACTAGCCAGGGCTTCACCACGAAAACCTAAAGATAAAACATGGGCAAGGTCTTCCGCTGAAGTGATTTTACTCGTAGCATGACGCAAAAAAGCAATTTCTACTTCATCTTTTGGAATGCCTTTTCCATTATCCGTAATACGAATAAAGTCAACGCCACCATTTTTAATTTCAATGGTAATGGAAGAAGCTTTTGCATCAATACTATTTTCAACTAATTCTTTGACAACAGATGCAGGGCGTTCAACGACTTCTCCAGCTGCAATCTTATTAATGGTATGCGTATCTAATAATTGAATTTGCGTCATTTACTCACTTCCTTACCTTCTAGATTTTTTCTTTTTAGAACCTTTACCATTTAGCTGATTTTTAAGTTCAAATAATAGTTGCATGGCCTCAAATGGTGTCATATTCATGAGATCTGCATCTTCTAATGCATCAATAATTTCCACATGGAGGTCACTTCCTCCTAATAAGCTCATTTGAGCTGGTGGTGTCGCTTGTGCTGGCTCAAGTAAGGAGACTTGTCCTGAGGGAGATACAGTTTGCGCTAGACTAATAGGTTCAGCTATTAGAGATGCTTGTGAGGCTTCTACGTGTGCAGAAGCTGGTACTGTATTTTGTTCCGTTTGTAATTTATGTTCTTCCACAGCTTTTGAAGAAGTTTCAACTACAGCACGTAAATCTCTTGAACTTTCACCTTCTATTTCTGCCATAATGGCATGAGCACGGTCAAGTACTTCTTTTGGTAGTCCAGCAAGATGAGCTACTTGAATACCATAACTATGATCGACACTACCTGGTACGATTTTGTGTAAGAAGATAATGGTTTCACCCATTTCTTTAACTTGTACACAATAGTTACGTAGAGAAGGTATAGTTTTTTCAAGTTCAGTAAGCTCATGATAATGAGTGGCAAAAAGTGTTTTTGCGCCTAATTTATTATGGTTTGCAATATGTTCAATAATAGCCCAAGCAATACTTAAACCATCAATTGTACTTGTTCCACGACCAATTTCATCTAAAATCAATAAGCTTTTCTTCGTTGCATGATGTAGGATATTAGATACTTCCATCATTTCTACCATAAATGTACTTTGACCTGAGGCTAAATCGTCTGACGCTCCAACACGTGTAAAGATACGATCTACAACACCAATATGAGCAGACTCTGCTGGAACAAAGGACCCCATTTGTGCCATTAAAACAATCAGTGCTGTTTGGCGCATAAAAGTAGATTTACCAGCCATGTTCGGTCCTGTAATCAGATTAATTTGATGATCTGTTTCATTGAGATAGACATCATTTGCTATAAATTGATGCTGTCCTATAATCTTTTCAACTACAGGATGGCGTCCACCCACAATATTTAAAGTATCTGATTCATCAATCAGTGGTTTGACATAGCCATTCACTTCCGCAGCAATCGCTAAAGAAGTTAACATATCTAGTTCTGCAACGAGACGAGACATACGTAAAAGACGATCCATATGTTCAGCTATAAAATCGCGTATTTCTGTAAACAGCTTGTACTCTAAAGCTTGGAGTTTCTCATCTGCCCCTAGGATTTTTTCTTCTATTGTTTTAAGTTCTTCTGTAATGTAACGCTCACAATTTGATAATGTTTGCTTACGAATAAAATAATCCGGTACTAAATGGTTATAAGACTGAGTAACCTCTAAGAAATAACCAAATACCTTGTTATATTTAATTTTTAAGTTTTTGATTCCTGTTTGTTCTTTTTCTTTAGTTTCTACATCACGCAGCCAGTTGGTACCATGAGTTTTGACATCACGTAATTCATCAATTTCTTGATTATAACCACCTTTAATTAGCCCACCTTCACGTAACGAAATAGGTGGTTCATCAATGATAGAGACATCAATACGTTCAAATAAATCACTTAAGTCATCAAAACTATTGTACATAGCACGAAGTGCATGACTTGTAGTTGTCTCTAAATGACCGTGAAGCTCTGGCAGTACACGTAAGGACTCTTTTAGAGCAATAAGGTCCTTTGCATTACATGTACCATATGCAATACGTCCAACAAGACGTTCCATATCATAAATAGCACTTAATGAGGCTTTGATATCATCACGTAAAAATAAGCTTTCTTTAAGTTCTTCAGTTGCTGAGAGTCTAGCATTAATGGCTTCTTGATGAATAAGTGGTTGTTCTACACACTTTCTGAGGTAACGTGCTCCCATAGCTGTTTGCGTATGATCTAGGACATGAAGTAATGAACCTTTACGCTTTTTCTCACGGAGTGTTTCTGTAAGTTCTAGGTTACGTCTTGTTGCGCTATCTAAAAGCATAAATTCATTTACATTATAGAATGTAATTTGACCTAAATGAGAAAGCTCATTCTTTTGTGTTTCTTTTAAATAGTTTAATAAGCTACTACAAGCAAGCACACAAGCTGGATGGTTACTCAGACCAATACCATCTAATCCTAAAATATGAAAATGATTAAGGAGTAACTTTTCACATAAATCATAATCTAAAACATGGTCTGGTATTTCTTCTACTAATGCATTAAAACGGTCTTTTAAATGTGTTGGTAATTTAGTATCAGTATAAACACGGTGATCTAAAAGACACTCTACAGGTGCGAATTTTGCCAATTCATCCATAAGTTTATGGTCTCCTTGGTCAATGCTTACTTCTGTTACAAGCCATTCTCCTGTTGTAACGTCACAGAGGCTTAGACCATAGTGATCTTCTGTACGTACAAGAGATGTAATGTAGTTATTCTTACCTTCTTGAATCGTACTACCTTCTAAAATAGTACCTGGTGTAACAATACGTACAACACCACGTTTAACAAGGCCTTTTGTTGTAGAAGGATCTTCTAATTGTTCACAGATTGCAACTTTAAATCCTTTTTCTACAAGACGTGCAACGTAGTTATCTGCAGCGTGGAACGGTACCCCACACATAGGGGCACGTTCTGACAAGCCACAATCACGACCAGTTAAAGTGATTTCTAATTCTCTTGAAACAGTTACTGCATCTTCAAAAAACATCTCATAAAAGTCACCCATACGGAAAAAGATTACGCAATCAGGATTCTCATCTTTAATGTCTAAGTACTGTCTCATCATAGGTGTTACATTTAATTTATTCACACTCATCACTTACAAGTTCTCCCATTAAATAATGTGTTTTTGCACTAATGATTTTAATATTAACAATTTCACCAATAAAGCTTTGGTCCGCTTTAACATGAACAAGTATACCTTCTGAAGTACGTCCACTTAAAAGCGTTGCATCCTGTTTGTTAACTTCTTCTAAAAGTACATCTGTCACTTTACCAATAAAGGATTGCATATGTTCTGCTTGTGTACTATTAACAAGATCTAAAAGACGATTAAAACGCTCTTTTGATACTTCTTCTGGAATTTGATCTTCCATAGTTGCTGCTGGTGTACCTGTACGTTTTGAGTAAACGAAAGTAAATGCCCCTGAAAAACGTACTTGACGTACAACATCCATAGTCTCTTCAAAATCTTCATCTGTTTCACCTGGGAAGGCTACAATAATATCCGTTGTTAATGCAATGTCTGGCATTGCCGCCTTAACTTTTCTAACAAGTTCTAAATATTGTTCCTTTGTATAACGACGATTCATACGTGTTAAAACATTTGTGCTACCAGCTTGGAATGGAAGGTGTAAACTGTTACATACTTTATCACACTCAGCCATTGCAGCAATTAAATCATCACTTAAATCTTTTGGATGTGAAGTCATAAAGCGGATACGCTCAAGACCTTCTATTTTATTTACCTCACGAATAAGGTCTGCAAATGACATTGGTGTATCTAGAGTCTTGCCATAAGAGTTAACATTTTGTCCAAGAAGCATAATTTCTTTTACACCATCTTCTACAAGTGTACGTATTTCTTTCAAGATATCTTGTGGCTCACGACTTCTTTCACGTCCTCTTACATAAGGCACGATACAGTATGTACAGAAGTTATTACAGCCATACATAATGTTAACACAAGCTTTGAAAAGGAATTTACGCTCACTTGGTAAATCTTCAACGATATCTTGATGAGAATCCCAAATATCAATAACTTTTTTACCTGTTTCAAAACGTGTTTGTAAAAGTTCAGGAAGCTTATAAATATTGTAAGTTCCGAAGATAATATCTACATGACGATAATTTTTCTTAAGGTTTTCAAGTATAATATCTTGTTGCATCATACAGCCACAAAGAGCAATCATAAGATCTGGCTTTAAACGCTTAAGTTTTTTAAGATAACCTAGCTTACCAAAAATTTTGTTTTCAGCATTTTCTCTTACACAGCATGTATTATAAAGGATAAGGTCCGCTTCTGCCTCTTTATCGGTTTCAGTGTAGCCCATTTGGGTAAGCATACCCTGGATTTTTTCAGAATCGTGTGCGTTCATCTGACAACCGAATGTTGTAATACAGAATTTAAGATTTTTGTCTCGTATATGATGTGATAATTGGGAAATAATATCCATTTGTCTTTTAGCTTCAGTCGTTGAAATTTCTATTTCTTGTCTTTTTCCCATGATTAACCTCCAATTTCATTAGTTATTCGACGTTTATTATACCACTATTTAGTATAACCTTTCTACTCCTAATAAAAAAGGTTACTTCACATATTTTCCATCTATAAAATAATTAAATCTACAAAACCTATAAAGTAAGCAGTTATGATTGAGAAAGGAGTATGCCTATGAAATTTTTCTCTATGAATTCAAAAATTTGGGCATTACTAACATTGTTGTGGGTAGGAGCAAGCAGTGTTTCACAACTTTATGCAGAGCCAATTAATTACTCCGAAGATTTACCTATTGAGATCGAACTTCCATCTTTAAAAGAAGAAACACCCGAAGAGGAAGAAGCTACTCCCCAAGCGCCTCCTACTCTTTCCGAAGAGGAGCTTACCGCTAAGTTTAAAGATCTTTTAGAAGGTATTATTACAAAACGTAATGCTTATATGTTAGATGCTAATGTAGAAGGTTTAAAAAGTCTCTATAATACAAGCATTAAAACAGGGCTTTATGCTTTTGAAAATGAAGAGATTAAAAGCGAATATTTGCATAAATGGGCAGATAAGCAAGGCGTTACTTTCCAAGATATTCACTCTACACTCCATATGCGTAAAGTACGTGATCGTGGAGATGGCTTATATGGGATGACTTGTAATATAAGTACAGAATTTAGTTACAGTTATAATGATGATCCTGATAATATTACACATTTTAGACTTGGAACATCACACTATATCCATCTCAAAGAACATGGTGAAAATTATCTTATTGTGAAAGAATGGTATACAGATCCTTTTGCAGATTCACTAGATATTACAGAGGAAAAATCTGCAGAAATGAAAAGTTATATTGCAGATCATAAAGCGCCTGAATACACACCTGATGAACGTACCCAAAATGCCATTGATTATGCCCATAAATATTGTGGAATTGGAGATGGCGAACATTTATTTAAATATAATAAAAACTATTTAAATTGTAATCCTCGTGGAGGAGACTGCGCAAATTTTGCCTCTCAGATACTTCATGAGGGGGGTAAGTTCAAAAAAAATAATACTTGGAACTATACTAATGATGGTACAAAAGCATGGGTCAATGCTCAAGCTCTTAAAAACTATCTTGTGAATAGTGGTCGTGGTTCTTGCATTGCTAAAGGTAGCTATAAAGAAGTCTATAAAGCTGCTTATCAGTTAAGACCAGGTGATATTGTAGCTTATGAAAAGAAAGGACGTATTACCCATGTTTCTACTGTAACAGGACTAGATTCTAAAGGTTATCCACTTGTTACTTGTCATAATACAGATAGACTTCTTGTCCCTTATGATTTAGGTTGGAGTAACAAATCAATTACTTTCCATCTTATTGATGTGCACTATTAAAATTTACTGCTAAAAAAAGTAGCCTTGTACTCTATCAGTATAAGGCTACTTTTTATCAATTTATATAACTTTAAAATTATAGAGCTTCTTTATAAGTGTCTAAAGCTTCAACAACAGCTTCCATTAATTTCTTTTGGTAAGATGGGTCACTAAGCATACGGTCTTCGTTGTAATTGCTCATAAAGCCCATTTCAAAGATAACAACAGGTACCTTAGACCAGTTAAAACCGGTCATATCTGCCCTTTCAAAAATTCCATTCACTTTAACCCCTTTAGATCCCAACTTTTCTTTTAAAACTGAAGCAAATTTAAAACTTGGTTCATAGATATTTGAAGTATAACGGCTCTCTTTTGAAGGTACAAGAAGTGTTGCACCTGTTTTTCCACCATTCCCTATACTATCACAGTGAATACGAATGGTCATTTGTGCCCCTTTATTATTGGCAAAAGTTGCACGTTCCGCATTACTTATGTTCACATCATGAGATTCACGTGTCACATATACGGTGTACCCTTTTTCTTCTAACAATTGTTTAAGAATCATTGAAGCTTCAAGGTTGACAACATATTCAGCCTTCTTAGTACCTACACCAGCTGTACCTGAAGAAACACGTGCTTTACAGTTGCCACTTCCAGGTGCTATAGGTTCACTTTTGCCATCCCCTTTAGCTTGGTGCCCTGGATCAATACATACAATAAAGGGTTTTGTAGGCTCAGCACCATAGACAGTAAGACTACTAAAAATAAGAATCATCGGTATAAAAAGCTTAAGCATAAGTTTGTGCATAAAATAAATCCTCCTTTGTACATTTTATAATGTTATCGCACTAACACTTTTAAAATGTGTAAAAAGGAGGATTATTATGCCTACTCTTTGTTTTTTGAACTGAACTGACCACTATAACGACCAACAAGTTCTAAATAAAGAGGGCGTGGTATCCATTTTAGAAGATTGTAACAAAGTTTGTTGAAACCGCCTGGAATGACAAACACCTGATGATGAATAAGGCCACGTAAAGAAGCTTTAACAACTTCTTCTGGTGTTCCCCAAGTAATAATACCATAGTTTTTACATGCTTCTTCTGAGATATCTAAACGACTGTGAAAATCTGTATGTACAAACCCTGGGCAAAGTGCTTGTACTTGGATATTATAAGGCTTAAGTTCCATTGCTAAGGATTCAGAGAACTTAATAAGAAATTGTTTGGTACTGCAATACATAGCCGATGAAGGTAATGGTGTAAACGCAGCAAGGGAACAAACGTTAATAATACACCCATTTTTATGTGCTGTTTTAAGTTGATTTGCAACAAGATGTGCAAGGGTTACACTTGCTGTAATATGAACTTGAAGCATTTCAAGTTGAGTCTCTAATTCATCTTCTATGAAAGATTTTTTTAATCCATAACCAGCGTTGTTAACAAGAATCTCAATATCTTTTTGAGCCTTAATAAAATCACTAAAGCGTTCAAATGCCTTTGTATCTTTAAAGTCTACGACACAAATTGTAACTGGAATATGATAGGTATGACTTAAGGTATGTGCTATTTCTTCTAACTTTTCTTGCCTACGTCCTGTTAGAATAAGTTGATAACCTCTTTCGGCAAATGCTTGAGCATAAGCTAGTCCTATTCCACTAGTTGCACCTGTAATAAGTGCTGTTCTCATAATAATCCCTCCCTACTCAAACTCACTTATGTATAATAGTCAAAATCTAATATTAAGTATAGCATAGGAAGAGCGAGAAACAAACAAGGCGCAGAATTATTCTGCGTCTTGAGCTTTTGCAATAAAAGTTTTCACTTCTTCTACTGTAAAATGTGGTGTTCTTGCATGAAGTACAGTTTTACAGTTGCGACAAATAGGGATTAAGTCTTGATGAGGATCAATAGATTCTAGATTTTTTTCAGGTTGTAAGTTATGCACTTCAATCAGTCCTTCAAACTCTAGACCATAAGTATATCCAAAGTCAAAACCACAAAGGTCACATACTGCACCATAGTAGCTTAGACATTCGGCTTTCTTTTCTTCCCATATAGTATTCGTTTCAGGGGCTACTTCAGATACTATTTCTTTAGGGACTACATCTATAGAGACTTCTTCTGCTGTGGACTCTGGTAGAACTTCAGTAATAGGTTCAACCTTAACTGGTGCTGTTGGTATGACTGGTATTTCTTCTTGTCTTTCAACTTCAACCGCTACTTCATCAGCTACAATTTCATCTTGCTTTTCACTTTCAAAAGCTTCACTTTCGTGTGTATCACTGTGATATGCCATCATTGGAGGCTTAGAAGGTGTTTGTGTTTGTGGCTGTTCTTGTGTTTGAGTTGGTGCAGGTTTAACCTCTTTTGGCGTATCATCAATAAGAAAGTCAATAAAGTCATCTAAAGAAGGTAATTGACCTGTTTCACTAAAGATAGACTTTTTAGATGCTTTAGCCTCTTCGTTTTCTAGGTCCACTGGAGTTGGTGGGAAAATAGCTTCAACTTCTAAAGTTTCATAATTTGGAGCCTGTTCACGCTCTACTTGTGTAATCATCTTTTCTTCCATGAGCATTGTAAGTGCCTGGTCTAATTCAATACGAAGGTTAAAACAGAATTTCTGATTGTTTTCATAATAACCTGTAAAGAGTAACTGCCACCAAAGAAGTTTACCATCATCATTTTTTGGTACTTCAATTTTAAGGGCAGCTTTGATACGTTTACAAAGAGAGAGAATAACTTCATAAAATGGGTATTTAGAAGAGTACCCTTCTAATTCCGCTAATAATTCTGGTGTGATATTAAGACTTCCTAAACTATACATTTTTAGAATAAGGTCTTGATTCATTTTGGTGAAAATCGTTGTTTTCATAAAAATGTCTGCCCAATCAGCAGCTAAAATAGGTTTTGCCATATAATCTTCACTTATAAGTGGCTCTGGCTCTTGTTCTTTTGGCATGTTAAGAAGCTCTTCTTTTAAAAGGGATAAGTCTTCTACAAAAGGTGTAATCTCTTCTTCTACCTCTTCTTCAATATGATTAGGTGCGTAATTATATTCGTCCAATCTACGCTGACAAAGTTTTACGACATCATCTGGGAAAAGGGGTTGGTATTTTTCTTTAGTCACTAAGGCTTCAATAGATAGATCTAGGCGCTGTTGCTCCCAGAGTAAAGTAAAATCAAATGTATGGGCATCTGTTGGGAGAATTTTAATAGCTGCTTCATACCCACCATACTTATTAATCATTTCAAGCAAACGTGGTGATTTATATTTAAGCTCTTTGACAATACGTTTGTAAAGTGCGATCATTTCCTCATGAAAGGCTTTTTTAAGTATAATGTCTTGTTGATTCATGTTTCGTCCTCTAACTTTCTTGTTTTAACCTTATTAGACTAATGCACAACTTAAGAGATGTCAATAATTATTTCACACGAATTAACGGAAAGGGTTACTCCACTAGTATGATAAAAAAGAAAAATGTTTATTCAACTTTCAAGAATAAAGCAGTTTAAAAACTCTTTCAAAGTTTATTAAACTGCTTAAACTGCTTTTTAATTTTATGCTTTTTTTGTTTTAAATATTACAAAGAATTTGGTAAGAATTAAAGCAACTACGGCTGGTATAAGCCAGCTAAAATCATAGGCTGCAAAAGGTAAATAGCTTATAATATTTTGTAAGAATTCGATTTTAAAACTTTGTCCTAGTACATCAAGTATAGAGACAATAAGTGTTACATAGGTAGTGATACGATAAATTCTATCATCATCTACTACTTTTCCTGCTAATGTAAAGATGACTAATACAATAATCATTGGATAAAGAATCTTAAGGACTGGAACGGTTAAACCAACAATATTGTCTACTCCAAGTAAGGCAATCGCAAAACTTAATAAACTGATTAAGACTGCTACAAGATTATAAGAGAGTCTTCCCTTAGAGAGATTTGAAAAATAGTTTGCACCTGTTGTTGTGAGTCCAATAGAAGTTGTTAAACAAGCAAGTCCTACTGCTAAAGCTAAGAAAACTGCACCCATCTCACCAAGAATTTGACGTGTAATTTCTATAACAAGTGCTGTTTTTTCATACTCACCTACAAGAGTTGAAGTATGGGCGCCAACAAAGATTAATCCTCCATAAATAAGTCCTAATCCTACTAAAGCAATCAGAGAAGATTTTAGTGTTGCTTTAATAATACTCGATGTATCTGAATAACCTTTTTGCTTAAGATTAGCAACAATCAGCCCGCCAAAACATACCGCTGCAAGAGCATCCATGGTTTGGTATCCTTCAATAAGAGAAGTTGTAAAGACATGTTCTATTGTATTTTCAGTTAAAGGACCAATTGGAATGAAAATACCTTTAATAATGATAATAGCTAAGATAACTAATAAAGCTGGTGTTAAAAACTTCCCAATGACATCAATCACTTTTCCAGGTTTAAAAACAAAAAATAATGTTAAACAAAAGTAAAGTGCAATGACAATAACAGGACTTAAGTTGGGTAAAAAAGGTCTAATACTCATTTCAAAAGTTGTTGCTGCTGTTCTTGGGATTGCAAGAAATGGTCCTATTGCTAAAATGAGTGCTGTCATTAAAACAATAGAAAATACCTTTCCAACACGTTCGGCAACAAGGTGAAACTGACCATCAGCTTTAGCTGTTGCCATAACACCTAAAAGTGGCAAACCGACACCCATAGCGATAAAGCCTATACATGCAACTAAGTATTGTTCACCAACTAAGCGTCCTAGAAAAGGTGGAAATATAAGGTTACCTGATCCAAAAAACATGGCAAATAAGGCAAATCCTAAGATGATAATTTCTTGCATGGATTGATTTTTTTTCATAATGTCTACTCCTTATGCTGTTTATGTATAATTATTCCGTCTTATCCTTTATAGCATATTTGATGAGTATGTCAAATATAAGTTAGCAACAACGTGGACTATGACCTATAGAAAAATCAGGTATAAATCCTACATTTTCTATATTATTTAAGATTTGTTGCTGACAAAGTGCAGACTCTGTTCCCACATAGACTTTTCCATCATAAAGGGCATACTGGTCCCTTACTTCTATAGGGGATAAGTTTGGCATAACAACATTTGCGCCTGATAAAAGCCCCATTTCACGACCTTTAGGATCAAGTGTTGCAAGAGCTGTTGTCGCTGGCAATAATACATCTGGAAGCATCAAACGAATCAAACTTAATAAGAAGGTTGTAAACTCAGCTGTTCCACTCGTAAAGTTACCAAGAGGTGTATCTTTTTGTGGCATAAAAGGACCAATACCTACCATATGGGGATCTAATTGTTTTAGGAAACAAAAATCCTCTACTAAATCCTCCATAGTTTGCCCTGGTACGCCTACTAAAAATCCCGCTCCTACTTGATAGCCTATAGTTTTTAAATCTTTTAAGCATTTTATACGGTGTTCAAAGCTCATATGAGGATGGAGGGATTCATAAAGCTGTTTAGAAGCTGTTTCATGGCGCAATAGGAAACGTCTTGCACCCGCTTGGTAGAATCGTAAATAAGACGCATAACTACGTTCACCTATTGAGAGGGTAATTGCACAATCAGGATATCTCTCATGAATACTTTTTACCAATGCTTCTATACGCTCATCCGTAAAATAAGTATCTTCACCTCCTTGAAGAACAAAGGTACGATAACCTAACTTATACCCCTCTTCACAACATGCAAGAATGGTCTCTTGATCTAGGCGATAGCGTACGACATTTTCATTTTCACTTCTAAGTCCACAATAAAGGCAGTGCCTATGGCAAATATTTGTAAACTCAATAAGCCCTCTTAAATAAACCCGTTTTCCAAAATAATGTGTGCTTACTTGATATGCAAGTTCACGTGCGCTACATGCTAATGCATCCGTATAATGTTCAAGTAGATAAAGCCATTCTTCCTTCGATAAATCATGAGTTTCATAAAGCTTTTGAAGTAATAAAAAACTTTTTGTTGCTTCCATAACGACCTCCGTTTATTCTTAGCAAACGACTTAAATTTTATACAATTATATAATATTATAGCATCTATCTATCTTCTTATATAGAAAAATCCCGTATTTCAGTAAGTCTTTATAAGACTTATCTCAAATACGGGATTAAATGGACTACCAGTTACGTTTGATACCTGTGTCTGTAAGTGAAATGGCTCCTTCTTTTAAAAGGCGTCCTATAGCACGTTTGAAAGAAGCTTTACTGATGCCAAGTTGTGCTTTAATCTCTTGTGGAGAGCTCTTATCTCCTAAAGCCAATGTACCACCTTGAGCTTCAAGTAGGTTCATAACTTTAGTGGCATCATCCTCCATTTGTTGGAAAGCTTGTTTACGCAAGCTTAAAACCAGTTTACCATCTGGACGAATGTTCTTAACACGCACGTTAAGTTGATCTCCTACACGGATTGAATTCATCATTTCATTAGTAGGGATAAGACCATGGTAACCATCTTCAACAGCTACTAAAGCCCCTAGTTCTGGCTTAATGCTATAAACAATCCCACTAACACTTTGATTTTGCTTGTACGGTGCATCACATTTTAACATGTCATAAATTTTCATTGTTGCACAGAGACGGTCACTTTTATCAATATAAAGACCAACGAGTACTTCTTGATCTTTTTGTGGTTTACCCACTTGTTGTTTGAATGGTAAGAAGAGGTCTTTTTGAAGTCCCCATTCTAAGAACGCTCCAATAGAAGTGACATCAACTACTTTGAGCTTAGCTACATTACCAAGTGTTAATTTTGGAATATGCACAGTAGCAATAAGGCGGTCTTCTGTGTCACGGTAGACAAAAACAGAAAGTTCTGCCCCCATTTCTAAATCTTGTTCAACTTCTTGACGAGGAATAAATACTTCTTCTTCACTTGTTCCTTCTAATTCTTTTAAATAAACTCCAAAATCTGTTCTTCTTACAGCTTTGAGTGTTTGTACTTTACCTAATACGATCATTTTATTTCTCCTTACTACAATAAATCCTTTGATTGATGTAGTATAACACAAATTGGTAAAGACATAAAGGTAGGACTTTTTTAAAAAGAATAAATGAATAAGATATTTTGGGACATACTACCTTTAAAGTAAATTTTATGGAAAAGGAGTATAACAGATGGGCTATAAACTCAAAATCAAAGCGTTTAATGATCTCCTACAAGCTCTAGAAAATGAATATGAAATCTGGGCACCTAAACGCTTTATTGGCAAAGGTAGCTTTGCTGATACAGATTATATTCGCTATGATCAAGTACATGACTATAGCACGATGGAACTGACTGAACGCTCTCACAGCTCTGCAAAAGAAGTGGTTTTCCCAATTACCCAAACCATTCTCTATTTCGATGAAACAGGGTATCGTGTACCTCAACTTCCTTCTAAAGAAAAGTTAGTTATTGCACGTGCTTGTGACATTACAGGTATTCACCGACTAGATACACTCTATCAAAAAAATGGTGACCCTGACTTCTACTACAATCGCTTACGTGAAAAAGTACACTTTATTATTTTAGAGTGTCCACATAGTTTTAGAAGTTGTTTCTGTAAATCTATGGGGGGTGACCAAACTGACGATTTTGTAATGGGTATGACTGTTAAAGATCAAGAAATTTATCTTGAGCTAAACGGCGATACCTTTACAAACTATCTTGAAGGTGTTGAAAGTGAACAAGTTGATTATACCTTTACTTTTCCACAACATAATGATGTAACCGTTACGCCACCTGATGTAGATGATATGCCAAGAGCAATCTTTGAACATCCTATGTGGGAAACCTATGATCGTTGTATTGATTGTGGGCGCTGTAACCTAAATTGTCCAACATGTACATGCTTTACAACAACCGACCTCTTCTATAACGAAAATAAAACAGTTGGTGAACGTAGACGTGTATGGTCATCTTGCCACTTTAAAAAATTTACTGACATGGCTGGTGGGCATAGTTTCCGTAATACACAAAGAGAACGAGGCCGTTTCCATGTATTACACAAAGTTTATGACTTCAGAAAACGTTTCCATCAAGGGAATATGTGTGTAGGTTGTGGAAGGTGCGAAGAAAGTTGTCCTAAATATATCTCCTATATTGATGCGGTTAATACTTTAACCAAAGTATTAAAGGAGGAAAATCTCCATGAAAAATAATCTTTTACCCAAAGCCTATAAACTTGTAGAAATTATTCCACAAACACCTGTAGAGTATTTGTTCCGTGTAACTTTCGATCATATTGATGAAATTCAATATGGACAATTTGTTCAAGTCTCCTTACCAAAAGTTGGTGAAGCACCTATCTCTATAAGTCGTTTTGATAAAAATGAAGGTATCATTGAGCTTCTCATTCGACGTGTAGGCACAGTAACAGATGCCCTCTTTGAACTTAAACCTGGTGATAATATCTATTTACGTGGTCCTTATGGACACGGTTTTCCTTTTGAAGTTTATAAAGACAAAAGAATCATTATTATTGGAGGTGGTTCTGGTGTAGCCCCTGTACGCTCTATGGTGGATACAATTGCTAATGATATGAAGCTGGTTAAAGATATTAACGTATTATTTGGGTTTAAAAATGAATCTTTAATCCTTTTTCAAGAGGATATCAAACGTTGGTCAGAATGTTTATCTCTTCAAATTACACTAGATGAACCTGATAATGTAGGTCATTATTTAGGTGGGCGTGTAACCGAACATTTAGATAAACTTCCTCTATTAAAAGATAAAGATAAATATCAAGACCTTCATATTGTTATTGTTGGGCCTCCAATTATGATGAAGATGACCGCACTTGCTTGTAGTAACTATGGTATTAATGATCATCATATTTGGCTTTCTTTTGAACGTAATATGAGCTGTGCAGTAGGTAAATGTGGCCATTGTAAAATTAATGAAACATATGTCTGTTTAGATGGACCAATCTTTAGATATGATCAAGCTAAAAAGCTTATAGATTAGGAGGTGACATGATGATTGGAAATCTTGATATTGCAAAACTTAGAAGTAATGAATACCGTGAATCTAAAGTTCGTGGTGAGTTTATGGTAAGTATTCGTATTCCTGGAAGTTTATTTCCATCAAGTTTACTTCCTATTGTACAAGAAATAGCTGATAAATATGGTTCTGGGCAAATCCATATGCAAACAAGACAAAAACTGTCTATTCCTAACATCTCTTATAAAGATGTTGAGGCAGTCAATAAGCTTCTCGAGCCTATTATTAAAACAATGGAAGTTGATGTATGTGGTATTGATCTGGATACAACCCAAGAAGGCTATGCAAGTATTGGTGCACGTAATATTATTAACTGTATAGGAAGTATCCACTGTCCATTTGGCAATATCGATACGGTTGCACTAGCAAAAAAAGTAGAAAAAATTATTTATCCGAATCATTATCATTTAAAAGTTGTCATTGCAGGATGTCCTAATGACTGTGCAAAAGCCAATATGGCTGATTTCGGTATTATGGGTATGTCTAAAATTGATTGGGACTATAATCGTTGTGTTGGCTGTGGTGCTTGTGTCCGCGAGTGTGGGCAACATGTAACAGCAGCCTTAGGTGCACAAAATGGTAAAGCAATCAAACAACCGGGAAAATGTATTGGTTGTGGTGCTTGCGTTAAAGTTTGCCCAACACAAGCATGGAGCCGTAACCCTCAAAAATACTATTGGGTTAAAATTGGTGGTCGTACAGGCAAACAAACACCTCGTGCAGGCCAAACCATGTTTAAATGGATTAAAGAAGAACCTCTTCTTGAAGTCATCGGTAATATCTTCAAATTTGAAGATTATATGCTAGATGGCCAACCTATTTATAGACACTTTGGTCACTTAATTGATGATGGCTCTTATAATGTCTTTAGAGACTTTATACTAGGAACCAGCGAACTTGCTCAATCAAGAGGCGTTGTACCTGTTAAACTAAATGAAGAAGTACTTGTCGCAGATAAACTCTATTGGGTTGAAGATAAACAAAATCCAGATGTATATATGCATACACATTAACGATCAACTTAAAAGGTGGTATATGGAAATGACATAGAGTCATTTCCATATACCACCTTTTCTACTCTTTTTATAAACTATCCATTTTATAGACTAGCTAGATAATCTCTAAAGTTATTGTACAAATTGATCATAAATGACTGGAATAACGACAAGGGTCAAAACTGTAGAAAGTAGCAATCCACCTGTAACCGTTAAGGCTAATGGAAGCTGGATTTCTGCCCCCTGACCAATTCCTAAGGTCATAGGCAAAAGTCCAAGGACTGTTGTAAAAGTGGTCATCAAAATAGGTTGGACTCTTGTCATTCCAGCTTCTATAATAGCCTCTTCTACACCTTTCCCTTCTTTTCTAAGTTTATTTATAAAATCTAAAAGGACAATCCCATTGTTTACAACAATACCCGACAATACGATAAATCCTATTAGAGCAGGCATAGAAACAGGGACATTGCCAATAAATAAAGCTAAAATGCCTCCCGCAAATGCAATAGGTACAATCATCATAATAAATAAAGGTTGAATAAACGATTCAAATTGAGCAGCCATAATCATATAGACCAATAATACTGCAATCCCTAATGCCATAAACAGCATGCTAAAGGAGTCTTTCATTTGTGCCACCCGCCCACCCAGTACCACATGATATCCTTCTGGTATATTTAACTGTTCAAATACATTTTCAAGATCCTTTGAAACTTGTCCTATCGTTCGCCCTTCTATGATTACATCGAGACTAAGTAAATGGGTTTGATTGGACCGTTCAATTTGGTGATACCCCACTTCTCTTTGGTAAGTCGCTACAGCACTTAAAGGTACACGACTTCCTTTAAGGGAACTTAATGTTAAGTTTTGGATTTCAGTCAATCCACTTCCTAAAGCTGTTTGACTATAAAGTTCAACCTCTATAGGTCCCTCTTCATCCTCTAATGTCATAACAGAAATAGGACGCATGGCATTTTGAATGGCATTGGCAACTTGGGCACTACTTAATCCATATTGGCTTGCCTCACTTTGATTGACTTGTATGGCTACAGAGGGGGCACTTCGGCTTTCTTTAAAAGCAACTTCCATAACACCCGTTATAGATTTAGATAAACCTTGTATGGCATCCCCCAGTACTTCAAGTTCCTCTAGCTCCTCTCCCAGTATATTAATGGTGATACCGTTATTCCCACTACTCATTAGGCTTCCACCTGTAGATGCTGAGATTTTGGCTCCTGGAATATTTTTAGTTGTCTCCATAATAGCCTTTGTTACATCCTTATCCGTAAGCTTTCTCGTTTGTAAAGGGTCAAGAACAAGCATAATATCTGCACGACTACTTGACTTATCCATTGTAAGTGAAATCGTTTCAATATCTTCAATCCCTTTGATACGCTGCAAGACTTCGTCGCATACGAGACGTACGGCAGTATCTGTCTTTCCTTTAGGAAGATTGACTGTAACATAAACAATACCTTGGTCGGCCGATGGAAAAAAGGTAAAACCTACGCCTTGAAGTGCAAAACCACCCATTATGAGTACAAGGAGTACAAGAACAGTCACCTTTTTCTTAGTGTGTAATCCCCATATAAGGACTTGTTTATATTTATGTCGTAGTGAATTTAAAATCAAGTGCTTTTTCTCTAATGATTCAACGCTTAAAAGGCGACTTGCAAGAAGTGGCACAATTGTAAACGAAACACCAAGGGAAGCTACAAGAGAAAAGGTAACAGTAAAAGCAAGTTCTTTAAAGATTTGGGCAGAAATCCCCTGAACAAACACAACAGGTAGAAAGACACTAATGGTTGTCAATGTAGAAACTGTAACAGCTTGTGCTACTTCTGTTGTACCTTTATAGGCAGCTTCAGCTGGTGAAAGTCCTTGTTGCTTTAAACGATGAATATTTTCAATCACAACAATGGCATTATCAACAAGCATGCCAACGCCAAGGGCGATACCACCTAATGAAATCATATTAAGTGTAAGATGAAAGAAATAAATAAAGACAAAAGTTGTAATAACAGATATAGGAATGGATACGGCCATAATTAAAGTCGTACGGAAATCTTTTAAAAAGCAAAAGAGAATAACAACTGCTAATAAAGCACCTATTAAAGCATTGCTTCCAATGGCTTTAATGGACTGATTAATGATCACTCCTTGATTAAATAAGACATCTACGGAAAGTCCAGGGTTGTCTACTTGGAGTTGTTTTAACACTTTTTCAACTTCTTCTGAAACAGTTACAGTGTTTGCTGTAGACTCTTTCTGTATAGAGAATAAAATACTAGGCTCACCATTTACGTTGGCATAACTTGAAGTTTCCGCATAAACTTCTTCAAATTCTACAAGTTCATCTAATGTAATAGGTCTACCGTCTTGGTTACTGACAACTAAATGCTTCAGATCTTCTTTGGTAAGTGCACTCGATTGAACATGAATATTCAGTTTAGAGTTGCTCTCTTCAATCACCCCGCCTGGTAAAGTACGATATTCACTTCTAATCAGTTGGTTGAGCTGATTTAAACTGAGTCCATACGTACTGAGTCTATCTATATCTGCAACTAATCGAAGTGCTCTATTGACGCCACCGGTTACTTGAATGTTGGCAACACCTGGTATACGTTTCAGAGTGGGAACAAGTGTAGATGTTACAAAGTCCGTCGTTTCACTCAGACTACGTGCATTAAGAGTAATACTATAATGACCAATAGGCATCATATTGGGATTGAGTTTCATAATAATAGGGGATACCACACCATTTGGCAATAAGGGCTTGATTAGGTCAACCTTTTCTCTGACATCAAGAGCGGCAAAATCCATATCTGTTCCCTCTGCAAAAGAAAGCATCATCATGGAAGTACCTTCTGATGAGATAGAATCTATGCTACTCACTTGATTTGTCGTCGCAAGTACACCTTCTAAGGGTTCTGTAATCAGGTCTTCAACTTCACTGGGGCTAGCACCTGTATAATGGGTCATGACCATCAACATAGGAAGATCAAAAGAAGGGAGTAAATCAATATTAAGTTTAAAAAAGGCAATAAAACCAAAAAGTAAAATAATACATAGAACCATAAAGGTTGTCACAGGCCTTTTAATACTTAAATCTGTTAGCTTCATAGTATTTTCCTTTCTAAATTTACCATGTTGTAGAGGAATGGGTTTCTAGAGGTGAAACAACTTCTACAGTATCTCCATCTTGAAGATAGGCATTTCCATCTAAAATAATGATATCGCCCTTTATAAGCCCTTCAATGATTTCAATTTCATCATCATTTTCTATGCCAATTCTAACTGTACGCTTTTCTACGGTATTGGGAAGGGTTGAACTTAAAATGTAAATATAGTTTTCATTTTGTGTACGTATGATAGCATCTTTTGGAATGACACAAGCGTTTGACTTAGTAAGTAAAGGAATATGCACTTTCCCAAAACTCGTTGTATCTAAAGGGAGGTTTGGATTTGGCATGACAATGTTTACTGCATAAAGCCCTGTTTTTGCATCTGGTTCATTATGGACCTCTTCTACCCTTCCTTCAAGATTTAAAGGTTCCCCTTTTAAGGTAAATACCTCTACTATTAAGGGACTTACATCTTGAAAATAAGTCAAATGTTCTTTCGGAACTGCTAGGCTAAGTTTTAAGTTTTCTGTTCCTGTGATAATAAAAGAAGGGGCTAAAAAATTGGGCACTTCACCTGTTTTAGCGTTGACTGCAACGATACGTCCATTTAATGGAGACGTAAGATGATATTGAGACTTCATCCCTATAAGCATTTGATAACCGTCTTCTAAAGCATCCAAACGGTCTATAGAATCTGTTGTATTAGGTGTAATCGCAGTAAGGGTTTGCTTAAGCATTTTTAGTGATTCCAATTCACTTTCTAAGGCTGTCATATTTTTCTTATAGGTTGTACCTGCATACATAGTGGATTGTTCTTTTTCTAGTCGATCTAAATGGGATTCAATGTCAGCTATTTGATGATCAATGTCTTGCAGTATAGATGCTAGTTTTTCACCCCCAGATTCCAGTGTCTCATTAAAAGATTTTAGTTTTTCAATACCTTCAGAGGCACTTTGTATCTGGTTATTAAGCGTTGTTGTATCTAAATCCATAAGGGCATCTCCAACGTTTACAAGATCGCCTTCTTTTACATGGATAGCAACAACTTTAGATAGAACCTGTGGGATAATTTTTGCTTCTTCACCACTTTGTAGCTTACCAGAATAGTTTTGATAGGTTGCAATTTCTCTTTCAGTGACGGTATAGGTCGTTACTGGAATACACTTACTTTCTAGTATGGCATTAACTTCTGGTGGCCTAGTGCGCATCCAGTAGAGAAAAACAAAGCTCACTATAATAATGACCAAGGTGGTATAGCCTACTATCGATTGACGTTTCATCTAATCACTCCGTTAATTTTATATCCCTATAGTATTTTCTAATTGGAAGTATTTCATACTCTAATCAATAACAAATAGAATGAAATATAAACAAAAAAGTCGCTACACATGGCGTGTAGCGACTTTTTTAAAAGGTATAGATATCAGAAAATTCCACATGACATCTTTCCAGATTTGATTCAAATCCAAATCTTTCAGATTCAGTATATCGTTTTTCTTCTTTCACTTGAATTCTAGGTAAACGGACTTCAAAGGTTGACCCTTCACCTAAAGTGCTTAAGACACTAATATTACCACCGTGCATTTCTACAAGTGCTTTTGTTAAAGATAACCCAATTCCGCTTCCTTCTTTAGGTCTAGTGAGTAGGTCATTGACTTGAATAAAACGCTCAAAGATCGTTTCAATCTTATCTGGTGGAATCCCCACACCATTATCTTGAACTGCAATAACTATATACTCCTGTTCTAATGAAATGAGAACATTAATATGTCCGGGTAATTTGGCATATTTAATGGCATTGGAAAGAAGATTGAGCATAATTCGTTCAATTTTCTCTGGATCACAAGCAATGACTTCTTCTTCTACCTCTGTATCAAATATTATACTTATATTATTGCTCTCAGCATAATTGACTACTGAATCTACAATCTCTTCTACAATATAAATAATATTATAATTGGAAAAATACATTTTATAGTAACCAGAGTCAATTTGTGTTATATCAATAAGATTATTGACCAATTTCAAAAGACGATAGCCATTTTGCTTAATATTACAGATATAGGTTAAATACTTCTCTATTTCTGGATCTTTAGGATATTCTTGAAGGGTATATTCTAAAAGCTTAGAGGCTGATAAAATAATATTTAGAGGTGTTCTAAATTCATGAGATAGATTGGCAAAAAACTCACTTCTCATGCGTTCAAGTTGAAGTGCTTTCTCAGCTTCAGCTCTTTCTTGAAGTAAAGTTTTTTCTGTAACCATTGCACAATGAAGTGCTTCTGTTAGATTTCTATTCTTAATAATCAATGCAAGTTGATTACAAATTTTACCCATTAAATAACGCCTAGCATAAAAATGCTGTGGATATTTTTCATACACTAGGACAAGTATACCTAAAAGCTCACCACGATAAACAATTTTAGATTCTATAAGATAGTAAGGTTCTTTTCTATAAATATATTCGTTATCACTAATATGTACTTCAAATGTTTCTTTAATAAGCCCATCCTCTTCTTCTGAATACTTCTTAAGCATTTCATCAGTCATAGGAAAAGTGAAGTTATTCGGTTTATAATCTTTTAACATACCATTTTTAAAATAAGCATATATATTTTGTTCTTTTTTATTGTATAACCATATGTCATAATAGTCTGTTTTAAAATAATATTTGAGTAAATTGCCCAATTCTTTTAATGGTTCATCACTTCCCACATCAATTTCTTGATCGTATAAATAACTTTCCTTTGCTTTACTAAAGAGATGTTCACTTTCAGATACAAAGTGCTCAAGGTTTTTGGTAACTGTTATATTTTTTTTGAATATGCCTATATATTTCATATTTCCATTGGGACCATATAAGGGTATCCCTGTAATTTCAAAATAGTTAACCAGTCCAGCTTTTTCTTCTCGTCGTTCTAGTGTAAGTTTTTCGCCTGTACGCATAATATAGGCTTCATTTTCACTAATGCGTTTACTTTCTTTAACTGTGGAAAAGGCTTCTGATGTTTGACCAATGATTGCTTCTTTCGTCGTTTTATAATTTTTAGCACATTTTTGATTAGCAAAAACGTAATAACCCTCTAAATCTTTTATAGATACACTTTCTTCTATTGCATCTAAAAAAGCTTCTAAAAATTCACCTTTATCTTCTTGAATCCATTTGATGATACAACCTTTATAGTTAATACCTTCTAAATGAACGGTTTCAAACTGACAAGAACCTTTTAATCGTTGTCCCGATTTGGAGTAAGCAATAATGCTATTATTGACTTCGTTCTCTTGTATAAATATATTTTGTACAACACTGGAAAAATCAACTTCATTTTGTTGATAGCCTAATATATTGAAAAAGGCTGAATTTATAAAGCTAATTTTTCCAGCTTCATCTATTAGGCATATACTTTCACTCAGTACATTTAAGAAATTTTTCATACTACAAATGCCCCTTTTCAGCATAATTAAAGCAAATATTATAAGAAATTTCAAAACTCTAGTTTTTTTTATATATAACTATATAATATAGCTTATTTATTTTAAATACAAGTTCATAATTTTAATAAAAAAAATTATCCTCAAAGTAAAACTTACTTTGAGGATGAACTACTATTTTTTCTTCAGTTTTAATTTAGCAAAAATACTTTGTAAAATAATGAAGAAACATAAAAGTGCAGCAATAACAATCTTCGTCCACCAAGAAGAAAGTGTACCTTGGAAAGTAATAATGGATTCAATGGTTCCCTTAATAAGTACACCAAACAAACTTCCTACCACACTGCCTACACCACCTGTTAAGAGTGTGCCACCGATGACAGATGAAGCAATAGCTTCCATTTCAAAGCCACGTGCTTGCTCAACAAATCCACCACAGGAGTTGAGACAAAAGACAAAGCCTGCAAGTCCAGCTAAGAAACCATTTAATACATAGACTTTAAGTTTTGTCAGCCGTACGTTAAGCCCCATTAAAAGCGCAGATTGTTCATTTCCACCTACAGCATAGATAGACCTACCAAATGGGGTAAACTTTAACACAATAAACGCAATAATTAAAATAACAATGGCAATAATCACACTGGGATAAATATAAGGATAAACTAAGTTTCCCTTTTTATTAACAGTTGCTAAGAAAGGTAAATAGATCTTGGAATTGGCCATTTTAAGGAAAGTTTCATTGGTAATACTAATCATATCCGAACTAATGACAGCAGTCATCCCCCTTGCAAAGAACATCCCCGCTAAGGTAACAATGAAAGGTTGTATTTTGAGATATGCTACAAAAAATCCTTGCACAAGGCCAAAACATGCACCAGCCACTAAAACAATCCCAATACTTAATAAAGGTGATATACTTTGCTTTTCCATCATCCAAGCAAGCATCATACAAGTCATTCCTATAACCGAACCTATAGAAATATCAATACCACCAGTAATAAGAACCATAGTCATGCCAACAGCAGCTACAATGAGACTGGCATTATTAATAAATAAGTTAAAGAATACTTGAGGCTTTCCAAAGTTTTTGTTATTAAAGAGAATCATTCCAGCAATATAGAGTGCAATAAAAAGTACAATAGTAATAAGTAATAAAAAGCTATTGCCATCTAAACGTTCACGTATTTTCTTAATCATTGTTCCACCTGCCCTTCAACACCTTTTACACTCCATTTATTACGAAGACGTTTCATCAATTTCTTAAATTCTTGTGACTGTAGTGTAACGATAATAATAACAACAATCGCTTTATAAACAGGGAGTTGATCAGCAGTCACTTTCATGGCATATAAAGAGGTTGTAAGCGCTTGAATGGTAATGGCACCAATGACACTTCCTGCGATAGAGAACTTACCTCCCCCTAAGCTATTACCACCTAATGCAACAGCTAAGATTGCATCCAGTTCAATGTTTAGTCCAGCATTATTGGCATCTATGGAATAAATACGTGAAGTAATAATAAGTCCTGCAATCCCTGCACAAAGTCCGCAAAATACATAAGACATAAATTGAATCACTGTTGCGTTAAGTCCTACAAGTTTGGCTGATTTAGCATTAATCCCTACAGATTGAATATAAAGACCAAGTGCTGTTTTCTTTAAGATAAAACTAGTAACAAGAACAACAAGGATGGCTACAAAAATAGGCGTTGGAATCGGAACATTTGGTAAAAAAGCACCAAGTCTTTTGAAAGAATCTACTTTTACATAAAGGATATTGCCACCTGTAATGAGTTGGGCAATACCACGACCCGCAGTAAATAGGATGAGTGTCGCTACCATTGGCTGAATTTTCATCTTAGCAACTAAGAAACCATTCCATGCGCCACAAAGTGCGCCAGTTAACATGGCAAGAAGGATGCCCACAATGTATGGCACTTGATAGGTGTTACCTGTTCCTAGAGCAAAGATACAAACAGCGCCAGAAAAAGCACTTACTGCACCTACAGAAATATCTGTCCCTCCTGATGCAGCAACAACCAGTGTCATTCCCACAGCAAGAATAATCAACTCACTAGAACGATTTAAAACATCGATCAAATAACCATAAAGTACACCATTTTGCAAACTGATGTTAAAGAAAGTGGGTGTTTTAATCAGATTAAAAAGTAATACAATAGCTAAACACATGAGCGGCCAAAACAAATGATATTTTGTTGCCTTTTTGATACTTTCTTGAATCCTACTCATCTTTGTCACCTCCTGCAATCGCTTTCATTACATTTTCTTCTGAGAGCTCATCTTCTTCCAACTCTCCCACTTTATGACCATCTCTTAAAATTACCATACGGTTACACGTACGAAGCATTTCTTCTATTTCAGAAGAGATAAACATGACACTCATCCCTTCACTTGCCAGTTTGACCACAAGTTTTTGAATCTCGGTTTTTGTTCCAATATCAATCCCTCTAGTGGGTTCATCTAAAATGAGAAAGTCGGGGTGGGTTAAAAGCCAACGTCCTAAGATTACCTTTTGTTGATTGCCACCACTCAGTTGCTTAATCGGTGTTTCACGATCTGCTGTCTTAATTTGTAAAAGTTCAATGTATTCATCTGTAAAGGCTTCTTGTTCTTTGCGACTTAAGAGTTTAAAAACACCTCTTTTGGCTTGTAAGGCAATAATAATGTTTTCACGCACAGACAAGTCTGCAATAATCCCTTCATCTTTTCTATTTTCAGGGCAAAATGCCATACCTGCTTTCATGGCTCGAAGAGGCGTATGTGCATGAACAGGCGTATTATGGACCTTCAGATTGCCTTCATCTGCTCGATCAGCACCATATAAAGTTCTTGCAAGTTCTGATCTACCTGAACCTAAAAGACCAGATAATCCAATCACTTCTCCCTTATGAATGGTTAGGTCAAATGGACGAATTTTACTCGTACATCCTAACCCTTTCGCTTCTATGACAACATCTTTTTGAGCATCACCACTGAATAAGATATGCTCTTTTTTTATACTTGCAAGGTCATCAAAATCTTTCCCCATCATTTTAGCAACCAACTGTACACGAGGAAGCTCTTTTGTTTCATAAGCACCAACTAACATCCCATTACGTAGTACGGTAATACGATCACAGACTTCGTAAACTTGCTCTAAGAAGTGGGTAACAAAAATAATACCTACACCTTGGCTTTTAAGTTTTCTCATGACATGAAAGAGCTTTTTTACTTCTTGATCATCTAAACTTGCTGTTGGTTCATCTAAAATGAGTACTTTACAAGATACATCTATAGCTCTTGCTATAGCAACCATTTGTTGAATGGCTACAGAGTAGTTTTCAAGACTTTTGGTAACGTCAATTTCAATATTCAAGTTTTTAAGAATGTCACGTGCTTTTTGATGCATTGTCTTCCAATCAATACGCCCAAACTTCTTTGGCGCTCTTCCAATAAAGATATTTTCAGATACAGATAGATTAGGACAAAGGTTGACTTCCTGATAAACAGTACTAATTCCATTTAGTCCAGCTTCTTGTGGTGACCTATTAATAATGGCACCTTTTATTCCTTCAATATGAATTTCTCCTGTTTCAAACTCCTCCACACCTGTAAGTACTTTTATAAGTGTAGATTTCCCGGCACCATTTTCACCCATTAGGGCATGGATTTCACCTTGTTTTAGAGAAAAATCAACATGAGAAAGTGCAAGAACCCCAGGGAAGCTTTTGCTGATATTGGTCATGGTTAAAACATTCATTTGCTCTGACACATTATTCACCCTTTCTAAAATTGGATAAAAAAAGTGTGAACGAGAACCTTCTCATGGTTCATGGTTCACACTTTTACTAAGATTCAGTTTTAATAAGCACGTTCAGGAAGGATTTGAGCAGCTGTATCTGCTGGGTATACACCTTCATCTACATATTGAATTTTTTCTACTGTTTCACCTTTCATGATAGCTTTAGCAAGTTCTGCTACACGTGGTCCATGAAGTGGGTTACATTCAACTGAAACATTCATTTCACCAGCAATCATCGATTCAAATGCTGCTTTTACTGCATCGAAGGATACGATAACTACATCTTCAGCTGGTTTTTTACCAACAGCTTTAAGGGCATCAATGGCACCAAAAGCCATATTGTCATTTTGAGCAATGAGGATATCAATACGTTCACCTGATTTAAGGAATGATTCCATAACCTCTTGGCCTTTTGCTTGGGTAAACTCACCTGTTTGTTCAAGAACAATTTGATAATTACTATGTTTAGCTAAACCATCACGTACACCTTTTGTACGACCAATTTCAGCTGATGAACCAATGGTTCCTTGAAGAACAGCTACATTTAACGCATCACTACCTTTACCAAGAGAATCCATATAGCCTGTAAGCCATGTTACAGCATCAAGGCCTTCTTGATAGAAGTCTGATCCTACCCAACAAGTATAAAGAGAATCATCGGATACATCTATCATCCTATCTACAATAATAACTGGAATCTCAGCATCTTTTGCTTCACCAAGTACTGTTTCCCAACCTGTTTCCGTAACTGGAGCAATAACAATGACATCTACTTCTTGAGAGATAAAGTCACGTACAGCTTTAATTTGATTTTCTTGTTTTTGTTGTGCATCTGCAAAAATTAAGTTAAAGCCATTTTCTTGTGTAAGTGTACCTTTCATAGATTCTGTATTAGCAACACGCCAGTCGGATTCAGCACCTACTTGTGAAAAACCAATTGTAATGGGTTCATCTTCTGTTTCAGTTGCTGGAGCAGGTGTTTCTTCTTGAGCAGTGTCTTCGGTCTGAGTACTACTTGATTGTTCGGTTTGTGTATCGTTAGTATTGCTACTTGTTCCAGCTGGTGCACTACTACAGCCTACTAATGAACCCATAAGCATTGTCATACCTAACAAAATACTTACAAATTTTCTTTTCATCCTAAAATACCCCCTCAAATTTTTGACTACCTTTGATCACTTTCTATGAGCTTATTATAAAGAGAAATAAAATCTTTTAATACAGAATATATTTTGATTTTATTTCAATTTTTTATTGATTTTTTAAAGCTCAAGTAATTTTTGAACAAAAGGTGTGTTTTCTTATAGAAAAAGTAAGTTTTCTTTAGGGAGACTTGTACGAGACGGAAGACAAACGGTTACACATGTTCCTTCTCCATAGGTACTATCAATCACTAAACCATAATCATTACCATAATTTAGTCTAATACGTTCATGTACATTAGCAAGACCAAAACCTTTATCGGATGTGGCTAAATTACCTCTTTCTACACGCTCTCTTAAAGCTTGCAACTCATCTTCTTTCATACCAATCCCATTATCTTTCACCTTTAAGAATATGGAATAAACATCATAGTCTGCCGTTACTGTAATTTTCCCTTTACCTCTTTTTTGTTTGATGCCATGATAAAGTGCGTTTTCTATAAGAGGTTGCAACGTTAATTTGAGTAGCATAAAGTCACCAATAGCTTCAGGAATGTCTATTTCATATTCCAATATATCTGCATATCTAAACTTCTGAATTTGTAAGTAGCTCCTAATGTGACTTTCTTCTTCTTTGAGGGTAATATAGTCACGTCCTTTACTCAGTCCTGTCCTAAAAAACTCAGATAATGCTGAAACCATTTCAACGACCTGATCCGTTTGTCCATCTTCGGCCATCCAGCTGATGGCATCTAACGTATTATAGAGAAAGTGAGGATTAATTTGAACTTGTAGTAGCTTAAGTTCCATTTGTCGTAAGTTAATTTGCTCTTGCTTTACATTTTCCACTAAGCTCTCTATTTTACCAACCATTGTATGAAAGCTCTGCTCCAGTGCCATGACCTCATCCCCACGACTTTTAGGTTGTTTGATACTAAAGTCTCCTTCCCCTACTTGCTTAGTCAGTTCACACAAGTGTTGAAGTGGTTTAGAAATACTATCTGAGATGACTATGATAAGCAGCCATGTAACCACTAGTACACATGCAAAAATAAGTAAAATAATCTGGAGCATATGATTAATATCATTCTCAATAGCATGTTTTACTTTTTCAAGTTCTAGGGCTTCATAATAAACATATTCTTCGATTTCATCTGTAATCAGTTCGGTAAAAACGTAAATATCATTTTCTAAGATAAACATATTCTCATCATAGTGCCCGCTCTCTTCGCAATTGGCTTTGATTTGATAGATTTTTTTCTCTAAAAGTTCAAGATTTCTTTGAGCCATACGTACTTGTTTGCGACTTTTTTCTAAATTTGTTCCATCTTCAAGTTGTTTAAAATAAACCTTACTCCTTTTTAGAATCTGTTCAATCTGTGTATTTTCGAATTTTTCAGATCCTATGGCAATACGATACATAGCGTAGTCTACATCTTGTTTAAAGTGCATATCAAATGCATTGGCAATATTGATATCATTAATAATCGGTACATAGCGATCGGTATAAGTACTAAAGCGTACAATCATATAAAGAACTAAGCACACCAAAGGTATCAGTACACTAAACATGAAAAGCTTAAGCTTGGTTTTAAGTGACATATTGGTCCAGTTCATGCTAAGCTCTCCTATATTCTTTAGGTGTACAACTTTGTGTTTTCTTAAAAAGGTAGCTAAAGTAATGTGGATCTTTATAGCCGACTTCATAGCCGATCTCTAACGTCTTCATATTGGTGCAACGGAGAAGTTCTTTTGCCTTTTCCATACGTATTTCCGTTAAATAAGAGACGAAGGTTTGGCCTGTTTCTTGACTAAAAAGTGTACTCAGATGGCTAGGACTAATCCCCACATACTCGGCGACTTGATTGAGGGATAAGGTTTCTTTATTATAGTTATCTTGTAAGTAACGTTTAACTTGATTGATTAATGCATTATAGCGCTTACTACTTATAGACTCACGAAGTTTGATACTCTGAAGTAACCAGTTTTCAATGGTTTGCTTAAAAATTGCTTTATCTTGCATAAAGCAATTTACATTTTGTAAATTGCCATAAAGTTGTTCAATTTTTTCTGGTGGTATTTCAAGTTGTTCACAAAAAGTAGTCATACTAAAATAAATATCCATCACCAGATACTGACGGAACAAATAAGACTCTAAACTTTCATCCAGATGATTAAAATAGGTACTTATAAAAGTAGGAACCTCTTCAATTCTTCCGTCATGTAAAAAGTTTTCTAACTTCCTCTTATCTATTTTGGGAATGATAACTTCCTGTAAATCCAAAGAATGATTGGAAACAAAGGTATTATAATCTTTGAGTGCATCATAGCGTAAGACTTGTGTGTCATTCAGAAGATAACGATAAGCTAAAGCTTGGCTTGCTGTATCATAGGCATGAGGGATTTCACTCATTCTACTGACTTTTTCTCCTAGTGCTAATGTATAATGCATAATAGGATAGGCTTTTAAAAGTTCAGAAATTTGGGTAATGAGATTTTGTTCTAAACTTGATAGATTTCCATCTGAGCCCTTTAATAAAATGGCATAGCCCTCCCCATCTCGTTCACATACTAATAGCTGTTTTTGTAAGCTTAAATAGTTTTTTAAGGTTTGTCTTAAAGCTTCTTCATCTGTTAGGGATAACTTGTCTATAAATGAGACTTTAAAAAGCATAATATTATAAGCTGTGGCTGTTAAATCTAGCTCCAATTCCTTAGCTTTTTCAATCAATGCCTGAATACCTTGCCTACCCGTTACTAAATCATAAAAAAACTTCTTTTTAGCAAGTTGAAACTTTTCTTGGTTTTCAAACTGCCACTGCTCATAGTGCGCTTCTTGTTGTTTTTCCTTATTAATAAGATTGGCCACTTCACTTAGCGATTCTAGAAGCTTTTTAGATGTAATGGGCTTAAGTAAATAATCCGTTACACCTAGACGAATGGCTTCCTTTGCATAGTCAAATTCATCATAGCCACTTAAAATAAGAATTTTCATCTTAGGCATACTTGGCTTTATGAGTTCTATAAGTTGTAGTCCATCCATAAAAGGCATGCGAATATCTGTAATCAAAATATCTGGTTGTAATTCCTGAATCATAGGATAAGCTAATTCCCCATCTCCTGCTTCTCCCACTAAGCAGAACCCATGTACCTCCCAATCCATGTTCTTTTTCATACGTTCGCGTACAGCAAATTCATCTTCGACTAAAAATACTTTTAACATTGGCTATCCCCCAGTTCCTTCTTGTCCTTATAAATAAGTTGAACCATTATCTGAAAATATAGTAGTATTGTAACAAATTTATAGAGCATTTTGTGTAGTATAGTGTCGTATAGACAAAAATAAATTAACATCAAAAAAGAGTAGCCTTCGCTACTCCTTTATAAAAACGCTTGTATGATCTTTAATGGGATACTCTAATAGACAAATCGTCTGCTCTATTTCATCTAGAGTATGTATCTTATAAGTTGCCATTTCTAATTCATTTTCATCACCAAAACCATATAAACAACCTATTGATTCAAGTTGATATTTTTGAGCGATCTCCATATCTTGAAATCGATCACCAATAATCATAAAGTCACCTGTATAACGTGTCTTGATCACATTAAAGATTTCGTATTTTGGTATAAAGCCATAATCTTCTGAGCAATAAAATTCAGTAAAGTATTGTTCTAATTGAAAGGCCTCAATATGTGCTTCCATATATGCACGCTTACAATTGCTTAAGAATATAAGGTTATAACCCTTTATTTTAAGTTGTTCTAAAATTTCTAATGCGTGTGGATAGAGCTTAGCCTTACCTTCTTTGATAAGCCCAATCATTTCTTTGCCAATTCTCATACTAGCATGTTGTTTTTGAGATGCTTCTAATGTGGGCATAAACGTATGCCACATTTCAGCTGCTGAAAACCCTAACCAATAGCTTATTTCTTTATCTGAATAGTCTCTTGGCTCTGCAAATCCTTTTTCAACTAATTCCTTATAGGCCAGTCTAAATGCTGGTGCATAGATTTCAATACTATTATGAAGTGTGCCATCATAGTCAAATACTAAGTTCAGCATGCTTATTGTTCTATTTCTCTTATTAAGTTCACCATCTCAATGGCACCCATTGCACAATCAAAACCTTTATTTCCTGCTTTTGTACCTGCACGCTCAATAGCTTGCTCAATATTTTCTGTGGTGACTACGCCAAACATAACCGGAATATCACTACTCAAAGAAACACTAGCAATGCCTTTTGAAACTTCACTACATACATAGTCATAGTGTGTTGTACTACCACGAATCACTGCTCCAAGGCAGATGACTGCATCATATTTATTGCTTTTTGCCATTTTAGATGCAATAAGTGGAATCTCAAAAGCCCCTGGAACCCATGCCACTTCAATATTTTCTTCTCTGACTTCATGGCGTGTAAGGGCATCTACTGCACCACCTAATAATTTGCTTGTAATAAATTCATTAAACCTTGCGACTACAATTCCAATTTTAATGTCTGTTGATACCAATTTTCCTTCATAGATTTTCATGTTTTTAATCTCCTTAATTTTTTATTAATGTATGTTTAAATAATGACCCATTTTGCATTGTTTTGTTTTAAGATAGAAAGCATCATGTTCGTTCGCCTCTATTTCAATAGATACACGCTCTACAATCTTGATTCCAAAATCGGAAAGTTGATAAACTTTATCTGGGTTATTAGTTAATAGTCTCATGGTTTTGACGCCTAAGTCTTTAAGAATTTGTGCGCCAATATAATACTCTCTCAAATCTTCTTCAAAACCAAGAGCAACATTGGCTTCGGCTGTATCCATTCCTGCTTGTTGAAGTTCATAAGCTTTTAACTTATTTATTAATCCAATGCCACGGCCTTCTTGACGCATATAAAGAAGAATGCCACGACCTTCCTTTTCAATTTGTTTCATTGCAGTAGCTAATTGATCACCACAATCACAACGTGAAGAACCAAATACATCTCCTGTTAAACATTCTGAATGAACACGACAAAGTATATCTTCTCCATCACCAATGTCACCTTTAACAAGTGCTACATGATGTTCTCCATTAAGTTTATTCACATAGCCATAGGCTCTAAAATTACCATAAGATGTTGGAAGCATAGGTGTTGCCATACACTCTACAAGGTGATCAAATCTTTTACGATACTCTTGCAGTGCTTTGATGGTTATAAACTTCATATTCCAATCTTTTGCAAATTCAATGAGTTCCGGTGTACGCATCATATGTCCATCTTCTCTCATGATTTCACAGCAAAGCCCACATGGCTTTAATCCTGCTAACTTCATGAGATCAACTGTCGCTTCTGTATGACCATTACGTTCAAGCACCCCATTTTTCTTAGCTAAAAGTGGGAACATGTGTCCTGGTCTACGAAAATCTTCTGGGCATGCCTCTTCATCTATGGCTTTTAATGCTGTTATACTTCTTTCAGCTGCTGAGATACCCGTTGTTGTATCCACATGATCAATAGACACTGTAAAAGCTGTTGTATGATTATCTGTATTGTTGGTTACCATTTGATGAAGTCCTAACTTTTCACAAAGTGCTTCATCCATTGGCATACAAATGAGCCCCTTGCCATAGGTAGCCATAAAATTAATATTTTGTGTTGTTGCAAATTCAGTGGCACAAATAAAGTCACCTTCATTTTCACGATCTTCATCATCTGTTACAAGAATGATCTCACCTTTTCTTAATGCCTCTAAAGCCTCTGGTATTGTATGATACTCAAACATATTACCCTCCTAAAATCCATGTTTTAATAAGAATGCTTCTGTAATGTTACTCTGGGGAGTAACAAACTTTTCAATATATTTACCAATGATGTCATTTTCAAGATTCACAAGTTCCCCTACCCTTTTTAGAGATAGTATGGTTTCTTTTGCTGTATGGGGAATGATTGAAACACTAAAATGATCCTTTTCTACTTTTGCTACTGTAAGGCTGATGCCATCAATGGCTATAGAACCTTTTTCAATGATATATCTCATAATCTTAGAATCCGTTTGTACGGTATACCAAATAGCATTATCATCTTTATGAATAGATACAATTTTTCCTGTACCATCAATATGCCCTGAAACAATATGTCCTCCAAATCGTCCATTACTCGCCATGGCACGTTCTAAATTCACACAACTTCCAATGGTAAGGTTTCCTAATGCAGAACGAGAAAGTGTCTCATTCATCACATCTGCATAAAAAGTACAATTCCCTAACTTTGACACTGTAAGGCATACGCCATTCGTAGATACACTATCACCAATCTTCAAGTCTTCAAAGATTTTATTCCCGGTAATCATAAGGATAGAGGATTTCATTCCCTTCTGTATGCCTTGTACTTTACCAATCTCTTCGACTATTCCTGTAAACACAGATATTCCACCTCACTTTCTAATAACAAATCTTCTCCAAACCATGTGAGTTTTTGATTTTTCATTTTAAAGCAATAAGTTGGTTCATCAATACCGCTACCCCCAATAGGTGTCCTTGCTTCATCACCACCAAATAACTTTGGTGCAATATAAGCCTGTACCTTGTTGACAATACCGCTTTGCATAGCGGAAGCATTGAGTGTCCCGCCACCTTCTAAAATAAGGCTATCGATTTTTAATATGCCTAGTTGCTGCATCAATATTTGTAAATCAATATGATTATCTTTTTTAGGAATAAGTAAAATCTCACATCCAGCTATTTCATAGGGCATGTATCTGTCCTTTTCCGCACAACACGTTGCAATAATGGTCCTTACACTAGAAGCTGTTGCTACCACTTGAGCGTTTAAAGGTGTCCTTAAATGGGTGTCGCAGATAATACGAATCGGATTACATCCATTTTCTAACCTGCACGTAAGCATAGGATTATCTGCAATTACTGTCCCAACGCCTACCATGATGCCCGTATAGCGATGGCGTTCTTTATGTACATGTATTCTTGCTTGATCTCCTGTAATCCATTTTGATTTACCTGTAGAAGTTGCAATTTTTCCATCCATAGTCATGGCATACTTCATGACCACATAAGGCGTCTTCGTTTTGATATAATGAAAAAATACCTGATTAAGTTCTAGACATTCTTTTTCTAATACACCGCTCACCACTTCAATTCCCTTAGCTTGTAAGATTGAAACACCTTTTCCAGATACAAGTGGATTAGGGTCAAGTGCTCCGATTACAACTCTTGTGATACCACTCTCTAAAATAGCATCTGTACAAGGTGGTGTTTTTCCATAATGACAACAGGGTTCTAGAGTGACATAGAGTGTTGCACCATGAGGGGATTCTTTACAACCTACCAGTGCATTTCTTTCTGCATGAAGCTGTCCATATTTTTCATGCCAGCCTTGCCCAATGACCTTATTATTTTTAACGATCACAGCTCCAACCATAGGATTCGGACTTACAAAACCACAACCTTTTCGAGCCAGTTCTAAAGCACGTGTCATATACTCTTGGTCAGTCATACACTTTTCCTCCAAAATAAAAATGCCTTGAACAAAACAGGTTCAAGGCATTTCAACAATTCTATAAATAGCTTTTAAGCGTTTAGTAATAATCCACATTTGTATTAAATACAAAAAACTCTGAAATGAAAAATCATTCCAGAGCATACTATACTAAAAGAAAATGCAAAAAAAGCATTTATAATCTATCTTCTTTCATCCAGACTTTACTGTCGGCTTCGGAATTACACCGAATCATGCCTTACGGCTCGTGGGCTATACCACCGGTAGGGAATTGCACCCTGCCCTGAAGATGTTCTATTCAATTAATGTGATCATATCAGTCTTCTCATATTTTGTCAATAACTTCTATTTTAAATAAAATCTATTTTTATCTACATATGTAATGTCTTGATGGTTCATAATATATTTAAAAATCAATTAAAATTGAGGTACCATTATGTTTAAAAACAAGCATTATTTTTTCATCCTTATAGGTATTTTTATATGTTGTTTGAGCCTTTCTTCTGTGACTTTTGCTACACAAAATAATTCGCTCGATACAACCATTGATACGTATTACAAAACTGTTAGAGAGAATCAAAAACAGCTCCTCAGTATTTTAGAAAAAGGCTACTCCAATAATACGACTCAAAAAAGCAATGATAAGCTTATTGGCCAACTCTCTATTTACTCAGGTAATGTTGATAACTTCTCTAATAAACTTGTTCATGAAACCATTAATAGTTCCTCCGAAAAAGAACAAAATTCCAAACTTCAAACCTTAGTTGTTGCAAGTGGTTATTTAAAATTTATTAAAGATCAAATTAATGAATTTTTAATTGCTGAAGACTCCTTGACTCAATTTTCACTTTTAAAAGATATCCTTCAAGCCAACTCCTTATTAAATCAAATACTTGCTTATCTATAAGTCTTTATCCATCATTTAAATAATAAAAAGGGTAGATTGATTCTACCCTTTTTATTATTTAAATCTATCCATTTTTTACCCATTAATACTTTTAAAAACCTTACAACCGTTGAATTACTTAACTAAATAAGCAATAGTCTCTACGTGGTGTGTATGTTTGCTATGTCTACAATAGCATGTATATACGTTGCAAACTATACGGTTTAGATTTTATATTTAAGTTTAAATAGGCTGTTTTATGAGTAACTTTTACCCAAAACTTTACCCATAGCAATTTGGGTAACTATTTTACATATAAGTCAGATTCATAAGCAGAATAACCTTTACTGCACTTAATTAAGTTTAGTGAATGATAGCGCTTTAGATTTAGAAGATCATCTACAGTAAATCCAAACTGTTTAAACTCTTGCTCTAGGTATGCAAAGTTTGCTTTATCAGTTCCCTGTAAAAGTATATAGCTTGCACCAGCACTCTTAAGGCCACTCTGTAGTTCTCCTAAGTCAGCTAATTGATGAGCCGTGAATCCTAGTCTTAATTTAAACTTACGGCACTCTCTTAAGATGTTACTAAGTGGATTATAAGCTGTAGGAGCCTGGAATATCTCATCTAGTAATACATGATAAGGCAATAAGCTATCTTGTTGTGCCCCTCTTATATTGCACGCTAACCATATTTTAGATATGAAGAAAGTAACTAGCACATTTCTAACGTGTTGGCTTCTAAACTTATCAGCAGGCATCTTTATTATGATAATCTTACCTTGGTCCATTGCTTTTGAAAAGTCTATGTTATCACAAGATGGTTTATTAAACATCATTCTCATTCTAATATCTTCTCGCAAACTATTTACACGATCCATGATATGTTCGATCTTGCTATAGCGAGTATCACCTTGAAAAATTTCTACAATCACTTCTTTTCCGTCTTCACCACTCTCTTTCGTCTTAATAATTTTTCCATCATCTAACTGTTTTAACATTACAATTTGTTCTTCAAGGTACACCATATATTCTGGTGGTACTTTGGAGATAAATTCATGTCTAGCGTCATAGTTTTCTAGACATCTAATAACATCTCTTAGGCTCATGTTATCATTTATAAGTACTACATCAGCAGCACTTGTAAAAAACTTTCTCATTTGCCCCGACAATGGATCGCCGGTGTATACTGCATCTATAAGAGCAGTTACTTGTTGTTGATGTAAATTAGCACTTTCTACACGTTCAAAAACCGTGTTCCCTGTAATGTGATACTCATTATATGCAAACGCTTGTAAACTACTTTCTTTGCTTAAATCTATTTCTAACAACCTATCCTTTGGTGTAATAGCCTTTATACTATCTGCTAACTCACACTTTTTAATATAGTCTATCACTATAAGCCCTTGTTTAGCTTCTATAACATCTTTAGCATACTCCGTATTTTGGAATGTCTTACCTGCTCCCATAGGTCCTAATAGTATAAATGGCAAATTAGAGATTTCTTTATCTTGACTAAAGTAAGTTTGCACAGTATTACCTTTATAAGTACTTTTACCCGCCTTTATAATACCTTCAAGTAATTCATCATATACTTTGCTCTCAAGAACATTCACATGGTTTATCTTATGCTGTTGCAATAGGTCACGCCCGGGTAACTGTAGCAAACAGCTACTTTCTTCCACTCCTATCTTATTAGCTGCATACTTATTAGGCTGGCACTTATAATATTCAAGCTTATTATCCCCATCTAGTGACCTAAAACTTTGGCAAGTCATAATAGCATTTTGGTTTGCTCTGGTCTTATTATCAGAATGGCTTACAATGCCAATATTTAATCCTAGAATAGTATCATTTCTTTTATGCATAGATTCATTAGACAGCTTCTTAGGGTTCTGTACAAGTGCATTTTTTAGTTCTGTTAAGGGGTTAACATCTGATACATTAGCCCCTATTAATTTATTTGTTAAATCATCTAAGAAGTCACATATCTTATAAAGTAAGTTAAGTCCAATAGCCCACCCTGTAGGCTCTTTGGGTATAGGAATATTATTAAGGTACTTATTCTGTGTCTGTTCCGCCTTAGTCTGCCATCCCCAGTTGTTTGTGTAGGCAAAATTATACATAACCGTAATCCTATCTCCTTGTTCCATTACATCTATTACATTGAGCATGTTATTTAGAAGCACATTACTTTTCTTATCTACGTTAAGTGCTAGTGCATCATTCTTTTTGTACTGTAAAGTGTAGTATACGCTATCACTATTAAACTTAACTTCTTCTTCACTTTCTTCTATAGTAGCTGTGGGCCATGTTGCACTTAACTTTTCCTTTACCATGGTCTTATACATAGTAGGCACTACAAAATAAAACCTAACATCATCTTTATAAATATCTATCATGTAAACACACTTCATCTTAGTTTCTACTACATACTTCTTTTCTTCTTTATGTATCCTATGTCTTATCGTAGACATAGTTTTGGCTATTGTACTTGAATTATAGTTTCTACAGCTAGAGTGTGGTGTGATCATAAATGTCGTATAAGTTGGGTTAACTACTTCAAAGTATTTACTTAGTAGCATAGACTTCATTAAATCACTTCCCTTTAAATATCTCTTTAAATATCTTTAATATTCTAATGTCCTCAAAACAAGCTTCTTTTATTATCTCAAACAGCCCCTTGATAAATCGTTCTTCTGATTCTGGTGAAATATCCATACCCATTATAAACTCTTCTAGGTCCATGCATTTACACTCAACACCATTTATAATTATTTTATCTTTTGATACCTGAACAACATCAATATTACTATCATCTTTTTTGCTGTTCGGAAAATGTATTATCTGCCCCATTACTATATCACCGCCTTTATAATCTCCCAGGTAATAGCTACTATGCTACTTCCTACTGCTATATCTCTGCCTTTTTGAATCTTACATATATGCATAATGATACCTACTGTTCCAACTATCTTACATGCCATTAACATATACATACCTCCTTAATCAAAGAAACTACGTGCTAAATCAAATATATCTGGTAGACCATATAAAACTGCTACTGCTACAAAATACTTCAATACAGTTGATATAATCCCACTAATATCCTGTTTCTTAAAGTTCTTTACTATATCTATTCCTGCAAATACTATCGCCGCCCAGTACCCTATTGCCTGTAGCATACCTAGCACCTTGTATCCTTCTGTATTGACTTTATCTGTAAAGCTATTAACATTAACTTTTGCATAAAGCATATTAACTGTAGTAGCCATTAAAAAACTAGCACCTACCACAATGCTTTTCAATTCACTTAATGTAACCTTAGCCATTTCTTCTCTAGCAATCTGATACTGGCTCTTATTGTACGAGATATAGCATACTTCTATACTTCCTAATCGCATAAAATTCCTCCTATAAAAAATCTAAAATCGATGTATATAACTCGGCATAAACGGAGATGCTTAGATATAATAAATCAAAGGATGTGAAATAAATGTTCCCAGTAATGGTAGGTTACCTTATTGCTTATGCTGCTGTATGTGCATCAGTAATCTTTTAATTGTAAATAATTTGTTAATATTCTCTCTTACACCTAGTAGACTTGCATAATTTCAAAATTCAAATCATACGCTTGTAGTGTGAGCGGGTACGAAGTGCGAAGCCGAGTAGTCGTCACTCTACTGCATCGTGGGTAAGTGCACCCATCAACCAGACTGCCTTTTAGGTGGTCTTTTTTCTTTTACAACTTATCATATTGTGTTAGACATTTCTTTCCACCCTCTATGGTCATAATGTGTGACTTCCCTTCTTGGATCTGCTTTACGACATCATTGTACTTAGCAGATGTAGGAACTGCTTTCCCATCTATCAAGTCAATTAAAGCTGTACCAGACACCATTGTTACTTGCTTATAATCAAACTCGCCCTCATATACTCTCACACTATTACTTCTTAACTTTTTAATTATATTTTCATACTTCATACATCTTCCTCCCTTATAGATCTAATATACTTGCAATATCATTACCTAACTCTTCAGATGAATAGTTAGGATTTTTTATTTCAATATTTCTAAGTGCATCCATAATCATACTCTGCACTTGCTCTTTTGTGATGTAGTCGTGTTCGATATTATCCAAGTAGTAAATAATTGCTTCTTCTATTAGTCTAGACCCTCTCCCATCTTTTGCAGCTTCTTCATAAGCATCTAGAACTCTTTTGTTTGTTATGCTAATATGTTTTTTTGCCATAAATCTCCCTCCCGACTAAATACAGACCATCTACATTATCCCAAATAGCATTACTGCTTATTGTTATTCTGTTGAAACTGTTCATTAGATACTGTTCCAGCTGATTACTTCCTCCACCAGTAGCAAAAACATGTAGCTTATTTATATTCCATTTCTTTTCTAAAAGCCTTTGCTGTATCTCTTTTAAATGTGACTGTATGCATTTGTCTACTATCTCTTTGCATTCTCCACTTTTGATTATTCCTCTAATCTCATAATCTTGCACATTCCAGTTTTTAGTGATATTCAATTCATCAATAATCAACCTTTCCAGCTTAATCATTCCCAAATCAAGTGTACTTATCGTATCTTTTAAAAGGTTACCATATTCATAGATCATACAATTAATTGTGTTACCACCAAAGTCAAGTAATCCTACTACTTCATTTTTTAATTCTGCTTTATGAGGTAAGTAAGCTGCTGCTCCTTCTGCAAAAACTGTACAATCTGTAACCGTTATCTTCTTATATTCCCCATCAACAATACCATCATGATTACCATACATACTTATACGATATTTATCTCTGTATTGATTATTAAGATATAATGCCATAGGTAAAGCTGTTATAAGCTGGACTTCATTTGATGTTGCATGTTTTAAAATATTGTAGTTGGTGCAGACATTATGACATGTACTTAACTGCTTATCACTTATATCTCTAGACCCTGCTCCTATTTCATAGTAGCAATCTCCTAATATAAGAGTCCTGCTACCATTTTCATTTAGTTGTATCCTAGTTTGATGTATTTCTCTAGTACTACATGTTCTCACTTTTGTATTATAAAACCCTGCATTAAGTGCTAATATCATCTACCCACCCTTTCTACACTTAGTGGCTACACTCTAATAACTATCTTATAATGTGTGGCTACCTAGTGGCTATCTCTTATACACTACTAGATATATGCCGAGATAACTTTGATTATTCCGATAAAACTAGATTTATTTTACAATTAATGGTATTTTTATATTAATGCCATTTATAGGGGGATTTATATGATAAGTTACATAGGATTAGAGGAAATACTAAGAGAGCATAGTAAGGATAGGAAATACCTGCATGATCACGTTGGATTAAGTTGGGATACTATTGCTAAGTTTAAAAAAGGCGAAAGTGTTAACTTGTCTACTGTAGAAAAAATCTGTTTAGAATTTAATTGTAATATTGAGGATATAGTCAAAATTAAAAGGGACCCAACAAATTAAAGTTGGGCCCTTTTTAATGCTAATTGCATCTCTGACATTCTTTTATATTCATTTAAACTACCAAGTATATACATTTGTACAAGTGCATCTGTGTCTATTTGATTTTGTTTTGCAATAATATCATCTAAAACCATGTAGAACTCATTTGTATTTGTAATAGAGTTAGCTTTTTCTTTTAGTGCATTAAGCTCCTCTTGTAGCTTTTTAGGTATAGTTACCTTCTCAATTGCTTTATATCCATCGTTTTTTAATATTTCTAATTGTTCAATGTCCATGTAATTCTCTCCTATGTAATATCTATATTAAACATATTGCTTAAAATATCATCGTCATCTTTCTTTAAGTAACTTTTAGTCATGTCAATGCTCTCATGGTGCGCCAACACTTGTAACTCTTCTATCGTAAATGTTCTTCCTATCTCTCTACACATATAATGTGTACCTCTTTTATAATTTTCTAACGCCGAATGTCTAAATGAATGTGGAGTAAACTTTATATATTCACCATCAAGTTCTTTTAAAATACTTCTAAACTTTACACACCATTCGTAGAGAGCCTCTTTTGTAAGTGCCTTTTTATTTGTGTACCTAGTACTTACAAATAGTTCATCTAGATCATCTTCTCCACGATATGTTAGCCATAATTTCAAGCTTTCAAGTGTATTTTTATGATATAAAAGCCTAAACTTCTTACCACGCTTTCCAATAACAACATTGGTCATACGATTTTCTAACAAGTTATGTTTATGTACCTGTGCAATCTCTCCTATACGAGCAGCCGAATCATATGCTAGATCTAAGTAAACACATTCCCTATACATTCTATTTTCTATTAGATAATTCCTGAGTATATGTATTTGTTCATCTGTAAGAAACAGAATCTCTCTCACAGGTTTTTTCTCTAATCCTCTAACTTTTCTAGCAATATTTTTTTCATACTCGTAATCGTCTTCATCTTCAGCAAACCCGCACATACCTCTTACCAGAGCAAATATACGATTAAATCTTGCATTACTTACTTCACGTTCTTCGAGTAGCCACAAAGTTATACGCCTAAAGTCTTTCTTTGTAAGGTTAAGAATATTCATGTTATCCATCTGATCATATATGTAACAAAGAATCATCTTACCGTCACTTTCGTATTGGTATAAAGTTTTGGAAGACCTCTTCATAGACCTTAATTCTGTTAGATAATCATATAAAAGGTCCTTATTTTGATTATTTACATTCTTCCACTTTTCTTTTGTAAACACTTTCTCTCTCATATTTCCTCCTGCTTAAGTTATTAACTTTTTCTAAAAGTAAATTAGCTTACGTAGGAGAAGAGATATTATAACCTGTTTTAAAGTGTAACGTGTATATTAAAATCCATAAGTCTACAATATAAATTTAAGTACTCATTGTCATTGTTCAGTATCAAATCCCAATCTATGTAATTTCCATTTAATATGCCAAATTCTAAGATTATGGCAATTAGTATCATTTGCTTGTCTTTAACTATCTGATATTGCAAAACACATTCATATGTATCTTCTTCTGTTGGCTGTATCGGAAATTCATCAATAGATATATCTAGTATACCGTCCAGCTGTAATTTATTTTTTATATTCCCTACTACGTCTATTATTTGTAGCACCCTTAATCTATCTACCAGTAAGTCTTGTTCTATCTCTTCACACGTATTTTTTATCATATCTATTGTATTTTTCATATTGCCTCCTATGTCTTTTAATGTCTCATGTAATAAAATTTAAAATAATCATAAAGTATTGATATATAATGATTTATCTAAACGAATACCCCCCTATAAATCTCCTAACTTTTTAACTGTTCCTTACACATTCGGAGTATACACCATGGTAATATTGTCTGTAAATACCTAATTTTTATTTTTATTTTTTGTGCAATTTTTAGCTTTTATTTATCTATTTTTAGATTTAATTAACTTGTTTTTATCATTGATTACATCACTTTTATCAATTTAATGATAAAAGTATTATAAACAAAGCTAAATAGAGCTAAACAATGAATAAAAATATCCTAAACAAGGATAAAAATAGATAAATAAACGTAAATGATATCTATAATAAAAAACAACCTAGCCACTTAAGACTAGGTTGTTTTTTAGAAATATGGATTTGGTTTAAATAAAAGGATGATAGTATCTACAACTGTACCTATACCAATCAATCCAAATGTGAGTAGATATAAGATTCCTAACAGTATCTTTTTTTCATAAAACTTATGAAGTCCTGCAAATCCGAAAAATCCTACTAGGCAAAGGCCTAGTGCTACCCATTTATTCTTAGGCTTAACCCCATATGCCATACCTGGAGTAGTATTCGTGTTGCTGTTTACATTTGAGTTATTAATAACAACTTGCGGAGCTACTTGTTGCGCTTTTAACTCTTCTACTTGCCTTCCACAATGTATGCACATTACTGCATCTAGATTTATTTTTTGTCCGCAAAATCTACAAAACTTTGTTGCTGCTTGAGGCGGTTGCTCCTGAACATTAACTTGATCTAATTGAATTTCACTCATATTATTATCCCCCTAAACCATTTTGATATTATATTATAATAATTTAGATAATACTACAATACTAGAAATTACCATTATACATAAGCATACCCTTATATCTATAAAATCTCTTTGCATAAAAATAGACTACATTCATTGTTTTATCGAATGCAGTCTATTTCTTATATACTTATAATATGAAATTTACCCTTAATCTAATGGCATACTTTACAAGATTCGTATCCTTGTTTTTTAGCATCATCAACTGTCAGTTCTCTGCTTGTTGCATTAACATATCTACAAGTTTTATAATGATACTTTTTACCAGATCCAGTAACCCAAACCTTTTGTCCTGTTGATTGTGTTGTAGTTGGTGATGTAATTGTATTAGTAGGATTTGTTGATACGGATACATTATTTATAGTATTCGATGCAACATCAACTTTAGTTATTGTAGGTTTTTGTGTCATCTTACTATCGACTTTTTGTGTAGATATGGTAAGTATTTTACCATCTGTGTTAATAATAATATTACCATTTAAATCTGTTCTATATGTTTTAATATCTTTAAGCCTATTACTTACATCTTTGTGTGGATGACCATATTTATTGTCTTTTCCACAAGTAATTATAGCAATCTCAGGTTTAATCTTGTCTAAAAATTCTTGGCTGGTAGAAGTATTACTTCCGTGATGTCCTACTTTAAGTACATCAACATCTACCATTTTTTCTACTATAGATTTCTCAACATCTTTACCTGCATCACCTGTAAATAAAAACTCATGTTCGCCATTTTTATAAAGCATTACTAGGCTTCTATCATTTACATCTTTTGCTTGGCTTTTAGTATTATAAAATTGGAATGTACCGTTGCCTAATGTAAATACTTTATCTTCTAATGGTACACTTGGCTGTAGTTTTTTATCTATAGCTGCCTGAACAAAGTATTTATAAGTCTTAGTATCTGCACTACCATTTCCAATCAATACTGTACCAATATCAAAGTTTTTAATTACGGCATCTAATGCGCCACTATGATCTGCATCTGGATGTGTAAGTACTATATAGTCAAGTTTTTTTATTTCTTGAGCTTTTAAGTAATCAACTAAAGACTTCTCATCATCATTCTCAGCACCATCAATAAGCATGTTTTTACCATTATCCTTGATAAGAATAGCATCACTATTACCAGTGTCAATAAAATGTACTTCAACTGATTTAATAGTAGTAGCTGGCTGAACACTTGCTCCAAATAACGTAGTAGTAACTAGTAATAAAGTCATAATAAATACTAAAAATCTGTTATTGTTTTTCATATCATCACCCCTTCTTAGTTACTATAATATAGCAATTTTATTTGATGTACAACTATACATTTAGGGCTATTGCTAATATAACAGTTATTACAAGTATCGTTCCAAAGTAGCTTGTTACTAAAACTCTTCTCAAATTAAATTTATCCATAAAAATAGACCACACTCCTTAATTTTCAAGAGTATGGCCTATTTCTTATATATTTATACGGAAGATATTATCATTTATTATCCTAACACTTTATTTAAGTTTTTGTTAAACCGTACCCCCTCCACTTAATACTGGAGGGGGTATTATGATAATAAATCATAACACCTTACCTAAGACTATCTCGTTAATACATAAATCATGACTAGAAATGCTAATAAATCTTTCATGTCGCCACCTCACTTTCACAGTAAAGTTGCTATATAGCACGTAGTAAGTATATCTATTGGTAAGATATATATCAACAGGTAAATTACTCCAATAAAAAGAGGGTAAAACCTAAGCCCTACCCTTTATAATCTGTTGGTACCTCTTTGTACCCTTTTTCTAATATTTGTTTAAGGTTATGATCTAGTAACTCTCTACTGTATCCACCATTGCAGCTAACATATCTGCCAATTTCTAAAATTATATTTTCTTTTACTTGATCTACATCTACTTCATATGTCTTTTTCATATTGACCCCCTTTTTATTCATTATGCCATCTACACTACATAAAAACAAACAAAGAGAGTAGGCATCATGCCTACCCTAAAATAATATTTCTTATTTAAAATACTGATTAATTTCTTTTTCTTGTTCTTCAACTATAACTTTACCAGCTACCCTTACTGCTTTTAAACATGTTTCTATATTAAATTTACGCCAATCAACAGGTGCCTTACCTAATAAACCTATTCTTTCTTTCGCTAGCTGAAAATCTTCATCCCCCAATTTGTTATATTCTGGAGATAAAATCTCCCCTTTTTCTTTTAATTCCTCTTTTTTTTCTTCTATTTTTCTTCTTCTTCTGTCTATACTTTCAAATTTATACTTATCTATACATAACTTTTCTATCTCTAAAATTATTTCTAATGATGTATTTTGAATTTCTTGTATTGCCTTTATATAGAGTTCCTTAGCCTTAGTATCATCTATACTATTCATTATTACCATTGTTTTGAATTCAGCTATTTGCATTTCTGCCTTTCTACGCTCTAAGTCTGCTTGAATCTTGTTAATTTCTAAATCTAAATTCTGAGTAATAGCTTGTACTTCACTATATATAACTTTATATTTAGCTAACTGAAATATTTTTAAATTCTCCTCATGTCTAAATATAAAATTTTCCATCTGTTTAGTAGACTCGTCTTTCAAATCTTTTTGTTTTGAAATTGTTAAAGTTAAATACACTCCTCCAACTCCTATAATCCCACCAAATACACTTCCTAAAAATGATATCCATACTCCATGATCTACTCCTGGAAGATTAATATTCCATCCTGTTACATCATGCATCCACTCCAATGCCCATAACAGACTATTTAATACACATATCCCAAGTATTATGCAAATACTACTTATAACTAGCATTCTAACCCATAACCAGTAATTATTATTTTTTTTCATATTCCACTCTCCTTATATATTTTATACTAACATCTATTAATGATAAAATCAGTATTTGAGCAAAAAAATAAAAGGTAGAGTCTAAGACCTACCTCTGTGTGTCACCTATTACATCTCAAAATATAACTGTACCATCAAGAAATTAATTATTATTAATAATTGCACTTGGTGTAGTAATCTTATTATATGTAGCATCATTTTTGTTATTTTGCATAGTACTACCACTAAAAAAAATATTACACATCAACAGTATTAATAGTGTTGTAGTGATTATATTTACCCAAAAACAATATGGATGTGTCATTGCCGCTTTTTTTATAATACCTACCTTATCAAAACCTTCTGCATTAGTTTTAGGATGTTTATAGGCAATGCTATTTCCTGTTAACTTTGATATTGCATATAGCATGGTATAAAGCAGGTTGAATACAATAAATCCTATCATTAAACATATCGCACATGCTTTATTAAAAGGTATAACATTAGTTGATAGCGCTTGTACTATTGAATTAATCATTGTTAAGCCTGCAAACATAGAAAATACAATAGATGTAAATATACCAAGAATAGCTACAACTTGTGTGTACATCTGTTTCTCTGAATTCTTAAGATCCCTTTGTACGTCTGTCAAAGAAAATTTAACTGTTTCAATTTTTTTCTCAGCATCGCTTATATTTTCTAATAGTTGCATACTTTGATTTTCTAGTTGATCTTTCATGTCTTCTGTAAATTGTTCTATTTGACCCAATTGTGTATTTTTCAAGGTATTGTTCAGCTTTTCTAAAGAGTCAAAATGTACCTTTTCTAATTTCAAATGATCATACAACTTTAATATTTTTTTTCTTGTTGTTTCACATGATAAGTCTTTTGAATGTGTATATATCCAATAAACTTTATCAATCAAATAGTCAATTTCTTCACTAGCATCTAGATCAACCATAAAATATGCTAATTCATGATATAGATGCCTTGTGTTAGTATCATAGTATGCTTTGAATTTATAAAAAAACTTACAAGTAGCATCACCGGCAATAAAATCATTAATGTCTTCTTCTACCATTTCTTTTAATACAGTAGTTAATTTTATACTACTTTTATTCTCCATAGATACGCTCTCCATGTTGTGTAAAATACCGCCTCATATCATCTATATCAATATAAGGTTCATCATTTTCTATAGCATGCATCCATGGATATTCCTCATGCGTACGTGCTACAAGCTGAAATGCTGTAAATTTATTTTGTCCGTGTATTACTTTATTAATAATTTCCTTATGCTCATCTATAAATTTCTCATTAGGATTGTACTTTTGTCTTTTATATACATATCTCGCATTCTCATTCTTCAATACTAACTCAGTATCTATTCGCTCATCTATTCCACTATTAACATACCGCTTGAATTCATGGTATACCATCTCTACCACTGGCCCATATCTCCATGCTGATATTTTTTCGTTAAATGCTAAGTCTCCTGTTTCTACTAAGAAAGCAGCTTGAATGTAATACATTATTTTTTGTAATTTTAAATTACTAATAAGATTTACATCTTGGATATCAATACAATAATTGATAACATATTTAGCAATATCTAATGCCTTGTATGCCATAAAACTACCTCCTTTATGATGATTTTTCTAGCAATTTTACTATATTGCTAGAAAAATGTCAAGTTGTATAAATAAAGTATATGTCAATTAATAATTTTATGCAATAAAAAGCAGGATAGCCCAATGGACTACCCTAAATAACTACTTATCTTAACAATCAAATCCCTTGTATTCTGTTCAGTATACTTCTTATCTTTCCATATAGCTGGTGAACTAATAATCTTAGCTTCTACCATCTTAGCCACTGCAAGATCATATCCGTTTACATCAAATAGTCTGACGCCTATCTTACTAATAAGTGCTAGTACATTGTTTAGATTAATCTTATTCCATGCTGCTGGACTTCCGATAATCCCTTCCAGCACCAGATTCTGTATGGCCTTTTCATATGCCACATCTTTTACAGGTACTTGCGGAGGTTTTTTGCCACTCTTTAGGTCCTTAATAGATAAACCAAATGTATACTGGAAGTGTGGAGCGTCTTTAAATCCACTCCATCCACCTCCCCATTCTAGTCCTATTGATTGACCAATCTTACCAAGTTTAGCTAAGAATACACTATTATATTCATCACCTTTCTTATTCTGAATACAGTCAAAAGCTAATCTCCAATTATGATAAGAGCTCATATCTGAACCTTTTGCATTTGTTACAATAGCTCCTGGCCTTGTACGCCCCTGAGCATATAAATAGTCTTGACGTTCTTTAGAACGATATGTATCTATAATCTTCACATTAAGACCTTGTTTTTTAGCCTCATTTAGAAGCTTCTCGGCGAGTTCTTTTACTTTAGGGTGTAATTGGTCAATGTCATCACATCGTTCAATACTCATCGTATATCACCATCCTTTTTACTAGATTCATGCCATAACTTCATGAGTTTATCCCAGCCAAACATAGCAAGATAAGCTACTATAAATCCTGCTACAATGACTGCTGCAAAGTAGTACCAAATAAACTTACTTGATGTGTAGCTCAAGTACACAAAGTAAGACAATACTGTAAGTGTAATACTAAGTCCTGTTACATAGTAATTTGTGTGTATTTGATCTAATGGATAGAGGTTTTTAGTAACCTCTACGATAACATTTACAGCAAATACAAGTACACCCAATATCAATATGATTGTTGCTAAGTTGATTTCTAACATTCTACATCATCCTCCACTCCATTGTATTTGTGTTCTTCTTTCGTTTCAAAATAACTCTTAGCGCAGTAACTGGGTATAATATACTTAAGACCATCCCAACAGTTAGCCACAATCCCGTCCAGCCCCATGCCATTCTTAAAGTTGATATAAATAGATGCCAACGTTGTAATTAACGTCAGCCCTAATACTAAGTCCATTACTAGCTTCGTATATTGTCTTTTCTTCTTTTGCTTATGTGTATTAACCCATCTTAATCCCATTCTCAACACTCCTATCTAAAAAACAAAGATACTAATTGAACTATGACTGCTGCTAATACGGTTCTCCATAACCACTTATTTTGTTCTTCTAGATCAGTAATTCTATGATTTGCTACTTTTATCTTTTCATCATGTTTCTCTTCAAGCGCTTTAATCCTAGCTTCTTGTTTTTCTTCAAGTGCTTCAAATTTTTCATTTTGGTTCTTAGTCATATTTTCTAATGTAGTTTTAACAAAGATCATATCATCACTAATTTTCCTTATGTCTTTGTATAATTGTTCATCCATACATTACTCCTTTCTAAATGGAGAAAAGGCATAAAAAATACACCATCTCTGGTGCCTTCTCTATGCCTTATATTTAATTAATAAACTTCTATACTTGTGGTACTTCTCCAGGTAATGGTTCAATAGGTGTCATTTCTACTGGTGGTGTATATACACTTCTGGACAATAATATTAACTCGGTGTACTGCTCCGGTGTAATATCTTGTGTAACCTGGAACGCCTTTAAGATTTCTACTGCATCATTTTCTGTTGTGTAGTACTTTGCACTGATAAAGTTTTTCATTGTTTCATATACTGCTAATTGTTTACCTGTCATTATTTAATCACCTCTTCTATTTTATTTACGCTTTTAGCGTATGTTTCTTCTACAAAAGCCGTATTAACTGGCTGTGTATTTGTTTTAGCTTCTAAAGCTTCTAATCTAGCTGTTAATTCTGCTACACGATCAACTGGTGCTACTATTTTAAATTCAGTTGGTGCAACTGCACTGTCAACTTTACAAATATTAGTTTTATTTAGACCTATTGTGGGCATTAATTCCTTTGATATTTGAACAACCACTGGCGTAGCTGATTGATACCACAATTTAAACCCAACGTTAGTTAACCATTCGTTTACACCTTTAGAATCAAGTGTAGCTAAGTCAGTTTTTAAAACAGACAAATATAACCAACCATTTTGATTTATAGCTATACCTTTTATTGTGGCATTGTATATAGCTGTAGTAGCGAATACCTTAATGGGTTCACACCTGCAAGCGGCAACCGAACTATTTGTAAACCCTTTAGCATTTAGAAGTGCTGTTCCAAAGCTAATCATTGTATCCGTTTCCACAGCTTTAGTCCAAGTGTTGCTATTGGCGGTTGTAAACAATATGTTTTGTGACAGGATTCCCGTGCCATCATCTCTATAATCTAAGATGTCCTTTGACTCACCTAATTCACCCAATAGAATAACTTTTCTACTTCCATCTGGATTAGTTTCTGTAGGATGATAAATTGGGTATTTTAGTCTATTGCAATCTATAATGGCTTGGGTTGAGGAAAGGCCAAATGGTACAACTCCTATATTTTTACTTGTTAAGTCGCCTTCTAAAAGTCTAACATTTTTAATAACTACAGGGTTCGATGTTGACTCTACTCTAAAAGTTACCCACCCGTCACTAGTCTTTACACTTGTTACATCAATTAAAATCTCAATAGTACCTTTTGTGCTTGTTGACGTTATATACAAACTCGATTGCATCTGTGTATCGTCATTATTTCTCATTGACACATTTAACTTACTTACGTCGTTCTCTAGCTCAAAAATCAAAGTATACTTACCGTTTGTTGCGCCTTCAAAATATGCCTTAAAGAACCTTACTTCTACCGCTGCTTCTGCTGTAAAAATGTTTTCTGGTCTTTTAATAATATTCTTTACCGTTCTCCCTTTAATACTCATGCCTAACACTTTGCCTTTATCTTGTGCATTAGGTATATTAATTGGTTCTCCGTTTGTACTGGTAAATTCTTTTGCGCTTTCCAACATTCTAGCTGTTGCATACTCTTCTACGTTATAGCCGTTACGCATTGTTACATGTTCACTATCTGAACTAACCTTTAAAATAGATTTTTTACCCGAACTGTCTGTAGTTTCAAGATGTGATATACTTGGTGAATTACTAATAGTCTGGATATTATGTTGGATATCCTGCGGATAGAGCTGGCGATTATATATAAAAGCATATTTCAAATAACCTTTTGCTTCATTCCCAGTAGATATTCCATATAGTTTTACATGTGAAAAATATAAATTACTTTTAGATATATCATCTGGCAGTTTTTTACTATATGTTGTTCCATTTGATACTATATACAAAGTATTGTCTTTTATATACACATACTCCTCTATAGAACTAGTCGTTGATGGTAATCCTGTAATAAAATTATCAATCGGAGCACCTACCCCAGATATATTAATGTATCTAATGTTAATGCTAGACCCTAATCGTCTAATCGATAACGCATTTGTCATCGTTGATGACCATTCTCCTAAAATATATAAACCACCAGCTCCTATGATATTTATTGGCTCACTTTTAATGTAAAAATTACATTCATTAATATTTATTTGTGTTTGCAATAAATACGTCCACCCATTAAGGTTTTGATTTTCTTTGTGTGATACCAACCCATCATGCACAATCTTATCACCAATAAAATCAAAATTCGTTTCATCGAAAATCCCATCATGACCAATTTTATTATTGAGTTCTTCTTTAGTTGCTACCCCAGTTGCTCTATCTAATGCTTCTTGTGCATTCTGAGCTGCTTGATTTGTTTTAGGCACCAAATCATCTACAATAGTCTTTGCATTATTAGCTGTTTGCAAGGCTTCCTTAGAAACAGCATCAGCATTCGAAACATTACTTAATGCCTGCTGTAATAAATTGAATCTATTATCAGCTTTTACCGCCTCATTACTATCTAGGCTTAATCTTACTGTATAATCAAAAGGTAATGATGTAATGCGATTAAGTCCTTCCCATATCTGAAGTTCAGCATAATATGTACCCTTTTCACAAAACATATCACTTGGCAATGTAATCTTTGCAGTACCACTTAATGCATTAACAATTGTACAATTATCTTCTATTACTGTACTTAATTCGCTTTTTACAATAAGGCTAACTGTTTTACTTGTTAGATCATAAGCTTTTTTATCTGTATCATAAATAGTAAAGTTAAATACATTGCCGTTATAATCATTTGTTACAAGTTCAATCAATTCCCTTACATACATGTTTTCCATTTCAGTATGTCTTAAATATACATCTATATTATAATTAATCACCCTTATCACTCCTTAATAAGCAATTCTAGTTTTTCTAATCGTTGTTCAAGTTCCTTATTCTTCTTATCCAAAACCCTTATTGCACCAATTGCAGAAGTAGCCAAAAATTGATAGAACACACCATAGTAACCTTCTTCATCCTGTATGGTAAAAAGCTTGCCAAACTCACTTTCTCTTAATTGCTGAGCAATAACACCAACCAAAGTACGTTGATCTATATTTTTATCTTTAAAGTTATAGGATACAATATCTAATGTCTTTAAAAATTCAAATATTTTTTCATCGTCTAATCTCTCAACATGCTCTTTTAAACGAATATCTGAGTAATTACTTAAGGTATGTGTATGACTACCAGCAGTACCAACAGAACCTCCCCAAGAGTTTGAAGTAAAACTATGGCTGTGGCTACCGTCAGAGTTAACAGTATGTGTATGCCCTGACGAAGCGTACTCACTATGACTGTGTGTAGAGGAAGCATAGCCACTATGCGTATGTGAAGATGAAGCATAATCAGTATGTTTATGGTTAGACTCCGCATAGTTATAATGGCTATGTGTAGAAGCAGCGTAGCCTGTATGGGTATGTGATTTATCTGCATAGTTTGTTAAAGTTTGTCTAAGATAAGTACCCGATACAATCTCATTTGTTAAAAGCTTAGTCGTTAAAATGGCATTAAAGCGATCTTCTGTTAAATACGGTGTATTCTCACCAGCTCCAGACATCCCATATAAGCTAGGAGCATATACTTGTGAGTCAAATTGAACTTTACCTGCTTTAAAGATAACTTTTCTTGCATTAGGATTAGGAATATAATAGCCATCATGGTTAGGATCTGGTATAAGTGCATTATCACTATTACCAAAGACTTCTAAATCACCATCTTCTAAGCACTCAATAGAAAACGCCTTGGCACCATGCTTATCATAAACAGTAATGTTACCACCACCGATAGCACTATAACCTAAACTCGAAACAACCTTTCCATTTTGCCATACTTTAACAGGGTTATTGGGTGAAACTTCTATGTAATTACCTGCTTTCTTATCACCTGCATAGATTGTAGAACCATTAATTGTTACCCCATTAATCGTACCACCTGTAAGTGTACTTGCAGTAATCGTTACCCCTTGTATAGCAATTGCACTCAATGTACCAGATATAATCTCATCTGCTACAAAGCCTTTACCTGTACCAAATGTACGCCATTTCCAAGTACCATTCACATTTTTACCACTAGCAATCATAAAACCTGCTGGAGAAAACTTCATAGCCATTGTAGAAGTTGCATCTGTTTCACCATCACGGCAAATAAAGTTTCCATCTTCCCAGTACATTTGACCTTTACTATCTGTAATCATGTTAAGTGACGTATTAATCGTGCCTTCTAACTTTGACGTAATAACATTACCTAAACTATTAGTAATAGCAAGTATCCTATCCCAATAAGCACTATTAGTTGTAACTTTATCTATAGATTCTTTCTGCTCATCTGTTAATGGGTCTGTAATAACACTCTGGAGTTTTAATTGACTTAGTGTGCAACTGCCATAAATGTAAAATTGAATCGTACTTACTGGAAACTCTACATCAAATGTAATGCTTTGCTCTCCTAAAAACTGTATTGGTAAAAAGTATGTATGCACAGTGCCATCATCATACGTAAGATACATTAAAAAGTAGTTCTTATCACCTTGAATATCTTGTGCATCAAAACTTAATGTATAAGATTCTGTCTTAAATAGATCTGTTAGGCTTTGTGTTTGTGTATATGATCCTGTTACTGTTAAAGGTTCTGGTACGTTTGGTAAAATATTTTTACTAAGCTCTCTAATCATTTAGCACCACCCCTTTTAGTGTTCCTCTTAAAGAACCTTCAAAATTAAGCTCGCTTTCTAAAAGAAGTACTTTATATTTACCATCTACTTCAATCGTATCGCCTACTTCATATAAGCTATTTCCAGTATATTTAATGCTTATAGGTATACCTTTAAAAATGCTTTTATTATAAGCAATAGGACTTTGCATATATATATTTGAAATCGTTAAAGTCTTTTTTGTTTCTTCTTCACTATCTACGGTTTGTAATGCATTTAATTTAACACCATTAAACGTTGTTTTAAGATTTAGTATATCACTTTCGTTATGCCCTACTTTTACAATGCATTTGTCGCTACCTAAAGTATAATCAGCAATCGTCACACGATTATCAAATTTAATAAGTTGTACAATACTAGCATCTTGAAAGCTTACTTCTCCTAAACTGACTTGACTTGCATAAGCTGGTAATGTCTTCTGCACATGTCCTAAATTTTGTATATCACTTTCAGTAGGTGAGAATAAACTTGTATATACTTTTTGATAAATCTCTGTTGAGCCTGTATCAATGGTATAACTTGTTAATCCCGTTTCATAAGTTAAACGATCACAAATAGGGCCAAAGACAAAAGGTACTAAATTGAAGTCTGATTTAAGTAACGCTTGTGAAGCAATACAAAGTTCTAATAAGCATTCATGTGTATCTGTACTCTTTAGAAATGCAAATTTCAAGTTAGGATTAAGTAGCCTATCAGAATAGCTATAGATAGGTGATAACTTACTCAGAACCTCTTTGTAATAGCTATTTAAAGGTACATTCTTAAAATGACTCACAAATGGCATAGCGGATTCTCGTATGGGTGTTAAAGTATCAACGGCTTCAAAACTATATAAACCGCTTTCCTGTAGTTCTTTTTTCTCTGTAACAATAAAAGGTTCTTGAAAATCACTATACCAATTATTCTCATACTTTACCCATATTTCCTTGTATAGCATTGTACCTTCTTGAATATTTTTTGTCTTATTATTTTTAAGTAGCTTACCTATCAAGATTTTCTTTTCAATAGCACCCAAATGTTTTTCACAGGCACTATTATATGTAAAACTTTGTATATCTTCACTTGTTAATACATACTTGTCTTGTCCATTATAAAAGACAAAACGTGTATCAAGTATCCTTACACTTTTTTGAATTCCTAATTTAAACTGTAAATTTGTTTGCTTCATCTTACACCTCGATTAAGTTAACTTTAAAATCTTTCCACCTTGCCTGACCATCTAAATAGTCAAGCAACGGTGCAGATCTATCTCCCTTGTAAAAGGTCCTAGTTAGTTTAGAGCCTGTTGGAGAGACAAAAGTAACTTCAAATGTCACACGTGCTTCTAATGCATCTAGTATTTTTGTAATCTGAGTTTGTGTAAGCAAACTCCATGTAAGTTCTAACTTATACTTTGTATTAATTAAATCAATTTGCATATTACCTTTTGCATTACGTTCTGACTTTGTAATATCCATAATATTTACCATATAACTACTAGGTGTTTGAACATCTACGCCATTGATACGTATCATCCTAATTTCACCCCTGTTCGTTTAATCTCTTTTTGTAATGCAGGTATTATAACTCTGGCAAATGCACGATCATTAAGCTCTAATACAACTTCTGTAGGACCTCCTGTATTTGAATTACTTGCTCGATTCCATACTTGCATGCTAACTAACACTGCATTCCCTAAAGCAGAAGCAAGCTTGTCTACAAAAGATGTATTTTCAAGTGGAACAATCATTTCCTTCCCTGCTTCTCCTGCAATGTAATTCCCCATAAATGTAGCTCCATCTACAATTCCACCTCTTGCAAGTCTTGGTATATTTGGTATTTCAAAACCTATCGTTGCTCCACCCATTATTTCAGGCAAAGTAAATCTAAGCTTTGAATTTATGCCATTTATAAAATTATTCATTTTATCTATAATCCAATTTATTGCATTTCTTGTACCATTTTTTATAGAAGTCCACATATTTTCCCATGAATTACTTAATCCATTACATACTAAATCCCAACTTGTTTTAAATGTGTTCTTAACCCAGTCCAAGCCTTTTTGTAATGGTTCCTTAATGATAGTCTCAAAACTTGATGTAATTGCATCAAAAATCGCTTTAATACCATTCCAAGCTTTTTCCCAATCTCCACTAAATACACCTGATATAAAATCAATAAGTCCGCTAAAGGCATCTAGCAAATTACCTGTCTGCTCTACAATAGCTGTTACGATTATTAAAAATATACTTCCTATAGCTTCAAAACAAGCAGAAACTCCTGGTCCCATAATCTCAATAACCCAAGATACAAATGGAGCTAAGCAATTATTCCATAGTTCACTTACGGCCAGTACTAGTTTTCCTAAAACATCAATAGCTTTATCAATTACTGGTTGTAATGTATCACTATAGAATTCACTCCACTTTTTAGCTAGTTTATCTATCGTTGGAGCAATATGAGTATTATATGCATCTAACAAAGATGAAACGATCTTGCTAAATCCTTCTTTAATGTTATTAAATGTCGGCTGTATGTACTTATTGTATGAATCCAGTATACTTTTAAAGGTATTAGTAACTAAATTCTTTATATCACCTGTGATCGTTTCTATAGGTTTGAGCGTATTCTCTATGGCAACTTTAAATTTATCCTTATTTTCAATAATAGGTCCTGTGATTGTATCTAATAAATCTCTACCAAACTTTAATGACAACTCTGTAGCACCTAAAAATCCATTAGAGAACATTCCGATAATATTAGCAGTTATCTGCTGTCCTGTTTCACCACCAAATACGCTAAATATATCTGCAAATGTAGTTACCCATTCTCCCCATATTGTAGCTATCTCAGAACTTGTATCAAATATTCCTATCAATCTATCTTTAATAAACTGCCCATTTTGTTCTAGATATTTTGTTACACCACCTAATAGATTTGTTGCAATAGTTATTCCAACACTGCCCCATGAACCCGCTGTTTGTCCTGCTGATAACGCTAAAGATTCAACCATATTTCTAAATGATTGTTTGATATCATCATCAAATATATCTTGTAACGCAGATTTGATACGTGGGATTAAAGCCAATAATTCCTCTAAACGTTCTTTATAATCTCCACCTATTCCAATTTCAAACCCATCTTTAAGGAGCCCTTTAATTTTATCTATCTCTACTTTTAACCTATCTGCAAAAGTAGCAGCAGCCTGTTCTAAAGGACTTACATCAGGCTTTGTAATGGTATCCATGATATTGCCAGAGTTTTCATTAGATTCACCATTGGATTGATTTAAGTTATTTACTTCATCAAATCCCATAAGGGCCTTTTGAGCCTTTTTACCTGCTTCTTCTGCTTCATCTCCTGCTTTTGAAGCCTCTTCTCCCATACTGGTAAAATCTTGACTTGTATTTGCACCTGGACCTGAATTAAAGTTGGTACCAAATAAAGCATTCATGAATGCTGCCAACTTACTTGTAACCATCTCTAAAGCATTCGCCATTGTATTAAGAATAGGAACTACTACATTCAATATAGGCATAAATGCTTGACCAATATTAAGTGCGATATTCTTAAGAGTAGCAGTTAACTGCATTAACTGATAGTTCATATTGTGTTGGATACTATCGCCGAATTGACTAGAAGTTTGTTCAAGAATAGATAGTACCCTTATCTGTTGCTGTTCTTGGAATGTAAGCTTATCCCATGTACGACCGTTTGCTATTTGTTTAAAGGCATTAGTAGTCTTAAGCATCGCCACTTGAGCGTAAATACCTAAATCTTCAATAGCCTCTGTATTACCTAAAATACCACTTCTGATACGTTCACTTACGTCCGCTACAGTTCTTCCTGTATTACTGGCAATAATAGTAGTGGCTTTCATTAGATCCGTAGTATACTGAGTCATTTTAGCCCCGTCTTTTTCAAATGCTCTTACTAAATTGCCATATATGGATGCATATTTCATAGCATCAGCACGTGCCATACCGAATGTTTTAGCATTCTTTTGTACCCAGTTATCCAATGCTCCACTGTACATACCAAACATGCGATTCACTTGTTGTACACTAGCTTCATACGTTCTCGCTAAATTAAAGCTATCTTTAAGCGTTTTACCAATACCTAATGCTATAAGTGCTGTCTTTAACTTCCCAAAACTCTTACCTACATTTGATGTAGTTTTATCTACACTTTTTTGTAGTCCACTCATAGATTTATTAGTCGCACTTTCTAAACCCTTCAGCTGTGTACTGACTTTTTTTAGTTCATTTTGTAGTGGTTTGGTTGTTGCACTAATTACAACTTGTAATTCCTCTAGTGTCATATTCTCACCTCCTTAATGTTTTTTCTTCCACGCTTCAACGTAAGACATTAATCTAGCCTTCATTACTTCACTATCTTGCTGAACTACCTTTGGTGGTTCAAATAATCCAGGGAATATTTCATGTATCTGTGGAAATTCTCCACCACCAAATGCATTCCCTACACCTATAGTTACAATTCTTCCTGTTTGATAGGCTAGTATAGCGTTATACTTCATTTCTTCTAACTTGTTATCGTTAAATGCCTCAACTACATCTATAATCTCTCCAAACGTCATATCCCAAAATTCATATGGTTTAATTCCACTTCGTATAGATACCTTGTATATATTGTCAAATACTTCTTCTAATGTTTTCGGCGGCTCTTGTCCGCCATCTATTCCCCCTGTTCTTCATCTTTAGGAAGAAATCCAGCTACCTTAAATACATCCACGAGAATTGGAATTAGATCTACTAACGAATTACCATCTTCTATATATTCATCATACAAATCATAGACCTTATTAAGCGTATATCCATGTTCCAACTTCTGTAGTGATGCATGAAGTGTGGCAATTGCAAACTCTACAGTTGGTAGTTTACCTTGAGCACACTTCATAAGTTCATTTAAAGGATTTGTACCTACAACCCTTTCGAGCGCTACTGTATTTTTTGCATCAAGTCTTAACTTAAGTTCTTTATCTCCTACATTAAAAACTACATAATTCATATCTTTAACATCCTTTCTATAAATAAAATAAAAAAGCTAGGATTTATATTCCTAGCTCGCTGTTCCAAATTCTGGTTCTGATTGTATACTCATGCTAATAGAGAATGTTAATGCTCCATTGACTGCTGCACTTCCTAATTTAACACTAGGGATAGCATCAAAAGTTACTGTCATATTGTCTGGGAATGTAACCTTAAAAGATTTCTTTTCCTTAATAGCATTTAATGTTTTAAAAGTTTCAGTATCATATAAAAATTTAAAAGTTAAGTCTCCTAAATCCTTAACTCCTGGTACTGATGTTTTTACTTTATCTGAAAGTGTAGTTGTATCTATTTTTTCTGGATCACCACCGATTTCCGGTACTTCTAACAATCCTGGAATCTCTGTATGTGGTCCACTACTTGTTGCACCATAGCCAATTTTCGTACCTGTTGCAGCCATGCCACCAAAAAATTGTAAGTCTAACTTCATAGTATTGCTCCTTTCTATTGATAAACTAATTCAGTTTGTGTATCTATAGTTCCTTTAAATTTCATATGTTTACGCCTAAACTTCTCATCATCCATATCTACACACGATGTTCTTCTTAAACCTAATTCAGATAGTTTTTCATCAACTTCATTAGCAAGCTTACTCGTGCTTGTAGTATTGAATATGTCTATACTGTAAACAACATCTTGGAATCTGTTGTATGGATCTGTTGGTTTATTATCCATTTCCTTATACACAATGCAAGGAATAGATTTTAATCCATTTTTAATTGAACCGGATACATTTACATTTTGTATCGTATCTAATTTTCTAGCTACTTGAGACTTCGCATCGTAAATCATTTACTTAGCCTCCTTATTTCTTTCTTTAGATTATCTACTATAAGCTCTTGTATATTGTCTTTATTTTGATTTAATGCCGGCCATAAAAAAGGCTGTGCTTCTTGTCCTACCCAATCCTCCCTATAACTAGCACCTGGATACTTAGGAGGACTCGGTGAAGCTTCTCCTTTTTTACCTGTTCCACATTCTACATATGGAGCATATTCAACGTTCGTCCCAACTATAGCCGTATGATTTTGACCTAAGTTTGAAAGTCCTCCTACAAACTCATTTCCATCATTATCTTTATAGCTATATTTATCCATAGAGCCGCCTAATTTAGTATGTATGCTATTCTTTAATCTTCCTGTATCAACTGTGCATAAATCTTTTGCATCGCCTTCTACAAGCTTTCCAGCTTTCATAATAGCTTTATCTAGTACCCTGTCAGCCGAACCACCTAATTGTGATATTTTCATTAACAATTGATCAATTCCATTAATATTAGCCCCCACTAAATCACCGCTTTCATATCAAATGACCAGTGTTTCCATTTTGATATTGGCTGAATTGCGTAGTGCACACCTTCGTATTCAATATAAAGGTCTTCTTGCACAAGTAGATTAGGATGCATAATAACTGAAAGATATTTGGTGATCTCAGAACCATATAATTGAGCCTTAGTAACTCCCTTACATGGCTGTATATTTGCCTGTATGATACTTATTTGTTCATACCCAACTAATACATCATTTAATTCATCATCCTTCTCATACGCCCCTTTTTTTAGCTTATATGGCTTAAGTCCTAATAACCTCATCTAAACCTCACCTTCCTATATCGGTTAAGTCTAGCCTTAATTTCTTTTGGAATACCTTCTACTACTTGCACTGAAATTCCACCTTGATTTTGAGAAGATACACCCTCTAATCCAATACGATTGTAAGAGATTAATGCCAATTCCCTTTGTAGTGGTTCCATAGCAGGTAACATATCACTTCTGTTTGTATAGTCTAAAATAGCCTGCTCAGCATCTTCTAAAAGCTGTGTCAAAAGCTTATCTTGACTGTTATTTACTACTTCAGGTATTCTTGCCTTCAATTTATTCAATTGACTAAAGCTTGTTGACATATTATCACCTCATAAATAAAGAGGTAGCATGTGCCACCTCTTAGCTAATAGTTGCAATATAAATTTGGTTTGCAGCTGGGAATGAAGGCATTGCTGTAGCAACTGCTTTAATCCATTCTGCAACTGGATCATTTGTTGTGTAATGTTGAGTGAGGATATTACCAAACATTTCAATATCAACACCTGGTGTATTTCTAAGTCTAACTTCTTCAGCTGTTAAACCATAGAATGTATCACCAAGTTTACCTTCTGGCATAAGTACAAAAGCATCTTCTTTGAAGTAACGTTTTGTAGTATATTTACCATTTTCCCCTTGTACACGGAACATACCATCATATGTAGCAATTTTAGGAAGACCTTGTGATACAAGTAATTGATTAAGGTCATTTAAGTTTGCAACCTTGTCTGCATTTACGCCATACATTGCCTTACGGATTCTGTCATCCTTAAGAATCCCATTTAAGATTTTTTGTGAAGTAAGTACTCTTGTAGGTCTGAAACCACTTCCGGTTACAACTGCATTAACCATATCTGTAATATCTTCTAAGATTCTTGGTGTAGCGCTTAACCATGTTTTAGAAGTTTTTTGACCACCAGGAACCCCAAAGTCAATTGTTCCTTTTACACCGTTCTCATTTAACACAATTTTACCAGTGCCGAGTGCTTCCATACGAAGTGCTTCCACTCTTGCACGTACACCGTTTACAAGACCATCTACATCATTAAAGATACGAGCAATTACTTGTCTTTCTTCACTGTTACTACGAGGTGCATTAAGTACAATAAGCTCTTTTTCTGAAATCTTTTGTTTACGTTTAATAAGTGCAAGATCTTGAATTGCTGCATTAATTCCTTCTCTTGAAGCAATCTCTGTTTCAGTATCAAATGAATGTACTGAAGCTGCTACTGGAAGATTATTAGCACCTTTTAACATTTCAATTTCTAAAGCATCAATCTTTTGTTCTGGGAACAGTACCTCTCCCATTAATGGCGGAAATTGTCTTGTTTGTGTATAATCAACTAATTCTCTTAACGCTAATAGTTCTTCAATTCTTGGCATATTATTTGCCTCCTATCTTAATGTAATTTTAGGGCATTTAGCCGCTAATGATGTTTTAATTGCTTCTTCAAGTGTTCCACTATTATCAATAGCCTGTTTTAATCTAGCTTCTCTAACATAACCTTCAGCCATCAGTGCACCAGGTTGTGGGCCATATGTAACATCAACCGTAGCAAATAAGATTCCTGCTACTGCTTTAGATGATACAGTTGACGCTGTAGCAGCTTTACCATCTACATCAATAACAGTTCCTGCTAATACATATTTACGACCATGTTCGTCTGCTACAACACCTGTGTCACTAATAGTTGTGGTGAAGTTAATATAATGCTGACTTGCTAAAAACTCTGGTGAATTTTCCATGTTAATTTCTTTGTAATACATTTAAATTGCTCCCTTCTTAGTCCCATGCATTTGCATAAGGATTGTTTTGTGATTTATTTTGTTCTGCCCCACTGTTTCTTTGTGAAGCAACTTGTGCAGCATAACCTTTTGTATCAGGATCACCACCACTTGCTGGATTGTACTGTGTATGAGTACCACCTGTTTTAATTAAGAATGATTTTTCTTTAGCCCATGTATCGGTTTGTTCTTTAAGTCCTGTAAACTGACCATTTTCATACTTAACTTTATCCATATCTAGTTCTGCTCTAGCTGCTTTGGTACTATGCACATTAAGCTTGATAAGTTCGTTTTCAAGTGCTAGCTCAAATTCTTTCTTTTGACTATCAGCTTTCATATTTTCAATAGTCTGTTCATACTCCGTAACCTTTGTTTGAAGTTCTTGATTACTTGTATTACTAGCCTTTAACTCCGTAATAGTGGTGTTAGCTGTTGCAAGTTGTGTTTCTAGATCTGCTTTAACTCCTTTAATAGATTCAAGCTCTCCTTTGACTTTGTTAACATCTTTACCATTCTCGTCCATAATTTTGTCAATGATGCTAACTTCAAGTCCTAGATCTTTTAACCATTCTCTTTTCATATTCTTTATCCTCCTACGGTTTTTTACGTGTACCCACACACGGGGTGATTTAGGTCTTTTTACGTCATACCCACGACATATAAAAACACTTGGTTAAAAGCGTCTTTATGCTACTGGCCTTTTATTGTCTTACCAAGGACATATAAAAAGCGCCCTGTTAAGAGTGCTAATTATTCAATCCTATCAATTCCATATTCAACTGCACACTCGTGCTCAATCCTACAACCTCTAGTCTCTTTCCATCCTGGAGCAAAATAAGCGATATCCGCGGTAGCTAATAATTCTAATGATTTTCCTAGAAACCATAACGGTTTTGCATCTACTGGTGCATTTTGAAAGAATGAATCTATTACCTCAACTTCCTCACCAGTAATATCCTTTGCTACATTGATAGCAGTTTGTCTTTCTATTAAAATCTCTTCATCTGTTTTACCTCTCATAGGCTGACTAATAAATAATTTTTTCATTTTTAATTATCCTTTCCTATTTTTTAATAATAAAAGCACTAGCTGAACCTACTCTCTGCCACCTCCTAGTAACAGCTCATTCGGTTAAAATTCACTAGTGCTAATTATCATTTTTATTTAATTGATACGATACATAGTCTGCACGACTGCTAGTATGTTGAGGATTTACTGGAATAGGTAGAGACATACTTTTCCGTTGTAGTTCTATAAACCTTTCTAACTTTCCTAAAGCAACATCTAACTCTGTGGTATCTACCTCTAGTTTAATCTTAATACTATCTGGTATAGCTGCCATATTAACTTGCCTCCTTAACGAATGTATTCTTCCATTCCTTATAGTCCAGATTACTTACTAAGTAAGTCCTTCCTGTCTCTGAATCACGTGCTCTACGCTTAATATGGTTCATGTATTTCTCACCTAAGTAAGCTCTCGTAGTTGATCTACACCATGTATGAAGTGGAGGAAGGTTTTTACCTGCCATTGCTTTATGTACTTCATAGACTTTTCTATCATGCTTTTGACATTGCTTAGAAGTTCTATTATCTAGTGTAGCAACAAATATGTACTTTTCTATCTCACATTCTCTATAACTCTCCATGGCACCTTGGTTAGAGAAGAAAGTGCATTCTGTTCTGATAAGGCGCTCTGCTGCATATTTCTCATACCGTGTTAACCCTTGAATTTCTTTAACCATTTTAGGAATACTTTTACCACTTATAAAACCGCTTGTAAGAGTCTCTCCTATAGCATCTATAGTATGCTGTGAATTACCCCATACACGCTGGCTATAAATTTTTCCACTCCAATTAGTATTCAATATCGCATTAACTGTTTCAGTTGGTATGTGTGCAACATTAAACCCTATATCAATGCCTTTTTGGAGATTGTATGCTGTCATGTAGTAACTTTCTTCAATAGTATTAATATATGATGCTCTACTAATTGAAAGTTGTTTGTCAGCTGCTTTGCTATAGTGTACTTTTATAGCTTGTTTTAGAGCCTCTATACGAGTTATACGTGCCTTATATGCATTAGCATTAAGTTGTGCTAAGAGTGACTTCTTAAGTTCATCATTAGCTATTTGGCTAATCTCTTTTCTAAGATGTTCTATCTCCCTAATGCTTATCTTAGAATTCAATAACTTATTAGCTTCTGAACGTGTAAGGTGATGATTATTTGCATATACTTGAAATATCTTATTGATATCCTTTTGTAGGTCTTTCAAAGCTTTATCATAGTATTTGTTGATTTCTAATATATTAGGTGTAGTTTGATGATGTATGTTTGAAAGTAATTGATTAGATCGTTCAATCCAATATTGATTAGTCCTCTTCTTGGCCATCTATACCATTCCCTTGTTTAAATGTATACGAACCAAATGATTTCTGCTCATACTCAAGCTTTTTCTTTCTATCATCATCCATTTGTTTTAACTCTACTTCAGTATCAGTAGTCCATGGATGATTAGCTACTATAGTTTTATCAGAAACAACATCTTTACTCTGACTTGCTATTTCAGCTGTTTCAACATCATTTGTAATCATGTTACGAGTCCATGTTTGTGTAAGCTTTTTAATCTGCTTTCCTTTATGCTTGGCAATCATTCTGACCAATCTACCAAACCCTATTCTGAATTCTGTTTCTGTAATACCAGCCTTTAATTCAAGCAAGCTATATACAAACTTTAAAGCTACACCAGAGATGTTACCAAACTCCTGTCTCTCTGGATCAATGCCTTGACCTTGTACAAAGATAGACTTTCTTGTAATTTCAAGTAGCTTATTTCTAGCCTCTACTGGAATATCAATAGTCATAGGATTAAGACCAGACTTATCATCAGGACCATCATTCTGCAGGTCAACCGTTTTGTATCTCTTGAGACTTCCTAAGAATTCATCTAGATCAGCACCACCATAATTAGTAAGTACAAATATGACCTCTTGTATATCCTCAATATCATTTACATATCCTGAAAATACTTTGTCGTATACATCAATAAGTTTTTTTACGTTATCTAGGTTAGATACTTTAAAACTATTGTTTGGAAATTCAATAAATGGTACTTCTCCGAAGTTATGAGTATATACATTGGTCTGCTCTTCATCTCCAGTATCTAGATTCTTTTTATTGAAAGAATTTAGTACTTTTACACTACTTGCGTTACCATCTTTTGAACTAAATCTATAACATTCTTTATCAGTCCAATACTCATAAACTGTACATTTTTCACCTTTATCATCTAATGACTTGTAAGTTCTGAGTACAGCTATTAGCCTCTTCTTAAGGTCATTTGAATATACAGCTACAACTTGCTTCGGATCTACATTTGCATATTGGAAATTATTATTATCATCTACCCAAATATGAAGCCACGCTTTACCGCAGTTATCAGCATTTACACAAAGCGTATTGCATTCTTTTGGGTATTCATCACCTAATACTTCAACTATAGATTCGTTAAGTTCTTTATCTCCAGTATCAAAAATAGGTGGGTATGTAAACATGTATGAAGCCTTTTGATTAACTAGAAGTCCATGCCAATTGTGAGGAATTCTATTATCTGCTACTCTAAGTGGATTATCACTTGTACTCTGAACTTCATTTGAAGGACTTTTTTTCTCTAGTATGTCATTTTTACCCTCATAATATTTTTCAGCTTTCTTTGACTTCTCAATGAACTTATTGTGATCACTCGAATAATTTTCTATGAGTTTTTTAATAGTCTTTAAATCCATATTACCTGCCTCCTTTCGGCTTAAGCACTCTCATCCCTAATTTAGAAGTACATTTCTCTGCCACGCCTGTCGTTGCATCTGGTGCATCATCGTGTTTGTTTTTACCTTCTCTTTGGTATGAAACCATGGCCTTATAATATTCTGGCCATCTATCACGCCAATTCTCCGGATAATAAATATGGTCCATAACCCATGTACTATTGCTTAATATCCTAGCAACTTTATTTTTGGATTGATGGAACCATCTTATTTTTGTTCTATTTGATTTGTATGTTTCCTTAAGTATTCGCTCTACTGATCTAGCGAAACCTCTACCACCATTATTGCTTTCTATATCTGCTACATTTACATTGTTTTCATATAGTCGTTTAGCAGTTTCAATCTCTGTAACTTCCATAGCTTCTTTTGTGTAGTAGATATCAAGGATATACGCTTCTTGATTATATACTCCATAAATAATACAGCACAGGTTATCTGCTCCCGTATCCGCCGTATCCGTGTAGGCACATATCTTTTCAAATTGTTCATAAGGAGCTTGCATATATGTCTTAAAACTAGAATATAAGCATCCTTTCAAGTCGATAGGTATCTGTTGATAATTCGAACTAGCAATATCTTCTCCCATTGCTGTTACTTTCATAGCATATGATTTTTTACTAAGTACCTCTTCACACAACATGGTACCGTCATCTTGCATAGCCTTCATACTAATATGTTTTACTTTAATACCTTGCTCTTCAAAATGACTCAATGCTCTACCTGCTAAATCACCGCTTGCCCACCTTGTCATAATGATAATAATCTTACCACCTTCTTCAAGTCGGCTTAGCATTGTATTAGTGAACCAATCCCAATGCTTTTCTAACACTGCTTCATTATAAGCTTCTTCTGCATTTTTAATTAAGTCATCTATAATTAGCAGTGAAGCACCAAACCCTGTTGCAGTTCCTGTTGGTGAAGTAGCCAAGTAGTTATTGTACCCACCTTCTAAAGACCAAAGATTCATAGCACCATCTCCACGTTTTATTTTTGTAAGTGGAAATATGTCAGAATAAACTGGCTTGTATTTATCAGCCTTTTCTTCTTGAATGGCATTTCTTACATTCTTAGAAAACATAGTTGATAATGTTTCGTTATATGATCCTGTCATTATTTTTGCATTACGATTATTACCAAGTAACCACTCTACAAATAAACCTGCTGTTCTTGACTTTCCATGACGAGGTGGCATATTTACAATTAACACTTCATCATCACTATAGTAAAAGTCTTGTAAATCGTTACAGAACTCTACTAAATACCTTCTGCTAAACTTATAAAAGTCAGGTGCCATTAAGTTGCAATATCTAAAAAAGTCACTCTTCGCTAGTTCTATTCTTGCTCCTAGCTTTATAACTTTATCATCCATCATCATCACCAGCTAATGCTATTAATTGCGCTTTTGTAAGTCCTTCATATGGGTTATTAATATTTCCATTTACCTCAACCTTATCCTTGAATATTCCAAGGTGCCTTCCGAGTAATTCTAATGCTCGTACCTTATCACAAGTAGCAACTTCTATCCCATTCTTACCCATCTTAATACCTGAAATAGCCTTTTTCTTATCCTCTGGAAGCTTATCAGTAAGTTCCATTTCAACCGTCTTGTAGTAAATTGGCTGTTCTGTCTCTGGATCTAATATATTACTACCATCTTCTCTAGTTAAAGGCTTCTCTACTACCTTGGCAAAGTCTGCACCATTCGCAAATGCTATTTGTGCCAGTTCTGCTAATACTTTGTCTTGCGTAATCTCTGTACGCTTCTCCCTGTCTCTCATCCTCTTATCTAAATATTCCTTAATGTTAGCATTTGTTAGCAATTTGCTACTACTTGCTCTAGCTGCATCATCACTCTTAACATTCCTATAAACTGCTTTATATGCTCTAGTGGCATTAAGATCAATTAAGTACTCATCCACAAAAGCTTTTTGTTTATTTGTCACTAATACCACTCCCTTAAATATAAAAAGAGCCCTATTGGCTCTCTCAATTTATATAATATTATTTATTATCTATCGTCTCTGCATGTTCCTTTTTAGGATAGCAAACTTCAATTTTTTTGATTTCACTATATTTAAAAATAATGCTTCGTGTATTATAATTAAAAAAGCTTTCAGCATCTTCTTCCTCAAGCATTCCACTCTCATCTAATTTTATAACGGAATATTTTCTTAACACAATTACTTGTTCTTCATCAGGTTGCATTCGATGCAAATATAGATATCCTTGATATGCAACTTTACTATCTTTTAAATACACCGTTAGATAGGTATCTCCATCTTCTTTTATATCTGATATTACATTGCCGTGTGTAGATATATTTACTTTTAATTTTTTAAGTATAGCTTTTAGTAAATTACTTTTTTGAAAATAATATGCTATCAATGCAATAATAATAGCTAATATTATTATTTCAATATTGAATAAAATTTCTTTCAACAATATAAATTTCCTCAAAAATTCCAGTACTTTTTCAAATTGTTGCATAATTATTATTATCAATTGATTAATCGTGTTAATACCTAACACAATTAATGAACTAATCGTAATATATTTAAATATATCATATTTGCAAATTTTATCATCTTTACAAGTAAACATACGATATAGTTGTAGTACAATAAAGCCTGGATAAACATAGATAATAATCATCGGCAATTCATTTATTAGCCGAATAATATCATCAACTTTCATTTTCTTACTCCTCGTTGTGGTTTAATCTCCCCTACATTCGTCAATTCTGCTGTCGCCTTTGGTTGAGCGGATTCTGTAAGAATTTTCAACGGATCCTTTACAGTTTTACTACTAAATTTTCGTACTTCATATTGAGCTTCTTGCTGCTTTCCATGAACATTCTTATTATTATTTGTACTCATTATTACCCCTCACTTCTTCATATTATAACAATATTCTACAACAATTTAGTATTGTAGTCTATAATTAAATATAACCATGTTTTTATTAAGCAATATAATACAAATAGCTGTATCGTACTATAAACTATGATTTTATAGCCAACTTCCCAATCTTATACCATTAAGCTCACAGCTCATAAAAAGGTGTAACCAATAGAACGGTTACACCTCTTCAACTGCACGACGATTTCAGAGTGAGTTCAAAACGTAATGTAATATAGAGTGCGCATACACAATATGATTAACTTCACATCTTGACAATACTATTGTAAACCCTAGTATAAGGATATGTCGAGGTCATTACTTGGACAATTTAACACCGTCTATACCAAACATAAGAGGTGCTACATCTTTTATCCCCTCTTCTATATATCGTCTAACAGTTCTCTCATCGACTTCTAATTCTTTAGCTATTTCTGATTGAGTACAACCTTCAAGGTATGCCATTTTAAGTGTTATAGCTCTATTGATATTAGTCTTATTATTTGATGAATAAACGTAAAATTCTAATACATTTGTAATGTAGTTTAGCATCATTGCCGTTCTTTCTTTAGTTTTAAGGATACTCTTAATATACATTTCATCATGATCTTGCTCATAATCTTCTCCAAGTATCTCAATAAGATCATTATTGATAAGGTTCTGTGCTGTGAACTCTGCTTGATCTGCATGCATCTTAAACTTCTTATAGTTCTTAAGTAATAGCTTTGTATTATGCAATTTCTTGGTATACCTTTTTTCTTCTCTAGCTTCTGGTGTAAGTTCTTGCTTTATCGTAGCTATAATTCTTTCTTCCATAGCCTTAAGTTCTTTTTGTAATCCTTCACTCATATGTATCCCTCCGTTGTGCATCAGGTAGCAGCAGTTTTGCACTACTACTTTCCTTTCTATTTCTATTTACTTTCTATTTACTTTACTTTAGGGATAAATGTCAGCATTAAGCCTAGTTTTGTATGTATTATGTAAGGAAAACCCTAGTTAATGTCAACATTAACCCCTATTATGTATGCATTAATAATTTATTTACAATTAGCTTGTATTTTGTTCGTAATTTAAAAGCCTATTTTTTATTAAATGCTCCACCAACTAGTCCAATCATTGCCATTAATATGTAATAATGACTTGTTGTTAATTCTATATTCATAAAAGGTTGGATTACTTCTAGCATCATAATATCCACATCAAACCATGTTAAAATCCACGCTACTAGCAATCCTCCTACAAATCCATCTAATATAAATTACACCTCCCAAAAACATTTTTTATTGGTTTATTGCTTGCTCATAACCTTTACATTCTCCACTTATCAGATTACATCTATCTTCTCTACAACATTCGCATTCCCTACACATCCCATCTGCATGGTTTTCTGCATTATGATAACATGTAGTACATAAACAGTCGTTACATGGTCCTTTTTTTTCTGCATTTGGTGAATATATATCACAAAATGGTGCCCACATCTTTATCCCTCCAAAAACTAATTTTATTTGCTTGTCTGAGTAAATTATTTTATACTTAAATTCACTATTCAAATTTATTATGAAAGGTGTGTTATAACTTGGGAAATACTTTTGAACTTTTATGTATAGGGATAACAGCCCTAACAGCTATATTAGCCTTAATACAAAGCTCATTAGCACTCTACAAATCAAATGCCCCCATAACTGTGAATCTAATTGATCAGCCATTTACTCAGGTAGGTATGATTGGTTATTATGATGATGCAGACTCTTTTGTCCCTATATTTGTATCTGATAATGATAAAGATCTAAATATGGAAATGTGCTTCATGTCTCTTCGTATCATTAACCCCAAATCATACCCAATTACCTTATTTAACTTTTATGTATCAGATGAAAATAAAAGAATCATCCCATATTTTAATCGTTTACAGGCCTCATTTCTTCCTAAGGATTTAAAGCTAATCGCTAAATGTCTTGATTACTCTATGGGTATTACTCTCCCTTATAGTCACTACATTACTATCGAACCTGGTTCTTTCTCTCATGTAGATATAATAGTAGCCGCTAAAGAATTACAATCATGTAAAAGACTATATCTTACTTTTAGAGATAGCTCTAAAACATTCTTAAAAAGAAAAAATAAAAGAATTTTAGGCGGTACATATCTTAATCATCGTCTTCATTCTTATAAATTTCGTTTGGATGCCAAACAGTAGTCCCTGCTGGCATCCTTTGTTGTTTTAAAATGTACTCCGTCTCTTTATTATTAAATAGCTGGGCTTGTTCCACATTTACGTTATTCATATCAAACTTACTTTCTATCATATCTAATGCACCTTCCAAAAAACTATTTTATTTCCTCACGATACCTATGTTTAAATCAAAAGGTATATTGTTGTTACCCATGTACATATACTTTCCAAAGGTGTACATCAAGTCATGTAATTGAGTAGTATAATATCCATCTTCATCTTCTTTGATTGATACACCCTTTAGTCCTATTTCTTTATGCCTAAAATTAAGCACCTCTCTACCAAACTCTGTTAGCTTTACCTTTACTTCATCGTTCATGTTAACTTCTATCATGCCGACACCTTTTCCAAAGAATTATTTTATTCGTACCAACTGGTCTTTTTACCCCTGTGCTTGCATTCTTCTTCACAATCTCTGCAAGGCTCGTTAAATCGGTTATTTCTAGCATAATTACAATACATATAGACGTTTTCTTCTGTATACGGACTTGGAATAATAGTCTTAATTGTTGACTTTGGGTTTGTTAACTTCATTATCTCACCTTCCCAAAAAATTATTTTATTAAGTTAATACCGTCTTTCTGCAACAGTATAGTATTCTTTTTCGTATTTACTGCCGATTAGTACTAAGTTATTCATTATGAAGTTATCTACTTCTGAACAATCTGTAGTTTCTTTATAAATAAACGCTTGATGTTTTTTCCATAAGTCTTGATGATATCCCTCTAAAATAACCTTAATTGCATCATAATGTTGTGTAAAATTACAAGGTGAAAATTTTCGTGTGATTTTGTCATAAATACCACTTCCACTATACCCAGAACAAATATGCTTCCCTAATTGTTCTATATACTTATCAGATTCCCATATCATTTTCCACATCTGTTCTGCATCTTCAAGCCCATTCTCAAACAATGTAGTCTTACCATCGTTCATGTCCGACCATCTTTCTAATAGGTTTTCTATTTCTGAATCTGTTAGCATATCTAACACATCATAAGATGCGAATTTTTTGCTCTTGTCAGTAATTGTTTCTTCTTGTTTTTCAATAAAAATACTCAATACTGTTCTAACTGTAAATATCAAATCATAAGAAAAATGTACGACTTGTTTCACGATATCACTCCTTATTCAATTTAATAAAACTTAGATTCTACTTGTTTGCATTTATTGCATACTCTGGATTACAATATACTTAACAACTTTTAGTTGCTAAATTCTAAGAGAAAGGAGTATGATAAAATGCAACAATTTTACAATATAACCACAGTAGCTGAAGCATATTCTTGTGAAGAGGCTAATAAATATCTAGCTATAAAATGGACGCTTATTAATACAATTAGCATATCTAGTAGTAACTCCTCTCAAGATGTTATTTGCTACATACTAGGCTGGGACGGTTCCAACGGAGAAGCTAAGTATCCTACAGTTAATCCATCACAAAAACAGAAAGTTGATATAGGTTCCTTAGCCTAATTATTTATTAAAACTAGATTTCATACCTTATTATTGAGGTAATATATCAACTTTTGCTGAATATTACCTCAATTCTCCTTCAAAAGTTACTTTTACCAACTTATTTTAAACATCGTCCCATCCCGTTGGTCTGATTGTCTTTGCACTCTATATCCTAAATTCTCTAGCTCTGCTATTACTGGTGGATTTAACCACTCATAGCAATAACACCACATAGAACCATTTTTAACTGCTTGCTTGATATTTCTATAAGCTGCTTCTAACTGTTGCTTTTCTCGTTCTGATTTACCACCTATAGTTAATGCTCTTGCTTCTTCTGCACTAAACACTTTGCACCTACCTTCTAAAAATTTACTTTTATTCTTCCAGCAACTCTGGGTTTTCGTGTATGTTGCCTATTACTTCAACCATGTACAAATAGTTTTCTATGCAACATAGGTTCCAGTAGATCTCCCACAATGAAATAAAGTTATCATTCATGCAACCTTCAAACTCATTTCCACAACATTCATCATCCTTATCCATAGCCTCTTGTATTTTGTCATAATCTACGCAATCATCTATTGCAATTCCAAACGCTCCACATTCAAAAACAATAGTTCCAACTTGGCCATTAAGTTTAACAATGTCACCTTCATATATAAGCTTCTCATTCTTATCTCTAATACCTGTACTTTTACAAACTATATGTTCATTTGCTACACAACATATAAGCTCTTGGCTAAATCCTGATGCTTCAAACAACCATAGCACACCATTGCCTTGTAACAAGAAATGGCGGTTAATATCTTCTTTTTCAAAACGTTCTTCTTTAACGTTCCATACTCTAAACTGTTTACTCATCTTCTTCACCCTCTAAAAAATTGATTTGTTTAAAGCTTACTTGAATCTTCTAAGCCTACTCGTTTTGCTAGTTCGTCTGCTAGACCTTCTAAGTCATTTAATGTACAAAAACCACCTGTGATACAATCAGCTTGATTTTCAACTAGATTTTGAAATCTCTGCAACCTTTTAGGCCCAAATCCGAATTCATCATGTAGCACTACCAGTGCCATAGCTGTTACCGCTTTACATGCTGTCATGCCAAACGCCTGTCTATCTGCTTGTATCTGCCTTTGCATACCTTTTAGCATCATATTTGCTCTATTTGCCATAACGCACCTCTATATATTCAAATCTTAACTTTTTTACCCTCATATACCCATTTCGCTTGTCCATAGCATCTCTCAGATATCTTACTGATACAAAATTGTCCAATGCCGCTTCTTCAAGGTTGTTATATATTTCAATTTCTTCACCAGTATAATAGTCTAGCTGTTTTACTTTGCATTGAGTTCTTGGTATATAATCTTCAGCGTACTGAAATCGTAGCTTTAAATTGTTCATGCGCCCATTATTTTTAGTAATTGATGTCCATATGTTCATAGTTGAAATATTGTGAAAGTCCGCTGCTTGGGATAAACTATCAAAACATCTAATAAATTCACCCGATGCATAATCTAGTTCATTAAGTTTTCTAGGTATTCCCACCACTACATCTCCTTATTTAAATCGAAGCTGTAGTTCTCCGAACTCGTCTACAACTTCGATTTATTCTACTTTTTTTCACTACATGTAACTTGATTAAGTTTCTTATACATCTGGATCCAATCAGCAATGCTCATTGTTACCAGCCATTTTTCTCTGTCTTTTCTATGCATAACAACTGGTATCTCATTTTCTTTACTATCATTTTCAGCCTGTGTTAATGCATTATATATATTGAGTTTTTCAACACGTTTACACTCGATATGTATTCCTGGTAATCCAACTACATCGGCATCACCATTGGATCCACAATACTGCTGACCTCTTCTAGTATTAAATCCATGCTCCTTTAACAAATTGGAGAGTTCACGTTCTCCTCTAGCACCTTTAGCTCTACTATTTTTCAACCAAACACCTTCTTCCAAAATGTCTTTTTAGGCTGACCTTTAAGTTCATTTTCTAGCTGTTTCTTATATCCCATTAAATCGTAAGAGTAATTTTTTTCAACTTCTAATGCACATTTCAATCCTTCATTTTCTTTATGAAGCTGTTCATTTTCTGTATACAATTGACGTATTGCTTTTGCTTGATTTTTAAGCCTTTGTTTACTACTTAAGCCTTTGTATGTATTAATCTTCTTCATTCGTTTATTCAAGATAATTCCCCCTTATTTAAGTTTTGCTGAGCCTTAGCATATGCCTCACGTAAAATGCCACATTGCTTTATGTTGTAATCTATCTTACTGTCATCAGTAACTGGTCCATATGTAATCTGTTTTACTGAATTAGTATTTTCTAATTTAAGCATCTCTTCTTGTTCTTTTAATCCAAGTCTAATGTTATCAATTTGATTACCTAGTTTAGGACCTAATGACAACTCTTTGGTTAAACGTTTATTCACAGCATCCATTGCTCTTGTAAATTGTCCTCTAAGTACATCCGGTTTCTCTGCTTGACTTATGGCTCTGATACCACCAATCCACTTAACAGCCTCTTGTACTTGTCTAGGCAATTCATTCATAGCTGCATCAGTGGAATAAATCCCACCATGTTTATTAATAGCTTGTACCACCATTCCCCATGCCTGTTCTGCATCTACTAAGTCTGGAAGTAATAGTTCTGTATATGCTGCTCTAATTTCTGCTATACTTGGTGCCCATTTAGATGTTTTGGTAAGCTGTTGTGCTGCTATAAAAGCTTTTTCAAATTCAAGATCTATCAGACATGCTATCCAATACTTACTTTCTTTGCTGTTTAACTCTAGCTTAAAGTTTGGATAACAAGCCTTAAGCATAACAAGTATGTCATCACATTGCTCTTTGGTCATTGTCATTCCCCCTCCAAGAACCTCTTCATTGCATCTGTAGAAGGTTCTTTTTCGTCGTGTGTATTTGTATGTCTTTTAGCTTTAAACTCTTCCTGTGCTATTAAATAGCGCTCTAAAGTGTATATCTTTTCTTCAAGACATCGGTTAATGATTCTTTGAACATATTTAAGATTTCTTGCACCATTAAGTGCAGCTTCTTCTAGTGCCTTTTTAATAAGGTTTATTTCAATTCCTTCTTCAAGATATATAACCAATGTATCTACTTCTAATGGGTTGGCCAATCTTCCAAAGGCATTCTCTATAGTTTTGGATATTAAGGCAGCAGACTCACTTACTACTTTACTTTCCTTTTCTTTACTTTCTATTTTCTTTACTTTACTTTGGGGATTAATGTCAGCATTATGATGGGTTTTACATACAATAACTAGGTTTTTGTATGCATTAACCTCTATTTCTTCTAAAAGTAGGTATTCTTTATACATTTCACAAGATGTTCTTTTATCAATAGCTAGTAAAAATCTCTTCTGAATACCCTTAGAAGTTAGTACTTGATACTCTTCAAAAATGCTTTTATTCATCAATCCCCACTTAGTAAATGTCATTATGCATGCATTAACTCGATTAATGTCTACATTAACCCTTTTACTAAATTGTAATTGTTCTTTTTCTGTCCACTCTATGTAATATCCAGACTTATATATCTTTTGTAGAAGCTTGATGTATATAGCAAAACCTTCAAGACCATACTCAGCTTCTATAAGTTCAATTTCATCATCAATACCTGCATTACAATCCAAAGGAAAGTAATCTAATCCAGTTTTCTTTGGTCTTGCCAATTGATTCACCCCTTTCTAAAAGGGGCATAGGCTTAAATCAATTTCTAGCCCCTTTTCAGCTATGTATGTTGGTTTATTGGTTAACTCATGTATTTCTCTTTTGAACTGCTCTGCGTGGCTATTTGAGTCACTCAGATGCAATAGAACGATATTCCTAGTCTTACTTAAGTTATTCGCTTGAAAAAAGTATTTACAAGTCTCCAGACTCATATGATCACGAACTATACGGTCTGCCAGCACTGGGTTAAAACCATTGTCTACACGTTCATCTAGTATCTCTTTTGAGTAGTTACACTCTATAAGCCAATGATTTATGTTTGGAAACTTAAACTCTATATATCCTGTATCTGTAGCAAATACCAAATTGCCCATTTCTTTATGATGTATCTTAAATCCTTTGCATGGTACATCATGATGATTATCAAAACTCTTAACTTCAAATCCGCCAAACATATACCAAATCATAGAATTCATGAAGGTTGATATCCCATGAAGTATATAATCATCCATATATTTAGCATGGTCCTTATGTTCATGACTTACCAAGCATCCTACTATCTTCCTGTGGTCTACATGCCTTATGAGTTCTTTGAACGGTACCCCAGCTTCAATCACTAGGGCCTCCGTTTCAGATTCTAAGATGTAGCTATTACCAGTAGAGCCACTTGCTAAAACTTTAAGCTTCATCTTCACTCCTCCTTAAATAGGACATTCTATTTGTTCTTGAGCTACTGTAACTGATTGTGAAAGTGGTTCTTGCTGATCTTCAACAAATGGTACATCTACAAACTCCTTGCTTGCTGTCATTTCCTTTTGTTTTACTTGTGGTGTAGGTGTAGATTCTTCATCTGCACCTTGATATGTATCAACTAAATCTCCATCATCACTGGAGTTAATAAGCATCTTACATACTCTTGTGATAATTGTTTTCTTGCACATTTCATCTGTAAAGTTTTTATGCGCTCCTGAGTTTCCTTTAGCATATCCTTGATTCCAGCTATTCTTAATTTGTTGGTAACTCATATAAACTAAGTCACCCCTAGTTCCATCTTTGAAAATAGGAATAGCAAATGCTCCTGTGATTTTTTCTAAGTTCACATTTAATGGATTAGGTTTGTATGTCTTAAGTTGCATGGTGAGATCATCAAGATTAAATTCCATTTCAAATTCATCACCTTCATAAATTACAAACGCCTTTACCTCTTCAAGACCTGAAACTCTTTTAGCAATAGCCAGCTTGCCGAAGTATGAAGTCATAAGTTGAAGCTTTCCTCCGAATGCTACAAAGTAGCATTGTTTTTTGCTTGGCTCTAGTCCCATCTTAACCATGTCTAAAAGAGAGTTGGCAATACTTTCTTTGGTACAACTTTCAAGCACTGGTTTCTTCGCATTATCTACTGTTTCAGCTAAAATTAATGCAGCACTTTGAAGTGCATTTCCTGCTACATAGTTTTGTGGTAATACTAATGACTTGTTCTCTTGAAGCTTGTTTACCTTTGCTAATACACTATCTGTAATTTCCTTTTGTGGTTTTACTGCTACTTGGTTATCTGACATTATTTATTCCTCCTTGGTTTTAATTAATTTAATGGCATTTGAAATACTTCATCATCTTTTGTTTTGCTTTGAATAAAGTTTGCTATAATAGCCATAACTTCTTTTGCTCTTTCCTTTGTACCGTAATCACCTAGATGTACATAATCTTTTCCATAGTTATTTACTATTCTTCCACTCTCCCAAGCCTTTACTGTCTTGCATAATGTTAATGTTGTTCCATCTTGACTCCTAATCCAAATACCTTTCATCATTTAGTTCCCTCACTTTTCTTTTTGAATTTACATGTCCAACAATCATTACAAGTTGCACATTTTTTCTCTTTTCCATAATAGCTGCACATAGCACATGCTTTTGAACCATTGCATAAATGATTTTCTTTATCCCAGTTACCGCATGTATCACGCTTCATCATTCAAATCTCAACTCCGTATCTTCCTCACTTACAATAAGATTGATTACTTGGCTTTGAGTTGATGGAATATGTGTTATAGATTCTCTGTTATCAATAAATATAGGAGCATTAATTCCATAGTGCTCACTTAAAACATTTATAATCTCCATACCTGCCTGTACCTTAGCGGCATCATTAGCTCCACTAAATGGAACGCCTTTAATAAGAGACTCACAGCACTCAACTAGACAACCATTAATTTGTTGATCAAATAGTTTAAAGCTTACGTTTTTAAACTTGCTATTGATATTAGCTTCTAGCATCTCTACTTTAGTCTTTGTAAAGTCCTCTATCATGATTTCTACTTGTTCTGCGTCTGCAAGCTTGCATTGTAAATCCTTAAGATTCTCTTGAAGTTCGTTTATTCTTTCAAGTATTTTAGTATTTGAATCATGCTTAGCTACTCTCAATTTGATATTTTGAATATTAATATCTTCCATTTTGATAGCTTGCTTAATTGAATCATTATCAACACTTGCAAATACTTGTACTTCTTTTTTTAGAACATCAATTTGAGCATCTATTTCTGATGTATTGCATGGTGTAGCATCTATTGGTTGTGCAAGTATCTTTTCAACCTCTTTAATATTTGATTTAATACTTACTAATTCACCTGCAATATCTTCGAATCTAGCTTTTAATTTATCTATGTTTTGCTGTGTGTATGATAAATCTTCCTTTATCATATTGGCTGCATTAAGCACACTTTCTTGTCTTTTAGCTTTTTCATCTATATATTTACTTTTAAGCTTTTCAACTTCTTCACCAGGTAGGTCCTGACCACAAGTAGGGCAAATAGCTTTATGTTCGTCAAAAGTTTCTGATGCTATTTGCATCCATTCGTTACGTTTATCTACTACTTTTGAATTGAGGATGATTTCATCCTGTTTCAAAGTATCAATTTTCTTGACAATACTATCCTGTTCATTTGTAAGATTAGATAGGTCACGTTTTAAGGCTTCTAATCTGTCCTTAGTTTGGTTGTATTCTGCATATGTAGATTTATTGTGCTCTCTTATAATTTCTTCTCTTGTTCGTTCTAGGTTGAGTATTTGCTGTTGTTTTGTTCGTATATCATTAAACTGTGCATCAGTTGCTTCTAACTGCTTTTCTAACTCTGCTTTACATGATTCCTTTTCTGCAATTCTAGCTTGTAGAATTTCTAAAGGTTCAAGTCCTTCTTCTAAGCTTCTATTTAATTCATCAATTCTTGGAGGAATGTTATCAATGTCCATCTTAAGCTTCTTTTTAGTAGCTAATAACGACTTTTTGTATTCTTCTGCACTTTTACCTGATAATGTTTCTTGAAGTTTCTCATAACCATCTACCTGGTTATCAGCAATGTTCCCGCACACTTCAAATAAGAATTTTCTTTTATCTTGCCACTTCATTGATTCAAAAGTTAAAGGATTAGTTAAAAGCTTAAATGTCTTTTCATTGATAATCTCATTAACGTACTCTTGGTACTCACTCTTTTTACAAGGAACTCCATCTACATAGTAGATAGTCTCATGACCACTAAATTCCTGTTCTGCTTGTCCACGTTTCTTAACCCATTTTTCTCTAAATAACTTACCTAATGTGAATGTCTTTCCATTCAATTCAAATTCTCCTATAACTTCTGTATCAAGAAAATGAATAGGATCATTATTTTCTGTAAGTGGTTTAATCTCAAAGTCCTTATGATCTTGGCTATCCTTGTCATATAATAACCAACAGAAAGAATCCCATATTGTTGTTTTCCCTACACCATTTGCTCCATAAACCTTAGTCTCTGTATTATCTAAAAAGATTTTTTTCTCTTTAATTCCTTTAAAATTCTTCATCTCAAGTACTTTTAATAAAAGTTTCATATTCTAATTCTCCCTCTAATGGTATATAATCTAACTGATAAATTTTTATTTATCCGCACCTATTTGCTTTGGTCGGTGATAGGTGCTTTTTTATTGCGTTCTTTTAACATTTGTTCTAACTTTTGAATTATAATATCAATATCAGCATTGTCTTGTAGTTGATCTATAGCCTTATTGGATACCGCTCCTACTTGCTTTGCTTCATGTATAATTCTTTCTGTAATAAAACCTATTACCTTAAGACGTTCTACAAATTCTACATTTGGAGCATCTAGTTTAACCATATTCCAATACTTATCTAAGTTATCTAGAAGTTCTATAACCTCTTCTAATGTCTCTTCAATTTCTTCCTTTAAAATTGAGTAAGCATCTGCCCAATCCACAAACGGCCTACGGTTATCTATAATTCGTGCTGTTTCATCTTGAATAAGATTTTTAACCTTTTGATCTATGTACATTTCATATTCTGCTTCATTAAGTACCATCATTTCCTCCTGAGTAATCTAATGAAAATAAGTATAAGTACTACCTCTAAAACAATTACTTGCCATACTTGTTCTAACATATTAAATACCAAGCTTACTTTTTACATCTTTTCTGAGCATACTTGCTGTAGCTACTCCTAGTGGGTATTTAAGTTCAAATTGTTCTTTACCTTTTGGAATTACCGTTGCTACAACAACTTTATTTCCATCTTCAATCACGTGGTCTATTTTGGCTTCTACACATTCAAATAATTTAATATTCATCTTAATCCTCCTCTTCAATTTTCCATTCATGCTTACTTAACTTACTTAGAGAAAATCCAAAAATACCAAGTATAACTATGGATGATACTAAAAACTGTGTCATGGTCATGCTGCCACTATCTAATCCTCCTGGAAGGCCAGTCAATGCTACGAAAGATACAATTGCTAATGTTCCCCATACCTTTTTCATTCAGCTACCTCCATAGAGTTTGCTCCTCTAATCATTAGGGCTAAATCTCTACTTGGTACCCACTCATTTACAAACTTTAATGCTAAATGGAAATCTTTTTTCGGTGTATCTAAGTAACTTGCAACATTTAAAGCATTGTAGTATGCATTCCAAAATTCGCTGTATGCTTTATGGCTTAGTTCCTTATATGCAGGTGTACATTTACCACCAAGTGCTTTTACTATTACTTCATTTACAAATTTCTTAAGTTGCTTCTGTTGTGATCTAGTAATATGTATGTTATCTTCTAATTCTGTTACTTTATGTTCAATTTGTTGTAGCTTCTTATCTTGCATAATTATTGCTTGTAGTTCAGAAGAGATACCTTCAAGTGGATTGTTTTGCTTAAGCTGTTGCTCCATACGATTAAATGCTTCTATGTACTTAAGTTTCCATTGAAGTGCTTCTTTCCCAGTAAATCCCATAGCTAATAATGTGAAGCCATCACGAGTTAATAGGTACTCTCTGTAATACTGCTTATTCTGTTCATGTTGATATTGTGACTCTACAAATAGGTCAGCCCAATTTTCGGCTACCCCACTTTCAAGTATATTTTCTATACTATCCAGTACGTGCTTGTGTAGTTTACCGAACCTATCAGATACTACTCGACTACTCACTACTACTTGTCCATTTTCTGTTTGTAGATGAAGATTCTCATCCACTGACACTGTTATGGTTGAACTCACTTGGGATTTATTTTGAAATTCCATTTCTATTCCTCCTGTTTTCTTTTGTTAAACTTTGAACTCACAACCTTTTCCTTTAAAGTTGCTTATATCAACAGCTGATACTTTTTTAGTCTTGCTCTTTATGTAGTGGTCCAAGTCTGTTTTAAGAAACTTGTAACCACCTAAGTCAGCATGAGGTATTTTATCTAAATTTTTATAAAGCCAGTCTTTACTAACTCTTAGATACTCCGCAGCCTCTTTAGTATTAAATACCTTTTCGGACTCAACTCTCTGTATATGTTTTTCAACCTCTATTTTTATGATGCTTTTAAAAAGTTCTTCCAAATCACTCATTGATCCTCCATATTAGCTCCAATATTTTGAGTTAATCAATTCATTTGGTGTAGTCTCAAGTGCCAAGCATAAAGAACATACAATTTTTACACCCGGGTTTTTATAATCACCATTTTCTAACTCAGTAATATAGCTTGGGCTAACTTTAGCTAATTTCGCTAGTTCAGATTTAGTTATATTCTTTGATTCTCTAATTTCTGTAAGATTCAATACCATATCTCACCTACTTGTAATTTATTTAGTTACATTTGTAACTATTTTAGTTACGATGTTTGCAAAAAAAATTCTTCTACTTTTTTATTAAATAATACACATAATTTAATAGCCTCTAACAAAGTAAATTCATTTCTACCATTTTCTTTATTTACATATGCTGCTTTAGATATTTGCAAGTAATTTGCCATATCGTCTTGATTGTATCCAATTCTTGTACGTAAAGATTTAATTTCTAAAGCTAATTCTTCATTTGACTTAAAAATGACCATTTCAAGCTTGTTTGTAATCATTTTGTTCACCTCCCGTTATTACAATATCACCATTTTAGTTACTTAGTCAATATAATTTTATAAAAAAAGTAATTTTTTTTACAATATAATCATATAATTGTAGATTAAAATGTTAAAAGTATATAATATAACGTTGTAAATATTATGTTTAATGGATATAATAAAAACATGAAAGAGGTGCTAAAAATGATAGGAGAAAGAATAAGAAAAGAAAGGCTACAGCGTGGTTGGTCTCAAGAAAATTTAGCCGATAAACTTGGAATGACAAAAAATGCAGTTTCTAGCTATGAAACTGAAAAAACTGAACCCAATATTGAGATACTCAAAAGATTATCTAATATATTTGATTGCACTATAGATTATTTAACTGGTGTATCTGATGATAAGGACTCAGTTGTATATGCTGGAGTTAGAAATGGTGATACTATAAAAGTACATATACATAAAAATTATCCTCATAATCTTACACCTGAAGAAGTAGAATCATTATTAGATAATTTAGTAGATGCAGGATTTAATATTGAAAAGTTAATAGAAAAAGCAAAGAGTAATCAATGAGATTACTCTTATTTTTTTGCATTATTTCGGTATACCGAAATAAGTAAACATAAATGGTATTTTGTACTATAATTTTATTATATTGTTTTACAATATTATAATTATATGTTAATATAATAGAACATATGTTCTATATTTTAAAAGAGGGGGAACTTTCATGTATACATTTATAACGCTTGTATCCGTTAATCAAAACATAATTTATAAAAATGAATGTATAAAAGAAAATAGTTTGGGTAAAATTTTTAACGAAACACATCTACTCGACCCAAATGGAGGTAAAAAACATGGCAATAGAGAAAAGGAGCAACGATACTTGGAGATTTACAATCAATCATAAAGGCCAACGTTATCGTATGAATTTTAATGGGACTGAACGAGAAGCAAAAAGAGCTCATGATGCTTTTAAGGTAGACGTTACCAGGGGAAATGTGGGAAACAACGAAAATATGAAGTTTTATGAATTGGCAAATACCGTATATAACGAGTATTGCAAAAAACATATAAAAGCTTCTACACAAAGAATCTATCAAACTAATTATAATATACACTTACTACCTTACTTTGGAGATAAAAAGCTGTCTGCTATTACTCCTATTATGATTCAAAAGTTTATGAACGAAAAAGCAGCTAAATATAAATTCAATACCGTTAGTAGTATATCTAGTACTTTATCTAGTACTTTTCAATTTGCTGTTGATTGGAAAATAATAAAAGAAAGCCCTTATCAAAACATAAAATTGCCTAAGAGAGATCAAAAATCTAGCGAATTAATGAGTTTAGATAATATTAGGCAGTTGCTTGAAATTTACAGAAACGATTCTAATTTAATGCATAAATCAGCTTTTTATCTTGCTATTGGTTGTGGGATGCGTAACAGCGAAATTAGAGCTCTTACATTAGATGATATAGACTTTTCTAATAATCTGATAAACATTAATAAACAGCTTGGACAGGATAGAGATAGTGAAGGCAATATCCTTGATGATGTGGTTATTACTACTAAGACAAATGGAAGCACTAGAAAAGTATATGCTCCTGGATTTGTTATGGATGCACTGCATCAATATATAGATTCTCTTATATATATACCTGACAGTAAACAGATATTTATAAATACATCTAATGGTAAACCTATAACTAAACATTGTCTATCAAAGAGATTTAAAGCAGTTATGCTTGGTAATAATATGGATCCCATACGCTTTCATGACTTAAGGCATTTACAAGCTACGTTATTGATGTATTCTGGGGTAAATGTTCAGTCTATATCACAAAGACTTGGGCATAGTAATACCGATACTACGTTAAAGGTGTATACTCATAATCTAAACGAAAAAGATAAAGAGGTTGCAAATGTATTAGATACAACAATAAGCAATATAAAAAGGGTGGATTAATATCCACCCTACTTTTGTTTTAAAATAAAAAGTTACCCATTTTTTACCCATCGAAGCTTTTTAAAATCCTACAACCATTGAATTACTTAACCAAATAAGCAATTGTTTCAACATGGTGTGTATGTGGGAACATATCTACACAGCATACTTTTTGTACTTTATAACCTGCTTCTTCAAATACAGGTAAGTCACGTGCTAAACTTGTTGGCTTACAAGAGATATAAAGTAACTCTTTTGCATCAAATCCAATAATTTTATCAATTGCTTTTGGATGAATACCTTCTCTTGGTGGATCAAGCACAATAAGCTCTGGCTTAACATGAAGATTCCCTACTTCTTTAAGTACATCACCCGCTACAAAGTTACAGTTTGTAAGTCTATTAAGTTTTGCATTTTGTTTTGCTTTTTCTACTGCTTCTTCTACAATTTCAATACCGTATACTTCCTTAGCACGTGTAGCCATAATTTGCGCAATTGTACCTGTTCCAGAGTAAAGGTCAAATACTACTTTGTTTGCAATATCTTCAGGCATATCTAAAGCTGTTTTATAAAGCTTTTCCGCCCCTTTAGTATTTGTTTGGAAGAATGAGAATGGAGAAATATTAAAGTTTAACCCTAAAATATTCTCTGTAAAGTAGTCTTGTCCATATACAAGTTTTACACCTTCTGGTTTTACGGCATCTGCTAGCGTATCAGATGTTGTATGAAGGATACCTGCAATCTTGCCTTTTGTACCCATTTCTACTAAATAATTCGCAAGTTGTGTAAAGTCAAACTCACGCTGTGTTGTCGTTACAATGTTGATGAGTAACTCACCTGTTGTTTCTGAACGACGTACAATGAGGTAACGGAGGTAACCTTCATGTATTTTCTTTTTGTAGAATGGAAGTCCCATAGATTGTACATAACGTAATACAAAACGTAAAATCATACTAAAATCTTCATGTACGATTTGGCAACCATCTACTGTAATGATATCAAATGTACTATTTTTACGGTGCATACCAAGGCACATTGGACCGTCTTTACATGCATCTCCAAATGAGAATTCCATTTTATTACGATATGCCCACTCCATTGGACTTGCTAAAATCCCCATATCCTCAAAATCCGTTACACCTGCACCTTTTAATAAATCCATTACTAAACCATGTTTATGCTCAAGTTGAGATTCATAAGGTACTTGTTGCATTGCACACCCACCACATGTACCAAAGTACTCACATTTTGGTTGAATGAAGTGCTCTGGTTGTTCATGCCAAGCAACAGCTTTTCCAAGCCATTCGCCTTTACGTTTCTTTTGAAGACGTACACTTACCTTTTGTCCTGGAAAGGTATCCGGCACACATACTGGAACATTTTCTTCTATATACATAAATCCTTTATTAGGGAATTTAACTTTTTCAATTATACCGTCTACGATTTCATTCTTTTTAGCCATAAGAACTCCTTTAATATATGTAAATTTTAGATATAAGCCTTATTTATTGTTACATATTGACACTTGTTTTTCAAGTAGTTTTAAGTAAGTCTAGTTAATATATTGAAATTTAGACTACTTATCAAGTATAATAAATTGTAGACTTTAGATTATTCAATACGGGGGGAACGCAAGTGATATTAGATCCAAAAGCCCAGTTAGAGATTGCAAATAGTGTCTCTCAATATCATGATATTATTTTAAAAGACATCAATTCTATTGTACGTCTTGTCGATTCAGAAGGAAAAGTATATACTTCTGCTCTTTCAAAATGGGAAAAAAACGACATTATTTTTGCCGCACCGATAGAACGATGTGACTTTGTTATTTTCCCTTTACCTATTGATTTAGAAATATGTTTTATTACAAAGCAAACTGTTTTTGTAGCAAATATTCATGTTACAACACGTCAGCCTGTAAATGGTAAATTACTGTATAAAGGTTATTTAACCTGCCCCCTTGTAAAAAAACAACAACGCGCACATTACCGACTAACTACACTTTTCCACGTAAAGTATCATCTTATACTACGAGAAGACCAACGTGTAGACAATGAACAACTTTTAAATTTAAATGAAGGTACTACTGTGAACATTAGTGCAGGAGGCATGTGCCTACTTACTAAGTATCAGCTTCAATCAAAAGATTGTGTTGAAATCATCTTCCAATTCTTAGATCATGAATTTAATATTCAAGGAGAAGTCTTAGAACAAGGCGAAAGAAATACAACAGGCAATTACACACATCGTATACGCTTTATCAACTTAGATGCACGCAAAGAAAACTTACTTTCTAAGTTGATTTTTGAGAAGCAACGTTTACTTGTAAAATCCAATAACCAACCACTTTTTAAGAAGTAAGGCGTATTTTACGTTTTGCTTCTTTTTTGTATATAAAAACTCCTAAAATAAAACATCATCTATATGCTTTATTTTAGGAGTTCTTCTATCATTTCCATAATCTCATATTCTAATACTGAATTAAACCCATCCTCATAAAGCTGCTGGAAATGATTTTTGAGTTCATGTAGTTTAAGAAAATAGTTCCATTCCCATTCACCCTCTTTATAGGTTCTAAGAAGTTCTTGCTTTTCTTGTCTTGCACGCTCTAGTGTAATATTCCCTTTTTCATATTGTTGATATAGACTACGTGCACCAATGTAATAACATTGCTTATAAGCTGGAAGGCCCATAGGTAAAGGGGCATTTTCTTTTGCTAATTTATCAAGTTCTTTATCCATGACTGTACTCCTCTATACTTTAAACTCTTCATACTTAAGGGTAACAGATACGCTTTCAAATTACAAGTCTGTTCCATAGGCATAGAATGCAATAGTCTATAACCAAAAATCAAAACCCCCTATTTTCAGTGGATCATACTGAAAATAGGGGGTTATAAAATTAGTCTACTCAAAATGTTTTTCTCCTTAAACTTGAAAGACAAGCTTTCGCATTTAAACGCTTGATGTCATCCTTATAACTTTTATCGGAAACAGATAAAATAGCATCTATCTGATTACCTTCTAATAACTGTGCATAAGTTTTGATACTCATGACAACTAAATCTCCATATCCCTTTGTTGTCAAAACGATAGGTTCTTTTTTCTCATGGCACATTTCAAAAATCTCATTTGGCTGTTGTAAATCTTCAATAGGCCTTACTGTTGGCATTTCTTCACCTCCTTTGTTCATTCATTATAACAGAATTAAACAATAATAACAATCTAAATATTATATTATTTTGTATATAAATAACAATTTATAAGAATTAATTTTCTGTTTAATAGACCTTCGTTATAAATATAAAACAAAATGACCAATAGACATTCTTTTAGATTGTATATTTTAAACAATAAATGTCTTTTTATGTCATGTGCAAATCAATTAGTCCTATATAGTTAAGTCACTTTTATAATTTATAGTAATCCTTCAAACATAAGTATTTAATGTTGAGTTATTTATTAGAGGCTCTTTTAATAAAAAATCACCTTTTTATAACATTCATTCATGCTATAAAAAGGTGATTCTGCTAATCTATAACTTATTCTTCTTCATAGTTATGGTACACCTCTTGAACATCATCATCATCTTCAAGAAGTCCCATCATTTTATCCCAAGCTTTAAGGTCAGCTTCATTTGTAATTGTAGCTGATGTTTGTGGAACCATTGTAATTTCTGCTTGTGCCATTTCGATACCTGCGGCTTCAATTGCAGCATATACATCTGAGAATACTTCTGGATCTGTTGTGATAGAGAAGCCTTCTTCTTCTGATTCGAAGTCTTCTGCACCAGCTTCAATTGCAAGCATCATAAGCTCGTCCTCATCCATGTCTGTCGCTTCTCTTTCAATTACGATTTGACCCTTTTTGTCGAACATGAATGCTACACAGCCTGATGTACCCATATTACCATTTCCTTTAGAGAAAGCAGCACGTACGTTTGCAGCTGTACGGTTTTTGTTATCTGTAAGTGTTTCAACGATAACAGCAACACCATTTGGACCATAACCTTCATATGTCATGTGTTCATAAGTAACAGAACCATCTTCACCAGCAGCTTTTTTGATACTTCTTTGAATCGTATCATTAGGCATGTTATTTGATTTTGCTTTTGCAATAACGTCACGTAATTTACGGTTAATGCTAGGATCTGATCCGCCACCTTCTTTTACCGCTACAGCAATTTCACGACCAATTTTTGTAAAGATTTTTCCTTTTGCAGCATCATTTTTGCCCTTTTTATGTTTAATATTGGCAAACTTTGAATGTCCTGACATATATTATAAGCCTCCTTAAATTTATACACTTACGTACATAAACAATTTTCTTCCTTATTGTAACATATTTTGTAGGGTTGTATCAACACTTAACACTTCTTTGAATAAGGTCATAATCACCTTTTTCAATAGAGATTTCAGCATTTGTCTTTTCTATAAGCCATTCAGTAAAGGCTTCTTCTTCACCCATTTCTACTTCTACTATAAAACGTACAACATCGGTGTATTGTGTTTCACGAATAACATACGCTTTGTCATTTAAAAGATATTGTACTTTCCCTGAAAGAGGGTAGGTCATTTCTAACGTAAAAAGGCATACACGCATTTTCTCAACAAGACCTGCTGCTAAGATACCTTCTTTTGCACCTTTACCATAAGCACGTACAAGCCCACCTGTACCTAGTAAAGTACCACCAAAGTAACGTGTCACAACGATTAATGTATTTTTAATCTGATGCCCTTTTAAAACATCTAGAATAGGTTTTCCAGCAGTGCCACCTGGTTCTCCATCATCACTAAAACGTTGAATTTCATCACGCTCACCTATTTGATAAGCAAAGCAGTTGTGTGTCGCATCCCAATACTTTTTACGAAGCTTTGCCAAAATAGCATCTGCCTCTTCTTGAGATTCTACAGGAAATACGGATGCAATAAAACGTGATTTTTTTTCTACGATTTCTGCATACCCTTCCCCTTCTATTGTGATATAACGCTCTAACATAGTCACCACCTGTCTTAATTTTGCTCATTTTATCATAGCATATACCTATTAAAAGGTAAATTATTAACACTAAAATAAGAGTAAAGCATTTCATCAAAAGATGGCTCTACTCTTACTCTTTGTGATTCCCGTATTTATTGTTAAACATTTTATTGAATATAGTCGTCGAGGATTTCGGTCATAGATGTAAGTGTTACACTACCTTGCTGTAACATTTTAGCAACTTCAAGGGCTTCTTCTTGTTCTTCCGTAAAGTATTCATAATCGCACAGAATGCCTCTTTCTGTTGCTTCTTCTAAACCAATCCCGTAAAAATTCTCTCTCTGAATAACAAAATACTGAATCTGAAGCGTATTTTCAACAGCTTCCCCAACATAAACTTTGTTAAATAACATCTAATAATCCCCCTTGATTTTCATCTATTTTTATTATAGAAGATTATAGAATTTTTTAAAAGCAAAAGATATCGCAATAAATATCTGTTTACGCTATAAATCGTCAAACAATTTAAAATAACGTTTCAAGATATCCTAATACTGGAAATTATATTCTGAAAATTCATTTATGTTGTCGAAGATTGCAAAAAACTTTTTAGTCTACGATATAATCTTTTATTCGATAGAATAAATCTGAATGCATATAACCTGATAAAAGTACACCTTCATTTAAATACTCTTCTTCTAATCTTTCCCCTTGTGCATGGCAGAATGCTACTAAATCTGATTGAGCATAAGGTATTAGAATTTTGAACGCTTTCATCTTCTCATAAAGCATTTCTTCTAGAATATTTAATAAACCTTCTAAATTTTTCTTTTCACGTGCTGAGATTTCAACATGCTGCATTGACTGTTCATCTTTTAAATAATGCTCATTCACTTTATCGATTTTATTATAGACTGTAATGATAGGAATATCTGTAATGCCTAATGATTTAAGTGTTTCATGCACTACTTCATAATGAGTTGCTAAATGCTCTGAACTTGCATCCACAACATGTAAAATAATATCTGCATACTTTGCTTCTTCTAATGTAGAATAGAATGCTTTGACTAAATGATGAGGTAATTTACGAATAAATCCTACGGTATCTGTTAAAAGGATTTCACTTCCACTTGGGAGTGCTACTGCACGTGTTGTTGGATCAAGCGTTGCAAAGAGTTGGTCAGCTGCGTAGATATCACTATCTGCTAATGTATTGAGTAAAGTAGACTTTCCTGCATTGGTATAACCTACAATAGCTACAACAGGTGTACTATTTTTTTGTCTACGACTACGTAGTAGCTGACGATGCTTTTCAAATTGATCAATCTCAGCTTGTAAAAGCTCCATACGTGTACGAATATGACGTTTATCTAACTCTAGTTTCTTTTCTCCAGGTCCACGTGTCCCAATACCACCACCTTGTTTTGAAAGCATGGCACCAAATCCTGTTAAACGAGAGTTCTGGTATTTAAGCTGTGCCATTTCTACTTGAAGTTTACCTTCTTTTGAACGTGCACGTTGTGCAAAAATATCTAAGATAACAAGCGTACGATCCATGACTTTAATGCCTAATGCTTCACTTAAATTACGCATTTGTACAGGAGAAAGTTCATCATCAGAAATAACACCTGTAACATCATGAAGGACAGCCATTTCACGGATCTCTTCTACTTTTCCACTTCCAATATAAAGTCCTGGATTAATGCTATCTACACGTTGTAGTACTTTGGCAACGACTTCTCCTCCAGCTGTATTTACTAATTCTTCTAATTCATCGAGACTTTCCCATGCAGCCTCTTCTTGTAAATTTTTCTTTTGAGCGGCAAAAAGAATGACACGCTCTTGTACTTTTTTTAATTCTTCCATAGTATTCCTTTCTGATAGATGCCAATTGGCATAATGCTTTCATTATTATACCAAAATTTCATCTAAGCTATAAGGTTTTTGCCTAATTCTTTTTATTTATCTGTGTGTATAGTGTTTATTTCTGTCTTATCCCACTCGTGATACTTATTTTTTCAAAAAAAGAGCCACTGCGATGCAGTGACTCTTTTTCTACGTATTATATTATACTCTAAATAAAAGTTCGCTGTAAGTTGGAATTGGCCAGATTTTTTCATCTACAATTGTTTCAAGAGCATCTGCTACTTCACGTAAAGCTTCCATTTCTGGAAGAACCTTTTCACGGAATGCTTTTGCTTTTTCTAACCCATCACAAATTTGAATTGTACTTGTATGTGCTTCTTCTAAGGCATCAATAGACTTTTTAAGACCATTGAAGAGGCGATTAAGTTCCTCAAGTAATTCACTTTGTGGATCAATATTAAATTGACCAAGACTTGTCATAATACTTACATTTTGAGCAACTTGTGTCATATAATTAAGCACTGCTGGCATAATTTGTGTTTTAGCCATGTTAAGCATTGTACGTGCTTCAATATTAAGTGTTTTGTAATACTCTTCAACCATGATTTCATAACGTGAATGAAGTTCTACCTCTGTAAATACTTTATTTCTACCAAAAAGATCTATTGATTTTTCAGAAATCAATGCTGGAAGTACATCTACAGTTGAAGTGAAGTTTGGAAGGTTACGACGTGTTGCCTCTTCTACCCATTCTTCTGAGTAACCATTTCCATTAAATAAAATACGTCCATGGTCTCTTAATGTATGGCGTACAATATGTTTAATGGTTCTTTGGATATCTTCGCTTTTTTCAAGCTCCTCAGCAAATTTGTTTAATGTATCTGCAACAATGGTATTGATAATCACGTTAGCTTCTGATACACAGCCTGATGAAGGGAACATTCTAAACTCAAATTTATTTCCTGTGAAAGCAAATGGAGAAGTACGGTTACGGTCTGCTACTTCTTTTTTAAGTTTAGGAAGGGTTGCAACACCCATTTCCATCACTTCTTTTGTAAAGCTATCACCATCTTCTCCACGTGCTACGTGATAAAGCATTTCTGTAAGACTTTCACCTAAGAAAATAGAAATAATTGCTGGTGGTGCTTCATTCCCACCTAAACGATGGTCGTTGCCTGCTGTTGCTGCAGAAAGTCTTAAAAGATCTGCATGTTTATCAACAGACTCGATAATTGCACTTAAGAAAACAAGAAACTCTAAATTATCTTTAGGTTGTTTTCCAGGTGAGAATAAAACTTTACCTGTATCCGTTACAAGTGACCAGTTATCATGTTTACCTGAACCATTTACACCTTTAAATGGTTTTTCATGAAGTAAACAAGCAAGGTCATGGCGATTTGCTACTTTTTGTAATGTTTCCATAACTAATTGATTTTGATCAGATGCAACATTTGAAGTAGCAAAAATAGGGGCAAGCTCATGTTGAGCTGGAGCTACTTCGTTATGTTTTGTTTTAGAAGGCACACCTAATTTCCAAAGTTCAATATCGATTTCACGCATGAATTTACCGATTTTTTCTTTAATGCTTCCGAAGTAATGATCTTCCATTTCTTGGCCTTTTGGAGGCATTGCACCAAAAAGTGTACGTCCTGTAAAGATTAAGTCTCTACGTTGTTGATATTGACGTTTGTCAACTAAGAAATATTCCTGTTCTGCACCAACTGTTGAGATGACCTTATTGCTCTTATGATCACCTAACGCACGTAATACTCGTAAAGAGGCTTGCTCGATAACTTGCATTGAGCGTAAAAGAGGCGCCTTTTTGTCTAATGCTTCACCTGTATGAGAATAGAATACAGTTGGAATACAAAGGGCTACTCCACTAATATCTTCTTTTAAGAAAGCTGGTGAAGTACAATCCCATACTGTATATCCTCTTGCTTCAAAAGTTTGTCTAAGTCCACCTGATGGGAATGAAGATCCGTCTGCTTCACCTTTTATAAGTTCTTTTCCTGAGAACTCCATAATCACACGACCGTCTGATGTTGGAGATAAGAAAGAATCATGTTTTTCAGCTGTACGTCCATTCATTGGTTGGAACCAATGAGTAAAGTGTGTTGCACCATGTTCGATGGCCCAATCTTTCATTGCATTTGCTACCACGTCTGCAATACTTGGGTCAAGCTCTAGTCCTTCATCAATTGTTTTATGTAGCTGTTTATAAGTAGACTTTGGGAGTCGCTCACGCATCACCTTGTCGTCAAATACATTTTTACCAAATAACTCAGATAACTTGATGTTTTCCATTTTTTTGCCCCTTTGTCGTAAGATTAGTATAATTTAATATATCATTTCTAGTATCTAATAACAACTCATGAAAATAGAGAAATTTATAGAAGGGTTAAAAAATCACTTGTGCATTATGTCTAAGGTTCGGCATAAATGTCGAATTGTTCCGAAACCTCACCTGGAGCAACGTCCAGTACATTGCTAGGGAGTACATTAACATAGCTTGGGGGTACTTTACCAGATACCATTTTATCAATAAGTACAATACGCCTTGAAATATGTACTTGGTCTGAGAATAAAGGTACAACAACTTGTACGGTTGTATCAACATCTAACCACACAGTATGATTTACCTGATTAATTCCTGTAGACCGAATCTGATTATCATAGTCAACTTTAACTGTTCCTATAGGAAGAACTTGAATACTAAGTTCAGGTCCTAAATTGGCAAAAATACGACTGCCTGTCAAATTACCTAGAGGAACTTTAAATGAAATCGTTCCTATTGTTGCAAGCTTCTCTGCTACCTTATCTACAATGTCAGCACACAATGTATTAATAAGGATAGAATTTACATTCCAAGAAACCAGTTCACCTGCATCATTATAGTCATAACTGATTAAGTCTTCCTCTGTTACTTGAGAGCTTTCAAGAGAGAGATTGACCGCCTCATTAATTGCTTTTGTCGAAATAGTAGTAGCTTCTTTCTCTGCCATAGCAATAACAGTTGGCATAACTTCTCGATCTAATTGAATATAAATTACGGCAAATATGGCAATAATTAAAAGAAGTGCAAAGGCACCTTTAATATTATGACTCTGATTACTTTTAACATAAGGCGATGAATAAGCATAATGTTTCGGTTTAGGGGTGGGTCTATAGCGATATTTATAATTTCTAAACATAGCTTGCCTCCATTTAATACTTTATTTTATTAATATATTCGACTAAGGGGAATTCCATGACAAACAATAAAACATAACTCAAATAATGAATCAAATATTAAAGTTTTATTACTATTCATTAGTAAGACTTTCCTATTCTAATATTTCAGCTTATACTGATACAGAGTATACCTTGTATTTTATTTTGCCCAAATTCACCAGATTTGTTATAATACCCTAGTGAGGAGGATGATAGATGAATTATTCTAAAGATTCACGTTCAAAAAAAATCGACGAGACTAATAAAAATACAAAAAAGAAAAAGACTAAAAAAGCAAAAGTCACGGCATTTCGTGTCGTTGTCATAGCCCTTGTCATCGGAGTGTTTGCTGTATTCGGTGCAGGACTTGGGATCTTCATGGGCATTATCAAAAGTGCGCCAGATGTATCCACTATCAACATTAAACCAACCACAGATTTTACTTCTTTTGTCTATGACCAAAATGGTGTAGAAATTGATAGATTATCCGGTGGAGAAAATCGTATTTATGCAAAAATGGAGCAAATCCCGCAAAATCTTCAAGATGCTGTCGTTGCGATTGAAGATGCAAGGTTCTATGAACATAACGGGATTGATATCCGTGGTATTATGCGTGCGATTGTAGTCAATTTAAAAGCTGGTGATATTGTTGAAGGGGCAAGTACAATTACGCAACAAGTTATCAAAAACAATGCTTTAACAAGTGAACAAACTTTTGTTCGTAAAATCCAAGAGCAATATTTAGCACTTCAAATAGATGCCCTTTATGATAAAGAGCTTATCTTAGAGTACTACCTTAATACAATGCCACTTGGTCATGGTACTAACGGTGTACAAGCTGCTGCAAATCGTTACTTTGGAAAAGATGTATCCGAACTTTCACTTGCCGAATGTGCCGTTATTGCAGGGATTACTCAAGCCCCAACACGATACAGTCCAATACGTAATCCAGAAAACAACTGGGATAAAGCAAAGCTTATTTTATCTTACATGCAAGAACAAGGTTATATTACTGAAGAAGAAAGACAAGCTGCACTTCTAGAAGATCCATATAAAAATATTCAAGAAGTTAACCAAAAATACGAGAAAGATTCTTCTCATAGCTATTTTGTAGATGCTGTAATTGAACAAGTTATTGATGATTTAGTGGAACAAGGTATGACACCAACTCAAGCTAATAACTTACTCTTTGGTGGTGGTGTTGAAATTTATACTACACTCGACCAAGATATTCAACGTATTGTAGATAATAAAATGGCTGATGATAGTCTCTTCCCAAGCTATAAAGAGTATGTCATTAACTATAGTGCAACAATTGTTAAACCTGATGGTGAAGAAATCCATCGCGGTGCAGAAGGCGTTATAAAGTCTAAAGACGAAGAAGAAATTTTCAAAAAGGCTAAACAGGAAGAATGGGGTGTTGAAGAAGGTGATAAACTTGTCAACGAAGCCGTTCAATTCATTCCTCAAGCACAAGCTGCCTTCGTTATTTCAGATCCATATAATGGTCATGTAAAAGCTCTTTCAGGTGGACGTGGTATGAAATACGGTGATCGTACATTTAACCGTGCGACACAAGCAAAACGTCAACCAGGTTCATGTTTTAAAGTACTTGCTGCTTATGCTCCAGCATTAGATTTAGGTCTTCTTTCACCTGGATCAGTACTTGTAGATGAGCCTTATACTATTAACAAATACTCACCTAAAAACTGGCGTAGTTATTACAAAGGCCCTACAACCATTCGTGAAGCTATTTGGGATTCTATGAACGTTTTAGCAGTTAAAACCATTGATATGGTAGGTATTGATACAGCTTATAATTATTTATTAAACTTTGGATTTACAACCTTATCAGATACTGATAAAGTGTATTCGCTTCCACTGGGTGGTTTAACAGACGGTGTGACACCTCTTGAACTCAATGCAGCTTATGCTGCTATTGCTAATCAAGGAACCTATACTGAACCACTTCTTTATACACAAGTTCTTGATCGTAATAAAGAAGTTATTTTAGATAATACCGTTCCAAAGACACATACTGTAATCAAACCTTCTACTGCTTCTATGCTTACAGACATGATGGAAGACGTTGTTAAAATTGGTACAGGTACAAAAGCTGCTAATGGTATGGGTGGTATGCCTGTATCTGGTAAAACAGGTACAACTTCAGATAATAAAGACTTTTTATTTGCTGGTTATACACCTTATTATACTGCAACAGTATGGATGGGCTATGATAGACCACAAGAATTTACAGCCAATGGCGCACATCTTAACCTTTGGTCAAGTATTATGTCAGAAGTTCATAAAGATCTTCCTAATAAAGATTTTGAACTTGTTACAACAGGTTATACTAAAATGTCTATTTGTTCAGCTTCTGGTAAGATTCCTACAGAACTTTGTTCTTCCGCTAGTGATAACAAAATTGTGTCTGATTACTTCCAAAAGAATCAAGCACCATCTGAGTACTGTGACGTTCATGTCCATGAACAAATATGTAGTGTCTCAGGTAAAATTGCTACAGAGTTCTGTCCACAAGATAGTATTGTAACAAAAGTAGTTAATCGTCATGGTGAAGTAAGTAAAGATCAATTATGTGATGTGCATACACAGCATACAGAAATTGAAACACCAGATGATCCACAACTTCCTGAATGGGGTGAATGGCCTTGGGGTGGTGGCGAAGATACCCAACCACCTACAGAAGGTGAAACAATACCTCCTACTACACCAGACCAACCAGTACCTCCTACTACACCAGGAGAACCTGTTACACCAAATCCAGATGATGAAAGTGGATTCTTCATTCCACAAGGTTAATAAAAAGCCGGTAATGTTAAACATTACCGGCTTTTTATTGTATTAACTATTCTCTTATTCCTTTAGCTTAGTGGTGCTGGATTATCTGCCTCTGATGGCATTAATGGTACTTCTTCTACTATTTCATCTAAAATTTGATTAGCTGGTGTAGGTTTAGCAATCTCTGGCTTAACGGCTTGTGGCTGGGCAGCATTTTGTGTGCTTGTTTCTATTGCTTCACCTACCCTAGATTTCGTTCCAACACGAATAACTTCACCACGTGCACGATAGGTACTTGTATTAATCAGCTGTTTGTCAATAAGTTGCCCATTTCTATAAAGAAGACGATAAAGTTTTACTCTTTTACCTTCTAATGGACGCACTTCTTGAATTTTTTGATCTGTATAAAGTTCTGGATCCTGAATAATCTTTGTCTCTGGTGGTTCAATAGTTTCAATTTGTTCAGAGGCAAATTTAATCTCATCATATTCTAGTTTAAGACCTTTATATCCAAAAATGTTAACAATCACATGATTATTTTCACAATATGCTTCTACAAATAATGGATATTCTGAGTTATTTCTAAACTTAAAATCAATAATATCTGATGCATACGTTGCATCTCTTCCTAATGGGACATAAGCAACAGGTAAAGAGTGATTTGCACGAGAATAAATTTCTACATCACTAAGCAGTAAAGCGTTATATAAAGTAGAAGCTATTTGGCATACACCTCCGCCTATCCCTTCTTCTAATTTCCCGTTTACAATAACTTTAGAGTTACGATACCCTGCTGCTTGAGTAATGGGTTCAAGCTGATTGGCAAGGGAAAAGATCTCCCCTGGTGCTAATTGAATATTAATCTTTTGAGATGCAAGTTTAAGATTTTCATTACGGTCTAAATCCGCATTGTTATAAGAAGTTGAAAAACTTGCAAGTGGTGTTTGTGCTTCTGCTAAATGGGCTTTTGTAACCGTTGGCATAACCGCTTTCATTACAACTTGAATAGGTGTTTCATCTAAGGTATCACTATTTAATACATCAGCCACAATCTTAGCCGTTTCAATTACATCTAATGTATAACCCTTCTCTTCTACTGTAAAATTAAACTTACGATTTTCTCTTTTCATTGTTGCATCAATAGGTGCGATTTCAAAAATTTCTTTTTTACTTTCTAAAATATTTTCTATCTCTGCACTGTCATAAGTTGTTTTTGTCGTAAAATGGTGTGGTCCCGAATTTTTATTACGGGCTGCCTTGAAGCGTTCAAAGTAATTGCCTTCATGTCCCACCAAATAGGCTTGATCTAAGCAAGTTTGTAGATCTGTTTCTGGTAAAAATTGACTTAATGTAATCGTTTGTTTTTGATCTTCATTCATTAAAGTAATAGCATGGTTCTCATGGTAGGTGTCTAGCTGTTTGGTGACTTCTTTCTTTGCCTCCTCAGGTGTAAGCCCCCCTATAGGTATATCATTAATATATACTTCTTGACTATAAACTAAGTCATAAGCAGATACAACATGATGCACATAAGCGAGTGCACTACATATAACGCCTAATATGAGTACGAGCCCAATGATTATACTAACGATAAGTACTTTCTTCTTGTTAGTTGCCATAGCCGCCTCCTATTATATAAATAATCTTTTTAACCTTATTGTACTAAAAAGCAAACTGTGCAAATACGCTTAATACCATTGCAGCGATGAGTAGTAAACTAACGCCCATAACAACTTGTTTTTTATGTTTATGCATCATACTAAACAGGTTTTGATTGGATTTTTTCTTTTTATTTTTTTGATTATTCTTAGACATTTTCTTCCTCCCGGTATAATAAATGGTGCTTAATACAGTAAGTATAATCGACTACTTTTCTTGTTGTATTAAAACGAATGGTTGCTTTAGGCCCATCTACTTTTTCAATAATACCTTTGCCATAAATTTTATGTTTTACCTTTTCACCTTCTTTTAGAACCACTTTCGGATGAAGCATTTCTAAAACAAAAGGAGAATTTTCTGTTTTCTTTTGATGACGTTCCTTGGGAATCATTAAATAAAGGTAGGCCTTTGCTCTTGTTAATCCAACGTAAAAAAGGCGACGCTCTTCTTCTAACTGTATTTCACCTAAACTTTTATTGTGTGGTACAATCCCATCAACAATATCAATCAAAAATACGGCTTTAAACTCCAGTCCTTTCGCACTATGCATAGTTGATAAACTAATGCCTACATGGCTTTTATCTTTCATACTTTGCCTTATACTTTGAGCTACAGCAATTAGACTTTCTTCCCACTCTTCTACTGTTTTGTACGCTTTTGCAGATTCTTCTAACTCCTCTAATAGTTCAATGAGACCCTCTGAAGGTATTTTGCGGTATTTCGCATAGTCAAGCATATAGTGCTCATAGCCTATGATATGACGTATGTAAGGAACGGCCTCTTTAAGTGGAAGATTTGCTAGTCTTTGGAGATGGAAAATCAATTCTTCTACTCTATCATGCTGACTTTGATTAAGACTTGCTAAACGACTTAATGTATTTAAGAAATCTCCACCTTTTGCAGCTGCCTCTTGAAGTGCAACTTTACTAATATAACGACTTGGACGATTGATAATTTGCATACCTAATTCTGCATTACCACGATCTTTAGATAGATGGAGGTAAGTTAAAATATCTTTAGTCATCCATTGGTCATAAAGAGTCGCACAAGCATCTTTAATCACAAAAGGAAGTTGAGCTTTTCTTAATGCTTCAATAATCGGCCTTGCTTGCACATTGGTACGATAAATAATGGCACATTCGTGAAGAGGGACATTTTGTTTTTGGNCAAGCATCTTTAATCACAAAAGGAAGTTGAGCTTTTCTTAATGCTTCAATAATCGGCCTTGCTTGCACATTGGTACGATAAATAATGGCACATTCGTGAAGAGGGACATTTTGTTGTTGGAGTGTAAAAATTTCTTGAAGCAACATCTCTGCTTGGTCATTACTATCTTTACAGTAAAGAATGTTTGGATTTGGGCCTGTACCTTGATGCGCTAACATACGTTTTTCGTACCTAATCGTATTATAACCTATTAAGTTATTACTGTAACGTAAAATATTTTCTGTTGAACGATAATTTACGTCGAGTATGACTTTCTTGACAGGTTTAAAATACTCCTCAAAAGAAAGTAAAAATTCTGGTTTTGCACCTCTAAATTGATAAATACTTTGGTCATCATCTCCTACTACAAATAGATCAGGTTTATGCCCTGCAAGCAATTTGATAATTTCAAATTGGACACAGTTAATATCTTGGAACTCATCTATTAAAATATGCTTGTACTTAGCTTGGTAGAACTTAAGTACATTAGGATCATTTTGTAAGAGATAATAAGTATGTGTAAGCATATCATCAAAGTCAAAAAGGCCTTGCCTTTCTTTGAAATTTTCATAGGCTTGATATACGGCTAAAAAAAGTTCTTTAGAAAGCCCATCTGGATTATAAAATCTTGGTTGAATCAATTGATTTTGCATAAGTGTCAAATGGCTTAAGAAGACTTCTACAAAATCTTCATAATCATCACTCACATCCATTCCTGCATAAATCTTTTCAATGATTTGTCTTTTTTTATCTTCTTGAAGCAGACGCTCCAGCGCATAACGGTTTGGATTACTATTTCTTAAAATACGGTAAAATATGGAGTGAAATGTACCAAATGCCACTTGATGCAAACCATCTTTTTGATGATAACGTATTTTCATTTCTTCTGCTGCTGCTTTAGTAAAGGTAATTACCAAAATATTTCTAGGGTTACATCCTAAAGCATGAATCATATGATAGACTCTTTCTGTAATAACAAAGGTCTTACCTGACCCCGGTCCTGCAATAACCATCACTGGACCAAGCGGCATATGAACTGCAGCATATTGGTTGTCATTAAGCATTCTATTTTTCATAAGTATGTCATCTTTCATTCATAAGTTTTCTCTTTTCATTATACTCTCTTCTTTCAATTAAAATCAATTTGTATTATAATAAATGTAGTTTTTATACCTTAGTGAAGAAAGAAAGGAATGATACTTTGAATCCTTTTTTAAATTTAGTCGTGCGTTTTAGTGGTGTGATCGGTGTAGTAATTCTCTTTCTAGTTTGTGCTTGGTGTATAAAAAAAGGAATTCATAAGCGTAATGATAGTTGGGAAAGCTATTTAAAAGAAGAATGTGAAGCCAATGCTACTCTACAAACTTCTTTCCCTTTTCAATTATTATTGACGATAGATTGGAATAAAATACCTCAGGTTACAAGTGAAAAATGTGAAGTTTTTTATCATACACTTTTATCTTTTGAAACTAAAAAAATGGTCCATTTAAAAGATCTTTCTAATACAGAAGTCAAGAAACTATATGGAATTAACTTTTTTAGTCAACTAATTCAAAATGAGGAAACTTTTTATCAATTTATGAAGCATCTTATTGCTTATGGAGACCTATTAGAAGAAGAAAACTTTTTAAAGGAAAGCATACAGGTATATGAATATGTTATGTCTTTTGATTACAGCAATCAAAAGATGAGAGGCAAACTTATGACTCATTATGAATAGACGGGGACTGTTTGAAAACTTAAAGCATTAAAACATACAGTTAAAACGAATTAAGAGGGTGTTAGATATGAATATTGGGATATTTACAGATACGTATTTACCGCAAATTAACGGCGTTGTCAGTTCCATCGTAACGCTTGAAGAACAACTAAAAAAACAAGGTCATAACGTTTATATTTTTACAATTAGCCATCCACAAGCAGATGACAATAAATCTTATGTCTATCGTATACCAAGCTTACCTTTTGTTTTCTTGAAAGACCACCGTGTAGGTATTATCTACTCACAAAAACTTGTCAATCGTGTTAAAAAGTTAAAGTTAGATATTATTCTATCTCAAACTGAATTTTCACTTGGTTTCTTAGCAAAACTTATTTCTAAGAAACTCGATGTACCAATGGTACATACTTACCATACGATGTATGAAGAATACATGCACTATATTTCAAAAGGTGTTGAATTCTCTCCTGAACTTGCACGTAAATATAGCAAAATGTTTTGTAATAGTGTCGATGGTATTGTGGCACCTACACAAAAAACTAAAGATTTACTTTTAAGCTATGGTGTAAAGAAACCTATTGAGGTTATTCCTACAGGCATTAACTTTGCTCCATTTAGTCCAAGCCGTTATACACAAGAGGATATTCGCACGTTGAAAGAACAGTATCATTTACCACAAGATGCACCTACTGTACTTTTTGTAGGACGTATTGCTAAAGAAAAGAGTATTGATTTTGTACTTGACGCTTTCCCTGAGGTTGTAAGACACATTCCAAAGGCTAAATTCTTCATTGTAGGAGATGGCCCTGAAACAAGTAACCTTAAAGAACAAGTACGAGAGTTGCAATTAGAAGATTCAGTTATTTTTGCAGGTCTGCAACCTTGGGCAACTATCGGGAAGTTTTATCAATTAGGTGATGTCTTTGTTAGTGCTTCTGTCTCAGAAACGCAAGGTTTAACCTTTGCCGAAGCAATGGCTGCTGGCTTACCTGTTGTAGCAAAACATGATGAAAGTATTGAAGCACTTGTTCAAGATGATTACAATGGGCGTAAATTTATAACAAAAGAAGAACTTTCTAAAGCACTCATTGATCTTTTAGAAGATGAACGCTATCGTAAAACCTTATCTGTTCATGCCATGAGTTCTGTTGCACCACTTTCAGATGAGATCTTTGGTCAAAATGCAATGGCTTACTATCAACGTATTCTTGCTGCCAAACAAGAAGCTAAAAATCAAGCAAAAGCAAAAAAACATTTAATTAAACCTAAAAAACAAAAATAAAAAAGGAGAGTTGTCAGGTGCAACTCTCCTTTTTATTTCTAATCATTGAAGTACACTCATCTCTTCTTTAGTACATATGTCCTCTTTCAAGCGCCTCTTGTGCTGGTGCTGGAAGGTCTTTTAAACGCTTTGTTAAGCCGTGTGGGCATACGGTTAAGAACATACAATCTAGACACTTAGGTGCACGTGCTGTACATATAGCACGTCCATGAGCAATGACTTGCGTATTATAACGAATCCAATGTTCTTTAGGTAACTTTTTCATCAGTTCCATTTCAATTGGAACTGGGTCTGTTGCTAATGTGAGCCCCCAACGAATAGAAATACGCTTAACATGTGTGTCTACAACAACGCTTGGAATATGAAAGATATTACCGCGTACAACATTAGCTGTTTTTCGCCCTACTCCCGCTAAATGTGTCAAGGCATCAATATCTTGTGGCACTTCCCCTCCATATTTCTCACATAATGTGGTTGCACAAGCCTTAATATTTTTTGCCTTATTTTTATAGAATCCTGTACTTTTTACATCTTGCTCCAGCTCTTCTAAGTCAGCTTTTGCAAAGTCCTCTGCTGTACGGTATTTTTTAAAAAGGCTTTGTGTGACAATATTCACGCGATCATCCGTACATTGTGCACTAAGCATAGTAGCAATAAGAAGCTGAAGTGGATTTTCATGATTTAAATAACAAATCACTTCTTTTTCATAATAGGTATCTAGTGTTTCTAAAATACGTTCTATACGTTGTTTCTCTGTCATGTTGTCTCCTTTTACTAAGCCTTAATCAATGAGTTTAAGTGTGTATAGCGTGCAGGTTGTACTGTATAGTCAAAGAGTATAGCCATTGGAATGCATTCTTTTTGTAAATGACCATTCACATCATACTCAAACCATTCAATATGCATTTTTCTAAGACGTTGTCTAGAGGTCCAAGTAGAATCTACACCTACTTCTTCTACCATAAAGGCGTCATCACGTATTAAACTGTTTGCATGTTCATGGTAAGGCGTTTGATCTAATGTAACAAGTTGAGCTGGTACCTCTTTAATCATTTCATGAGCATACCAATCCATTTTTACCAGTTCTCGTACTAATTCTGAGTTGATACCTGCTAATGTATCTGCAAATTCAACAAGAATTAAGTAATAAGCATCCTTTTTATGAGCAACCTTATCATAGCCTTTCTCTTCCCAGAAATCATTAAAGGCTTCGTAGAAATCAAAAGGTGATGTACAAAGTGTATAGAGGTATTCTAAACTTCTACTAAAGCGCTCACTATTATAATAACGCTCAACCAGTTCTTCTATACCATGTAATCTTAAAAGTTCTGCAAAACTAATATGTTTAGTGTAAAGCACTTCATAAGGTGCTTTTTGATGATAAATAATGCCATATTCTTCTGCTTTTTTACGAAGGCCTGAACCTTTAAGAAGCTTTAAGAAACCGAGTTGAAATTGTTCTGGTCTTAAACTAATGACATCATTAAAAGATTGTCTAAAAGATGCGTAGTCTTCAAAAGGTAAACCTGCTATTAAATCTAAATGCTGATGAATATTACCAAGTTTTTTTATTTTTAGTGAAATTTCGCGAATATCTTCAAATGGCATTTTACGGTCAATGGCTGTCAGAACTTCTAGATTACTAGACTGCACTCCTATTTCAAATTGAATAAGCCCTGGTCTTGCATCTTTTAAAAGTTCAAGACATTCATCAGTTAAAAGTTCTGCTGCTATTTCAAAGTGGAAATTAGTATAACCATTATCATGTTCTATAATATACTGCCATATGGACCTGGCATAATATTTATGGGTATTAAAAGTACGGTCCACAAATTTAACTTGTTTAACACGATTATCTAAGAAATATTGAATTTCTGAAAGGACACGTTCTAGTGGCATAAAACGTACACCTTTTTCTATAGAAGATAAACAATATTGGCAGTTAAAAGGGCACCCTCTTGAAGCTTCATAGTACATAATTTTATGTTCAAGACCTGTAAGGTCATCATATACAAAAGGTAACTTGGCCATATCCATAAGTGGACGTGCCATATTGCGCTGTACTTTTCCTTCTTTGTCACGATATACAATACCTTTGATACTTTCTAAATCACCTACACCTTCAATCAGATAAGATGCATAGTCATACCAAGTTTCTTCACCTTCATTCTCAATAACAACGTCAATAGGCATTTTATCAAATAGACTTTCACTATTATAAGAAACTTCTGGGCCACCTAAAACAATTTTTGTATCTGGCAGTACTTTTTTAATAAGTGGAACAAGTTCTTCCACTAAATCCATGTTCCAAATATAACAAGACAATCCAAGTACATCGGGTTGTTTAACATAAATCTCTTTTAATATAGCACCCATCTGGTGATTAATCGTTAGTTCTAATATCTCCATATGCTCTTTGTAATCGTTACAATAGTCACGAATAAGTCTAAGTGCTAATGAAGAGTGTATAAATTTAGCATTAAATGAAACAAGTAATATCTTCACAATAATTAAATCCTTCCTTAGTATAATACTACTATTATAACATAAGTTCGTCTATTGCCAAAAGGAGCAAGAATTTGTTATACTATGTTACATTATTAATCTTGGGGGAATGACTATGAAAAGAACAAAGGATACAACGGTTAGTCTTGTTAAAGGGCAGTTACCACCAAAAGGAAAAAAAGAAGTCTATGACTGGGAACAAAAAGCTACCAGAACCCTAGAACCTTGGCATTTAAGTAGTATTGCCTTAATTGGGGATGTTCTTATTTTAATCATGTATATGTTTATTGATGTAGGTATAAGCTATCAGCTTCCTATAGGATTGACTGGACTTATTGTTGGACTTTTATTAATTGGAATCAGTATGTATTTAACCTATAAAAAGAAATGGTCTATAGGTGTTCTACGCTATTCTAAAATGATTAATGGTGTGGCGCTCTGTATTACGCTTGTTTTATTAGGCTTAACACTCTTTATCGCTTAATCTATATAAAAAAGCACTAGCTTAAGCTAGTGCTTTTTTATATAGAAATTTTAGTAGTTAGGATTTACAGTTGATGTACCATATCCTGTGCCATAACCAGTTGTGCCATAGCCTGTTGTACCATATCCTGTTGTTCCATTGTATGTGCCATTATTATAAGTACCGTTATTATAAGTACCTGTTCCATCATAGCCATAGCCATAACCATTACCATAGTTACCATAGCCATTATAGCCATAACCATCATAACCTGTTGTTGAATCGTAACCTGCAGCACAACCTACGAAAGATAAAACACCTGCTACTACTAACATTAACATGCATGCTTTTTTCATATTGCATTCTCCTTTGCTAAATAAATGTTATGACCTTATTATAAGCAAAGTTCAATATTTTATACTCCAAGAAGAAAAAGGTTAAATTTGATAATTTAACCTCTAATTTATTTTTATTAGTTTGTTAGTTTTTCATGTATGGCTTGAGCAGCTTTTTTACCTGCACCCATTGCTAAAATAACAGTTGCAGCACCTGTTACAACATCACCACCTGCATACACATTTTCTTTACTCGTTTCCATTGTCTCTTCATGTACAATAATGCCACCCCATTTTTGAACTTCAAGTCCTGGTGTTGTACTACGGATTAATGGATTTGGACTTTGTCCAATGGCAATAATCACTGTATCCATATCTAGACAATGATTACTTCCTTCTTCCTCTACAGGACGTCTTCTACCAGAAGCATCTGGCTCTCCAAGTGTCATATTCACACATTCAAGTTGGCTTACAGCACCATCTTGACCATGGATTTTTACAGGATTACATAGAAGTTTAAAAATAATGCCTTCTTCTTTAGCATGATGGATCTCTTCACGTCTTGCTGGTAGCTCTTCTTCTCCACGACGATAAATAATATACACTTCTTCTGCACCCAAACGTTTTGCTGTACGTGCAGCATCCATGGCTACATTTCCGCCACCAACAATCGCTACTTTTTGTCCTACAAAAATAGGTGTTGGGGCATTTGGAAAGTCATAAGCTTTCATTAAGTTAGAACGGGTTAAAAATTCATTTGCAGAATATACTCCATTTAAATTTTCCCCTTCTATATGCATGAAGTTAGGAAGTCCAGCACCACTACCAACAAATACTGCTTCATAACCCTCTTCCATGAGTTCATCAATCGTAATACTTCTTCCTACGATAACATTTTTTTCAATATGTACACCTGATTCAACGATTTTTTGAACTTCTTTTGCAACAAGTTGTTTAGGTAATCTAAATTCTGGAATACCATACACTAATACGCCTCCTACTTCGTGAAGGGCTTCAAAAAGGGTTACATCATAGCCCAGTCTTGCTAGTTCTCCTGCACATGTAAGACCTGCTGGACCTGCACCAACAATCGCTACTTTTTTACCATTTGATTCTACTTTTTTCACTTCTTGTGTTACATTGTCCATTACATAATCTGCAACAAAACGTTCAAGACGTCCAATACCTACTGGCTCACCTTTTCTTCCTCTTACACATTTACCTTCACATTGATTTTCTTGAGGACAAACACGTCCACAAATAGCAGGTAAAGCATTTTCACTTGTAATGATTTCATAAGCTTGTTCAAAATGACCTTTAGCTACTTCTTGTATAAATTCTGGGATAGGTACATTAACTGGACATCCATCTACACAAAAACGTTGTTTACAGTTTAAGCAACGACTAGCTTCTTCAACAACCATTTCTGCTGTATAGCCTAGGGTAACTTCTTTGAAGTTTTTATTACGTACATTAGGATCTTGCTCTGGCATAGCCACTTTATCTAAACGCATATTAGGCATTTTGGCCACCTCCAAGTTTCATACGACATACATGTTCTTCTTGTTTCTTATACATATTTTGGCGACGCATCGCTTCATCAAAATCTACTTCAAAACCATCAAAATCAGGTCCATCTACACAAGCAAACTTAGTCTTCCCACCAACTGTTACACGGCATCCACCACACATCCCTGTTCCATCAATCATAATTGGATTGAGTGAAACCATGGTTTTAATGTCTAAAGGTTTTGTAATACCTACAACTGCTTTCATCATAGGCAGTGGACCAATGGCAATAACTTCATCATAAACAACGCCATTAGCTAAAAGTTCATTAAGTACGTCTGTTACAAATCCATTTGTTCCCAGTGAACCATCATTCGTTGCAAAGTATACATTATCAGTGATTTCTTTGAACTCCTCTTGTAAAATAACGTAGTCTTTATCACGTCCACCTAAGATAACGTCACAAGCTACACCTTGCGCTTTCAGTTCTTTAATTTGTGGATATAATGGTGCAGCACCTACACCTCCACCAATACCGAGTACACGTTTTTTAGCATGTAACTGAGCAGGCATGCCTAAAGGCCCAGCAAAATGGGCAATGGTATCTCCAACTTCTTTTTCTGCTAATTTTGTTGTAGAGTAACCTACTATCTGATAAATGATAGAAACGGTTTCAGCTTCACGATCGTAATCTTGTATTGTTAATGGAATACGCTCGTCTCCTTCATTTGCACATAATATAATAAATTGTCCTGGTTCACACTTACGTGCTACATAAGGTGCATGGACAACCATTTTTTCTACGAGATGATTCAATTTTTGTTTTGCTACTATTTTATACACGATAACCTCCTATGCGATCTGCAAGATTTTGATATGGTGTTGAACGTGTAAATCAATATATATCTCCCCTACACGTACAATAGGCCTATAAACACAGTGTGGATGAACAAATACGACTTCGCCCACTTCACCTGTTGATAAAACAACAAATGTCCCTACATAATAATTAGCTATATTATTAATGAAGGTCATTAATATTTCAGGATCTAATTGACCAAAGACCCCATTTTGTAAAAGCTCTAGCACCTCAAAAGGTGATTGATTCTTGCGATAAATACGATGTGTAGTCATAGCATCATAAATATCTGCAATGTTAATAATATTTTGTAGCTTTTGACTTACTACAGGATGTTCCATCTTATTATGCCTGATTTCACCAAGCACCTCATAACCATAACGAATATATTTTGTCATTTGATTATAATCATCACAAGCGAAACCATCAGTCCCATTGAGAACCTTCTCAGGAATTCTCTCTTGTCCTACATCATGCACAAGAGCAAGAAGAATAAGTTCTTCTATCATTTCTTCATTACATTCCATCCATTTCCCCATAAGCATAGAAAGTAAGGCTACATTAATACTATGTGTATATATATATTCATCAGCAAGACGAATCATGTTAATACAAGCTAGAATTGTATAATTTTGATTAAAGTCAAGCTGCATACGTTCTGCAATCTCCTTAAGTGCTTTTATATCTAAAACTTTCGTAACTGTTAAATGATCTAAAATAACTTTAAGTTCTTTGCGATGCCCCTCATATTTTTCAATAACTTCAGGTGCTACATTCCAGATATTGTTCCATGGACCTACGTAGACACATATTTTGTTATAATTGAATTTATAAAGTTTTTGTATAATTGTATCTGTCAAGATTTGCTCAGCCCCCACAATTGTTAAACCTGTAGTTAGATCAATAACAGGTTCAGCTGTTACCATACCTGGTAAACATCTTGTAACTGGAAGATCAATTTTATACATAGCCTCTCTCCCTATCTGATCATAGTATAAATGCTTCTAAGCATATTATATTATAATACAATTATAAATAATGGGTAAAGTTATCAAAAAAAATTATTTTGTCGAATAAAACAGATAAAAATTAAAGCTCCCATAGAGGGAGCCTAATTTTTAATAAGCAACACCTTGCATATACATTGCATCTGCAACTTTTAAGAACCCTGCAATATTAGCACCAAGTACATAATTATCTGGTTGACCATACTCTGTCGCTGCATCACGTGCACTCTGATGAATAGTTTTCATAATATTATGAAGTTTTTCATCTACTTCTTCAAATGACCAGTTATAGCGCATACTATTTTGTGACATTTCAAGTCCCGATGTTGCTACACCACCTGCATTAGCTGCTTTACCTGGTCCGAATAATACGCCGTTTGCTAAAAGTACTTCAACAGCTTCTGGTGTACAAGGCATATTCGCCCCTTCAGCAACAGCTTTTACACCGTTTTCAACGAGCATTTTAGCATCTTCTTCGTGAAGCTCATTTTGTGTTGCACAAGGAAGTGCAATGTCACATGGAATTTGCCAGATGCCACGGCATCCTTCTGTGTATGATGCATTTGTTCTTGTTTTTGTATACTCAACAATACGTTTTCTATCTACTTCTTTAAGTTGTTTAACAAGATCAAGGTCAATACCTTCTGGGTCATGGATGTAACCATTTGAGTCACTCATCGCTACAACTTTAGCTCCTAATTGAACAGCTTTTTCAGCTGCATAGATAGCTACATTCCCAGATCCAGAGATAACAACTGTTTTACCATTAAAGGAATCATTACGTGTTGCAAGCATTTCAGCTGTAAAATAGCAGCAACCATACCCAGTTGCTTCTTTACGAACGAGTGAGCCACCGTATGAAAGACCTTTTCCTGTAAGAACACCCGTGAATTCATTTTGAAGACGTTTATATTGTCCATACATATAACCAATTTCACGTGCACCTACACCAATATCTCCTGCTGGTACATCTGTAAATTGTCCAATATGTTTACTTAGCTCTGTCATAAAGCTTTGGCAAAATCTCATAATTTCTTGATCTGATTTACCTTTTGGATCAAAATCACTACCACCTTTTCCTCCACCCATAGGAAGACCTGTTAATGAATTTTTGAAAATTTGTTCAAAACCTAAGAATTTAATGACACCAAGATTTACTGATGGATGGAAACGAAGACCACCTTTGTAAGGCCCTATTGCACTGTTAAATTGTACACGATATCCACGATTTACTTGTACTTTACCTGCATCATCTACCCAGGAAACCCTAAAGATAATAACACGTTCAGGTTCAACCATACGCTCAAAGATTCCTGCATCTACATATTTAGGATTTTTTTCTGCTACTGGTTCCATACAAAGTAATACTTCGTGAACCGCTTGATGAAATTCTGGTTGTGCTGGATGATTTGCAATAACTCGTTCCATTAAATCTGTCATATAAGCTGTGCGAAATGCCATAATTTTATCCCCCTATAATTTAAATTAGTTAGTTATGTAAAAGACCATTTTTATATAGTAGTATATTATCATATTCATAGAAAAATGCAAGTTAAAAATTATATATTTCATATTTTTGTATATTTATGACTATAACCTCGGGAATTTTTTATACTTTTCCTCTTATCTTGCAAGAATACATATACATAGGTTCAAATTTTAAGTTTAAAAAAAGAGGTATTGAACTATTTTATTAGTATTTCAATAGTTCAATACCTCTTCTAACACTTTTTTGATTAGTATTTTATGGTGTCTCACTCATGGATGACAATCATTGTATCACTTGGGAGGTTTTCATAGAGCCACATGGCATCTTCTTCACGCATGACAATATCACCTTTAGTTTGTCCTTCACCTAAACGATTAAGAACATCCATCTTAATATGCCAATATTCATCGCGTGTCATACCGTGAATACGTATTTGCTCTGAGAGCATAATCCAATAATTACCGCCTTCTAAATGTTCCTCCGAAAAATATTTATCTCCCTTTGATTGTACATAAAATGTTCCTTTTGTAGTTGGTGTTTTCTCACTTCCACCTGAACATTGAATATTTTTTACCACTTGAGAGCCTTGATAAACTATCATTTCTTGATTTTTCCCTAATTTGATTTCCGCCCAATAACGGTCTTCTGCCAAGGGTTGTGTTGTAAAATGAATGGCAAAAGGATCACTCTTTTCCCCTGATGCCGCTTCAATTTGTATGTTGCCCTTATAGATTTTGTCTGGAGTTAGTAGCTCTTTTGGATAAAACTCTGCTCGGTATTCAGATTTCAGCTTTCCAACTAATGTCTCATCACCTAACTGCAAATAAGCTGCTGTCATAGGCGTCTTGCTTGCAACACTAATTCGAGGATACAATCCTACCCACTTACTTCCAACATTAGGAGACACTGTATCAATCTGAGGTTTAATATCTGTATGTAAAACAACTTTTTGATTTTCTGCCAACATCACATTAGATTGAGATGGCATCCCTTTTTTAAAGGTTAATATGTACTTATGATCATTTTCTAATGGCTTTTTAGGCGTAAAATTAAAGCGAGTATAGTCTGTAATATTTTTACCATCTTGTGTATACTGTACAGGCTCAATAATAAAGTCTGCATCTGAAGATAAGAAGCGATGAATAACATCTTTATTCATCGGTGTGTTAAATTGTACTTCAAAAGACTGAGTGGTTGCAATGAGAATTTCATCCACCGGAGAAACAATTTGAATATCACTTTGGAACTGGATAGGAATGGTTGCTTGTTTAGTCATCCCACTATACTTAGTAGGCGCATGATCAATAATGAGATAGATTTTTTGTCCACGTACATCCCCTTCTTCAGTAAGCTGGAGTTTACAAACTTGTGGGCTTACCCAATCTACCTTGCATCCAAACTCTTCTGCATATCCTAATTGATTTTTAACTTTAATCGTATCTTTAAAACCTTCTTTATCCATAGGGAATAGGAAATTAATTGTGACGGTTGCACCCGCTTCATCTACTTCTACCCAATGAAAGTTTAAATCTCGCACGACGAATAGTGCAAGCGTTAATAACACTAGCGTTAAAGCGCTTAAAAATAGTGTTTTACTTGGCTTCATCCTCTCACCTCACATAACTTTCTAGATTTATATATATGTAAGAGAGCGGACAAACATACCAGATTTGTGGACAAGAAAATAAGGATTGTAAAAAACAAAAAAGCACCTCCTAAGAGATGCTTTAAGTAAATGCCCAGAGCCGGAATCGAACCAGCGACACGAGGATTTTCAGTCCTCTGCTCTACCGACTGAGCTATCTGGGCATAAGTGGAGGGAGAAGGATTCGAACCTTCGAAGGCGGTGCCAACAGATTTACAGTCTGCCCCCTTTGGCCACTCGGGAACCCCTCCATATCAACTTAATCAATATCATTAATTACCAAATCGTTTCCTTAGAAAGGAGGTGATCCAGCCGCACCTTCCGATACGGCTACCTTGTTACGACTTCACCCCAGTCATTGGTTTTGCCTTAGACAGCTCCCTCCCCGAAGGGTTAGGTCACTGGCGTTGGGCCCCCCCAACT
>NZ_LN875034.1:55532-669611 GCF_001282685.1 Niameybacter massiliensis | reverse complement strand
CCAGCTTGACCATTCTTACCGTCTTGGCCGTTCTGACCATCTGCTCCATTCTGACCATCTTGGCCGTTCTGACCATCTGCTCCATTCTGACCGTCTTGACCATTCTGACCGTCTTGACCGTTCTCACCATCTTGGCCATTCTGACCGCCTTGACCATCTACTCCATCTTGGCCATTCTGACCATCTTGACCGTTCTGACCATCTTGACCATTCTGACCATCTTGACCGTTCTGACCATCTTGACCATTCTGACCGTCTTGACCATTCTGGCCATCCTCACCATCTTGGCCATTTTGACCGTCTTGACCGTTCTGGCCGTCCTCACCATTCTGGCCGTCTTGGCCATTTTGACCATCTTGGCCGTTCTGACCGTCTTGGCCATTTTGACCATCTTGGCCGTTCTGGCCATCTTGGCCGTTCTGACCATCTTCGCCATTTTGACCGTCTTGACCATTCTGGCCATCCTCACCATCTTGGCCATTTTGACCGTCTTGACCATTCTGGCCATCCTCACCATCTTGGCCATTTTGACCGTCTTGACCATTCTCACCATCTTGGCCGTTCTGGCCGTCTTGGCCATTTTGACCGTCTTGACCATTTTGGCCATTCTGGCCATCTTGACCATTTTGACCCTCTATACAAGATGCAAAACATGGAGTTTGTTCAAAGCTGTTATTAGGATAGCAACACATACGCTGTTCATAATTACAATCATTATTTCCATTACACTCTTCATAACAATTAGATTTGCAATCACAAGGATATTTGTGCAAATAAAACACCTCCTATTCAATTTATAATATATTGATTAAAGGACTAAAATGTGACATATTACACTAAGTAATTACAAATAAAAAGGAAAAAAATAGTATGTATTTTTATATCATTTAATGGTTTACGTTTCATCGATATAATTTAACTCTCTAAATCTTAACGCACAAAAAGCTAACTCAAGTCGCCCCTCCCTCTTATTAATATGGGCAGACTTAAGTTAGCTTTTTGTGAGTGGCTTGTAGATTTCAAATAAGCATTTATACTTGTTTTAAACATAACCTTTAAGTGTAGCCTTATGATCTGCCTTATATAGTAGTTCTTAATCAGGGGCCTATAGGTGAAAGGGATGCATTGCATTTATCACTGCAAGTGTCTGATAAGAGACTCTATATCAAGGAGCATCTGCGGCATTGCTTATTAGTTTTGCTTATCTTATAAGCATTGTAAGTTGCTTAGTTTATAAATCCATACGGTATTTCTCTAGCTTATGAAATGCCACTTAATCTCATAAGCTAGATTGAAAAAGCTTCTCCGGATAAGGCTAAGAGGGAGGAGAGCCTTATAACTTTGAAACTTTTTCTAAGTATAAAGATAGAAATAAATAGACCTAGGATTAAATTTATTTTTATCTTTATATTCAATCATAAATCTATTATACGACTTTATTTTGGACAAGTCAATATTTTTTCTGAATTTATTATAATTTTTATTATAATTTTGTTTTATTTTTTATAATCTCTTATGTTTTTCTTTAAAAGATGTTTCAACACTAAAATTTTACTCTTTTTTTCACTTTATTCCCACATGTTTCTTATTTCATATTATAATCATAACTATAAGCTTTATCATTCTACCTATTAACCGCAAAGGAGACTTATTTATGACTCATATTTTTGCAAGTATTAATCCAGACAAACTTCAACATGCTTCTATTGCAGCTTCATCTAACGTAATGGGAAATATCCAAGGTTGCCGTATTCCTTCATTACTTTTAGCTAAACCAACACCTTCAAATAATAGCCATACCCTTATCGCTCTTAGTGATATTGGTAATGATAGCGCTGATTGGGGAAAAGTTGAAATCGGTATGCGTAGAAGCTTCGATAATGGCCAAACTTGGACAAGTCCAGTAGAAACCATTTTATCTCTTCCAGCTCATCATGCACCACAAGATTATCAAGATTGGCATTCTGCCTTCTACATCGATGCCGTCACAACCCAAGCAACAAATGGTGATATTGTTATGCTTGTAGATATGTATCCTGAATGTAAAGGGCTTCATGCTCCTGATTATTTGGAGCAAGGAAGAGGCTATATACGTATAGGCGATGTAGATTATCAATGTCTCTATACAGCTCATTCTTCTGATGCCTATACTATTCGTGAACAAGGTTGGGTCTACGATCCAGAAGGAAACCGCACACACTATTACGTACCACAGCACCATGATCCACAACATCATTATACAACTATGGGTGATCTTTACTATGCGCCTAATATAGATCATGCTGAATATCTTGATAGCTACCCACCTCTTGTGCCACAAAATCCAGTACATACTACTCATGCTCATTCAGATATCTATGTAGGTAATATTTATCTTAACTATGAAATGCCTACATATCATTTAGATGCTCCTGAATTTGTACAAAAACGTCATGTCGCTCCACCTGAATCATTATATGAAACTTATGAAACAGATCCAGCTCCATTACGTGTCCTAATTACTTCTTATCTTTGGGTTACTCGTAGTAAAGATCATGGTAAGACTTGGTGCCAACCTTATGACATTACACCTCAAGTTAAAGTAGAATCAGATCTCACCTTTTTAGGTACAGGTCCTGGTACCGGCCTTACATTGCAACATCAAAGAGATACAGCCAAGAATGGCCGTATCCTGATGCCAGCTTATGCACTAGGTAAAGCTACTGCACTCTATAGTGATGATCATGGTTATGCTTGGAATCGTGCCAACACTAATGGGAATTTATATATGAATAATATAGACGAATGCCAATTCATCGAACTTCTAAATGGAGACATTATGTCTTTTGGTAGACAATCTTCTAAGGCTCCAACACCTGTTTCTATTAGTCATGATGGTGGTGAGACTTGGGGACCACAACACACTACTGACCTTATGTCTGTCTGCTGCCAGAAATCTATTATTACTTATCCAGTTAATACTTTTAAGTATCCTGAAGGTATGGATACTGACAAACAATATGTCATTTCTTCTCATCCAAGTGGTAATAGCAAAGATGATTCTTCTAGAACTCACGGCGTTATTTCTTTAGGTGAAGTTCAAGAAGATGGCAGTATCTCTTGGATTCGTGAACGCTTACTCCCTATAGATTCATCTCTTTATGAAAATGCAAAAGGATTTGAACATTTCTTTGCCTACTCTAGTTTAGCAGTTCTTGAAAACGGTCATATTGGTATTTTATTTGAGCCTCAACCTAATAATGTTATCGCTTATATGTCTTTTGAACTTAGTTGGTTATTCTAAATACATAATTCATAAAAGAGAGCAAGGTATAAATTATATACCTTGCTCTCTTTATTACATTTTATTTAATTAATAAGATGTTGCCTTAAAATAGTCATAATCAATCATAAATTGGCTTATTACTGTATCTAACTTAAAATATACTTTTAATAGCTGTAATTGTTCTATTGATTCCTCTGCTTGTACATAGTCAATTAAAGCAGTTACCATATAATCTAATATATTTGCTGAAGCAATCAAAACTTGTAATTTAGCCGATTGAACAGAATTTAGTTTTCCTGTTTCTAAATAATTTAAATCATTTATCTCTTTTTTCAATTCACTGTGAGTATAATTTAAAATTTTTTCGCTATCATTACTAGATTTATTTTCTAACTTATTTCGGTATATGACTTCTAACACTGAGGCTAACTGTTTCTGTACATTTTTAAGATCTTCTTGTATCTTAGTTAAATTCTGATCTATATCACTAGAAGTCATTGCAGCACTCAACGTAGAGGTTGTTAAACACACTATAGTCATCATTACAATTAGTAATTTCCATATAGATTTTCGTTTCATTATGCATCTCCTATATTTCCTTTTTAAAATTAGGATTTGCTAATTAATAGAAGTCTATGCATCTTAACCTTTCATCGTTAAGCTTATTTTACGTGTTTGAACATTTACACTCATCACTGTCACATCAACAATATCTCCAACCTTTACAACTTCTAAAGGATGCTTAATAAATTTATCAGACATTTGTGAGACATGTACAAGTCCATCTTGATGAACACCGATATCAACGAAAGCCCCAAAGTCTACAATATTCCTAACCGTACCTTTAAGTTTCATACCTTCTTTAAGATCTTCAAGGTCTAGTACATCACTGTGTAAAATTGGTTTTGGCATATCTTCACGAGGGTCACGACCTGGTTTTTCAAGTTCCTTGATAATATCTTCAAGTGTCATTACACCTACACCAATTTCTTCAGCTAACTTTTCTAAGTCACCTACTTTTTGACTAAGACCTTTAATTCCACCTGCTTGCATATCTTCTTCTTTGTAACCAAGTGCACTAAGTAATTTTGTTGCTATATCATAAGACTCTGGATGGACTGCTGTACCATCTAAGAAATTCTTACTTTCTGGTACACGTAAGAATCCTGCACATTGTTCAAATACTTTAGGTCCAAGCCCTTTTACTTTTAAAACTTCTTTACGTGTTTTAAAGTTACCTACTTCTTCTCTATAAGAAATAATATTGTTCGCTACTGTTTTCTTAATTCCTGCTACATATTGAAGCAGTGAAGAAGATGCTGTATTTAAGTCTACACCTACCTCATTAACAGACTTTTCAACAACCCCTGTTAAGTTTTCTTCTAAGCGTTTTTGGTTCATATCATGTTGGTATTGACCTACACCTATAGACTTTGGATCAATTTTTACAAGTTCTGCTAATGGGTCTTGAAGTCGTCTTGCAATAGATACAGCACTTCTTACCCCTACATCATCATTTGGAAACTCTTCTGTTGCAAGCTTTGAAGCTGAATATACAGAAGCACCTGCCTCATTTACGATAACGTAATGAATCGTTTTAGGAATTTCTTTTAACATCTCTGCTATAAACTTTTCTGTTTCACGGGATGCTGTTCCATTTCCAATTGAAAGTAAATCAATATCATATTTATCAATTAAAGCTTTTAATACTTTCTTAGCTTCTTCTGTTTTATTTTGTGGTGCTGTCGGATAAACTACTGTGTTATCTAGCTTTTTACCTGTTTCATCTACAACAGCTATTTTACATCCTGTTCTAAAAGCAGGGTCAACACCCATTACAGTATGCCCTTTAATAGGTGCTCCCATTAAAAGCTGATAGAGGTTTTTATTGAATACTTCTAAAGCACCGTCTTCAGCTTTAAGTGCAAGTTCATTACGAATATCACGTTCAATAGCTGGTGCTATAAGGCGCTTGTAGCTATCTTCCATTGCACTTACAAGGTAATCTTCTACTGGACTATTAGGTTTAATAATTTGTTTGTGAAGGTAAAGTAAGATTTTTTCTACTGGTGCTTCTACTTTTACTGTTAAAATCTTCTCACCTTCTCCACGATTAATAGCAAGAATTCTATGACCTGGCATTGTTTTTACTTTTTCACTATATTCATAGTACATTGCAAAAACATCTTTTTCATCTTTATCTTGATCTTTAACCTTTGTTACAATCATCCCTTCATTGAAGGTTACTTTACGGATGAAACTTCTATAGCTTGCTTCTTCACTAATACTTTCAGCAATAATATCACTTGCACCTTGAAGCGCTTCTTCTACAGATGTTACACCTTTTTCTTCATTGATATACTCACTGGCTACTGCTTCTAAATCTGATAGATTTTGAGCCTTAATTATCTCTGCTAAAGGTTCTAACCCTTTCTCTTTAGCAATTGTAGCACGTGTACGTTTTTTAGTTTTGTATGGTAAATATAAATCTTCTACTTCAGTTGCAGTAGCAGCTTTTACAATTTGATTTTTAAGTTCTTCTGTTAACTTACCTTGTTCATCAATTAAACGAATTACTTGTTCTTTTCTTGCTTCTAAATTTTGAAGATAAGTATAACGCTCATGGAACTTACGTAATACCTCATCATTTAGCCCCCCTGTAACCTCTTTACGATATCTAGCAATAAACGGTATCGTATTACCAGCTTCTATCAGCTCAATTGTATTTTCTACTTGTGTGCGTTTAATTTGAAGTTCTTCTTGTAAGATTTGAATAATATCCATCTTGTTTTCTCCTTTGTCCCTTACTCTCTTTCCTAGGTATATTAACACAAATTTTTCCAAAAATATAGACTTGCCTTTTTAAACCCTCTACTCTCCATATCTACCAACACAGTATAAGCAATGTCCATTTTTCCTTCGTACAGCATCACTTACATACAATACCTCTGTCGACAAGATACCACCAAATTCTCTTTTTAATACTTGAGCAAATGTTTGAACAGAGCTTTGTTCACTCTCATGCTGTCCATTACATCTAATAGGAAGTAAACATGGATATATATATACATTAATGCTACTTTTAATAGGAAGAAAGGGTTGCTCATTTAAACTTACCCCTACAAAAAGTGGATTTGTTGTCAGTGCTCGGCAAAACAAGCTTGCTACAGATCTTTGATTATGCTTAGTGCAGTAACAGGTGGTTATTTGTTGTTCCCCACAAAAAATCTTCGTACATAATCTCTTCATTCCCCACTCATAAACCTCTGGCATTACGCTTCTAAGAGCCTCTGCTTGATCAAGATATCTAGTGTATATACAAATCTCCGCCTCATCTTCTGTACATATAACAACATGACCTACCTTTACATTAGGATCTTGGCCTATGGTATAGTAAATCATATCCTCCATTTGCAAGTATGATGCACTCATAAATGTCCTCATATTTCTAGCTCCTTTATAAGCTCCTTATTAAAATTATATGTTTTTTAGTAAGGTTTCGTATTACATGATTCAATAAATATTTTTCATCTACATATTTTTTTATATATCTACACAAAATATTGAAATAATGATGCTTATCATGTATGATTAATTGGGATAAACAAGACATTACTTATAAGTTGTTCTTCTAATGCTTGTTTCGTCTACATATAATTAAATAAAAGAGTATAGAGGTGAAGTCATGAAAAAGAAATTTTTAGCTTTATTAATGTGTGGTATTATGGCTACAGTATCACTTGCTGGATGTTCTTCTAATGGTGGCAGCAATGGAGAGGCTCCTAAATCAGATTTACAAGTAGGTATGGTTACTGATGCTGGTACTATTGATGACAAATCATTCAATCAAGGTACATGGGAAGGTATCCTTCGTGCTGGTAAAGAACTTGGTGTTCAAACAAACTACCTTAAACCAGCTGGTACTACAGAAGCTGACTACTTAAAAGAAATCAGTAACCTTTATGACACAGGTTACAAATTCATCGTTACTCCAGGCTTCAAATTCGAAACAGCAATTTACAAAGCTCAAGATAAATACAAAGATGCAAACTTCGTTATTTTAGATGGTGCTCCTGCTGACGAAAATGGTAACTACTCTGTTGCTGATAACACAGTTGCTATCTACTTCGCTGAACATCAATCAGGTTTCCTTGCTGGTGTTGCTGCTGCTGTAGAACTTAAAGAAGGTGCTTTAGGTTTCATCGGTGGTATGGAAATTCCTGCTGTACAAAAATTCAACTGGGGCTTCCAACAAGGTGTAGCTTACGCAAATGCTAATCTTGGTACAAATATGACAATCGAAGAATCAAACGTAGTATACCAAGGTTCATTCGATAACGTTCCTGCTGGTCAACAACTTGCAGCTCAAATGTTTGATAAAGGCGTAAAAGCTATCTTCTGTGCTGCTGGTGGTGTTGGTGTTGGTTCAATCAAAGAAGCTGTTGAACGTTCATCTCAAGGTAAAGAAGCTTGGATTATTGGTGTAGATACAGACCAATATGCTGAAGGTTTCTACGATAAAGATAATACAAAATCATGTATCTTAACATCAGCTGTTAAACGTATTGATAACGCTTCTTTCGATATGGTTAAATCACAACTTGATGGTACTTTCCCAGGTGGTCAAACACTTACATTTGATATCACAAATGATGGTGTTGGTATCCCTGTAGAAAATCCAAACTTAAGTGAAGAAACAGTTAAAACTGTTGCAGATGTTGCACAACAAATGAAAGATGGAAAAATCACAGTCGCTGATAACAATGATGGTAGTCTTATTAAATAATTAAAAAAGGCGGTTTGACCGCCTTTTTTTTTGAAACTAAACTTAAAAGGAGGTACACTATGGAATATGTTATTGAAATGCTCGGTATACGTAAAGAGTTTCCAGGGATTGTTGCCAATGATAATATCACCCTTCAACTAAGAAAAGGGGAGATTCATGCCCTCCTTGGAGAAAATGGTGCTGGAAAATCAACACTTATGAGTATGCTCTTTGGTATGTATCAACCTGATAAAGGTCAAATCAAACTTAACGGAAAAGAAGTTAAAATTACTAATCCTAACGTAGCAACAGCACTTGGTATTGGTATGGTACATCAACACTTCAAACTTGTTCATAACTTTACAACAACAGAAAATATTGTTCTTGGTATTGAACCTAAAAAAGGTCTTACAATGGATATTGCAAGCGCTGCAAAACGTGTTGCTGAACTCTCTGAGAAATACGGTCTTAATGTTGATCCTTATGCAAAAATTGAAGATATTACTGTTGGTATGCAGCAAAGAGTAGAAATTATGAAAATGCTTTACCGTGATGCCAATATTCTCATCTTTGATGAACCTACTGCAGTACTGACACCACAAGAAATTGATGATTTAATGGAAATTATGAAAGGCCTTATTAAAGAAGGTAAATCAATTATTATCATTACTCATAAGTTAAAAGAAATCAAAGCAGTGGCAGATCGCTGTAGTGTTATTCGTCGTGGTAAGTACATCGGTACAGTAGATGTTAAGACAACAAGTGAAGCTGAAATGGCTAAAATGATGGTAGGACGTAATGTTAACTTTAAAGTAGACAAAACACCTGCTACTCCAAAAGAAACTATTCTTAAAGTAGATAATCTTTCTGTTCTTAACAACAAAAAAGTTCTTGGTCTTAAAAACTTTAACTTAGAAGTACGTGCAGGTGAAATTGTAGGTATTGCTGGGGTTGAAGGAAATGGTCAATCTGAGCTTGTTGAAGCGATTACAGGTCTTCGTAAAATTGAAGAAGGGAAAGTCTTTATCAAAAATAAAGAAATTACTTCACTTCCTATTCGTGACCGTATCGAAAGTGGTATCGCTCATATCCCAGAAGACAGACAAAAACGTGGCCTTGTTCTAGACTATACGATTGAAGAAAATATGATTCTTGAACGCTTTAATAAAGCACCATTCTCAAAACATGGTATTCTTAAATTCCCTGTTATTCGTGAATATGCTCAGAAAATTGTAGATGCTTTTGACGTTCGTGCCGGACAAGGTGCAAGCACACCTGCTCGTGCCCTTTCAGGTGGTAACCAACAAAAAGCAATCATCGGTCGTGAAATTGAACTTAATCCAGAATTACTTATTGCAGTACAGCCTACACGTGGACTTGACGTAGGTTCTATTGAATATATTCATAAACGTCTAGTTGAACAACGTGATAAAGGTAAAGCTGTATTACTTGTTTCTCTTGAACTTGATGAAGTATTAAACGTTTCTGATAGAATTGCTGTTGTAAATGCTGGTGAACTTATCGGTATTGTAGACGCAGCAAATACAAATGAAAATGAAATAGGTCTTATGATGGCCGGTGTGAAAGGAGATACGACAAATGAGTAGATATAAGAAATTACTTGTCTCTTTAATTTCTATTTTCCTTGGCCTGGCTGTTGGTGCAATCTTTATGGCCATTACTGGACATAATCCTTTTACAGGCTTTAGTTATCTTCTACAAGGTGCGCTTAAAAATATTGAACGTATCGGTAATACCATTGCAACTGCTACACCACTGATTTTAACAGGTCTTTCTGTAGCCTTTGCATTTAGAACAGGCCTCTTTAATATCGGTGCACCTGGTCAAATGCTCTTTGGTGGCTTCTGTGCAACAGCAGTAGGTCTTAGCTTCCCTACTCTTCCTGCATTTGTTCTTCTTCCAATCATGATCATCTCTGGTATGCTTGGTGGTGCTGTATGGGGAATCGTACCAGGTCTTCTTAAAGCTAAATTCAACGTACATGAAGTTGTATCATCTATTATGATGAACTGGATTGCAAACTGGGTTGTATACTATGCTGTTAAAGCACGTTTTACAGGTACAATGGAAACAGAATCTCGCCTGTTAACACCAAACGCAACGCTTCGTTCAGATGCAATGTCAAGCTTATTTGGTGGTTCTTACATCAACTTAGGTATCTTTATTGCTATCTTAGGCGTTATTATCGTTGCTTTTATCTTAAACAAAACAACTTTTGGTTATCAGTTAAAATCAGTAGGTTTCAACCGTTACGCTGCTGAATATGCTGGTATCTCTGTTAATAAAAATATCATCGCTTCTATGATGATCGCTGGTGGACTCGCTGGCCTTGCTGGTGTTGTACACTATGCAGGTAACGCATCTTGTATCCAATTAGGGGTTATCCCAACTCAAGGTTTTGATGGTATTGCTGTTGCCCTTCTTGGTGCAAACACACCAATCGGTGCACTTCTTGCTGCATTATTCTTTGGTATTCTTTACGCAGGTCGTGGTTTCATGAGTGCTGCTACAAAGATTCCACCAGAAATTGCTGATACAATTATTGCAACTATTATTTACTTTGCTGCTACAAGTATGCTTATTGAAGGTTGGATTGATCGTACTATTAAAAAACGTCAAGACAAAAAAGAATCTGCTCAAGCTGAGGTAACAAGTTCACCAAGCCTTTCTGAAGAATTAACTTCTGAAACAGCTATTTCCAATGTACCTTTAGCTCCAAAAACAGAACCAACAGACTATAATGAAGAAACCAAAAAGGAGGATGAGTAAATTATGTGGGAAACACTTGTTCAAATCTTTCCTTATGCTATTGCTTTAACAATTCCTCTTCTCATTACTGCCCTTGGAGCACTTTACTGTGAACGAAGTGGTGTTGTTAACATTGGTCTAGATGGATTTATGATTATCGGTTCATTCGCTTGTGCTTTAACCATTGTATCTTTAGAAACTGTTTTCCCTGCTGGTAGCAATGCTCCAGTATGGATTGGTCTTATTGTAGCTGCTGTAGTCGGAGGTATTTTCTCTCTCTTACATGCATTTGCAAGTATTAACCTTTGTGCAAACCAAGTTATTAGTGGTACAGCAATCAATATGATGGCTGGCTCACTTACACTCTTCTTAGCACGTAACATTACAGGTAGTGGTACTATCCGTGTTAAAGGTTTTACAAAATTTGATATTCCTGTTTTAAAAGACATTCCTGTAATTGGAGATTTATTCTTCAAAAACTCATACATCACAACTTGGGTTGTAATCATTATTATCGCTATTACTTGTTTCTTACTTTACAAAACAAGCTTTGGTCTCAGATTACGTTCTTGTGGTGAAAATCCACATGCTTCTGATGCTGCTGGTATTAACGTTTACAAAATGCGTTATATCGGTGTTATCATCTCAGGAGCACTTGGTAGTTTAGGTGGTGCAATCTACCTTGTAACATTTGCTGGTGAGTTCAATGGTACTGTTGGTGGTTTTGGATTCCTTGCTCTTGCAGCTCTTATCTTCGGTCAATGGAGACCTCTTGCTATCGTAGCTGCAACATTATTCTTTGGTACAGCTTGGACTATTTCAAACGTATCAGATGTATTACCTCAGTTCCAAGCAATTCCTCCAGTATTCCTTAAGATCTTCCCTTATGTAATGACACTTTTAGCACTTGTTGTATTCTCAAAATCATCACAAGCGCCAAAAGCATCTGGAGAACCATTCAAACATTCAGAAAGATAATTTCTGCATATACATTAAAGGTGCCGTTACCTAGTGTTATTTAATCACTAGGTAACGGCACCTTTTTTATTAGTTACTTTCTCTTAGTATTTCAACTCTTCATCAATCCAAACTTTAGCACCACCTTGGTCCGCTTGAAGCATTTGGACTTGCCAATCTTGCTCTAAGCCACCAAGGAATTCAACCATTTCCTTTCTAAAGGAAACAACATTTCTTACAACTGCTATAAGTGTTGGTCCAGCTCCACTTAAAAATGTCCCTTTTGCACCACAAGTCTTCGCATGTTCTAATATCTCTCTCATATTAGGGATAAGGCTTTCACGGTAAGGTTCATGAAAACGATCTTCCATAGCCATACTTAAGTTCTCTACATCTCCTGTAATCATAGATGCCGCTAGGAGGGCTGCACGTGACGCATTAAATACTCCATCTTTAAGTGGAATATGGGTTGGAAGTGCTGCACGAGCCTTTTCTGTAGAAAGAGTAAAGTCTGGAATCATTACTGCAAAATGTAGATTCTCAGCTACCTTTACTTTAACATATTTCATATCCTCCTCATTCATAGCGCCTATTGTCATACCACCTAAAAGAGCTGGCGTTGTATTATCAGGATGCCCTTCTAATTGTGCTGCCATTTGCACAAGCTCTTCCTTAGAAAAGAAACTATGGCTCATGGCATTGGCAATATGTAAGCCTGCTACAATACATGCCGCACTACTTCCAAGACCTCTTGTATGAGGAATATGATCTTGTTGAATAATACGCATACCTGGTACTGGTTTGCCTATCTCCTTATAAAAGTGACAGATACTTCTATAGATAAGGTTTGTTTCATCCGTTGGGATATCCGGACTTCCTTCTTGAATAATAATTTCTAATCCTTCTTCTATCTCCTCAGCATAAGCAATATTATACATTTGAAGTGCCATTCCAATGCTGTCAAAACCAGGTCCCATATTAGCTGTTGTTGCCGGTACTTTTACTTTAATCATGGTTAAAATCCCTCTTTCTCTAGGCTTACTTGTTTATTAAGTCTCAAGTCTTTTTAGTAAAGGTAAGCATTTGCTTATTTTTATAAATTTGTTACGAGACCTGCTTTATGGCACTATGATTAAATAGATGCTACTGCATGGCCTCTACTTTATTTTTAATAACCTCATAAATTTCTTCTATCATTTCATCCATAGGTTTTGTTCCATCTATAACTAAAGTTGGATCTTCACCTTTTTCACTAATCATTTTATAAGCTTCTTCTACTTTCTTATGGAAAGCATAACCTTCTAAATCTAAACGATTGATATCTTCTACACCTTTTTTTCTTTCCATACTCACTTCAACTGGAATATCAATAATGATATTTAGGTCAGGGTAATGCCCTTCACATGCAAAGTCATTAAGCATACGTACTGCTTCCATGCCAAGTTCTCTCGCGCATCCTTGATAAACTAATGAACTAATGTGGAAACGATCTGTTATAACAATCTTCCCTGCTTCTAATGCTGGAATGACTTTATTTACAAGATGTTCACGTCTTGCTGCTACATAGAGTAACAACTCAGTCTTTGGATCTACATGAAAATCCATAATATTATTTCTTATCGCTTCAGCTGATGGAATCCCACCTGGTTCTCTTGTTACAACGACCTCATATCCAAGAGCCTCCATCTTTTCCTTTACAGCTTGTGCTGTTGTTGTTTTTCCTGTTGCTTCGCCACCTTCTAATGCTATAAATACACCTTTTGCCATAGTTAGGTCCTCCTCAAGTTAATTATCTACCTATTATAAGCTATTATAAATCAAACTATGTCATTATGTCACCTATCCATAAGAGAAGGCTAAAAAGCGCTACTTAATGCAGAGAGAATATTCATTATAGCGTGAGTGCTCCAACTTGGTATAATTGAGCCCGAAGAACGTTTTTCATTCATCCATCCTTGTATCCATCCAATACTTCCTGGCAAAAGTATGAGTAAAATGGTTATCAGTACATTCCCCGTCATTAATCCAAATGGTATACCATGAATCATACCAAATAAAATAGCTTGAATTGTATTACCTACATTGAATCCAAATTTATGAATTAAACGTTTTCCAAGAAAGCCTCTAAAAAATATTTCTTCCGATAAGCCTGTTTGTATGATTGCAAAAATCAGTATAGACGGTACCACTCCCCATCCTTGGCCTTCAAACTGTGTGGTTGCTGTATTGGTGCCATCCATTAATTGTGTCATTACGATTAACATGAGTACAATATATACTATTGAAACTATAAGTATTAAAAAGATAAGCTTTACCCTTGAACCTTGTATCTCTGGCTTCTTTAAGCCTACCCAGCTAAAAAAATGTTCCTTCTTTCTAGCAGTTAAGAACCACCATATAAATGGTATAACAGATAAAAGAATTACTTGAATAATCGCACTTAACACCATACTAATAGTGTTCATTTCTTCACCTGCCTCTCTCATCGTATAAATAATCCACCCTCTAAAATAAATATTTGGTTAAGTGTAAGGGCATGTAGGCAAGCTTAAGTAAACTTTAATATACATGCCAGCATCCTTCAAAATGAAAAACAGTGGCCTTCAGAGCACTTGTACTCCTTGGACCACTGTCTACTTTCAACTAGTCAACAAGTTGAAATGCATCATGAATTGCATTCATTGCTTTATGCATATCTTTTTTATCAATTAAAATAGAAATTTTAATTTCAGATGTTGAAATCATATGTATGTTAATGTTTGTGTCGTACATTGCTTCAAACATTTTTGATGCTACACCAGCATTTGCTACCATACCTGCACCTACTACAGATACTTTTGCTAAATTTTCATTATAATCTACATCTTTAAGTCCCCAACGGTCCATATGTGTCGCAACGATTTCTTTTACATCTGTTAAAGCTGTATCAGCTACTGTAAAGGAAATATCCTTTGTACCATCACGACCAATTGATTGAAGAATAATATCTACATTAATATTCTTTTTTGCTAATGTTGTAAAGATATCAAACGCTTTCCCTGGTGTGTCCTCAATACCAATAAGAGATACACGTGCGATTTCATCATCTCCAGCTACACCACTAATTAACATTCTTTCCATTTTACAAACCTCCTTAACTACTGTTCCTTCTGCTCTTGTTAAACTTGATCTTACAACAAGCTCTACATTATATTTTTTTGCTAACTCTACTGAACGATTGTGAAGTACCTTTGCTCCTAATGAAGCAAGTTCTAACATTTCATCATATGTAATTTCTTCAATCTTCTTTGCATCTTTTACAACGCGTGGGTCTGCTGTATATACACCATCTACATCTGTGTAGATTTCACATTTGTCAGCATGTAAAGCTGCTGCAATAGCTACTGCTGTTGTATCAGAACCACCACGTCCAAGTGTTGTAATATCATCAAAACGATTCATCCCTTGGAATCCTGTTACAAGAACAATATTTTTTCTATCTAACTCACGACGAATACGGTCTGGTTTAATCTTTTTAAGACGTGCATTCATATATGTTGAAGTTGTCATCATCCCTACTTGATAAGCATTTAAAGAAGTTGCTGGATACCCTAACTCAGCAAGTGCCATTGCCATAAGCGCTACTGATTGTTGTTCCCCAGTTGATAAAAGCATATCCATTTCACGTTTTGAAGGCTTCTTACTGATTTCTTTTGCCTTAGTGATTAAATCATCTGTTGTATCTCCTTGAGCCGAAAGTACAACGACTACATCATTTCCCTCTTTATACGTTTCCGCAATCCTTTGGGCAACGTTAAAGATACGCTCAGCATTGGCAACAGAGCTACCTCCAAATTTTTGTACAATTAACACGTTATCTCCTCCTCTAGGCGTCTATTCTGAATTTATGAATTACCACATTATATCATCAGTTTTCAGTCTATTACAATTAATTTCAGCTAAAATAATATACTTCGGTAAAAATATTCAACTTTTTCTTTAATTATACTAATTTACTCGACAAAATGTCCCATAAGTTCATAGCCATTCTTGAAATATATTCCAGTCATACCTGCACAAGCTTCATTATATTCTTGATTCTGTTCTGCTATGCCTACTTTAGTAGAATCATAAATCATATAAGGTACAGGATCATCTGTATGGGTTCTTAGCCTTAAAGGTGTAGGATGGTCAGGTAATATCATCAATTTGAAGTCCTCATTCTTCTCTTTTAATGCCTGTATAACTGGTCCAATTACCTTCTGGTCAATTTGAGAAATTGCAGATACCTTATTTTCTAGCTCACTTCGATGACCACATTCATCTGGTCCTTCTAAATGAATATAAACAAAGTCATTTTGATCCTCTAATAAGGTCTTAATGGCTGCATCTGCTTTACCTTTGTAATTGGTATGCACATTGCCCGTTGCACCTTCTACATCAATAGAAGTCATCCCTGCTCCTATACCTATACCTTTAATAAGGTCTACAGCTGAAATAACAGCTCCATCTACCTTATACTTATCCTTAAATTGTGGTAAGTTTGGCTTAATCCCTTCCCCCCAAATCCAAATGCTATTAGCTGGTTTAAGTCCTCTTGCCTTTCTTGCTTGATTAACAGGGTGATTATGAAGAATCTCATAACTCTTCTTCATCATTTCCCATATGATATCTTGGTAGTCTCCTTCTGGCTTATAGTCACCAATTCGCTTATCTAAAATGTCATGTGGAGGTGTAAGTTTTACCTTTGTGCTCCCCCCATCCCATACAAGTAAGTGCCTATAGCTTACGCCAGGATAAAATTGTTTGATTTCATCACCAAGTGCTGCTTCTATAGCTTCAATCAACACACCTGCTTCTTCTGTTGTGATTTCATCACAGCTGTGATCTAAGATGATTTTATTCTCATACTCTTCTTCCTCTTCAGTTACAGTGACCACATTTGTTCTAAAGGTTACATCACTATCTTCCAATGTAACCCCCATGCTTAATGCTTCTAATGGACTTCTCCCAAAATAATATTGCTTTGGATTGTAACCAAGTACTGATAAGTTAGCCGTATCACTTCCCTTAGCACAACCTTCTGGAATAGTACTTACTAACCCTATTTCGCTATATGGTGCTAATGCATCTATATTAGGTGTCTTGGCATACTCAAGCGGTGTCTTACCATTTAAGGCTTCCAGTTTCTCATCTGCCATACCATCTGCCAGTACGACAACATATTTCATTTCTTCACCCTCATTCTATTTCATGATTAAATTAGCCTTTTATTTCTCCATATATATTTTGCTAATTACTTCTATGTCTTTAAGATTATTCAATTTTTCTTCTAACTCTTGAATAGGTGCACGTTCTGTGATGAATACATATTCATCTTCTTTAAGTGGTGTGATACATTCAACTTTACCAAAAGCCTCTTGTACGCGTTGTTCATTTGATACTGCATTTCCTTTAAGCCTTACAAAATAAGTTGCTTTACATCCTTCATAAGGTTCAAGGGCTACTTTTTCTCTACTCCAGAAACACATAATATTCGTTTGCTTATGCTTAGCTGCATCAATGATATCTGCTACTACTGCACTTGCTGTAGGAAGTTTCCCCGCTCCTCTACCATAGAACATAACATCCCCAACCATGTTACCTTTTACAAGTACTGCATTGAATACATCCTCTACATTAGCTAATGGATGCTTCTGTGGAATCATTGTAGGTTGTACACTTGCGTAAATGCCATCCTCTGTTCTTTTACAACTTCCAAGAAGCTTTACGCTATAGCCTAAGCTTGTTGCATAATCCATATCTTCTTTTTGAATTTGTGTAATCCCATTTGTAAAGATTTCTTTATAGTCTACATGTTCACCTAATGCTAAAGAAGCTAAAATAGCAATCTTACGACATGCATCGTGCCCTTCTACATCAGCTTCTGGATTTCTTTCTGCATAGCCTAGCTCCTGAGCTTCCTTTAATACATCTTCAAAGCTTCTACCTTCTGTTTTCATCTTTGTTAATATAAAGTTTGTTGTTCCATTAAGAATGCCTGTAATTTCATAAATCTCATCAGCTGTTAAAGCGTTATTAAGGGGTCTAATAATCGGAATACCGCCCCCTACACTTGCTTCAAATAAGAAGTTACATTGATTATTTTTTGCTACCTCTAATAATTCCGGACCATGTGTAGCCACTAGTTCTTTGTTAGATGTCACTACACTCTTCCCTTTAAGAAGTGCTCCCTTTACAAAAGTATAGGCTGGCTCTACACCACCTAAAGCTTCTGCTACAACTTTAACTTCTTCATCTTCTAAAATAACATTTATATCTTTTACAAATTTATCTTTCAATGGGCTCTCATCAAAATCTCTAAGATCTAAAATATATTTAACTTCTAAGCGTTCTCCTGCCTTCTTCTCAATGCTTTCTTGATTCGTCATAAGTACTTCAACGACCCCTGATCCAACTGTTCCATATCCTAATACCGCAACCTTCATATTATAACCCTCCTTCATTATTCCCTTGCTAATAATTTAATGCTTTGTACCCCTGCTATTGTTTCAAGCTTTTCAATAAAAGCCCCTATCTCCATTTGTACATCATAGGTTTCCATACAGATATTAATCAGTGCCATCCCATTCATAGGAATCATTTGATTAATTGTTAATATATTTCCACCTAAGCTTGCAATATAGTTAAGTAACTCAGAAAGCCTACCTGCTTCGTCCATCAACTTAATTAAAATAGTTATCGTTTGCCCCCTACCTTTTTCATAAAAAGGCATAATCGAATCTTTATATTTATAGAATGAACTTCTGCTAATCCCAACCTTTTCTGTAGCTTCTTGTACTGTCATTGCTTTTTCCGTTTCAAGCAAATTCTTTACTTCCATTACTTTAAGGAAAACCTCTGGTAATACCTCTTTATCTATAATGTAATATTGCTTGTTTTCTTTCATCTTATTCTCCTTGTTCGCATATGGTGAACATTTGTTTTTGTTATAAAGACTATAGCATAATATTTTAACTTTTTCAACATAACTTAATTAGTATTTATAATTTTTAATTATTTTGCATAATGTATATCTTACCATATGACTATCTATTGTATAAATTATTGTTTCAATTTTACATAAAAAAATTCCCCAGACTTTAATATATAAAGCCTGAAGAATTTATTTTTAGTTATTCTTCATCTCTTTGATGAATCCATACTAAATATGCATTCATAAATCTATCGATATCACCATCCATTACAGCACCAGTATTACCTGTTTCTTCACTTGTACGATGGTCTTTAACCATGTTGTATGGGTGGAATACGTAAGAACGAATTTGACTACCCCAGCCAATATCTTTTTTCTCACCACGAATGCCTTCAAGCTCTGCCATTCTCTCTTCTTCTTGCTTTTCAAAGAGTTTAGCTTTTAACATTTGCATAGCTTTTTCACGGTTTTGAATCTGTGAACGTTCATTTTGACATTGTACAACAACACCTGTTGGCATATGTGTAATACGAACGGCAGAGTCTGTTGTATTGATATGCTGTCCACCGGCACCTGTTGCACGGTAAGTATCGATACGTAAGTCCTCTTGTTTAATTTCAATTTCAATCTCATCTGTAATCTCTGGGATAACATCACAAGATGCAAAAGATGTATGACGTCTACCTGATGAATCAAAAGGAGAAATACGCACTAAACGGTGAATACCTTTTTCTGCTTTAAGATAGCCATAAACATTTTCTCCATTAATCTGGATTGTTACAGACTTCACTCCAGCCTCATCACCTTCAAGGTAATCAAGAAGTTGTACTTTGTAGCCCTTTTTATCAGCCCATCTTGTATACATACGATAAAGCATACTTACCCAGTCACAAGCTTCCGTTCCACCTGCACCTGCATGTAAGGATAAAATAGCATTATTTGCATCATAATCTCCGTCAAGGAGCGTTGCAATACGCATAGATTCATACTCATTGACGAAAGTATCAGCCTCTGAGCTTGCTTCATTTGCTAACTCTTCATCATCTTCTTCTTTTGCCATTTCAATAAGTGTCATCACATCTTCATAGCTACTAGAAAGTGCATTGTACTTGTCCACTATATCTTTAAGCCCTTTTAATTTTTGAAGTGTACGTTGGGCTTTCTCCATGTCGTTCCAAAATTCTGGCGAACCTGAAAGTTCTTCGAGCTCCGCTATTTCTTCATTATGTTTAGCGATGTCAAAGAGAGTTCCCCATTTCCATTACTTTTGCATTATAAGGCTCAAGAGATAGCCTTAGTTGATCTAAATCTAACACAATTATCACTTCCTTTTTCGTTTCATTATAGCCTATTATAGCATACTCTTTATATTAATACATCTAAGCCTTTATCTGAATAGGTATTTCTAATGTAAAGCAGCTTCCCTTACCATATTCTGAGGTTATTTTGATTTCTATATTCATGGTATTTGCTAAAGATTGTAGTAGGCTCAGTCCAATACCACTTCCATCAATACTTCTTCCTCTTACATCACTGCTTCTAAAGAAACGATCAAATATTCTCTTTTGGTCTTCATCTTTAATTCCAATACCCGTATCTTTTACACTGATTTTAATTTTTTTATTTTCTTGTTCTACCTTAAGAGTAATCACGCCACATTCTAATGTGTATTTAAAAGCATTCTCAAGCAAGATGGTTAGACATCTCTTCACCTTTACTCTATCCCATTCTACCCATGTAGACTGCAGTACCTCACTTTTTTCTAGTATGAATCTTTTATCCTGAATTTCACTTATATCTTCATAGAACTCACTTATTTCTTCAATAAATTGATTTAGTTCTATCTTCTCTACATTTAGATGGGTTCCTACATCTTCTTTAGATAAGAAGAGTAGGTCACTATTTAACTTTTCGAGTGCATGGACTTCATTCATAACCTGAGCTAGTTCTTCAAAGTGTTCTTCTATTTGATCGGTTCTATGTCTACTTAAAAGTTCTAATTGCCCTTTTATAACAGCTAGTGGTGTACGCATCTCATGAGAAGCATCTTGCACAAAAAATACCTGTTGGTCATAGGCACGTCTAATAGGTTTAAGGACTTTATTCGCTAAGTAGGTAGCGAGTCCAAAAGTCACCAGTAAGAGAATCAAAAGACTTAACCAAGTAGCTCTTACCAGTTGTTGCACAGATTGAAGTTCAGCATCTACATTTAAAAGTAATTGCACAACTAAACCCTCTTTTATAAAGCTAACACCTCTATAGTAATACCCATCACTATCAAGTGTAATAATACCTTCTGTTTCTTCACTTGGGAAGCTTGGATATTTACCTTCTCCAAAATAAACATGTGGGCTCTCATCCACTACTTCTCCATCTTTCCATACAAAACTAATAATATCCGGTGTAAGTGGTGCAGGTAAAATAACTTCTTTATATTCACCTTTGCCTTTTATAATTTTTTCATTGAGTATCATGTTACGATGGGTTAAAAGTTGTCTATCTACATTAGCAAACAAACGTGCACGATAAAAAACTTGAGTAAGCATGGCTAATGTTAAAAGGCTTACAAGTACTATACCGAAGCTTATTCCTATAATCTTTTTCTTAGTGGTCTTAAAAATATCTTGTCTACTCATATTATTCAACCTTATCATCTAATATATAGCCCATCCCCCTCTTGGTTACAATGTATTTATCATATTTAAAAGGGCTTAGACATTTTCGTAATCTACTCATATATACTTCAATAATATCTATAGATGCATCACTATTATATCCACAAATTCTCTCAAAAATTTGTTCTTTGAAAAGTAGTATACCTTGATTTAACATTAAGTACTCCAACAGATGAAAGGTCTTTTCATTTAACTCAACCTTTTGATCTAATACCCATACTTCTTTTTTATTAAGGTCTATGACCAAGTCCTTAAATTGAATATGGTTCGAACTTGTAATTTTACCTAAGCTTTTTAAAATAACGTAGAGCCTTGCCTTTAACTCTTCCATAAAAAATGGTTTTGTTAAGTAGTCTCTAGCACCTAAATTAAATGCTTTAAGCTTATCCCCTAAATCTTCTTTTGCCGTTAGTACAATCACACCTATTGGCAACTTTTTCTTCTCTACATAACTTAATACACTTAATCCATCTTGTCCTGGTAACATCAAATCTAAAATCATTAAGTCATAGCTTTCTGCATCTAAATAGAGAATAGCCTCCTCTCCTGTGTAAACAGGTTGAATACTAAACTCCTCTTCTAAGTACTTCACAATATTGTGACTTACCTTTTGATTATCTTCTACAAGAAGTACGCGTATCACACTTTCACCTCTTACTGTATTGTTTTCATAGATTTATAAACATAAAGAACTACATCTGGTTGATAATCATCTATATAATTTAATAAATCTTCTTTAAAATATCTTGTATCAATCATTCTAGTCTCTTCAAACATAGTAGAAAGAAAAGCTGAAAAAGGAAGTGCAAAAGAATCTTTTACAATTAATACTTTCTTTCCTTCTTTTTGAAGTTTATTTTTTATGATGACTTCTGGATAATCGCCTCCAAAGTAACTTGCATATCTATTAGTATAAACACTTTCCTCCTCATCTAACAAGCTGTGTTTGAGTATGGTTTCCTCAAAAGTTCCTGCATACGTTGTACTTGAATCACTTTTATTGATAGTGACTTCATAATCTGTATTAAACTTTGGCGTGATGAGAGTATAGTTATCTACGCCTGCGTATAGTCTCCCTACACGTCTACCTTGTGAACCTAAGAAGAAGTTTTTATAAGTCTTTTTATTGTAAGATTTTAAGTCTGTATAACTCCCATCTTGATTTAAATCTAAGCTATATCTTTCATTTAATATCTGAGTAACTTTATCGGTTGCCCAAAAAGCTGTCTCTGTTCTCCAATGGTGATCCGTCTTAAAGAATAAAGTCGATAAGTCTAAACCATCCTTTTTAACATTCTCACGCAAATCTATAAAGTCTATATCATTTTCTTCAAGCTTACTTAAAAATTCATCTGTATTTTTCTTAGAGTAATCCACTACTGATGGTGGTAATGTTGTATAGTCTTCTATAACCTTAAGAGGTGTTTGTACGAAAAGTAGCGGTATTCTCTCTTGTTTTAGTGCTTCATTTATCTCTACTAACCCATTTAAAGGTTGTTCATAATCAAATGGGAACGTAATAAAATGTAAATTCTCATCTTGGTCTTTCACAACTACATTGGATGGATTAGCATCCCTAATATAATCCCTACCTAATAATCTCTCTGTTAATCCATAAAGATCAACATAAAGTTCTTTCAACCAGAAGTTATCTGTTACGCCCTCTTCCATCCCCTCTGTAAACCCACTGACAAGACTTTCCCCAGAAGGATTGGACGTATATTGATCTTTAATAGAATATATCACTGAGGCAGCAATTGTCTTACCATTTTTAAGAACAGTCATACCCCCTCCTAATAAAAGTGCTATACAAAATAAAATAATCGTCCAATACTGTATTTTTTTCATTCTGCTATCTCCCTCCTAAATTTCTTTTAATCCAATAGTCTACTCTTAAGTTCTTACCTATTTCTAAGCATTTGCTTTATTTTTGTACAACAGTTTAGTATTAAAAATTGAAATAGATGAAAGGATTGTAGCTCCCTTTAACGAGATAAGCTACTGCAATAACTGTTACGATACTTAATCCTACTCTATAAATAACCTGTAAACTTGTATGTTCTGTTAATTGATATCGATCTACCCATTCTTTAAGAGGTAAGCAACAAATAGCACCTATAATAAGCAATATAAAGTTCTCTTGTAGATATAAGTTGGCTAAACTTCCTAAGAAGGTCACTTGTTCGAATCCAAACATCACTTTTAAGTACTGTATCGCTTGTATTAAAGAGTCTGCTCTAAAGAATACCCATCCGATTAACACAAGTAAGAGGGTATAAATATGTCCTACAAATGGTAACTTGATTAATTTCTTTTCTAATCCCCCAACCTTCTCTGTCATTATAAGTAACCCAAAATAAAGTCCCCATACAATAAATGTCCAGTTGGCACCATGCCATATACCTGTTAATCCCCATACAATCAATAAATTACATATAAGGCGACTTTTCTTGGTTACACGGTTACCCCCTAAAGGAATATATACATAATCTCTAAACCATGAGCCTAAAGAAATATGCCATCTTCTCCAAAACTCAGAGATGGTCTTTGCTGTATAAGGTGCTCTAAAGTTCTCACAAAAATGGAACCCAAACATCCTTCCAAGTCCTATAGCCATATCTGAATAACCACTAAAATCAAAGTATACTTGAAGCATATAGCTTATTGCGCCTAACCATGCAAATACTACTGATAACTGCCCATCTGGTAATCCAAAAGCTTTATCTGCCACTAATGCAAAGTTATTAGCTAAAATAACCTTTTTACCTAACCCTTCTGCAAATCTTATAACCCCTTCTGCAAAGTCCTCTACGTTCTCTCTCCTTTCTCTTAACTCCTCTGCTACTGTCTCATAACGTACAATAGGACCTGCTATAAGTTGAGGGAAGAAAGCGATATAAAGTCCCACATCTAATACATTTTCAAGTGCTCTCCCTTTACCTCTATAAATATCTATAACATAAGATATACCTTGGAATGTAAAGAATGATATACCTATTGGAAGAATTACATTGGGAATATTCCAATCTAGTTTCAATACACTATTGCAAGTCGCTACAGCAAATCCTAAGTATTTAAAAATACCTAAAATACCTAGATTAAAGACCAACATAGCTACAATCATGATCTGTACCTTACGGCTTCCTTTTGGCAAGCTTTCTGCAAACCTTCCAAATACATAGTTCCCTAAGATACATACTAAAAGTAATACGATATATTTAGGCTCTCCCCATGCATAGAATCCAAGACTCACACACAGTAGAAAGTAATTTTTCCATTTTCTTGTACGACACAATCCATAATAAATTAATAAAATACAAGGTAAGCAAATAAATAAAAAGATAATACTTGAAAACAGCATCCTTCATTCTCCTTTATCATTTCAGTTTGACTGTTATTAAGTATATCTTCCTTAGCTGAACAAAAGCTGAATACACAAAAAGCTCCTTCTTATGCCTATTAAGGCGTTTTAAGAGGGAGCTTTGCTCTATAATTATCTTATTTTGTTATTTTAAATTTTCATAGCTTGCTCTGGTTCTATTTGCTTATATTGTTTCGCACGTTTCCAAAATAGCATCAGGCAAATAAAGAACATAATCATGCTACCTAATAAGATGAAAAAGGCTAAGCGCATGCCTATTAAGTCTACTACTTTTCCAAATACTAGATTAAATCCTATATCAAATAATGTGGCAATACTAATAATCATACCCGTTGCAGATGCAATGCATTCTTTTTCATAGTAATTTTGAAGCATTAATACAAGGGTTGGATATAAAATAGAAAAAGCTAAGCCTGCACTACTTAATACAACGACTGTAGAACTTCCTCCTACTATACCTATCCCATATAGAATAGTGGCTATTCCACCAAAGATTATAATACTTCTTTCTACACCTAACTTCTGTACAACAGGTGCGAAAATTAGTCTTCCTACCGTTATACCGCCAAAGAAAATAGAAAGTAATACCGCTGCCTGGTTTGTTTGAATCCCTAAACCATTAATGCCATAAAGTAAAAACCAATTAAGTATACCGTGTTCTGCAATAAAGTAAAAACCAAAAATTAAAATACAATAGATAAAAGCTGGATTTTTTAAAATGCTCTTATAAGAGATGGACTCTTTTTCTTTTTGAGTAACCTGAGGCATATTAAAGAAAAAGAGAATAAGCATACTCACTAGCGCCCCACCTAGTAATACACCATTTACTAGCTTCCAGTTTACAATATCAACTGCTGCTCGACCGACTATATTTTGTGCGCCACTTGTTCCTATTCCTTGAACAAAGAAAAGGATATTTACAATAAGCCCTGGTGATGCAGCAAAAATAACAGGTACTAAAATATTAATCGTTGTATTCATCAACGTAGATGTACCCATACATAAAAACATTCCTACTAACAGTAAAGGGTAGCTCTCACTTGTTACAAAAAGTAGTGCACCTATCATCCATACGCCTAGTGTCATCAAAAAGACCTTTTTCTTATTGAAGCGATCGAGCAAATTGCCACCACATAATAAGAAAACTAAATTGCCCAAATAACTTACTGTTACAATGAGAGATAGTTCTGTTGTAGACAGACTAAAATGGTTTTGAAATACAGCTGAAAAAATACCTCTTAGACTATCACTTGCACCCAAAACAATCATACATAATCCAAAACCTATAAAAGCTATATATCTTTTATGTTCTGCTATTTTCTCTTTCATCTTAGACCTCATTTATTTGTTTAATATAAATAAATTTCTAAAGCTCAGCTTGTTTTAACTTCCTCTGAACTTTAGAAATCGTTAGGTTTACTCTATATTCTTGAAGATAGGTTTTCTCTTCTCAAATGTTGTAATCGTTTTAAAACCTGCTGCTTTTATAACTTCTAATCCTTCTTTGACTGCACACCCTATGTGTTGTAAGTAATGTCCATCACATCCTACTGTAATGATTTCTCCACCACAGGCTTTATACAGCTTAACAAGTTCTAGATCAGGCATAGACCTTTTCATAGGTTGAAAAAATCCTGATGCATTGACCTCTATCCCTTTTCCTCTATGAATCAATAGTTTATAAAGCGCTTCTACTCGCTCCTTAAAAAGATCCATATCTGGGTAACTTCCCAATTGGTTATAGGCATAACGCATAGGATATGTAATATGTCCCATTACATCAAAGTCATAAGAGGTAGCCAGTTCTATTAAATAATCTAAATAGCGTTCATATACCTTACAGATATCCATCTTAGAAAAATCATACTCTCCTACATCTAAGGCATCTTCTAAGTTATGTACAGAACCTATAATAAAATCCAATTCATAGTTTGCTAGGAAGTTTCTATATTCATCTGGCGAAGCTTGAGGCTGACCAACTTCTATCCCCGCCCTTACAATAAGCTTATCCTTATAAGTTTCTTTAGCTCTTGCAATATCTTTATACAAATTTACAAGATCCAACTCCCTACTATACTTTTTATCTTGGAACATATCATAATGATCTGTAATCGCAATCTCCTTAAGTCCTTTTCGGATTGCTTCTTCACAAAGGACATGTATTTCTTCATGTCCATCAAAAGAGTATTTGGAATGCATATGATAATCTGCTAAGTACATCATCTATTCTCCTCTACGTAAATTAGATTAGCGGATCTCTTCTATGTAGTCTAATCCTTTTATATGTTCTAGTTCCACTAGAATACTATTATGATCCTTTTTTGTACCTAAGTCTAGTTCCATTGTTACTGCTACATCTTCACTTTTAAATGTATTTTGGCCATCCCGATGCATAGAGCGAATAACAAACTCTTTAGACTTAATATATTCCATGACCTCAGTCATTCCACCTTCCGGACTTAATTCCATATATATTTCAAGAACTCTATTATGTTTTTCTTGATATCTACTGGCTTTTTCTAGTACTTTAACTGCAACCATAATAAGGATAAAACCTACACATGCCCCATAAATAAATCCTGCTCCAATTGCAAGTCCTAATGTTGCTACAGTCCAAAGACTTGCTGCTGTTGTAAGTCCCTTAACTTGGTTCTTACCTGTTACAATAATTGTTCCTACCCCTAGGAAACCTACACCACTAATAACTTGTGCTGCCATACGAGATGCATCTATTGTATCTCCACTACGTACACATAAATACTCATTGGTTACCATAGCCATTGCAGCACCTAAACAAACTACAGCAAAGGTACGTATACCTGCTGTCTGCCTTTTAGTAGCTCTTTCTGCACCTACTATTCCACCTAGAATAACAGCTAAACTGAGTCGTAATAATATAGAAGCATAATTAAATTCTTCTAAATACTCCAAGATGCCTACCATCCCTCTTCCTTCTTTCTGTTTTAATCCTCAAATAGCTCAACTGTCACTACATGCTCCATAAACTTATAGCGGAACCTCACCACTGTATTATCTTTTTCTATTTTGAAAGTCCCTTTATTTGATGAACCACTTCTTGGATAGGTATCATAACAATAAGTTGCTGACAACGTTCCATAAGTTGAAACAGCATAATCGAACTCACCTGCAAATGGCATCACTACAGAAAGTGTATACGTATTGTCCCCTATATAATACATACGTGTCACTTCACTATTTGAATCATTCTGTACTGCACCTACATGTGGTTGAAAACTACCATAAACCACTACCTTCTCAGGAAGTTTCATCCCTGTTTCTTCATCATAGACTTCATGGCATCCATAGTGAATAAGATCGGATGGATTAGCTGCTTGCTTTCTTAGCTCATTACCAGTTTCCCATAGCTTCTTAACTGTCTCTTCTTGACCAAATCCCATTGGGCAAGCTTCGCTCTTCGTATTGATTTGATAATAATCTTGAGTATCCCATTCACCATTATCAGCTCGTTGCATTTTAACTGCCGCACTATTTAGTGTTCTTCTAAATGGTACTTCGAAGTAGGCATTAGGATTATTAATAGCCGTCCATTTATAGGAATACTCTAGGAAGTGACTTTGTCCTTTTTCATCTTGGTTTGCAAACCAACCAATCTGATCATACCCCCACCAATCTTTCCATGCTCTTTCCTCATAAGTATAGTCATCAAAATTATCCAGAACCTTACCGCCCCAGTTATCATACTCCATTAAAAATGGCATTGCCTCTGCTGACCAACCACTTGGGCTTTCTCCACCTTCACTAAAGCCTTCACGTACCATTACCAGTTTTTCACCTTCTCTATCAAGTAGAGGTACTCTTGTAAATGGCATCGCATTGTAATCTAATAAGAGTTTGCCATTTATACTAATACCATGGCTATGTGCATCCATAAGTACTAAATGACGTCGTCCATGAATCTTGGCATAGTCACGAATCATTTGCATTAATTCTTGCATCTTCTTCATGCCATGATCATTTGCTGTATAAAGATGAATTTGTCCCATATGTAGTGCTTCATAACCTGCATCTATATAACGTGTCGCACGATAATAGAACCACATTCTTGCCTCTAAGCGATTGAGATCTGGAATCCCACCTTCATCTCCCCAAATAAACCCGTTTGGCTTCTCTGGGAAAAGCATATCAGCTACTCTAAACCCTCTATCTTCTACTGGTAACCCAAAAGCTTCAAATACATAAGCCGGTACTTTAAAGCGATCTTCATAAAAATAAACTGCTTCAAAAATACAAGCTTGTAAAATAATTTCTGGGTCTACTTCGTGTACACGATCAGCTAAGTACTTAGATTTTGCGAAATGCTCCTCATCACATTCATCTGGCTCCCATATACCTGAAGCACGCCCAACAAACTTTACACCCATATTTTTAAGTGCTCTAAGGTCATCTTCTAATGTTTTGGTATGAATAAAAAATGCTGCAGATACAGAACGTGATAAATAGTTTTCTAAGACTTCTTTTGAAATTGTCGTATCAAATGTATAGTTTTTCATGCTGTCCTCCCTAACTTATTCTAAATATTATTTTACTCTATTCTAAAACTATAAAATTCTACCCTTTAGCAATCTCTCAAGCTTCACTTACTTGTATGCTCTAAGTAAGAAGCTATTGTACTTGCTAGCACACCTGTGGCTCCTTTTTCTTTCGTACTGATATCACTTCTACATACTGCGGTTCCCACTACATCTAAATGAATCCAAGGTAGTCTTTCTTCTATGAATTCTTCTAAGAAACAAGCAGCCACACTCGCCCCTGCCCCGTATCCAGGTGCATAATTGATAAGGTCTGCTGTCTTAGTATTTTTAAGTAACTTATGATAAATTGTATCTAGTGGAAGTCTCCATACTTTTTCTCCTGACTTATTGGCATAGGTTAGAAATTCTTGATAGAACGCTTCATTATTTGAAAAAATACCGGATATTTCTGTTCCTAATGCACCTTGGCAAGAATACGTCAATGTTGCTAAATCTATAAGCTTGGTTGCCCCTTGCCTAATGGCATAAGTTAGTGCATCACATAAAATAAGCCTACCTTCAGCATCTGTATTCCAAATTTCTACTGTCTTACCAGACATGGTTGTAATCACATCTCCCATCTTAGTCGCTGCTGGACTAATGACATTTTCAACCGCCGGTATAACAGCTAAGAGATTGGTTTCACATTTTAATGCTGCCAGCATTTCAATAACTGCCAGCACATTGGCTGCACCACACATATCATATTTCATACCATCCATACCATCTAAAGATTTAAGATGGTAACCTCCAGCATCAAACATAACACCTTTTCCGATAAGTGCATTAAGTTCTTTCTCCTTAGAACCTTGGTACTTAAGAACTACTAAATTGGCTTCTTTATCACTTCCTGCATTAACAGATAAAATACCTCCACAATTTAATGCCTGTAATGCTTCATTACCTAGCACTTCACACTCTAAGCCATAGTGTGTAGCAAGCTGTTTAGCATATGCACTAAATTCCTTAACATGTAGGTAGTTATTAGGAATATTAGCGATTGTTCGTCCACGATTAATGGCTTTACCATACACCATGCCTTTTTGAATCACATCTTTATAATCTGTGTTCATTACAAGTGTGATTGTTAAATCTGATTTTTCATCTGTTAGGTGTTCTCTTAATACAAAAATATTTTCACTCGTTACCTTTGTTAAATGTTCTTTATTAAAATGGTAAGCACCTTCATACAAAGCCTCTACAATGATCTGAATCATTTCACTCTGTAAGATGCCTTCAATATGTAAATGCTCTAATAGGATTTGACAGTTTTGATTATTTGTTTTTCCAAACTGGCTAAATATATTTCTAACATCTTCTAACGGATTAACTTGTTCTCTTATAATAGGTAAAAACTCTAGTTGAACCCATGTTTGATTCATATAAATTACAGGCTTACTTTGTTCTTTTATAAAAGTTTCTATAGGAAATTCTTCTTTTAAAGTTGGAAGTAAAAGTCTCAGCCACTCCTCCTTGATACCCTCTTCTTTTAAATAAGGTATCACAATATATTCAGTTTCTTCATTATAAGTGAGCGTCGTACTTTGGGTAATCTGCATCTTTTACTTCCTCCTTTAATTTATTTTAAGTTAATTGATATAGTTTTGATTTCATAAGGTGTCACTTCTACTGCAATAGTAGAAGTTTTTGCTTCTTCTATTGCATTTTCTATTAAGTTACATTCTTGCCAACTTACGATCTCTAATCCACTTTGTACATTCACTTTTGTACGTCTTCCCATAAACTCATGGAAACGTAAGATGATTTGATCTCCTCGTTCAGCAAGCTTAATACAGTCTACTTCAATATTGGCTTGATCAAAAGCAAAAAGTGATTTATTCATAAGCTTGCATGTACCTTCTAATGCATTTAATGGGTTATTTAAATCAAAAGCTTCTTGCTCAATATTTGCCTCATACCATTCAGTGCTGTGAGGTAAAATCGCATAGGTAAAAGTATGATTGCCTAAATCAGCACTATAATCTGGATCTATTGCTGACTTAATAAGAGATATACGCATCACATTTTCTTTAATGTCATGACCATATTTACAATCATTAAGAAGGGCTACACCATAACCTGTTTCTGATAAGTCGATCCATTTATGTGCAATGACTTCAAACTTAGCAGCTTCCCAGCTATTGTTTCTTGTAATAGGTCGTCTAATATTACCGTATTGGATATCAAATCTTGCATCTACTGCACGTACATCAATAGGGAATGCAGCTTTTACAAAGCGCTGACGTTCTTGCCAATCCACTTCTGTTTTGAAATCAATACGTTTCTTATCAAAGTAGAGGCACATAGTTTGTCTAATCTCTGACTTATGGTAAGTCCATGTAAAATCTACAAAGATACCTAGTTCATTTTGTCTAACTTCTACTGCTTTTAAGCAGGTTACCTCTTCCATCTTAAGATCAATAGTTGCTTCTAACTCCCAAGCATCAAAACAACGAGGTTTATCTTCAAATACTTGAAGGACATTTCCTTTTGCACCTACTGGCAAGACCTCACGCTTAGCTTCTTTGTCATAGATACTTATAAGCTGCCCTGCTTCATTCCAGCTAATACGGTAATAAGGTGTCTCTACTTCTTGTGTATTAAGTTTTAATGGGAATACTGTATCACAGTTATTTACCTTTTTAATTGTAGTAAAGGCAAATGGTTTCATACCTTTTATAAGGACTGTTGCCACACTACCCTCTACTGCACTCTTTAAGAGATTGCCCTCTTCATTTATAAAAGTATCTCCTTCTTGCGCACCTTCTACTGTAATGTAGCTATCTCTTGTCCAGTTACTATTATTAAATACAGTGTAAGTTCCTTCTTCTTCTGTCATTAAACTTACTTTAACTTGTTCCATTGCATTATCCAGTAGCGCCTTTGCTTGTGCATACTCAAGACGGCTATCATCATAAACTTCTTTAATTGATGAACCTGGTAAAATATCATGGAATTGATGACAAAGTACAATCTTCCATGCTTTTAATAAATCTTCTTTATTATAAGAAACTCCTTTGAGCTGATGTGCAAGGACACTCATAATTTCTGTATCTCGTAAGAAGTTCTCTAGCTTACGATTCATACGTTTGTTATAGCCTTGTGAAGTATAGGTCCCACGATGGAATTCTAAGTAGAGTTCTCCATCCCATGTTGGAAGATAGCCATTCATTTCATTGTTGGTGATTGTCTCATTGAGTCTTCTAAAATAATCTGTAGCTGTTTCCACTTTGACACTTGGAATACCAGGAATCTGGTTAAGTGTAGAGATTGTTTTAATCATATCTCTGTTTGGGCCACCGCCTCCATCACCATATCCATAAGAAATAATGAGGTCATTGTTAGTATCTTTATTGCTATAGTTATCCCATACGCCTTTTACAGCATAAGGTCTAGAATCTCCATTGTAAGTGTAATAGCTATCGCCTTCATCTGTTGTTGTGATAAAGTGTGCTGTCACTTCACTACCATCCATTCCCCTCCAGGTAAAGGTATCATATGGCATCTTATTCATATCATTCCAGCTGATTTTGGTTGTCATGAATGTATTGACACCAGATTTCTTAAGAATCTGTGGCATAGCCCATGAGTAACCAAATACATCAGGTAGCCATAGGAATTCACTCTCATAATTAAACTCATCTTTGAAGAAGTTCTTACCTATTAAGATTTGTCTTACAAGAGATTCTCCTGATACAACATTACAGTCACACTCTACCCACATAGCACCTGATGGTTCCCATCTGCCTTCTGCTACACGCTTTTTGATATGTTCATAGATATCCGGATAATCATTTTTGATATATTCATAAAGCTGAGCTTGTGACTGTAAAAAGCTATAATGATCATATTTGTCCATTAAGCGATTCACTGTTGAGAAAGATCTTGCTGCCTTTTCTCTTGTATGGCGTAGTCTCCATAGCCAAGCTACATCAATATGCGTATGTCCTAACATACTCACACTTACATTTGGCTTGCCGCGTCCATCCATTTTACTACTTAAATATTCGTAAGCTTTTTTTGTACTCGCATAGAATGCTTCTGACTTTGGTTCTAAGTAATCTACTAATTTAAAAGTTTGAACAAGCTCACTCAGTAACCATTGTTTGTATTCATTGTTATCGTCTAGTAGTGCATGAGTTTCTAATACGCTACGTGCTAAGAAATAAAGATCATCTGTAGGATGGTCCAGTACACCAAACTGTGCACGTACAATTTCCATAGCCATATCATGAGGTACGCCACCTCCACTTAGCCCTGACCATACTCGGAACTTAAGATCTAACTCTAATCCGTTTTCACCTACTTCTAGGAAGATTTCTTTATGATTACCATCTACTCCTTGATAAGGTTTACCATTTAAATAAAGTAAACTTTCAAAGTGACTGTTATTTCCTGTTCCAACAGGTACACCAAAATCAAATAGCCCTATCACTTCTTCATCTTTGAGTGTCTCTGGGATACTAATTTTTGTACATAACCAGTTATATTGATCCCAGCCTTTCCATCTAAATCCAGGTGTTACTGTTACTGGTTCTCCTTGTGGCATACGATTACCTACTGTCCCATCATCTGTATACCAATTAAATGAAGCAATATCATGGAGATTTCTATATCTAAGTTCTTGAAGTTCTTCGATTAAATTGTTAATGCGTCCTTTATTATGAAAGTCAAATGGCATATGTATTCTCCTTTAAGTTTACTTTAATTAAAAAGCCCACCATAAGCTTGGTCGTATTTTTCTACAAGTACTTTTGCAAGTGAGTATGAATTAATAAGTGGATGTAATGTTAATGCTTGTATTGCTTTTTCTTTAGATTTTGTAAAAATTGCTTCTACTGTTAGTTTTTCATATAACTTAATAGCATGAATAAGGACATTGCAGTACTCTGGTACTTCACCAACTGCTACTGGATGGATGCCTTCTTTAGAAACGTTACAAGTTACTTCAACCACATCTTCCGGTGCTAAGCCTGCCATACATCCTTGGTTTTGTACAGAAAGTACAAGATGTCTACCTTCTTCACTTTGTAAACCTTCAATACAATCTAGCATCACACCAGCATAACCTATACCATCTGGAACTTGTAAATTACCTCTTTCTATCTCTGCTTTTTTGTTACTTCCTGTTTCAATACTCATATAAGAACGTTCTCTTACTTCCATGTAGTAAAGGAAGATTTGAAGTGCTTCTTCTGGTTGTTCATCTATATTAATACGTTTGAGTTCTTCCATCATTTGTATATTTACAGCTTCGATTGTCTTACCACGTGTAGCACCTGATTTAAGAATGTTTTCTAATGCTTTTTCTCTATGATAGTAGTAATAAAGATACTCATTTGGTAAGAATCCAATTTGTCTAAGTAGATCTGGATCAAACATAGAAAACTCCTGAATGCCATTTAAGAAAGCATCGTCATTTAATAATGTAGGTAGCATCTCCTCTTCGTATCGTTTCACACTACTAATCCAAGAAAGATGATTAAGTCCAAAGAATTCCACATATAAATCTTTTTCTGCTACATCTAGGGCATGTGCCATACGGAACTTAGTACTACTTGGTGCATCGCAAATCCCTATAATTTTGTCATATCCCTTACTTCTTAGTGCTTGTGTCACAAGACCTGAAGGATTACTAAAGTTGAAAATCCAAGCATTTGGTGCGTGCTCTTTAATGAGTTCACAGTATTCTATAAGTACAGGAATTGTACGTACTGCCATAGAGAATCCACCTACACCTGTTGTCTCTTGACCAATCACTCCTGTTTCTAATGCAATGGTTTCATCTACAACTCTTGAGTGGTCCCCACCTACGCGAAGTGTTGTAACAATATAATCCGCTCCGGTAATCGCTTCTACTGCTTCATATGCAACTTCTACTTGTAACGTTTCATTTCTACGTTCTACAACATGTTTGCAAAGCTTACCTATGATCTCCAATTTCTCTCCGTCTATATCAAAAAGAACAACCTTATTAATGTTTAAAGCTTTATAACGATCTAATAATCCATTAACAAATATAACGGTACGAACACCTGCGCCTCCAATAACTGCTATTTTCATGATATCTCCTACCTTTCTTGTTTTGAAATGAATTCTAATAGCTCATGTTCTTGTGGGAAACCTGTATTACCACCTAATTGTGTTACAGATAATGCACCACATCCATTACCGCATTTAAGGCTTTCTTCTACACTCTTACCCTTTAAAAATCCATATACGAATCCTGCATTAAAGGAATCTCCAGCTCCAGTTGTATCTACAGCCTTCACTGTATAGGCACAAGCTTCATAAATTTCCCCATTCTTTATTGCCATTGAACCTTTCTTTCCTAATTTAATCACTACTAAAGAACATGTTTGTGAGAAATCTAGAGCAGCATCTATAGCTGTTTGTTTACGACTATAGTGGATAGCTTCTGTCTCATTCATAAAGAGTACATCTATGTAAGGGAAGAGTTCATAAATACCTTGATACCATTCTCCAGCATCATCCCATCCTAAATCAAAAGATACAGTAACTTCATTCATATCTTTTACTCTTCTAAGAAGTTCTAAGTACTGATGATGATTTTTAGTGCCTGCATACCCCGTTACATGAATATGTCTAGATTGTCCTACACCTTCAAGATCTATCTTGGATAAGTCTATCTCATCATTAGTCCCTCTATAGGTAAGGAAAGAACGATCTTTTTCATTAGTAAAGCTAATTGAGATACCTGTTTTATTCATACTGCTTGTAGCAAGTAAAGTATCATCTACATTTTTTATGTGAAACTCATCACGTATAAACTTACCATAGCAGTCATCTCCAATAGTTCCTTGAAATACAGGATTTAATCCTAACTTTCCAATGCCTAATGTAAAGACTGCAGCGCCACCACCCACATAGGTATTCATTATATCTACAACATCCTCTTGCCCTGGTAAAGGAAACTTCTCTACACCTGGAATTACAAGGTCAATATTAATATCACCATAGACATATACATCCCATTTTTTCATTTTCATTCTCCTCTATCAAAAAGGAGCGCTGCGCTAACTTGGCTTAGTGCAACGCCCCACTTATTTTCATGTTTAAGTTATTTACCACTTCTTATCCTTTTACTGCTCCAATCATAGCACCTTTAGCAAAATATTTTTGTACGAAAGGATATACACAAAGGATTGGAACTGTTGTAACAATAACTGCAGCCATCTTTAATGAGTCTGATGTTACAGCACTATTAGCTTGTGCAATTGCTTGTGATGCTGTTGTAACTTCTTGTGAAGAAGCCATTGCTCTTGATAACATTTGTTGAAGTACTGTTTGTACTGGCCATAATTTACTAGAATTCATGTAAAATGCACCTGAGAACCAATCATTCCAATGTCCTACTGCTGTATATAGTCCTACTACTGCAATAACAGGCTTACTCAGTGGTAAGATTATTTGAGTATAAGTTTTAAAATAACCACACCCATCTAACTTAGCTGATTCCTCTAAGCTATCTGGAATAGATTCAAAGAATGTTCTAACCATTAATAGATTTGTTACACCTACCATTCCTGGGATAACATATACCCAGAAAGAGTTTAATAATCCTAAATTTTTGTATTGAATATAAGTTGGAATCATACCACCACTAAATAACATAGTGAATGTAATCATCATTGTTATAAGTTTTCTACCTGGCAAATCCTTTTCTTTAAGTGCAAAGGCTGCAAGTGATGTAACAATTAAACTTAATGATGTTCCTATTACTGTCCTTCCAATTGTAATACTGTATGCTTTCATAATTTTGCCATCTGCAAATACTTCTTTATAGTTATCTAAAGTAAATACACGAGGCCAGAAATAAATACCACCTTTTGCTGCATCAGCTCCATCATTAAAGGATAAGGCTAATACATTGATGCAAGGAACTATAATTGCTAAGCATAGTGCGATAACAACAAAATATATAAATGCCTGAATAAGTCTGTCACCTAAATTTTCTTTAATTTTTGTTTTCTTTACCTTTTTCACTTTTTCCATGTACTCCTATATCCTTTCTTTTTTATTATGCCTCCACTACCAAAGTAGTAGAGGCATAATGATTAATTCACTGGATAGAAATTGATGCTTTCTTTATCTTCTGTATAAGTCTCTGTTAAGTAATCTCTAAATTCTTCTAAACCAGCTTTTTGAAGTTGTGTACGGAAACCTTCTACAATGTTTTGTACTTCTTTTTCATTTGGTGCATACATTGCTTGAACAAGCATTTCTCTATAGTCAAGTAATGACATTTGTGCTTTTACTTCTTCTAAACCTTCTGATGAAAGGTAAGCTGTTGCTTTTAATCCTGGTACAAGTTTTTTCTTGTATGGGTAATCTGTCGCAATTTGAATTGCGCCTTCAAAGCCTGTTCCTGCAGATGCGCCTGGACGACTTTCTCCACATTCTTCAAGCCAATCAAGGTCTGTCATAACATATTCCCAGAATACTACACCAGATCCACCAAATGATGCACCTACATTGTTAATTAACCATTCTGAATCACCATTATTTAAATGTTCTAATACTTCTTCTTTAACCACTGGTTTACCATCTACTAAATCATAATGAACACCTTCAACTCCGTAATTTCCTAACATTTTACCTTGTGGAGTTGATAAGAAATCAAAGAATGCAAAGATTTCTTCTGGATTTTTTGAATCTGCTGAGATAGCCCAAGCACCATAACCTGTTTTACCACGAACAGTTCTTGCATTATCTCCTGTGTAGTCATCTAAAGGTCCTAGTGGTACCCAGTCACCTGTTTGATATACAATCTCTTTGTAGTTATGTACGTCTGCAATAATAGCTGAGTTGTGTGTTTCTGATACTTCAGCTGCACGTGTTCCATCCATTGTAAAGAACTCTGGATTAATTAAATTTTCAGCTAATAATTGTCTTACAAAGTCAATTTTCTTATAAACATAATCTGTTTCAACTTCATGTTTGATTGTTCCATCTGTATCCATGTTATAACCATCACTTACTCCCCAGTCATAACCACGAACAATATAATCTAAAGTATCTTTTGAACCACCCCAGTATTTAGGTCCTAATGGATAAACTGGTTGACCATGATCGTCTGTAAAACCACCATTTTTAATATCTACTAATAATTGATAGAATTGCTCTTGTGTTCTAATTTCACTTGGATTAATACCAAGTGCATCTACAATATCTTTTTGGATGTACATTCCACCTACATATTCTTCTTGTGGATTGAATTCTAGTGTTCTATCCACTGCTGGAATAGAAAGTTGCATGATGTATGCACCGTCTAAGTCATCTCTAAAAGTAATATTTTTATAAGCATCATTTGGAAGATAGCCTTCTTCTAAATACTTCTTATATACTTTTGAGTTTTTCATATACTCTGTTACATCAGCAAACATCCCCTCTTTTGCTGCTTTATGTAATAATGAAAATTCTGGTCTTGATGAATCATTTAAGTACGTAACAACTACATCTGGAATACTACCTGATGCAAGATGAGAAGCAAGAACTGCTGCATCGTTATCACCTGGTGTATATTGAATCTCTACATCAATCCCTGTAAGTCTTTTAATTTCTTTTCCAACAGGTGTATCACTTAAATTATTTGGTAGTGAATAACCAATATCATCTACATAAGCTTGAACTACAATTGTACGGTCTGCAATCCAAGTATCTGGTTTGTCACTTGTGTCTACACTCGTATCTGTACTCGTACCGTTACTGCTACCACCACTACTTTGTGCACAACCTGTTAAACTTCCCATTAACATCGTTGTTGCCATTGTTGTTGCTACGATTGATTTAAAAACTTTCCCTTTCATCTTATTACCTCCTCTTATTTATTTACCATAGTCCTACTTCAGTGAATTTTTTGGATAACTTATTACAAATAATAACAAGTATTAAACCTACAACACCTTGAATTAAACCAATTGCTGTTGCATATCCAAACTGTCCGCCTGCTAGACCAATACGTACAACGAAAGTATCTAGCGTATCTGCTAATGCCATATTACCTGGAGTTCTTAATAAATAAATTTGTTCAAATCCAGAAGAAAGAAGACCACCTACACCCATAATAAAGAGTAGACCAATTGTTCCTCTAATACTTGGCAATGTAATATGCCAGATTTTCTTAAGTTTTGAACAACCATCCATTTCTGCTGCCTCATAAAGAGCTGTATCTACAGAGCTAATTGCAGCTAAGTAAATGATGGAATCCCAACCAATGTTTCTCCATAAGTCCATAGAGAATAGAATTTGGAAGAAGTATTTAGCTTCCATTAGGAAGAATGTGCTAGGGTCTCCTCCCATTGAACCAATAATTTGGTTTAGTACCCCAGTATTTGGAGCGAGCACTCTTTGCATCATTGTTACAATAATTACTGATGATAAAAAGTGTGGTAAGTAAGTTATAGTTTGCACTGTCTTTTTGAATTTCAAATTGCGAATTTCGTTTAACATCAATGCAAGAAAAATAGCAAACGGGAATTCTAAAATACATTTGATAAGACCAACCGTTAATGTGTTACGAAGTAGTCTGACACAATCATAACTACTAAAGAAGGTTTTAAAATATCTAAGTCCTACCCAAGGGCTTCCCCATATACCTTCTCTAAAGGAATAATCCTTAAATGCTAACACAATACCTGTCATTGGTACGTAGCAAAGTAAGATGAAGTAAATAATAGCAGGTAATAACATTAAATAAAGTGGCCAATACTTCAAGACCTTTTTCCATTTTGGTTTTGCCTGCTCTGTCTTACATTCAGCTTTTGCAGCAATAACACTACTCATGTAACTCCTCCTTCGTGTCGATGTGTTTTAATCTACCTTTATGATAAAATTTTTAAGCTTTTTGAACAATGTACAAAACTTCTTTATTTAGTGGTCATTTCTACGAACACCGGATAATGATCTGATAAAAATACACCATTGTACTCATCTGTCCAAAGCCCCTTTTCCTCACACACGACATGAGGTGATGAAAAGATATAATCTATCTTTTCATTTTCTTTTACTCTACCAAAATCATGATATGTCCCTTCTAAATCTGAAGTCAAATCTACCAATTTACCTACTTCACTAATCATGGTTACTTCTGGATCACTTGAATAGGCGTTAAAGTCTCCTGTTAAAATAATCGTTGCATCTTTAAATAGAGTAATTTGTTGTATATAGGTTAAGATTTGTGTCATCCCTAATACACGCGCTTCACTTCCTTCATGATCAAGATGCGTATTAAACACACGTAGTATCTCTTTCGTCTCTATATCTTGAAGTACCATTTCAGTACACGTCCTAGGACACATACTTTGCTTTTCATAACGTGATCCTGGAACTTGTGGTGCTTCAGATAGCCAAAATGTATTCATACTTATCATTTGATATTGCATTTTTTTAAATGCAATAGTGATTTGTTCATCTTCTAAATTTTCATCTCTTCCACACCCCAATACATAGTAATCTGTTAAATTTTCTTTTAACCATGTTGCTACATGTGGAAGTATTTCTTGAAAACAAATAATATCAGGACTTTCATTTTTTAGTTTTCCTAAGATATAAGGTTTTCTATAGCAAAAGCTATTATTGTCGTCTTGATTATAATCACAACGTATATTAAAGGTTACAAACTTCATTAATTATCATCCCTTACTCTTTCTGGTAAATGCATAGATGGATTATCTATAACGGTACCATCTGATAATCTTACATAGGTTTCAAAGCTTTCGGTATTATTTTCATCCAAGATAAAGATTCTTGCACCTCGTAAGAAGTCTTCTTGTCCATATGTGTTATACCCTGTTGCTCTACCATACCCCAATGTAATACCGTACATTTCACCGTAGAAATCATTAATATGGTCATGTCCTACAAATACACCTTTTGTATGGCCTACTTCTTGCATTGCTGCAAAAAATCCTGAGTTAATCTTTGGACTACAAATACCTTCTCGTTTCATGCCATAACATGTTTCCATTGCCCAAACTTCATGATATTCAGGAAGTGGAATATGCATAAATACAAGTGACGCAAAATCTGGATTTTGAGCTTCATACTTCCTCATCATATCTTGATACCATTCAATTTGTGGCTTTTGGACATAAGCATAGCCTTCCATATGAGGCAATGGATTATAGTTACCAGAATCTATCCCTGCAATAACCCACTTAACTCCTCCATCATGGCCAACTACTTCTAAAGTGTGGTTCCCCATTCCTACTTTAGAGTTTGCATCATGGTACATCATACAAGTTGGAATACCTTGAAGTACTTCAAATAAAGCTTCATATCCTTGCCCTTCTTCTGTATCATGATTTCCAAATGTATAACTAAAAGGAATATTAGATTCAATAACAGGTGTTAAAGCAAGTGGTAAATGATCTACATTTTCTTCTCCATATACTGTATCTCCTGTAATCATAATAAAATCAGGCTTTTCCTCTTTTAGTATTTTTCTCATTAATTCTACAGTTTCTTTATCCACTTCATTGTTGTCGCTGAAATGAATATCTGTAAATTGTAATAGTTTAAACTTTCCTTCTTGTGAAAATGTAAGTTGTTTCATCTCATTATCCTCCATCTTAATTCAGTCAATATAATTGAAGCTTTTTTGTAATGTCAGATTACTAAAGATACTTATGTATAACAATGGACTATTCTACACAAAGGAATGGATATTTCTACGACTTTTTTAATACTATTGAAATAGTCAAAAAATGATAGTATATTTATCACATCTTTAAGATTTCACTTCCAAAAAGGAGCATTCGGATGAAAAAAATATATGAAGTTGGCGGTACACTCAACAAAGGTTTTGTGGGCCAAATCTCTTATACAATGTGTTTAGATGATATTTACAAAGAAATGGACATAACTTTTAGCTTTGATAAACAACGTTATGAAGTAATTACTGATGATTTAAAGAAAGAACTCGTGGCTGCCTGTAACGTTAAATACGGTGCCGATACAGCTAGTGACGAAGTGATTACTAATACTATTCGTGGGATGAAAACTGAACTTCAAGTTATTGTCACAATGAATGACCAATTTATTGGAGGTATACATCGTCAAGAAACCTGTAGACATCTGTATTTTAGTGAAACTGATGCTACTCCAGGCTGTATCCCTCAGTCTCAAATAAACGGTGTCATACGTATCACCATTGTGGCCTTTAGTGTTATCCGTGATGATACTAAATACTCATTATCTTTATCCGCACAATAAAATAGGAGGTTAAAATCATGTACAAACGCTTAGAACTACATAACCATACATTGGAATCAGATGGCAATCTTACAGTACAACAACTTATTGATTTTATGCTAGCAGACAAAGTGGATGCCTTTGCTTTAACCGATCATAATACAATCTCGGGCCATGTAAAAGCTCACAAAATATTAGAGGAATACCCTATAGATATGCCTTGTATTTATGGTATGGAATACACCACTTATTACGGTCATATTTTATGTCTCAACCTAAAAGAATACGTTCCTTGGGAAAATATCAATAAGCATAAACCAGAGCTTCTTTTTAAGGCAGTACAAGAAAAAGGAGCCCTGGCTGGTGTGGCTCATCCCTTCTCATGCGGTTACCCTATTGCTACTTGTGGGTTCGAAATGACCTTTACTGATTATGCTTTTATAGATTTCATTGAAGTCTTTAATAATCCAGAACCTCTCCATGAAGTGAATGAGCGTGGTTTACTTTGGTGGGAAGACCTAACCTTGCAAGGTTATCGTATTGCAGCAGCCAGTGGGATGGATCTACATGGTACAGATAGTATGCATGATCAGTTTGCTACTTTTATTGAAGGTAATGCTACTGGAGATATTGAAATAGAATTAGAAACAGCTATTCATAGTGGACAAACATGGGTGTCAAAAGGTCCTCTTCTTAAGACTCAAATCAATCCTGATTCACATACTATCCAGTTCTCTATTATTTCAACCTCAAAACCTGGCTATATAGAACAAGATCATACAAATTATCTTCTTTCTTTACGTACAAAAAAAGGAACTTTATCTATCCCATTGGATATCAAAGCTCCTCTTACTATCAATATTGATGATTTAAATACTGAATCTATTATTATACCAAAACTTTATCAAGGCTCTCTTGAAATTGAAAACTTAGTTTGTATAGCCCCTGTTCTCTATCTATAACTTACTATAGGACTTTCTATACTGTAATGGAGTTTGGCCAGTAGATTTTTTAAATACTTTAAAGAAGTACTGGCTATCTTCATATCCTACTTCTTTTGCAATATCTACCACACTCTTTGATGATTGTGCTAAGTATTCTCTAGCCTTATTAATACGGAGTTCTTTAATATAATTAATTGTTGTTTGTCCCGTCTCTTTCTTAAATATAGAAGAAAAATAATTAGGACTCATCATAAAACGTTCTGCTAAGTCGTTAATAGCAATATCTTTATTATAATTATCTGTAATATACTTAGTCGCAAGCTTAATTTTATTCTTAGCATTTGTATCCATATGTGTATCTGTTTCTAAACAATCAAGTACTAAAGTCCATAGGTACTCCCTTAACTCCGCTAAAGAAGATATACCCACCAAATCATCTAAATCCATTACAAGCTGTTCTGCCTTTTGAGGCTCTTTCTCAAAGCTGGAGTGAGCTGACTTTAATAAAATTCCTATGATACGTACCCAAACAATACGTATGTAATTCACATTATATTGTTGCATACACTCATCAGAGAAAATAGCATTTAAAATAACCTGTATATTCCCTATATCTTTACGCTCTATGTACTGACTCAGCATATTTAGCTCACTTGTGGGTAGTTGTGTACCTGATAATAATTTAATATCATCATAAAAATACATACTCCCATTTCCATGAATAAGCCTTTGTTGAAAAGCTTCTTGTGCTTCTTTTGTACTATCTAATGATAGCTTATCTGTTACTGAGCTAATCCCTATACTAATAGAAATTTGCATACGATTCCATAGCACACCCTGCAATGCTGAAAAAACTTGTTCTGCTTCAGCTCTTAATGTAGTGCTACATTCATTAGACAAAATTGCAAATAATTGGTTAGTATTAGATAGGTTACTTATAACTACTTTATCACTTTGAGATGGGAAATCACTTAGGATATTTTTGATTGTAAAACGTATAAGTTTAATATCTTGATATCCAAATTTATTCCCCTCATAGCTATCTCCATCTATATTCATAAGAATAGTCATAAATTTTCTTTTTTCTAAAGGGAATTGTTCATTGACTGTATTAAATAGTACCTTGCCTTCTCCTTTTAAGGGATTAGGATGATATAAAAGCGCATTTAAATTCTTTTCAAAAATATGCTTTTGATTTTCAACAAGTATTTGCTCTCCTAATTTAACTGTTCTGTGATTATGTTCCTCAAGTTCTATACGCTCTAAAACATTATTCATCGTCTTTTTCAATTCTTCATTTGAAATAGGCTTTAAAAGATAAGCATTAACACCTAAATTAATGGCTTGCTCTGCATAAGCAAATTCAGCATATCCACTTAAAATAATAAACTGGATGTGTGGATATAAAGGTTTCACTTTTCCAATAAGCTCAATCCCATCCATATCATTCATTCGGATATCTGTAATGACAACATCTGCTGGCGCTTGTTCTAATAGAGATAATGCTGTCGTTCCATCATCTGCTTCTCGTATAGAATCAAATTTAAATCCTAGATAATCAATTCTTGCTCTAATGCCTTGTCTAATCAGTTCTTCATCATCTACAATTAAAATACTTCGCCCCATTTTATCCTCCTCTTATTGCACAAACGGCAAACGTATTGTAAAACAACTACCTTCGTTTAATTCACTTCTTATCATAATGCCATAGTCATTTCCACAGGATAATTTAATTCTTTGATTTACATTTTTAACACCTATGCTTCTTGTTGTTCTCTTAATATTTTTATCTTGATCATTAATATATTCAGTAAGTCCTTGTAAACGCTCTTTAGACATTCCTACTCCATCATCTTCTATTTCAATGAGAATATCACCATCTTGTTGATAGATAGAAATACTTAACTTACCTTTCCTTGTATGATTACTAAGTCCATGGATAATTGCATTCTCTACAATAGGTTGTAAAATAAATCGTAATATTTGAGCATGCATTAATTCTGATTGTACATTATAATCCACCTCAAATTTATTGCCAAATCTTGCTTCTTGGATAAATATGTAGTTTTTAGTATGTTTTAATTCTTGTTCTATAGTCACGTACTCACCATAGTTTTTCCCTAAACTGTATCTAAAGATTTCTCCTAATTTCTCACATAAATCACAGATATTAAATAGCCCTTTTATAGCAGCCATTGCACTGATTGTTTCTAAAGTGTTATATAAGAAATGTGGATTAATCTGCAATTGTAAATTTCTAAGTTCAGCCTCCTTCTTCTCTAGTTGTTGTATATAATTTTTTTGAATTAGCTTGTCTAGTCTTTTAACCATAGAGTTGAACTGCTTATCTAATAATGCAATTTCATCATTTCCACCTATTTCTTCGGTTACTGTAAGGTCACCTTCTTCTACTGCCTTAATCTTACGGACTAATTTTTCTACTCTAAAAGCAAAGCTTCTCGTAAACAAATAAGCTGTTATTATAATAACACCTATAACAATTAAAATAATTGGAATAATTGAACGTCCTAACTCCTCTTGCTTATCTACCAACACATGGCTATCAAACAAAAATATGATATCTAATCCATAACGCTTTACCGTATCTTTATAAATAAGCATATTATTATGCGCTGTCATTTGATTACTTGTAAGTTGGTGAAAAGGGATTTCATCCAACTCTCTAATCAATTGTTCTTCGGATTCATAAATTAAATTACTACTTTCATCTAATACAATAATGTCATAAGAATAAGTTCCATTTTCTTTATCTTTAGGAGGTTCAAATAACTTATCAGCATATAAATCCAGCTTTACGAATCCTAAATCACTATTTTTAAACGAATTTGTATCTATATAATTGATTTGCTGTACTAATGAAAGCACTTTGTTTTTTCTATTAGCTGTTAAATATGAGAAAATATTTCCTTTATACTCTGGATGATCTATATACCATACTTCTTTCACTGCCTCTTCTAACATGGATACATTATTTCCATATATTTTTGAGTCATATATGGTTGAATAAATCATACAGTTCCTATATTCACTATAGCCTTCTAATCGTAAACTCTTGTTCACCTCTTTACTTACTTTATCACCTTTTATATAGGGATTAGAGTCATCCCCTTTACCTAATAATTCATCCATAATAATCGTGTTATTCGCTATCTGTTGAAGCTTATCCTGATATCTAAAAAAGCTCCCATTAATATCATTCATATATTGAAGTACTAGCTGCGAGGATGATTTATCTAAAGTCGTTACAACTAGATCTGACATTTTATTAAATAAGAGTAGACTAATAAGAATAATAGGTACTACACTTACAACTAAAGTAAATACAAGAAGTTGAATAAATATTGTATTGGAATGAAAAATATATACCCCAATTTTCTTTAATATTTTTGTCATTTGATCCTCTTTTCTCATTCCTAATATATAAGCTCACTAAGCAAGCAATAAAATTAAATAATAGTATTTATATAATATCTTTTAAAATTACACTAATGCATGTCAAATTATATCACATTCTTTTCACAATTTGTATATTTTATGTTTAATTTTATTTACTTATATAAAAAATTTATTAAAATACAACAAATAAAAAAGCTTAATCTTAGTTACATTTTAGTAATCAAGATTAAGCTCTTTATGGCTATACTTATTTATTGGCTCTATACTTCTCTTTTATTTTTTAATAATCTCAGCACATACAGGATAATGATCTGATAGATATACACCCTCTTTTTCATCTTTCCATGGTGTCACATCATTACATACTAAATCTGGCGATGTAAAAATGTAATCTATTTTATTATTTATTGGTAGTGTTTCATACTCATGGTATGTTCCCTCTACTCCCTCTGTTTGATCTATTAATCCAGCTTCACTAATTATTTTAACTTCTGGAGTATCTGGTGTTGCATTAAAATCTCCTGCTAGACAGATAGATGCATCTTTAAATGTTTCAACTTCTTTTATATAAGTTAAAATCTGTGCCATACCTAACCTTCTAGCTTCACTTCCTTCATGATCTAAATGAGTATTAATAATACGATAAATTTCTTTTGACTCTAAATCTTGTAGTATAACTTCTGTACAAGTCCTTGGACAAATGCTTTGTTGCTCATAACGTGAACCCGGTACCTGTGGGGTTGGTGATAGCCAAAAAGTATTCATATGTATGAGCTGATATTTTTGCTTTTTAAATGCTATTGCTGTTTGTTCATCTTCTAGATTTTCATCTCTTCCACATCCTAAGATAAAGTACTCCTCTAGATTTTCTTTTAACCAACTTGCTACATGAGGAAGTACTTCTTGAAAACAAATTATATCTGGTAATTCTTTTTTTAATTTCTCTAATACTAAAGGCTTTCTATAACAGAAATTATTATTTCCATCTTGATTATAATCACATCGAATATTAAAAGTTAAAAACTTCATGTGTAATTCTCCTCTCAATGCTCTAGTTATTCTAGATGTCTTTATAAACAAGATTACTAAAAACCTACAATTATAGCAATATAATATTTTATATTAATCAATATTTTATTTTTATTTTCATTATTAATTACAATTATTTCTTCAAACTATATCTAAGTTTAAGCTCTATTATCAAATAAAAAGGCTCTAGATACAAGCTATTACGCTTGTATCTAGAGCCTTAAATTTATTTATTCGTTTTGTCCACAACATTGTTTGTATTTTTTACCGCTACCACATGGACATAAGTCATTACGACCTACTTTTTCCTTTTTCACTACAGGTTGAGCACCTAAGCTTTCATCTTTATGGTTTGTGCCAGTTACTTTAATAACTGCTTCACGTTTGATTTCTTGATGTGGTTGAAGTCTTACGTGGAAGAGTGCTTTAACTGTTTCTTCTTGAATGATTTCTGTCATTTCTTCGAAGATATCAAAGCTTAAGAAACGGTATTCTACTAATGGGTCACGTTGACCATATGCTTGAAGGTTGATACCTTGACGCATTTGATCCATGTTATCTAAATGATCCATCCATTTTTGGTCAATTACTTTAAGCATGATAACACGTTCAATTTCACGAAGTTGCTCACCAATTTCTTTGTCTTTTACTTCATATAAAGCTTCTGCTTTGCTATAAAGAAGGTCAATTAAGCTATCTGGTGTAAGATTTTGTTGCTCTTCTTTTGTAAATTCAACTTCTTCAAATGGAATGATTGTTGAAAGGTGATCCATCATAGATGCTAAGTTCCAGTCTTCTGGATACTCAATACCATTTGTTGCACTCATAACAGCTTTTGTAATCACATTTTTAGCCATGCTTAATACATTATCTTTAAGATTTTCGTTTTTAAGAACTTTGAAACGTTCACCGTAGATAACTTCTCTTTGTTCATTCATAATCTTATCGTATTCAAGAAGATGTTTACGAATACCGTAGTTATTACTTTCTACTTTTGTTTGTGCTCTTTCAATCGCTTTTGAAAGAATTTTGTGTTCGATTGGTTCATCATCTGGAAGACCAAGTGCATCAAACATTTTCATTGTTGTTTCTGGAATGAATAGACGCATTAAATCATCTTCAAGAGCTAAGTAGAAACGTGATTCACCTGGGTCACCTTGACGTCCTGAACGTCCACGTAACTGGTTATCAATACGTCTTGACTCATGGCGTTCTGTACCGATGATTTTAAGACCACCAAGTTCTTGTACACCATCTTCAAGTTTAATATCTGTACCACGACCAGCCATGTTTGTTGCGATTGTTATAGCACCCTTTTTACCAGCTAATGAAACAATTTCAGCTTCTTTTGCATGATATTTCGCATTAAGTACTTGGTGACGAATACCTTCTTTTTTAAGAAGTTTGCTAAGAAGTTCTGATGTATCAATTGTTACTGTACCAACAAGAACTGGTTGTTGTTTTTCATAAGATTTTCTAATATCTTCAATTACAGCTTTGAATTTAGCTTCTTCTGTTTTAAATACCATATCTGCATGGTCAATACGTTGAATTGGTCTATTTGTAGGAATAACAATAACGTCCATTCCATAAATATCTCTAAACTCGCCTTCTTCTGTTAAAGCTGTACCTGTCATACCAGATTTTTTATTGTATTTGTTGAAGTAATTTTGGAAAGTAATTGTTGCAAGTGTTTGACTTTCTTTTTGTACTTCTACGCCTTCTTTAGCTTCAATCGCTTGGTGAAGACCATCTGAGTAACGACGTCCATCCATAAGACGACCTGTAAATTCATCAACAATAACAATTTCACCTTTTTCATCTACAATGTAGTCTTTTTCAAGGTGCATTAAGTTATGTGCTTTAAGCGCTATATTAATATGATGTTGCACTTCCATGTTATCTGGGTCAGCTAAGTTTTCAATACCAAAGTATTGTTCTGCTTTTTTTACACCATCAGCTGTAAGGGTAACATTTCTTTCTTTTTCATTAACAATGAAGTCCCCTTCTTCTTCTATTTCTTCTCTCATAAGAGAAGCCATAGCACTTTCTTCACCTAAAAGTCTACCTTTTTTAAGGCGTCTTACAAAGATATCAGCTGCTTTGTAAAGGTGTGTAGATTTTGAACCACTACCAGAGATAATAAGTGGTGTTCTTGCCTCATCAATAAGAACAGAGTCAACCTCATCAATGATTGCATAGTTAAGTGGTCTTTGAACCATTTGCTCTGCATAAAGAACCATGTTGTCACGTAAGTAGTCGAAACCAAATTCATTGTTTGTACCGTAAGTAATATCACAATTGTATGCCGCACGTCTTTCATCGTTTTCCATACCACTTAAGATACATCCTACACTAAGGCCTAAGAAGTTATGAAGTTGTCCCATTTCCTCAGCATCACGTTTAGCAAGGTAATCATTAACTGTTACAACATGTACACCTTTTCCTGAAAGGGCATTTAAATAAGCTGGTAATGTAGCTACTAATGTTTTACCTTCACCAGTTCTCATCTCTGCAATACGCCCGTTATGGAGGATAACCCCCCCAATAAGCTGTACTTTAAAGTGTTTCATTTTCATTACACGCCAACCAGCTTCACGACATACTGCGTAAGCTTCTGGTAAAATATCATCTAAAGTTTCTCCGTTTGCTAAACGTTCTTTAAACTCCGCTGTTTTTGCTTTAAGCTCATCGTCTGAAAGCTTTTGCATAGCTTCATCATAACTTTCAATTTTTGCAACGATTGGTTCTATTCTTTTCAGCTCACGTTGAGAGTGAGTTCCAAAAATTTTCTCTACAAAGTTCTTCAAAATCTTCACCTTCTTCTTTCTATGTTATATATGTATCAATTTTATCACATACTAAGTTTCATCAGAGTAAACGCTATCACTAAGTATATCAAATATTATACACTATTACAACTATCCAACCCATCCAATTATAGGTAGGGTAAGGTTATGTTCTTATTTATTCTTGACTATAAAGTTCATTTTTTATTCATAATTTTGATACCAAATTATCATATTTCATCGCTATATAATTAGTTAACTAACTAATATCGGAGGAAATCATGAAAAATCATTTTACAATCAATAGCTTATTATGGGAAATTATACGCTTACAATATACCAGAAGTCACGAATTATTTGAAGAATATGGCCTCCACCCTGGACAAGCCCCCCTACTTATGTGTCTTTATGAAGAAGATGGTCTCAACCAATCTGCTTTGGCCTCTAAATTACATGTTAAGCCTTCTACTGTAACTGTAACAATTAAAAGGCTTGAACGTACTGGCATGCTTTATAAACAAATGGATGAAAATGATAAACGTATATGCCGTACTTTTTTAACTAAAAAGGGGCATGCTACTTGTAAAGCACTTCATAAACTTTATGCCCAGAACGAACAACTCTACAACAAAGATTTAAGCATAGAGGAACAAATACTGCTTAAAAGACTTTTAATGCAGGTTCGAGATAATCTATCTGATGCTCAAGGAGATGACAAAAAATGTTTAGACTAGCTAAATATCTTAAGCCTTATTTAGGTGCTACAATCCTTACTCTGTTTTTACTTTTTTTACAAACGATTGCCAACTTATTACTTCCTACACTAATGGCCAAAATAGTAGATATTGGTATACCTAATGGTAATACCTCCTATATCCTATCCGTTGGTTTTTATATGCTCTTAGTTGCATTATTAGGAAGTGCATTTATGGTCTTTGCAAACTTAAATTCAGCCAAAGTTGCTATGGGATTTAGCAAAGATCTAAGGCGTGATCTTTTTATAAAAGTAGAATCCTTTTCTTTAGGTGAATTTAACAAATTAGGAACTTCTTCATTGATTACAAGAACAACCAATGATATTACTCAAGTTCAACAATTAGTGCTTATGTCCTTACGTATGATGGTTACTGCACCTTTAATGGTTATTGGTGGACTTATTATGGCTTTATCTACTAACCTTGAACTTTCTGTTGTATTGGCCTTTTCTATTCCTATTTTACTCGTTGTTATTGGGCTTGTTGCTAAGTTTGGTATGCCACTTTTTAAATCTATGCAAGTGAAATTAGACCAACTTAATTTAGTCCTTCGAGAAAACTTAACAGGTATTCGTGTTATTCGTGCTTTTAATAAAGTTACCTATGAGCAAAAACGCTTTGACGCTGCTAATAAAGACTTAACTTCAACTGCCATACGTGTTAATAAAATTATGGCTGTCCTTATGCCTAGTATGATGATTATATTAAATCTTACTTCTGTTGCTATTATCTGGTTTGGTGCAGTTCGCATAGAAGCCGGTAGTTTTGAAGTGGGTAGCTTAATCGCTTTTATTCAATATGTTATGCAAATTATGATGGCACTAGTTATGGTCACTATGATGTTTGTTATGATTCCTCGTGCTGCAGCATCTGCTGAACGTATTAATGAAGTCTTAGAGACACCTTTTGAAATTCAAGATCATGTTCATGAGTTAACTCATAGTTCTTTACATGGTCAAATTGCTTATAAAGATGTTACCTTTAACTATCCTAATAGTGAAGAACCTGCTCTTTCTCACATTTCCTTTGAGACAACGCCTGGTAAAATCACAGCTATCATTGGTGGGACGGGCTCTGGTAAATCTACACTGATTAACTTAATTCCTCGCTTCTATGATACAACTTCAGGTGAAATTTTAGTTAATGGTGTAAATATTAAAGATATGACCCAAGAGGAACTTCGTAATAAGGTTGGCTTGGTCCCTCAAAAGGCCTTACTCTTTAGTGGTACGATTCGTGACAATCTTAAATATGGTAAAGAAGATGCTACAGATGAAGACCTTTGGAGAGCACTAGACATTGCTCAAGCACGTGACTTTGTTTCTAATATGGAAAAAGGGTTAGATAGTTATATCTCTCAAGGTGGTACGAATGTATCTGGTGGTCAAAAGCAACGTCTTTGCATTGCTCGTGCCCTTGTACGTCAGCCTGAAATCTATATTTTTGATGATAGCTTTTCAGCCCTTGACTTTAAAACAGATTCTGCACTTCGTAAAGCACTTAAATCTGAAGTTACTGAATCTGCTATGATTCTTGTTGCTCAACGTATTAGCACGATTATGGATGCAGATGAAATTCTTGTATTATTTGATGGAAAAGTAGTAGGTCAAGGTACGCATCGTGAACTTTTAGATACTTGTGAAGTCTACAAAGAAATTGCTCTATCTCAGCTTTCAAAGGAGGAGATTGAAAATGGAAAATAAACATAAACAACCAAATAGACCTGGCGGCCCAATGGGTGGTCATGGTATGGTCATGGCTGGTGCACGTGCCAAAGACTTCAAAGGGTCTTTTAGACGTTTATTAAGCTATCTTAATCCAGCTCGTACAAAACTCATTATCGTCTTCATCCTTGCAGCTTTAAGCACAATTTTTGCCGTTGCTAGTCCTAAAATATTAGGGTCAGCAACCAATACTATTGCTGCTGGTGTTGTTAACATGGCAAAAGGAACTGGTAGTATCGACTTTAATGCTTTACTCACCATTCTCATGTGGCTAGCAGGTTTCTATATTTTAAGTGCATTCTTTAGCTATCTCCAACAATATTTAATGGCAGACGTTGCCCAAAACACAGTATTTAAATTACGTACTGATGTTAACGAAAAGTTATCACGTCTTCCTCTTAAATATTTTGACTCCCATTCAAATGGAGATTTATTAAGTACAGTGACCAATGACGTAGATAACATTAGTAATACGCTTCAACAAAGTATTACCCAACTTATTACTTCTGTAGTAACCCTTATTGGAGTAACCATTATGATGTTTAGCATTAGTTGGATTTTAACCTTGATTATTCTTATAACACTTCCTCTAGGTATCTTTGTTATTCGCCCTATTGTCGGTCGTTCACAAACACATTTCTCTGCTCAACAAAATGCCCTTGGTGATCTTAATGGACATATAGAAGAAATGTACACTGGACATCTTGTTGTAAAAGCATTTGGACATGAAAAAGAATCTATAGAGCACTTTACATCTATTAATGATTCTCTTTATGAATCTGGTTGGAAAGCACAATTTGTTTCTGGCCTTGTTATGCCTCTTATGGGACTTGTTAATAACATCGGATATGTTGTTGTAGCTGTCGTAGGTGGTGTTTTAGCTGTTAGCGGTCGTCTACTTATTGGTGATATTCAAGCCTTCATCCAGTACTCTAGACAGTTCACTCAACCGATTAATCAACTTGCTAATATTGCTAACATTCTTCAATCTACTATTGCCTCTGCTGAAAGGGTCTTTGCCATTCTTGATGAAGAAGAATCTGTACCTGAAGCAACAAATCCAGTTACTATAAAAAATCCAAAAGGTGAAGTTGTATTTGATCATGTATCTTTTGGTTATACACCTGATCATCTTCTGATGAAAGACCTTAATATTACAGTAAAGCCTGGTCAAACCATTGCTATTGTAGGGCCTACTGGTGCAGGTAAGACAACTATGATCAATCTACTTATGCGTTTCTACGAACTTAATGGTGGAGAGATTCGTGTAGATGGTGTTGATATTACTGACTTAACTCGTAAAGACTTACGTCAACTGTTTGGTATGGTACTTCAAGATACTTGGCTCTTTAAAGGTTCTATCCGTGATAATATTGCTTACGGCAAAGAAAATGCTACTTTTGAAGAAGTTGTAGAAGTTGCAAAAGCAGCTCATGCTGACCACTTCATCCGTACATTACCTCAAGGCTATGATACAATTCTTAATGAAGAAGCCTCTAATATTTCTCAAGGCCAAAAACAACTTCTTACTATCGCACGTGCCATCCTTGCTAACCCTTCTATTCTTATTCTAGATGAAGCAACAAGTAGCGTTGATACACGTACAGAACACTATATTCAAAATGCCATGACACGCCTTATGGAAGGCAGGACAAACTTCGTCATCGCCCATCGCCTTTCAACCATCAAGGACGCAGATGTTATCCTAGTCATGAAAGCCGGTAATGTACTTGAACAAGGTACTCATGATGAGCTTCTTGCAAAAGGCGGCATCTATGCAGACCTCTACAATAGCCAATTCGATCAATCTGCATAAGAATATTCAATAACATCAGTAAATAAAAAGGAGCTGTCACATTAGCTGATTAAACTCAGCTCGTGGCAGCTCCTTTTTTAACTATTTATTTGGAATTACATATGTTATCGTCTCATATAAAGTATAGGGAAAGGGTTGCCCTGTTCATCTAATTCTGACCTATCAAAAACTTCAAATCCCATATATTTATAAAATCCTAGACCTTGCTCATTTTGTTCATTTACATCTACAAATTTTACATTCAAAGTATTGATTGCCCAATTGACAAGGTGTTTTCCAAGTCCTTTACCTCTACAAGTATCTTTTACAAACAACATTTCAATTTTATTATCATGCATGCCTATAAATGCTTGGATGGCATCTTCTTCATTTCTTATGACTGCTAAGTGACTAATGAATTTTGCCCCTTCTTCCACACAAGGCTTTAGAGAAACTATATCCTCTTCTGTTAAAAATAGATGGGTTGCTCTTACTGATGACTCCCATACCTCTAATATATTAGCCATATCTTTATCTGTAATATTATTTAAAATCTCTATATTTTCCACGTTCATTTACTCCTAAAAAATCAAATTTAAGCATATCCTAGCAAGTTAAAATTTCATATCCTGTTTCAGTTACAAGGACCATACTCTCCCATTGTGCAGATAACTTACCATCTGCTGTATAAATGGTCCATCCATTTTTCTTATCTTCTTTTACACGTGCTGTTCCTACATTGACCATAGGTTCAATAGTAAAGATCATTCCTGGTACAAGAAGCATGCCTGTGCCAGCCTTACTCACATGGCTTACATAGGGGTCTTCATGGAACGCTAAGCCAACTCCATGTCCACCAATTTCTCTTACTACACTGTATCCATGTGCTTTAGCATGTGCATTAATTGCTGCACCCACATCACCTAATAAGCCCCATGGCTTAACTTGTTCTATCCCTTTTTGCATACATTCTCTAGCTACTTCTACAACTTTTTTAGCCTCTTCAGATGCTTCACCAATAATAAACATACGAGATGCATCTGAAAAATATCCATGATAAATTGTGGATACATCTACATTAACGATATCGCCATTTTGAAGAACTCTATCCTTAGAAGGAATTCCATGACATACTTCTTGATTGATAGAAATACATACACTCTTAGGGAAACCATGATAGTTAAGAGGTGCTGGCGTAGCATCATGTTCCTTTGTAAAGCGATAAACCATCTCATCTATTTCTAAAGTAGTCATACCTTCTTTAATATGTTCTGCTACATGATCAAGTATAGCTGTATTAATCACTGCACTTTTTTTAATAGCTTCTATTTGCTTTTCATTTTTAATAATATTTTTAGGTGGTACAATATACCCCTGTCTTCTATAAGAATCTAGTTTTTCATCTAATGCAGTACGTTTAACCTTACTATTCATTTTCATTTATACTCATTCCTTTATCTACAAGTTATCCTTTACTATAAGTATATTTTTACTTTTATTTAATCTATTTCATGAATAACTCTATATTTTTTTAATACTTGGTTGATCTTTATAACCTAGCAATAACATACCTGTTACTAACGGTAGTACACTAAGCAAAAGATATACAACACTACTTTGTATAATCTGCCCTGATGTCAAAGCCGGTTCTACATCTGGGCGTACTATAAAGTGCTGTACTAATACTATAACACCATTATTCAAGAAATGTACCATCATCGCTAAAAAAATAGATTTACTAGAATATACAATATAGGCAAAACCTATACCCAAAATAGCTGTAGGTATCATCCTAAAGAAATCTAAATGCATAATTCCAAATAAAACTCCAGATACAATGATTGCCCATTTCACATGTTTTCCATCATCTTCAAGCCCTTTATAAATCATACCTCTAAATAATACTTCTTCACAAATAGCTGGCAAAGCTGCTACAACCAATAAATTAACAAACAAATTAGGATGAGTCACTGCTTGAGCAAGCTTATTATTGAGCTCTTGTAAATCTGGTGAAACAAGCATCATTAATAATGAAATACCTTGTACAAGGAAAAATAGCCCTCCCCATAAGATAATTGCTCCACCTATATGCTTACCTTTCGGCTTCTTTAACGACAATGCTTCTTTAAAATCTGTTTTGATATACCACCCAAATAGAATAGGAATAGCTATAACTAATGCTTGAGTAAGTGCTAAACCTAAAAAGCCTAACTTCACTTGAAGCAAACTACCTATATAAATAATTCCAAGCAATGCAATCACATAAATCATTAAGCTATCACTTGGTGTTGGTAGCGTACCCTTTTGAATATTGTAGCGTTTTTGTAAGATAGAAAACTCCTTACTACTTCCAAATAAAATTTCTTCCGAATTAAACATCTTAGCTAATATAATCAAAGATAATATAAGGAACCCAAAGTTAGTGACAATAACTATAGCCATTGCACCTATATTATATTGGAAAGTTAAAACGCTCTTAATCAGTAAAACGACATTCACAATAGGAATGCATGCTGTTGCTGTTGTCAGCTCTAATCCCGGTATCATGCTTGCATATCCAGGCAACATTAATACAAGCATGAGTGGCGTTGCATAGTTCTGTGCCTCTTTAAAGCTTTTTGCCATACTACATACACACATGCTAATCGCACTGACAATTAAAGCAAAGATTAAAATACATATAAAGGCAATCAAAAATGGTACAATAAAGCGCTTTGCATCTATATTAAGCTGACTCATCATCCCTGATAAATCTGCACTTATCATAACAAGCATAATACTTGCCACAATAGAGATTACATTTAATACTGCCGATATGATTGAAATAATGGCTACTGCTAAGAACTTACCTATAATCAATTCTAAATTAGAAACAGGCAAAGTTAATAAGGTCTCAATGGTACCTCTTTCTTTTTCACCAGCCATCACATCAATTGCTGGATAAAGTGCACCCATTAATATACCTATAATCAGGATGAGTGGTAAAATCATGGCCATTAGCTGACCAGCCTTCTGCTCATTCTTAGCTAAGTCTACTGTATCGTAGACTACAGGCTCTAATAAAATAATAGGGTCTAATCCTATTTGCTCTATGTTACTATAAATCATTTGTTCCTTATATTCTTCTAAAAAGTTTTGAAGTTTATGCCCTGCATTTTGAGACTGACCTATAGATGAATTAATATAAATTTTATAACTCATTTGCTGAGTTGGTAACACTTCTACCTCTATATAAGCATCTATTTCTCGTTGTTCTAATGCTTCACCTGGATTTCCTACTTCAATAAATTCTAAATGTTCATAGTCCTCTTCCTGCAGAAGTTTCTCTATTATTTGATTGTGTAGCTTTCCTTTAGATACACTCACTTTATAAGAAGCTGTTTCTGTTTTATTCATAGAATACATTGTAATCTGAGATGTAATTAGCATAATAGCAGGATAAAGTAAAATAGGTAGGACAATCATCATGAAGATTGTTTTCTTATCTCTAAAAATATCTTTCAGTTCTTTTTTTAAGATGTTTTTGATAATATAACTTCTCATTCTATGACCTCCTTTTCTTCCATGAGTTGAATGAATGCATCTCTTAAATTATGTGTCTGAGTCATAGATTTAAGTTCATCACTTGTTCCCATCGCTAGTATGCACCCCTCATGTATCATAATAATATGATCACATAAAGCTTCAGCCTCTTCCATATAGTGAGTTGAATAGAGAACTGTTTTCCCTTTTTCCTTCTCACTCTTCATGAAGTCAATAATCGTTCTACTACTTAATACATCTAATCCTAATGTAGGTTCATCAAAAATATAGAGTTCTGGTGAATGTATAAGGCACCTTGCAATAGAGGCTCTTTGTGTCTGCCCTGTAGAAAGTCTATCTATGCGATTATCTACGAAGCTCCTCATATCTAATAGTTCTATAATCTCTTCAATCCTTGTATCTAACGTAGCCTTATCTATAGAGTAAAGTCCCCCAAAGATTTCTAATACTTCTCTTGGAGATAATCTACCATATAATTTAGTATTACCCGATAAGTACCCAATAAGGTTTTTAGCTTGATTCTTATCTTTCTTATACTCAATGCCTCCAACTACTATTTCACCCGAGGTAGGTGTTAAAATACCTGCTAGCATTCTAAGCAATGTTGTTTTACCTGCACCATTAGGTCCTAAAATGCCATACACTTCTCCTTTTCCTACCTCAAAGGACACATCCTCGACCGCATTAAAATCTTCCTTCACTATTCTTTTTCCTGATTTAACCGTTCTTACAAAAGTCTTGGTAAGATGTTTTACTTGAATCATCCTATCCCTCCTATCTTTCTATATTTTTTCAGTTTAGACTTTTCTCTTAATCTCATTATAGACTAAAACACTAAATACATTGGTTAATTAGCAAAATTTTTACAACTATATTTTTTCTTTTTAATTCATATCCTAAAGATAGCTTGATTTGTTATTTATTGATATAATACATGAGATTGTTTAAATTACTCACGAGGTGCACTTTATGAAAAAACTAACGCTTTATTTTACATCTGATGTTCATGGATATGTTTATCCAACTGATTATAGAGACCAAGAAAAGAAACCACAAGGTTTCTTATGTATGATGGAACAATTTAAAAAGGATGGAAATACTTTAATTATAGATGGTGGAGATACTATTCAAGGTTCTCCTTTTACAACTTTTTTAAGTCGCCAACCTTTACCTAAAAATCCAATTGCAGAAGTTATGAATGTGGCTGGTTATGACTATATTACTTTAGGAAATCATGACTTTAACTATGGCTATGATTATTTAAAAAGCTACTTAGATTATGTAAATGCTACATGTCTTTGTACGAATGTAGATGATAAACTAGACCAACTTCCTATTCAAAAACATGCTATTCATACATTAGAAAATGGATTAAAAGTAGGTTTAATTGGAGTAAGTACAGAATTTATTCCTGTATGGGAAAAGAAAGAAAACTTAACTAACTTTATGGTATCTGCTACACTTGATAGCATTCGCCCAAGTTATGAAGCACTTAAAGGTCAGGTAGATTTAATGGTAGGAATTTACCACGGCGGATTAGAATATGATCTAGAAACAAATAAAAAATTAAGTGAGAGCAAAGAAAACTTAGCTTATGCCATTTGTGAAGCTTTTGATTTTGATGTACTTCTTACAGGTCACCAACATATACCTATGTTTGGCAAAGAAATCTGTGGTACGCATCTTGTTCAAACACCTCAATATGGTACTCAATTTGCTAAAGTTGAAGTTGAGGTAGCTGAAGATGGAACAACATCTACACAATCTGAACTTATTTCAACAGGTATTGAATACAATGAACGTCTTTATAATGAGTTAATGCCTATTGAATCAGCTCTTCAAACTTGGTTAGATGAACCTGTTGGTTTCTTAAACATGCCCCTTACACCAAGTGATCATTTAGAAATGGCTCTTCATGGTACACCACTTGCAAACTTTATTAACCAAGTTCAATTAGAACGTAGCGGTGCTGACATCGCCTGTACTTCATTTGCCAACAGTGTTAAAGGATTTAATCAAGAAGTTACAGTACGTGATATTGTTTCTACTTATATCTTCCCAAATACATTAATTGTCTTAGAAGTTACAGGAGAAATATTAAAAGAAGGTCTTGAAAACACAGCAAGCTACTTCCATTTAGAAAATGATGAAATCTCTATTTCAGACAAATTCTTAAAGCCTAAAGTATCTCATTACAACTATGATTATTTTGCTCCTCTTCACTATACTCTCGACCTTACAAAACCAGTAGGTGAACGTGTCGTTTCCATGACTCTTCATGATAAAGAAGTGGGCCTAGAAGATACTTTAACACTTGCTATGAATAACTATCGTTATAGTGGTGTAGGCGGATATGGTATGTATCCAAGTTGCAAAGTTGTTCAAGAGATTCTAGTTGAAATGCCAGAGATTATTATCGATTACTTCATGAAGCATAAGCATGTAACTGTAGATCCAACAAACTACATTACTATAAAAAAATAGTCTTATCTTAATTCATATGAATGAATTAAGATAAGCATGCCATCTTTAGGTATAATGAAAAGAAAGAGGCGATTACAAATATGTAATCGCCTCTTTCTTAATCTTCTAATTTGCTTCCTTTTTTTGCTGCTTCTTCAGATTGAATTTCAGGTCTAATCCATTTTAAATGATAGATACCATTTTCAATAAATTCATCTTCATAATATTCTTCTAATTCAATTTGTCTTTGTCTAAGTTCTGCACTTGTCATGTCAGGATTTTCATCACCTAACTCATTAAGCGCTTGTCTACGTGCCATACGTACAACAAGTTCTTCCCAGAATACTTTATCTTCATATGCATCGATATAGTCATTTACTTCACTATTTTCATAGGCTCTAGTAGGCATATATTCATTAAATTCGTCATCAAACTCAATAAGTTCTTCATAGCCAAATTCTTTTGCCATAGCAAAGATCTTTTGTTCCATTTCTGAGTGAGGTAAAATACGTTCATCTACTTCTCTCATCCCATTAATTAATAAATTCCCTGCATATACTAAGTCTAATAATGCTTTAAACTCTTCCTTTGTGCATTTAAGTTCCATATAGTCACATCCTTCTAGGTTATTCAAATAAAGCTAAGATCTTATAAAGGACCTTAGTTGGAGCAGTAATATTTAATTTTTGCCCACCTTCACCATCATTTGTGATTTTAAAATCGAATTGTTCTCCTGAACTATTTAAAATCATAATAATAGATTCTATATTCATATTAAAGGCCATTGTATGATCTTTGTCAAAAGATATTGTGATATTTGCCTGAATTGGTGATACAGTATCTGATACCATTTTTTCAGTACTTGGTGATAATTGAGCCTCTTCCCTACTTCCATATCTAATCTCATAGTCAATAGCTACTCTTTGTGGTTGCCAAGGTTCATTTATATTTAAATTGGGCTTTGCTTCTTTGGCTATTTCTTCTATTACCAACTCGCGTTTGGACGGAACTGGTATAGACATTTGTATAGGCTTAAGCTCTGCTTCATCACACCTAAGTTGCTTCCCTATCCGTTCGGCTCTATTTAGTTCATCACTTAAAGTCCCTCTGCGATTGTTACCCCCAAACTTCCTCTTACTTTCACCGTCTCCATTAAACCATGTTTTCGTACTCAATCCCCCCAATCATTAAGTGTTCTCAAAAATTGTAATGGCCTTAATACATTTTCTTCCACTTACTTCTATTGTAGTCTATATTGACCTCATTATTCAATATCTTTAATTTATATCATTTAATTTATATCATTTAATTTTTACATCTTCTTACTTTATGGCCTATAGCAATTCCATGCCTAATGTAAACTCTATACTTTAATCAAATATAATCTACTTAATTCAAAAGCTAATCCCTATACATAACAAAAGACCGAGTAGTTTAATTACTCGGCCTTTAATCTTACTCTTCGATTAATGATAATGCTACATCCATCATTTGAGTGAATTTAGTTTGACGTTCTTCAGCTGTTGTTGCTTCTCCTGTGAATGGGCAATCTGAAACTGTACAAATTGTAAGTGCTTTTTTACCTGCACGTGCAGCATTCATATAAAGTGCTGTTGCTTCCATCTCAACTGCTAATACACCCATTTTTTGCCAATCTTTAAGAGTTTGGCCATCATCATAGAATGTATCACTTGATAATAAGTTACCTACTTTGTAAGTATATCCTAAGCGTTCAGCTTCGTCTGCTGCTTTTTTTACAAGATCAAATGAAGCAATTGCAGAGAAACGACCTGGTAATTTATATTGATCCTCATAGTTTGAGTTTGTACATGCACCCATACCGATTACGATATCACCGATGTGAAGACTTTCATCAATCGCACCAGCTGAACCAATACGAATGATATTTTCAACACCATAGAAATTGAAAAGCTCATAAGTATAGATTCCAATAGATGGAATTCCCATACCATGTCCTTGAACAGATACGCGTTTTCCTTTATAAGTTCCTGTATATCCGTACATTCCTCTTACAGAGTTGTATTGTACTACATCCTCTAAATAAGTATCTGCTAAAAATTTTGCACGTAATGGGTCACCAGGCATTAATACTGTTTTTGCAATATCACCTAGTTTTGCGCCGTTATGTGGAGTTGGTGTATTATTCATAATAATCCTCCTGTATGAAATTTTTTCATCTACCTTTTTCAATGTATCATGTCACGGATTCAGTTTGCAAGGTAGAGAAAGGCTTATGTAATATTTTACCTTTTAATCTTAGTTTTATCAAGCACTTCCCCTTATTTTCAATAGACTTTAATTATTATACGCCTAAAACCCTTATTATATTTATGTAATCCAATTTCCTATTCATCATATTTCCAAATTAAAAAGAGACCATCTTTATAAATGGTCTCCTAGGTACTTATTTATTGAATGAATTAACTTACTACTGGCTCAATTAATCCATATGTTCCATTTTTACGTTTATAAACTACATTTACCTCTTCAGTTTGTGCATCTCTATAAACAAAGAATGTATGTCCCACTAATTCCATCTGCATAATAGCTTCTTCTATATCCATGGGTTTAACAGCAAATTGTTTTCTTCTGTCAATTCTAAGTGTTTCATCTTCATCATAATCTGCACTCATAAAATCATCTGCAAATCCTATTGGATTGCCTCTATGGCGACGTCTTAATTTATTTTTAAAACGTACCACTTGTCTTTCGATGATGGCAACGGCATCATCAATAATTGCATACATATCTTTGCCATCTATCTCGCCTCTTAAAATTTGTCCATTGAAAGGAATGGTAATCTCGATAATGTGTCGTTGTTTTTCTACACTAAGCATCACTTGTACTGGAGTTTCCTCGTTGAAGTACTTATCGAGTTTATGAAGCTTATCTACTACTGCATTTTCAAGACCTTTTGTTACCTCAATATTTTTACCTATAATGTTGTATTTCATCTGTATCTCTCCTTTCAATACACTACCTTGTTGTCTTGGTAAGCTTTATAATATATATATTCTACGTTTTATTTCTATTTCCTCTTTTTTATATATAATTTAATTTATTTTTTTATTATTTTATACTTAAATATAAATTTAACTCTTATTTTTTTATCAAGATGTTCCATATTTACAAAAATATATAGAAATATTATATGAGCTATGCCCCACTTATGTCATTCCTGTATATACTATTAGTAATCCCCATAGTATAATATCTTAGAATGACTTATTTATAAGGAGGACATTTTTATGAAACAACCAATTTTTACTGGTTCTGGTGTTGCAATTATTACCCCTTTCAATGAAACGGGTATTGATTTTGATAAATTAGGAGAACTCATTGAATGGCACATTGCTGAAGGTACTGATGCCATTATTATTTGTGGTACAACAGGTGAAGCCCCTACAATGCCTATGGAAGAACATCGCGAAGCTATTCGATATACTGTAGAAAAGGTGGCTAAACGTATTCCTGTTATTGCAGGTGCTGGAAGTAATGATACACATCATGCTATTGCTACAAGCCGTTATGCTGAGTCTGTAGGAGTAGATGCTATTCTTAGCGTAGTTCCTTACTATAACAAAACTTCTCAAAAAGGACTTTATGAACATTTTAGTGCTATTGCTAAAAGTGTATCTACACCAATTATTCTTTACAATGTACCTTCACGTACTGTATTAGACTTAGCTCCTGAAACAACAGCAAAACTTGCTCAAATCGAAAATATCGTAGCAATTAAAGAATGTAACTTCTCTCATGTGGGAGAACTTATGAATATTTGCCCAAGTGATTTTAGTATTTATTCCGGTGAAGATGGACTTGTACTTCCTTATCTTGCATTCGGTGGTAAAGGCGTAATCTCTGTTATGGCTAATATCATCCCTAGTGATACACATGCACTTTGCCAAGCTTTCTTTGATGGTGATATTGAAACTGCAAGAAAACTTCAACTTCAAGTACTTCCTATGGTTAAAGCACTCTTTTGCGAACCAAGTCCAGTACCTGTAAAGAAAGCAATGAATTTAATGGGTATGAATGTAGGTGGATGTCGTCTTCCTCTTATTGACATGGAACCACAAAATGAAGCTGTCCTTCAAAAGGTTCTTACTCAATATGGACTTCTTAAATAAATTCCTTACTAAGTAACAATAAAATATTAAAGGGCTACCCCATGGTAGCCCTTTAATATTTTATATAGATATTTTACATATGCCTAAATTATAATCAATCATTTATAACATTTACTTTGCTTATACATTAAAAATTTATATCCTAAATATAAAGCATTGATCATAAGTAATGTTGCAACAACATAAATAACACTTTTCTCAAATGATGTATTTAAAGTTTTAGCTCCTAATATCAGGATTAGTGCAATCCAGGGCATCCACATACACATCTTCATATAAGTTTTTCCTAAAACAGCAGTAAAGTCATCTCTTCTCATGTTAATATCACGTCAACCTCCTAAATCTATGCATTTGTTATACTATGACATTAACATATTTATCCTTTAAAAGTACATTGATTATCTTTTGATATTCTGTAATATCTTGGCATCTTTATAGATTTATTAAATTTTTAAGTGAAAAGTCCAATATAGGTGCTGAATGTGTAAGTGCTCCGCAAGACACATAGTCTACTCCTACCTTAGCAATATCTTTTAATCTTTCTTTAGATACGTTACCTGAACACTCTGTTTGTGCTCTTCCAGCAACTTTTTGTACAGCTTCTTCCATCATCTCTAGTGACATATTATCTAGCATAATAATATCTGCACCTGCTTCTAATGCTTCCTCTAACATATCTAGATTTTCTACTTCTACCTCTATCTTTCTTACAAATGGTGCATATTCTTTTGCCATTACAATAGCTTCTTTCACGCCACCAGCTGCTCCAATATGATTATCCTTTATAAGAATACCATCTGATAGATTAAATCTATGATTGTATCCGCCTCCTACTTTTACAGCGTACTTTTCAAATACGCGCATCCCTGGAGTTGTTTTACGTGTATCTAGTAGTTTAGTCTTGCTACCTTCTAGTTCAGCTACTAATTCATTTGTCATGGTCGCAATTCCACTCATACGTTGAAGGTAGTTAAGCGCTGTTCTCTCCCCTGATAAAACAACCTTTGCATCTCCTTCAAGTACACCTATTAAATCCCCCTTTTTAATAGATGCTCCATCTTGATACTCTGTTGTAAAACAAATATCACCTAATAGTTCAAAAGTACGTCTAAAAACTTCAATCCCTGCTAATATACCATCTTGCTTACAAATCAGTTCTGCGCGAGCTGGTGTAGGTTTTCTTACTATAGCATTGGTTGTAACATCCTCACTTGTAATATCCTCTTGTAAAGCTAAAAGTATTTTATCATCCACATTGATTGTCATTGTGACACCATTGATCATAGAATTTCTCATCCTTTCGCTTAATCTCACCTAAAATAAGTTCTTTGTATTGTGTTTCTAAATTTCTGCTATCTTCCTCATATGTAACCTGTTTTAGAGAATCATTGTAATCTTGTTTATCCATATTATTCATTTCACTAATAATACTTTCGGCAGCTCTTCTTGCAAATATAAGACTTTCTAATAAAGAATTGCTAGCTAACCTATTACGTCCATGTACACCATTACAACTCGTTTCTCCTACAGCATATAAAGCTTTCATAGAGGTTTGACTATGCATATTCACTTTCACACCACCCATAAAATAATGCTGTGCAGGTGTAACCGGTATAGGCTCATAGGCTAAATCATACCCCTCTTCTAGGCATCGCTCATAGATATTAGGGAAGCGTTGTTTAATTTTCTCTGCACCTAAATGTTTTAACGAAAGCCAAACATATGGGCTCTTGTCTTTTACCATTTGATCATAAATTGCTACACTTACTACATCCCTAGGTAAAAGTTCATCTACAAATCGCTTTTTATTCTTATTAAGAAGAATACCTCCCTCACCTCTCACTGCTTCTGATATAAGGAAACGTCGTCCTTGTTTACGACTATATAAAGTAGTTGGGTGGATTTGTATGTAATGAATATCTTGTAATTCAATATGATGCTTTAGAGCAATTGCTAAGCTATCTCCTGTTAAGTGCTTATAGTTTGTGGAGCTTTCAAACAAGCCTCCTATACCACCTGTTGCCAAGATCACTTGCTTACTATAAATCATTTTATGACCTTTATTATATTTTACAACTATCCCCTTACATGTATGATCTACTGTAAGTAAGTCTATCATTGTTACAAACTCTACTAATTCAATATTCTCTTTTTCTTTTACTCTTTCTAAAAGCTTAGAAGTAATTTCTTTGCCTGTAATATCTTTATGATGCAAAATACGATTGGTAGAATGTGCGCCTTCTCTGGTATAAATTAGCTCACCGTCATATGAATCAAATGCTACACCATACTGAATGAGCTCATTAATTGTACGTGTTGATTCTTTGATCATAATGTCTACTGCTTCTTTGTTATTTTCATATCTTCCTGCTTTTAAAGTATCTTCAAAATAACTTACATAGTCATTTTCATGTTTTAATGTAGAAATACCACCTTGAGCAAGGTAAGAGTCGCTTGCTTCTAATGTATCCTTACTAATCATTAAAATTTTATAAGTACTAGGTAAGTGAAGTGCTGCAAATAGCCCTGATACCCCTGTTCCTACTATAATTACATCATATGAGTCGTTCATATTATCCCTTCTTTTTAAGCATTCTTATTGTGCTAAACGATGCATCTCAAGTAATGCATGTTCTGCTTTTTTCATAACATCTTCGTCTAAAGTTATCTCATATTGCTCATTTTTTAAAGTCTCATAGAGTGTTTCTAAACTTACACATTTCATACTTACACAGGCTTTCATTTCCCCTACAAAACGAAAAACTTTATGAGGATTATTTTGTTTAAGAGCATACTCTATACCAATCTCTGTACAAACAATAAACTCTTCTTTATTACTCTTCGTTGCATATTCAATAATGCCACTTGTACTTCCTACATAATCACCTAACGCAACAACATCTGGTGTACACTCTGGATGGATTAAAATCTCTGCCTCTGGATACTGTGCTTTAGCTTCTTGTACTAATTCTTTAGACATGCTCTTATGTATTGGACAAAATCCCTTATTAAAAATAAATTCTTTTTCTGGTACTTGCTGTGCTACATAACTTCCTAGGTTCTCATCTGGAATAAAGAAAATCTTAGATGCCTCAATATTTTTTACTATCTTTAAAGCATTTGCAGAGGTTACGCAGACATCTGATAACGCTTTAATCTCTGCAGTTGAGTTAATATAACACACGACTGCTAAGTCTTCATGCTCTGCACGTACTCTCTTAATTTCTTCTAAGGTCACCATATGAGCCATTGGGCAATCTGCTTTAGGATCTGGCATGAGTACCTTTTTATCTGGATTAAGAATCTTAGCACTTTCCCCCATAAAAAGTACACCACAAAAAACAATCAATTGCTGTGGTGCTTCCTTAGCTATCTTTGATAAATAATAGGAATCACCCACATAATCTGCTATTTCTTGTACATCTCCATCTGTATAGTAATGAGCTAAAATAATAGCATCTTTTTCTTTTTTTAAAGTTTGTATTGCCTGAATGAGTTCTTGCTTTTTCATAGTTCACCTCTCTTGTATGTCATATAAATGTTAATATACCACTGTTTAATATTTTTTACAATACATATGTCTTGTCACATGTAATGCGTTTTTATTTTATCTGTTATTCTATTGCAAATCTTTGCTATAGACTTACCTAAATAATAAATATTTGGTTAGTGTGAGGGCATGTAGGCAAGCTTATTGTATTCCAACTTCTAGTCCTCGCCTTTTAAGACAGGCTAAGTTCATTCCATCAAACTAACGGTCAAAACTCAGAAAAGAAGTTCACTTTTCTTCAAACATTTCCCTAAAACCAGTTTGATTCCATTTACTAAGCCTCTCTAAAAAGTTTGCGGAGAAAGTTTGCATACAATAACTCACCTTACAGCCCATCACATCATAGCCGTTCCGGTAGAAAGATAGCAAAAGACATTGGGACATGCAAGGTTTTGCCTTCCAAAGAAGAGATGTTTGCTCTTCTTTCCTCTCCACGGCATGTCACTGGAAGTGAAAAGTTAACTTTCTAAGTAGAAAAGGGCGGTGATGCGTGGATGACCTCCATGGAGCTTTTTTCGAGGATGGACTTAGAATATAAGCTACATGAAGTTTAGTAATCTCTCCGCTGGCGCAGTCCACAAAGTGAGGGGGGTATATTTAGTAGACTTGATTAAGTGACAGGATAGGTGTGTTCTCCGGAATCTGCCTACGTAGTTTTCAGATAAGAAATGTTCGAAATGAAAAAATAATGGTTTTAGGTGTGCTGTTTGAACGAAGTGAGTTCACACCGTTATTATTTTTGAATGAGTTACATTTCTCTGAAAGCGAAGTGAAGCAGGTGAAGGAGAATCCAGCTAGACAGCTCACCTAAGTAGACTAAATATAAGCACATCCTCACTCCATAAAATATTTATTTTCTTAATACTTTGCAGTCTAAAACATAAAAAAGCACGTTTTAACTTAGTCTGTATACTAAGTTAAAACGTGCTTCAACATGTCTTTATATTTTTAATAAGCTCTATCTAAAAGCTTGTGTGCAACTTCTAATAGAATCATTTTATATTCATTATCTGGAAGCTTATTTATATGCTTGTAAGCTTTTTGTGTATATTGATGAGCTAATCTTCTTGCTCTATCAATGCCACCATAAGTATCTACAAGCTGAACAATTTCTTTTAGATCTGTATCGCTATATGGATGCTTTTCTAATAAAGCTAATAAATCTTTAGGTTGCTTTTCTAATGCATAGATAAGAGGAAGATTAAACACACCTTCTTGAATATCTTTGGCATGATCTTTTCCAACTGATTTTTCACATCCTGTATAATCTAGGATATCATCAATAATTTGGAATGCCATTCCAATATGGTGTCCAATACGCCAAAAGCTTTTGGCTAACTTATCGCTACAACCTGATTCTGCTGCTCCTATATAAAGACTTAATGAGAAAAGCTCTGCTGTCTTTCCTGCAATACGTTTTAAATAATTTTTAACTGATACTTCAGTATTAAATCTAGAATTAAGTTGTTCTACTTCTCCTAGACAAATTCTAGACATGGATAAACTATCTACTTGGATACTTTGAAGAGATGCTGTACTTGCTAAAATTTTAAAACAAATACAGAATAAGTAATCTCCAATATAGACTGCATATTCTTTTCCATATTTGGCTTGGATTGTAGGAACACCTCTTCTAAGATTAGCATCATCTATAACATCATCATGGACTAAAGTTGCCATATGAAATAGTTCTACTACAGAAGCTAGTGCTCTTACCTTTTCAGGTTCATACTCTCCAAAATGTGCTGCAAGAACTGTAAAGGCAGGCCTAATCATCTTGCCGTTTGCATGAATAAGATCTTTAATAGATTGCTCAATCACCTTATCCTTGCATTTTGCATTCTCATCCATTAATTTTATAATTTCAAGTAACTCTTCTTTGATCTCTGGATACTGGTTCCAAATGATGTGCATGCCTTCACCTCTTTCTAATCTTATTTTTCACTTTTTATTTATAAATATGCTTGTTTTCTCCAAGCCACCAATTACCAGCTATCTTATTAATCCATGGTAACACATAGTGATCAAGACCAAATGCACGTCCACATCCATTCATCAGCGCAATTGCACCGAAGAAGAACCATAAGATTTCCCATCCAGCCATAGCAGATAATACGAAGTTAATTGTCATAAATGCTGATGCTGCTGATGCTAACCATGTGAATAAACCAGCGATAAGTGCAAGACCAATACAAATCTCTGTAATAACAACGATTGTTTGGAAGAACACTGCCATCTCTGGTGTAGGAATCATGATTTTCATGATTGCTTCATAGAAACCTGGCATTTTATCTAAAATAGGTTCTGCAAATGTAGATGCTGCATCTCCTGTTTGAGAAGCTGATGAAACTGCATCATATAACCAATCAAATGGCATTTTTACGTTACCTGCTTTAATCCAACTGTCTGAACCAATTTGAACTGCTAAATCACCTGTGTTTTTAAGTGTTTCCCACATAGAATCCCATGTGCCTTCACCCATTAACTTTTTAAGACCTTCGATTAACCATAATGTACCAATATATAATCTAAGAGGTACTGTCCATAGACGGTTTCCAACAGAAGAGATATGACCTCTCATAATATTTCTATTTTGTTTCATATCGAAGAACTCGTGTTGTAAGTAATGGTATACAGAGTTTACATTTAATACACCAAATAAGTAGATAAGGTTTACAATATGTTTCATTACCATTGCAAAGAAACCTGAAAGCTTAACGCCTGAAAGATTCGCTACACCATAACGTCCACCAATAGAAACCATGAATCCATGATAGTTCCCTTTGAAAGCAACTTTTTCTTTGTTTTCAATAGATGCAATGATGTTTTTAGCCGCTGTTGTAGCAGTTTGTTCTGCTGCTTCTACAATCTGAGGATTAGTACAGTTACCATTCGCTTCATTATATGCACAGTCACCTATTACATACACGTTCTCATGACCTTCTGCTTGCATATAATCATTTGCTTTAAGACGGTTTGCACGTGTTTTTTCTACTGCTACATCTGATGCACTTGTTGCACATTGGATACCACAAGTCCAAATAAGTGTACGTGTTGCAATACTTCTACCATCTTTAAGTGTAATACTATCTTCTTTAACTTCTGTAATTGGAGCATTTTTAAGCACTTCAATTTTATGTTTAACCATATACTTTTCAGCTTTTGCTGCTTGTTTTTGGTCAAGCATGTTAAGAATTGTTCCTGCTGCTTCAACTACATATACTTGAACTTCTTCTACATCTACATGATATTTTGCTGCTAAAGTATCTTTCCACTCAAGAAGTTCTCCAGCCATTTCTATACCTGTAAAGCCTGCTCCTGCTACGATGAAAGTAAGCATTTCGCGTCTTACTTTTTCATCTCTTTCAATAGAAGCTTTTCTAAATTGGTACTCAATGTGCTCACGAATAGTAAGTGCATCATCTAAAGACCAAAGGCTGAACCCGTGTTCTTTTACACCTGGTACACCAAAGTATGCTGGTTCACTTCCAAGACCTACCATTAAGTATGAGTAGTCATATGAACCATGAGTTGTTTTAACAACTTGTTTTTCTAAATCTACATTTTCAATGTAATCTACTACCACATTTACTTTTGTGCGGTGGAAGATTTTATGTAGGTCTACTTTTACTGATGCTTCTGGTACACGTCCTCCTGCCACTTCATGAAGTTCTGTCATGAGTGTATGGTAAGGGTTTTTGTCAATGAGTGTGATTGTTACATCATTATTCTTCTTGTACTTTTTAGCTAGTTTTTTAGCTGCATGTACACCTGCGTAACCTGCACCCAAAATTACAATATTTGTTGCTGCCATGTCTTGTCTCCTTCTAGCCACTTAACATAATTTTTTTCCATTTTCCAATACAGTGTACACAACATCTTCATATTTGTCTAGTTTTAAAATAATCCCATTTCGCTTCATTTTAAAGGATTTTTAATTTAAGCATTATATAATCTATCTTTTTTAACTTTTACAATATATTATCCTATGTTATTTTCTAAATTTCCATAAATTATTACATCAATTCATAGTAGTTCATAGTTTATTCAGTATAAGTTCATATTTTATTAACATTTCAGAAGTAGAATAGTGAGTGCTTTGTTTTTACATAATTAACATTGATTAGGAGAAATTAAACATGAAAAATAAAAAACTTTTCGCATTAATGTGTGCATCAGTAGTTGCACTTGGATCATTTACAGCTTGTTCATCAAAAGAAGAAGCTCCTGCTGAAAAACCAGCTGTAGAAACTCCAGCTGAAGACAACACAACAGAAGAAGCTCCTGCTGAAGAAGCTAGTGCATTAAAAGATGGTGCATACAAAGCTGAATACGCTGAAGCTGACGAACGTGGTTGGAAAGCTTTCGTAGAAGTAACAGTTGAAGGTGGTCAAATCACTGCTGCTGCTTTCGATTATGCAAATGCTGAAGGCGCTTTAAAATCAGCTGATGCTGAATACAATGCAAAAATGAAAGATATCGCTGGTACAAGCCCAGCTGAATTCTCTCCAGCTTTAGCTGAAGGTTTAGTTGCTACTCAAGATCCTGCTGCAGTAGATGTTGTAACAGGTGCTACAAGCTCATCAAATGATTTCGCAACATTAGCTACAGCTCTTATGGCTAACATCCAAGAAGGTAACACAGAAGTTCTTCTTGTTGAAGCTCCAGCTGCAGAGTAATATATAAATTCTTGAGGATGTTTGACCTAGTCAAACATCCTTTTTTTATCTCAATCTACAATCTCATATGATACTTCCTTGTTTCATATGTTAAACTAGAGTTATACCTATCTTTTTATTTTCAAGATAGTACTATATAATATAAAAGATTTACTTATCTGATACATTTACTAGGAGATTTTAATATGAAGACTTTTTTTAAATCACTTATATCCTTAAGCTTAGTTACTTCCCTATTTTTTGTAGGTTGCAATAACACTGTATCAAAGAATACCTCATCAGATCCATTAAAGCGTACTGAATTATTAATGGGTACAACCGTATCTGTTACACTCTTTGATCATCAAGACCCAGAAATCTTAAATGATGCCTTTAACTTAGTTAAAGAACTCGAAAATGAGCTTAGTTTAAATAAAAGTAGTACCCTACTTACAGAACTTAATGCTTCTAGTGGCACTGCCCCTTATAAAGTAAATAGCACACTCTTTGATATTGTAGAAAAAGGTGTTTACTATAGTGAACTTACAAATGGTTCTTTTGATTTATCTGTAGGACCTATCGTAAAACTCTGGAGTATCGGACTCCCTGAAGCGCGTGTGCCTAGTCAAGAAGAGATTGATGCAGCTCTTCCTACTATTGGTTATGAAAATATTATTTTAGATCCAGATGCTTCTACTATTTATTTAGAAAAACCAAATATGAAGCTAGACCTAGGAGGTATCGCTAAAGGTTATACTGCCGATGCTATTGCTGACCTTCTCGCATCTAAAGGTGTAGAACACGCTTTAGTCGATTTAGGTGGGAACATTTATACTCTAGGTCATAAAGTAGATGGCTCACTTTGGAAAGTAGGTATTCAAGATCCTTTTGAAAATCGTAACAATATTGTTGGCTATGTTTCTGTTGCTGATCAATCTGTTGTAACTTCAGGTATATATGAACGCTTCCTTGAAGCTAATGGTAAAAAATATCATCATATTCTTGATCCAAAAACAGGTTATCCTTTTGATAATGATATTGCTGGGATTTCTATTATTAGTGATAAATCTATTGATGGGGATGCTCTATCTACTGCTGTTTTTTCTAAAGGTCTTGAAGAAGGACTAGCCTTTGTCCAAACACTTCCTGGTGTTGATGCTATTTTCATTAGTAAAGACTCAAAGATTTATATCACTGAAGGCCTCAAAGGAAACTTTGTACTTACCAATGAAGCATTTGAACTTATAAATTAAACAGATAAAAGCAAGAGGGAATTAATCTTAATTCCCTCTTGCTTTTATTTTAGTCTATAATAAAGAAGACATTCATATTTTAATTCATCTGTTTTATTAAAATCTTTTAGGAGGATTTCTATGCAAAATCGTAAAGTTGGTCTTATTATTGCTCTTAGTAGCTGCCTTGCTTGCTTTTTACTCTTTGTTATACTCATTGTTAATCTTATAGGTGGAATTGGACGTTCTTCTATTTCACACCAGTCTTCTAGCTTGTTAGAAGATCTTATTGATGTTCTTAGTATTGAAGGGGGTATTGGTGAAACCACTTCTAGTATGTTTGCTACTTCATATTATGATCATCAATTCATCATAAATAGTTTAAGTACGCTTATAGATGATCCTTCGAGTAAAGGACTTATTGTCTTTATTGATTCACCTGGTGGATCTGTTTATCATACCGATGAAATTTACCTTAAATTACTTGAATATAAATCTACAGGGCGTCCTGTCTATGCAAGCTTCGGAAGCACTGCTGCGTCTGGTGGGTACTATATTGGGTGTGCCGCTGATAAAATCATTTGTAACCGTAATACGTTAACTGGATCTATTGGCGTTATCATGCAAAATATTATAGATATTTCTGGTCTTTATGAGAAGTTAGGGATTAAGGTTGAAACGATTACCGCAGGTGAAAATAAAGCAATGGGAAGTGGATACGAACCCCTAACTGATGAACAACGTACTATTTTACAAAGTATGCTAGATGAAACACATACTCAATTTATTGAAGTAGTATCCGAAGGACGTAATCTCTCTCTTGAAGAAGCTCGTAAGTTAGCTGATGGACGTATTTATACAGCTAAACAAGCTTTAGAAAATGGTTTGGTGGATCAATTAGGGAATTTTGAGGATACAGTAACCATTATGCGTGAATCTCAAGATCTTATGGATTTACCTCTTAATTATATTGAACAGGCTCCACTTTCTTTCTTTGATACGTTGCTTTTAAAATTACCTAATCTTACACCAAAGACAGAACTCTCTGCCATTCTTGAATTAGAAAGTAATATTAATAAATTTGGCTACTACTGTATCTCACCTTTAGGAAATAGTAGCTATTAAATATTTATATAAGCAATAGAAAAAGTGCTATGAATAAAAGATAAAATCCCTTGTTCATAGCACCTTTATTTTATTAATCTAATCTCTAATTCATTATGTATTCATGACTTCTAATATAGGGCTACTTTTTGTAGTTAGCTGCAAGTTGAATAGCTGCTTGATGCTGAGGATCCACTACTGCCGCTATGTTTCCTTCTTTATGTCTTTTACTCCCTACAAAGTGAAGATCTATCACCCCACTCATACCATTTCCAGAAACGCCATTTAAAGAATCTCCTGCATGAGGCATACCTGCTAAAGAAGCTGCTAACATACGTCCATTAATATGTACGATAACAGGTCTTCTCTCCCACGAGAATCCCCCCCATATACTTTTTAGCATCTGCGTATCTGCCGTTGTTAACGTTTCAACATCTGCATGATTAGTCCCAAAAGTACGTTTTACTTTAAAAGTTTTCCCTGTATATACATCTTCAATCGTTACAATAGCACCTCTTGGTACTACATCTTTAGCAACACTCCAATTTAATACCTCAACCTTTTGAGCTTGGAACTCTTTTTGAGGTACTAGCTTTAGATCAGGATCTTCTAATTGTGTTTTATAGATATATCCTTCTGTACCATCTTCTAGCACTACGTTATACCAATTGGAGTTTTGATAAAGAACACTTACTATCTCACCTTGTCCTAATGTTTTAATTAATTTTCCATCTGAAGATGCCATTTCCCTTACTTTGACACCCTCCATGGTTGTTTGAGTAATGACCTTACGTATTGTTAAATAATCTTTATTTACATAAACAGATTTACCTTCTACATCTATAAGGTAAATATCGTTATCCTCTTGTAAGTCTAATACTTGATGCTGTGTCCCCTTAGCAAGCTCTATAATGTATCGTTCCTCACTATTATATCCTACTGCACCTGTAGATTGAATAGCCCCTATTATACTTCCAAAAGTAGGTACACTCATCATACTTAACACTGCTGTGCATAATATAAACTTTTTAGTTGTCTTCCTCATAAGTAACTCCTTAACCATTTTATTATGTACTTGTTACATTTGTTACATATTTATTAAGTGATTTCATTTTACCTAATTTTATTATTTTTGACAACCTTATATAATAACTTTAAACATTAGAATATATTTGTTTGCTTATATATGTTCTTTATTCTTCACTAAGCTTTCAATCTATAAATATTAAAATAGGCTATGTACCTTCCCCAAGATACATAGCCTTTACCCATATTATTTCTCTTTTATTTAATCTATAAAATTAAGATTAGCTTAAGCCTATTTAAAGAATAATCCTACTTATATAAACTACTTATAGTGCCTTCTATAAAACCTTACTTAAGAATATTTGTGTACGTTCTTCTCTTGGATTATCGAATACTTCTTTTGGTTTTCCTTCTTCAAGTATCTTCCCTTCATCCATAAATACAAGTCGTGTCCCTACTTCTTTTGCAAATCCCATTTCATGGGTTACAATCATCATCGTCATACCTTCTTTTGCAAGATCTTTAATAACTTCTAAAACCTCCTTAACCATTTCTGGGTCAAGAGCAGAAGTTGGTTCGTCAAAAAGCATGACCTCTGGATTCATAGCAAGTGCACGTGCTATTGCAATCCTTTGCTTTTGTCCACCTGAAAGTTTATTTGGATATTCATCCGCTTTCTCTCTTAAGCCGACCTTATCTAAAAGTGTATAGGCTACCTTCTTTGCTTCTTCCGGATTCATCTTCTTAACTTGAATAGGTGCTAGGGTAATATTTTCCAAAACGGTCATATGTGGGAAAAGATTAAAGTGTTGAAATACCATTCCTACCTTTTGACGAATTTGATTGATCTCTACATTCTTATCCGTAATATCTACACCATCTACTAAGATTTGTCCTGAAGTAGCCTCTTCCATACGATTGATGCAACGTAAGTAGGTAGATTTACCAGAACCAGATGGTCCAATAACAACGACTACTTCACTTTTAGCTATATAATCATCTATACCTTTTAGGACCTGTAGTTTCCCAAAGCTTTTATGTAATCCTTTTACTTCTATCATCTCTTCACCTCCTTAGAAACGTCCTTTGTTAATATTTCTTTCTACCATACGCATAATCCATGTAAAAGTACTTGTTAAAAGTAAATAGGTTGCTGTAGCAATTAAGATTGGCCATAGGAAGTTTCCTGAGTCTGTCATCATAATATTTGCTGCACGCATAATATCACGTCCACCAATCATACCAATAACCGCTGTTTCCTTAATTAATATAATAAACTCACTTACAAGAGCTGGCAACATATGTCTAAATGCCTGTGGAATAATAATCATCTTCATAGTCTGTGTATAGGAAAGTCCAAGGGAACGTCCTGCTTCCATTTGTCCTTTATCAATACCTTGAATACCTGCACGAATAAGCTCTGCCATATAAGCACCACTGTTAATACCAAAGGCTATACCACCTACTACTGCTCTTGGCATATTAGATTTTGCTAATATAACTAACCATATAAAACTTACTTGAGCAATGGCTGGTGTTCCACGAATAAAATCTACATAAATTTTAGTTATCTTTTTTAAAATTGCTCCTACCCACTTATAGCGATTAGGAAACTCAGAAACTTGAATCATTGCTACTATAATCCCTATAATTAAACCTATAATAGTTGCAATCAATGTTAAAAGTAATGTTTCTTGGATTCCATTAAGAAGCGTTATATAATATTTTTTTTCTATAAAAGTTTCAAAGAAAGCTACTGTTGTATCCCAACTAAACATAAAACCCCTCCCTTAGTTTAATATTTATTCACTTAATCTACTATTTATTATATATAACTTAATATATATTTTCTAGTAATTTTTATACTTTTATTCAATTTTATTTCTACTATTGATTATCTCTATACCGTTATTATCTCAGCAAATTAGGCTAATTCCTTTATAACACTTTTTCAAAAATATGAAATAAAATATTTATATTTAATCTTTATTTTACATAATTACTTAAATAAGTTAAAAAAGAAAGAGGTGGTATCCACCTCTTTTTATTCAGTTACACCAAAGTATTCTGCATAAAGTGCATCATATGTTCCATTTTTTTGAATTTCATTTAATACTTCATTAATTGTATTAAGAAGTTCTGCATTTCCTTTTTTAACAGCAATAGCATATACTTCTTCAATAAATGGTGCTTCTACAAGTTTTACACCTTTATAGTTTGCTACAATCTTTTTAGCTGGTTCTTCATCTAATACAACGGCATCAATCTTACCAATTGAGAGATCTGCAACTGCCATAGCACCTTTATCAAATTGAACCACATCGATTGTTGCACCTGCATCTGATTCATAACCGCTTACAAAAAGGTCTCCTGTTGTCCCAAGTTGTACACCTACTTTTTTGCCTTCAAGATCTTCTGCTTGTGTGATTGAATCATTATCTTCAGCTACAATAATAACTTGTTTAGATTCAAAGTATGGTACTGAAAAATCTACTTGTTTTGCACGATCTTCGGTTGCTGTCATACCTGCTGCAATAAAGTCAATTTTTCCACTTGATGCTGCGCCTAGAAGTTGACCAAATTCCATATCTTCTATTTTAAGTTCTTTGCCTAACTTTTCTGCAACCAGCTTACTAATCTCTACGTCAAATCCTACAATTTCATCTCCCTGGATATCTTCAAATGGAGGAAATGTTGGATTAGTTCCCATTACGATAACATTACTATCTTGTTTACCACATCCTACAAATGTTCCTAAGCTTAATACACCTGCTAAAATAACTGCACTTATTTTCATAAATTTTTTCATGATTAAATCCCCCTATAGATTATATATTTTTATGTAAGTAATTTTTTAACTTGTTAACTTATGAATAATTATAAGTATGTTTGCATTAATAGTCAATACATTTTTTTATACTTTCATCTATATTATTTTTAATTGTAGCACCCCTAACCCCTATACTCCTTGATATTACTTGATTTATTTCTATTTATTATCTTAAATAAATTTATTTATAATTTTATTAACAGTTTTGGAAACAATTTCCGAAGCAAACATATGTTTTGTGAGTGTTTTTTCTGTGGATAGTGTGTATAACTCTGTTAATAACTTGAAATAATTAGGTTTGTACCATTATTTTCTTGTTAATAACTTATTCACGATATGTATAAAACTTGTTTTTTCTATATTGCAACTACAATTATGTTTATGCATAGTGAACTCTTCCTATAGATAATTATGCAAAAACTACTGTACTAGTCTTCATGGATATATAACAAATAAATATTTGGTTAGTGTGAGGGCATGTAGGCAAGCTTATTGTATTCCAACTTCTAGTCCTCGCCTTTTAAGACAGGCTAAGTTCATTCCATCAAACTAACGGTCAAAACTCAGAAAAGAAGTTCACTTTTCTTCAAACATTTCCCTAAAACCAGTTTGATTCCATTCACTAAGCCTCTTCTAAAAAGTCTGCGGAGAAAGTTTGCATACAATAACTCATCTTACAGCCCATCACATCATAGCCGTTCCGGTAGAGAGATAGCAAAAGACATTGGGACATGCAAGGTTTTGCCTTCCAAAGAAGAGACGTTTGCTCTTCTTTCCTCTCCACGGCATGTCACTGGAAGTGAAAAGTTAACTTTCTAAGTAGAAAAGGGCGGTGATGCGTGGATGACCTCCATGGAGCTTTTTTCGAGGATGGACTTAGAATATAAGCTACATGAAGTTTAGTAATCTCTCCGCTGGCGCAGTCCACAAAGTGAGGGGGGTATATTTAGTAGACTTGATTAAGTGACAGGATAGGTGTGTTCTCCGGAATCTGCCTACGTAGTTTTCAGATAAGAAATGTTCGAAATGAAAAAATAATGGTTTTAGGTGTGCTGTTTGAACGAAGTGAGTTCACACCGTTATTATTTTTGAATGAGTTACATTTCTCTGAAAGCGAAGTGAAGCAGGTGAAGGAGAATCCAGCTAGACAGCTCACCTAAGTAGACTAAATATAAGCACATCCTCACTCCATAAAATATTTATTTCATTAAAAAAGAGAGATTGTACACCATCTATGTACAATCTCTCTTTTTTTTAAAAAAATTTATTTTAAAACTTCTTTTGCTACTTTTACTACGTTTTCTACTGTGAAACCGTGTTTTTTGAAGATAAGATCTGCTGGTGCTGATTCACCGAATGTATCCATAGAGATGACTGCGCCTTCAAATCCTGTGTATTTGTGCCATCCGAATGAGCTTGCTGCTTCTACTGCGACACGTTTTGTTTTATCTTTTGGTAAGATTTCGTTTTGGTAAGCTGTATCTTGCATTTCAAAAAGGTCTGATGATGGCATACTTACTACTGCTGCCTTGATACCTTCTTTTGCTAATTCTTTTGCTGCTGTTTCAATAAGGTTAACTTCTGAACCTGTTGCGATAAGGATAATATCTGCATCTTTAGAAGCTACATCCCCTATTACATAAGCACCTTTTTTAAGGTCACAACCAGTACCTGCAAGGTATGGTAAGTTTTGACGTGTTAAAACAAGTGATACTGGATGTTCTTTACTATTTAATGCATATTCCCAAGCTGCAACTGTTTCTTTTCCATCTGCTGGACGAATAGTTACCATGTTTGGCATACTACGAAGCATAGCAAGTTGTTCGATTGGTTGATGTGTTGGACCATCTTCACCTACACCAATACTATCATGTGTAAGAACATATGATACTGGTAATTTCATAAGTGCTGCTAAACGCATTGAGTTTTTCATGTAATCACTGAATACGAAGAATGTTGAACAGAATACTTTAAGTCCTCCATGTACTGCCATACCGTTCGCAATCGCTGCCATAGCATGTTCACGGATACCAAAGTGAAGGTTTCTACCTGCGTAATCTCCTTGGTAGAAGTCGCCTTTACCTTCCATATATGTTTTTGTAGATGGTGCAAGGTCTGCAGAACCGCCTACAAAGTTTTCTACTCTGTTTGCAATTTGGTTAATGATTTCGTATGAAGTTTGGCGTGTTGCAAGTGATTTTGAAGTATCTGCATAGTTTGCGTAAAGGTCTTCAAGATTTACTGTTTCACTACCATTCCATACTGCCCATTCTTTTGCAAGCTCTGGATAAGCTTCTGCATAAGCTGCAAATAATGTATTCCATGCTGCTTCTTTAGCTGCATTTTCTTCATTAAGTGCTTTGATATGTGCTTTTACTTCATCTTCTACGAAGAATTCTTGATCGTGGTGTTCTAAGAATTTTCTAGTTTCAGCAATGTTATCGTAACCTAAAGGCTCACCATGTGCACTTGCTTTACCTTGTTTAGCTGGACAACCGTATCCAATTTTTGTTTTCACTTCAATGAAGTTTGGTTTGCCAGATACTTTTGCAGCTTCAATTGCTTTTGCAATAGCATCTGCATCATTACCATCTTCTACTAAGAATGTAGCAAAACCTTGTGCTTCAAAGCGTGCTCTAACATCTTCTTTGAAAGCAATTTGTGTATCACCTTCGATAGTAATGTTATTTGAATCATAAAGTACGATTAATTTATCAAGACCTAATGTACCTGCAAGTGATGCTGCTTCGTAGCTAATACCTTCCATAAGGCATCCATCACCTACTAATGCATAAGTATAGTGGTCAACGATATCATAACCTTCTTTATTGAAGTGTGCTGCTAAGTGGCGTTCTGCCATTGCCATACCTACTGCTGATGCAATACCTTGTCCAAGAGGGCCTGTTGTAAGTTCTACACCTACTGTGTGACCGAATTCTGGATGTCCTGGTGTAAGACTTCCTTCTTGTCTAAAGTTTTGAAGATCTTCTATTGTAAGACCATATTCAAATACATGAAGTAAAGAATAAAGTAAAGCTGAACCATGACCTGCTGATAAAACAAAGCGATCTCTGTTAGCCCAATTTGGATTGTGTGGGTTGTGTTTTAAGTATTTGCTCCATAATGTATAAGCCATTGGCGCTGACCCAAGTGGTAAACCTGGATGTCCTGAGTTAGCTTTTTGAATTGCTTCTGCTGACAGGATACGAATAGTGTTGATCGTCTTTTGGTCTAGTAAATTCATTTAAAATTTCCTCCTTAAAATACATACAGCTTTTCTACCTATTGTTCATTATAATATGCTTTGTTCGTATTGTATACACGTTTTACCGATATTCTAGCTATATCTACAAATTCATACTCTTCATTTTCTTCTTTAGAATTCCGATATAATTATGGAAGTTATTTCATGTAAATAATTTAAATTGATTAGGCAAGGAAGTTTTGTTATGGCATATATTTATCCTACTCAGAACAGTAAGTTCCGCGTTTATTATTTGTATAAAACAAAAAAAATATATCTTGGACTTTATAATAATTCTGAATCTGCATCACTGGCTTATGATTTTGTTCAGCAAATCTTTGAAGGTGACTTAACAGTGGATGCTTATACAGTAGATATACCTATTTCTTTTGATAAATTTATCTCCTGCATTAACTTTAGAGATTCAAATTTTTATTTCAAAACACCCATCTATGTATATAAGGATTGCTTTAAGTATTATTTAAAACCTGATTTAGTTTTAACTTTTGATCTTAAGGACCTTCTATTTTTCTCTAATACACGTATTCATAAACGTCGTGATTACCTTTATACCTATATGGGTGATCATCAAGAGAACATCTTACGGCGTTTTGGTTTTACCAAATCTATGATTTACTTAAAAGATTATCGTTTTAAGAATGGTGATCGTTATGATTTTAGACGAGAGAATATAGAAGTTATTAATCATTATTATGGTGTAAAAAAAGAAAAACGTTATAATCAACCCACTTATGTTGCACGTATCGCTCTACAAAATACCTCACTTACTATTGGCCACTATGAAACTGAGATACAAGCGGCTATTGCTTATAATAAAGCTGCAGATCTTGTTAATAATCGCCTAGAGGATAGTCCTTATCCCCTTAATTCATTTCCTTTTTTAACACGTCAGGAGTATCAAGATCTCTACGATGAATTGGTTATCTCTAAGCGGCTTACTCATCGTTCCACTCAAAACCGTGTTTGTTCCAGTAAGAAATGGCGCGGCGTATCAAAAGATCAAAGTAGCTATCGTGCAATCATTGGTTATAATAAAAAACGTATTTATCTTGGTAACTATCCTACTGAGAAAAGAGCAGCACAAGCTTATAACTATGCTTCTCTCTACTTATATGGCCCGAATGGGTATACCAATGAAATTGATCCTTTAGTCTATTCTAATGATGCCTTAGCTATTGCTAAAAAGTTAGAAAAAGCTGGTGTATTGAAGCAGTTTTCTTCTATAGTGGAAGATTCTCCTGAGTATGCATNACTTATATGGCCCGAATGGGTATACCAATGAAATTGATCCTTTAGTCTATTCTAATGATGCCTTAGCTATTGCTAAAAAGTTAGAAAAAGCTGGTGTATTGAAGCAGTTTTCGTCTATAGTGGAAAATTCTCCTGAGTATGCATCTACTAAAATTATAGAATTATAAATCTGAAAAGAGTAATAGTATACTTTTCTTTATCATGATCTACTAATAAGTAATTAATAAGTACATATTACTCTATCTCTATACTAAAAAAGGGCTGCCTTGTGGCAATGTCTTCACTTAATGACATTGCCACAAGGCAGCCCTTTTTCTTATAATCACTATCTAGAAAACATCACTTTCTCTATGCTTCTGTAATGTTTTCTTTGATATAGATATTCACAGGTAACTTATTATAACGATCAAATGTATAACGATGGTATGGGAAATCTGGTCTGTGTGAAACATCACTTTCTTTAATGACTGTTGTCACACTAGGTTTTACAAGCTCTCCATCTTTTACTGGTAGCCCTTCAACTAAGTTTAAGAACTGCTCATAAATAGAAAAGTCTGTATAGTGGTTAGTTGCAATATCTCCCACTGTAATACCTGGATTTACATTCATGAGTTCTATTTGTCTATTCTTTTTCATTCCAAATTTTAGAGTGAAAAGACCTTCTGTACCCACTTCTTTTAAGAGTTTCTTCGCTAACTTAGTAATCTTACCTTGCATCGTCTTAGTAATAGAAGCTGGCATATAAATATATTTCACCGCTTCATCATTTAAAATTTCTTCTTGAATTGGATAGGTATAAACTTTATCTCCTGCTTTTAGTACAGAAATACTTAAAATACGATCATACTCATGAATCTCTTCAATAAGCCATTCTGTTGTAGAATCATCTAGTTCATAAATAAATTCTTCTAAATCATCTTTTGTATAGATATCCATAACTTCATAGCGATCTGGATAGAGCTGATAAAGTCTAAATGGCATCTCTACATCTGCAATTTGTTTAAAGAATGTAAGCTTATTGCTTTGGTGATAGTAGTTGGGTACTGGCACTTCTGTAAGATCACATGCAATAAGTTGTTGTACACGGTTGGCTACAAAATCAATGCCTTCACCTTTAGGATAGGTTATGCAAGTCTTTAAAATATCTTTGCTAAGTACGGGTATTGTTGATGTACAAAAAATGATGGCATCCGATTTAAGCGCTAATCGTTTAATATTTGCAGTTGTAATAGGTGCCGTAATATGTGTATTACATACCTCACTGGCGATATTTCCTACTTCTGGCTCTAATAAAACGGTCTGAATGCCTCTTTTTTGGGCTTCTACTGCGATCATAGCTGCTAAAAGGTTACCGCCTACTAAGCCTAATGTTTCAATTGGGTCATTCTTCATATGTCTTCCTCCTTTAAATGAGATAGTCAATAATTTCTACAGCCTTATTAATATTTTTTGGAACTGAGATAAGAGAAATAACAAGTGGCTCTGCTGTTATGCCTCCTTCAAGATGCTCTAGTTTATCAACCTTTATTCCATATACATGTTCTTTTCCATCTTCTAAACTTGTAGCTGTTAATAAGCTATCTTTATATTGCTCAAGAAGTGGTGCCATTTCTGGTACTTCATCTAATGCTAAGAAAGGATCAAATCCTTCAATCTCCATATATTTAGAGTAACGGTCTTCTGACATAGCAAAGATATCTACTTCTCTTACTTGTATTTTCAACATCATAAGTTGGTCATTAAGAACCATTTGTGAATCCATTTGAGACCAGTCCGCTGGTAAGTAATATAAATCTGTATTAAAGTTTTCTTTAAAGAACTGCTCTTCTTCTTCCATTTTTGCTGAATCAATAACCATTTTAGAAGTAACAACAACATGAGCATCAAAATTATCTTTTGGTTTGAGCATAGTTGTAACAATTTGGCTGACTAAAAAAATACCAATTATGGTTCCTAAAATAGCATACCTATAATACTCCCAAATATACCCTACTTTTTGCTTGGTGTTCATCTCTTTAAACTTTTCTCTGTTGCTCTTTCTCATCTAGTTTCTCCTTCTTAATGAATTAGCCTCTTTTACTTCATTTTTTCCTATGCTATACTTGAAGCAAGTTTATTTATCTAGTGACCCCTATCTGTACTTTAGTATTTTCTATAAGATGCAATAGACAGTTGTAGTATCTCTAGATAAGGATTTCTAAAATGTAGATAGTATAAAAAATAAAATGCTATCACTCTTAGAAATCTGTTTATATTACTATCATATTTTAATACTATAATTATACCATATGTACACAGTATGTATTTCAATTATTTTTAAGGAGGCTTCTTTGATTATGCCATGGTTATATAAACTTGAAAAAAAGTTTGGCAAATTTGCAATTCCTAATTTGATGATGTATATCCTCATGGGACAGGCAATTGTCTTTTTACTTACGAACTTAACAGGTAGTTATTGGATTCAAAGTTTATTAGTATTTAATAGAGGTGCCATTTTATCCGGTCAAATCTGGAGAATCTTTACCTTTATCTTTATTCCAACCTCTACTTCACCTCTTATGTTCTTATTGCTTGTATTTATCTACTATTCTATCTCACAACAATTAGAACACATTATGGGTACATTTGCTTTTAACTTCTTCTACTTCTCAAGTGTTATTGCTTGTATCCTTGTAGGCTTTATCTTTGGTGGAAGACCTGATGTGTATTACATTAATCTTTCATTCTTCTTAGCTTACGCAACCCTTATGCCTGAAGCAACATTCTACTTATATTTTGTGATTCCATTTAAAGCAAAATATTTACTAGTCTTCTACTTCATTTTAATTGGTGTAGACTTACTAGGTGGTGGACTTGTTAACTTTGCATTAATTGCTGCTTCTTTACTTGGATATTTTATCTTCTTCGGTATGCCTGTACTCAAACGTAAGAAAGTACAGCAAAAAGGCTATGCTGGCCAAAAGCAATTTAAAGCCGCAAAACGAGAAATGGATTATGAAAAGCGTGCACCAATTAAAGTGGCTTTCCACAAATGTCATACATGTGGCAAAACAGAATTAGACGATCCTGATATGGAATTTAGATATTGCTCTACTTGTAACGGTGATTATGAGTACTGTATGGATCACTTAAGAAATCACGAACACGTTAAATAAAGATAGGCTACCCTTATGTGGTAGCCTATTTTTTGTTCATATAGATTTCAACAATAAAAATCAATTCATGAAGAACTGGCATAATCAATATCAGACCACCTGCTTGTATATGCCCTAAATGCATGGCATGTGCTAAAAGAAAAATCAATGCGCCAAATCCAAGAATAAGTGTACCTGTTAGCATAGATTGTTCTTTGGGTGACCTTACTCTTGCTTCATCCCCATAAGCAAGTACGGCATACAGTGGCATAGGAATGCCCTGTGGTGTTGAGATCACCATAAAAGGTATAATCCACATATGTTGTAACACTTGATGATAAGTAAGCCTATGTTCTTCATAAAAAGGTGCTGGTTTTGCATGCTTATAGCCACATATAAGTACAAGCAATCCTTCAATAATATGTAATACCCCCACTAGGTAAATCAACATTTCATAATCTAACGTAAAAAGTGGATGGTTAAAGAGCTTACTCAATCCTTCTATCATAAAAGCTACAGGGATTACATACGAGAAGCAGCCCCATTTCGGATGAATAAGCATAAGTAAGATGGCAATTGGAATAAGTACTAAAATATTCAAACTCACATAAAAGTTAATCCCTAGATACGCTAAAATACCGCTTGTAGTGATTCCTAATAGAATACCTAGTATCATATCAGGTAAAGCTCTTGCAATCATCTCAGGTACTTTTTGTGGACCTTGTACTTGTTCTATTTGTCTTTTGTACACCATTACACTGTATATCGCCATTAAAAAAAATATGGGGTCACGTATAATGAGCCCCATACTTTCTACTATATACAGTATCAAATACTGTACAAAAGTTTTCATAGATGCCCCCTAACTTATTTCATTTGCTCTTTTAATACCTCTACAGCTTTTTGAAGCTGTGCATCTTCATCGTATTCTAAAGCAGGTTTTATCATAAGTTCAGGTGCTAAGCTTACATCATAATCAGGTTCAATTCCCTCTCCTTGAATACATACACCACTTGGTGTGAAGTATTGGGAAGTCGTTACTTTTAACGCTGATCCATCTGTAAGTGGCATAATCGTTTGAACAATACCTTTACCGTAAGTTCTCTTACCTACTAATACGGCACGATTATGGTCTTTTAGTGCACCAGATAATACTTCTGAAGCACTTGCACTCTTTTCGTTTACAAGGACAACTACTGGTAAGTCGATATACTCACCATCTGCACGCATAACGTCCTCTTCACCTTGTTTGTTTTTGGTTGAAACAATAATCCCTTCTGGAATCAGTTCATCAGCCATCTTTACTGTAATGTCTAAGAGCCCACCAGAGTTGTTTCTAAGGTCAATGATTAAGCCTTTTGCATTTGCTTTTTCACTTGCGTCTAAAGCTTCTTTGAATTGTTTATAAGTCAGTTCTTCGAACTCACGCACTTTGATATAGCTAATGTCCTCTTGTAACATTTTATGTTCAACTGAAGGATAAATGACATTTTCTCGCTTCATTTCTAATTCTAATGTTTCATTGGTAGAAGGTCTAAAAACTGTTACTTTAACCTTTGTACCTGGTTTACCTTTAATAATCTTAGGTGCTGTACTAAAGTCGTCGCCTGTAAGCTTTTGCCCTTCTGCACCAATAATCTTATCATTAATAAGCATACCAGCTTTTTCGGCTGGAGAACTTGGGAATACATCTGTCACCAAAATACTATTATCATTTTGGTCTACCATCATTTGAACCCCAATGCCTGCATAGACCCCACTTGATTTTTCCATTACTTCTTCAAATTCTTCTTGAGTATAGTAGGTTGTATAAGGGTCGCCCACTGCTGATACAAGGCCCTTATAAATGCCCTCTTCCATGGCTGTTTGATCTAACTCGCCTACATAGTACTCATCTAATGCTCTTTGAATAACTTCTAACTTCTTATCAATATAATCATATTTATCAGCAAATAATGTTGCGCTAAATAAAATGACTGTTGATAATACAAAGCCTATCGTTGCGCCTTTTAGGAAACCTTTTTGTTTCACTTTGTATCACATCCCTCAATTATATTATTCATAGCTTACGTCAATTTTCTATTTCTTATCCTTATTTTAACACTTCTATTGCCTTTTGTAAGATAACATCATTCTCTAACTTAAGTGTACCTGTTGTGACAAGTTCTAAACTATTCTCTGTGATTGTTTTTTGAACCACAGATGGTACTACACCATTATCTTTGATTTGATTTCCCTTTGCATCTAAGACAAGACCTGTAGTGATACTTAAACCTGACCCATCCTCTAAAGGTACACGTACTTGAGTTGTTCCATTACCTGCTGTCTCCTCACCAACTAATACCCCTCTATCAAGAGCTTGTATAGCTGCTGGGAAGGCTTCAAGAACACCCTCTGTATAAGTTCCTGTTAATACAGCAAGAGGTAAATCATATTTACCATCTTCAGTTTTATATGGTGTGACTGTGCCATCTTTATGCTTAACAGAGAATACAACTTGTTCATCTAAAAATAAATCACATAACTTTTGGACCTCTTCTAGATTATCACTATAAACACTACGTAAATCTAAAACTAAAGAAGTTGCCCCCTTATTAATGAGTTCATCAATTTGAGTACCTATTTGCTGAGTACTTCCATTAACTAAACCATCTAAGTCCACATAGCCTACGCCGTTATCTAGTAATTCACTCTCTATTAAGTTGATCTTTACAACATCTGCTACAAGACTCACTTCTCTCGTTTCAGTTTCATCATTATTCTTAATAGTATAAACCACAGGATCTGTACCATTATAGATAAGCTTTTCATAAATCTTAGTTTCATTTGAACCCAATGCCTTAATACCATCTACCGCAAAGATTTTATCACCGACTATAATACCAGCTTGCTCAGCAGGAGAATTAGGAATCACCTCTGTTACAATCAAGTACTGATTGGTAATCCCCCAAGTAAAGCGGATTCCCGTACCCAAATAATTGCCTTCTGCTTCTGTTTGCTCCTTATTGAAAGCTTCTTCTGATAGATAAGAAGTGTATGTATCACCCACACCATATACATACCCCCTGTAGATTCCCTCTAACATATCCTCATCTAAGCCCTCACCAATATACTTAGCCTGTACGACCTGCTTCAACGCATTAGCCTTCGCCTTATTATAAAAGCTTCCGCTTAAAATACTACTACTTCCACTCTCTCCAGCAGCACTGTTTAAATGTCCAATACCATACAAGGTACCAACACCCGCTACTCCAACTAAAACACCTGCTACTATACCAATCACAAATCTTCTCTTCACCACGCTGCCTCCTTTAGGGACGGTTCATTCATTTCATCTATTGATGATTGAACCTTATTATTATCGGCTATACTCTATTAACATCTATTTTAAGAAAGGATTATAAAAATGCCTAGAGTAGCTCGTATTAAAACTAATGATAGTGTATTTCATATTATGCTTCATTCTTTATCTGAAATTAACCTCTTCAATGATTCAGAAGATAAAGAGATGTATCTCGCACTTATAAAGAAAGCTAAAACTAAATTTCATTTTAAAGTTTATGCATTTTGCTTAATGACCACCCATGCTCATTTAGTAATTGATAGCTTTGGGAGTGATATTTCTAAGGTAATGCACTACATTAATTTATGCTATTCTATCTACTATAACAATAAATATAGCAGAAGTGGGCCTGTTTTTAGAGACCGCTTTAAAAGTAAAATCGTTAATTCTTATAAATATCTAGTGAATGTTTGCGCATATATCCATGCCAATCCTAAGGATCTTCTAAAATCACAAGATACCCTTTTAGACTATCCTTATAACAGTTTAATAGATTATATAAAAGGTTGCAATCGCTTTAAAATTTTAGACTCCGCATTCCTGATCTCCTTACTTGCTTTAAACCATCGTACAAATAGAAAACAATATTATCATTATATAAGTCGAACTTTAGATACATCTATCATAAAAGATACAGACTTTCCTTTGTGTACCTCTGAACCTACTAATAGTAAATTCATTCCGCGTATCCATGACCCTGAAATGATTCTCCAATATGTTTCTACTCAACTAAATCAGCCTAGTCAATGTATATTTTACAAGTATTCTTCATCTGCAACCTCGCTTAGAGCTTTAACCTGTTTTATGCTACACGCATTTTGTAATATGTCTCACCTCGAAATCTGTGCATTTATTGGCAATATCTCTAGATCTAGAGTTTCATCTCTTATTGCTAAGGGTATGTCCCTTACTTATGATATGCCTATTATAGAGAATTTTATTAGTATTAATTCTTAATTCCCATATAAAAATAATAGACCAACATAATGTATATATCATGTTGGTCTATTAACCATGTTTAAATTTTTATTCTAATAATACCCTATTCATAGAATCGTAGAGAAAGGAAAAACTATTCATTTAGTTCCCCCTTTCTTTTATGAGTCTGAATGAACCGTCCCTAATTATTTAAATAATTCCATGGGGAGGTATGGCGGCCGTTGACGCGGACTTCGAAGTGGCAGTGATTACCTGTTGAGTTCCCTGTACTTCCGATTCGCGCGACTTGTGTACCGCGGCTTACATATTCTCCTACACTTACTGTTAGTGAGGAGTTATGTCCATAAATACTTACAATCCCACTTCCGTGGTCAATCATAATGGTATTTCCAAATCCTCTTACCCATCCGGATACGATGACTTTCCCATCAGCTGCTGCAATGACTTTTTCTCCGTATGGAGCTGGTATATCAATCCCTTGATGGAATTCAGCTATCCCTGATATTGGGTTATTTCTTGGATTATATTGTGAGCTAAGGCGGTAGTATCCTGGTACTGGCCATTCAAACTTTCCACCTGAATATTTGACTGTACTTGCCTCAGTTAAGCGTTTAATTTCTTTTTCTAATTCTTTTGAGATTTCTTCCATCTCATCAATCTCATCACTTAACGTTCTGGCTTTAGATTTCTTTTCAGCAATCTTTTTATTTTTATCCTTTCGCATACTTTCAAGTTCACTCATAGCAGCTTCTTGATTACTACGTAATCCTTCTATTGCTACTTGCTCAACTTCTAAAGTTGCTTTTTTCTCAGCTATAACTTCTTCTTGCTTTTGATATTCATCTAATAGCTGATTATCATATTCAGATATAACTTTTATGTATTTCGTACGATCTAGAAGCTCACCTAAGCTTCCTGATGAAAAAATCAGTTCAATATAGCCTGATTTTTCATTCTTATACATCTGTACCATTCGATCTTTAGTCGCCTCATATTGATATTCTTTTTTCTCTATAGCGGCTTCTAATTCTTCTTTAGCAACTTCTACCTCACTTTTTTTAGCTTCCAGGTCAGTTTCTATCTTTAAAAGCTTATCTTCAGCAGCCACAATTTTTTTATCAAGTGCGTCTACTTCTTTTTCAAGCTGTGTTTGTTCTTTTTCTACTTGAGAAAGTTGATTTTTGGAATCTTGAATATTTTGCTGTGTTTCTTTCAAATCACTTTTCTTATCGGATAAACTTGATCCATATAGTGGTATAATACCTATACTTATAATAAGTGCCCATACTAACAAAACTCTTCTTTTCATTGTTGTATCTCCTTACACCTTAAGATGTTTGTGTATTGCGATAGCACTACCTAATACCCCAATACCAATTCCTATTAATCCAAACATAGGTATAAGACCTTGCATAATTTCTGCTATAGGTACTAACTGCATACCACCCATAAAGTTTCCTAATGCGTCTCCAATTAAGTCTAAAAATACAACATAACCTTCTTTAATGACCCAAGTTGGAACAATACAGCCAATAATTCCAATTAAAATCCCCTCAATTACAAATGGCAAACGAATAAATGTATCCGTAGCGCCTAAATATTTCATAATATTGATTTCTTTACGGCGTACATATACCGTAAGTTTAATCGTATTTGTAATAAGTAATAATGCAATCACAATTAAACATCCAATTAAAATACTAGAGATTAATTGGACTGAATGATTAATACTCATAAAAATAATACTTTCATTTTTGAAATATTCAACTTGTAATTCAGGTATATTTTGTAGTTTCTTAACAACCTCTTCTTGATACTGCATGGCCTCTACTTTGATTTCGAAGGAAGCTGGAAGAGGGTTGTCATTTTTAAATTGTTCAAATAAAGTATCATCTTCTTGACTACTTGCAAATTTTTGTAAGGCATCCTCTTTAGAGATGTACTCTACTTCTAAAACATAATCTGTATTCTTAATCTTATTTTCAATTTCTGTTATACGTGTAGGTTCAATATTTTCTCTTAAGTAGGCTGAAATACCAATTTGTGTTTCTACTTGATGTAATACAGACTCAATATTTTTAGCAATTGAATAAGACATGCCTAAAATTAATAAGCAAAGGATAATAGTCCCCGCCGAAGCAAGTGCCATAAGACGGTTTTTCCATAAGCCTAGAATACCTTCTTTACAAAGATACTTCACGGTACTCCACTTCATCATGGTACCCTCCTTCATAAGTATCTTTTACAATAATTCCATTACTTACTTCAATCTCACGCTTTTTGAGAAGGTTCACCATCTCTCGTTCATGAGTTGCTACAATAACGGTTACCCCTCGCATATTGATATCAAGAAGTAAGTTCATAATCTCCCAAGATGTAGATGGGTCTAAGTTTCCTGTAGGCTCATCGGCAATCAAAATGGGTGAATTATTAACAATAGCACGTGCAATAGCCGTTCTTTGTTGCTCACCACCTGAAAGTTCATGTGGATAACATCTTGCCTTTTTAGCAAGCCCAACAAGTCCCAGTACAACTGGGACTGCTCTTCTAATTTCTTTACTACTTGCTTGTACAACTTGCATAGCAAATGCTACATTTTCATAAACAGTCTTATTGGGTAACAACCTAAAGTCCTGGAATACAACCCCTACATCCCTACGTAAATAAGGAACTTGTCTACGTTTGAGTTTTGTAATTTCCCTACCATTAATACTAATCTTGCCATGGGTTGGCTCAACCTCTTTAAGCATAAGCTTTAATAAAGTAGATTTTCCTGAACCACTATTCCCTGTTATAAAGACAAATTCCCCTTTTTCTATACTAAGAGAGGTAGGCTTAATACCTACTGTGCCATTAGGATAGGTCTTTGACACATTATTTAAGTAAATCATGCTCTTACCCCCATCTTATAGCTTGCCTGAATTTTGTCTCTCCATATATTCCATATATTGACTTACCATGATTGTAATTTTAAATACAATGGCATCATCGAATTTTCTAAGGTCAAGGCCTGTCATTTTAAGAAGTTTATCTAAACGGTAAACAAGTGTATTTCTGTGGATGTAAAGTTGTCTTGATGTTTCAGATACATTTAAGCTGTTTTCAAAGAATTTGTTTACTGTCATAAGTGTTTCTTCATCAAAGTTTTCAACTTTTTTACCTTTTAAGACTTCTTGGATGAACATTTTGCAAAGTGGTAATGGTAATTGATAAATAATACGACCGATACCAAGTTTTGAATAAGTTGAAATATTATCTTCACAGTTGAAGATTTTACCTACTTCAAGTGCCATACTTGCTTCTTTGTAAGAGTTAGATACATCTTTAAGATCAGATACAACTGTACCTACAGCAATGTGAACATTACTCATAGCTTCTGAGCTTAATGTATCATAGATCATTTTAGAGTAATTATCTACTTCTGTTTCTTCTCCTGTAGCCACCTCTTTAACAAGAATAACGCTTCTTTCATCTACAGCTGTAACAAAGTCTTTAGATTTATCTGGGAAGATACTTCTTAAGATTTCTGAGATATTTGCTTCTTTGCTTTGATTTGACTCAATTAAAATAACCACACGTGGAACAGTATTTTCTACATGTAATTTTTTTGCTCTACTATAGATATCTACTAAGAGTAAGTTATCTAAAAGTAAGTTTTTAATAAAGTTATCTTTGTCAAATCTTTCTTTGTAAGCTACAAGTAAACTTTTGATTTGGAAAGCAGCAAGTTTTCCTAATTTGTAAGCTTCATCATCTGTACCACTTACAGCAAGTACATATTCTACTAAGTACTCATCATAAATTTTGAAGTAATGTAAGCCTTGCATCTCTTGACTATCTGCATGAGAATTAATAAACGCTTCTACTTCTGGTACATATTCGCCTACTGCATTTTCAATAGTTGTTGCAACAATTTTTGCTTCTGCATCAAGTATGTTAAAATCACGTCTTGTAATATTCTTTAGGCCGTCTATTGTGTTTTGTAAAATTTGGTTTGAAATCACTCTTATCAGCTCCCTAGTTTTATTTATTTGAAATTAGTTTTATCGCATTATACCTTATTTTATCCTATTTACAGACAAAAAAAAAGTGTTAGCCTTTTATTTGTTAATAAAAATTAATTTTTTAAGAAAAATATAAAAGCCTGCTCCATGGAGCAGGCTTCAATATTTAAATTAGTTTGTGATTGTAAGTTGTGTTTCAAGGTCAAATGCATGGATTTTTGATGTATCAATACCGATTGCAATTGTACTACCTGGTTTAGCTTTACAGCTTGGGTGTACACGACCTGTAACGTTGTGGCCTTCACATACCATGTAAAGGTAAGTTTCAGAACCAAGCATTTCTGTTACTTCTACTGTAGCGCTTACAACAGCATATTTAGCTTTTTCATGGTCACCTACTGTGTCCATATCAGCCATATGTTCTGGACGAATACCCATCATGATGTTTTTACCTACGTAGTTACCAGCTTTTAATGCAGCTGCTTTTTCTTTAGGCAATACAACTTCTGAGTTGCTGAATGTAAGAACGATGTCTTCTCCACGAGCTACTACTTTAGTTTCGATGAAGTTCATTTGTGGTGAACCGATGAAACCAGCAACGAATAAGTTTTCTGGATTTGCGTATAATTTAGTTGGTGAATCAACTTGTTGGATGATACCATCTTTTAATACTACGATACGTGTACCAAGTGTCATCGCTTCTACCTGGTCATGTGTTACGTAGATGAATGTTGTTTGAAGTCTTTGGTGTAATTTAGAGATTTCTGTTCTCATTTGTACACGAAGTTTAGCATCAAGGTTTGATAAAGGTTCATCCATTAAGAATACTTTTGGTTCACGAACGATAGCACGACCCATAGCAACACGTTGTCTTTGACCACCTGATAATGCTTTTGGTTTACGATCTAAACATTGATCAATGTCAAGGATTTTAGCTGCTTCCATAACACGACGTTCGATTTCGTCTTTTGGAGTTTTACGAAGTTTAAGACCAAATGCCATATTATCATATACTGACATATGTGGATATAAAGCGTAGTTTTGGAATACCATCGCGATATCACGGTCTTTAGGAGCTACATCGTTACAAAGTTTGTCCCCGATCCAAAGTTCACCTGAAGAAATTTCTTCAAGACCTGCGATCATACGTAATGTAGTAGATTTACCACATCCTGATGGACCTACGAAGATAATGAATTCTTTATCTTGAATGTGAAGGTTGAAGTCTTTTACCGCTACGAATCCATTAGGATAACGTTTGTAAATATTATTTAATTTTAATTCTGCCATGATTTTTCCCCCTTGGCTTTATTTTAATCCATTGCTCTTACGTGTTGTAAAACACACTGCTTAATTTGATAATATAAATATACTATATTTCCATTAAGTAAGCTATTCGCTATTTTGATAAAAAGCCTAAATTTATTTTAGTTAATAGTCCTAAAAAAAATTTGCATTTTGTGGAATAAGGGTTAACAAACTAATCTCTTTTTATCCATAAACTGTACTATATAACCAACCTGCTACTGAAAGTTGTTAAATAGCCTATTATTCGTGTCATTTTTTGTGGAACTTTTCTTTAACTACTTCTATTACGAATTTTGGTAGTACCAACATACGCTTTGCACGTGTTGGCTGACACATCAAGCGATAGAACCACTCTAACCCTACTTTTTGATAAAACTCTGGTGCACGTTTTACAACCTCTGCCATACCATCAAAGCTTCCACCTACTCCAATAGCTACACGTATATTAGGTAATTGTTCTCTATATTTATCAATCCAAAGTTCCTGCTTTGGTGCACCTAGTGCAGCCAATAGGATATTTGCATTACTATTATTAATGTCTTCTATAATAGCTGGTTCATCTTCTTCTTTAAAATAACCATCACGAATACCTACAATTTGAATCCCTGGGTACTTTGCACGCATTTTCTGGGCAGCTTGCTCTGCTATCCCTGGCTTACTCCCTAGGAAGTAATAACGGTATCCCTTATCTGCTGCTTGTTTCATTGTATTTTGTACTAAATCATAACCTGCTACACGCTCTGGTAATGCATCTTGTAATATTTTAGAGGCAAGTACCACACCAATACCATCAGGAACAATAAGATCTGCACGTTGCATAACTGCTTTAAAATCTGCATTATCACGTGCTAACATAACAATTTCTGGATTTGGTGTAAAGACCATATGGTAATTAGAAGAATTCACAAATTCACTAATTCGTCTTGTTGCATCTTCCATTGTAATACGATCTACTGGTATGTCTAATACATTAATAGTATCTCTCATATTTGCCTCCTAACCTAGCAGCTCACGTACCTTGACTGCTGGCAATTCCACTTTTTGTTTTTTCTCTTGGTTTACAAGATGAATGCGTTCTCTCTCTGTCTCTAATTGTTCAATGAGTTCATCTATATAGACTTTCATCTTCTCTTCATTAATTGAAGCAACAGGCATACAGTATGGTGCACCAACCTCATTTAAGAAACCTTCTACTTTTGGATCATAAGATAAACCAATCATAGGTACTTCTACTGCATGTGCCATAATTAAGCTGTGTAAACGCATGCCTAGAATGAAATCAAATTGCACAGTATAAGCGACTACTTCATCTATAGTCATTTCTTGTTCAATCACATGTACATCGCCTTTTACACGATTTGCGATCTCCTGGGCAATACTTAAGTCTTCCTTATGATACATAGGAATGAAATAAAGGGCATAGCCTTTTGATTCAATGTAGCTTGCAATGCGTGCTACTTTTTCAATCATTTCTTCATCATTTTTCCATGGTCTAATATAAAGACCTACTTTTTTACCTTCTGGTAAACTTGCTTGGATATCACTTACCAATGCCTGTTTAGGTTCAATACCTAAAACAGGGTCAATGGCTACAGTAATTGGTGCTTTATTCACACCTAAGCTTTCTAAAAGTTGTTTAGATCCTACTTCTCTTACAAAGATATGAGTTACCCTGTTACAAATCTGCTTCACCAAGAACTTGCCAAAGCCTTTGGCTACTGGGCCTACACCTTGTGAATAGAACACAACAGGCTTTTTGTAAAACTGAGCAATTTTAACAACACCTAAATAATATGGAATAACCTTACTACTTGTAACATCTTGTAGTAAGCTTCCCCCACCACTAATGACCACATCACTTTTCTTAATGGCAGCAATAATGTCTTTAATTCCCCATCTATTAATGGCTTCTACCCCATAAAGTGCCTTTGTTTGACTTGGTGAATTCGATAACACTGTTATTTCTACATCTGGTATTTGTTTACGTAGTGCTGAAATAATAGAAGAAAGTACAGCTTCATCACCTATATTGTTAAATCCATAATAACCTGATAATACTATTGATTTTTTAGTACCCATTTATTAATCACCTTACCTACTAATTTGGTTACACCGATAAAGATTAAGCCTATAACAATACCAAAGATGAGGCCATAACCCATTCTAATAAGAGAGATTAAAACCGGTGTATGAATATGTGCATACGTATTAACTAATGAAATCTGTCCGATAGCTCCTAATACAAGAAGTGGGATGTACTTATCTTTATAACCATAGTAAAGAAGTACCAACATTAATGGATGACCAATTAAGAATTCTTTTGTTCTTGGTCTTACCCCAAGTGTTGTATCTAAGAATTGTCTAAATGCAAGTTCTAAAGGTGAAATACTTCCTGTATTCCCTGTACGTGAAGTATAAACAAGTAATACCACTGCACCTACTGCCATAATCCCTAATGCTAAATAAGTAACTTTATTACTTAATAAGTCTTTATAATATTGATAACTTAATCCATGACGTTCATAGTAAGCAATAAGAAGTACAAGCACGATAGGTAGAAGCATAGCTGCTTTTACACCGGCAAAAACATTAATTCCAAGTCCAAAACTTGTACGAGATAATACCCCAATAATCGTTAAGGCACCACCAAATGAAATCACACTACATTTAATAAAAGCTAAAATAGTCTCTTTAATATTTCTTTCTTTATCATCTAATACAATGGTTACACCGTAAGTAGGATAAATCACTGCTCCAAATAAAGCCATTAATTTGATCCCCATATCTGGAGAAACTTTTAAAAGTCCAGCATATCCAATAAGTCCAAGTGCCCCTAAGATATAACCTACTTTTGTAAGTTTTAAATAATCTAATAAAAGTACAAAGACTAAAATCGCACCAAGTCCAGCTAAAAGACTTAATACATAACTCCCCATTGGTAAGTTATATGGTTTGATTTCGTTTACTACTGTATAGCCTTTTGTTTCTGCTAATTCAGTAAATGTAGAAATATTTGTTCCTAAGAAGTTTGCATCTTTTTCAATATCTAAAGTATTTGGCATTTTAAATAAGAAAGTACGTAAGTTACGTTCTGTTAAAGCAAGCATATAACGATCCATAAGTCCATCTGTTGTATACTGTTTAACTTGTGCATCTGTTACTGTGTGTAGACGTTCTACATTAAAAGCTGTACCTTTTTGACTTGAAGTCTTTGCTAAAGTTTCAAAGCCTTTTTGTTTTTCTGAGAAAAATTCTACAAATCCTAATCCATGTTCTTCAATCATTTCTACGATCATAGGATTTTTAGGTTCTACGATAGCGCTGTCTGCAAAGTAAATTGTACCTAAATTAGGAATGGCTTCGATTTGTTGTACAAAGGCTTCAATAGATTCATCTGATACATGATCCCAAGATTTAACTTGTGGTAAAATCACATAACCTAAATCTGCTGCTACTTGTAAGTGTTCATAGTTATAACCGACACCAAGTGTGGTTAAAATACTAGTAGGTACTGTTACTTCTATATAATCTTCACCTTCAATAAGTGTTTTATAAGCACTAATACCTTTTAAAGTTAAGTTATTATAAATGAGATTAAATGTTTCTTCATCATAAGCTTCTATATAAAGATTACTTCTTCTAATATTATTGCTTTCAGGATAATCTTTTTCTAACTCATAACCTTCATAAACCGTAGCTTTACCTTGGTCTTTAAAATTGACATAATCAGCACTTGATATCGGTAGCACTGTATTTTCTCTTACAAAGAGTGCATTCGCTCCTAGGTCATTAAAATGCTTAAGTACTACATCTATTGGTTCATTGGTTTGTCTTGCAATGTTAAGCACATCACTATAGCGGATTGCTACTTGAATATCTCTATAATTTTGTTCTACATTAATACGTCTCGCCCCTATAAATCCGCAAACACATAGAGATATGACAATCAATACGCTTATAATTATCTTACTTTGTTTTTTCATCTCGTCCTCCGTAATCTATCCATCATTATTATTGGATATTATACCCACCTCTAACCATTACTATTAAATCTTTTGTTGCCAAAATTCCTCGACCATCTTCACGTGGCACAATCACTAAGTGATATTTTGGTACTTCACTTCCTGCTAATAAATCTGTACCTTCTGTCATATCTTGTAGGCCACCACCTTGACTTGCAAGAACTAAGCCATTTCCTGAACGTACAATAATCTCTGTTCCTTGTGCACCTACAATACTGCTCCCTTGTGGTACTGTTACAACGGTATAGCTACTACTACTTTGTTGTTTAAGTGCGTTGATTTCTTGTGTTAATACGGAAATCATCTCTTCTTGTGCTGCTAATTTACTTTCAAGTTTAGCAGTAGAACCACCGCCTGAAACAGATGCTATTTGACTATCTACATAGCTTTTTGTTACAAGTGGGTCATTTGAACTACCTGCATCCCCTTTTGCAGCATATGCACTTGTGCCTACTGCTAGTACCCCTAATGTGAGCATCAATAATTTCATTCTTTTTGTCATATAAGCCTCCTTATAAAAAATGGCAACTGCCATATTTTTTCCTACAATATAAGAAAAGATAACCGGGTAACCTTATTGGTTCCCGGTTACAATCTTATAACATCGATTCAAATGTATAATAAATATCGTCTCCTACGACTTTGAAGAGTAGGTATTCACCTTCTCCAACTTGACCTGTTGAAGTTGCTAAACCATTTAACCTTATGTATCTAATACCATCTTCAATTCGTACCTCTTTTGAAGTACTTCCAGTTGTCACTACAAAAACATTTTTACCTGTTGTCTTTTTATACTCAGCTAAATAGTCATGTAATGCCTTACCTTCACGTGCATCACTAAATTGAGTGGTAGGATTCTTACTCATTACGAGTACAATATGTTTGCCTGTACTTGCCTCTAAAGACTGTTTCAGTTGTGCCCATTGTGAGCCATTTGTCTCACGGATACCACCATTATCTGTCCCTACAAAGATTACATCTAATGCACCTTGTGTAGCTTGACCAAAAGTATTGTTATAGGTTGCTACTTTAGGACTTAAGCTTAAAGGTAAATTATTTTTAGATGCTTGAACAATCATTGATGCACCTGTATTTACCTTCTTAGACATCTTCGCAAGAGTTTCATCACTATGTACCATACCTGAAATAGATGTAGGTCCTAATACTTTTACACTGTATTGGTTTCCTGTAGCTGCTTGAAGGGTTGGTTTGTAATGTGAATCAAATTGATAATCTGATCTTGCTGAACTATTTTCAGCATTTCTATCCCCACGGGTCATAGAAACATGATCCATATAAATCGCACTTGTGCGCTTTTCTTTAGAACCATTAGCACTATACACATAAAGCTTAGTTGCTTTTGCTGGCATAGCTATATCATTTGGTAAAGCTGCACTCATATACTTCCAACCTGTATGATTTAAACTATCTGCAAGGGTTAAATAATGTACTTTGCCTTTAGCATCTTCTACTTGAACTTTTAATGTATCTCCTTGCCCATTAGCTGAGATCCACATGTTTAAGCTTTTTGCATCTTCTGTAAGTACAATAGGCTTATCAAAAACTGTATAAGCCACTTGCTTATTGCTATCTTTATTAAAGGTGTATGTCATTTTAATGGATTGATTCCCATGATACTTCACTTCTTTTGAAGCTTCTACTTTACCTTCTACTGTACTGCCACCTGCTGCCCATTTTCCTAGACTTTCTTCAAAAGATTCGAGTGCCACAACAGATGGTCCTACAACCACGTTCACTTTACCAGTTGCCCCTTGGTAACTTGCTTCTAATTGATCAATGGCTTTATTGGTAGCTGCAATCGTTGTACCTGCTGCAGATACTTTGCTATTTTTACTCTTCCAAGTTATTTGTCCTGTTGTGATTGGGATTTTATAGCCTTCACTGTCTACACCATAAACTTGTACTTGTTTGGTTGCATTTTCATCTAACTGAAGTGTTGCTGGCTCAATCATTAATCCTTTTGGTTGAGTCACTTTAATTTCTGCTGTTGCACTCACATCACCTACTGTTGCAACCACAAGTCCATTTCCTGTTGTCTTTGGTGAGAACTTAAAGCCACTAAAGTCGCCTGTTACACCAGCAATAGATAAACTTACTTCTTTTTGATTCAATTGCACTGGATTGCCATTTTTGTCCGTTGCTTTTAAGTTAAAGGTAATGGACTCTCCTACAAAAGTTCTTTCACTAGAAGGTTCTAGCGTTAAGTTGGCAACTTCACCTGTAGCATTTGTAGTAAAGACACCAATTCCATTGGCTACATTTCTTTGTACAGTGCCTGATGGTCTGTTTTGAATGGTTAAAGTTGTTTCCCCTTCATTACGTGCAACTAAAGTGGTTGAACCACCACCATCTAAGTACATGGCATCTTTTGCACCTAAATTCTGAAGAATTGTAATCATATCTTGATGGGTTGCTCCTAATGTATTGGATAAGCGTCCATCTATTGTAATCAGTAAAATTTCATTTTCTTTATATGTATTGGCTACGATTGTACGTGGTTCCTTGCTACTTGCTGAAACCTTATGTGCTTCTCCTTGGTAAGCTGCACCATTTTTCAGGATAAGCCCACCACCACCAACAGCCATTTGTAAGTTTTCAATTTGTTCGACCACTGCATTATTTAAGCTAACAACTTGAGCGATATTAATTTCTGCACCTTCTGTTAAATAAGGCCCATATGTACTAAACTTGTCTCCACTTACCATAATTGCATAGCCATTCTTTGGTACTTCTACAACCTCATTTAGACTAGAAACATAAGTGACTTCATCATCTTCTACTAAAATGGTGTAAAGCCCTACAGAACTTTGATATTTCGTAATGAGCGCTTGATTATTTGTATAATAACTGCGATCAATAATAAATGGTATGCGTACACTGCTTGGTATTCTGTTGTAACTCGATAAATCAAATGCTTTTTGACCATCAATTTCTACCCACATTTTCACACTATAGTAATCCATAGAAGCTGTGCCATCTTCACCTACTAAAAGTGTACCCATATACTTAGCTGGCCCTAATGTATTGTAATCATTATTATAAGCTTGATCGATTGTCCCATCACTAACAACCGGCCCAAAAGCTGGGGTCTTAGAACTCATATCAAAGTAGTCTGCATTGACTGCTGCTACTGCACCATGTTGTGTTGCCATATTTAATATATTATCGCGTTCCCCTAATACTTGAGTTGTTATAGGTTTTAATTCTACATTCGGGTTACTAAGGTCAATACGTAATATATTTAAATCTTGCCATCCTTCACTCGTCAGGATTTCTTTGGATATATGGGTCGCCCCATTTGTTACTTGTTGTGTTTGATTAATCTCATGTAATACTGCTGCATAAGAATAGTTAAAACTACTTGCGATTACACTGCTTACGACAAAAGTGATCCAAAGTTTTTTCGCTTTCATCTAGTTCCCCTCCTCTAGCCCATTTATGGTCTCTATTTTTTATTTATTGAATATCTGCTCCAAGTACAATTTGAATGTCAGTTGTTAATGTGTCATTTGTTGTTATTTGTGCGTTTGGATAATAGGCTTTAAACTGTTCAGCTTTTTTTGCATCTTTAGCAATAATCATGGTTGCTGTTACATCTGAACGTGTATAGTTTCCAACTTCTTGTACAGCGTAACCTTCTGCTGTCAACTTCTCACTAGCAGTTGCTGCTGCACCTGTAATACCGCTTCCGTTTAATATGACAACAGATACGGTTTTATCTACTATAACTTCTGCTTCTTCTGGTTCTTCACCAGCTGGTACTTTATCATAGAATACTTCTTGTACCACTTTATCAAGTTCATCATGATCTGGGAAGAAATATGATGCACCACCTTCATAACGCCCTTCTCCTGGAAGTGTATAGAACGTTAAGTTTTCTTTATTAAAACTATTTACATATTGATAATATCCTGTAAGGTCACCAAGCTCTGCATCTGTTTTAATTGAACTAAATAAAATACCCATGATTTTTGGTATTTTAGTAATGATACTTGGACTAAGTACCTTATCAGCAAAAGCATCTAAAAAGACTTGTTGTGCTGCAATACGATCTACGTCACCATTTGGATAGCTTCTAAAACGTACAAATTGTTCTGCTTTATCACCATCTAAATGTTGATAACCTTCTTTAAGGTCAATGAATAAATCCCCTGCGTAATCTGTATGTTTCATATTTTGTGGAACATATAAATCAACGCCGCCTATAGCATCTACAATTTGATTAAAAGCATCGATATTAACAATTACATAGTTATCCACTGTAATACCTAACATGTTCTCAATTTCATTAATGGTAAACAAACGAATATTCTCAATCCCACCATAAGCTGTCATTTCATTCAGCTTAGATACAGATACTGTACGTTTACCAAGATCACGTAAGCTTTGTTTTTGTTCTTCACTCCATTTAACTTTCGTATCACGAGGTAAAGAGATGACTTTAACTTTGTTTGTTACACTATTAAAGTTTACTACAAAAATAACATCTGTTCGATAACCATCTTTATCGACACCAAATACCGCTACATTTTTATAAATGTCTGGTGCTTTTTCATCTTTTTTGTTTGGCTTGTTGCTACCGGCTTGAGCGCTGTTCTCACCACCATCATGTTTAAAGAAATAGTTATAGCATCCTACTACTGTTGTAGCACCTACTACACATACCAATACTGTCCACATCATGGAGAACAAAAACGTTCTCATTAGCTTCTTCTTTTTATTCATTTTCTTCTTAGTACGCTTCGTACTCATCCATTTCACTCCCTATATGACGTCTATTCGCTAAATATGTATCCATTTTATACCATATCTAATGTATATTATACATCACGCATTATAATATCACAATTTTTGACAAAATGAAATTGTATCTTTGTTTATTATAAACTCAATTTATGAACAAAATACAAAAAAGAGATATCAAAAATTTGACATCCCTTTATCTTTTACTCTATATTTTTATAAAAAATCTGATCAATCATCTCTAAGGCTTTTTCATGATTAGCAAAATAATAAGAAATATTATTCTCATAGCGTGCCTCACCTGGCAATACATAGAACGATAGATTCTCCATATTAAAGGCTTTCACATACGGTACGTAGGTCGTAAGTTCCATTAAACTTATATCTGTTTTAACTGAAGCAAAAGCAATCTCTACAAGTTGTGGCAGTTTTGTTAAAGTGTCAAAAGAAAGAACCTTCTTAGCAAAAGCTTCTAAAAACTTCTGCTGTGCTTCTATTCTTCCTAAATCCCCATTGGGATAGCCTCTAAACCTTACAAATTGTTCTGCTTTATTTCCATCTAAGACTTGAACACCTGGTGTTAGGCTAATAGATAACCCTTGGCTATGATCACGCATCTCCATATAGTGTTGTACATCTATTTCCACACCACCTATTGCATCTACAATTTGTCTAAATGCATCCAAATTGACAATCACATAATTATCAATAGGAACACCTAGCATGGATTCTAATGTGGTAATTGTAAGCGCTCTAATATTCTCTATTCCACCCCAGCTAGTCATCTCATTAATCTTACTAAAACGCACCCACTTATGTCTTTCAGGCAAAATACTCATTTGCTCCTTCGTCCAATCTACCTTTGTATCTCTTGGTATAGCTATCAAACTTACTTCTTTCGTCTTACTATCAAAGTGAGCTAAAAAGATTACATCTGTCAATCGACCTGAGGCGTCTGTCCCAAAGATTGCAACTGTCTTATCTAGCTTTTTCTCTTCTTTTAAAGGCATGGTTACACTTGTCCCATTTTGACCTACTTGCTTTTCTTGATTTATTAATGCATCTTCACTAGAGGCTTCTTGTCTCCTTTCTACTTTTACTACCTCTACATCATCATATACCAAGCTATTATAAGCCACTATACCTGCTCCTGTTATTAAACCTACTGAAAGGAAAATAACAATAAGCGTACACAAAAATACCTTCATAGTAATACTTCTTTTACCTTTATGCCTACTTCTCTTTTCTTCCCTTAATAACCTTTGATTAACTTTTTCATTTTTTAATACTGCTTGATTAGTGTCCTCGCCTTTTAATCTCTTCAGACTAGCCTGCTTCTCTTCTAATCCCCCTTGATTTACTTTCTGACTTTCTAGTATTTCTTGGCTAGCCTGTTTGCTTTCTGCCAAGTCTTGGTGAACCTCTACACTACTTTCTACTTGTTCTTTGAGCAATCCGTCTTTTAATACTTCCTCTTGGATTACTTCTTCTTTGAGCCATTCTTCTTTCAGTACTTCCTGTTGAATTACTTCTTCTTTAAGCCATTCTTCTTTCAGTACTCTCTCTTTGATTACTTTTTCTTCGGTCAGTTGTTCTTTAAAGTTTGCTTCTAGCTCGTCCTCTTTTTCCTCATACTCTTGTTTCATATAACTTCCCCCTAGGATTTAAAATCATAATATGCCCTTATAATTCTCCTTATTATATGCTACTATAAACAGAGTTCTAAAGTTCAGGTCGAATTTAATAAAATTTGTATTTTAGAACCTTTAAATGTTAATAATTAGTATACTATAGTTATACTCAATTGTAAATATTTGGTGTATTTTAAACTAGATTAGAAAAAAGGAGATTATTATGTTAAAAATCGGTTCTCATGTTTCTATGTCTGGTGGCCTTTTAGGTGCAGCAAAAGAAGCATATTCCTACGGTGCAAATACTTTTATGATTTATACTGGTGCACCTCAAAATACAAAGCGTTCCCCACTAGAAAAGTTAAAAATTAAAGAAGGAAAAGCCTTTATGGAGGCTTATGGACTTTCAGATATCGTCATCCATGCACCCTATATTATTAATTTAGCCTCTTGTAAAGAAGATACGTATCAACTTGCTAAAGAGTTCTTAGCTTTAGAAATCGAGCGTACAACGGCTCTAGGCTCAGATTATTTAGTCCTTCATCCAGGCTCTTTCACTACTGAAACACTAGAATACGGCACAGAACGTATTATTGCCGGATTAAATGAAGTTCTTACAGAAGATACTAAACCTTGTATCTGCCTTGAAACAATGGCTGGTAAAGGGAGTGAAATCGGTCGTTGCTTCGAAGAACTTAAAGCGATCATAGATGGTGTGAAATACTCTGATAAAGTTGGTGTCTGTGTGGATACTTGCCACCTTCATGATAGCGGCTATGATATTATTGAAAACTTTGACCATGTCATTGAAGAATTTGACCGTATTATCGGGCTGGATAAACTCAAAGTATTCCATATTAACGGTTCTCTTAATGTACGTGGTGCACGTAAAGACCGTCATGCTAACTTAGGCGCTACAGAAGAAAACCCTAAAGGAAAAGATCAAATTGGTCGTGACGCCCTCTATCGTATTGTGCATCATCCTAAAGTACAAGGTAGACCATTTATCTTAGAAACACCTTGGCTTGATAAGAAAACCAACTTATATAAGGAAGAAATTGCTTTCCTAAAAGGAGAATAAATAGCCATGGAATCTAATCAAATTCAAAGTCCTTGTAGTCTACCTAACTACAAAGAGGAAGTTGTTCTTGTAACAGGCTCATCCCGTGGTATTGGACGTGCCATAGCAACCCATTTTGCTCAGCTCGGTGCTCGAGTTGTACTTAACGGTGCTTCTAACCAGCAAGCCCTCATAGATACCCATACTGAGTTAGCCTCTTCTGGCTACAATGTCACTTCATTTTTAGGGGATATTTCTAACTATCAAGTTACCGAAGAACTTTTTGCCCACTGCCATGAAGTATTTGGAAGCTATCCAACTATTCTTATTAACAATGCAGGTATCAGTCACGTAGGACTCTTTACAGATACACCACCTGATCTATGGCAAAAAGTCATAACGACTAATTTAAACTCAGCCTATAACTGCTGCCACCTAGCTACGCCTCATATGATTGCAAGTCATAAAGGCTGCATCATTAATATTTCTTCTATCTGGGGTAATGTTGGCGCTTCTTGTGAAGTAGCTTACAGTACAAGTAAAAGTGCCCTTAATGGCTTTACAAAGGCACTGGCTAAAGAATTAGGGCCTTCTAACATTCGTGTCAATGCCATTGCTTGTGGCTGGATTGATACCGAGATGAATGCTCACTTTACAGAAGATGATCGCAATGCCTTTATCGATGAAGTACCCCTTTGTCGTACAGGACAAGCCAATGAAGTTGCCCAAACTTGTCTCTACCTAGTAAGCAATGCTGCAAGCTATATGACCGGACAGATTCTTACTTTAGATGGTGGTCTACTCTAACCTAGTCATCGGTCATAGATGTAGGGCCTAAATATAGAAATATTTTGTACTTTTATGGATGTCGTAGACTATATTAGCGCTTAAAAAAATGCCTTCAGTGACTCTTAGTAGTCTACTGAAGGCATTTTTGCTTCTATACTTTATGAGCTATTTTTATTACTTATTCTTATACTTCATCTTTACAAATTACTTCTTTATTCTATCCTTATAAGTTATCACTATAAGTTACTTCTTTTTACAGCCTATCCTTATCACTTATCATTGTAAATTAACTCTTTTGCTTATCCTTATGGCTCTAACTTTGCAAATGACCTCTTTTGCTTATCCTTATGAATAACTTTTTAAATAATCTCTATAATCTATCCTTATAGCTAGCTTTGTAAATGATCTCTATACTCTATCTTTATAGCTAGCTTTGTAAATGATTCTATTACCTCTAGCTATACAAATGATTCTATCATTTATCCTAAACTAACTTCTTAAATTCCTTATGTATTAATACCCATGATAACACTGTTGCAAGTAGATCACTTATAGGCTGTGCATAGAAGATCCCTATTGTTCCAAGTACTATAGGTAATAAGTAAATCAGGGGAATAAGCGCTACAACCTGTCTTATTAAGGTAATCACAGAAGAAGCATTCGGCTTCCCTATAGATTGGAAGAAAGTTGTTGCTAGCATAACAAATCCAAGTACTGGTGCAATAATAAAGTTAGTTCTAAGAGCAGGTATACCTATCTCCAATAATTCACTTCCACCACCAAACATATTAATAATAAAACCTGGGAACAGTTCAGTCATGCTCCATATAATAAGGGTTATCCCTATAGAGAAGGCTGTTGCTTGAAGAAAGATTTTCTTAACTCTATCATAGTGCCCTGTACTATAGTTAAATCCAACTAAAGGTTGAATCCCCTGACTAATACCACTTGCAGGCATAATAACAAAGGTCATAATACTTGAAATTACAGCATACACACTAATAGCAATGTCTCCACCATATTTACCTAATTGTCCATTATAAACTAAAGCAATAAATCCCATAGCAATCTGAGCAATCCAAAAAGCAAAACCACATTTAAGAAGTTCTTTTGAAATAGCAGAATCTATCTTAAAACTTTCCCTCTTAATTTTTACTAATGTCCTTCCTGAGAAGATCATCCAAGCTCCAAATACTACCGATACAACTTGCCCAATTATAGTTGCCCATGCAGCCCCTTGAACACCCCATCCTAATCCAGCAACAAATATCGCATCTAAAATAATATTTGTAACAGCCCCTAAGGTCGTTACCCACATCCCCATAATAGGCTTACCTGATACACGTACAAAATCACATAATATAAAGGTTAAGCCCTGGAAGACACATCCCAAACTAACAATCTTATAATATTGTAGAGCCAAATCATAAGTTGTCTCTGTAACTCCAAAGAGCTTTAAAAAGGTTGGGGCAAAAACTAATAGTACAATAGATAGACTTACTTCAAATAGAATCGTCAATAAAAAAGCTGAACTAAATGCACGATTTGCTCCTACTTCATCCCCTTTGCCTCTTAGTAATGTAAAGAGTGTTGAACCTCCTGCACTACACATTAACCCAAATGCAATCATCATAAAAGAAAGTGGAAAACAAATAGATAATGCAGCTAATGCTGTACTTCCATTAACGTTACCAATAAACATTCGATCTACTATATTGTAGATTGCTGTAATCAACAAAGATACGGCAGCTGGAATAGAAAACTTAAGAATCATTGTAGAAATTTTACCTGTTGAAAAATCTGAATGACTACTCATGCTCCCCTCCTTGCTTTGGCATAGCTTGCTGCAATTTTTCGATGACACTTACAACAAGATCCACTTCTTCATCTGTAATGTCACTTAGTCCCTTTGCCCACGCTTCATGGTACTCTAAGACATAATGTTTTTGATAGCACTGCCCAAGTTTGGTTAGACGTACTAAAGTCACACGTTTATCTTCACTCCATGTATATTTTTCGACTGCCTCCATGGCCTCTAACTCATTGATTAACTTTGTTACACTAGGTGTCGTAATATGAAGTTCCTTACTTACATCACTAATACGTACATCTTCTTTTCGCTCTCCAATAGTATAAATACTATCAATGACATGTATATGCCTTGGCTTAAATCCTTTTGGTAGCTCCTCCATTGTTTCTGTAATCTTTTTGGCAGTAAAACAACTGTTTAAAAGCTCCTTTATTTTTTCTGTGTTCATATTCTATGCCTCCTCCATAACCCTCTATCCTAATTTAAAATTAATATGTTCCTTATCGTTTTCCAAATTAGTTACTATTAGTAATTATCATAAGTAAGTATAAGGAGAAAGCTTCTTTTTGTCAACTCATCTCAAAGATTATTATCCTTCCTCTTGGTTCTTTTGTGAGAAAATAACATGACTTAATACAATCTGCCCAGCATTTAACCTCTCTTGCTGTATTTCCCTTCTTTCTAATAAATAGAAATCCACTGCTTCCCATAATGCAAAGGTACCTGCTATACTTAAAAATTCCATGAAAAGCTGCTGTATACTTGTTACCTGTAAAACAAAATACATACTTAACAAAAGTGCACCTACAATCCCAAGCCCTAGTACCTTTATTGCATTAATACCTAAGTCTACCTTCTTATCATGTAAAACAAGCATATAATGTTCTTCTATCAATTCTCTAATCTTATTCTGCTCCTCTTCACTAATCCCATCATGATGAAAACATAAAGTAATAGAATATTTTACAGGAATGATATATGTTTTATTGTCAATATACTCATAAATCTCTCCATTCAACTCACTTTGCTTGCCCCATGATAAAGGATCGATTACTGTAAGACCTTCATATAAGTTGATATCTACAAGTACTTCATTATCCTTGAGCTCAAACTCTTTTGTAAGATAATCTTTTATAGAAAGCATAGAAGCTTCATACTCCCTAATCTTTTTAAATAATTTTCCTCTGCCCTGCATAAAAGTGCTGCCTCCTCATTATCATTAATCAGCTCTAGTTAAGGGCTTATCCCTATCTATAAGCTTTCAAGATGTGCTTTCTATATAAGATAATTTGCAGTTTTAGCTTTTCTATGCACGCACAAAAAAAGAACTCCAAAGAGTATAACTCTTTGGAGTTCTTGAATACGTGTGCACGTAAAATTATCTTTTTGAGAATTGTGGTGCACGTCTCGCAGCTTTGAGACCGTATTTTTTTCTTTCTTTCATTCTTGGATCCCTTGTTAAGAAACCTGCTTTTTTAAGAGCTGGACGGAATTCTCCATCAGCTTGAAGAAGAGCACGGCTAATACCATGACGGATAGCACCTGCTTGTCCTGTTGTACCACCACCGTGAACGTTTACTCTAACATCAAATTTAGTTAATGTTTCTGTAAGTACTAAAGGTTGACGAGTGATAACTTTTAATGTTTCAAGACCGAAGTATTCTTCGATATCTCTTTTATTGATTGTGATTTTACCTGTTCCTGGTACAAGGTATACTCTAGCTACAGAGCTTTTACGTCTACCTGTTCCATAATATCTAACTGCTGCCATTTGTATTTCCTCCTCTCGATACTATTAGTTGAATTTAAGTTCTACTGGTTGTTGAGCTTCATGATTGTGCTCTGTTCCAGCGTATACACGTAATTTTGTAAGCATTTGTCTACCTAAAGAGTTTTTAGGAAGCATACCTTTTACAGCGTACATAATAACGCGTTCTGGATGAGTGTTAAGCATATCGCGTGCTTTAGTCTCTTTTAAACCACCAGCGTATCCAGAGTGTCTTCTGTATAATTTTTGGTCAAGTTTTTTACCTGTGAATACTACTTTTTCTGCATTGATTACGATAACGTGATCACCGCAATCTACGTGTGGAGTATAAGTAGGTTTGTTTTTACCTCTTAATACTGCCGCGATTTGGCTTGCAAGTCTACCTACTGTTTGACCTTCAGCATCAATAACATACCAATTTCTTTCAACATTTTGAGCATTTGCCATGTATGTTGTTCTCATATAATTCCCTCCTTCGGATTCTAGTCTTCGCTAGTTAAACCGTCTATTTAATATAAAATCCGGGGCTATTTGGATTTTATAAGTGGGCTTATTAACACAAATTACATTATAGTATAGGTCACATAGCCTGTCAAGATACTACACTTCATTTATTTATGCACATTTTATCCATTTTTTTTGAGTAGTTATCCACATTTTTCTAGTTTTACTACATACTCTGTGGAATTTGTATTTATAAGTCTAAATTAAACTATTATTATGCATTTAAAACGTATAATTTTATACTTATTATTACTTTTTATGTCTTATATAAACTTAGAAATACATATCTATTCATGTAGTTACACGTTATGATAATTTAATACTTTATAGAATAAGGGAAAAGGTTATTCCAGTCTAAATAATATTTTTCTACATATCTCCATACTATTCATAACGTAATGCATCATCATAATATACTTCTAGAAGAGTAAGACCCTCTGGTGGTGCAGTAGGACCTCCTAATGTACGATCTTTTTTCTCTATCATTTCAGCTATACATCTAGGGGCCTTCTTTCCTCTGCCCACCTCGATAAGTGTACCTGCTATAATACGCACCATATTATATAAGAAGCCATTACCACATATATCTATCTGTATAAGGTCATCTACCTTTCTAACTTCTATACTATATACCGTACGCACTGTACCTTTTACTGAACTTCCTGATGCACAAAAACCTTTAAAGTCATGCTCACCTTCTATATACTTAGCTGCTTTTTGCATTCTTTCAATATCTAATGGATAAGGATAAAAATAGCTAAATGGTCCTACAAATGGATCATTTACTGAACTGGTTAAAATTTGATAGCGATATGTCTTTCGCTTTGCCATAAAGCGTGGATGAAAATCTTCTTTTACATCCATAGCATCTTTAATTACAATACTCTTAGGCAAACGTCCATTCAAGGCCTTTACTAAATTCTTAGTTGGAATAGTAGTGTTGGTATCAATAATACAACATTGTCCTTTTGCATGTACCCCTGCATCTGTACGTCCTGATCCTACTAAATCAATCTTTTCTTTTGTTAATTCATATAATGCCTTTTCAATTGTTCCTTGAATTGTTGCTGCATGATTTTGTTTAGCAAAACCATGAAAATTAGTTCCATCATAAGCTACTATGAGCTGTACTCTCCTCATAGATCCTCCTCATTTCTCTATTTATCTTCTCTATGTAAAATAATTTATCAAGCTCTTACTTTATATATTAGTACGACTTTCTTCCTATTAAAAGTATTACTACATATCTTTTCATTAATAAGAGCCTACGTTATCAACCTAACGTAGACTCTATTCTCTTAATTCGCTTCATAAATTATCTTATAACAAATATATTGTTAAATAACTCGCATCTATAATACTTCATCACCTATAAATAACATTATAAGATTAATACTCTATAGATGATCAACTTAAATCTTCTAATCCTGCTAAATACGCTTCAATTATAAAATGATACACATAACAATATAAGCTACACCACAACCAAAGGCAATATAATCTCGTCCACTATATTGTAGCTTATTCATACGTGTACGTCCTTTACCACCTTGATAACATCTTGCTTCCATTGCCATGGCTAATTCCTCTGCTCTTCTAAACGCAGAAATAAACAATGGTACCATAATTGGAATCATAGCTTTGGCACGCTGCATAATATTACCTGTTTCAAAGTCTGCTCCACGTGCTGTTTGAGCCTTCATAATCTTATCTGTCTCTTCTAAAAGAATTGGAATAAATCTAAGTGATATACTCATCATCATAGCAATTTCATGAGCTGGTACATGAATCTTTGTAAATGGCATAAGCAGACTCTCTATACCATCGGTAAGCTGAATTGGAGAAGTAGTTAAAGTAAGTAATGAACTACCAACGATTAAAAGTATTAATCTTGTTCCCATTTCAACGGCAAAAAGTATGCCTTCCCATGTGATTTTTAGGAAACCCCACTCCAAAATAATATGTTCTCCAGGTGTAAAGAAGATATTAAGTACTACTGTAAAGAGTAGGATAAAAACAATACTCTTTAAACCTTTTAGCATATATTTAAGTGGGACTTTACTTATCTTAATAGCTAAAGCTAATGAAAGCATTACTCCTAGATATCCCCATACGGTATCTACTAAAAAAAGTGCAATAATATAGGCAAAAGTTAATAAAATCTTTGTCCTAGGGTCTAAGCGATGAATCTTAGAGTCTACTGGGTAGTATTGTCCTATGGTAATATCTCTAATCATCTACTTTCCCCCTCTTTCTAAGTACTGTACTAACTTATCAGCTGCTTCTTCTACAGTAAGTACATCACTATCTATATCCATACCTTTTTCCTTAAGTTCATCCATAATATGCCTTACTTGTGGCACACCAAGGCCAATACGTTCAAGGTCTCTTCTATGTTTAAAGATTTCTCTCGTCTCACCTTTAAAAGCAACTTCCCCTCGGTAAAGTACAACAAGTTCTTCTGCATATCTTGCTACATCTTCCATACTATGTGAAATAAGTACAATGGTTAAATGACTTTCTTCATGCATCTTCTTAAGTTGTCCAAAAAGCTCTTCTCTCCCTTTTGGGTCTAAGCCTGCTGTTGGCTCATCTAGAATTAAAATATCTGGATTCATAGCGAGTACACCTGCAATAGCAACACGGCGTTTTTGTCCACCTGATAATTCAAAAGGTGACTTTTGCCATAGTTCTTCCTTAAGGCCTACTGCTCTTAAAGATTGTTCAATACGTTCTTTAAGTGCATCTCCCTCTAATCCTAAATTTTTAGGTCCATAAGCTACATCATCATATACTGTCATCTCAAATAGTTGATATTCAGGATACTGGAATACCAGACCTACAGACTGCCTAATTTGCTTTTTATTTGTATTTTGAGCATGTATGTCTATACCTTTTACAAATACCTGACCTTCTGTAGGCTTAAGAAGCCCATTAAACATTTGTATTAATGTACTCTTTCCTGAACCTGTATGACCAATAATGCCTAAAAATGTACCATCTTTAATATGAATATTAATATTTTTAAGGGCTACCTTTTCAAAAGGTGTTCCTTCATTATACTTATGTGTTAAATTTTTTATCTTAATTGCCATATTGCTTCTACAACCTCCTCAGTACTTAACATAGTAGGATCTAAGTTGTATCCCTTCTGTCTTAACAAGTAAATAAGGTAGGTTGAATCTGGTACATCTAAACCAATTGCTCTTATCTGTTCTACGTTCTTAAATACTTCCTTAGGGGTACCTGATAAGATGACCTTCCCACCATCTATTACTAAAATACGATCTGCTAAAATAGCTTCCTGCATGTAATGAGTAATATGAATAATCGTAATCCCTTGTTCCTTATTTAGCTTTACCATAGTCTCCATGACTTGTTTACGTCCAATTGGGTCTAGCATTGCTGTAGCTTCATCAAAAATGATACACTTCGGCTCCATAGCGATAACCCCTGCAATAGCAATACGTTGCTTCTGCCCACCTGATAATTGATTTGGTGAAACACGCTTATAGTCATCCATCTCTACTGTATGTAAAGCTTCATCCACACGTTTTCTTATTTCACTTGATTCTATCCCCAAGTTCTCTGGACCAAATGCCACATCTTCCTCTACAATAGTTGCAACAATTTGATTATCAGGATTTTGGAATACCATGCCTACATCTTTACGTACTTCCCAAATATGCTCACCATTACTTAAATCGATTCCATTAACCCATAATACACCTGACTTTGGTGACAGAATACCATTAAGATGTTTGGCAAATGTAGACTTACCTGAGCCATTATGACCAAGTACTGCTACAAATTCACCTTCATTAATTGTCGCATTGATATGATCTAAAGCAACGATTTTATCCTGAATCTCACCTTGTTCATCGTGGATATAATATTCGTATGTTAAGTCTTTCGCTTTTACAATCTCTGTCATGCTCTTTCCTCTTTTCTATTCACTCTTTCTTTCATGGAGTGATACCCAATATATAAAGTTACTATATAGTCCTATTGTATAATTTTGCTGCTTAAATAAATAGGTTATAGTTAATAAAATAACGTGATAACCTACTAATGTAAATAGCAAATTATAAAAAAGTATACAGAAAAGGGATTAAGAGCAAATTCTTAATCCCTGGACATTAAACTAATTCAATGATAACTTCTTCAGCACCGTCACCTTTACGTGGTCCGATTTTGATGATTCTTGTGTAACCACCATTACGATCTGCGTATTTTGGAGCGATTTCGCTGAATAATTTATCTGTTAAATCAACAGTTTTAGCTTGTCTTCTTTTGTTTACATTAACTTCTGTTACAGGATATAATACCTTTAACATTTGTCTTCTCGCATGTAAACGAGTAGAGCTATCTTTTTTGATTGTTTTTTCTACTTCTTCAAATACTGTTACTTTTTTACCGTCTACGACTTCTTTAACACGTTTACCGTTAACGTCTTTTTTAGGCACTTTTGCAGTAACTTTTACTTCTTCATAGTTGTCTTTTTCACGAACAGCCATAGCGATTAAGCCTTCTGCAATCTTACGAATCTCTTTAGCTTTTGCTGTAGTAGTTTTAATCTTACCATGGTATAAGAGATTTGTTACTTGATTACGAAGTAATGCTTTACGTCCAGCTGCATCACGACCAAGTTTTCTTTGAGCCATGCCGTAACCTCCTTTAGTTTGTCACTAATCTTCGCTTGGTTTTAAAGCAAATCCAAGCTCTTCAAGTTTTTGGAACACTTCTTCAAGTGATTTGCGTCCTAAATTACGAACTTTCATCATTTCATCTTCTGTTTTGTTTGTAAGGTCTTCAACAGTGTTGATACCTGCACGTTTTAAACAGTTGAATGAACGAACTGAAAGATCAAGCTCTTCGATAGTCATCTCAAGAGTTTTTTCTTTAGAATCGTCTTCTTTAGTAACCATGATTTCAGCATTACGTGCATTTTCACTTAAGTCTATGAAAAGATTTAAATGTTCACTTAATACTTTAGCAGCTAAACTAACTGCTTCATCTGGTTTTAAAGTACCATTAGTCCATACTTGTAATGTAAGTTTATCATAGTCAGTTTGTTGACCAACACGAGTATCTTCAACAGTAAAGTTGATACGTTCTACTGGTGTGTAACTTGCATCTACAGGGATAACACCAATTGGTAAATCAGTCTTTTTAAGTTTGTTTGTACCAATGTACCCACGTCCACGAGTTACAGTGAGTTCAATGTATAAACGACTGTTTGCATCGCCACTTAATGTAGCAATATGATGTTCTGGGTTAAGGATTTCGATTTCTGCAGGACATTTAATATCCCCAGCAGTTACTACACCTTCACCTGTAGCCTCAATGTAAATTACTTTTGGCTCCATATTATCACTAATATCTTTGATCGCAAGACCTTTGATATTTAATATGATTTCAAGGACATCTTCTTTAACACCTGGAATACTACTAAATTCATGTAGTACACCTTCGATTTTTACGCTGCTTACTGCAGAACCTGGAAGAGAAGAAGAAAGGATTCTACGTAATCCATTTCCGAGAGTTGTCCCGTATCCTCTTTCTAGTGGTTCTACAACGAAACAGCCGTATCTACCGTCAGGTGACATTTCTTTAATTTCAATTTGTGGTTTTTCAAATTCCAACACCCGATAAACCCTCCTTTAATATTAAAATAGTCTTTCGAGGGTGACGAACTATTACTTAGAGTAAAGCTCAACGATAAGTGTTTCTTGGATATCTGTATCGATTTGATCTCTTGCTGGAACTGCTTTAACAGTACCTTTAAGAGCTTCGATATCAGCTTCTAACCATTCTGGTACAATACGAGAACCTGTTACTTCAGTAATTTGTTTGAAGCGTTCGAAGCTTTTTGCATCTTCTTTAACTTCAATTACATCACCAATTTTAACTTGGTATGATGGAATGTTAACTCTTTTACCGTTAACTGTAACAAGGTTATGACGAACAACTTGTCTAGCTTCTGTACGAGAACGTCCAAGACCTAAGCGGTAAGCTACGTTGTCTAAACGAAGTTCAAGATTACGAAGTAAGTTTTCACCTGTGATGCCTGGTTGTGCATCTGATTTTTCAAAGTATGTTCTGAATTGACCTTCAAGAACACCATAGATTCTTTTAGCTTTTTGTTTTTCACGTAATTGTACGCCGTACTCAGATAATTTTGTTTTTTGTTGACCATGTTGACCTGGTGCATATGGTCTTCTCTCAATAGCACAAGCTGCTGTGTAGCATCTTTCGCCTTTAAGGAATAATTTTTTACCTTCACGACGACATTGTTTACATTTAGCTCCAATATATCTAGCCATTTCTATTTACACCTCCTATTACACTCTTCTACGTTTTGGTGGACGACATCCATTATGTGGTACAGGAGTTACATCTTTAATTAATGTTACTTCTAAACCAGCTGCTTGAAGCGCACGAATAGCTGCTTCTCTACCGGATCCTGGACCTTTTACCATTACTTCAACTGATTTTAAACCGTGTTCCATTGCTGCTTTAGCTGCTGTTTCAGCCGCCATTTGAGCTGCGTATGGAGTTGATTTTCTAGAACCTCTGAAACCAAGGCCACCAGCACTTGCCCATGAAAGAGCGTTGCCGTTTGTATCAGTTAATGTAACCATTGTATTATTAAAAGTAGATTGGATATGAGCCATACCGCGTTCTACATGTTTTCTGTCACGACGTCTACGAGTTGTTCCCTTTTTTGCCGCTTTTTTTGCTGCTGCCATGAGACCTTAACCTCCTTTATTTAACTATTTTTTCTTGTTAGCTACTGTTTTCTTAGGACCTTTACGTGTACGAGCATTCGTTTTAGTTTTTTGTCCTCTTACTGGAAGGCCACGTCTATGACGAATTCCTCTATAGCATCCGATTTCCATTAATCGTTTAATGTTAAGAGCGATTTCACGACGAAGGTCACCTTCAACCATTTGAGTTTTATCAATGATGTCACGAAGTTTATTTACTTCTTCATCAGTTAAATCCTTAATTCTTGTATCGAAATTGATACCAGCTTCTGTAAGGATTCTACGAGAACTTGGACGACCTATACCATAGATATAAGTAAGACCAACTTCAACACGCTTATTTTTTGGTAAGTCTACACCTGCAATACGTGCCATATAGATTTGCACCTCCTATTGATTGATATATATATAATACAGCATTTACCATGAATGCCGCAGCCGCTTAAAGTTAACTCACAAGGTAATATTATATATTAACTTGCGACATAAATCAATGCATTTCGTAAAGCATTAACCTTGTCTTTGTTTGTGTTTTGGATTTTCACAGATAACGCAAACACGGCCTTTTCTTTTGATTACTTTACATTTTTCACATATCTTTTTAACAGATGGGCGTACTTTCATTTTCTGCTCTCCTTTCCGTTTACCATTTATTTAGAACGCCAAATAATTCGTCCCTTGGTTAAATCATATGGAGAAAGTTCCACAGTTACTTTATCACCCGGTAATACACGGATAAAATTCATACGAAGTTTTCCAGAGATATGAGCAAGTACTTTGTGACCGCCTTCAATCTCAACTTGGAACATCGCATTTGGTAACTTTTCTATCACTGTTCCCTCTACTTCAAAAACATCACCTTTTGCCAAGTTACAAACCTCCTCTATATAGAAGTCTTTACCAGATAAGCTTTAATACCTTTGCGGATATGAGCATCTGATACGTTTTCTTCGATTATATTTTGTTTGAGATCTTGAATCACTTCAAGAGTCCCTTGAATATGTTTATACTTTTTACGCTTTGGAGATGCTAATTTTCTTAGATCTCCATCTGCAAGGTAAGCATATTCTTCTTCTAAACTAATAACTATAAATGCATGACCTTTATCTCTGCCACATTTTGAAAATACCACTTGACCTACTTCAAAGTCTCTCATTATTTGTCACCCTCGTCTTCTGATCTGAGTGTCAAAATAAGTGGTTCATCATCTGTAATTACAATAGTATTCTCATAGTGAGCTGATGGTAATCCATCTCTAGTTACAAAAGTCCAGTCATCATCTAAGCATTGTACTTGGTATGTTCCCATGTTAATCATAGGCTCAATAGCAAGTGCCATGCCTTTTTCAAGCTTTACACCACGACCTGGTGCCTTATAGTTAGGCACTTGAGGATCTTCATGTAACTCTTCACCAATACCATGGCCAACCAAGTCTCTTACTACACCGTATCCAAAGGACTCAGCATAGTCTTGAATAGCTTTAGATATCTGTCCTAAATGATTGCCAGCTTTTGCGTATTTTAGTCCTTCAAAGAAACACTGCTTTGTAACTTCAATTAGTTTCAAAACATCAGGTGATACATCTCCGACTGGATAAGTTCTTGCGGCATCAGAATGATACCCTTTATAGTATACCCCAAGGTCGACACTTACTATGTCACCTTGTTTGAGTTTTCTTGGCCCTGGAATACCATGTACAACTTCTTCATTAATAGATATACACGCTGAGGCTGGGTAGCCACAGTATCCTTTAAAGGAAGGTATAGCATGCTTACTTGTAATAAACTTATAAGCTACCTGGTCTAATTCTTTTGTCGTTACACCTGGTCTAATATGCTTAGCCACCAATTCATGTGCCTCAATAAGTATCTGAGCTGATTCTTGCATTAACTTAATTTCATCGTCGGATTTAATGGGAATTGGCATTTTAGTTCACTCCTAATGCTTTCTTTACCCTTGCACGCACTTCATCTACAGTTCCTACTCCATCAATAACAAGTACTTTATCTTGTTGTTGATAGTGATCGATAAGAGGTTTAGTTTGTGCATGATAAACTTCTAATCTTTTCTTAACTGTCTCTTCTTTATCATCTTCTCTTTGAATCAGATGAGTAGAACATTCATTACAAATACCTAGTACTGTTTCTACTTTGAATAGTTTATGATATGAAGCGCCGCAGCTAGGACAAACAGTTCTACCAGCCATACGTTCGATAATAACTTCGTCTGGTACTTCTACATCGAGTACAGAGTCAATTGGTTTACCGATTTCTTCTAGCATTGCATCCAATGCCTTTGCTTGTGGTATAGTTCTTGGAAAACCATCCAAGATCATGCCATTTTCACAATCTTTTTGAACTATACGATCTTTGACAAGTTCTAATACGAGCTCATCAGGTACCAACTTACCTTCATCCATGTACTTTTTAGCTTCTTGACCTAACTCAGTATTCTTTGAGATATGCTCTCTAAAAATATTTCCTGTTGAGATCGTTGGAATATTGTATAGTTTCATAAGCATTTCTGCTTGTGTGCCTTTACCTGCTCCAGGTGCACCTAATAATATTAATCTCATTACGGCAACCCCCAATTTTAATTCTTATAGAAATCCTTTATAATGGCGCATTAGCATTTGTGATTCTAATTGCTTAACTGTTTCAAGTGCAACACCTACTACGATAAGAAGTGAAGTTCCACCGAATTGTACAGACATTTTAAATACTGCACTAAATACTAATGGTGAAAGTGCTAATATCGCAAGGAAGATAGCTCCCATTAAAGTAATGTGTGTTGCTGTCTTTGAAAGGTAGTCTGATGTTGGTTTACCTGGACGAATACCAGGAATAAAACCGCCACCTTTTTTAAGGTTTGCTGCTATTTCTACTGGATTAAATGCAATTGTAGAATAGAAGAAAGCAAATGCAAAGATTAATACTACATAGAGTACTGCACCAAATGGATGAGACCATCTGAGCCACTGTATTGCTGTTTGCCAAAATTCACTTGGTGTTTTAACAAATAAATTTGTTATTGTCTCAGGGAATTGAATAAGTGACATTGCAAAGATAACAGGAAGTACACCTGCAAGGTTTACTTTGATAGGTATATTTTGTGATTGACCACCATATACTTTTCTACCTGCTACACGTTTTGCATATTGTACAGAGATTCTTCTTTCACCTAGTGACATAAGCACTGTGAATCCAATCATAATTACAAATAATAAAACTAGAATAGCAACTTTAACATAATTATCATATGCTAGTAGGCTTATAGCTCCTTGTGGAAGTCTAGAAACGATGTTAATAAAGATAATTAGGGAAATACCGTTTCCGATACCCTTTTCTGTAATTTGCTCTCCTATCCACATTACTAACATAGAACCAGCAATAAATGAAATGAATGCAAGAGCAAATACTAGTAAGTTTTTCTCAACCAAAACATTGGATTGATATAACATATAAGTTGTTCCACCAGCTTGCATGATAGCAAGAACTAATGTTACATATCTAGTATACTTGTTGATCTTTTTACGACCGTCTTCGCCTTCTTTTGATAGCTCTTCTAATCTAGTAATAGCGATAGTTAAAAGTTGAATAATAATAGATGCTGTAATGTAAGGTCCTACACCAAAGGCAAAGAGTGCCATTTGGCTAAAGGCTCCTCCTGTAATAGCATTCATAAGCCCTAACATACCGTTAGAGTTTTGACCTAATACTTGTTCAACAGCAATTGGATCAATGCCTGGGACTGGAACATGAGCTCCAAGTCTAACTAAGGCAAACATCCATAGGGTAAAAATTATCTTTTTTCGCAGTTCTGGTACTCTCCATGCATTTTTAAGAGTTTTAAACACCTACATCACCTCTGCTTTTCCACCCACAGCTTCAATTTTTTCTACAGCACCAGCACTAAACGCGTTAGCTTGTACTGTAAGTTTTTTAGTAAGGTCACCTTTAGCAAGGATCTTAATACCATCTCTAGTATTTTTTACGATACCTGCTTGAACCATAGCGTCGATTGTTACAACCGCACCATCTTCGAAACGGTTAAGCATATCTACGTTGATTGCTACGATATCTTTGCTGTTACGGCATGTGAAACCACGTTTTGGTAAACGTCTGTAAAGAGGCATTTGACCCCCTTCAAATCCTGGTCTAACTCCGCCACCGCTTCTTGCTTTTTGTCCTTTATGTCCTTTACCGGCTGTTTTACCGTTACCTGAACCATGTCCTCTACCTGTACGGAAAGAGTCTTTTTTTGAACCTTCTGCTGGTCTTAATGAGCTTAAATTCATTCTTTGCACCTCCTTTGCTAAATCAGTAATTATTCGTTGATTTCTTCAACTTTTACTAAGTGTCTTACTTGTGCAATCATACCACGGATAGCATCGTTATCTTGGTGGATGTTTGTACTATTCATTTTTCTTAATCCGAGCGCTTCGATAGTTTTTTTATGCTTTGGAATTGCCCCGATTGTGGATTTTACTAAAGTTACTTTTAAATTAGCCACTGACTATTCCTCCTATCCTAGAAGCTCTTCTACAGTTTTTCCACGAAGTTTTGCAACTTCTGCTGGAGTTTTAAGTCCTGCAAGACCTTCGATTGTAGCGTGAACTACGTTTTTCTTGTTGTTTGAACCTAAAGATTTAGTTCTGATGTTACGGATACCTGCAAGTTCAAGTACAGCACGAGCTGGACCACCTGCGATAACTCCAGTACCTTCTTTAGCTGGTTTAAGAAGAACGTGTGCACTACCGAATGTACCTACGAATTCATGGTAGATACTATCAGCATCATTTCTTTCAATAAAGATAAGGTTTTTCTTAGCATCTTCAATTCCTTTTCTGATTGCATCTGGAATTTCCATAGCTTTACCTAAACCTACACCAACGTGTCCGTTTCCATCTCCTACTACTACTAAAGCAGAGAAACGGAATGTACGACCACCTTTAACTACTTTTGTTACACGTTTAATAGTAACAACTTTTTCTTTTAATTCCAAAGCATTTGGATTAATATTAAGTCTTTTAGCCATCTGTGTTCCCTCCTTTACTAGAATTGTAACCCAGCTTCACGAGCTGCGTCAGCTAATGCTTTTACTCTACCATGGTATAAGAAACCACCACGGTCAAATACTACTTCTTCAATACCGTTAGCAAGTGCTTTTTTAGCAATTGCTGTACCAACAGCTGCTGCTGCTTCAACATTTGATCCAACTTTAATGTTAAGATCTTTTTCAACTGTAGAAGCTGATACTAATGTTACAGCTTTTACATCATCAATAATTTGAGCGTAGATGTGTTTTTCACTTCTGAATACGGCAAGTCTAGGTCTTTGAGCTGTACCTTCGATCTTGTTACGAAGTCTTCTATGTTTTTGAACACGAACTTTACTACGTGATTGTTTACTGATCATTTAATTCACCCCTTTGCGATTATTTTTTACCTGTTTTACCTACTTTACGTCTGATTACTTCATCAACGTACTTAATACCTTTACCTTTGTATGGCTCTGGTGGACGTTTTGAACGGATATCAGCAGCAAATTGGCCAACTTGTTCTTTATTGATCCCAGCAACAGTGATTTTGTTATTACCTTCCATTGTTGTTGTGATACCTTCTGGATCTTCCATTTCTACTGGGTGAGAGTATCCTAATGAAAGAATTAATTTTGTTCCTTGTTTTTGTGCTCTGTAACCAACACCATTAATTTCTAACACTTTAGTGTAACCATTAGATACACCTTCGATCATGTTAGCAATAAGTGTTCTAGTTAAACCATGAAGAGCTTTATTTCTTTTTAAATCATTTGGTCTAGTAACAACCACTTGATTTTCTTCGATCGCAATGTTCATTGCACTGTCAAATGATTTTGTTAATGTTCCTTTAGGACCTTTAACTTCTACAACGTTAGCTTCGCTAACTGTAATAGTTACGCCTGCTGGAATCACAACTGGTAATCTACCAATACGTGACATGCTCGCACCTCCTTAAACTTTTGCTGTTTATTACCAAATAAATGCTATAACTTCTCCACCAACATTAAGTTTTCTAGCTTCTTTATCAGCTATAACACCTTTGTTAGTTGAAATAATTGCTGTACCAAGTCCACCTAAAACTTTTGGTAAGTTTTCTGAGTCAGCGTATACACGAAGACCTGGTTTAGAGATTCTTTTGATCCCTGAAATAACTTTTTCGTTTTTATCTTTACCGTATTTAAGAGTTATACGGATAGTTTCTTTAACACCATCAGCTGTTACATCATAAGCTTTGATGTATCCTTCATTTAATAAGATCTCAGCAATCGCTTTTTTCATTTTAGAAGATGGAACTTCTACTGTATCGTGTTTAGCCACGTTAGCGTTTCTGATTCTTGTTAACATATCTGCAATTGGATCGCTCATCATCATAATTCGTTACCTCCTTTCTGGTATTACCAGCTTGCTTTTTTAACGCCTGGAATTTGACCTTTATATGCTAATTCTCTAAAGCAAATACGACAAATACCATATTTTCTAATGTACGCATGTGGACGTCCACAAATGCGACATCTGCTGTATTCTTGAGTTGAAAATTTAGCAGGTCTAGCTTGCTTAACTTTCATAGATGTTTTTGCCATGTGATACCCTCCTTATTTTTGGAATGGCATTCCGAATTGTCTTAACAGTTCACGAGATTCTTCATCTGTTTCAGCTGTTGTAACAATAATAACGTCCATACCACGAACTTTATCGATTTTATCATACTCGATTTCTGGGAAAATAATTTGTTCTTTAATACCTAATGAATAGTTACCACGACCATCGAAAGCTGTAGCACTAACACCACGGAAGTCACGTACACGTGGAAGTGCTAAGTTAACTAAACGATCAAGGAATTCATACATTTTTTCGCCACGAAGAGTTACTTTACATCCGATTGGCATACCTTCACGAAGTTTGAAAGCAGCAACTGATTTTTTAGCTCTTGTAGTAACAGCTTTTTGACCAGAAATTTTTTCCATATCGCCAATAGCATTTTCTAATACTTTAGCATTGTCTTTCGCTTCACCAACACCCATGTTGATTACGATTTTTTCGATTTTTGGAGCTTGAAGTTTGTTTTTGTATCCAAACTTTTCTACCATTGCATCGATGATTTGTTCATTGTACATATCTTTTAATCTACTCATAGTTTAACGTCCTCCTTTCGCCAATTAGTCAATTACAGAACGACCGTTTTTAGTAATTGCTACACGAACTTTTTTGTCATCTTTGATTTCTACGCCTAAACGAGCTGGAGCTCCGTTTAAAGAGTACATAACGTTTGAAATGTGAATTGGGAATTCTTTTTCAATACGTCCACCTTGACCCATTGCGTTAGGTTTTTGATGTTTGAAACCTTGGTTAACACCGTCAACTAATACACGTCCATTTTTACGATCGATGAAAGTGATATTGCCTTCTTTACCTTTATCTTTACCAGCAATAACGATTACTCTATCGCCTTTTTTTAACTTAGTTTTCATGTCTTACACCTCCTTATAGAACTTCTGGAGCAAGTGATAAGATTTTTGTAAATTTCTTATCTCTTAATTCTCTCGCAACTGGTCCAAAGATACGAGTTCCTCTTGGGTTTTTATCTTCTTTGATGATAACAGCAGCGTTTTCATCAAATCTAATGTAAGATCCATCTGGTCTTCTGATTTCTTTTACAGTACGTACTACTACAGCCTTAACAACATCACCTTTTTTAACAACGCCACCTGGTGTTGCATCTTTAACTGTAGCAACAATAATATCGCCAACACCTGCATATCTTCTTGTAGAGCCACCTAATACGCGGATACAAAGAATTTCCTTAGCTCCTGTATTGTCTGCTACTCTTAATCTACTTTCTTGTTGGATCATGAGAAGTGCCCTCCTTTCAAGATTACTAAACTTATTTTACTTTTTCTACGATTTCAACAAGTCTAAAACGCTTTGACTTGGATAATGGTCTTGTTTCCATTACTCTTACACGGTCACCGATTTCACATTCATTGTTTTCATCATGTGCATGAAGTTTGTATGTTTTTTTGATGATTTTTCCGTAAAGAGGATGTTTTACATTATTAACTACGGCAACAGTAATAGTTTTGTCCATTTTGTTGCTAACTACGTTACCTACAAATGTTTTACGTAAATTTCTTTCTGCCACGATTTCTCCTCCTCTCTATTACACTGCTTGTTTTTGTGTAATAATAGTTTGAATACGCGCAATGTTTTTTCTAACATCTTTAATTCTTGCTGTATTATCTAATTGGTTGGTAGCGTTTTGGAATCTTAAGTTGAAAAGTTCTTTTTTCGCATTCACCAATTCGATATTTAATTCTTCAGCTGATTTTGCTCTTAAATCTTCTAAGAATGCTTTAGTTTTCACTACCATCACCTGCCATTTCTTGTTCAGCACGAGATACGATCTTACATTTCATTGGTAATTTGTGAATTGCAAGTCTTAACGCTTCTCTTGCTACTTCTTCTGCTACTCCTGATAATTCGAACATAACACGTCCTGGTTTTACTACTGCTACCCAGTATTCTGTTGAACCTTTACCAGAACCCATGCGTGTTTCAGCTGGTTTAGCTGTTACTGGTTTATCTGGGAAGATTTTGATCCATACTTTACCACCACGTTTGATATGACGAGTCATAGCGATACGAGCAGATTCGATTTGGTTAGATCTAACCCAACCTGGTTCCATTGCAACGATACCGAATTCACCATAAGTGATTTTATTTCCACGGGTAGCTTGGCCTTTCATACGTCCACGGAACTGTTTACGACGTTTTACTCTTTTAGGCATTAACATTAGTTATCGCTCCCTTCCTTTTTAACTTTTTGAGGAAGTACTTCTCCTTTGTACATCCATACTTTAACACCGATTTTACCGTATGTTGTATCTGCTTCAGCAAATCCATACTCGATATCAGCTCTTAATGTTTGAAGTGGAATAGTACCTTCTGAATATTGTTCTGTACGTGCCATTTCAGCACCACCTAAACGACCTGCACATGCAACTTTGATACCTTTAGCACCGAATTTTTGAGCTTTACCGATTGCTTGTTTCATAGCACGACGGAAAGATACACGGTTTTCTAATTGTAATGCAATGTTTTCTGCTGTTAATTGAGCAGATGTTTCTGGTCTTTTAACTTCAACAATGTTAATAGAAACTTTTGAAGTTGTAAGTTTTTCTACTTCTTTACGAAGTGCATCAATTGATGCTCCACCTTTACCGATTACGATACCAGGTTTTGATGTATGAACATGAATTCTTACGCGTTTTGACATTCTTTCGATATCAATTTTATCGATGCCAGCACTGTAAAGTTTCTTTTTGATATATTTTCTGATTTTATCATCTTCTACTAGGTAGTTAGCAAAGTCTGCTTTATCTGCGTACCATTTAGCACTCCAGTCTTTGATAACTCCTACTCTTAATCCATGAGGATTTACTTTTTGACCCATACCGAACCTCCTTATCTCTCATTTACTACCACAGTAATGTGGCTTGTTTGTTTTAGGATGCTGTAAGCACGACCTTGAGCACGAGGACGGATTCTCTTAAGAGTTGGTCCTTGAGTTGCGTATGCTTCTTCAACAAATAGTTTGCTTACGTCCATACCATTGTTATGTTCTGCGTTAGCAATAGCTGATTTTAATACTTTTTCGATAACATCAGCAGCGTATCTTGGTGTGTAAGCTAAGATAGCAAGTGCTGTTTGTACATCTTTACCTTTGATTTGATCAAGTACAATTTTCGCTTTTGTGCTAGATACACGTACGAAAGTTACTTTTGCGCTTGGTCTGTTATCATTATTTTGATTTCTTTCTCTTTTTATCTGGGTTCTATGTCCTTTTGCCATCGTAAGACCTCCTTCCGATATTATTTATTAGCGAACTCTTGATTTTTTCTCAGCGTCTTTACCGTGTCCACGGTAAGTTCTTGTTAATGCGAATTCACCAAGTTTGTGTCCTACCATATCTTCTGTAATGAATACAGGAACATGTTTTCTACCATCATGAAGGGCGATTGTATGTCCTACCATTTGAGGGAAGATTGTTGAACGACGTGACCAAGATTTGATTACTTTTTTATCATCAACTGCATTCATTGCTTCGATTTTATTAAGTAAACGTTGGTCTGCGAATGGTCCTTTTTTAACTGAACGAGCCATTTAAGATGCCTCCTTTCAAAAACTTAAATTTATTTGTTACGTGAACGTACAATATATTTATTTGAGTGTTTGTTTTTCTTTCTTGTTTTGTATCCAAGAGCAGGTTTACCCCAAGGAGTACATGGATTTGGACGTCCAATTGGAGATCTACCTTCCCCACCACCATGAGGGTGATCGTTAGGGTTCATTACAGAACCACGAACTGTTGGGCGGATACCCATGTGACGTTTACGTCCAGCTTTACCAATTGTGATAAGTTCGTGATCAATGTTACCAACTTGTCCAATTGTAGCTTTACAATCGATTGGTAATAAACGCATTTCTCCTGATGGAAGTTTAACTGTTGCGTATTTACCTTCTTTAGCCATAAGTTGAGCTGACATACCAGCAGAACGAACTAATTGTCCACCTTTGCCTGGTTTCATTTCGATATTATGGATTGTTTGACCTACTGGAATATCTCTCATTCTAAGAGTGTTACCAATGCGGATTTCTGCTGTTTCACCACTCATTACTGTTTGACCTACTTGTAAACCAAGAGGAGCTAAGATATAGCGTTTTTCACCATCTGCATAGCTAAGTAATGCAATGTTTGCTGTTCTGTTTGGATCGTATTCTACACCTACTACTGTAGCTGGAACACCATCTTTATTACGTTTAAAGTCGATTACTCTGTATTTTACTTTGTAACCGCCGCCACGATGACGAACAGTGATTTTACCTTGATTATTTCTACCTGAATTTTTCTTTAATGTTACAATTAAAGATTTCTCAGGAGTTGTTTTTGTGATTTCTTCAAAAGTTGAAGAAGTCATATGTCTTCTTGAAGGGGTATATGGTCTATACTTTTTGATACCCATTACTGTTCACTCCTTTCAATCGTTTAAGTTACACATAGCCGTGTGTTTCATCTTTTACTATTTAACTACATTCCTTGGAAAAAGTCAATGTCTTTACTTGCTTCTGTAAGTTTTACGATTGCTTTTTTGTATTTGTTAGTTTTACCAACTGATCTTCCACGACGTTTTGTTTTGCCATCGTAGTTCATTGTGTTTACTTTGTCAACTTTAACGCCGTCGAACATTTTTTCTACTGCATCTTTAACTTGAGATTTTGTAGCAGTTGGGTGTACTAGGAATGTATATTTCTTTTCTGCCATATCGTTCATACTTTTTTCAGTAACGACTGGTTTTAAAATGACGTCATAGAATTTTAAATCTGCCATTATGCGTACACCTCCTCAATTTTAGCTAATGCTTCTTTTGTTACTACAACTGTATCGTATTTTAAGATGTCGTATACGTTAATGTTGTTTACGTTTGCAGTTTTAATACCTTGGATATTACGTGCTGCTAACATAACGTTTTTACTATTATCTGCAGCTCTACCTTCAGATACTTTATCTTCAGTTACGATTAAAGCTTTTTTAAGTTCTAACGCTGTTAAAACGTTAACCATTGCTTTAGTCTTAGCTTCAGCTAATGCTAATTCATCTAATACGATAAATTTATTTTCTTGAACTCTTGTTGTAAGAGCTGATTTAAGAGCAAGTAATTTTTCTGTTCTGTTCATTTTGAATGAGTAATCACGTGGTTTTGGAGCGAATACTACCCCACCACCTGTCCATTGTGGTGAACGAATAGAACCTTGTCTAGCTCTACCTGTACCTTTTTGTTTCCATGGTTTTCTACCACCACCACGTACTTCAGCACGTGTTTTAGCACTTTGAGTACCTTGTCTTCTATTAGCAAGGTAAGCTAATACAGCAGTGTGTACTAAATTTTCTTTTACATCTACAGCAAAGATTGAATCTACTAATTCAACTTCACCAACTTGTTGTCCGTTCATATTTAAAACAGATACGTTTGCCATCTTTGTTCCTCCTTTCTCAAGCAGCCTTATGCTTTAACGCTGTCTTTGATTGTAATGATTGTTCCTTTTGAACCTGGAACAGCTCCTTTTACAAGGATTAAGTTTTTCTCAGCATCTACTCTTACAACTTCAAGATTTTGAACTGTAATTTGAATACTACCCATGTGTGATGGAAGGCCTTTACCTTTCATAACGCGTCCTGGGCTAGTAGCAGCTCCCATTGAACCTGCAACTCTATGAGATTTAGAACCGTGACCCATTGGTCCACGACTTTGACCGTATTTTTTGATTGCTCCTTGGTAACCTTTACCTTTAGAGATACCAACTACGTCTACTTTATCACCAGCAACGAATGCGTCAGCTTTAATTTCAGCGCCTACTTCGTAAGCAGAAATATCTTCTAAACGGAATTCTTTTAAGTGTTTCTTAGCAGTAACACCAGCTTTTGCAAAGTGACCTTTTTGTGGTTTAATAAGTTGTTTTTCTTTGGCATCTACGAAACCTACTTGAATCGCTTCATAACCATCGTTATCAACTGTTTTCTTTTGAACAACTGTACATGGACCAGCTTCTAATACTGTTACTGGGATTAACATGTTATCAGCGTTGAAAATTTGAGTCATACCAATTTTTTTAGCTAAAATTGCTTTTTTCATCCTTTACACCTCCTAATATCTACAGCGGATTATCACTTTGGATAATCATACTAGACGATTAATAACCGTCCTTAAGTGTTTTCTTACTATCTAGCGTCAACTTTGATATCAACACCAGCTGGTAAGTCAAGACGCATTAATGCATCACCAGTTTTTGGTGTAGCTTCAACGTCAATTAATCTCTTATGAGTTCTCATTTCGAACTGCTCTCTAGAGTCTTTGTACTTGTGTACTGCACGTAAGATTGTTACTACTTCCTTTTTAGTTGGAAGTGGGATTGGTCCACTTACTGTTGCTCCAGTTTTTTTCGCAATATCAACGATTTGCGCTGCAGTTTGATCGATTAATTTGTGATCATAAGCTTTTAATGTGATACGGATTTTTGGGCTTGCCATAAAAAAAGTCCCCTCCTTTTCGTACTTTATTTGAAGCAGCACGACTAGTGGAAACTGTACACTCATCCAGGTGTTTCATAAGCTCAACTTACACAGAGATAACCCCTATGCACTTTCGCTTTACAAAACCTATATAAATGATACAGTGACTTGTCGTCTGGTTTCATGAACCGGACATTCGCTCCTCAGAAATTTGCTTATTTTATAAGCGGTAACCTTCTGAATCATCGTTCTCAATGTCACAACATCTTGATTATACATGATATTACATGTTATTACAAGGTTTTTTTTACTTTTTTCACCGATAATTTTTTCCAACTTCTTTGGTAGAATGTTTAACTCGATGTACTCTCTATTATATACGTTATTTAGGATTTTTAAAGTGAAAGATTTTGGTAATTACCATTCCTATAATTCATTATAATAGGAAGAAACTCGAACTCACTCTTTTAATTCTACCCCTTTCCCCTAAATATATACAATATAATGACAGATCTCATATACTTATACTAACCTTTTTAAGATATCCCACAATATACTTAATTTCGCCAGTAATGAAAGGTTACATTTTATTTATTACATTAAAATAGACATAAAAAAGCACATCCCTAAGGATGTGCTTTTTATAAGCAAGGTTTAAATTATTCGATGATTGATGCAACAGCACCTGAACCAACTGTACGGCCACCTTCACGGATAGCGAAACGTAAACCTTGAGCCATAGCGATTGGGTGAATTAACTCGATAGTCATTTCAATGTTATCGCCAGGCATACACATTTCTGTACCTTCTGGTAATTGGATTACACCAGTTACGTCAGTTGTACGGAAATAGAATTGTGGTCTGTAGTTTGAGAAGAATGGTTTATGACGGCCACCTTCTTCTTTTTTAAGAACGTATACTTGAGCTTTGAATTTTTTATGAGGTGTGATTGAACCTGGTTTACAAAGTACTTGTCCACGTTCGATTTCTGTTCTTTGGATACCACGAAGAAGTGCACCGATGTTATCACCAGCTTCAGCTTGGTCAAGAAGTTTACGGAACATTTCAACTCCTGTACAAACAACTTTACGAGTTTCTTCATGAATACCTACTAATTCAACTTCATCTTGAACTTTAAGAACACCTGATTCTACTCTACCTGTAGCAACTGTACCACGACCTGTGATTGAGAATACGTCTTCTACTGGCATAAGGAATGGTTTGTCAACGTCACGTTCTGGAGTTGGGATGTATTCGTCAACGATTTCGAATAACTCAACAATTTTATCTCCCCATGGACCCATTGGATCGTTAAGAGCTTGAAGAGCTGAACCACGGATGATTGGTGTATCATCGCCTGGGAATTCATATTCGCTTAATAATTCACGAATTTCCATTTCAACTAATTCTAATAACTCATCATCATCTACCATATCACATTTGTTTAAGAAAACAACGATGTATGGTACACCAACTTGGCGTGATAATAAGATATGTTCACGTGTTTGAGCCATAGGACCATCTGTTGCAGCACATACAAGGATTGTACCATCCATTTGAGCAGCACCAGTGATCATGTTTTTAACGTAGTCAGCATGTCCTGGACAGTCAACGTGTGCGTAGTGACGAGCTGGTGTTTCGTATTCAACGTGAGCAGTTGAAATTGTGATACCACGTTCTCTTTCTTCTGGAGCTTTATCGATGTTCGCGAAGTCTACAGCTTCACCGAAACCGTATCTTTCATGAAGAGTTTTTGTAATTGCAGCTGTTAAAGTAGTTTTACCATGGTCAACGTGTCCGATTGTACCGATGTTAACGTGTGGCTTACTTCTTTCGAATTTAGCTTTAGCCATTTTGAATTTCCTCCTTTTATTTGGCTGAGTTTTACTCAGATTAATTTCATTATATTTAATTTCCAGCCACTTTGCAAGTAGCTGGAAAAGTAAATCTATCTAAAAATTAAGCTTTTTTGTCCGCAATAACTTTATCTTGGATATTTTTTGGACATTGTTCATAGTGATGGAATTCCATTGAGTAGTTACCACGACCTTGAGTTCTTGAACGAAGGTCTGTAGCGTAACCAAACATCTCTGAAAGTGGAACGTATGCTCTAATTTCTTGAGCACCATTTCTAGCTTCCATCCCTTCCATACGACCACGACGTGAGTTAACGTTACCGATAACATCACCCATGTAATCATCTGGAACTGTGATGATAACTTTCATGATTGGTTCAAGAAGGATACCACCAGCTTTTTTCATAGCATCTTTAACTGCAAGAGAACCTGCAACTTTGAACGCCATTTCTGATGAATCGACATCATGGTATGAACCATCGTAACACTCAGCTTTAACACCAACTAATTGGTAACCAGCAAGTGGTCCGCTTGAAAGTGCTTCTTGAATTCCTTTGTCAACAGCTGGAATGTATTCTTTTGGAATAGATCCACCAGTAACAGAGTTAACGAATTCATAAGTGTGTTCAGAGTTAGGATCAAGTCTTGTGAAGCGAACTTTACAGTGACCGTATTGTCCACTACCACCTGACTGACGTACGAATTTAGAATCGATGTCAACGTCACCACCAAGTGTTTCTCTGTAAGAAACTTGAGGAGCACCAACGTTAGCTTCTACTTTGAATTCACGAAGTAGACGGTCAACGATGATCTCAAGGTGAAGTTCACCCATACCTGCGATGATTGTTTGTCCTGTGTCTGTATCTGTGTAAGTCTTGAACGTTGGATCTTCCTCTGCAAGTTTTGAAAGAGCAATACCCATTTTTTCTTGACCAGCTTTTGTTTTTGGTTCAATAGCAACAGAGATAACTGGCTCTGGGAATACCATTGACTCAAGGATAACTGGGTGATTTTCATCACAAAGTGTATCCCCTGTTGTAGTTCCTCTAAGACCTACAGCAGCTGCGATATCTCCAGAGTATACTTTGTCGATATCTTTACGATCGTTAGCATGCATCTGTACGATACGGCTAATACGTTCTTTTTTACCTTTTGTTGAGTTGTATACGTATGAACCTGATTCAAGTGTACCTGAGTAAACACGGAAGAATGCAAGTTTACCTACGAATGGGTCAGTCATAATCTTGAATGCAAGAGCAGCAAATGGTTCTTCATCAGATGAATGTTTCTCCATTTCTTCTCCTGTATCAGGATCAATACCTTTAATAGCTGGGATATCTGTTGGTGCTGGCATGTAAGAAATAACAGCATCAAGTAATCTTTGAACCCCTTTATTTCTGTAAGCTGTACCACAGAATACAGGAATAATTTGAACGTTGATTACAGCGTTACGAAGTGCAGCTTTTAACTCGTCAAGAGAAATTTCTTCTCCATCGAAGTATTTCATCATAAGCTCTTCATCTGTTTCACAGATAGCTTCGATAGCAGCAGCTCTGTACTCTTCAGCTTTATCAGCCATATCAGCTGGAATATCTGTACATTCGATATCTTTACCAAGATCATCTTTGTAGATATAAGCTTTGTTTTCTAATAAGTCGATGATTCCTACGAAATCATCTTCTGCACCGATTGGTAATTGCATTGGTACAGCATTTGCACCAAGACGTTCTCTCATCATGTTTACTGCATTGTAGAAATCAGCTCCCATGATGTCCATTTTGTTAACGAACGCCATACGTGGTACATGATATTTGTCAGCTTGACGCCAAACAGTTTCTGATTGTGGTTCAACCCCACCTTTAGCACAGAATACACCGATAGCAGCATCAAGTACACGAAGTGAACGTTCAACTTCAACTGTGAAGTCTACGTGTCCAGGAGTATCAATGATGTTGATACGGTTGTTATCCCAGAAACAAGTTGTTGCAGCAGATGTGATAGTGATACCACGTTCTTGCTCTTGTTCCATCCAGTCCATAGTAGCGCCACCTTCATGAGTTTCCCCAATCTTGTGATTTCTACCTGTATAGAAAAGGATACGTTCTGTAAGGGTTGTTTTACCAGCGTCGATATGAGCCATGATACCAATATTTCTGGTACGCTCAAGTGGATATTCTCTTCCTGCCAAGGTAATGCCTCCTTAAGGTTATAAAACCTAGAATCTGTAATGAGCAAATGCTTTGTTTGCTTCTGCCATTTTGTGTGTATCTTCTTTTTTCTTAACTGATCCACCAGTGTTGTTAAGTGCATCTAAGATCTCTGCAGCTAACGCTTCTGTTGTAGTTCTTTCTCCACGGTTACGTGTGTAAGTTGTTAACCAACGAAGTCCTAATGTTTGACGTCTTTCTGGACGAACCTCCATAGGTACTTGGTAAGTAGCACCTCCTACACGGCGTGCTTTTACTTCTAATACTGGCATGATGTTTTCTAAAGCTTCTTGGAACACCTCTAAAGCATCTCTACCTGTTTTTTCCGCTACGATGTCGAATGCACCGTATACGATTTTTTGTGCAGTTCCTCTTTTACCGTCAAGCATAATGTTATTAATTAATTTAGTAACAAGCTTGCTATTGTATAATGGATCCGCTAATACGTCTCTTTTTGCAACATGTCCTTTACGTGGCACGGTCTTCCCTCCTTAACTAAATTTATGATAAATCATAGGTACTCGTCCCCTTTATAGGGGGATCGTGCGTGCCCTAATCTCATCTATATTAAACGCTTAGTAAGCAGTTTATATTCATAAGCGGGCACCGATAAGTGCTAAGCACTCATCTTAAAACTATTTTTGTTTTGGTCTTTTAGCACCGTATTTAGAACGAGCTTGGTTTCTTTTAGCAACCCCAGCTGTATCTAAAGTACCACGTACGATATGGTAACGTGTACCTGGTAAGTCTTTTACTCTACCACCACGGATTAAAACAACACTATGTTCTTGTAAGTTGTGTCCTTCACCTGGAATGTAAGCTGTTACTTCGATCCCGTTTGTAAGACGTACTCTGGCAATCTTACGAAGAGCAGAGTTAGGTTTTTTAGGTGTTGCTGTTTTTACTGCTGTACATACACCTCTCTTTTGTGGAGCAGAGATATCTGTAGCGCGTTTTTGTAAAGAGTTGAACCCTTTTTGTAACGCTGGTGCAGTAGATTTTTTCTCGATTGATTTTCTGCCTTTACGAACTAATTGGTTAAATGTAGGCATTCTGGCACCTCCTCGCTTAATGAATAATTCCTGCTTATGCAGTATTTACTTGTGCAAACTATCACACACTGAACGATTTTAACATTCTCACATGCAAATGTCAAGGTCAAATTTTGATGGTAAAAAAAGGTCACTCTCCAAAAGAGCGACCTTTTTCCAATATTAACCTTCTGTTACTTCGACTTCTACCTTACGATATCTGTCCATACCAGTACCAGCAGGGATAAGTTTACCAATAATTACATTCTCTTTGAGACCGATAAGTGGATCCATTTTACCTTTAATCGCAGCTTCTGTAAGAACTCTTGTTGTTTCTTGGAATGATGCTGCAGATAAGAAGGATTCTGTCGCAAGAGAAGCTTTTGTGATACCTAATAGAGTTGTTTTACCTGTAGCAACCTCTAACCCCTCAGCAGCCATTTTATCGTTTACATCCTCAAATTCGAGAATGTCAACTAAGCTACCTGGAAGTAGATCTGTATCACCATTTTCTTCAATTTTAACTTTTTTGAGCATTTGTCTAACGATAACCTCAACGTGTTTATCGTTGATATCTACCCCTTGAAGACGGTATACACGTTGAACTTCTTGAAGCATGTAGTCTTGTACGCCACGTACACCCTTAATTTTAAGGATATCATGTGGGTTAACACTACCTTCTGTAAGCTCATCACCGGCTTCAATATAAGTACCATCAAGTACTTTAATACGTGAACCATAAGGAATAAGGTAAGTTTTAGCTTGCCCATTTTCACTATCTGTGATAGTTACTTCACGTTTTTTCTTAGTTTCTGTAATTGTTACAACACCTGGGAACTCTGCAATAATTGCAAGCCCTTTTGGTTTACGTGCTTCGAATAACTCTTCGATACGTGGAAGACCTTGTGTGATGTCATCTCCAGCGATACCACCTGTATGGAAAGTACGCATTGTAAGCTGTGTACCTGGCTCACCGATTGACTGAGCAGCGATAATCCCTACAGATTCCCCTACTCTTACTTCGTTACCAGATGCCATGTTTGCACCATAACATCTTGCGCAAACACCAATTTTTGATTTACATGTAAGTGCTGTTCTAATTTTAACTTTTTCAATACCAATAGCATCAATATACTCTGCTACTTGTGGACGAATCATTTTGTTTGCTTCTACAATCACTTCACCTGTTTCTGGGTGAACAATTGCTTCAGCTGCAAAACGACCTGTAAGTCTTTCGCTTAATGGTTCAATAACTTCTGCACCATCTTTGAATGCTTGAACCCACATACCTGGAATTGTAGCGTCTGCGTCATGACGACAGTCTCTTTCTCTGATGATGACATCTTGAGAAACGTCTACAAGACGACGTGTAAGGTATCCTGAATCGGCTGTACGAAGAGCTGTATCAGCAAGACCTTTACGAGCACCATGGGCAGAGATGAAGTATTCAAGTACTGATAGACCCTCACGGAAGTTAGCCTTGATTGGAAGCTCGATGATACGTCCTGATGGAGAAGCCATAAGACCACGCATACCTGCAAGCTGTTTAATCTGGTTGTTAGAACCACGGGCACCTGAGTGAGCCATCATGTAGATAGGATTATATTTACCAAGTCCTTCAAATAGGGCTTTAGTAATCTTATCATTGGCTGTATTCCATGCTTGAATTACCTTATTGTAACGTTCTTCATCTGTCATAAGACCACGTTTGAAGAGTTTTGTTACATGTTCTACTGCAACATCACCTTCAGCTAAGTATTCGCCTTTTCTCTCTGGAATAACCATATCTGATACTGATACTGTTAATGATCCACGAGTTGAGAACTTAAAGCCTAAATCTTTAATGTTATCAAGAAGAATAGCTGTTTTAGTTGCACCATGTGTATTGATACATTTTTTGATAAGTTTTCCTAGTTCTTTTTTACCAACTAAGAAATCAATTTCGTATTTAAATTCATTTTCTGGGTTTGTACGATCTACAAATCCAAGATCTTGAGGAATAACTTCGTTATAGATAATACGTCCAACTGTTGTTTCAGTAATACCTGTCTTCATTTCACCATTGATTTCAATAGTTCTACGTACTTTAATACGTGCATGAAGTGTAATAACACCGTTTGTATAAGCTAAAATAGCTTCATTTTCATTTCTAAAGAATTTGCCTTCGCCTTCTTCGCCTTCTTTATCAAGTGTTAAATAATAAGTACCAAGAACCATATCCTGTGAAGGAACTGCTACTGGACCACCATCTGATGGTTTAAGTAAGTTGTTTGGCGCTAAAAGAAGGAAACGACATTCTGTTTGTGCTTCTACAGAAAGTGGAACGTGAACCGCCATCTGGTCACCATCGAAGTCAGCATTGTAAGCTGTACATACAAGTGGGTGAAGTTTAAGTGCACGACCCTCTACAAGTACAGGTTCGAATGCTTGAATACCTAAACGGTGAAGTGTAGGCGCACGGTTAAGCATAACTGGATGCTCACGGATAACTTCTTCAAGAACATCCCATACTTCTGGATGAAGTCTTTCAATCATATGTTTAGCATTTTTAATGTTGTGTGCTAAGCCATCAGAAACGAGTTTTTTCATAACGAATGGTTTGAATAACTCGATAGCCATTTCTTTTGGTAAACCACATTGGTAAAGTTTAAGTGATGGTCCTACTACGATAACAGAACGTCCTGAGTAGTCAACACGTTTACCAAGTAAGTTTTGACGGAAACGACCTGCTTTACCTTTAAGCATATCAGATAAAGATTTAAGTGGTCTATTTCCAGGGCCTGTAACTGGTCTACCACGTCTACCATTGTCGATAAGTGCATCAACAGCTTCTTGAAGCATACGTTTTTCATTACGAACGATAATGTTTGGTGCTCCAAGATCAAGAAGACGTTTAAGACGATTATTACGGTTAATAACTCTTCTGTAAAGGTCGTTTAAGTCTGATGTAGCAAAACGTCCACCATCAAGTTGAATCATAGGTCTTAAGTCTGGTGGTAATACTGGTACAACATCAAGAATCATCCATTCTGGTTTATTACCAGAAAGTCTAAATGCTTCGATTACTTCTAAGCGTTTAATAATACGAATTCTTTTTTGTCCTGTAGTATCTTTAAGTCCTGCTTTAAGTTCGATACTTTCTGCTTCAAGGTCGATATCTTGAAGAAGTTTTTTAATAGCCTCTGCACCCATTTCTGCGGTAAATGAGCCATAGCCATATTTTTCTTCTGCTTCTCTGTACTCTTTTTCTGTAAGTACTTCTTTATATGATAACCCTGTATCTTTAGGATCTGTAACAATATAGCATGCAAAATAAAGGATTTTTTCTAATAATCTTGGTGAAAGATTAAGAATAAGCCCCATTCTACTTGGGATACCTTTAAAGTACCAGATGTGAGACACAGGAGCTGCAAGCTCGATGTGTCCCATTCTTTCACGGCGTACTTTTGCTTTTGTGACTTCAACACCACAACGATCACAAATTACACCTTTATATCTGATACGTTTGTATTTACCACAATGACATTCCCAGTCTTTGCTAGGTCCAAATATTTTTTCACAGAATAGCCCGTCTCGTTCAGGTCTTTGTGTACGGTAGTTAATTGTTTCTGGTTTTTTTACTTCTCCTCTAGACCATTCACGAATTTTTTCAGGGGAAGCTAATCCAATTCTTATTGCTTCAAATAGGACTGATTGATCCATATTAGTCATGACCTTTACTCCCTTCTAAGCTTTTATAAATCAAAATCATCTACTGGTTCTTCGAATAAATCATCGACAACTGACTCATCAAAATCAAAATCTAAAGATTCTTCTTCTAGATCTGCTTCTACTTCTAAATCAGTTTCCGCTAATTCTACATCATCATCGATAAACTCTGGATTTTGTGGTGCATCTTCGATACCTTCAATATTAACAGCTACGATTTCTCCATCTTCAACACTTTCTTTGATTTGAAGTTCGTCCATATCACTTGTTAATACTCTTACATCAAGTGCGAGTGATTGAAGCTCTTTAAGAAGAACTTTGAATGACTCTGGAATACCTGGTTCAGGTATATTTTCGCCTTTAACGATTGATTCATAAGTTTTAACACGACCAACAACGTCGTCAGATTTAATTGTAAGGATTTCTTGTAATGTGTACGCAGCACCATAAGCTTCAAGTGCCCATACCTCCATCTCTCCAAAACGTTGTCCACCGAATTGTGCCTTACCACCAAGAGGTTGTTGTGTAATTGTTGCATATGGTCCTGTTGAACGTGCATGCATTTTATCATCAACTAAATGGTGAAGTTTGAGGTAGTGCATGTAACCTACTGTTACAGGGTTATCAAATGCTTCACCTGTACGTCCATCACGAAGTTGTACTTTACCTGTGTGGTCAAGAGGAACACCTTCCCACTCTTTACGGTGGTCTAAGTTTTCTTCAAGGTAGTTGTATACACTTTCATCAATACGGTCTTTCCATTTTTCAGTGAATTCTTCCCATGTATTATTAACATAGTCATTCGCCATTACAAGTGTTTCCATGATGTCAGACTCGTGAGCGCCATCGAATACTGGTGTTGCAATTTTAAAGCCAAGTGCTTTAGCTGCAAGACCTAAATGGACTTCTAATACCTGTCCAATGTTCATACGTGATGGTACCCCTAGTGGATTAAGAACGATATCAAGTGCTCTACCATTTGGAAGGAATGGCATATCTTCTACTGGAAGAACTCTTGAGATAACCCCTTTATTACCATGTCGTCCAGCCATTTTATCCCCAACAGAGATTTTTCTCTTTTGAGCAATATAACAACGAACCATTTTGTTTACACCTGGAGATAATTCATCACCATTTTCACGTGTAAATACTTTAACATCTACGATAATACCAGCTTCACCATGAGGTACACGAAGTGATGTATCTCTTACTTCACGTACTTTTTCACCGAAGATTGCACGAAGTAATCTTTCTTCAGCTGTAAGTTCAGTTTCACCTTTTGGTGTTACACGACCTACTAAGATGTCTCCAGAACGTACTTCCGCACCAATACGGATAATACCTCTTTCATCAAGGTCTTTAAGTGCATCTTCACCTACGTTTGGAATATCACGAGTGATTTCTTCTGGACCTACTTTAGTATCACGTGCTTCAACTTCATATTCTTCAATATGAACAGAAGTGTAGATATCTTCTTTAATAAGTCTTTCACTTAAAAGGATAGCATCCTCATAGTTGTAACCTTCCCATGTCATGAATCCAATAAGTGGATTTTGACCAAGAGCAAGTTCACCATGATCTGTTGATGGACCATCTGCAAGTACATCACCTTTTTTGATCACATCACCTTTGTTGATGATAGGTCTTTGATTGATACATGTACCTTGGTTACTTCTTGAGAATTTAGTTAATTTATATGAGTGTTTTTTACCGTCTTCTGAACGGATAACAATTTCATCTGCTGTTACTTTTTCTGCAATCCCATCTTCACGAGCTACTGCAAGTACACCTGAGTCTACTGCCGCTTTGTGTTCCATACCTGTTCCTACAATAGGACTATTTGTACGGATAAGTGGTACTGCCTGACGTTGCATGTTGGCACCCATTAGGGCACGGTTCGCATCATCATTTTCAAGGAAAGGAATCATAGCTGTCGCAACAGATACAATTTGTTTTGGAGAAATATCCATAAGGTCAATTTCTTTGTAATCGAATTCTAGAATTTCTTCACGACGACGCGCTCTTACTTTTCTATTGATGAATTCGCCATTTTCATTGAGATCTTCTGTTGCTTGACATACTGTGTAGTTTTCTTCTTCATCAGCTGTAATATAAATTACATCATCAGTTACACGTGGTGTACCTGTTGATTTATCAATTACACGGTATGGTGCTTCAATAAAGCCGTATTCATTAATACGTGCAAATGTAGCAAGTGAGTTGATAAGACCGATGTTTGGACCCTCTGGAGTCTCGATTGGACACATACGACCATAGTGAGAATGGTGAACGTCACGAACCTCGAAGCCAGCACGTTCTCTTGAGAGACCGCCAGGACCTAATGCTGATAATCTACGTTTATGTGTAAGCTCAGCAAGAGGGTTGTTTTGATCCATGAACTGTGAAAGCTGTGAACTACCAAAGAATTCTTTAATAGCAGCTGTAACAGGTCTAATGTTAATGAATGTTTGAGGACTGATGCTCTCAGAGTCTTGAACTGTCATTCTTTCACGTACTACTCTTTCCATACGAGCAAGACCGATACGGAATTGATTTTGAAGGAGTTCTCCTACAGCACGGATACGACGGTTACCAAGGTGGTCAATGTCATCTTTATGTCCTAAATCATATTCAAGATGAATATTATAATTAATAGAAGCAAAAATATCTTCTAAAGTGATATGTTTTGGAACAAGTTCATTATGTCTTGCAATAACTGCAGCTCTAATATCGTCTTCTTCATCAAATTCTTCAATAATACGTACCAATGCTGGATAGTAAACTGCATCTTTGATGCCTACTTCATCAACATTAATATCTGGGAAGAAATGATTAAAGTCTACTGTTTGGTTAGTAAGAACTTTAACTGGACGATCTGTTTCTGCTACTGCGATATAGATATGAGGTGCTCCAGTGTTTTGGATCTTGTCAGCTAAAGCAACTGTGATTTTTTCACCTGCTGTTGCTACAACTTCACCTGTGAACATATCTACTACATCTTCAGCAAGTTTATGACCTGTAACACGGTTTCTTAATGCTAATTTTTTATTGAATTTATAACGACCTACTTTTGCAAGGTCATATCTACGAGGATCAAAGAACATATTGCCAAGAAGTGTTTGCGCACTTTCAACTGTTGGTGGCTCACCTGGACGAATACGTTTGTATATTTCTAAAAGCCCTTCTTCATATGTCTTAGTAGTATCCTTTTCGATAGTTTGAAGAATTTTTGGTTCTTCTCCAAATGTATCAAGAATTTCAGCATCACTGCCGAGTCCTAATGCACGTAAAAGAACTGTAACTGGTACTTTACGTGTACGGTCTACTCTTACATAGAAGATATCATTTGAATCTGTTTCATACTCAAGCCATGCTCCACGGTTAGGAATAACTGTTGCAGAGTAAAGCTTTTTACCGATTTTATCAAAATCGATTGCATAATAGATCCCTGGAGAACGTACTAACTGGCTAACGATAACACGCTCAGCCCCATTAATAATGAAGGTTCCGTTTTCTGTCATAAGAGGGAAATCTCCCATGAACACATCATTATCAATTGTTTCTCCTGTTTCTTTGTTGTGAAGTCTTGCTTTTACTTTAAGAGCGGCACTATAGTTAGTATCTCTCTCTTTTGCTTCTTCTACTGTGTATTTAGGTTTGCTGTCTAAAACAAAATCTACAAACTCAAGGCTAAGGTTGCCATTGAAATCTGTAATTGGAGAGATATCTTGGAATACTTCTTTAAGCCCTTCTTTGAGGAACCAGTTGTAAGAATCTTTTTGTACCTCTATAAGGTTTGGTATTTCAAAAATCTCATCTGTTGAAGCATAGCTCATACGAATTTGTTTGCCCACATTAATTGGACGAATCTTAGATTTTTGCATGTGTTCTCTCACCCCTTGCAAAATTTATAAATCATGCAGCATGCTGCATTATTCCGAGTAAATCTTAAAGTGACATAATCTTATAAACTATTGTAGATTTTTACATCGTTATACATTTAAGTTAGATTATGTATTGTAATGTTTTTACCAGTATGATATAATATTTACAGAAATATTTACATACTGACACATTCTAATATGCTATCAGAAAAAAAAGGGTAAGTCAACCCTTTTTCCTTATTTTTGGCTAAGCAATTTTAAATATAACATTCAAGGTAGTTACTTTCAAGGGGTAACTGCCTCTTTTTTATCTCTTTAATTCTAAATTATTCATGGAAAAAAATAAAAGGCAGCAATTGCTGCCTTTTAGCATAACCGGAATTATTTTAAAGTTACTTGAGCGCCAACTTCTTCTAATTTAGCTTTGATTGCTTCAGCTTCATCTTTAGAAACGCCTTCTTTAAGAACTTTTGGTGTTCCTTCTGTTACTTCTTTAGCTTCTTTTAAGCCAAGACCTGTAATTTCACGAACAACTTTGATTACTTTGATTTTTTCTGAACCAGCGCTTGTTAATTCAACGTCGAATTCTGTTTTTTCTTCTGCTGCTGCACCTGGTGCTGCTGCTACCATAACGCCTGCTGCTGCTGATACACCGAACTCTTCTTCACAAGCTGTTACTAAATCGTTTAATTCTAAAATTGTTAATTCTTTAATAGCTTCCATGATTTCTTGGATTGATAATTTTGCCATTGTAAGCACCTCCGTAATTTTAATTACTAATTAATTATTAATGTAAATTTAACTCTAGGCAGATTATTCTGCGTCTTTTTCTGCAACTTGTTTAATAACACGTGCAAAGCTTGCAATAGGTGATTTGATGCTTCCAAGTAAACGACCAAGTAATTCTTCTCTTGGTGCGATATTACCGATAGCTAACATCCCATTTGCATCATAGTAAGTACCTTCTACTACGCCACCTTTAAATTCTAACTTTTCGTTAGCTTTAGCAACTTTAGCTAATACTCTAGCTCCAGCAGTTGCATCATCATAGCTGATAGCGATAGCTGTAGGTCCTTCAAGATGTTTAGAAATTGCTTCGAATTCTGTTCCTTGAACTGCGAAGTTTACCATAGTGTTTTTGTATACTTTGTACTCAACACCAGCTTCACGAAGTTCTTTACGAAGAACTGTATCTTGTTCTACAGTAAGACCACGGTAGTCTACTAAAAGGATAGAACTAGCTCCTTCTAATTTTGCTTTGATTTGATCAACAACAACTTGTTTTTGTTCAACTTTTGCCATTGTTACACCTCCTAATTCCAGGTTATGTCAAAAAAATACCACTTTGCTTTTTTCCGCAGGCAAAGTGGTGATACATCCGTCCATAGTATGATATAGACCTCGGTAGGTTGTATACGTTATGCCTTTCGGCACCTACTGTCTGCGGTACAGTATTCATTTTCAACACTTAAGATGATAACATGTCCATCTTAAGTTGTCAACATTTATTAGCTACCAGTTTCTGTTAATTATTCAGCTTTAGCTGGGTTGATTTTTACACCAGGGCCCATTGTTGAAGAAACAGAGATACTACGAAGGTATTGACCTTTAGCAGCAGCTGGTTTTGCTTTTATGATTGCACTCATTAATGTGGAGAAGTTTTCTTGTAATTTTTCTTGACCGAATGAAACTTTACCTACTGGAACGTGGATAATGTTTGTTTTGTCAAGACGGTACTCAATTTTACCAGCTTTGATATCATTGATTGCTTTAGTAACGTCCATAGTAACTGTACCAGCTTTAGGGTTTGGCATTAAGCCTTTTGGTCCAAGAACACGACCTAAACGACCTACAACACCCATCATGTCTGGTGTAGCAACTACAACATCAAACTCGAACCAACCTTCATTTTGGATTCTTGGGATTAAATCTTCAGCACCTACGAAATCTGCACCAGCAGCTAAAGCTTCATCAGCTTTTGCACCTTTAGCAAATACAAGTACTCTATGAGTTTTACCAGTACCGTGTGGTAATACTACCGCACCACGTACTTGTTGATCAGCATGACGGCTGTCAACACCTAATTTGATGTGTGCTTCAACTGTTTCGTCGAATTTTGCACTTGACGCTTTTACTACTAAATCAAAAGCTTCGTTTGTATCGTATAAGCTTGAACGATCTACAAGTTTAGCAGCTTCGATATATTTTTTTCCTCTTTTCATAACGTTACCTCCTTGTGGTGTTATCGGGGACTATGCCCTCCCACGTACTATATACGCGCTCAAATTATTTTTAAATTAGTTTTGAATTAACCTTCAATAACGATTCCCATTGAACGTGCTGTACCAGCAATCATGCTCATAGCAGATTCAATGCTTGATGCATTAAGGTCTGGCATTTTAAGCTCTGCAATTTCTCTGATTTTAGCTTCAGTGATTTTTGCAACTTTTGTTTTGTTTGGTACTGCTGAACCAGATTGAATGTTAGCTGCTTTTTTAAGTAATACAGCTGCTGGTGGAGTTTTTGTGATGAAAGTAAAACTTCTGTCAGCATATACAGTAATTACTACTGGGATAATAAGACCAGCATCTTTTGCTGTTCTTTCGTTGAATTCTTTTGTGAAACCAACGATATTAACACCATGTTGACCAAGAGCTGGACCAACTGGTGGTGCAGGAGTTGCCTTACCTGCTGGAATTTGTAATTTGATCATTCCTGTAACTTTTTTAGCCATCTTAGTTACCTCCTAAAGAAAATGTGGTATTCGCGGGGAATTCCCTCCCACTCGCGCGTTGCTTGTAAAATTATAAAACTAAACTTGTTTTAGATAAATCTTTCGATCTGATCGAAGCTTACCTCTACTGGGAATTCACGTCCGAATCCATGAACAGATACAATAACTGCCTCTTTTGCTTCATGAATTTCTCTTACGATTCCCTCAGAATCTTGGAAAGCACCAGATAAAATCTTCACTGCATCTCCAATTTCCACTTGTGGGCGTAAAACGCTAATATCAATTCCCATGCTTTTGATTTCATCGACAGATAAAGATACCGGTTTAGAGTCTGGACCTACGAATCCTGTAACACCACGGGTGTTACGTACGACATACCATGTATCATCTGTCATAACCATTTTGATTAGTACATATCCAGGGAAAGTTTTTCTCTGTACGGTTCTTGTAGTTCCGTTTCTTTCTTCAACTTCATCTTGCATAGGAACTTCAACCACATGGATTAAGTCTTGCATATTACGATTTTTAATAGCTTTCTCAATATTAGCTTTTACTTTGTTTTCATATCCAGAATATGTGTGTACCACATACCATCTTGCCTCATCCATTGTTGTTCCTCCAATTATACTACTTGACGTAACAGTTGTAGAGCGTAACTAAATACCGCATCCATTCCAAAAATTATAATTGCAACTATTAGTGCAAATATGATTACATTTGCAGTCTTAACTATAAGTTCTGATTTGTTTGGCCAAACTATTCTTTTACTTTCTGCTATGAAGTCTTTAAAAAATTCAACCATTTTCTCATCCTCCCTGGTTAATACTGATTCATACACTCTTATTTTTTAGTTTCTTTGTGAAGTGTATGTGTTTTGCAGAATTTGCAATACTTTTTAGTTTCCATGCGATCAGGATGTGCTTTTTTATCCTTTGTCATGGTGTAGTTTCTACGCTTGCAATCCTCACAAGCTAAAGTAATTTGTACTCTCACGATTGACACCTCCACTTGAGTTAAAGCTCTTAAAAATTGCCATAAAAAAAAGACCTATTTAGGTACAAGTCTAATATAGCATACTGTGAAATACACAGTCAAGAGGATTATTCCTCAATTATTTGTTAATTTTTATCATTTATTAGCTTTTTGCATACTTTCAAAAACTAATTGTGATGTGATTTGTATTTTAACATCACTTTATGTATTTAGCAATAGGAAGATTCATGCAATCCTATGAACTTTCGTAATCTATAAACCTAATGTCTCATTTATAGATTACGTGTTCAACTTATAAACTAGTGATCTCCATTTACAATAACATCTAATTTTCCTGTATAAGGATCCATAATCACACCATGGATACGTATGTCCTTCGGTATTAATGGATGGTTTTTGATACTCTCTACACTTTCCTTAATAGCTTCTTCTACAGATTCAAATCCATGTAGCCACTTCTTAACATCTATGCCCGCATGATAAAGCGTAGAGATTATATTTTCCTCAATACCTCTTTGTTTCATTTTCTCCACAAGAACATCACTATCTAGATTACTCATCCCACAACAGTGATGGCCTACCACAATGACATCTTTTGCCTCAAATTCATAGATTGCCACTATGATACTTCTAATAATACTTCCAAAAGGATGCATAACCGTTGCGCCTGCATTTTTAATAATCTTTGCATCCCCATTTTTGATATTCATCGCCTTAGGTAATAACTCTGTAAGTCTAGTATCCATACAAGATAGAATAACTAACTTCTTCTCAGGATTTTTAGTGGTTATATAAGCCTCATAAGCTTTTTCATCGACAAACTGAGCATTGTACTTTAAAATTTCATCTAATCTTGAACCTTTATAATCCATTATGCCTCTCCTTATATAACCTTATACTCTATTTTGCTATTTTTTACTCTTTACTATGTTGCTTATAAGCATTTGCAACTTGAGCCTGACTTTTAGGGATTTCTACTTTTTCTGTAAGACGTCTTAGAAGATCTTGCATGATAAGGACATTTTGCTGTTCTAATTGAATAACCTTATCCTTAAGTCCTAAAACATGTGAGACCGTTTGCTTAAGTAACTTTTGTATTTCTGGATCTGTAATTTCAGCTTTATCCCTATTATAAATCCCTTGGAAAATTTGCTCTGTTTTTTCTAATTCTAATGTGACTTCATTTTTATAAGCTGCCATCTCTTCTATTAAATCTAAACTTTCCCCTGCATGGTTACTATCAAGTAATATGGTCGTTTGGTTCTGAGTAATCGTATAGATTTGGTTTAAATACTCTATGATTTGATTAAGACTTGCAAAAAGTTCTTCCATATCTCTCACCTACCTTTTATCGTAGAAAATCCCTTCTTCATCGGATAGATCATAAGGGTTATTATAAACATCATTTACATGTTGTCTTTGGCGTAAATCTTGAATTTGCTGACGTGTTTTTTGAAGATTTACCTTTACTTCTTCAAATTGACGATTAAACTCCGCATTATTAGCTGTATCTAATGCCACGATTTGTTTGAGTAAATCCTCATGTCTTTCTTCTTTTGCCTCTGGCATCTTTTCATGAAGTGCCTGTAATGCATCTATCTGCTCTTGCTTTTGCTCTAATAAGCTTTCAAAGGCTTCTAAATCTTCTTGTTGTAACGCTGATTGTTGCTTAAGAGTAAGAGCTAAAATTGCTTCTAAAAGTTGTTGTTTCATAACGCCTCCGCTGATAAATAGAATCTGTTATTGTATTTATCGTCACATTAGGAGAAGTTCTATATAGACTTAATCTAAGGTAAATAAATCTCTTATCTCATTTTCTGTCATTTGCCCAATCAATGTATGTCCTTCTGTTAAGACGTTATCCGCTAAACCAATCTTTCTTTCTTGAAGCTCTTTGATTTTTTCTTCTATAGTATTTTGCGTAATCAGCTTAAAGACTTGTACATTCTTCTCTTGTCCAATACGATACGCACGGTCTGTCGCTTGGTTTTCACTTGATACATTCCACCATGGATCATAATGAATAACAATATCTGCACCTGTTAAGTTCAGTCCTGTTCCTCCTGCTTTTAATGAAATAAGGAAAATAGGTGTGGTATCTTCATTAAAGGCTTCTACCATAGCAAGACGTCTATCTGCCCTTGTCTCACCTGTTAACTTATAATAACGAATATCTCGTTTTTCTAACTCTTCACCTATTTTCTCAAGCATAGTCGTAAACTGAGAAAATAGAAGAATCTTGTGTCCTGCTTCTATACTATCTTCTATAAGTTCGAGACATTGATCCAATTTACTACTACCACCTTCATAATCTTCAAGGAACAATCCTGGATGGCAACATAACTGTCTCAAACGTGTAAGCATGGCCAAAATTTTGATATGGCTTTTGCCTAAACCTTTTTCTTTAACTTCCTTATTAAACTCCTTTTGCATCATAGCAAGATGCGCTTTATAAAGGGTTGCTTGTTCCTCTTCCATGCGGTTAATAATGATGGTTTCCGTCTTATCTGGAAGCTCTTTAAGCACTTCTTTTTTCAAACGTCTAATAATAAATGGTGCCACCATACTACGTAAGCGATTGATTGCACGTTCATCTTCAAACTTCACAATAGGTGTTTCAAAACTTCCTTTGAACCTTAAGTAATTGTATAAATAGCTTGGCATGATAAAGTCAAACACACTCCACAGCTCTGCTAATGTATTTTCTATAGGTGTACCTGTCAATGCAAAACGCACTTCACTCTTAACCATCTTTAAGGCTTGGGCATTTTGTGTATTGGGATTTTTGATATAATGGGCCTCATCAGCTATACAGAATCTAAAGTTTAAGTCCTCATAATAATCGATATCACGCTTTAACGTATCATAAGATGTAATGACTACATCATAATCTGCAATGCTTTCGATTCGCTCTCTACGACTTTCAAAGTCACCTGCTAGAACCAATACACTCAGTTCTGGTGCAAACTTCATAATCTCACGTTCCCAATTTAAAACAAGAGAGGTAGGTGCCACAACTAAACTTGGATGAGCCTTCTCAGCTTTCTCTGAAAGGAATAAAGCGATGACTTGAAGTGTTTTACCAAGTCCCATATCATCAGCAAGTATGCCACCAAATCCATAGGCCGCCATCGTCTTTAACCATCTATACCCCACTTTTTGATAACTTCTTAAAATACGTTTAAGTGTAGCTGGCACTTCATAATCTGTATCTTCTACATTTTTGATATCCCTTATAATTTGCTTAAAGTACTTATCACGTTCAACTTGAATCTCATCACTTTTCTTAAGGATTTGATCTAAGTATAAGGCTCTAAACTTAGGAAGCTCTACTTCCCCTTGCAAGATAGTATCATAATCTAGATCCAGTCCTTCTAAGATAGCTGCTAATTGCTCCACATCATGAGCCTCTGTATTAATAAAGGCACCATTTTTAAGACGATAGTACTTTTTCTTTTGTTTATAAGCGAAAATAACGGCTTCTATTTCTTCAGCGGTCATATTGATCTCTTGAAAATTCACTTTAAGCAGATCACTTTCTATCTTAATGCCAATCGAACCTATTGTTGGCTTCTTAAACTTCATCTGCTTTAAGTCTTCTGATATATGAATTTCAGCTAACTCAAGTAAGGTTTCTACTCCTTCATTTAAGAAATCATAAATGGCTTCTTCTTCATCTAAATGAATTTGTCCATTACGATTTTTGAAAGGATATTGAGCGAGAAGATTGTTAAAAGCATGTTCTTTACCCACTTCACGTGCTACTTCAACCTGTACATTATCCCCTGAATCATAAGGATTAAAACTGGTATGTCCATACTTGAAGGTGACTTTTCCTACTATATTATTGTTGCTATCCTTATCTAAGAAAAGTTTAATCTCAAGCTTAGGTGGATCATACTCTTCTAAAAGCCTTTGATCAATTTCTAATGCTACTTGACGTTTAATCTTCGGCAATATGGTCAGCACAAAACGTTGCCATCCTCTTTCATCAAAGGCTAACACATTGGTATGCATGTCGTGCATAAAGATTAAAATCGGCATAATGGCATCTGCATAAGTCTTACTACACTTATACAATCTATCTTCCATCATAATATAGCTACTCTTAGGATATTTAATCAGCTCCCATGGTTCTTTTTTCAAAGTTAATATAAATTGAGTGTCTTGTTGCTCAGCCTTAAAGAATAGAACAGGATTCTCTCTTATTAAAGTTAAACTATTCCCTACGCCCCCTTCATAGGCAATACTCTTCCCTTCTAAAAGTTCAAATAACTTATCAAATCCTTGAGTCGTTAAAGTTAATAGCTTCTTATCCATACGACTCCCTTTTCCGTTCATTAGGATCTGATCCGTTAACATCTGCTTGGCAATAACCTCATCTACAAACCATTCTACAAAAGGTCTATCTTCTTCTTTAAAAGCCTCTATATGATGGATAAAAGAAAGGTTCTTGCCATAATCTAGCTGCTCCTCATTGACAATGGCAGAAGCAAAAGCAATGACATCCTTCACAATGTACATACGGTCTTCTCCTATTTGCAGACTGAGACCGTAACGATCTCCCCATAAATGATTGAGCTTTGGCTGTACACTAATATAACCCTTCTTCAACACTTGCACTTGTTTTGTCACTTCATTCTCATAGAAATCTAACATCTGCGCACCATAAATCTGCTCGATAGGCTGTACTTCTACCGAGCCCTCTTTCATACGCACACAAAACTCAATGAGCAATGCCGCCACATGCTCACAAATATACCAATTGCCATAAGGCCCATTACAGGTACACTTATGTGTGACACGTCCTGCATCATTAAGCTTCACTAAAACATCTATAAGTCTTCCTCTATCTTCTACACACCCTTGGACTTCATAACCCTCAGGTGACTTAAAAACTTGAATATGCTTTACAAACCCCAAACCGTACAAATGCTTAGCATCATTAAAGATTGTCGCACTTGAACACATCTCTTTAATCTCTTCTAATGTAATCATCGCCTGCTCCTTACACATTCTCTTTTGTTCAATACCTATCCTTACAGTATAACCCATTTAAAAAGAATGTAAAAGTTATTGGCTTGTTTCTATGTATTACCTCATGGTATTAGCTTATGATTTAATCGCTCTTTTTGTTGTGTTTTTGTACAATATACTCTAGTCCCATCTAAGCATTTTTAACAAAATCAATCTTTTTGCTTTATATTTGGGAGACTTTTTTTATTTTTCGTGTATATATAGGTATACAGTTTTTATGGTGAGGTATGTTGCATGCTTCATGCTAAAAATTGTAGGCCACAGAATAAGAGAAAATTTTATAGCCCTTTGCGACGAATTTTCTCTTGCTGCGGCGTATGTATATATATAAGGTATAAACACCTTATAGGTATCCTATAGGACAAGTCCTAGGCCCCTTGTTCCTCCGATACCCGTCTAAGAAAGATTAAGCACATAAGGCTCCTCCTCCCTGACTTATAAACTTACCTTTCTTAGACACCCAGTCCTATAGGTTGTGGCAACTGTAGGTAACTGGTCACCATATAACTAAATAGTGTCTTCCACCTCAAAATAGCCCATACCTAATGTATACACAATCTGTTACCCAGACAACGTATGAGGTAAATCCGGCGTACATACGGTCAGCCTTGGGCACCTGGCATAATACATCCATTAGGGATCCCTGTCACTGCAGGCACACCAACGCGGCACGCATGTAGCGCGGTAAGTCCAAGAGTACCACGTCTACGGAACAGCTCTGTCTATACAACGGTTACTGCTACATACTAGGAAGATACTTATACGTTATAACCTTGCCACACAATACAAGAAGCCACCTTAAGTCAGTCTTTGCGCAAGCAGGGAGGAAAAGACTGACTTAGGGTGGCTTCTTGTGCGTTGAAATAAAACTATTAAATTGCCACGTTCCTGATGCACTACGTAAGATGCAATGCATTAAGAGTTACTAAAAAAGAGAAATAGTCTAGTTAGACTATTTCTCTTTTTATTATGTACTTATTAAAGTTTAACGTTAATCGTGCTACCTAAGTTAGGATTGACTGAAAGCTCCATACTCTTAAGCATATCTGCCATAGCTTGTCCTGTTTGCTCTCCCATATCCATAGAAAGCTTAGTAACAGCTACACCTACTTGCGTCCCTACGTTCATTTGGCTAAGTGCCATTGATAATGCTGCGATATCCATATTGGATCACATCCTTTAGTCTGTATATGTTTACTACTACTTTGCCATCTTAATCACTTGTTGCCAAGTATCACGATACTCACGAATGAGTTCTCTCGCATCGATAACTTTTTGTGGATTCTTTTGGATATTGCCTTCTATTAAAAGTTGTCTAATAAAAGTATAAAGCCTATCCATTTCTTGACCCACTTCATATTTTGTATCTAATGTTGCTTGAAGTTCAGTAATAATATCTTGAACACGTAAATTAGATTGATTTGCTTTTTGTACATCCTTTTGTTCCATTGCCTCAAGAGTGAGATTACAAAATTTAATTGCACCATTATATAGCATTAATGTTAATTCTCCTGGTGATGCGGTCATGATGGAATTATTTTGATATTGTTGATATGGATTAGTTATCATTACTGTCCTCCTATTGGTCTATCCCATTTGGCTTGTAAGCCAACTACTTTGGCTGTTGAGTTTTTGCATCATCTTTTCCATAGCCGTAAATCTTTTATAATACATATCTTCCATACGGTACATACGCTCTTCCAATTTCTTTACATCATCTTTTGCCACAGTAATCTTTTTATCTAAAGCTTTATCATTATAAAAAGAATAAGCACTTCTTAATGTAGTAGAACGTGACACGTTATTAATAGAGTCATATAATCTATCACCAATACTTTTTGTACGGTTTTCATATTTAGCTACTAATGCTTTATCATCTTCTAATTCTGACTTTTTTAGCTCTTCCCATGACTTAGTGCTAGATATCACTCCATTTGCTAAGTCCTTTTCAAAAACACTTTTAGGATTACCAGATCCTGCAATAAGTTGGATTACCCCATCTGTATCCTTTGCTAGTGCCTTTCTAAACTTATCTTCATCAAAATGGAGCTTTCCTTTTTCTTTCCAATCACCCGTACTAATACCTATTTCTGATAAAGAAGAAAATGTACCACCTTCAACTACTCCCGAAAGTACTTCTCTCATAGAATCTACAACATATTTTAGGTCAGGATCTTTTCTAAATATCCCATCTTTAATTTTTTTATCCCATGCCTCAATTTCATACTCACTCATTTCCTTCTTTTGTTCTGATGTAAGTGGTTTATATGATTTGCTGCTTGCTGCATCAAGTTTATTATGAATATCTTCAATTAACTTATTATATTCTGTTACAAACTCTTTCATAAAATCTACAATAGCATCTGTATCTTGTGTAGCTACGAGTGTAATGGGGTCTTTTGTTATTGTATTTATTATAAAATTAGCTCCATTTACACTAATGTTATTAGCTTCTGAATTAATTTCTACTCCATTATATGATAAGATAGCATTTTTACCTATACTTATATTTTCTTGCTGTATGCCATCTCCTATTATGCTAATATCTTTCTGTTTTGCTCCTACTATAAATTTCCCATCTCTATAAATCACTTTTGACTTATCTTTATCATCAGTTACTCCATCATTTAATGCTGCCTCTAACTGAGTGATGATATTTTCATGAGTTTCTCCTGTGCTAATAGAAATAGATTTTCCTTTAATAGTTAATGTAGTATCTTTTGTTGTATCTATCTTTAATGCTGTTGTCGATGCATCTAAGATACCTAATTTATTCCATACATCTTTGTCCCCTCCCAAGGCAATAGACTGGCTTTCTCCTGTCTTTTTAGATGAAATAAAAAATGCTTTTGTATTTGTATCAAAGTTAACATTTACATTTGGATCTACTTGTTGCATTTCTTTAGCCAAAGAAGAAATAGTATGCTCCTCAGTAATTTCAATTTCCTTACCATTTATAGTTATTTTTTTACCCACTAAATCTTTATATCCATCTTGTTCAGATAATTTTTTTGTTGTATCAATATCGCTAATTGCTTTACTAGTAATTCTTGCCCCTTCAGCTAATTGATCAATTCTATCTATAGTATGTGTACCTACTGGCAAGGTAGCATTTTTATCTATAGTAATTATAGATGGATTTGATAAACTAATATTTTTCTTATTAAATGTACTTTCTAATCTCATCTTACTTATATATTTATCATGAAAATCAAAAATTTGCTTATTCATATCTCTCCAAGCATTCTTTTGCATTTCCATTAAGGTTTGTTGTTGCCATTTACTATCAACCTTAATTTGATAAGGCGCAATCATACTCTTAATAATGGATTCTGTATCTAGACCTGACGCCATACCTGTAAATTTAATACTTGTTGTACGCATATACTTTCCTCCTACCTTTTTTCATCCACATATAATCCTGCCATCTCACAAAAAGATACAATCATATCTATAAGCTTCTCTGATGGTATTTCTCTAATAATTTCTTTACTTTCTGTATTAACCACTTTAACTAACATTTCTTTAGTTTTTTCATGAAATGAAACTTCAACTTCTACTCCTTTTCCCGCTAACTTACTATTCACTTCTTCAATAGCATTTAAAATCGTTTTTTCTTGAAAAGTTGGTTGATAAGATGGGTCTACTTGCATCTGCTGTTTAACTTGTTGGATAGAATGTACCATTTTATTCATTTCATTTATATTATCTGATGAGTTTGTCACTTGAGACGTAGTAGCTATATTCAATAATTCAATACCCATATATTTACTCTCCCTTAATTATATAAAATAATCTTTTTCTACTAATACATCGACTAATTTCTATTCTATTTTATAGTGAGCTAAAATCTAATTTTTAATTAAGATAGCCATATGAGCTAAATCTATATATCCATTTTCTTTTAGTAATCTTAAAATTCGGTTAAAATAATGTGGATTATGCTCATATGTACCACATAATACATGTATAAGGTCTATAACATTTTCTACCTCTAATTCTTTATGAATACTGGCTACCCCTATAAGGTGTAATTTGATGATAATATAGTGCAAAATAAGACCTACATAACTTTCAAATACTGATTCCTTATTTACAGGAAGAAGCTCTAAGAAGAAATAATTTACTAAATAATTTTCAAAAATATACCCATGTTCATCCATAAATGGTCTATAATAGTTTTCATAGCTTTCACGATAAATATTTGAACTTTTTTCTAATGATGTATCTACAGTTAAATTTAAACCAACTATGATTTCTGATATATATCTATTATACTTATCATCATTTATACCCATCTCATAACGTATATCTATCAATTCTTTACCTAATTTTAATTGCATTTCTACTATAGACGGAATATCATCTAGAATATTTTTATACAAATTAGCATCCAATTTTTGCTTAAATCTATTTAAACTATAAGGAATCTCATCTACCTTCTGCGTTTTAGCTAATTGATCTAACTCTTTGCACAGTAATCCTAGTATCAACAAACGTTCTTCTATTGTATAGCTTCTATTTTGTAGTATACCAATCATTACAATCCTCATATCCCAAAAACAATCTTTCCAACTAAGATATTCCGGCCTTGTCTTAAACTCTTGAAGATAAATATCTCTATCCGTAAACTCTCTTTCCTCTTGATCAAATTCCATTACATCCTGATTTAATAAAACAACTTTAGCCGCTTCTATACATGATAAAGTCAGGCCTTGCTCCATTATACCATTTACTCTTTTATGTAGCCTAGGATACATAGCACATGTATTAGATAGATACGCTTCTCCTAGTTTTAACTGTAATTCACATAACTTATCTGAATTTAAGAATGGACAATAACTACTTTGTAATCTTATTTTAGCTACTTCATGTTTATCTTCCCCTACCCTATTTCTACCTACGTATTTTTCTACTTTTTTTCTCATTTCATAATCAGGTATTTTTTTATATTTTTTATACGTTCTCTCATCAATTGTAATCTTCCAACATCCACAACAAGTGTCTTCACATGCTGTACCTGTACATTTAAATTCTTTTATATATTTTGGGATAAGCATAAGTATTTTTTTCATATTTTCTCCTTTTAAATAACCACTCTAAACAAGACTTAGTTTAATCTTTTTTAGAGTATTCACTTATATTTTATTTTAAAAAAGAGGACTGAGATTCTCTCAATCCTCTTACAGAGTTAAATTTAATTATCTTAATAATTGAAGCACTTGTTGAGGTGCTTGATTTGCTTGAGCAAGCATAGCTTGTGAAGCTTGTTGAAGAATGTTATTTTTGCTCATAGCCATCATTTCTTTAGCCATATCTACGTCACGAATACGTGATTCTGCAGATGTTAAGTTTTCTGATGATGTACCTAAGTTATTAATTGTATGCTCAAGACGGTTTTGGAATGCACCAAGTTGAGAACGTTGTGCTGATACTTGTTTCATTGCAGCATCAATTACTTTAATTGCAGAGTCTGCACCTTTAGAACTTTCTAAGTTAATTTCTTTAATACTTGTTTCAGCTGTACCTAATGAGTTGCTATCAATAGCACCGATATTAATAGACATATTTTGGCCTTCATTTGCACCAATATGTAAGTTTGCACTCTTATCATTTACTACAAAGGATAAAGCATCAGCAGTAGCATTTAATTTAGCATTATCTAACTTAATTACTGTGCCATTATTTTCTAAGATATTATTATTAATTGTAATACCTGTAGCTACATCTGAATATCCTGTACCATCTGAATTTAATTTTTGTAACTTCGCTACTGCTTCTGTACTATCTAAATTAAGAGCAGTTCCTGCTGCTAAGCCTGTTACATTGCTATCTTTAATTGTAATTTTCGCATCTTGTCCAAATTCACCTGCTGTAAATTTAAGTTTTTTTGCATCCTCTGCTACAGTAAGTTGAACCCCTTTAGCAGTTAAACCTGCTTGTAATGAAGTTGCTAAATCACCAATTGTATCACCTGATGCTGTAATAGTATGTTTTTCACCAGCAATTTCTACTTCAATTTCAATTTTCCCACCAGCAGTATCTGTACCAGCTACACTTGACACAGTCCCTTTAGTAGCTGCACCTGTAACAGCTACTTTATATGTGCCTTCTCCAAGTTCTCCCACTTCTCTTACATCTTTTGTATTAGCAGCAATACCTAAATCACCATTAAGAAGTTTTTTAGTATTGAACTCTGTTGTATTTGCAATTCTATCAATTTCTTCTGTTAATTGTTTTACTTCTTTTTGTAATTCTTTTCTATCATCATCTGTGTTTGTATCATTTGCAGATTGAACTGAAAGTTCTCTCATACGTTGAAGGATAGAATGTGTTTCATTTAAAGCACCTTCAGCTGTTTGAATTAATGAAATACCGTCTTGAGCATTTCTTGATGCTTGGTCAAGACCACGGATTTGTCCTCTCATTTTTTCTGAGATTGCAAGACCTGCAGCATCGTCACCAGCACGGTTAATACGAAGACCTGAAGATAATTTTTCCATTGATTTTTGAGCATTTACTTGGTTTGAACCCATTTGTCTGTGTGCATTGATTGCTTGCATATTGTGATTAATAATCATAATAATATTCCCTCCTTGGAATGTTCGGCATCCTTGCCTATTTTTTAGATTTGTTTTGTCAAAAGTTAAGTATGGCTATTAACTTTTGTTCACCATATATATCGACTTATTTAGAGACAAGTTTATAGGTTGTGACAACATTTTTTATAAATTTATTTAAAAAGTTGTTGTAAACTTTTCATCGTATCTGCCGAGTTAATAAGTGCTTCTTGATTATTGTTTTCTATTTCTATATAGACTTCTTCTCTGTGAATACTTACATCCTTAGGAGCAGTAATTCCTAGCTTCACTTTGCCATCTTGTATATCCAAAATCCGTATTTCTATATTTCCATTAATCATAACAGCTTGGTCCTTCTTACGTGTTAATGCAAGCATCTCTTTAGCCCCTTTCTTGAATCAGTTCAATCAGCTTATGTCTCACTTGATAATCCTTACCTTCTGCAATAGCTTGTACACCTAGCCTTCTCGTTGTATGTATGAGCAGTGGTGCTTGTAGATTAACAGTTGTTTCTTCTATAGGTTGTCTAACTGCAACTATATTGTAGAGTACAAAGTCTTCCGTTTTGCCTCCACCTAGTTTCTCAAAATAACTTTCCCCTATGCATGGTGCATAGTCTGATTTCACCCATTCTGGACTAATGATGGTAAAAGCAATGGCCCCTTCTTCAACAGATTGTAAATAGCAAAACTTACTCTCTTCATCTTCGATTAGAATGAACTTTCTTAACGTCTCAAATCCTGGTATACCTTCTTTAAACTCGATGGTTTTATCTTCATCAACTTCTATTTCTCCAAAACGTGTTTGTAGCGTCATATTCTCTCCTACCTCTTTTCTCATCATACTTATATTTTACCTAATTATTTAAATTCAAGTGAAGTTTAGCTTTCATTTGAACCCTATGATAGTCTCTTTACCTCATTGTACTGTTTTGATATGCAAAAAGCTATAGGACAATTCTCTTTGTACTATAGCTCTTGAAATCAATATCTTATATGCACTTTTATATGTCTTTATAAGATATTCGATATGCCTTTTGTTTCTATTCACGTTTTCTTCTATATAGTACTCGATTCTTAGTAAGATAGAACCAGAATCATAGTGACTACTATCTTAAGAAGTCTGCAAGGGTATTCATAATAATCTTAGAAGTTGCTTGTAAACCACTTTGATAAATCATGTATTGAGTATTAAATTCTACATACACGTCTTCTAAATCTACATCTTCTGTATTTGAGAGAAGTTCTGTAAAGTTGGTCTTATCATCTTCTAGACGAGATTGTGTATACTCAAGGCGATTTTGCTTACTTCCTAGCTCTGCGGTCATTTCTGAAGTTTCTTTGAGACGATTATCCATCTCTCCAATCATATCTGTAAAGATTTGATTGAGTTCTTCATCTGTTAAGCTGTCATCACTAAGTTTATCTAGCATACCTTCTATATTATTAAGTAATTTATTCATCATCTCTGGCATACCAAGAGTATTCACGTCTAATGTATTATTAACGCCTATTTCATATTCAATACGTTGTCCATCTGTATAGCCATGTACTGCTGGATTAAGTACACCTGCTGGGAGCATCTCACCTGCTGGGAGCGTAGTACCTGTTGGTATTGTTGTATTTGCCTTCAACTCTGTCCCTGCTGGAATCGTAACGGTTGCACCTAACTTTTCTGGTGGATTAGATGTACTCGCTTTGATTGTTACTGTGCCATCATCATTGACCACTACTCTATCCGAATCCACAGGATCTACTGTCACTGCTGTGCCTGCTGGTAGCGTAATATCTTCTGTAACAATAGTATCTGCTGATAACTCTAACTCTTTTTTTAAAGTCATATCCCCTGTTAGCTTAAGATCTGCTTTAAGCTCTAAATCTTTTTCTAACTTTGTTTCTTTTTCCAAGAATACAGGCTGATCTGTTTTATACCCTGAGAATACATAACGCCCTGCATAAGTAACATTAGCTTCTTGTTTAAGCTGATTATAAAGTTGCTTCATATCAGATACAATCTTTTGTCTATCTTCTGATGTGAGTGTACCATTACTTGCTTGTACACAACGTGTACGAATATCTTTGATAATCTCTGTTGTATTTTTAAGTGCTGCTTCTGTTACTTCCATCCAAGATGTCGCCTCGTCTACATTACTTGCATGTTGTGTGGCTTCCATTACATTTAGTCTTAATTTAAGTGAACGTCCTGCAATGATTGGGTCATCTGATGGACGTTGAATCTTCTTAAGTGTGTTCATCTGATTATAAAGGTTATTCAGATTGCCCATGTTGTTATACATTGTATTCAATGAGCTGTTTTGAATCATTCCTTGTGTAATTCGCATGTTGCACCTTCTTTCGTAATTGGTTATTTATCAATTCGCCTTGTCTCGTCGTCTATTCTAATTAAGTACGTTCTGCCTCTTATTAATGTCTGCTATTTTACTCTTCTTTTATCTAAAAATCATATATAGCTAACTCAAGTGTGTAAAATCTCTATGTTATTATTTTTTGCTTACCAGTTACCAAGTTTGAATATAGTTGTTTCATAAATGCCATCCATCGTTGTCAGTACTTTGGCTGCTGCTTGATAAGCTTGATTATATTTAACTAAGTTAATAAATTCTTCATTTGGATCTACTTGAGAAACACTTAATCTTTGATTTTCTATAGTTGTTGTCACATTTTTTTGTGTTTTTTGGTACATGGCTGCTTCTTTGGCATTGATCCCAAGTTCACTAAACATAGAAATCATAAAGTCTTTTGGATCCCCATCTTTGAACATTTTATTGTTGTTCTTTTGTGCACCTAGAGCAAGGAGTAAGTCATTACTACTTGGGTTTGGATTGCTCCCATCAACTGGGTCATGTTCAAAGTTAGTACGGATATTGCTTGCGCCGTCATAAACAGTATCTGATACTGAGAACTGTTTAGCAGTCATCTTACTGTAATCAATCTGTGCAACAAATTCACCATTTACTTCTTCTAAAACAATATTGCCGTCTTTGTCTCTAAGAAGCATATCTTCTATACTGACTGGTGTTTTGCTATTGCCTTCTGTATAGGTAAAGAGTGCATGTTTAGGAATTTTGATGGTTGTACCATCGTCTAGTGTCAAGTCTGTATAAACTTGTCCACCATCTGTTCCAGCTTGGTTATAGACATCATTCATGCTCTTTGCAAAGATTTGAACGAACTGATCTAACTTATTGATATAGTATGGAATACCTTTGTAAGTGATAGATGGATCGTGTTGTTCACCATTCATAGTAAAACTACTGCTTCCTCTACCGTCACGCATGTCGATAATCCCTTTTAGCTCTCCCGAAAGGTCCTTATCATCCATATAGAAAGGAAGACCATCTTCCCACTTAATATCATATAAGCCATCTGCGTCTTCTGGATTTTTCTTCTGATCCTCTGTTCTTGCAGAAACTTTAAGTAAACGTCCATAGGTCCCATCTACTAATACTTGACCATTGAGCTTAATTTGGAATTGCTTATCCACCTTACCATCTGGTCTTGTAACATCTACTTCTTTGGCATCAATATTTACAATTTGAGAGAGACGATCCACACAGAGTTCTCTATCATCTCTTAAGGTATTAGCTATATCACCATTTAGCTCTGCACGATAAATTTGATCATTTAAACTTGTAATACGTGTCACAAGGTTGTTGATTTCTTCTACCTTAGCTTTCATCTCAAAGTTCAAGTCACGTTGATACTCTGTTAACTTCTGTGCTGCAGAATTATAATATTTAGTAAAACTAATAGACATTTGTCTAAGGGCTTCTTGGCGCTCTCCCTCTGATGGCAACTTAGAAAGGTTATCGATTGCTGTAAAGAAGTCATCAAATACTTTTGTAAAGCCTGTATCACTTGGTTCACCAAATACGCTTTCAATAATACTATTTTGTTCTGCTTTGATTTTATATTCACCTAAAGCTGGTTTTTGTCCCCACATCTTTTGATCTAGATAAGAGTCTCTTACACGTCGTACTTGTGTAGTATCTACTCCAGTTCCGATCATTCCTCTTCCGTAACCTGGCATAGCACTAGAAGCACGTTGATCAAGCACTTGCCTTGAGTAACCTTTTGTTGCTGCATTGTTAATATTATTAGAAGTTACAGCTAGTCCTCTTTGTGCTGCAAAGAGGCCTGTTGTCGCTATATTCATTTCAAAAAAAGCCGATCCCATAAGTTCCTCCTATAGTTTGTTGATTATAGTATCCATCATCCCATCTAGCATATTAACCATTCTGGCTGCTGCATTATAGGCATATTGGTATTTAAGCATATTAGACATTTCCTCATCTTGTGAAACAGCACCCATTGCCATACGATCATTATCAATGCTTGTTACAAGAGTGTTTTTCTCTTTGATTTTATTCTTGTATTCTGAGCCTTCTGAACCTACTTCAGATACAATCTCAGCATAGAAGTCCATGAAGTTAGAGTTTTTACCATTTGGCGCACTTGCTGGTGCCTTACCATCTGCTGTACCCCAACCACCTTCTGGTTCTCTTGGCCATTCACGTGTCTTAGACCACTCATCTAAAAGCTTGGTTATCACACTATTATCACCAATATTATCTGGATCACCATCTACCGTTCCAAGTTTATTGTAGCCACCATCTTGAAGAAGCTCTGGATTCACTTGAATGTTACCTGCTGTAAGATGTTTTTTAATAGCTACGCGGTAATCTTTCATAGCTTGATTGTAGGCTTCTACATCATCTGGATAGTCTTCAAGCCTTGGTTGTGCAGGTAACTTGGTACCATCTGTAGAATTCTTTGGTACAAACATAGGAATCCCCATTGCACCTTTATGATCCCCTATTCCCGTTCCACTTAATGTATCATTGACTACATTAGCAATCTCTCCAACAAGCTCAGAAAGTTGTTTTTGTAACTTAGGAATAACGAAGCTATTCCCTAATTTATCTACACTTTCTTTATTATTAAGGGCAATATTATCCCAGCTTGTATTACTATCTGCTGCCATAGGCCCTCTTGCTATAAGTAAACCTTTTAAGTAACCTGTATCATCACCTGTACTACTACTTACAACAGAGTTTAGGTTGTACACCTCTTTGCCTGTATCACTCCATACTGGTACGACAAATCCTGAACCATTTGGAAGGACTTTCGCTTGTAACTCAACTACAAAAGGTCCATCTATTAAGTTTCTTCCTTCTGTTTTCACATTGACTCTACCATCTTTATCTTCAGAGTAATCAATATCTATGTAATTTGAAAGTTCATCTAAAAGCAGGTTACGTTGATCTCTTAAATCGTTTGCACGATCACCATTAACTTCTGCTTTTGCAATTTTATCATTTAAATCTCTAACGCTATAAAGCATATCATTGATTTCTTTAATAGCATCTTTAACCTGTGTATTCACATGTTGTTGGTAGTCACCCAGTCCACCCATAATTTGATTGGCACGCTTCATCAAAACATCTGCTGTTTGAATAAAGGCAAGACGTTCTTCTACACCTGATGGATTGGTAGATAACTTTTGTGCTTGTTTCCAGAAGTCTTCAAGCATCCCACTAATAGATGCCCCATAAGGTTCATCTAATATAGATTCAATCTCTGATGTAGCACTTTGTTTAGCCATATAGAAATTAAGCACAGAGTTTTCCGTACGAAAACGCTTATCTGCGAATTCATCTCTGATTTGTCTAATTTCTGTAACGGATACACCCATCCCTACTTGCTGAAGTCTACCACCATTTTGTCCTACCGTCATATAGCCTGAATCATGTTGTAGTGCTTGTTGTCTTGTATAACCTTTTGTGTTGACGTTGGCTATGTTATGTCCTGTAACTTGTAACCCGGTCTGTGCAGCCTTGAGACCTGATGTCACACGGCCTAAGCTAGCAATTGATGACATCTTCCCACCTCCTATTGTCTTTTGTCAAATAAACTACGTGTTTGAAGTGTTTCTTCTTCTCCTGGTCTGCCATAATTGACTGGAATCTGAGTCATCTTCGTACTCTTTATAGCATTGATAGTAAAGTTCACGTAATCCAGTGATTCTTCTAGAACCATCTTATTAATTTCATTTTGAGCTTTAAGTTGTTCCATAAGCTCTAAGATTTCTTCTCTTACCTTTAATAAATCTTGGCTAATTTCAAGCTCCATCCCCATCTTTTCCATGAGCTTTGTCAAAGTAAGTTGTTCATATTTGAGCCCTGTTACAAGTGCAATATCCTTCAGCATACCTTCTCTTTTCTTATCTAAAAGATTCAGTCTACCGATAAACTCTTCCTCCTTCTCTACAATTTGACTAAGGAGTTCTAAGTTTTTGTTTTGTACAGACTCTGTTTTATATGTAGCGAGGGTCACAAGACCCTCGTAGCATTCTTGCTGGTGTTTTAATATTTCTAATAAATCGTATACAATTCCTGCCATTATCTTTCTAGCCCTTCATATCGAATCTACTCATAATTTTTTCACTTACCTCTTGCATGTCTACATTGTAAGTTCCAGAACTGATACGTTCTTTAATCGTATCCACTTCCTTTTGACGCACATCTGGTAGTTTTTTTGCTGCATTTAATGCATATTGATAGTCTTTTGCTAGTGTTGAAAGTTGAACTTCATCTTGCTTTTTTGTTTTGATTGGTTCCATCTTCATTTGTTGAGTCTTATAAATTTCTCCAATACGATTTATGCCTGTCACTCTCATGTCTTAGACTCCTTCCTTCTCTTCCATTTTTCAACTGTACTATATATATCGGCCCTTTAGCTTGATACTTTATAATATTAAAGTATACCTTTCTTTTAAAAAATAAATAAGGACTTAATAGAGAAGTATACACTTATATACTATACACTCTATTAAATCCTTATTTTTATGTACCTTTTTATATTTATCTTCTCACACTTGGGTTAAAAGAACGCATTTTTGCCGTAGCTTCTTGTTCTGTAAGTCGTGTATCTCTAATACTTTTTGCTGCACTTCCTAAGTCTGAGCTTAATTTAGCACGACATTTATCACACAGCCTCCCTGTACGTATCTTTGTACCACACTGTTCACAGCTTAGTGTAATAGGTGAGCCTGGCATAACTTCTAGACGCCCTTCTCTTAAGTAACGCTCTAACATTTTCACACTTGCACCTGTTTCATGGCACACTTCTTCCATGGTAGCACCTACATTTTTTCTTAAATAAGCTTTCACTACTTGGAAAAGTTCTTCTTCATCTTTCTTACACTTTGGGCAAAGTGGTGCACCTGTAATGTACTGAAAGATTTTCCCGCATCTTTTACATGATTTAACTTCCATGATTTCATCCCTCCTATATAGCTAAACAAACTGTTAATACATAAATATCTTGAATTTGAATAGATGTTTCTTGTTTAAGTGCTCTAATACATTCTGCTACAGTACTTCCTGTTGTATAGATATCATCAATAAGTGCAATATTAATCGGCACATTGCCTTCTATCTGTAAGTCCTGCTTCGTATCCTCTTTAACCCTAATGGCTTTATGAATGTTCTTTGCACGTTCTTCTTTCTTACACGCAGACTGTGGCTTTGTATCATAAGCTCTTTCAAGTAACTCCAACACAGGTATGCTTGTGTAGTTGCTTAACTCTTCTGCCAAGTCAAATGCTTGATTAAAACCTCTTTCAAAATATCTATGTCTAGCAATTGGTACAGGAATTAAACAATCAATATCTAAATGTTCTCTTTGAATAAGATTAGCCATGAGAACACTATAACCTTTTGCATATTTCCGAATACCCGTATATTTCCATCTTAATACACTTTCTTTATAGAAGTCAACATAGGGAAAAAGTGCCACAATGCGTGTTACACCTCTTGGCACTTCATTACAGTAGCTGCACACACTAGAATCCACACCATAAGGCTTTCCACACCTCGGGCATAGATTCCTTTCTAATAATGCTTCCTCACAATGAAGGCACAGTCCTACTCCACTATTTTCTTCTATAAAACTCCTGCATACGATACATTTATTAGGGCACAGCCACTCTCTTACTACTTCTAAGAACATCTCTTTTCCCACTTTCCTTTGTATTAGATTAATCAATGGGTCATTTCTTAAAAGTTTCTGATGGAGTGAAAACTTAGTAATTTAGGTGATGGGCTGTAGACAAGTTGTTGTATGGAGACTTTCTCCGCAACCTTTTTAGAGAGGCTTAGAAAATGTAATCAAACTGGTTTTAGGGAAATGTTTGAGAAAAAGTGTTGTTCTTTTTCGAGTTTTGACCGTTAGTTTGATGTAATGAACTTAGCCTCTCTTAAAAGGTGAGGACTAAAAGTTGGAATACAACAAGCTTGACTACATGCCCTCACTCCCTAAACTTTATATAAGCTGCTTCAAATGTATCGCTAAACTGGAATAACGTTCAAGCTCTCTATTATTTTCAATCATACGCCCTACTGTATCTTTAATCCCTACAATGACAACCATTTTCTTCGCCCTAGTTACAGCAGTGTAGAGCAAGTTACGGCTCAGGAGCATAGGTGGGCCACTATGGATTGGTAGGATCACTACAGGGTACTCACTTCCTTGTGATTTATGAATGGTAACTGCATAAGCCAGTTCTAATTCATCTAACTGGTTAAATTCGTACTCTACTGTTTTTTGATCATCAAAGATAACGGTTAGTATTTCTCTCCCTAGGTCAATATCTTTAACCATACCACAATCACCATTGAATACGCCTATCCCTTCATCCAGTGGATAGCCTGTATGAGCATAAATCTTCCATGGGGTATTGTAGTTATTTTTAATCTGCATGACCTTATCCCCTACACGGAATATATTATCTCGGTAGTCCTTCTCAATCTTGCCTACTGAAGGTGGATTAAGAGCTGCTTGGAGGAGTTTATTAAGTTCATTGACTCCCAATAAACCTTTGCGCATAGGTGCCAGTACTTGTATGTCTTTAAGGAAATCTACTTTTTGGAACTTGGGAATACGTTTCATAATCAGTTCTACAATAGTCTCTTGAACTTGTTGTTGCATACTTCTATTCATAAAGAAGAAATCCGTATCTTTTTCATTACATACAGGTTCTTTCCCTTGGTTAATACGATGGGCATTCATAACAATGGCACTTTCTTGTGCCTGTCTAAAGATTTGAGTTAAGCGTACAACTGGAAGGCGTTCACTCTTAATCATATCTTTAAGCACATTCCCAGCACCTACTGATGGTAGCTGGTCAGCATCTCCAATAAGGATTAATCTTTGCCCTTCTTGTACTGCTTGTAAGAGGGCATACATTAAATTCACATCTACCATAGACATCTCATCGATAATGACAACATCTGCTTCTAATGGATTTTCATCATTACGATTGAACATCTGTCTACTACTATCTTCTTTAAGATAACCAATTTCAAGGAGACGGTGTATGGTCTGTGCCTTCATCTCAGTCGCTTCACTCATACGTTTTGCTGCACGTCCTGTAGGCGCTGCAAGGAGTACTTCTTCATTGGCCTTTTCTAGCATATGAAGGATTGCCTTAATAGTTGTAGTCTTCCCTGTACCTGGCCCCCCTGTTAAGATGGTGACCCCATGCATCAATACGTAGCGCACTGCTTCTCGCTGCTCTTCAACTAACTGAATAGAAAGTTCTTTCTCTGTTTGCTTAAGTTCCTTATCAAAGTCAAAAGGCATTTCTTTGTCATAAGTCGCTGCTAAATCGATCAGCTTCCTTGCAATCGAGACCTCACAGTGGTAAAGCCTACTTAAGAACACACAAGCTACATTATTATAATTTTTGACAATGATAGCTTTTTGTATTCCAAGCTCCATCATGGCATGGTCTACAAAATCTTCTGTCACACCAAGGAGCTGTAAACTTTTCTCTACAAGAATATCTCTTGGCATATAAGTATGTCCCTCTAACGTATACGTATTAAGGATATAAAGAATCCCTGTCTTAATACGTTGTGGGTCATTCTTATCGATTCCAATCTGTGCTGCAATCTCATCGGCTTTTTTAAAACCAATGCCAAAGATATCTTCTGCTAATCTATAAGGATTACTCTTAATCACTTCTATGGTCTTATCTTTATAACGCTTATAAATCTTGATGGCATAGGTTGGTGTAATCCCAAACTCTTGTAACACAAGCATGGCATTACGCAGTTCATGCTGTGCACGGAAGACTTCACTAATCTCTAACGCTTTCTTTTCACTAATCCCTTGAATCTGCGAAAGGACTGTTGGCTCACTTTCTATAATTCGGAAGGTATCTAGCCCAAAATGCTTGACAATCTTCTTAGCTGTTTTTGGTCCAATCCCTTTAATAGCACCTGAAGCCAGATAACGTTCTATACCTTGTACAGTCTTTGGAATACTTCTTTCAAAAGTATCCACTTTGAGTTGCTTTCCATAGATAGGGTGGGTAGCCCATTGGCCCACAATACGTATTTCTTCTCCAGGATGAATGCCTAGCATACTTCCTACACAAGACACTTCTTCTCCTTCATATTCAATTGTACATACTGTATAACCATTTTCTTCGTTTTGATATATGATGTCGTCGACGACACCTTCTATAACTAATTGTTCTTCCAATTTATCCACCCTATCCTTTGCTATTTCCTACGTATAAGCTCTAGTTGTATCTTCTCCTCATCATAGCCAATATTTGCTTCATCAATCATGGTTCCTACAAGTCCTAATTCCTCTGAACTATCTGTTTCACCTGCAAGCTCCCAGTAGTACTCTTCCATTTCTCGTTCTCTTGGGTAACTTAGAAAGCGTTGTAAACGTTTGACACAGAGTGCCATATCATCTAAGGCTATTGCTTCTACTATAATGATCTCACGATCTACTAAATTATTAATTTTAATTTCTAAACTTTGTGCTTGATGTTCTAAGAAAAAGGTTGTTAATTCATCTACCATCTTAGAAATCTTTTTTACTTCGTGTCTCACGCTTTATTCTCCTTCTTAAATGCATCAATAACAGGAATTAAAATAGCTGCTATGATACCTCCTGATAATCCATTGTTATATAACATTAATCCACCATGCAAAGCACCTATATTTTGTATAAGTGTAGCATGTAATATACCTGCCAACATCCCTATAATTGATCCATATTCACCAGCTATAGGTGCAAGGGTTGTCCCAAATAGAGCTGAAATAATCAACATGGATGTAGAAGTTTCTATCTTAAAAAAGTACCAACCTAGTACCACACCTGCTACAATCGGCCATACATTTCTTGGATGCTTACCAAAACTTCCAAATCCCATTACTGTCAGCATCGCTGCAACAACTGGGCCATTAAAACTTCCATCTAATATGAATATAAATCCCATACACATGAGGCCTAAAAATCCCATATTCATTAAACTGAGTCCAAAACCATCTTGCTTGATCATATCTGTAATCAATCTACCTGAATGTTTCATTAAATGCTTATAGCCTTTAAAACTCTTATCATTAATACAGTAACCTATTATAATCAGTGCTATACAATATAACAATAAGAAAGTAACAACACGCCAATCATTACTTTCAAGTAAGGCATAGTTTTTTGTTACAGTAATACTTGATTCGTTTATCAAAGCATAGACTAGCATCCCTACAAATCCAGCTGCAGTTCCCATATTGTATAAATTATATCCTGAGTGGAAAGTTACAAAACGTGAAGATACAGTTGGCATAATAAATCCAATGAATCCGCCTACTACTGCCATGATCACCAAGGCTGCGATTACATTAGTTCCCATCATCTCACCAATCAGGCTTGCAACGGGGCTAAAAGCTGTGGAAAACATATTAATGATGACTACATTTTTATAAGATATACCATGATATCTACTATATATATAGCCCCCAAAATAGAATGGCCATATATTAAACATATTCTTACCCATAAAGCTAAATCCTGTTAGCAAAAATAATGCTGCAATAATGATCCCATTCGGCTTTAATTCCAATCGCTTAATAAGCCATAAATTTACTAACAATACCACTGCTGCATTCAAAAATGTAGCGCCTGTTCCAGCAATCAATAAGTAATCGGTTAGTAAAATATCATTTGACTTATAAATAGTTCCTATCCCTTCAATAAGCTCCTTGGGACTCGTTGTAATCAATGCAAAGAGTACCATCGCTAATGGAAGGATATAGAGTACGTTATACATGGTACTTCTTGATACTTCTTTTTCTCTCGTAATCTTAATTGTATTCATGCAAGCTCCTCTACTATTTTTATTAGTACTTTTATTTTATCATATGTAGACAAACTTTTTAAGTACATAACAGAAATGTAGAGGCCTTCTCTTACAATATTAAAAGGCCTACTTCCCTCAAAGTAGGCCCTTTCTATTCATAATCTATCCCGTTATATCTATTTGTATATCTTAGTGAGCTGCTAATTTTTTAAGCGCTTCTACTTTATCTGTTTGTTCCCATGGAAGGCTTACATCTGTACGACCAAAGTGTCCATAAGCTGCTGTTTGTTTGTAGATTGGTCTTCTAAGATCAAGCATTTTGATAATACCTGCTGGACGAAGATCAAATGTTTCTCTTACGATTTCTACAAGTCTTTCATCACTTACTACGCCTGTACCATGTGTGTTGATTAAGATAGAAACTGGTTGTGCTACACCGATTGCATAAGCAAGTTCGATTTCACATCTATTTGCAAGTCCTGCTGCTACAATGTTTTTAGCTACATAACGTGCTGCATAAGCTGCTGAACGGTCTACTTTTGTTGGATCTTTTCCAGAGAAAGCACCACCCCCGTGGCTTGCATAACCACCGTAAGTATCTACGATAATTTTACGTCCTGTAAGACCTGAATCCCCTACTGGTCCACCGATTACGAAACGACCTGTTGGGTTGATAAAGTATTTTGTTTCATCATCTAAAAGTTCTGCTGGAATGACGTGTTTAATAACATGTTCCATAAGATCTTCATGAATTTGTGCTTGTGAAACTTCTTCAGCATGTTGTGTTGAGATAACAACTGCATCTACTCTTACTACTTTATCTCCATCGTACTCTACAGTTACTTGAGATTTACCATCTGGACGAAGGTAGCTAAGTGTACCGTTTTTACGTACTTCTGTAAGACGACGTGTTAATTTATGTGCTAATGAAATAGGCATTGGCATAAGCTCTGGTGTTTCATCACAAGCAAAACCAAACATCATCCCTTGGTCCCCTGCTCCTGTTGCTTCAATGCTTTCATCTGACATTTCATTATTTCTTTTTTCTAATGCTGTATCTACACCCATTGCGATATCTGGTGATTGCTCATCAAGAGCTACCATTACACCACAGCTGTTGCCATCAAAGCCAAAGGCTGGGTTGTTGTAACCAATCTCATTGATTGTATCACGTGCAATTTTGTTGATATCTACGTAGCAGTTTGTTGTAACCTCTCCCATTACAAGTACTAAACCTGTTGTGACAGCTGTTTCACACGCTACACGTGCTTGTGGGTCTTGTGCATAAATTGCATCTAAAACTGAATCAGAAATCTGGTCAGCGATTTTATCTGGATGCCCTTCTGTTACTGATTCTGATGTAAATAATCTTCTTGCCATTTTCAAAATCCTCCTTTAATACGGTTGTGAATTCAACATAAGCGATGTATTTTAAAGGTTAGATGGTTGAATGCTTGATTTAAGCTAAAAAAATAAAGGCCTCAAAAAATGAGGCCTTGTCTGCTTGATCGTAAATACGATACATCCTCATCTTACAAATGCTACTGCACTTGTGGGAATTGGCACCCGCGATCTACGCTGGTTGCCGGGTTTCATAGGGCCCTGTCCCTCCACCTCTCTGGATAAGAATTACTCATCGCTATTTAATTGTTGAGTTTATTATATAAGTGATTACTTTTATTTGTCAAGTAATTTATTTTTTATAGTTCTGTTGTGTGTTGTAAGCACCTGTCATCTGTTTATACATACTATCAGCTAAGCCAATACCACCAGCATCGCACATAATTTTGCATTGTTCATCCACTAAATAGCTTTCAAACATCTCTTCATAGTCACCTTTAGGAATCAATCTTTCTCCCATTTCTGTTGAAGATTTCATTTGTTTAAACAGGCTAGAAAGCATATATTGTTCGATTTGTTTACATGCATCTTTTAATGCTTCATCATCTTTACTTGCAATAGCATCTTGAAGCACTGCTTCAAAATCTGTATTTTCATTTTGTGTTTTTTGAAGTTCTAGTTGACTTGTAAGCGTTGCATTTAAGTTAATCCCTGAAATACTCATTTAGCTTCCTCCTACTTATCCACGTTTAAGTTCATTTGCTTGTTGAAGCATGGTATCTGCTGTTTTAATGGCTGTAGAGTTAAGCTCATAAGCTCTTTGGGCTACAATTAAGTTAACCATTTCATTGGCTACATCTACGTTTGAGCCTTCTAGTACACCTGATTTAATGATACTTCTTGTAAGTCCATCTTCTTCACCTTCAACACGTGCTATACCAGATGCTGCTGTCTCCATAAATAAGTTACTTCCTGCTGCTTCTAAGCCCTCTGTATTGGAGAACTGTACAATACGTAATTGTGCAATATCCATACGTATCCCTGTCTCTTCATCCATGTAAGAAATCATACCATCTTGACCAACGATAAGTTTATCTACACCAATTCCACCATCTACAACAATAGGTTCTTCATCTATAGATACAACTGGATGTCCATCTGTTGTAACAAGAGCATAGTTACCATCATCTAACATAGCCATTCTGAAGTTACCATCTCTTGTATACATATATTCATCATCTTGCATAATAGTGAAAAAGCCTTTACCTTCAATGGCCATATCTGTTGGATTACCTGTTCTTTGGATGGTACCTTGTGTATACATACGACTACTTGAACCGATACGTACACCATGTCCTACTTGCATAGTCGTTGGGGCATTTGTTTCTGCTTGATTGCCCATTTTTGTATAAAGTAAGCTTTTAAAATTAGTTGTTTCTTTTTTGTAACCTACTGTATTTACGTTTGCTAGGTTATTTGAAATCGTATCTACATTTGTTTGTTGGGCTGTCATACCTGAAGCAGCCGTCCATAATGATCGCATCATTTGTCTTATACCCCCTATACACGTCCTACTTCATTTACCGCTTTACCAAGTAAATTATCATGAACTTGAATCATCTTTTGATTGGCTTCATATGCTCTTGAAACAGTGATCATATCTACCATCGCTGTTACTGGATTAACATTTGAAGCTTCTATGTACCCTTGCATTACACTACCTTCAAAAGGTTCTGCACCACCATTTGCTAAGTAAAGATTATCTTCTCTTTTAGTTAAACCTTGATTGTCATTAAACTTTACTAAAGCTAATGTATCAATTTCTCTACCATCTACAGTAATTGTGCCTTTTTCTCCGACAGCAAGCTTACCACCATTGGTTAAATACTCTTCTCCAAACTCAATAGGGCCATCTTCTCCCATAACCGCATAACCTTCTTTGGTTACAAGTGCACCCTCACCATTAATAGAGAATTTCCCATCACGGGTATAAGCCATTCCATTTGGTGTTTGTACTGTAAAGAAGCCGTCACCTTGTAAAGCCAAATCCACTAAGCCATCTGTCTTTACTAATGAGCCTTGTGCAAATTGAGTATAGATTTGATCCACACGTGCACCAAAGTTCATTGATCCAATTGCTCTGTCATTTGGAATATTGTTTTCCATATCTTTGAGTCTGTAAGTCAGTACTTCATTAAATGACGCTATGACTGCATCATCTTTTTTATAGCCGGTTGTATTCACATTGGCTAAATCATTAGAGATGACATCCAGTTTTTTCGTCTGTACATTCATACCTGTACCAGCAATATAAAGACCTCTAATCATATGCATTTCTCCTTCTGTTTTTTCTAGAGTACTTGTATTCTACAAATAGACCTGTTCCAACTGCAACACAAGAAATAGCTTCATCTGCAATCACAGCATTGATCCCTACTCTCTCGGCAATAAGTTTGTCTAATCCATAGATAAGGCTGCCACCGCCTGTTAAAACAATGCCTCTATCTGATATATCGGCAGCAAGTTCTGGAGGCGTAGTCTCAAGTACGTCACGTACTGCCCATACAATCTCATCAATTGGTCCAGCTAAGGCCTCTTGTATCTCATCTGAAGAAAGCACAATATTTTTTGGAAGCCCAGAAACTAAGTTACGTCCTTTAGCTGTCATTTCAACAGGGAAGTCTCTTGTATAAGCTGTTCCAATGTTCTTTTTAATCTCTTCTGCTGTTCTCTCACCAATTAACATCCCATGTTTTTTACGTAAATAAGTCATAATCGCTTCATCAAAATTGTCCCCAGCAACTTTGATAGATTTATTTACAACTGCACCACCTAAAGAAATAACTGCAATATCAGCTGTCCCACCACCAATATCTACAATCATACTCCCACATGGTCTACTAATATCAATACCAGCACCAATAGCTGCTGCAATAGGCTCTTCAATGATATCAACTTTCCTAGCACCTGCTTGTCTAGTCGCATCCTCTACTGCACGCTTTTCTACCTCTGTAACCCCACTAGGTACACATACCGCAATACGAGGTTTAATAAGTCTTGGACCTATTGCTTTATGAATAAAATATTTAAGCATTTTTTCTGTGGCTTCATAATCATCAATAACCCCACGCCTTAATGGTCTGATAGCCGTAATATTTTGTGGCGTACGCCCAAGCATAGCTCTTGCTTCTTCTCCCACAGCAATCACTTCACCTGATTTATTATTAATGGCTACAATAGATGGCTCTTGTAGCACAATCCCTTGACCTTTTATATAAATAAGAACAGAAGCTGTTCCTAAATCGATCCCTATGTCGGCTCCTCTTCCAAACATATATAGCGTTCTCCTTTACCTGTTGTCATTTTTCACCATAAAATTACTTTAATTATAACTCAATCCTACATTTAATGCAAAATATTTACTTTATTCATCATGTCATAACTAGCTTATAACACACCTAAGATTTATATGTACTTTTTATAAAAAAATTACAGTTTAATAAGCTGAGGACATATAGGTAAGCTTATTGTATTCCAACTTCTAGTCCTCGCCTTTAAGAGATGCTAAGTTCATTTCATCAAACTAACGGTCAAAACTCAGAAGAGAAGTTCACTTTTCTTCAAACATTTCCCTAAAACCAGTTTGATTCCATTCACTAAGCCTCTCTAAAAAGTCTGTGGAAAAGTTCTCATACAATGTCTACTTACAGTACCTCACTTAGCAAACTCTTCCGCCTGAGGGAAAAGAGACATACTTTCGTGAAATCACGCCTATACTCTCCTACACCACCTTTGAAAAGCTTCCACCCTCTTCTTACCTATCACTGCCATCTACTGAGTGAGGTTGTGCATATTACTACATGTCTAACCAAGCGAGGTGGCTGCGGGTATTCTCCTTCACCTGCTACACTCCACGTTTTTTCTTCGGCATGTCACTGGAAGTGAAAGCTTACCTTTCTGAGTAGAAAAGAGCGGTGATGCGTGGGTGACCTCCATGGAGCTTTTTTCGAGGATGGACTTAGAATATAAGCTACATGCAGTTTAGTAATCTCTCCGCCGGCGCAGTCCACAAAGTGAGGGAGGCATATTCGTAAACTTGATTCAGTGAGCTGGATAGGGGCGTTCTTCGGAACCTGCCTACGTAGCTTTCAGATAAGAAATGTACGAAATAAAAAAATAATGGTTTTAGGTGTGCTGTTTGAGCGTAGCGAGTTCACACCGTTATTATTTTTAAATGAGTTACATTTCTCTGAAAGCGGAGTGTAGCAGGTGGAGGAGAATCCACCTAGCTAACTCACGCAAGTAGACTAAATATAAGCACACCCTCACTCTATAAAATATTTATTTAATCATCCTTTTCGAAATTAAGGCCCAAAACAGTAAAGGCTGCTACACTCCTATTTGAAAGTGTAACAGCCTTCACCTCTATCACTCATCTATTTCATTAATCCTGAGTATTTTTCTTTTGTTGCTAGGCCACCTCTTAAGTGTCTTTCAGCTTTGTTGAGCTCTAAAACTTTCCTAGCTTCCATGGCAAGTTTTGGATTAATTTTTTCTAATCGTTCTGTAACATCTTTATGAACTGTACTTTTACTGATACCAAATTTTTTGGCCGTTTCCCTTACTGTAGCGTTAGAATTGATAATAAATTTTGCAGCTTCAATGGCTCTTTCTTCGATATAAGGTTTCAAGAAAAGGCCCCCCTTAACACAACTCTTGATTAATAAATATGCTAAGAAGTCCCTCTTTATTCTCAAAACTTAATTAAGGACAAGGTTTTTGACAAAAAATATATTTTAATTATATAATTTAACTCAAGTTTATATTTATTTTTAGCAAAGGAAGTTTATCTATGCGATTGCTCACAAAAAAAGAATTATTTGCTTCTTTAGGAACCGGAACCTTTTTAGGGCTCATTGTAGCTCTTATTCTCATATCTTATTTAATACCTTCAGAAACCATAGAAGCAAATTCTATACTTACAACATTTGATATGCATGAACCAACCTTCTTTTCATTTTATAATGCCAATTCCGAAGATCATAGTTTCCCAGATATTATTAATATTCCGATGGAAATCTACATGGCTCATCCTTCCCTAGATACAAGTAACTACCATCTTATTAATGTACGTGTGTCCTTCTACACAGGCCTAGCTTGTGAAAATGGTGGCTATGCAGAACGCAATGCCATAGGTGCCCCACTTCAAATAGGCTCGCTAGCTGCCCCACAAGATATTCCATTCGGTACATCATTTATCATCAAAAATCTTCCTCAAGATGTATCAACCGATACCTTCATTGTCGATGACCGCGGTGGTGCCATTAAACGGATTAATGACAATACCATTAAAGTAGATGTCTATGTAAAACGCAACCCCGGTGAAAGTGATGCCCAATACTTCGATCGCACCAACGCCCTTGGCATCATCTATACTAAAGCCCTCTACAAGCTTCCTCACCATTCTTAACCCCCCCTTTTCTTCATCCTCATAGTAGCTATCTTGCCTTGAATGCCTAACTGCAATTAGGGAAGTATGAGCAATTACCCATCTTCTTCCCACCCCTGCATTGTCCAAAGCAGTAGCATTTTCTTGCTGTCTAGCTGAAGTGAAAAGAAGTGATAGAAAACATTCTGTAAGCTTTTTCACGAAGGTAAAGCTGGAAGAATATTTTCTATCACTTCGACTTCACTTCCCTCTTCCCACACAAAAAAGAGGCTGCCTTTGGCAACCTCCTATTCTATGCAAACTTAGTCTGCAATATGACCCATATCTACACCTGCTACTGATTCATGGTAGCCTAAAATAGATGTAGGATCTACAATTTCATCATTGTGTTTAACTTGTAAATATACATTGCAACCAAGGTCAGCAAATGGACCAGTTGCACTTCCTGTTGTACCAATTACTTGCATAGCATCTACTGTTTGTCCTAATAAGTCTTTGTCAGCTTTACCACCTTGGATACCGATTTCTGATGTATATCCATTACCGTGGTCAATAACAATAACACGACCTACATTACCAATAAGTTTCATACTATCAAGTGTTGTTGCATCATCAATAATGTCTACAATAATACCTTTAGCTGGAGCTTTAATAGATTCACCTTCTGAAGCACTGATACAAACACCATAAGTACGCATTGTTTGTTCTAACGCTGTACTATACCAATGTTTTGTACTATCATCTCTAAATGGTACAATAATATTACCTTCTACAGGCCATAACATTGTATCACCATCTGCGAAGAAAGGTCCTTCATTTGGATCTGCTGTTGTAGAGCTAAATGTTTCAACAGCCATTTCATCTTCTACAATTGCATCTGCTGATTCTGTTTGATTGTTTTCATCAACAGCAACATCTACATCTGTAGTGTCTGTAGCTACGCTATCAGATACAGCTTCTTCTGAAATAGCTTCTTCATTAGTTGCTACTTCATCTTCTGGTAAGATTTCTACATCTCCCATTTCATTTTCTGTTCCTTCTAGCATACCATTTGTAACATCTTCTACATATGCTCCATTTTCACTTTCTACTGTTGTTGTATTGTTTGAAAGTACAACAGCAGCCACAATAGCACTTACACTTACAAGTCCTACTGCTAAATAAAAACCATATTTTTTTGTAAAGTCTTTAAGTTTGTTCATCCTTTACACCTCCGACGTCTACATTGTCGCCAGAGTAATAGGCTTTTATTCACATACTATTAAAAATTTTTAATTATTAACCTTAACTTCTATACCTGTATAGTAGTAACCTAGAATTTCCTTATAAGTTGCGCCTTGTTTTGCCATTTCGTTCGCTCCATGTTGGCTGAGTCCTATACCATGTCCTACACCTTTTACATTAAAAGTAATAGTATCTGCACTTTGTACAACTGTAAAGCAAGAAGATGGTAAATCAAGTATCTTTCTTAGTGTCTCTCCCTCTATCAATAGATTCCCAATCTGCAAACTTTCTATGTAACCTGCTTGGTCCTTTGATACTACTTGAATTTGTTGTGATAAGGCCTCTGCTTGTAAGGACAGATGACTATATGCCTCTTGTAAACGTTTGACAAATTCATCTTGTGTAAAGTTAAAACTTTCTTCTACTGTATCAAGACCACTCTCAACGGGTTGTAGATAAGGAATATCTTGTTTATAAATTGCATTTGCATTTCTTGTCCAGCCAGCACTCTCATTATGATAAATAGGCTCGATCAATTCATTGCCACAATAAATGACTTCGTTAGCTGTATCTTCAACTGCTTTTTTTAGTTTATTATAATAGGTCGTATAACTTTTACCCCAAGTTTCTTTCATTTCATCGACTGTCATATAGTTTAATGATCCTTGGCTTACAATACCTAACTGTCTTCTAAGCCTATAAGTTCTTAGCATAACAGCATAGGCTTTTAATGCTTCCTCTGATTCTGTAGGCGAAGCAATCTTTGCAATAGCTCCAATAAGCTCGTCCTTTTGTTTAGCCAACTCTTCGTCTTTGCTCTTATCTTGCTCACTTATACCTTTTACACTCTGTAATAATTCTGTACTATAATGTCCCCCCATATAAACCACTAATGAAGGTATACCAATCAACATTCCTAATAATAGTAGGCACCATGCTCCTATCTGTTTCATGCTTGTCCTCCCGTATCTCTATCTTTAATCCTGTATTACATTATATGAAAGGTAGACAAGTTTATGCCTCTATCTAGAACATCAATTCTAATCCAATGATGCAAATCGTACATATTACAAAGGTAATAAGGATTACCGTAATATTTTTCTTATCATACATAAAAAAGCCTCCTCCTCTTATTTTCTAAGAGTATGGAGACTTTTTTATAACTTTATTCAACTTATGGAAGAACCATTACAATAAGTTCTGCTAATTCTCCATATGTTACTGTTTGTTGTGGTGCTACATCATTAACTATTCCTAATGCATAAGCCTTTTGTACACCTTCTTTATAAACTTGGCTTACACCTCTCACACTTACACTAGAAGCTTTTACTCTATTACCTGAAGTCATCTCATAAAGTCTTACAACAGCATGCAGTGCTTGTTCTTGAGTAACTGTTCCAGGTCTAGCTTCTGTATAGATATTTGCTGCAGATGCTTTTTTTCTATTTTGTACAACGTCAGCATCCATATTAATATCTGTATAGCCTTGTGCAATACCTAAAATCAGATTAATCATCTGATCACTATTGACAGATGTATTTTTGCCATATTTATTGCCTAATGCTTCTATATTGTATCTTGATAAGAGCTGATCCATAGCAGCATTGGTGTGACGATAATCTGTATAATTAATAATGCGTTGTAACGTATAAATCCCTGTACTTGCTGTAGAATATACCGCATAAGTTGCATCTACTCTTGTATCAATCTTATGCTCATTTGCAAGCCATCCACCATAACTATAATCATAAGTATAAGTCTTCAGTGTTTGTGTCTGATACATATTAGCTGTATCTAGTTTAAGTGCTACCTTAACCCTGCTATCAAAACGTTCAAGTGGTGCTTTAGTAAGGACCTTACTTTGTAGTTTAACACTTAACTTCTCTGCCTTATCAATGCTATATGGGAATGGCATAGCAATATTCCTTAAGTCATATGCAAGAAGTGTTTCAAGTTCAAGTTGAACCATATCTTTAGCATTTGCCTTATCTATATAGTAGCTCATGGCTTGTGCTGGAATCTCATAAATCCCTATTTCAGTTTCTATTTTAAGCTCCATACGACTTGTCGCAAGTGCTTGCATCACTGAGACTGGAATCTTGATACGTCTTAAATGAGCTTCATAGCGATTATTATACTTTTTCATTGTAATGGTATAGAAGTAGTCTTTAGAGGCTTTGATCTCACCGATGATTTTTTGTGCATCTACAATTTCTAAAGTCCACTCACCATTTTTAAATTCTTCTTCTATGGCATCTGGATAAGTGACAATGTTATCATTTTCTCCACCATCATATTCCCCACCACTTGTCTTGGTAAAGATACGTACCCAAGTCGAGTACGCAGACTCTTTGCTAATAGAGCGTTTAGATTGTGTATCTGTTAAAATAACTCTTGCTTTAATACGCACATAGTAAGGTCTGTTAGCAATTAACTTATTAAACTTCACTAAGTTCTTAGCAAGTACATCATAGTTATTGCCTTTTCCTAAAGAATCTTGCACCACTACAACTTGGCTATCTAAAAACTCAACATTATCTGCAAATTCTAGATCATACTCATAAGCTTTTTGAATATTGCCTTCTTGCTGAGTACCTGTATCGTTATGATCCTTTGTCCACTCTACTGTAATGTAATCTGGCCCCAGTGGCGCAAAGTCTAAATTAATATCTTGTAAACTTTGTGAAGCAGCTGGGCCTAATCCTGTTGGTATATGTGGAGCTTGTAAATCTTTGGTTTTAACTGTTACTGGATTACTCCATGCGGATTCTTCTGTTCCTTTTTTCTGTTTGGCTTTAAGCCATATATTATAAGTTGTCTGTGGGAAAAGGCCTGTTATAGTAACAACAGCTTTTTCTCCATCAGGTACATAATCTTTATCTGATTGATTATCTGAAATCACAAAATCCCATTTAATCGCTTCATCTGGCTTATCCTTTGTACTATATACAAGTTCATATTCAAAGTCCTTATTATACTTCCAAGATACTGTTACTTCTGTATCTGTATAGCTTTCTAACTGTAAAGTTGGTACAGTTGGTATAGGCTCTGGTCCTTCATAATCCGTAAGTGTGGTCGCAATAATATAACTTGGGAAGCTTTGCATAAGCTTTTCTCCCGTATCTAATGTACGATAGGCACGAAGCATAACAACATAACGTGTATTAGGTTCTAAGTTGCCTACACTATACTGTTTCCAAATCAGCCCTCTATCATCTTGAGTTCCTTCAGTTGGGTCAATATCTGACCAACCTTCTTCATTATCTTTTTGTGTTGTAGCCACCCAGTTTTCAATACTTTGATCTTTTTCAAGTACTGCTTCTACTTGGCTATAAGGTAATACTTTAAGCTCATATTTCACATCATCTTCAAGCTCTATTTTACGGTTATAATAATCTTCATTAAATGCAGCCTCTGTTACATTGTTTTTAACTTGTTTTACATCATCTTCAGTTAACAAGATATGTTCTTCCCAGTTTTCCTTAAACTTAAAGTGGATAAGTGGTTTGATTAAAGTTGGAGTCTTTGATGTATAAACCTTTGTACTTCCTATTTCAGCAAGTACTTGTTCATCTTTATCATCATCATAAAGAGATAAGTCTTTTGCTAAAATCTCATACCATACAGTTCTCCATTCAATGGTTACACTTGTTTGTGTTACACCTTCTTTTTGAATTCTAAGAGGTGGCTTACCTATAACTGGAGGAACTGAAATGTTTCCATTTTTATCAAGATTAATACTTACATAAGTTGGTTGTGAGATGGCGTATTGGTCACCATATGCACGTTTTGCTACTATTTTAATATAGTAAGCATTGTTTGATTTAATAGGTTGTACGATACCTAATTTATCAACATACTGTGTAAGTGTTGTACGCATACCTATAACTTTACTTGTATCTTCTGGATGCGTAATCAGTTGCTTGAGATTACCTTGTCTAATCTTAAGATCCTTTTCAACAGGTTCTAACTTACTATTATTCTGTAGTGTTTTTAAATTATCACTTACCCATATATCATAAGAAAGGTCATAATCTATTTCATTTTTTTGACCCTCTTCTTGCTTATGTGGTGCATCCCATACCACTTGAATAGTTGTTTCTTTATCTACCTTCCCATGGAATGTATGGTTAATAAAGTCTGGATCTTCTAATCCTATCGTATCTCCTGTAACTAAGTATTCATTCTTCGTACTTGTAATATCTAAGTTTTTGCCATATGGCTTTGGTATCTTAGGATTAAGTGGTTGAAGTCTTAAATCAAGTGGTACATAGAGTTTCTCTCGACTTAGAATTTCCTTACCATCTATAATAAATCCAACTTGATAATACGTTGCCTTCTCTGGCTCATCCAATATGATAGAAATTAAATTCCCACCACTACTTACTGATTTTTCTGCTACAAGGTGTTGTTCACCACCATCTTGTCTAGCATATACTTTAACGCCTTGTAAGTTACCACCAAGTTCTGCCCAAGCAATTGGTCCCCAGTAGATTTCTATTTCATCTTTACCTACATTGTAGATATCAATATCGATCCCTGGAATCCCTTGTACAACTTTGGGTCCTCTTTCATCTGTATATGTATTTTTTTGAATACGTTCAAAGCCTTGTCCTGATGGATCCTTACTAAATCCTGTTACTTCTACAAACATTGAGTAGATTTGTTTAGGTTTTAAGTCTTTTAATACATAACGTACTTTTGTCTTACCACTGCTTTGAACAATGAATTCTTGTGCCATTTCATCTGTAACAGTGATTTTACTATGAGGAATATTACCGCTTGATTGATCTATTCCTAAAATTTCTTGTTTTGTTTTCTTATCAGCAGCAACATAGTAAATAGTATAATCTGCGCCTGGTATGTACTCCCATTCTAACTCCATACCTTCTGATGAATCATATAGCTTGGTATTAAAGTCTGTAAGGAAGTAAAGAGACGCTGGTATTCCTGGTGAATCTGGAGCTAGGTCTGCTCTTATTGTTTCTCCGTCTGTTATCTTGTGGTAATGCTTACCAAATACTGTTCCACGATAGAAAGTACCATTTTCAATATAGTAATGTTCTCCTTGAAACACGTTGACTTTATTGTATCCAAAGTCAATATTTTCTAGCCTTTGGCTCATACTATCATCTAGTTTTGTTGGAGCTGGGTCTTCAATGAATTTACTTAAGTATGTTTTTTTATTTGCATAATCATATAATTCAATTTGATAATGTGTAGTTTCATGTGTTTGCCCCATTACTGTATCAGGTTTCCCTACTGGGTCTGCTGGAGTTGGCTTGTTCCACACAAGTCCTATAGATGGTGTAATTTTCTCTGTATTATCCTTATCTGTTACATGTGTTATCTTATCATTTGTAAGTTGCAAGGTTGTTACATGATTCTGACTGTTTGCCAAAAGTTGAACTGGCATGATCTGTATCAACATGATACAGATCATAAGCCATGCCAACCATTTACTTTTTCTCATTCTTGCCTCCTATTTAGGTACAATTTTTGTAAGCATATATATGATTTCTTTTGCGGTCATTACTTTGCTTGGTAAAACTTTATTACTCTCTGGCACTACTACACCTAATTCTACCGCTGCATAAACATAGGGTCTGTATTGGGTTTGGAAAGCACCAATATTGCTCACTTTTAACTTGTTACTTACTGTAATTGTATTAATATCTTTGTAGTACATTTTTTCATAAGCTTGCATGATGGTATATATAGCTTCATCTTGTCTAATAGGTTGATACATATTATTTGGTACAATCAGTTTAACCCCTCTATCTTTTAAATAAAGTGTATAGTCTGTACCACGTCTTGCGCCAAGCACTCTTGCTACTGCACCATAAACTTTTTCTCTTGTTACTGTTTGATTTAATCCTTTTTCTACATCAAAGAAATCTGATAGCGTGTACTTACTAATTAGACTACTTCCTCCTGGAATATCTGGTACTAGAACAGTGCTACTACTCTTTCCTGTGAAAGCATAGCTTCCTAAACGATCCATTTCTAATGCCAGTTTAGAAGCTACATTATAAGCGTATACGCTCTCCCATCTACTACCATCATGATAATATGCATTGGCTTCATAAGCATCTAGAGTTGCCTCTAAATAAATAGGTGTTTGAATCTCATAGATATCTGCATCTTTCTCTATGACTTTCTTTAAAATCTTTTGTACCTCAGTTAGGTGTTTGTTTTTAACCCAAGTAATAGCTTTGTCTATAATACTATTTAACTTAGCATCATCTATTTTCCCACCTACTACATACTTCTCTAAATCTTTAACTACATCTTCTCGGCCATCATCAATCAATTCAAGAAGTTCATTCATAATAGTATCTTCAATAATTAGTTCTTCTTTGTTTAGATATACAATTTCTAAGTTCATAGAAATCTCAGGAGAAATAACATAATCTCCTTGAATCCTACCTGTTAAACCTATTAATCTAAATTCAATACCTACATAATAATCTTGATACTTACCTTTTTTAACTCGTTCTTGTGCTTCTTTAATATCTTCATTATCTTTAAGCATGTTTGGTCTTAATGTTGCTGTGTATTTATCCAGCTGAATCGTTACTAATGTATTGTTCTTAACTGCTTCATTAAAAAATGTTGAAGGCACATAGTAATAGACACTACTACCTGTATCATTGCTTACTAACTCATAGGTTTTAAAAGCTGCAAGCTCTGATTGAATATAACTGCCTCTATACTTATAAATTTCTTCGTATTTACTACTTTCTACTTCCCAATATGGATTACGTTTAAGTTTTTCTGCTTCTCTATCATATTGCTCTAAATATTTGTTGAATGCATTTTCTTCATCTTGATCGTCTTCACTAAAGTCTGTTCTTGCTGTTACTTTCTCTGAGTAAAGAGATGTACTCAGAGCTTCCCCTGTTTTATCTACAATACGAACTTTAATGTCATAGCGTGTCCCATGAGTCAGCCCTTTAACCTTATAGACAAAGCGTCTATATTCTTTACTAGATGTTTCTTCTTGTACAAAGCTTACTTCATAATCTAATCTATAATCTTCATCTTTTTCACCTTTAACGGCAATATCAAAACTAAAATCTTCTGGCACTTTACTTCCTTGTGGGATAGGTGCTAAGAAACTAATAACTGTTTCGTGTTGTCCATCATATTTAAAGGCACTTTGAGATTCAACTTTTAAATTGATAGGTGGATTCACTGGTGATGTTGTAACAGGTAGCATAATCCAATCTGAGTAAACCTTCTCACCTAAGTTTTCATATACTGTACGAATATAATAGTAATAGGTTGTATTTGGTAATAGGGTATTTTCTTCTAATCTTAAGAATTGGCTACCTTGTCTTGGTGTATGTTCTATCCATACACCTTTATTATAAGCTTGGATATAGGTATCCTTTGTATGGAAACCTTTGTATTTACTACTTTTACCTAGTACATCTTCAATATCTAGTAAACGATTGGTATGCTCTTTGATCATTGCTGTACCATCTGAACGTACTAATTGGTAATACGTCTTGTCTTTATGACTTAATGCAAACTCCGATTCTTCCCAACCTATTTTAACCGTTGTATTATTGGGCTGACTTTCAATGAAGAATTTTTCTGGTGCTGGTGGTACCTGCTCATCAGTTGTAGGTGGTACAGGCTTCGTCTGGGTTGTAAAGGAATGTATTTTTGAAAATACTGAGTAAACACTCTTACCTAAAGGCTCTTCTCCTTTATACAAATCAATACGTGTTCTAATTTGAATATAATAAGGCGTATTAGATTCTAATCCTTTAATTTTTAATTCATGTAGGTTTTGCTCACCTGTTAAGGCATTTTGAGTACTTTCATAATTTAATAAAAGTGCCCCATTTTGCTCACGCATAAACACACGGTCTGCTTCAGATAAAGTGGTATAAGTCATACCTTCTTCATTTTTTTCGCTCTTGATTTCTTGCGTCTTATTAAATGGTACGGTTTCACTACTTCCTGAATCAGGTGTTTTCTGATAAATATAAATCTCATAATTTCTATAATAAGTATATTGTTCATCAGATGCTGCAAGTTTGTGTAATTTAAGACCTAGAGGATTAAGCATGTATTTTACATAGGTTGTTAAATCTACTGGATTAAAGTATAGTGTTTGCACACTTTTTCCTTCATTTGCAGTTTGTGGCTTACTTTGAATAATTTCAGGTGTTGGAACAACTCTTTTTACAATATCCAAAGAAAGAGATTTTGGATTAGAGTATTTACTAATCGCAAGCTTAGGTTCTACACCTTCTCCACTATAACGTTTTTCATATACTGGTCTTACTGTTAAGTAGTATGTATTAGGAACTTCATATTTGGCTTCATTTTTCACTACGATTTTATCTTTCGTAGGATATTTGGGATTTCCCTCATACTCAGGTATATCAAGAACTTCCCATTCATTTAAAGGTGCTGTCTCATCTTTTAAAACAATTCCAGGAGCGATGAAACTTCCTCTAGATGAATCATAAATAGTTTCTCCTTTTACCTCCCCTGCATGAGTTGTAAGCTTGATATCACTGCCCTCTAAGAAAGCTTTAAATACTTTAATAGGTTTACCTATTTTATTTGGGCTATCACTTAAATAAATTTCATAGTAAATATCCCCATCTTTAAGATAGCTATTAAGTTTCTCTTTCTCTGGTGCACTCCATTCAAGGTCAATTCCTACTGCTGCAACATCTGTACTTGTTGGGTTATCCTTTGTGAAGTCATCTGGGATAACATATACATTGTCAATATTGAGTATTTCTGAATAAGGTGGTGGTACAATATCATTTCTACCATTGTATTTTACAATTTGTGACTCAAATTCTCCTTTGTCACTCCCCGTAGTCATTACAATTTTATATTTTTCATAAGCACCCTTTTTAGTGGTCAATGTAATCTGCTCTGTGAGTGGCTTGTCTTGATAATGCCTTACATCTACGGCATCCCATCCCACACCTAAGAGTCCCTCTTTTAAAAGGGTATAGCTTACAGGTCCTCTAATATTATAAGGTTCTACTTTAAATGAAATATCATCTGTTGTTAAGCGATAAATGGTATAACGTACATAAGTGTATCCCACTTTATCTGGTTTAAAGGTAAGATTCTTTGTTGGATCTCCAAACAAATGTCCACCAAATGCAATTTCACCATTAATGAGCATACCTTCTTGTAAGTGTGGCCACTCAAATAAATATTTAAGGTCTTCCTCACTTGCTAAGCCTTTAATTTTCAAGTCCTTGGCAAAATACAATTCAAATCGATTGCCATTAGAAATAACTTTTCCTTTTTCTTTACCATCTATGGTATCTACCATAGCTTCTCCATGTTTCAACTTAAATTTTACTTTGATTTGTTTGGCATCACCTGTACTAATATCTTTTCCTAATAATTCTTCTAAATAAATTTCTGCTTGCTGTGCATTGGTTGAATCTGTTACGTTATCGATAGATTCGAATTTTAGCGAACCTGCTTTATTAACTAATGTCATAGGTTTGGTAAGTGTTACAACAATCCCTGGTCTTGAACCTGCTTCAACACCAAGTTCACCTTCTGCCACAACTTTATCTAAATCAACTACTGTTTGAGATGGTAACTTCAAACTTTTATCCGTTTCTACATCTGCTTCAGTTGTTAAATGGGTAGGAAGAATCTTGAACTCTTGAATACCCTTAAATGCATTAAAACTACTTTCTTCTTTATCTGCACCTACCACTCCACTATCATAGGTTAATGTGAAAGGCGTAATATAATCTTTCTTAATGCCTGTTACAGATACATGCATCTCATAATCTTTGAAAAACATTTTAACTTTTGTAAGATTTCCTACTGCTACTACTAACTCTTTATTTTTTGTTAATGCACTAGGATCCATATTGATTTTATGTGTAGATTTTAAGGTATCTTCAACCTTTTCAATATCTGTATCCCCATAAGATGGCTTATATGTTGTAAACTTAGTTTGAACTGGATTGCCTTTGTCATCCAATACTTCTATATTTACATTTATATCAGTTGTCCCTGCTAATTCATAAGTTATTTTAACTTGATAAATCTTAGAAGCTTCCTTTGTCCCACTCTCAATATAATAATCTAAGACATAAGTTCCGTTTCTCGGTGCTGTAGCATCCCCTAGCTTCCACTTCATTGTTACCTCATCTAAGAGAAGTTCTTCTACAAGTTGAAGTTGCCATTGGGAGTACTGAATCCCCTGGGCCTTTTGAATGACAGTTCCCTTATTATCTTTAATTTCTATACTCATTTCTTGAAAGCCTAGCTTATCATCTGCTTTCATGCTATTTGTAGCTGCAAAGGTTGGTATACCTTGTAACACACCTACAAAAAGGATTATGCTTAGTAACATTGCAGTAATTCTTCTCATGCTTTACCCTGACCTTTCTATATTTGTTTTAGATGATTTTATAATAAATATCTTTGTTTAATTTAGGATTTGATTTTGGTTAAAGTTTCCCTTTATTTTATCGACATAATTAGCCTGTTTGATTATATAATTACTTAACTTTCGTGTTTAATCTCATAGCTCTCTACATATTTCGATTACTCTCTATTCGTATTACCCTATTAGAATGTTCTTTTGTTTCTTAGCTTGCATTGCTATATCTCTTCTTATATAATAGGAATTATTACATGCCCAATAGGAGGACTAGAATATGGCTCAAAATAAAGTAATTTGTCACTGTAAAAATGTAGATTACATAGCAATTCGTCAAGCAATGTGTAACGGTGCTCGTACTGTTGCTGAAATTCAAGAAATGACAGGTGCAGGTACTGCTTGCGGTGGTTGTATCCCTGAAATTGAAAAAATCCTTGCTTCTGTTTGTGGATGTCATAACGTTTCTCTTGAAGATGTTGTAACAGCTGTAAAAAATGGAGCAGATACAGTAGAAAAAGTTGCTGAAGTAACTAAAGCAGGTAGTGCTTGTGGACGTTGTCAAAAACTTGTTGCTAATGTTATTGAATTAGGTAGGTAAAAAAGAAGGTTGTTTTTTAACAACCTTCTTTTTTATTTATAAACATATGTCCAATTTTATCCTTGTTGTAGTACAATAAATAAAAAGTCTAAGAATGTGAAAACTATTAAAAGACATCATAATTTTTAGGGAGGGCTTCGATTGCAGATTCGTTTAAAGTTACTCAGCTTATTATTAATTCCACTTAGTATATTACTCTCTTATCTTTATACACTCTCACCTGAGAAATGGGAGCAATATTATTCTCTTGGCATTAACAAATGTACGATTCAGATTTTAAGTAAGATTACAGGCATCTTTCCTTTTTCTCTCTTTGAATGGGGAATCTATGTTGGTATAGTAAGTCTTATAATCTACACACTCTATACGCTTTATAAATGTATTACAGATTTTCACTCTATTTTCAAATTACTAGGTCATTATGTACTAAACATCGGATGTATTGCATCTATTTTATTCTTTATCTTCATTGCCTTCTGGGGAATGAATTACAAGCGCCCTCACTTTAGTGAACGTTACGATATTGTTATAGGTGAACATACTCCTCAAGAGCTTGGTGAACTTTATGCCCATTTATTAGAAGTTGCTGGTAAAATTCGTGAAGAACTCCCTGTAGATGAAAATGGACGCGCTCAACCTCTTGGAGATCATCATGATATATTTGACCGTGCTCAGGCAGGATTTGATATCGCTGGTCAAAAATTCACTGTTCTTAATGGGAACTATGGTAAGGCTAAAGCAGTCCTTGCTTCGCCTCTCATGAACTATACAGGTATAACAGGCATCTACTCACCTTTTACTGGTGAACCTAATATTAACATTAGTGTTCCTGCTATTACAATTCCTGCTACTACTTGCCATGAAATGGCCCATCAAAGAGGTTATGGCTTTGAAAATGAATGTAACTTCATTGCTTATATTACTTCTTTATCTCATCCAGACCCTGACTTCCAGTACTCTGGGTACATTATGGCTATTTCATATCTCAGTAATGCTCTGGCTTCTGCCGACCGTGACTTATTACTTTCAATCAATGCTACTATGCCTGATGGTATTTATAAAGACCTTGTAGCTATTAATGAATTCTGGGATGGCTATAAAGGTGATGTAAAAGAAGCCGCTGAACAAATTAATAACGCCTATCTACAATCTAACGGTGTAGAAGCTGGAACTGCAAGCTATGGTGAAATGGTTAATTTAATTTTAGCACTTCATGATAAGTATTATTAAATAAACAAGATAGAAGACGAGGCTAGTGGTATAGTCTTTCATCTACTTCACTTCGTGTTCAGAGAAATGTAATTCATTCAAAATTTTTTATTTCATACATTTCTTTTCTCAACACTACGTAGATAGATTTCAGACTATATCACCACCCTCGTCTTTATACTTTCTTGTCTATTTAGCCTTATCGCCGTTTAAAAGAGATTTACTTTTTTTATTTAGTTTCACTCCCGTTTGAAAGGATATTTTACTTTCTTTGTATCTACAGGCTGAGTTGGGAGCAAAAAAAATAGTAAGAACAGTTTGAGCTGTTCTTACTACTTTTGCTAAGGTGCTCTCTTCCCGATTGTTAAAAATGTTTGCTTTTTAGGGCAATTATCTTTAATTCTTTATGGAAGTGCTTGTCTTAGACTTTGGTCATTTCGGATTCGAATCACTTAGTACTTTTATGGTTATTGCCATCTGTTCTCCAAGGGAATCATCCCCTCCATGATCTTTTATACACTTGACGTCTTTCATCTATTACAGATGTTGTACATCCTGTGTATGTTATTAGTATATCCTCACATACTTTTTTTATGTATGGTTTAATCACTTTTATTTATTTTTAAATTTATCAATAGCTAAGTAATAAGCTCCTATAACAGGACGTTTATCTATTACTGTAAACCTCGCATGGGGTGCTACCCTATGTACTTCTAATCTATACGCATCAATGAATAATGGATTATCTTCGACAAAAGCACTTCCTCCCACAACAATAGGTACTTCTGTGTGTTGAAAATTTAACTGCTTAATAACTGAAGCAGCACTTTTGCCTATGGCTTTGCCATTTTCAATAATAATATTTTGGGCTACCTCATCTTCTTCTCTTGCTAATCTAGATAAGAGGAATGGTATTTGAGTTAAGCCTTCTATACTATATCCATGATCTCTAATCAATATATCTACGTCTTCCATTGTCTCTACACCTAGAATTTTAGGAATTTCTTCTTGCAACCTTGTAGTTGGCCCTACGCCTTCATCTGCTCTAAAAGTATGATGCAATGCTTCATATACTACTTCCGTTCCACCGCCCCTGTTTCCTATCATATAAACTTTATTTCGTAATTGTACTTCCTTGCCTTCTCTTGTTCTCCCCATACATCCATGACCACGGCCACAAACACTTACAACACCCCAGTTTTCATCACTCCCTACTCGAAGTACTAACCAACAATCATTGTAAATTTCATATGGTACATTGTTAAATACCGAACTACAAATTTGATTAATTATTTTTAAATCATTTTCTCCATCTACCCCCGCAAGTCCGATAATTCCATGAGTAATATCTGTTATTTTTATACTCAATTTACTTAGAGCTCTTGATATTGCTGTTATTATAGAATGTCTTGTTGTTTCTACCCCCACTGTTTGATAATTTGCTGGTCCCCCAAAACCTTCAGCAAATATATTCCCCGCTTCATCACCAATAATACAATGAGTTTTTGTTTCCCCACCATCTAGGCCTAATAAATACATCCTCGTCCTCCTACTACTTTTCTCTCTCTATGGACTCTATTTGATTACTTTTCTTTATAATCTTAGTCTGTTAAATCTATTTTAATATACCCTTATAAAAAAATCCATGTATTGTCTCCCTTAATTCTCCTTTTTTCTACTTCCCGGGAAATATTTTCTCTTTATTTTATGTTTTATAATAATAGTAACTTCTTAAAAATCCCCCTTTAATTCCTCTATTCTCGTCATCTCATTTGCTAGATCAACTTTCTACCATCTCATTTCCCGTAGGATGCTAACTTTTTACGCTTAATAATTTCTTCAATTGCCTCAACTAAAATTTCTCTCTCTTCTAGACTTGTATATTTAACATTTACACACCCTTTACCTTTTCCTGGTTTTACGAGTTTTTCTTTAAGCATTCCAATATACTCAAAATCCATGGAGTGCAAAGAAAAGTGATTTTTAGCTGGTGAAAATGCAATATAATTTCGTAGTTTCCCACTACCAAGTTTGTAAGTGGGCATTTGAAAGGAAATCACTTCTTCCAAATCCGAATGTTTTTCACGCATATATTCTACAAAAAAGCACACCCAGTCTTGTTCTATACCAGAAAGAGCTGCGATATAGTGATCAACTTCATTACTTACTTTTGTCATACTTCAAACGCCTCCTACTATATATAAATATAAAAGAAGGTGCCACCCTAAGGTAGCACCTCTTTTTAATCTATTTCTTTTTTAAATCTAAACGTACAAGTGATTTACGAAGTGCAATTTCTGCACGACGCATATCTAAGTCATTATGACCTACACGTCCCTCTGCACGTTCTTTAGCTGCCTCGGCACGTGCAAAGTCGATTTCTTCTTCTAATTCTGATGCATCTGTAAGTACTACTACTTTGTCCTCTGTTACTTCTGCAAAACCACCCATTGTTGTTACTTTGTGAACTTTACCGTCCACTTTGTAACGTAAAATACCGTAGTTAAGAAGTGTAACAACTGGCTCATGATCGTAGTACACACCCATATCGCCATCTAGTGTACGTAATACAACACTATCAACTTTAATGTTTAATACTGATCTAGTCGGTGTTATGATTTGAAGGCTTAATTTATTTTCTGCCATAGTCATCACCTACAATGTTTTTGCTTTTTCTACAGCTTCTTCAATAGTACCAACCATTAAGAATGCGTTTTCTGGAAGGTCATCATGTTTACCTTCAAGAATTTCTTTGAAACCACGGATAGTTTCTTTAATTGGTACGTATTTACCTGGATTACCTGTGAATACTTCTGCTACGAAGAATGATTGTGAAAGGAATTTTTGTACACGACGTGCACGGTTAACTACCACTTTATCTTCTTCTGAAAGTTCATCCATACCTAAGATAGCGATGATATCTTGAAGTTCTTTGTATCTTTGAAGAATTGCTTGTACGTCACGTGCTACTTGGTAGTGTTCTTCACCAACGATTTGTGGATCAAGAATACGTGATGTAGATTCAAGTGGGTCTACCGCTGGGTAGATACCTTGTTCTACTTGTGCACGAGAAAGTACTGTTTTCGCATCAAGATGGGCGAATGTTGTAGCTGGAGCTGGGTCAGTTAAGTCATCGGCTGGAACGTATACCGCTTGAACAGATGTAATAGACCCTTTGTTGGTTGATGTGATACGTTCTTGAAGTGCACCCATTTCAGTTGCAAGTGTTGGTTGGTAACCAACGGCACTTGGGATACGTCCAAGAAGAGCAGATACTTCTGAACCAGCTTGAACAAGACGGAAGATATTATCTACGAATAAAAGTACGTCTTGTCCTGATTGATCACGGAAGTATTCAGCCATTGTAAGACCAGTTAATGCAACACGCATTCTGGCACCAGGTGGCTCGTTCATTTGTCCGAACACCATTGTTGTTTTTGAGATAACGCCTGAATCTGTCATCTCGTGGAAAAGGTCATTACCTTCTCTTGTACGCTCACCTACACCTGCGAATACAGAGAAACCACCATGTTCTGTAGCAATGTTACGGATAAGCTCTTGAATAAGTACAGTTTTACCTACACCGGCACCACCGAATAAACCGATTTTACCACCTTTAAGGTATGGACAAAGTAAGTCTACTACTTTAATCCCTGTTTCAAGAATTTCTGATTCTGTAGATAATTCTTCAAATGTAGGTGCTGATCTATGAATAGGCCATTTTTCTACATCTGGGTTTTCTTTACCATCTACGGCATCTCCTGTTACGTTAAAGATACGTCCAAGTGTTGCAGTTCCTACTGGTACACTAATAGGTGCTCCTGTATCTACTGCTTCCATCCCACGCACTAAACCGTCAGTAGCTGACATCGCGATACATCTAACAACATCATCACCAAGATGTTGAGCAACTTCTACTACAAGTTTTTCTCCATCTTGTTTGATGATATCGATCGCATTATAAAGTGCAGGAAGGTTATTTGGCGTAAACTTAATATCTAAAACAGCACCGATGATTTGAACGATACGTCCTACGTTTTGTGCCATTAACTCTTCACTCCTTTTAATTTAATTACTTAAGGGCAGCAGCTCCACCTACGATTTCAGATAACTCTTGTGTAATCGCTGCTTGACGTGCACGGTTAGATTCAATTTCAAGTTTTGCAATCATTTCGTTTGCATTTTCTGTAGCTGAATCCATCGCTGTCATTCTTGCACCTTGTTCACTTGCACTTGATTCTACTAATCCTCCATAAATAACATCTGTTACGTATCTTGGCATTAAGTAGTTAAGTACAGCTTCTGGTGAAGGTTCATAGATTAATAAATCTTTTGGACCTTCTGTTTCTGGTTCTTCTATTTCTGATATATCTACTGGTAATAGACGAATCAAAGTTGGTTCTTGTTGGATTGTAGATTTGAATGCTGTATAAGCTAAATATACTTCTCCAACTTCACCTTTAGCAAATAAATCTATAGCATAATCAGCAATTTCTCTTGCATCATTATACGTAGGTTCTCCTGAAACTCCAATAACTTCTTTAGCAATATCAAAGTGTCTTGCTCTAAAGAACTCTCTTGATTTCTTTCCTACTGTAACAAGACGAGTTTCGTCTTTATTAGTTATATGATTTAATACTAATTTACCAATGTTTGAATTGTATCCACCAGCAAGCCCTTTATCTCCGGCTATAACAATATAGCCTTTTGCATTTGACCCATTTTCACGAAGAAGTGGTGAATTTACATTCTCTGAGTTTTTAGCAATTGATTTAATTACTTTTTGAACTTCAGTAAAGAATGGTCTTGTTTTAAATGCTGCATCTTTTGCTTTAGTCAGCTTAGCTGTAGCTACAAGATTCATGGCATTGGTAATTTGTTTGGTGCTGTTTACACTTTTAATTCGTCCTTTAATTGCTTGTAAAGACGCCATCTACCGCACCTCTTCTTTCTAAATTATTGAACTTTGAAACTAGCTTTGAATTCGCTAACAACTTTTTTAAGTTTTTCTTCAAGTTCTTTTGTAATACCAGCTTTACCTGTAACTTCTGTAAGAAGTTCTGGGTATTTTGTGCTAACAGTTTCAAGTAATTCTCTCTCGAATTGTTTAACTGCTGATACTGGAATATCAAGAAGATATTTTCTTGTAGCTGCATAAAGAACAATAATTTGTTCTGCAACACTCATTGGTCTGTATTGTGGTTGTTTTAAAACTTCCATAATACGTTCACCTTGTGCTAAAGCATTTTGTGTAGCTGCATCAAGGTCAGAACCGAACTGAGCGAAAGCTGCAAGAGAACGGTATTGAGCAAGTTCCACACGGATAGGACCTGCAATTTGTTTCATTGCTTTGATCTGAGCTGCACCACCAACACGTGATACTGAAAGACCTGGGTTAACCGCTGGTCTAACACCCGCATTGAAAAGTTCAGTTTCAAGGAAGATCTGTCCATCTGTGATAGAGATAACGTTTGTTGGGATATAAGCTGAGATATCACCAGCTTGTGTTTCGATGATTGGAAGAGCAGTCATAGAACCGCCACCTCTTTCATCTGAAAGTTTAGCTGCACGCTCAAGAAGTCTTGAGTGAAGGTAGAATACGTCCCCTGGATACGCCTCACGACCTGGTGGTCTATGAAGAAGTAATGCCATTGTACGGTAAGCTACCGCATGTTTTGATAAATCATCATAAATGATAAGAACATCTTTACCACTTTCCATCCATTCTTCACCAATAGCAGCCCCAGCATATGGTGCTAAGTATTGAAGTGGAGAAAGGTCACTAGCTGTAGAAACTACTACTGTTGTGTAGCTCATAGCATCATTTTTTTCTAAAGTTTTAACGATTTGAGCAACTGTTGAAGCTTTTTGTCCAATAGCTACGTAGATACATTTTACATCTTTACCTTTTTGGTTGATGATTGTATCTAAGGCGATAGCAGTTTTACCTGTTTGTCTATCTCCGATAATAAGCTCACGTTGTCCACGTCCGATTGGTACCATGGCATCGATTGCTTTAAGACCTGTTTGAAGTGGTGTATCTACTGATTTTCTTTCGATAACACCTGGAGCAATACGCTCAACAGGACGGAATGTTGTAGAGCTGATTGGGCCTTTACCATCGATTGGTTGGCCAAGAGGGTTAACAACACGTCCGCTAAGTGCGTCACCAACAGGTACCTCTACGATACGTCCTGTTGATTTAACGTCGCTACCTTCTTTGATGTATTGGTCAGAACCTAAAAGAACAACCCCAATGTTGTCTTCTTCTAAGTTAAGAACCATTCCATATACGCCGCCAGTGAATTCAAGAAGTTCTCCTGCCATTGCTTTTTCGAGTCCGTGTACACGAGCGATACCGTCCCCTACTGTAATAACAGTTCCTACTTCTGATACTTCAAGGCGTGTTTTGTAGTTATTAATTTGATTCTTAATAACGCTGCTGATTTCCTCTGGTCTAAGGTTCATTAAATCATTACACCCCTTTTTTATGCAAGTCGCAAACTATTTAGCTGTGATTTTAAAGCATCCATTTGACCTTTAATGCTTCCATCAACTACTTTGTCACCAACACGAACGATAAGCCCACCAATAAGTGATGCATCAATTTGTGCATCAAGTTCGATTGTTTTACCTGTTCCTTGTTCAAGGTTCTCTTTAATTTGCGCTAGTTGCTGATTTGTGAGTGGCATTGCAGAAGTTACTGTAGCTTTAATAAGCCCTTCATCTTCTTTTGCCATTTCTATAAATTGTGTAAGAATACGGATTAAGTATTCTGTACGAGATTTTTTAATGATAAGCCCCATAAGGCCAACGAACTCATCTGATACACGTCCACTAAAGGCTTGCTCAATAAGTTCTAATTTTTGTGCTTCAATTACACTTGGATGACCAAGAAGATTCATGTACTCTGGTTCGTTCTTAAGAACTTCACAAATAGCACTTGCTTCTTCTTTAAACTTTGTCATTGCCCCTTGTTCTTTGGCAATTTCGAAGAGGGCAGTAGCATAACGGTTTACAACTATCTCAGCCACTGTACATCCCCCATCTCTTTAATCATATCATCAACTAATGCATTTTGTTTATCTGCACTCATTGATTCAGCTACAAACTTACTTGCCATAAGTGTAGCTACTTCGATCATTTCTTGTTTCATCTCAGATTGAACACGTTCTTTTTCAAGTTCGATATCTTTAAATGCTTTTTCTTTAATGGCTTCAGCTTCTTTTTTAGCCTCGTTAATAATTTCTTCTTCACGGACTAATGCTTTTGCTCTTGCTTGTTTTAATATTTCACTAGCTTCTGCCTCGATATTAACAAGTTTACTTTGGTAATCTTTTTTAAGGCTTTCTGCATCTTTTTTAGCATTTGTAGCACCATTTACTTCTGCTGCAATCATTGCTTGACGTTTATCTAAAAACTCACTTACTGGTTTAAATAATAACTTCGCTAGAATTGCAATAATTAGAAATAGAGCAAGAAGCTGCACAAACCATTCCCATCCTGTTTGCATGGAAAATTCAATAATTTTTGAGCTCAAAGGGAAATTCCCTCCTTTCTATGTCTTATACCGCTTACTATGTTTTTATTAGCCAAGTAACTCAATATATTTTGTAATAAGTGGGTTAGCGAATAAAAGAATAATAGCTACGATAAGACCATAGATACCTGTTGTTTCAGCTACCGCTGCACCAAGTAACATTGTACGTACTACGTCTGATTGTGCTTCTGGTTGACGACCTACTGCTTCTGCACCTTTACCAGCTGCGTAACCTTGACCAATACCAGGTCCAATACCTGCGATCATTGCAAGACCAGCACCAATTGCTGAACATGCTAAAATTAAAGCTCTTCCATCGATTTGGTTATCCATTATGAATTCCTCCTTAAATATACAACTAATAAGTTAATGTTTTTGTTCTTATGCAAATAAATTTACGAATAATAAGAGTAATGCAATGATAAGGGCATAAATCCCTGTTGTTTGAGCAACTGCTTGCCCAAGAAGCATTGTTCTTACAATCGCACTTTGAAGCTTAGGTCTTTTACCAACAGCTTCTGCAGCTTTACCCGCTGCATAACCTTGTCCAATACCAGGTCCAATACCTGCGATCATTGCTAAACCTGCACCAATTGCGGAAGCCGCAAGTACAAGTGCAATGCCACCTTTATTAAGAAGTGGATTGGCAAATAACATAATAATGGCAATAACTAATGAGAAAATCCCTGAAGTTTCGGCTACTGCAGCACCTAGTAACATAACTAAAGTTGCTGGTTTACCACCATCTTTAGGATTTTTGCCCATTGCCTCAGCTGCTTTACCCGCTGCAAAACCTTGTCCAATACCTGGTCCAATACCTGCAATCATTGCAAGTCCTGCACCAATCGCTGAGAAGGCTAAAACGAGAGCTACTGGGTCAACATTTGCCATCCATCCGAATAGGAACTCTGTATATCCCATACTTTCACCTCTTTTTTTATTCTTCCATTGCGCTGGATACGAATGTCATGCTTAGCATAACAAAGATAAGGGTTTGTAACGCACCTGCAAACACATCGAAATATGAATGTAGGATTGAAGGTAAACCAAGTTGTGCCCACCATGGCATCATCGCGTAGTATAATCCCATGATAATGGTTCCACCTAAGATGTTACCAAATAAACGGAAACTTAATGAGATTGGGTTAGCAAGCTCACCAATGATGTTAAGCGGTAACAATAATGGTATTGGTTCTAAGAAGCCTTTAAGGTAGTTTGCACCTTTGGATCTTAAACCAAAATAGTGGATCATGAAAAATGTGGTTAATGATAATGCAAATGTTGTTGCAATATCAGCAGTAGGTGGTCTTAGTCCAATTAATCCTGTTAAGTTACATAACAAAATAAATAAAAACATAGGACCATAGAATGCACCGAATTTTCTATTTTTCTCACCCATTGTACTAGATGTAAAGTTATAAATCGTATCAACTAAAAACTCGATAATAATTTGGAACTTAGTATCTGGTATAGTCTTAAAGTTTTTAACTTTAGCACGTACAATAAGAGCAAATATAGTTAAAACAGCCATTACTAAAAAAGTATTAATATGTGTTGTTGTGAGACCATAAGGTTTACCATCAATTGTAAAGAAAGTTACGACTTGATGAATCCCAAAGTCTAAATTTTGCTCCACCTACTCACTCTCCTTTCCATATAAATTTCTATGCTAAAGAGCTTACGCTCTTGTTGCTAAAATAATTAGTTTCTTACACCTAACTGTGCATATGCTCCTACTTTCATAGAAATCAGTCCAAAGAACACGCCTATTAGACTAACACTTGGAGATAAAGCTGCTATGAATAATACAAGACCTGTTACTAAATAACGTAACATATAGTGTCTTTGTGTATAATTTTTAGCCTTACCTTCTGGCATAGCAACAGCCTTAGTAAAAGTGAGTTCCATAAGCCTTAATTTAAGAAGTGCAATGACTAGTCCCAAAAAGATTCCCGTTGTCCATGCTAATGAATCTGAAGTAAAAAACATTCCGATTCCATAAACAACAAGCGAAAAGGCAACCATTGTAACTTGCATTAAATGTTGTTTAATATATGCCTTATTCATCTCTCTCTTTTTCTCCTCTCTTAGCTTCTTTTCCTATTATATAGAATAAATTACGAAAAGCGGCCCCTACTCCTAGTAATATAAAAATAATCAGGAATAAGGGAGATTTGTTAGTGGTATTATCTATAAAAATCCCTAAAAATACACATAAAAAGATAGGAACAGCCATGGAAAAACCAACTTGTTCTAGAAGGGCTAATGCTCTTATCCAGCCTCGTTGCTTCATGATTTCCACCTACTTCTTAGCATTATAAATATAATCATCTGGACGAGGTGAACCTTCTATAAAATAAGAAAGGATTGCTTCAACAATACGTCTTGATGCTTCTCCATCACCAAATGGATTTTTGGCCTGTGCCATTTCTTTATAAACAACTTCATCTGTAAGAAGTTCTTTCGTTAAGTTATAAATTGTTTCTTTTTCTACACCTGCAAGTTTAAGTGTACCAGCCTCAATACCTTCTGGTCTTTCTGTTACATTACGAAGGACAAGAACTGGTTTACCCATAGAAGGTACTTCTTCTTGAAGTCCGCCTGAATCAGTAAGAACTAAATAAGATCTTTGCATTAAGTTATGCATATCTTTAAGATCAAGTGGCTCTATAAGATGTACGTTTTGTAAGTCTCCTAAGATTTCATAGGCTACGTCACGTACAGCTGGATTCTTATGAACAGCATAGACAACTTCAACATCACTAAATTCATTAGCAATTGCTTTAACAGCCTCACAAATGTTACGTAAAGGCTCTCCTAAATTCTCTCTTCTATGTGCTGTCATAGTAATAACACGTTTATTTGCATAATCGATACCATTTAATATATCTACTGTAAAATGATAATCTTCACTAATTGTTGTTTTAAGTGCATCAATAACAGTATTGCCTGTTACATAAATTGCTTTTTCATCTACGGCTTCACGTAATAAATTCCCTTTTGCAAGTGGTGTTGGTGAAAAGTGTAACGTAGCAATAGCGCCTGCTAATTTTCTGTTCATCTCTTCTGGGAACGGTTCGTATATGTTATATGTACGAAGTCCTGCCTCAACATGTCCAACTGGAATTTGTTTATAGAAGGCAGCAAGTGCAGTAACGAAAGTTGTTGAAGTATCCCCATGTACAAGTACAATATCTGGTTTTGCTTCTTCAAGTACCCCTTCCATTCCTTCTAAAACACGTGTTGTAATACCTGTTAATGTTTGTCTATCTTTCATGATATTTAAGTCATAATCTGGTTTAATGTCAAATATCTCTAATACTTGGTCGAGCATCTCACGATGTTGAGCTGTTACACACACTAGATTCTCTATGTTGTCATTTTTTTCAAGTTCTTTTACTAAAGGTGCCATTTTAATTGCTTCTGGTCTTGTTCCAAAAACACTCATAACACGGATCTTTTGGTCCATTTCTTTACTCTCCTATCCTATTAGCAATATAGTACTTATTTCTATTGTGTTTATTATATTGTAATAATATGTACGTATATAAAAAAAACCAGCTTTTAATCCTTACTACTTTACCATTATAATCATACAATTGTAAATGCTTTATGTATAAGTTGGATTATATTGAATCTTATATAAAATTACGCCGCACTCTAATTCTCTTGCATTATAACATTTCTAGATTCTTACTGTCTAATACTAAAATGACTTTTGTTCATTTTAGTATTCTTATTTTATTAACATAAAAAAGAGGCGTTTTATAACACCTCTTCGCTCTCTCCAAAGTCCTCTTCTCCTACGAGCATTATACAATTCTTTCCTAAATCTTTGCCTCTTAGTAAGGCCTTATCAGCTAAGTGTACTAAATCTTTTTTATCTACTTTGGTATCTGGATAAGCAGATACACCCATTGTTATCGTTACGGGAATATTAATATCTTTGATTGTTACAAGCTCAGGTACTGATTGTTGAAACCCTCTAAAGACTTTCATCCCTTCTTCTAACGCTAAAGGAAGTAGGAGTACAAACTCATCCCCCCCATAACGGATAACTTTTCCATTATATCTACTTATAGCTTCTGTTGCAGCATGAGAAATGGCTTGAAGTACTTCATCGCCCTTTCTATGCCCCAATAAATCATTTACTGCTTTAAAGTTATCTGAATCAAAAATCCCTATTGTTAATAGCTCATAATTTTTAATAAGCTGTTCAATCATACGATTTAGCTGCCTTCTATTATAAACACCTGTAAGCGGATCCTTTTTCGATTCTTGTGACACTTGTTCATACAATCTAGAATTCATTGTATTAGAAGCAATAAATGTAGCTAGTGTTTCAAAAAATACTCTATTATTTGCAGTAAAAAAGTTAGCTTGTCCATGTTCTAATACTAAGCCTCCTATTACACTCTCATCAACAAAGTTCATAAGTGGTACAACTAATCTAGACTGTGGAATACTTGCACCTTCTATAATAGGATATTCTATTTCTTCTTCTGTATAGATATAAGTATTTCTTAGAATTTTAATTTCTTTACTGATTGTACTTTCATCTAGCTCTAAAAACTCATTATTAAATTCCGTACTTCTATAATAGACTTTAATACGATCTCCATGATACGCCCATAGATAACAGGCGTTAACACCTGTTACCCCCATAAGCATATCTGTCATCGCATTCATCAAAGCTTTAAAAGATCCAATATTGTTAGCGACTTTAATGATTTCCCCTAGTACCCATAGCATGCCTTTTTGCGCTTGAAGTTCTTTCTCAAGGTTGCCTATTGTAACCATTTGTCTTGCAGCCACTTCATTCATCGCGGTCCCTCCCCTGGTCCTACAATGTAGTTGCTTTATTTAGTAACTATTTTATTTATCGTCAAGTTTTAGCTTATGCATTAAAGATCTTTGAAAACTTTCTCGCTAATCCTTACAGTTTCCATAGCATCTTTTGCATAGAAGTCCGCACCTACGAATTCTGCCAACTCTGGTGTAAGAACTGCGCCTCCTACTATAACTTTACACTTTGGTTCAACTTTTTTCAAGCTTTCTATTGTTTCTTTCATACTTGCAACTGTCGTTGTCATAAGTGCACTGAGTCCAACTAACTTAACTTCATGCTTTTTAACCGCTTCTAAAACAGCTTCAGTTGGTACATCCTTACCTAAATCTATTACTGTAAAACCATAGTTTTGCATAATAACCTTAACGATATTTTTACCTATATCATGAATGTCTCCATGTACAGTTGCTAAAATAACTTTTGGCCCACTTTGATGTGTTCCTCCATTTTTAATCATAGCTACTTTTAATACTTCAAAGCTACTTTGTGCTGCTTCTGCTGACTTAATAAGCTGTGGCAAGTATAACACTTGTTTTTCATAGTCATCTCCAACCTGGTTAAGCGCAGGTACAATAAACTTTTCTACTATTTCTAGTGGTTCATAATCTTTTAAGTATTGCTGTGTAATCTTGTATGCTTCTTCTTTAAGCCCTTTAATAATGGCTTGTTCAAGGGTATATTCATTACTTGTAGATACTTCCTTACTGACTTCTTGCTGTTTACTAAAGTAATCTATATAATCTTTTGATTCTTTATCTTTCCCTACTAATACTCTATAAGATAAAATAGCCTCTATCATTTCTTTATTCTTTGGATTCATAATTGGTGCATCTAACCCTTGTAAGAGTGCCATTGTAAGCATCGCTTGGTTAAGTGCTGGTCTTGCTGGAAGTCCAAAAGACACATTACTTACTCCAAGTACTGTCTTTACACCCAACTCTTCTTTTACTAATTTTACAGCTCTTAATGTCTCATAAACTAATTCTTGCTGTGCAGATGCTGTAACTACAAGACAATCTATAAAGATGTCCTCTTTAGGTATATTGTATGACTTAGCTGCCTCAACTATAATTCTTGCTACTTCTAGTCTTTCTTCAGCTGTATTTGGAATACCTTTTTCATCTAGTGTAAGTCCTAATACGGCTGCACCATACTTTTTAGCAATTGGTAAAATAGCATCTAGACTTTCCTTTTTACCATTCACTGAGTTAATAAGTGGTTTACCATTATAAATACGAACAGATTCTTCTAATGCTTTAACGTTAGATGAATCAATTTGAAGTGGCAAATCTACTACCCCTTGTATTTGTTTAATTGCTTTTTTAAGCATACCAACTTCATCTATATCAGGTAATCCCATATTGACATCGAGTAAGTCAGCGCCTTCTTCTTTTTGCTCTAGTGCAAGTCTAAGGATGTAATCCATATTATCTTCTCTTAAAGCTTGTTGAAGTAACTTCTTACCTGTTGGATTCAGTCTTTCTCCTATTATTCTTACATCATCAAAAAATACTGCTTTTTGACTACTACAAATCCCACATAATTTTTTAGGTACAATAGGTTTAGGCTGAATGTCACTTACTTTATCCACAACACCTTTAATATAAGACGGATTTGTTCCACAACATCCACCTAAAATACTCACACCAAGTTCTGCAAAGTAACCCATGTAGTGTGTAAACTCTTCTTCTGTAATATTATAAACAGCTTTTCCATCCTTCATATCTGGCAACCCAGCATTAGGTTGTACGAGTACTGGGATAGAAGCTAAGCCTACAAGTTGCTCTACTAATGGTACAAGTTCTTTAGGTCCTAAGCTACAGTTAATACCAAGTGCATCCACACCTAATGCTTCTAGCGTTAATACCATGGCTTCTAAACTTGTCCCAAAGAAGGTTCTCCCATTTGCTTCAAAGGTCATGGTACAGAAGATAGGTAATGAAGTATTTTCTTTAGCTGCAAGTACCCCTGCCTTAAGCTCATATAAGTCTGTAAAGGTCTCAAAAAGGATAATATCTGCTCCTGCTTTTTCTCCTGCTATAACTTGTTCTTTGAATACTTCATAAGCTTCTTCAAAAGAAATATCCCCTACTGGTTCAATGAGTTTCCCTGTTGAACCTATGTCTAATACAACTTTACCTTTATTTTTCTTACTTACTGCACTTTTTGCAATACCTACTGCTTGTGTAATAACTTCTTCAACTGTATAGTTGGTTTCATTTATTTTATAGCGATTTGCTCCAAAAGTATTGGTTGTTACACAGTCTGCTCCTGCATCTAAGTAATCTAAATGAACTTGTTCTACTAACTCTCTATGAGTAAAGTTGAAAAGTTCTGGTATCTCACCTAACTTTAACCCCTTATTCTGAAGCACTGTTCCCATTGCACCATCAAAAAATCTAACTGCCACACTTTTCACCTCGTTTTCTATAAATACACTTATCTTGTATCAAGCAGCTCTCACATCCTTTATGTCTTTTCTCTTTTATACTAGATAGGCCTATAAAAGCTGTAACTGATTTGAGTGGAATAAGCATTCCTGCCTTTGTTGTTGTAATACCTGCTTTTCTTGTTGCATCTAAAAAATTTAAAATTTCTGTTTGTACTGTAAGAGGTACATCTCCATAACCTGGACTATAACGCATAGTTAAGTATTGTCCCTCTTTTATGTTTTTCATGATTTCTTCTTCTACATGATCACATGCTTGCTCGATTAAAACATTGGCACAAGCGTTATAAATAAGTGCTTTCATCATATCAGTCTGCTGAGTCCCACTAATACGTTTATCAATTTCACTTCCTATTGTTACAGCCATTACATATAATTGATTACAGTTTTTAACAACCTTTGCTAAATCTGCACTCTCTATTTGAAAATTGATTTCTTGAAATACTATTAGATCTTCTTTCGGTTCTATATTAAAAAGTCCATAGACCTCTCTGATCCTAGCCATAGACTCTATTTCACCATAGGCAGTAAGTATTTCTTGTTTAAGTGTTGCATCTGCCGCATGGTAAGGTACATTGATATATCTCAGTACTTCTCTAAGTATAATTTCATCTTTTGCCATAATGATTTAAGCCCTCTTTGTCTTTACTGCATAATTAATTCCCCTAATGTTTTCCATTATACGTTTTGCAATATCTGCTTGATTCATAGTATATAAGTGAATCCCATCGACACCAGATGCTAGTAAGTCAATAATCTGCATGGTTGCATAAGCAATGCCAGCTTCTTTTAAAGCTTGTGCATTATGATTATAAGCCTTTACAAGACCTTGGATTGTACTTGGAATGCTTGCACCACATAAAGTCACCATACGTTCTAATTGTTTTGCAGATGTAATAGGCATAATCCCTGCAACAATAGGCGTTTGTATCCCTAAGCTTCTCACTTGGTCACGCCATTTATAAAAGGCTTCATTGTCAAAGAAAAGTTGGCTAATAAGTACGTCTGTTCCACATTCAATTTTATGTTTTAAGTGTGTTATATCATCATCTAAAGTAAGTGCTTCTATATGTTTTTCTGGATAGCAGGCTGCTGCTACATCAAAATTTCCGTTTTCTTTTATGTAACTTACTAAATCATTTGCATAATGGAATTCACCTAAACTTGCTCCTTCTGGTAAATCACCTCTTAGTGCTAGGATATTTTCTACACCTTCATCTTCTAGTTCTTGTAATATCTGAGCCATGCTTTCCTTTGTGCCATCTACACACGTTAAATGCGCCAGTGGTGTAATATTATATTTATTCTTTAATACAGATGCAATTTGTACTGTATTTCCCCTTGTACTTCCACCTGCACCATAAGTTACACTAATAAAATCTGGTGATAAGGGTGCTAATGCATCAATAGTACTATAAATACTATCTATTGATGTTGTTTGCTTTGGTGGAAAAATCTCAAACGAAATGACTGGTTTATTTTTTTCAAATATTTCACTTATTTTCATGCTAAATCCCCTTTTACTCATCTATTTTTTTAATACGGACACAAACGGATTATCTTTAATGTAGAATCGCCATTCTTTGTCTTTATATTCTTCGGCATAGTCAATATTGATACGCTTGTCTGTTACAATCTCTTTTGGTGTTTCACCTTCTTCAATATATAACGCACCTTCTTTTGTAACATCTATCTCATTTAAAAATTTATCAATTTCTAAGGCTTTACACAGCTTACCTGGTCCATTGGTTAAATCTTGTACTTTCTTAGATTTAATAGGTCTGTTGGCTTTACAATACACTAGACTCTCTTCATCTAATGGCTCGACAGCCCTTATTAATACACAATGAGGTATATTCACCTCATTGGCTACGATATTGAGGCAGTAATACATACCATAAATAAGATAAATATAGGTTATCCCACCTTCGTCAAAAATAGGTTTTGTCCGAGCAGTTGGCTTACCACCATAAGTATGGGCACCTTTATCATCTGGCCCTAAATATGCTTCTGTTTCAACAATTTTGAAAGCATATCGCTTCCCATCTTTCACTCTTACTAATGTCTTTCCTAACAAGTCTTTTGCTACTTTTAGCCCATCTCTTAGATAGAAGGAACGCTTAATGTTACTTTCCACTTCTTTCCTCCCTTCTTATTCTTGCTGGTCTTACATGCTTCATATCTTGGAAAAGTGCATTCATCTCAGCTCCAATAAGTACAAGCATACCACTGGTATAAAGCCAAATAAGTAAAATGAATATGCTTCCAATACTTCCATACATTTGATTATATTTACTGAACTTATCTACGTAGATTGAAAAGAGATAAGAAAAAGCATACCAACTGATACTAGCAAAAATAGTACCTGGCCATACATTCCCATCTCTTAAATGTTTTCTCGGAACATATTTGTAGATAATATATAAACCTACCAACAGAGCTGCTACTGGCAAGGTGAAACGAACAAGATCCCACAGCATTTTATAATATTGCTGTTCAATACTAAATCGATGAATAATATATTCACCTATTCTATTTCCAAATACTAATAATACAATCATCCCTGCTATCAACACTGCAAGAATAACTGAATAAATCATAGAAATAATCTTTCTAATAAAAAAGGATCTTTCATCTACAGCACTATAAGCCTTATAAATACCTTTCATCATAGCATTTACAGCTGCTGATGCTGACCAGATTGCAGCAATCGCACTAAATGACAGTAGTGTTGCACTACGGTATTCAATTAACTGATTAATTGTCTGCTCAATAAAAGGCATAATCGCAGTTGGAATAACTTCTGCTAAGTACACCATAAATTCACTCTGTGCAATATTCGTAAATGTTAAAATAGAGATGACCATAACCAAAAATGGGAAAAATGCTAATACCCAATAATACGTAATTTGTGCACTTCTAGAAGCAATTTCATGTCCTGTAAATCGCTTTTCTAATTTCAATATATAATCTATAAAATACTTTATTTTCTCCAATGATATTCCTCACTTTTATGTACAATCTCATATTCAGTATATCTCGAGCTAAGTGGAAGTATACTCACTTTATCCATCATTTTTATAAATCTTTTTTATAACTATATCATAATTTATATTTTTGTAAAAGTTTTTGCTCATAAAAAAAACACAAGCATTTGCTTGTGTTTTTGTGACTATTTATTTCTAAGCTCTTTCGCTTTACGTTTCATTTTGTTCATAAAACCTTCTTTTTGTGGCGTTGGAAGTTTTCCAGAAACCACATTAACAAGCATAATACCTGCTACTTCGGCTTTAATTTGTTTTTTAACAGGTACTGTATTGTATACAACTTCATCACACATAAGTGTTACGATTTGTGGACCTGCTTTTGCAATAACAACTGGCATTTTACGTTTACGTTGCATTTTTGGAACTTGTTCTTTTACTTGTTTAGGAAGCTTTAAGTTCTCTAATTTATCTTTCTTCTTATCAATAACAAATAATGGAACCACTTGTTTATATTGGTTAACCATTTGTTGTTGTTCATCATATCTTTTTTGTAGCTTTCTACCCCAAAAATAAAGCCCAGCACCGATTGCGGCAATTACGACTACCCATATTAAAACTACCATCCAGGTTTCCATCTTAGACCTCCTTGTACAACTTTAATCTTCAAATAGTATAGCATATAACCGAATATACCACAATATGATTAACATATTAGTTTTTATCTTACAAAAAGGTGGTATCATCATGCTTATTTTCTTCCTTATTTTATCCCTATTCATCAATTTAAGTCTCATAGGCTATATGATTTTTATTGAGCATAAAGATGTAACCGCAACATGGGCGTGGCTAATGGTACTCCTATTTCTTCCTTTTATTGGATTCTTTCTCTATCTTTTTTTTGGACAGAGTATGAAAAAACGTAAGATGTTTAATAAAAAAGAAGAATCTGATCGTTATATGCATCTACTACATAGTGAGATTTATAAAGACTCATGTAGTCATTGCACCCATAATAACTGTTCAAGTTGTTGTGACTATAACCTTTTACACTTCTTACTCATCGGTCATGAATCTGTCTATACCTGTGATAATGCAATAGAAATCTTCACCGATGGTCACGCTAAATTTAATGCACTCTTTGAAGATATCAAGTCTGCAACTCAATATGTTCATCTAGAGTACTATATTATTCATAATGATAAGTTAGGTCTGGCATTTAAAGACTTACTTATCAAGAAAGCATCTGAGGGGGTAGAAGTCTCATTACTCTATGATGGTATGGGTTGCCTTAAAACACCTTCTTCCTATTTTAAGGAGCTCAGAGAAGCCGGAATTAATTTAACCTGCTTTGCACCACCTTTTACACCTTGGCTTAACCTCCATTTTAATTATCGTAACCATCGCAAACTCTGTATTATTGATGATAAAGTTGCCTATCTTGGTGGTTTTAATGTGGGTGATGAATATCTTGGAAAAAGTAAACGTATGGGGTATTGGCGTGATACCCATCTTAAAATAGTAGGTAGTGGTGCTTTACTTTGCAATCTTCAATTTCTATTAGATTGGCGTTTTGCATCACATGAGTCCCATTGTCTAGATCATTATAAGCTGCCTAATCTAGCACCTTTATGCCATGCTACAGGCGCTATTATACAGCTTGTTTCAAGTGGCCCTGATTCTAAGTACCCTACAATTAGAAATGGCTATATCAAAATGATTAATGAAGCAAAGTCTAGTATTTGGATTCAAACCCCTTACTTTATTCCTGATGAAGCACTTCTTACTGCTCTCAAGCTAGCAAGCTTATCTGGCCTTGATGTACGTATTATGATTCCTAACAAACCTGACCATATGTTTGTTTATTGGGCAACTTATTCTTATATTGGTGAACTTATAAGCTGTGGAGCTAGAGCCTATACTTATGAAAAGGGTTTTCTACATTCTAAAACCATTGTAATAGACCAAACCCTTTCTTGTGTAGGGACAGCAAACTTTGATATGAGAAGTCTAAAACTTAACTTTGAGATGAATGCTTTTATCTATGACAAAAGCTCCGCTATTCAACTTAGCGAAGCTTTTGAAAAAGATTTATTAGATTGTAAAGATCTAACTTTAGAAATTTATGATGCTAGGCCTCTATTTATCAAGTTTAAAGAATCTATTTCTAGGCTATTTTCACCTATTCTTTAATAGCCACCAATAACAATATCAGCACCTGATCGCTTAACTGTACAATATGTAACATCTTCAAAAATATACTTTACTAAGCTACCCATTGTAACTTTCACACCTGAGTGAAGTATATTTTTGACTTTGATTTGCCCTCCTGTAGCATCTTGTATGCTCTCAGAAAGTTCCTTATATCTACTTGATAGTTCTCTGTGAGTACTTTGAGTTTGCTGCCTCGTAATTAATAATTTCCTTAGAAGTTCTAGCTTATCTGGTGGTAATTCTCCTCTAGCTTGTTTGGTTGTAAGGAAATTTACACTTTGACCAATTTTACTTAGTTCTTCTGATAGTGTAAAGTATTTCTTTTCAATCTGTTTAAATTCATTCATAACATGTGGTGGTATACCAATTTGTAAGTCTGTTTGTGTTGCCATTGAAGAACCCATCGTAGTAGCAGTTATATAATGACTTGCTATAATCTGCCCTCCAACTATAAGCCCTTTTCCTTTTTCTACATAAACATTGCTAGCTGCAACTTGGCTATGCATAATAGCTTCTGCTACTACATTCCCTGTAGCTTCTACACTTGCATTTTGAATAAACTTCGCCACCAAATTCCCATTGGTCTTTACAGTTCCTTTATCTATACCTTGTATACCATACCAAACACTGATATCACCTTCAGCTTCAAGATGTGCTGCCTCTACGCTTCCATGGATTTCTATGTTGCCCGTGGCCTTTACTTTGAAGCCATTTTTAACACTTCCATTGATAAGTATACTTCCTACAAATTCTACATTACCTGTACTACTATCCACGTCTTTTTCAATGACTAAAAGTGGAGCAATATAAATATTATGTTTATCATAGCAAAGACGACCACTGATACCTGCTACTAATGTTTTACCATCTTCTAATAAGTCTACATTTTTACCACGTGGTAACCTTATATCTTTACCTTTGACTGCGCGTACTACTTCGCCAAAAACATTCATACCTTCTATACCCTCAGTAGCAGGTACTTTTTCATATAGAACTTGCCCTTTATTCACATTATGAACTATATTTAAGCTTTTAAAGTCTACAGTACCATCTTCATTTTCTTTAGGTTGAACTTTATTAAAGTTTTCTACATCAAAATGAAATAGGCTTTTAGCATCATCACCTTTTTGTGGCACCATTCCTCTTGCAATGATATATTTAAACTCCATTTGTCTATTTGACTCAATATCATTTAAGACATTCTCATCAAGTCCATATACTATTCCTTTATCATGGATTTGCTTTTTTATTTCATCTATCCCTAACTGCTTTCCATCTCCTAAAGATGGTTTAAAAGATACTACAGCAAGCATCTTATCTGGTGTCACTTCTAAAGTCATTGTCTCATTAACAGCTTCTCTTAATGTATCCATGCGTAGCCCCCCATTTTATCTGATGTTTGATTAGTACTCTTAATTCTTTATGCTTAATCTGCAATTTCTTCTCTATATATTTATAATTACTCTGTAATCTCTTCTAATAACGCTCTTACGGTGTCTTCTACATCTTGTGGTAATCTTTTCTTTTCTTCTGCACTTAAACTCGCTACGTCTATTGGCTTACCTACATTAACATAAATTGTAGTTTTTTGAATTCTACCCTTTTCTTCTAACACCTTATAACTGTTTTGAATAGCTATAGGTACAATCGGTACGTTTGCTTTTGTTGCTAGTTTAAAGCTTCCTGCTTTAAAGCTTCCCATTTCTGGTCCTTTTTGGCGTGTTCCTTCTGGAAAGATTACTACTGACTGCCCTTGTTTAAGTTCATCGATCCCATCTAAAATCGCTTTTAGAGATTGTTTCATATCATCTCTTACAATATAAATACACCCCATTGCATCAAACCATGGTCCAATAACAGGCATTTTCTTTGTTTCATCTTTTCCAATAAAGATTAAAGTATCCTTTTCTACTAGCGTAGCCATAACAGGACTATCAAAAAGACCTTTATGATTTGCCATATAAACAACTGGCCCATGTTCAGGTAAATTTTCTTTACCTTTAATCACAAGTTCTGCTCCTGCTGCACGTATCATTCTCCGGCTTAATTCTCTCATCATTGCATAAATTTTAGCACGATAAGCTTGCTTTGTTGCACGATCTAACTCTTTGTTATCCACTCTATATCTTTTACGATTAAATGTATTGGTTACAAAGTGAAAACCCATAGCCCATAATACCCAAATTCCTCTTAGCACATTCTCACTTCCTTCTTTTGTTTTGTCTGATAACCATTATAGAAGTTTATTTATATGCATCTAGCATACGTTCTTTGAGATAATATAAATCATCAGATAAGTCTACTGGAATATGAGCTGGATTAATTAGGCGCTTTTGCTCATCCCATAGCTTTTCTAACTCTTGTTTTGCATAAGCACGAATGTCCATTGTCTTTGGTGATTCATAAACACATTCACCTTCTCTAAAGATTGGTACAAGGAGTTCACGCATAGTGTATTCCCCAGCTTTAAGATGCATTTTTCTCCATCTTGCTTTTGGATCACGTACCGTAATATCTTGAGTTAAATCAAATTCTTCCTCTTCTAGAGCGATTAAATCTACTTTAACCTTTTGTGTAGCATTGTCATAGATACGGATAACTTTTTTAATCCCTGGGTTTGTTATTTTTTCTGGATTCTCTGAGATTTTAATTTTTGGTTTGAACATTTCTTGATTTTCACGTTCTGCTGCAAGCTTATAGATTCCTCCAAAAGATGGACAATCATCTGAAGTGATAAGCTTTGTACCTACACCCCATAATGTAATAGCTGCACCTTGACGTTTAAGGTCTGCAATTAAGTATTCATCTAAATCACAAGATGCACTAATAACTGCATCTTTATAGCCTGCATCATCAAGCATCTTTCTTGCACATTTTGATAAATAAGCAAGGTCACCACTATCTAAACGAATACCATAGGATTTGGATTCAATACCTGCTGCTTTCATCTCATCAAAGACTTTGATGGCATTAGGCACACCTTGCCCTAATGTATCATAAGTATCTACAAGTAAAATACACTTATGAGGGAATAACTTTGCATAAGCACGGAAAGCCTCTAGCTCACTTTCAAAACTCATAACCCAGCTATGTGCATGAGTACCTGCTACGGGTACATCAAACATTTGCCCTGTAAGTACATTAGATGTAGCATGGCAACCACCAATAATAGCTGCTCTTGCACCATATAGTCCTGCATCTGGTCCTTGCGCACGACGAAGTCCAAATTCAAGTACTGTATCACCTTCTGCTGCTCTTACAACACGAGATGCCTTTGTAGCAATTAAACTTTGGTGATTGATAATATTTAATAATGTTGTTTCAATAAATTGTGCTTCAAAAATAGGTGCTTTGACACGCATAAGTGGTTCACCTGGAAGTACAACCGTCCCTTCTGGTATAGCATCAATATCTCCTGTAAATTTAAAATCACTTAAATACTCTAAGAAATCCTTGCTAAAGATATTAAGGGATTCTAAGTACTGAATATCTTCATCTGCAAAATGAAGATTTTTAATATAATCAATAGCTTGCTCTAATCCACAGCAAATCGCATAGCCATTTCCTGATGGATTTTTTCTATAAAATAAGTCAAATACTACTTCGTGGTTATTTACATCATTTTCAAAATAACCTTGCATCATAGTTAATTGATAAAGGTCTGTTAACAATGTAAGATTTCTATTACTCATACAATAGTCTCCTGTTCATTTATAAATACTTATCGCTGTCTACCTATGTTTGTTATCTATTATTATATCATATAAATAGTTATTTGTAGTCTAAATGGAATACTCTTTTCACACTATTTGTCCACATTATGCTCTATTATTTCTTATACATACGTGGATAAATCACCAATTCTTACACAACTTGTGGACTTTTCCTTTTAGTAGCTTATGTTATTTATTATAAACTACTCCTTTTAGTTTTAATTTATTTTGTTCAAAAAGATTTGCACGCAAAACAAGCCAGCCTAAGATTACAATCATCCCCCCCTTTTCTAAGTTCCTCCGAAGTTGGAATACCGTAATTCTTATAAATAAAAAAGTAGTACTTTTGTTATCTCAACCAAAACACTACTTTTAACAATTAACTATTTGCTTCTTTATCATTAGAATAAATATGTATTACTATATCTCTTTATAAAGCGCATATCCACTTATTAATACACCACATCCACCTATTAAAGATAAAACTCCCCCCGTAAGTTGATAGTTAAGTGTTGTTGTATCTATTACTCGATAATATGCATTTGTATCCATTGAACCACCATTATTTTTCATCGCTTTGTGTCCAGCATTTTCTCCAGCTTTAACTGAGCTAAATACAAACATTAGTCCTATAGCAAAAATAATGCTCATTATAATAAGTGCTCTTTTTGCAAATATTTTCTTCATAATATAATTTCCTTTCCCAAAATTATGTTGGATTTCTATTTATAGATTATCTATTTTTCAAGTTGATCTTAGTTTACCTTCTTTCTCTAATCACCATCTCAAATCAATAAATATCTATCCTTTACGATTCTTCTTAACATAAATACTTAATGCTCTTATCCCTAATATAATAAGAATAATAGGACCTACCACTATGGGAATTAATAAGACTAAACTTAATAGCTGTACAAACCATTCCCATCCTGTGACCATACTAAACTCTATAACTTTTGTACTCATTTTTTCTTCCCTCTCTTTTCCCTAACACTATTATTGAACTTATATTCTCTATAGCGTATTAAAATAAACACTACTTGTATTTTATTTAGTATATCACTTTTTTGTACTCATCCATATATTCTACACAAGTTGTTTTATTCATTTTTTCTCCATTACTTATAGTTTAATCCATATTCTATTATTTCTTTATAACCTTCTTATTTTAGCCTTTTATCTACTCTCAGCCCTAGCTATGTACAGCCAAATGATATACAATACAGTTATCAAATCTATAGAATGAAGAGTACACAACTATGTCTACACAAATGGAACGTATGAAACAACTTATTGAAGCTAAAAAGAATAAAAATAACCAAAAAAATCAAGTTAAACGTCCTGAGAATGTTTCTATCACTACACACAAAGGTTTTAACAATAAGAAAAGTGGCGGTGCATTCGACAAATAATCTTTACAAATTTCTTATTACCTTTTATAATAGGAATAAATTCATATAATTTTGAAACACTATGAAAAGGAAAAGTAGTATTTTTAAGGCGTTAAAGCGAGTGGGGACGGTGTGAGCCCATACGATAGAAAATATGAACAATCACCTTGGAGTGGCAGACCGAACTTCTAAGTAGGCTCTGACGGAATCCTCCCGTTAACTCAAGGAAAGGTATAACGAGTGGCCTAATAGGCAAATCAGGTGGTACCGCGGAAGATGGATACTTAATGCCCTTTCGTCCTGTATATAAACGTGGACGGAAGGGCTTTTTTATATTTTTTTAGCATTTCCCCACGTCATCAAGCCTTACAGTGTTTATATCTGTTGGCGCTACTATATATTTATAAAAATCCTAAGGAGGCACAAACAATGTATAAAAAAGTTGATACCAATCTCAACTTCGTTGATCGTGAGCTTGAAGTCCTCAAGTTCTGGCAAGAAAACAACGTGTTTGAAGAATCAATCAAATCAAGAGAAGACGGCCCTGTATTTACATTCTACGATGGCCCACCAACAGCAAACGGTAAACCTCATATCGGTCATATCTTAACTCGCGTTATCAAAGACCTTATCCCTCGTTACCGTACTATGAAAGGTTACAAAGTACTTCGTAAAGCTGGTTGGGACACACATGGTCTTCCAGTAGAGCTTGAAGTTGAAAAACTTCTTGGCATCAGTGGTAAACCACAAATCGAAAACTATGGTGTAGAAGACTTCATTACTAAATGTAAAGAAAGTGTTTGGAAATACCAAAGTGAATGGGAAAAAATGACTAGCCGTGTTGGTTACTGGGTAGACATGGATAATCCATATGTTACTTATCACAATAACTACATCGAATCTGTATGGTGGTCACTTCGCCAAATCTGGGACAAGGATCTTATCTACAAAGGTCACAAAATCGTTCCTTACTGCCCAAGATGTGGAACATCTCTTTCATCACACGAAGTAGCTCAAGGCTACAAAGATGTCAAAGATGCTACAGCTATTGCTAAGTTCAAAGTTGTAGGTGAAGAAAATACTTACTTCCTTGCTTGGACAACAACACCTTGGACACTTCCATCAAACGTTGCACTTTGTGTAAACCCAGATGAGAACTATGTAAAAGTAGATGCTAGTGGTACATTCTACATCTTAGCTGAAGCACTTGTTGCAAGTGTATTCTCTGATGAAGAAGCTACTGTAGTTGAAACAGTAAAAGGTACTGACCTTTGCGGCAAAGCATACGAACCACTCTTCGACTTTGCTAAACCAAACAAAAAAGCTTACTTCGTAGTTGCTGATAACTACGTTACAATGTCAGACGGTACAGGTATCGTACACATTGCACCTGCATTCGGTGAAGATGATGCGAGAATCGGTCGCGAAAATGACCTTCCATTCGTTCAACTTGTTAACGAACAAGGTTACTTCACACCAGAAGTTACTGAGTGGCAAGATATCTTCGTTAAAGACGCTGACCCAGCTATCCTTAAATGGTTAGAAGCTAATGGCAAACTCTTTAAAGCTGCACCTTATGAACATAGTTACCCACACTGCTGGAGATGTGATACACCACTTCTTTACTATGCACGTGACACATGGTTCATCTCTATGTCAAAAGTTCGTGACAAACTTGTTAAAAACAATAACACAGTTAACTGGTTACCACCATCAATCGGTGAAGGCCGTTTTGGTAACTTCCTTGAAGGCGTAATCGACTGGGGTCTTTCACGTTCACGTTACTGGGGTACTCCACTTCCAATCTGGGAATGTGAATGCGGTCACCAACACCTTATCGGTAGCATTGAAGAACTTAAAGCAATGAGTTCTGACTGTCCAGATGACATCGAACTTCATAAACCATACATCGATAATGTACACCTTAACTGTCCAAAATGTAATAAACAAATGACACGTGTATCAGACGTTATTGACTGCTGGTATGATAGTGGATCAATGCCATTCGCACAACTTCACTATCCATTTGAAAACAAAGAAGTGTTTGAAGCAAACTACCCAGCTGACTTCATCTCTGAAGCTGTTGACCAAACTCGTGGTTGGTTCTACACACTTATGGCTATCTCAACACTTATCTTCGATAAGGCTCCATACAAAAACGTTATCGTTTTAGGTCACGTATGTGATAAAGATGGTCTTAAAATGAGTAAACATAAAGGTAATGTAGTAGATCCTTGGACAGTACTTGATGGTCAAGGTGCTGACGCTGTTCGTTGGTACTTCTACTCAGCAAGTGCTCCATACCTTCCAAGCCGTTTCGGTCCAGAAAACGTAAGCGAAGCACAAAGAAAGTTCATGGGTACTTTCTGGAACACTTATGCGTTCTACATCCTTTATGCAAACATTGATAACTTCAATCCAACACAATATGAACTTAACTATGATTCATTAAACATGATGGATAAATGGGTTCTTTCAAAACTTAACACATTAGTGAAAGAAGTTGATGAAAACCTTGAAAACTACCGTATCTTCGAAGCTTCTCGTGTAATGCAAGACTTCATTGATGATGTATCTAACTGGTACGTTCGTCGTAGCCGTGAAAGATTCTGGCAAAGTGATATGCCACAAGATAAAGTAAATGCGTACATGACACTTTACACAGTTCTTACAACTTTAGCTAAAGTATCTGCACCATTCATTCCTTTCATGACAGAAGAAATGTACCAAAACTTAGTTCGTACAAACGATACTAACGCTCCAGAGAGCATTCACCTTTGTGACTTCCCAGTTGCAAACGAAGCAATGATCAACAAAGAGCTTGAAAAACACATGGATGATGTACTTCAAATCGTAGTACTTGGTCGTGCTTGCCGTAACGAATCTAACATTAAAAACCGTCAACCAATCGGTACAATGAGAATTGGTGCAACAGAAGTTCTTCCTGCTGCATACAATGAAATCATTGCAGACGAATTAAATGTTAAGAACGTTGTCTTCACAGAAGATGCAAGTGACTTCATCTCTTACACATTTAAACCACAAATGCGTACTTTAGGACCAAAATACGGCCAACTTCTCAACCCAATCAGAACTGCTCTTACAGAGCTTGATGGTACAAAAGCTATGGCTGAACTTAATGCAACAGGCGTTCTTAAACTTGATATCAACGGTCAAGAAATTGAGCTTACAAAAGATGATGTTCTTATCGCTACAGCTCAAAAAGAAGGTTTCGTAGCACAAAGTGAAGGTGGTTTCACAGTTGTACTTGATACTAACCTTTCAGAAGAACTCATTGAAGAAGGTTTCGTACGTGAAATCATTTCTAAAATCCAAACAATGAGAAAAGAAGCTGACTTCGAAGTTCAAGATCACATCTTAGTTGGTTATGCAGATAATGCTAAGATTGCTGACCTTATGACAAGAAACAATGCTGAAATTGCATCTGAAGTTCTTGCAAATGAAGTAGCAGAAGGCACTCTTGTTGATGGTTATACAAAAGAATGGAAAGTTAACGGTGAAACTGTAACACTTTCTGTTAAACGTGCTTAATTTATAAGCTCTATATAATTTCTAACTTTAAAGACCTAGCTGGTCATGGATGCACTTACTTATAGCTTCCATCACTAGCTAGGTCTTATTTATTTTTATCCTTATACAATTTCTAACTGCCTGTATGCTTCTATCTTAAGTAAATAAAAAGCTGCTACTAACTCTTCTCATTGACCAAGTTAGTAACAGCCTCTTTATCTATATGTAAAATGATACAGTTTATTATTTTCTATTACGAGATCATTTCAACGATTTCTAAATCTGTTCTACGATCTAAATCATAATAAGTCTCTGCTACTTTTATAATCGGTCTATAAATACAATGTGGATGCATGAAAACCACTTCACCTACTTCACCAGTATTTAGTGTTACTTGTACACCAATATAATAGTCCGCCATATTTTTCAAAAAGAGCAGTAAAATCTGTGTATCTAGTTTATCTATGCCCTCACTCAGCATCTTTTCCATAACTTCAAATGGGGTTTGACGTGTTTTATAGACCCTTTCAGAAATCATTGCATCATATGTATCTGCAATTGCTAAAATCCTACCATAAAGGTGGATTTCATCACCCTTTAGTTCTCTTGGATAGCCCGTTCCGTCTATGCGTTCATGGTGGCTAAGTACCCCCTCTTTTACCGCATTACTTATTCCATCCACATCTTTAATAAGATTATAACTTTCTGTTGCATGTCTCTTTACTATTAAGTACTCTAAGCTATTCAATTCACCCTTTTTATTTAATACATTTTGATTAACTTTATACTTACCTGCATCATGTAAAACACCTGCTAAAAAAAGCTCCTCTAATTGCTCTTCTTTAAGTCCCATCCACTTACCAATTAATACTGAAAGCATCCCTACATTTAAACTATGTGTATAGGTATACTCATCTAAAGTTTTAACTACATTCACACATCCCATAATTGTACTATTACTATTAAGCTTTGTGAAAAAAGTAGTTTTTATTTCTTCTACTGCTTCTTTATCTATTTCTTCTCCTAGTCCTATTGCACTAAGTGTCTTTTGTAACTTTTCTTTATCTTGTTCATAAGACACTTTAGATTCGGCAGGTATATGCCATACTTTATCCCAAGTATTAGATTCTATATAAATATCTGAACACATGAATCGCTTCAGCCACTCTATACTTTGCTCAGTTAAAACGTGGCCTTCTTGACATAGTGTAATACCTGAACGGATGTCTATAACGTTTCTTGCAATAATATCCCCTGCATTGCATTCATAAATAGTTACCTTTTTATCTTTCATATTTAATATTACCCCTTGTTTTAATATTTGCCCTTACTAAAATAATATTTATATGAATATTTTATCACTTAACTTTATAGATTAAAATACGTTTTTTTACAAAATAATAAAAAAATTTACTAGAACATTTTCTTACGAAACATAATAATCACACCTATAATAATTAAAATAAAACAGCCAAATAAGATATACACAAGACCTGCTGGATCATGCATAAAAGGGAGGGGCACATTCATACCAAATAAACTGAAAATCATTGTAGGAATAGAAAGTACTATGGTTAATGATGTTAGGGTTTTCATCACAATATTTAAGTTATTAGATATAACAGAAGCAAAGGCATCTCTTGTCTCACTTAAAATACTACTATATATATTGGCCATCTCCATCGCCTGTTTATTTTCAATAATAAGGTCTTCTAATAAATCCTTATCTTCTGGGTATTGTTTGATTTTCTCCATGCGCATCATTTTTTCGAATACTATTTCATTTGCTCGTAATGATGTGGTAAAGTAAACCAAACTCTTTTCTAATTCTAAAAGTTGTATAAGTTCTTTATTTCTCATTGCTTTATTTAATTCTTGTTCTACTTTGTTACTTGCTTTATCTATATATCTTAGATATTGAAGATAATAAGAAGCATTTTTATAAAGTAGTTGCAGAATGAATCTTGTTTTTTTAAAGGTATAGAATGTCTTTACTTTTCCTGTAATAAAGTCTTGAATCATTTCTACACGTCTAAGACAAATAGTCATAATGAAATGTTCACTAATTACAATTTCCATAGGTATTGTTACATATTCGTGCACACCCTCTTCATCTTTAATAGGAACGTCTACGATAATAACTGTATAATCATCTTCCGTATTAATGTGAGCACGTTCTTCTTCGTCAAGACCTGCTTTTAAATCTTCAGGTGCAATACCAAAAGTTTTTGAGAGATAATCCATCTCTTCTAAGGTTGGATTTTCTACATTTATCCAAGTTCCAGTTTCAAAAGATTGCATGAGTTCTAGACGGTCATGTTGAGTTTTATACATACTAATCATTTTTTCACATCCTTCGTCTTTTCATTAGACAAGGGACCTAAAAAAGCGACTAGGCATCTTGTACTAACAAAAAGAAATCATTTTATTATTTGATTTTAAAACCTTGTACCTGGGACTACTCGGTCCAATATCCATTGTTCTATTCACTCTCCTTATTATCTTAATGTATGCAAAAAATAATTCTTGCCATTTCAAGTGTAGAGGATAGTATGCCGTTCGTCAAGAAATTAAATAAATAGCTTTGAAAGGGCTGCCACAAAATAACTTTCATTTTATGACAGCCCTTTAATTTTACTTTCATCTAGAATGTGCTATTTAATAAATTTTTCCTGCTTTTTTATTACCTGTCTTTGCTTTACCACTAATTTCTGGAACAGGTTCTACATCATTTTTAGGAAAATGAGACTTACTATTACTTTCTAAACCATGTGGATCATTAACATCTGGTCTTCTCATACCTTTTTTAGCCATAACTATCACACCTTTCTTTGCTTTTCTATTCCCCTCTATTATTTGTCACATCTCAATGTTTTATTCTCACATAATTATTTCAATCGGACAAAGTCAAATTTACTTCTTGCTTCATATACTATATTACTCCTATTAATCACTTACTTGTTTCTCTAGTAAAAGGGGGGATATTATGAGTAAAGAATTTTTTAAATGTCTATTGGCTGTTCTATATTTTATATTAGGCACCATTTTAACTGTATATTTTGTTTTGCATTTTAATGCTGCTAGTCCAGCCTATATACTTACTATAATACTTGGATTATTTCTTATCATTACTGGCTTTTGCTCTTTTATTTTACATTATAAGAATCACTTGATTATTAAAGCTATAAAGGAAGAAAAGCTCTCTCCACTGGCAAAATGGTCCTATATACCTTCTGCTTATACACTTACCAGAGATAGAGCTACTGAAGATTACCATATTGATTTATCGATTATTATGTTAATAGGTATTTTAGGTCTCATTGTATCTATTGGCTTTATCTTTTCTAATACACCAAACCATTACCTCATTGCTGCTACTTTAATTACTCTAAGCGTTATCCTTTCAAGTTTAATAAGTATTTGCATCTCTATCTACCACAACGATAAACTAGAAAAGGAAACAATGACTATTATTACTGACAAATACATTTATTATGACGGTACACTATACAGTTTATATAAATCTTGTTATGCACTAGATCAAATTGAAGTCATCTACGGAGAACAAAATTACCTTCAATTCAATTACGGTATACCTGGCACAACTTATGACACTTATCAAAAACTAATCATCCCTATTCCTAAGACAGAACTCCCACTCGCACAGAAAATACAATCACATTACCTAGAACTCATACATTAAAATTCCCATAAAGTTAAATCCCGAAAAGTTAAATTTGCTCCTTCACCGATCTATCTCCCTTGATCCATGAAGGAGCTTTTGTATTGTCTTTTCTTTGCTCCAGTGGTAGGTTTGATCATTCTACGAAAGCGGCTAGTGAGGTGAGCTATTAGATTGCCTTTTATGGTTACTCTAGGCAGTTTAGAAAGTGGAAGGCTATGTATAGCTACGCTGCAGGCTTCTTTATGAAAGGTTGCTTAGAAGGCGTTAATGAAATATGAACAAAGGTTTTAGCCATATGTCTGCTGTGTGCCCTTCAGGGTAAGCGAAGTGAGTTTATGGCGTTTTTGTGATTATAGAATTTACGCCTTCTTAGCGTTCTTGAAGTTGAAGCCGAAAGCATAAACTATGCACAGTTTCCACTCTCCTATACACAAGGAGTTTTATATTATTTTCTTTGCCACCGAACGTTAAGCTGAAGGAGAATAATCAAACCTACCACCTTTCTTACAACATAAAAGGAGCTATTGCATTATCCAATGCAACAACTCCTTCTTTTTATTTATCCATTTTCCCGTGTTTAGGTAAAATACGAATGGCATTTAAAATTGCAATAATAGATACCCCTACATCGGCAAATACTGCAAGCCACATATTGGCAAAACCTAATATACCTAAAATCATTACTAAGAATTTAGTTCCCAGTGCGAAGATAATATTTTGTTTAACAATACGTTTTGTATACTTAGCAATCTCAATTCCTTTATTAATTTGCATTAAGTTATCTTGCATAAGCACAATATCACTTGCTTCTACTGCTGCATCTGAACCTATGCCACCCATAGCAATCCCTACATCTGCTAATGCAAGTACAGGTGCGTCATTAATACCGTCACCTACGAAGGCTACTTTATTGCCTTCTTCAATCAGTTTTTCAACTTGATGTACTTTATCTTGTGGAAGTAGCTCTGCATAGACTTGGTCTACACCAACTTCCCCACCAATATATTCAGCAACTTCTTTTTTGTCACCTGTAAGCATGATTACCTTTTGAATACCTTGTTTCTTAAGTTCTTCAATAGCTTTCATACTTTCTTCTTTTACAACGTCAGCTACAATAAGACATCCAATATATTCACCATCTACTGCAACGTGTACACTTGTTCCTAACATTTTTGGTACCTTATACTCAACATGATTCATTTCCATGAAGCGTTCATTACCAGCAATAACTTTCTTACCTTTTAATGTAGCACTTAATCCGTATCCTGCTTTTTCTGTGTAATCTGTAAGCTCTTCTGTCACTAACTCACTTCTATAATTAGCAATAGCTCGTGCTATCGGATGATTAGAGTTTCTTTCAATTTGTACAGCATATCTTATAAGGTCTTCTTCTAACCCTTTACGTGCTGGGAAGATACCAATAACTTCAAAGCTTCCTTTTGTAATTGTTCCTGTTTTATCCATTACAACTGTATCAATTTGTGTAAGTTTTTCTAGATAGTTACTTCCTTTAATAAGCACACCACATTTAGAAGCTGCACCGATTCCTCCAAAGAACCCAAGAGGTATAGATACAACTAATGCACATGGGCAAGAGATAACTAAAAAGACAATACTTGTATAAATCCAGTGGTTCCAATCACCTGTAACTAATGAAGGAATAATAGCAATAAGCGCTGCTGCTATAACAACTGCTGGTGTATATACAGCTGCAAATTTAGTAATAAATTGCTCTGTTTGTGCTTTTTTGCTTGTTGCATTTTCTATTAAGTCTAAAATTTTGGATACTGTAGAGTTTTGTAGTGTTTGTGTAACTTTAATTTCAATAAGTTGGTCAACGTTAATACTTCCGCTTAATACTTCACTACCTTCTTCCATAAATACAGGCACAGATTCGCCTGTTAATGCAGAATGGTCCAAATTACTTTTACCTTTTACAATAATACCATCAAGAGGAATTTTCTCTCCTGGTCTAACTGCTAAAGTATCACCAATTCTTACTTCACCTGGTGCTACAACGACCCAATTACCATTTCTCTTCACACGGGCAAATTCAGGTTTGATATCCATAAGCCCTTCAATAGCTTTTCTTGACTTCGCTACTGCTTTAGATTGGAAGTACTCCCCTACTTGGTAGAAAAGCATAACCGCTACGGCTTCGCTATACTCACCAATAACAAATGCAGCTAATGTAGCAATCGTCATTAAGAAGTTCTCATCAAATACTTTTCCTTTAATAATATTTTTAACAGCTTTTAAGACAATGTCATAGCCAACAATAACATAAGATATAATTGTGAATACTTCTAATTTACTTACTGCCCCAAACAATAATAAACCTAAACCTACAATAATACGCATCATCATTGCATCTTCAGTTTTTAAGTACTCTTTAAACTTTTGTATAGCTGACTTAGGTGCCTGACTAACTTCATTCTTAGGTTGTTTTACTTTTTCAATTCTATTATTCTCTACTGTACCAATAGATCTAACTGTTGCTTTCCCAGCTACTGCTTTTCTAGTTGCTGTTCTCTTAGCAACTTTTTTTCTTGTTACTTGTTTATGATGATGGTCACCACATCCACATCCATTCTCATGTTGGTGATGATGATCTACACCGCATCCACATTCATCCTTATGGCTGTGATGATGTGCTTCACCACACCCACATCCGTCTCCATGCTCATGGCGATATGATGTAGTTGAACTAACTTGATTATCCCAAGGTTCAATAATTACGCCATCTTCTACCTTGTTAGCAATCTTTTTAAGTTTTTCTTCTATAAGAGTAATGTTAGTTTCCTCTGTAAGGACTTCTACCTTCTTAAGCATAAAATTAATATAGGCTTCTTTAAAGAAGTCATCTTTATTTAAAGCGCGCTCAATTTTTGCTGCACAATTAGCACAATCAATACCATCTATTTTAAATAAGTGTTTTTGAGCTACAGCTTGAGTAGCTTCTTGAGTTTGGTTATCCCAAGGTGTAATGACTACACCATCCTCTACCTTATTTGCAATTTTTCTGATCTTTTCTTCTATTATCTTAGAATCTTTTTCTTCAGTATGTACTTCAACTTTCTTAAGCATAAAGTTAATATAAGCTTCTTTAAATAACCCATCTTTATTTAAAGCTCTTTCAATTTTTGCCGCACAGTTAGCACAATCAATGCCTTCTATTCTAAATAAATATTTCATACTCCGCCTCCTTTTTTATCTGCCGATTTCCCTTTTTCATATGAATGATTGCTCATATATTATTATATTATGCATCTCATATTATTTTGTCAACACTTTTTCATAATTTAACTTTCTCTTTTCTTTCCCTGTTATTATGCGTCGCTTTTTGATAAAATAATAATATTAAATCGATTATTATCGCATTATACAAAGGAGAATTATTATGTCTAATCTATTGGTTAATGGACTTCTATCTTTTTTAGATAAAAGTACTTCTATGTTTCATGCTGCAGATTCTGTTATTCAAAAATTAGAATCTGAGGGCTTTTCTTTCTTAGATTCTGCTTCTAACTGGGAGCTTCAAGAAGGTGGCAAATACTATGTAACTTCTAATCATTCAGCAGTTATTGCTTTCACTGTAAATAGTACATCTATTGAAAATGAAGGTTTTAAAATAGTAGGTGCTCATACTGATGTACCAGGATTTAAAATCAAACCAAACCCTCAAATGAGTACAGAGTCTTACGTTAAACTTAATACTGAAATCTACGGTGGACCTATCGTTAATACTTGGTTAGATCGTCCTTTATCTGCTGCTGGTCGTGTAGCACTTAAAGGTAGTCATCCTCTTCATCCTACTATCCAATTAGTAGACCTTGAAAAACCTATTCTTATCATTCCAAACTTAGCCATTCATATGAATCGTGAAGTGAATAATGGTGTTAAACTTAATCCACAAAAAGAAACCCTTCCAATCCTTACTTATATGAAAGAAAAAATTGAAGGCAATCTTATATTAGAAGAAGTTGCTAAAAAACTTGGTGTAGCATCTTCTGATATTTTAGAAATGGACTTATTCCTTTATCCAGTTGAAAAAAGCTGCTTAGTAGGCTTAAATGAAGAGTTCATCTCAGCTGCTAGACTTGATGACTTATCTATGGTTTACAGTGGACTTGATGCTCTAATCAACAGTACATCTACTTGTGGTATCAATGTTTTAGCTTGCTTTGATAACGAAGAAGTGGGAAGCACTTCAAAACAAGGTGCAAATTCTCCACTCCTTAACCACACACTTGAGCGTATTGCTATGGCTCTTGGTAAGTCTCGTGATGAATACTTAAGATCTCTTGCTATGTCTTTCATTATTTCTGCCGACGTAGCTCATCTTCTTCATCCAAACTACCCAGAAAAATCTGATCCAACAAATAAAGTACTTCCTGGTAATGGACCAGCTATCAAATTAACTGCTGGTTGTAGCTACACAACAGATAGTGACTCTTTTGGTGTATTTGCTAACCTTTGTGCAAGCAATAATATTCCTTACCAAGTATTTGTAAATCGTTCAGATGAACGTGGTGGATCTACTATTGGGCCTGTAACAGCTTCTCACTTAGGCGTACGTTCAATTGATATCGGTACACCAATGCTTAGTATGCACTCTGCACGTGAGCTCATGGCGACTTCTGACTTTATTCATACAACTTCTGCTATGGCTGCTTTCTTTAACCTATAATCTATATCCACAATTAACCAACTCTAAGAAACCTTGTTATTTCAAGGTTTCTTATTCTCTTCATGAATTGTTAACAAATACATATATACAGTTTCATAATTTGATTGTATGATAGAGAAGGTGCATTTTTAATCCACAAATTAGGAGGGTAAGCACATGAATAAAGTACTTGTATGTATCACTATTCAAGAAAATAGTAAACGACTTATTAGAAAAGGTTATGATCTTGCCACTGAAAAAAATGGTGAACTTCATATTATACATATCCGCAAAGGTGAAACCATATTTGAATCTCCAGACAGCAGCTTATTATTCGAAGAATTATTTGTTTATGGTAGTGAATTAGGAGGACAAGTTCACTTCCTCTGTAGCACGGATATACCAAAAACTATTCATGAATTTATCATAAAAAATAATATCACCCAGCTTATTATTGGGAAACCGCCTGTATCATCACATGCTCCATCTCTATCTACTGTATATGAACAACTCATTCAATTACCTGAAACTGTAGAAGTATGTGTATTAGATAGAGAAGAAAATTGATTCCATTACGAAAGGATTTGTTCTAGATGTATTCACATTTTGTAGACGTTGGCCGCTTAGAAATGATCTGTGGCCCTATGTTCTCAGGTAAATCTGAAGAACTTATTAGAAGACTTAAACGTACCATATTAGCTGGTATGCCAACTATCATTTTCACACCTAATATTGATAACCGTTATGCAGAAGACCATATCTGCTCACATGACGGCAAAAAATTAGAAGCTATTTCTATTTCTCACATTGAAGAAATTTTAGATTATGTGCAAGATGATACAACAGTTATTGGTATTGATGAAGTTCAATTCCTTGATGGAGAAATTGTAAGTGTTATCATGAAACTTGTTAACTCTGGCAAACGTGTTGTTTGTGCTGGACTTGATAAAGATTTCAAAGCAGAAAGCTTTGGTCAAATGCCTGAACTTTTAGCACTTGCCGATGATGTAACAAAGCTTACAGCCATTTGTATGTGTTGTGGACGTCCTGCTAACTTTACACAACGTCTTATTGCAGGCAAACCTGCTTCTTATAACGATCCTCTTATTTTAATAGGTGCTTCTGAAAGCTATGAGGCAAGATGTCGCTTATGCTATCAAATAGATCGTAATGATATATAAAAAATTAGACGAGCTTCTACAAAGCTCGTCTAATTTTTTTATATTGTACTATTATTTTATTGGATTTTTGTGGTATACTATATAGGATAAATTTCTAAAAGCGAAATTATAGGAGTATTGTCATGAACACATTAATGATTGATGAGCAAGAAAAACTTCACATTGCTGCTGATATTCTAAAAAATGGAGGCCTTGTTGCAGTACCTACTGAGACCGTTTACGGTTTGGCTGCAAATGCTTTAGACGAGCATGCTGTATCTAATATTTATAAAGCTAAAGGACGTCCAAGTGATAATCCTCTTATCTTACATATTGCTGATTTAGAGATGCTTAAACCACTCGTCGCGCATATCCCTGACTCAGCTACACTTCTTATGAAGCATTTTTGGCCTGGTCCATTAACGCTTATTTTTGAGTCTTCTTCTTTAGTACCACTTAGTGTACGTGGCGGGTTATCTACTGTTGCTATTCGTTTTCCTTCTCATCCTACTATACAATCTTTAATCAAAATGACTGGTCTACCACTTGCTGCACCTAGTGCAAACCTTTCTGGTAAACCTAGTCCAACAAATGCAAAGCGTGTATTTGAAGATTTAAATGGTAAAATAGATGCGATTGTAGATGGAGGCTTATCAACTGTAGGTGTTGAATCTACTATTGTAGACTTAACAAGTGAAGTGCCTACTATCTTAAGACCTGGCGGCATTACAGAGGCTATGCTACATGAAGTTCTAGGAGATATTATTATGGATCCTGCTCTTCTAAGCGTTGAAAGTAATGTAAAACCTAAAGCTCCAGGTATGAAGTATACGCATTATTCACCTAATGCAGATGTTATCATCTATAAAGGTGAAGATGATAAAGTTGTCCTTGCTATCAATGAACAATTAAGCGAAGACAACCTTCATAATATTTGTTCTGGTGTACTTTGTGATGATGAGACAAAGGCACTTTTTAATGCAGAGTATATCATTAGTTTAGGTAGTCGTAATCATCCTGATGATATTGCTATGAACCTCTTTGAAGCATTAAGAAGCTTTGATGACTTACATGTTCAAAAAGTTTATTCTTTAAGTTTCTCTACTGAAGGGGTAGGCAGTGCTATTATGAACAGACTTGAAAAATCTGCAGGACATCATATTAATTACGTATAATGCCCATATATATACATAAATGAATTCTTTCATTTATGTATATACTATAAAATAAAACACTTTTAAATTAGCGGAGGACTTTTTATGCTAGCAATTGCTTGTGACCATGGTGGTTATGGATTAAAACAAGAAATCTTAGGTTATTTAGACGCTCATAATATCGCTTACAAAGATTTTGGTTGCGATTCTACTGAGGCAGTTGATTATCCTGAGTATGGAAGACGTGCAGCTATGGCTGTAGCAAATGGAGAATGTGATAAAGGTATTATCATTTGTGGAACAGGTATTGGTATTTCTATTACTGCTAATAAAGTACCAGGTATTCGTTGTGCACTTTGTCATGATTGTTTCTCTGCTGCTGCAACACGCGAACACAATGATGCTAATATGCTTGCATTAGGTGCACGTGTTATTGGTGCAGGACATGCCCTTAAAGTAGTTGAGACTTTCTTAAATACACCATTTTCAAATGATGAGCGTCACATTAGACGTATTGAACTAATCGAAAAATAATATAATCTTAGGAGGACTTATTTATGAGTAAAGTATTTATTATGGATCACCCATTAATTCAACACAAGGTATCACGTCTTAGATGCACAGATACAGGTTCAAAAGAATTCCGTGAACTTGTTCGTGAAATCTCACAACTTATGTGCTATGAAGCAACAAGAGAACTTCCTCTTGAAGATTATGAACTTGAAACACCAATCGGTACAGCAGTTGGTAAACGTATTGCTGGTAAAAACTTAAGTATTGTACCTATCCTTCGTGCTGGTCTTGGTATGGTTGATGGTATGCTTGATCTTGTTCCAACAGCAAAAGTTGGTCACATTGGTCTTTACCGTGATCCTGAAACATTACAACCTGTAGAATACTACTGCAAACTTCCACAAGATATTCAAGAAAGAGATCTTTTCGTACTTGATCCAATGCTTGCTACAGGTGGTTCTGCTGTTGCTGCTGTACAATTTATTAAAGACAAAGGTGCAAAAAATATCAACTTCCTTTGCCTAATCGCTGCTCCAGAAGGTCTTAAAACACTTCAAGATGCACATCCAGATGTAAATATCTATGTAGCTTGTCTTGATGAAAAACTTAATGACCATGGTTATATTGTTCCAGGGCTTGGCGATGCAGGAGACCGTTTATTTGGCACAAAATAAATAATGGAAGTTTTCTTGATAAGTGAGCTCAAGAGACTTACATAATTTAAGGAGATGAACAGCATGAATTTTGCTAGTCTATACATTATGGCTTTTGTGCTCTCTTTTCTCATCGCTTTTGCAACAACACCTATTGCGAAGAAGATTGCTTTCAAAGTAGGTGCTATTGCAAAACCGAGAAAACGTGATATGCATAGTAAGCCAATTCCTAGAATGGGTGGTATTGCTATTGTAGCTGGCTTTATGATTACATTATTAATATGTATTCAATTCATTACCGTATTAGATTGGAAACAACTTTTTGGTATTACTACCGGAGCACTTATTATATTCTTATTAGGTTTCTTTGATGATATTTATGAATTAGGTGCTAAGCTAAAATTCCTGATTCAAATTTTAGCAGCTACAATTGTTGCCTTATGTGGCGTTACAATACCATTTATATCTATACCATTTATCGAAGGATCTACCATGTTCCTAGATATGCTCTCTATTCCTATTACTGTTGTATGGATTGTTGGTATTACCAACGCCGTTAACTTCATTGATGGTTTAGACGGACTTGCTGCTGGTGTATCCTCTATTGCATCACTCTGCTTAATGGTTCTTTCTATCTATAGCGGTTATCCTATTGCTATTTTACTTACAACTATTTTAGCTGGGTCTTGTTTAGGATTTTTACCTTATAACTTTAATCCTGCTTCCATCTTTATGGGAGATACAGGTTCAACATTTTTAGGCTTTATTTTATCTGTTACATCTATTCTAGGTCTACTTAAAAGTTATACCATCGTAACAATTGTTGTCGCTATTTTAGTATTAGGCTTACCTGTGTTTGATACAGCCTTTGCGATCATTAGACGACTACTTGCTGGTAAACCTATTACTGCACCAGATAGAGGCCATTTGCACCACCGTTTAGTTGATAAAGGCTACAGCCAAAAACAAGCTGTTATTACTCTTTATGCAATTAGTGGTGTATTCGGACTTTCTGCAATCGCTTTAGCAAGCCATGATTATAAAATTATTATTGCAATATTTGTTCTCATGGGATTAATGCTTTATTTGAATATGAAAGTTATGGCTACCCATACAGATGAAGATAAGAAAGATTGACAAAAAGCACCACTAATTGTGGTGTTTTTTTTATACTAAAAAGGCTATCTCCCCGGTCCTTAAGGTGCTATAATTACCTTAATATTGCAATATTGAAGGAGTTTAAAAAGTATGCCAGATACGATTACCCATTACCTTTTTGGTTTAGATCAAGCTAAAAATTTATCAGATTCTCCTGTTTATAAAATTATAAAAGATAATAGAAATCTTTATTTCATAGGGCTTCAAGGACCGGACCCTATGTATTATCATGCCCCACATAAAAACCAAAACTTCTTTAGTGTCGCTTCATTGATGCATCAAAGCCATACAGGATACTTCTTATCTTCTTCTCTTTGTTTTGCAAAAAAACACGTTAATAATCCTGAACTTTTTGACCCTTGTATGGCTTATATCTGTGGTCTACTGTGTCACTATGCTTTAGATGTAACTTGCCATCCTTATATTTTTTACTTAGGTGGCCGTTATAATAGTGAAGACCCTAATACCCTTAAATATCAAGGTATGCATAAACGCATCGAAGTGGCCATTGATTCACTTTTACTTCAAGAGAAATTCAATCGCAGTGCCAATAGTTTCAAGGTGCATAAACATATTCTAAAAGATGTTGAGCTTCCTCAAATTATCTTGGATATGTATGAAGAACTCCTTTTTTCTATCTATGCACTTCCTAATGGTAGCCGTGTTATTAAAGATTCTTATCACGATTTTAGAAACTACTTTATTTTGACCTATGATCGTCTTGGCCTTAAGAAGAATCTAGCTACAGTTGCTACACCTTTACTCCCAAAAAGTATAGCAAACTTAGCCAATACATTTTCTTATCATGACTGCGTGGATGAATTTACAGATTATATGAATGTAAAAAAGGCTGTATGGTTACACCCTGTAACAGGAAATGTTTATACTTTTAGTTTCTATGACTTACTTAGAAATGCACATAAACTTGCTACTAATTTAATAGATGGTGCTTATGCTTTTATTCAATCGGAAATCACTTTAGAAGAACTAGAAGCATTGCTTCCAAATGTTTCATACCTTACTGGATTACGTACTAGTGATAACCGTCCTATGCAATACTATAAATTTTAGTAATGTCATCAACCTTAATAAATAAATCCCCTATACAGCTAGAGATGTTAATCTAACTGTATAGGGGATTTTCATATAAAAAGAAATTTATCTATTAAGCCTTTAACGTTTCCTGATAACAAACTACTTGGTTTTTCCCTTGTTGCTTCGCTTGGTATAGTGCCTCATCTGCTCTTTTAATTCCTTCGTCTAAACTTACTTCACTTCCATCAAACTCATAGACACCAAGACTGGCACTGATTCTAAATGGTGGTGTATTAGGTATCTTCTTCTTATAATTATGAATTCCTTCACATATCATATTAGCTCTTAGAAGAGTTTCTTCCAGCGTGGTATGAGGCAAGAATATTATAAATTCTTCTCCACCATATCGTCCCATTAAATCTGTATCTTTAATCTTCTCTTTACTAATTGCCGCTACTTTGACTAAAACCTTATCTCCTACAAGGTGTCCATATGCATCATTAATATGTTTGAAATAATCTACGTCTAGCATAATCACACATAGTTTATCTTGTGAGTTTTTTACCCTTTTAAATACCTCTTCTGCTAGCTTAAATACTTCTCTTCTATTCCATACATGAGTAAGCCCATCATAACTGGCTAAGTAATTGACTTGATTAAATAATTGCCCATTATAAATAGCTATTGCTGCATACGTTGCAAATAATTTTAACGTATTAATATCTCTTTCGTTATAAGCATTTTTGTTATGACTTTGCGCTGTTACAACACCAATCTTTTTATTTTCTACTGTTAGTGGGCAATATATAATGGATTGTGCATCATATCCTATTCTTTCACCTATTAATCTATGATGCTTTACATACTTTGCACTTTCTTTATCAGCATCATTAATATGTACAATAACATCATGGGTAAGTGCATAGACCCCTAAGCTTGTCTCATCATACATACAAACAGCACCTAAGTTATAATTATTGTTTTCTAGCCTAAAAAACTCATAATTTAAATTGTTTTCTTCACTATCAATTAAGGCTAAGCCAAAGGCATCTGCATCTACCAAATTAGTTAATTCTCTATAAATACTTTCAAATGTTTCTTTAATATCTAAATTTGAGGTTAAGCGCTGTCCTACCCTAAACACACCTTCAATTTTGTTATAGAGCTGTTCATATAATGTGGCTTTAACTTGTAGCGTTCTCATATTAAGTTGATTAAATGCTAATGATGTATTCAAGTTAAAGAATTCTTTCTCGTAATTTCTACAAATGGTACTTGTTTCATAGGCTTCTTTATAATCCTCTTGCTCTGCATAGCACTTACTTAATAACTTATAGCCTTTTATAAGTGCGTAGGGTAATCCTAATGTCTTACCAATTTCAATAGCTCCCATTATGTACCTTTTAGCTTCTTCATATTTATTGCACTCATACAGAAGCTCTCCATAAGAATAGTAAGTAGTAAATATCACATTATTACACGCTTGTCCTTCACCATATAACAAGGCCTTTTTAAAGTGTTCCTCGCTGGCATCGTACTTTTTCATTCTCCAGGCTACAAGTCCTCTTAAGTTTTCTGCTTCAATATAGTAATTACTAAAACCTCTTATATCTGCTATCTCTATAATTTTTTCAGTATAATCATAGGCCTCTTCAAATGCATTCTCATGTAACTTAATTTGAGTCATAATACAATATAAGCTAACTTTACTATCTAAACTTAAATGGTCTTCATATATACGTACACGTTTCACTAAATGTGCGGCTTCCTCATACTTTTCACAACTCATATATGCAAAACCTGTATTCAATAATATTGTATTAATAAAGGTCTCATCATCTAGTTCTTCTGCTAGATCTAGTGACTTGATTCCATTTTCTATAGCTAAGTCAAACATACTGAGTTCTACATAATTGGGTACAAGGGCATTATAGCTTTTACTCATTCCCCTCTTATGTCTCATTTCAATAAATAAGTTATTAGCTTCTAGAAGCAAACGTACTGATTTTCTATAATCACTTTTATCACAATAATACCACCCTAAATAGTAAAGACATTCTGCCATTGGTATTTTATAATCTTCTCCCCTACATACCTCTAACGCTTGCTCTAAAATATATTTTACATATTCTGGATCTTGTCTTAAATTTTGATATGCCCATTCAATAAAAAAATCTATGATTTCCGGATCATTTTTTAACCTTTGAAGTTGTAATTCTACTTCCTTTAGGCCCTTATTCATTTTCTCACCTTCTTCCTTTGTATAAAGTTGTCCTACTATTTAGTATACTATTTCATTTCATAAAAATCTATAAAGGGGCTGTAACAAAACCACTAATTCTAAAAATTAGTTATTCTGTCACACCCCCTCTAATATTAAATTATAATTTATCAATGTACTTAACAATACTCTTATGAATATCAATATTAGAATCACTTTTTCTTACATCTTCAAGAAAATCTAATACCTTTGTAGCCTCCACATCAATATCTAATACAGATGATAAACGTAGTTCCAATAATTGGATGTAAATTTCTTTCTCATTAGTCCAGTCATCGTATGTAAAGATATTACGACTAATGGTATCTACAATATTACTAAGTATACTAATAACTTGTTCAATCACATTATCATACAATAACTCAACTGTATTTACACGTATGAATAAATCTGCAAAATGCTCTAGTAATTCATCCATAATCCATAGGGCTTCTTCTTTGCTAACCTTTTTTCTAAGCTTCTAAGATTGACACCACTATAGAATCTTGATTTATAAAATGCTACAAAGTTTTCTAAATCTCCCGCATTACATTCCGGCTCGACCTCAAATAAAATCCTAAAGAAAATATTCCATTGGAATTCATCATTAATAATCGTTCTTATAAAGTTCACCAACTTATAACTAAACGCATCTTCAACCTGACACTCTCGCTTAAATAAGATTTGAGATGTAAAATCTACTTCTTTGTTCTCTATCTCGTTTAATCTAGAAAATACGCTAGTCATTGTTGCATTATAAAGAACCTCATCATCACTTAGTGCATCTCTAAATACATATTTTACAATGGTATCACAAGACTTTCTAAAGTCTACTAAAATCCCTATGCTTTCTTTAATCTTATGGGCAAATAGATCATAAAGTGCCTTAGATAAAAGTTGTTCTATTTGTATTTTTCTTCCTGACTTACTTTTTGATTGTCTTCTATCAAATTGATTAGAAATAAGTAAAAGCTGCTGATCTATCGTTGTTAAACTATTTTTAATAGAACTCATAATATCCTTATAGAAACGATCTGCAATAATATAGTTATAATTTTTATAAATAACTTTATGCTCAATTTCACTCCAGAATATATTTACTAATGATTTAATCTGTACCTCAAAGTTATAACATTTATCATCAAATATATATTTACCATCTATACGATACATTTTCATACCATTTTTTTGGCTTTTAGGCTGTTTGCTTGCTAGTTCTAAAAAGATATGCTTATTACTTTCTGGACTATAGAAGCCATGATATTCTTCTGAAGGAATTGTAAATTGCTTACGTAAAAGTTTATATATAACTGCTTCATCTCCAACGAAACGACACTCTAGACGAATACCTATTAAATCAGAAAGACGGTTAAACATTACCTCTGGTGTTTTATACTCTGTATAATAATCATAACGCAGCATTTTTTCTTTTAAGCTTTGTTTCGATTTTACACGTGAATTAATGTTAAGATACCCTTCATTATTATTCTCTAGCATTTCTTCAAAAAAATGTTCTAGTTCACGGCTTGCTATATCTAAATTTATTTTCATACCATCTAATTGGTTTAAGACTTCTTCAATGAAGCTAAACATTTCAAGTTCCATAAGTTCATTCCCTCCGCCTTTTGTTAGTATTAGTCTACTAGCTAAAATCTAATGGCTTATGACTAAGTTGTTAAATTTCATTAAAGAAACATATTCCTACACCGCTTAATCCTAGATGAGCACTTAATACACTCCCAATACCTGTTTCTATAAACTCAACATCGCCAAGTCTTTCTCTTAATAATACTTTGATCTTTTCTAAGAGTTCCTTATCTTCTGCATGTACAAGACCTATTTTTTGATTAGTGTACTTGCCAATACGTTGCTCTACTACATCAACTAATTTATTTAGAAGTTTCTTCTCACCTCTAACCTTATCAAATACTTCTATAAATCCATCATTTACTTCTATGAGTGGCATAATATGAAGCATATTCCCAAGGACACCTTCAAATTTATTAATACGTCCACCTTTTACAATCCACTTTAAGTCTGACAGAGTAAAGATATGTTCTGCATGTTCACTCAAGAATCTTAACCGTTCTACAATTTCTTCGTATGTCTTACCCTCTTCTATCATTTTATTTGCTTCTATTACCATGAATCCTATACAGATAGAGCCTGATTTTGAATCAATAGCGGTAAACTTGCTCTTTGGATATCTTTGTTTTATCTCTTCCATTGCTAAATACACGGTTTGGTAGGTACCTGACATTTTAGATGAAAAACTTAAATAAATTACATCATCTTCATTTTGGCCATATTGCTCTAGTTGAGTAAAAATTTCTATAGGTGTAGGCTGAGAAGTTTGTGGCATAATGCCTTCTTTCATTGCTTTGTAAACTTCTTCAACTGCAATTTCTTTTTTGTCTAAGTACTCTTTATCTTGGATACGAATACGAAGAGGCAAGAAGTCCACATCTTGTCCCATCTTAAATTCTTTAGGCATGTCACATGTACTATCAACAAGTAACTTAATCATTACTGCACCTCTCTAATTCTTTTTAAACACTATATCACTATGATATAAAGATTCTATTAACCCTATACATTGACTTATATATGTAATATTATAGAATATTTCACATTTTTATATTATAATAAGGACGGGCGTTCAATATAAAAATTTAATTATAACTTTTTAATAATAGGGGAGCTTATGAAAAAAATATTGTCTTTTAGTATGTCTAAAATTATTTATGCTTTTTGTATTTTTAATATTACATATCTATTTTTCTTCGTTGATTTAAAACAAGCCTATACTATGTATCTCGCTTGTGTTTTACTTTTAAGTTGTTTAATCGTTGCTACTAGCTTGTTTAGTCTAGATGCTCATAATTCAGCATTACTATGTACTATTGGTTGCATGAATGGAGGAAGCTTCTTATTCTTAACCCTTAATTTACTCTTATTAAACTTTCGATTCAGCTGGCCACTTACTGATGAAGTTTACACCGAATTCTTTAATTGCTTTATAATATTTATTATACTCTTTTGCATAGCTACTATATTAGTATTTAAATACTTTAATCATCCTCACAAACGCAAATTTATTTGCAATATTTATTTACTAGGAACACTTATAGTTTTTACAATACATCAAACAATTACACCTTTTAATATTACAAATAACTTATTTGCTTTACCTATTTTGTACTATATTATCTTATGTATTATCCTATGTTTTCTTATGCTTTGCATGGCATATCATATAGGAGATACTAAAAACCTCTTTGTACAAAAAGCAAATAGAAAGATATTCTTTTATCTTCTTACTTTAAGTATGCTTATTATCATTGGTTTTGTATTAAGTTTATATACAGGTATTAAATATGCCTACTTATACATGATTTATCAGCTTACATTAATGGTTGCGTTCTTTAAGTTGGTCTCTCAAGACTCTATTATTCAGTATTCAAAAGATCTTACACAAAAACTAGAGCTCTACAACGAAAGTACAACTTTAATGAATCATTATCTCCAGCATATGTCTGAGGAAAATGAATCTATTCAAAAACAGTTTCAATATGTAGATACTTTGTACTCACAAATGATGTTCTTCTACCCCAATGCTCTTTTTGTTATTGTAGATCATAATATTTATCACTCAAATGAACACGGACGCATACTCTTAAAGGCTTCTGATACGCAAGACATACTGTATACACCTTTCATGAACTATATAGCCATTGAAGACAGAGATTTGGTTGAACAAATCATACAAAGCCTTTATAAACATGCTCAAGAACATGCAACAATAGAAATCAAGATGAATACTTCAACATCTGAGCAAGTAGATGTTGAACTTTATCTAACGCTTTCTCATGCTAATGAACCACGTGCAATCATTGCTTCTGCTAAGGATATTTCCTACAAGAAGCACCAAGATAAACTTCAACAAGATATTGCATTAGAAAAACTAAAACTAGAATTCTTCTGCACCATCTCTCATGAGCTAAAAACGCCAGTCAACATTATTTACAGTGCTACACAACTTCAAAATAATCTCATTACACAGGGTGAATATGATAAAATTTCTACCTACAATACAATGATTAATCAAAACTGTATGCGTCTATTACGTCTACTCAATAATTTCTTAGATATTAATCGTATTGAAAGTCATTTCTTCAACGTATCTAAACGCACCATTAACATTGTAGACCTAACAGAAAATATATTAGGTTCAACTTTATCCTATATGGAGCGTAAAAATATCTCTGCATTATTTGATACAGAGGAGGAAGAAATCTTTTGCACCATTGATACAGACCTTCTTGAACGTTCACTTTTAAATCTCTTATCAAATGCTATTAAGTATACACCTGAAGGTGGGCACATTGATGTCTTTATCACTGCAGAGAATAACCAGGCTTGTATTCATATTAAAGATACAGGAGTAGGTATTCCACCTGAGAGTCAAAAAGTCATATTTGAACGTTTTACCCGCATCGAAAATGGATTAATTCGAAAAGCCGAAGGGGCCGGCATCGGGCTCTCTCTAGTTAAGTCCTTTGTTGAATTAAATAATGGGATTATTGAAGTAAGTAGCGTAGTTAATGAAGGAACTGAATTTATCATACGCCTACCTATTGAAATAAACTTTGCACATCTTATGGATTCTAATTATATCCATACTTTACATAGTGAAAAAGTTGATATCGAATTCTCTGATGTCTATCTAAATTAATAACACAAAAAAGGAGGTTGTTTTCACAACCTCCTTTTATTTATTCTACTACTTGGATCCCCGCCATTTTTGCTAATTCATATATTGTGCTTTTTGCAACCTTTTTACCCTTGTAATCAATAAGGTCTTCCATTGACCCGTTGAAGATATCTGCTGGTTCATATTTTTTGAGGATAATTCTTTCATCATCTACAAAAATTTCTAATGAATCTTTTTCTTGGATATTAAGATTTCTTCTTAATTCGATTGGTAACACAACTCGTCCTAGCTCATCAACTTTTCTTACAATTCCTGTTGATTTCACTTAAATCCTCTCCCTTTATAACATATTTTCCTTAACCTAAGTACATTTTTCTAATTTATGTACTATTAAAGTACCATAATTAGCAATAAAAGTCAATTCCCGTTTTGTAAATTTTTATCGTTTTTTTTGATTTTTTTATCAATTTAATAATATAATATTTGTCGAATCGAATATTTGTACCTGTTTTGATGAATTTTTTTTATTTTTTTGTCGAATAATCTGTTTCACCTGCTTTTATGACCTTTTTTCATTTACCAATAATACATTTTTCTGCCAATAGCTTTTCTCTCTCTTGATGGCAAGTTTCTCTACTTACGTGCATATATATTAGGACAAGATATTTTATTAGAAGTTAGGAGAGAATGAAATGCTTAATTACTTATGGGGATTTATGGTTATCTTTTCTTTGCTTATGGCCCTCTTTGGCGGCAATATGCAAGCCCTTACAACTTCCATGTTAGAGTCTAGTCAATCTGCAGTAGAACTTTGCTTTAAAACCTGTGGTGCACTTGCTATGTGGATGGGTATTATGCGTATTGCAGAAAACGCTCATCTTATTGACGCTCTAGCCAAAAAGATGACACCTATATTGAATTTCCTTTTTCCTGATGTCCCTAAGGATCATCCCGCAAGGAAATACATTGCCACAAATATTATTGCTAATTTTTTAGGTCTAGGTTGGGCTGCTACACCTCCTGGTCTTAAGGCTATGGTAGAATTACAAAAGCTTAATAAAACACATCCTAAAACGGCTACACATGCTATGTGTATGTTCCTAATTGTAAACATCTCTACAATTCAACTTGTATCTATTAACATGGTTGCCTATAGAAGTGCATATGGCTCTGCCAATCCGACAGAAGTTATTGGACCTTCTATACTTGCTACCGCTGTTGCTTCTATTGTTGCAATTACTTTTGCAAAACTTATGTATAGGAGGAACGATTAATGAAAGCGTTTATGTACATATCTGATTTACTTATACCCCTTGTTATGTGTTCTATTGTTATTTATGGTTTATTACATAAGGTAGATATCTTTCAATCTTTTATTGATGGTGCCAAAGAAGGCCTTTCTGTTGTTGTTTCTATTTTACCTACACTCGTTGCCTTAATGCTAGGTGTAGGTATGCTCAAAAGCTCTGGCGGTCTAGATGGTCTGGTACGTCTATTAAGTCCTTTAGTTGCTTCAACTAATTTCCCAAAAGAAGTCCTACCTATCGCGCTCATGCGTACCGTATCTTCTTCTGCTTCTACTGGCCTTATTCTGGATATTTTCCAAACTTACGGCCCTGATTCTTTCATTGGTCGTCTTGTTTCTATTATGTTTGGATGTACTGAAACCATCTTTTATACCATGTCTGTATACTTTATGACTATCAAAGTAAAAAACACACGTTATACCGTTGTAGGTGGCTTGATTGCATCATTTGTCGGTATACTCTGTGCTTACTTTTTAACTTGTTATCTTTTCGGCTGATAAGCTGTTTTTTTCCTTTAAAAACTGATATAATAAAGCTATAAAATATACAAAGGAAGGATCCAAAAATGTTTGAAAAACTTAAATCATTATTTTCAAAACACGATGATGTATACGAAGACGAAGTCTTATACCATAAAAACGGAAATGTAATGTATGAAGGTGCGATGAAGGGTCCTATGTTTCATGGGATGGGTAAGCTTTATAACGAAGATGGAAAGCTAATCTACGAAGGGGAATTTAAAAATGGAGAACCTCATGGCCGTGGGAAAGCCTATTTAGATGACGAAGAAACCTATGAAGGAGACTTCTACAAAGGTGAACAAACCGGACAAGGGGTTTATCATTGGAGCGATGGTTCCTTCCATGAAGGTGCTTTTCTTAATGGTGTACGTGAAGGTAAAGGGACTTTCCATACTACAGAAGGCCTAGTCTTCGAAGGTACTTTTATGAATAACAAAATCCAAGCTCATGGAATTTGCCGCTTTGCTAATGGTGATTGCTATGAAGGTGAATTTAGAGATGGTATTGCTACAGGTCGTGGCAAATTAACACTTAGTGAAATTGGTACATATGAAGGGGATGTAGAGGAAGGTATTCCTCATGGTAAAGGTACTTATACCTATTTAGATGGTTCGTCTTATCGCGGTGATGTTGTGCATGGTAAACTTACTGGTAAAGGCATGAGAACTTTCAATAATGGCCACAAGTATATTGGTCAATTTTTAGATGGTTATATGCATGGTGAAGGCACTTATGAAGATGAAACAGGTGCTAAATATCAAGGTATCTTTGAAGATGACTACATGGTTACATCAACACATGGTCAATTATATCTACCTAACATCGGTACTTATGAAGGGGACTTAGTAGATGGTGTAGCTACAGGTAAAGGTAAGGTCTCATTATTAAATGGAAGTATCTATATTGGTGACGTAGTAGATGGTCATATTACTGGTAAAGGTACTATGCGTTTTCCTAATGGACATAGCTATACCGGTGACTTTGTAGATGGTAGAATGCATGGCAAAGGCACTTATGAAGATGAAGAAGGTAGTAGATATGTAGGTCTTTTTGAAGACGATTATATGGTGGAACGTTTGGCCTAAATATCTATCACCATTTAGACAACTAGCACGTATACTATTATTGAATCATCGCTCTCATTGTTAGAGTAGGAGGTAAGTTTATGAACAATAATAGTAGATGGCGCAACTATGGTCTCTGGGTTTCTATTGCTGCAGTTATTCCTCTTGTTCTTTCTGCTTTCGGGATTAAAATTGTCCCAAGCGAATATCAAGAAATTGTAAATGCTGTCTTAGCAATCTTAGTTACTGCTGGTATTATTAGCAACCCAACAACAACCAGTCGCTGGTTTACTGATGATCCTAACCAAACCTCTGATAAAACTACAGACAAGACTGATGAAAAATAGCAAATTATAAAAAGGGTAAGGCGACCACTTGGTATCACCTTACCCTTTTGCTTTATTCTTCAGTAGCAACAACCCCACTTTGCGCTATTGCTACATTATCATTAAAATGTGCTGCTACAAATTCATCTACTTCATCATAGTCTACCATGTAGTACCACTTTTCTTCTCTAATAAATTCACCTGGAAGTGTTTCAAAGTTCAACTTAGCTGTATTAAACTTATTAATATATCCTAAGTATGTAGGTATATCTTTTAAAGCAACATCTGTTTGCACATCTGAGTATAAGATGTTAACCATTTGTGGTACTGCTTTTAAAATTTGTGGACTCATGACCTTTTTAGCAAAGGCTGTTAAGAAAATTTGTTGTGTTTCTATACGCCCTGTATCGCCTTCTGCATATTGCTCACTGTAGTCATTATTATGTCTCCATCTTACTAAACCCTCTGCTTGTTCTCCGTTTAGAGTTTGTAAGCCCGGTTCAAGATCTATATAAAGGCCTTGGCTATTATCTGTGTACTCCATACGTCTTGGTACATCAACAGTTACGCCACCTATACCATCTACAATCTTTCTAAATGCATCAATATTTACAACAACGTAATGGTCTATTTTAATCCCTAAAATATCTTCTAGTGCATTTACAGTGAAATATCTAATATTCTCTATACCACCAAAAGAACTCATTTCTGTAATTTTACATGGATTTTGTATATATCTATCAAGTTCTTTTGCTTTTTCAATCTGATAATCCGTCCAAGTTACTTTTGTATCTCTTGGTACTGAAATCACTTCTGTCTTCCCTGTTTCACTATTAAAGTGTACGACAAAGATAACATCTGTTCTTGATTCATCTTTATCTACCCCAAATACTGCTACATTTAAATGTAATGCTTCTTGATCTGTATCTTCATTACGATTATATTGTGGGAGGTTTGGATCTAATTCATCTCTACTTGCAACTTTTATCTTACTAAAAGTATTTCCTACAGTGCAAGCTACAACGCCTCCTATAAGTACTACTGCGATAAAGCTTAGCAGCATCATTCTTAAAAAGAACTTGGTAAGCTGCTTCCTCTGAGTCTCACTTATCTTCTTCATTTCTGGCTATGCTCCTTTTGGCTTAGATACCTTTATTATTACCTAGCCTATTATATCACACTCTAAAAATTTTACAATTTAGTATTTTTGGTATATAAATAGGTCTCTAATTTCAGATAGCATTTTAACGCTTCTATATAAATTTATTATAAATTCATTGAGTATAAATAAAGATATTCCCTATCGCAACTGTAGCATTTTCATTTATACTTTTAGCCTTAATATAAATATATCTACCTTTGACTGACTCAAAGTGAGTATAATGCTCTTTTCCATAATTTAAGATACGGCCTTTTTCCTTATGAATAGCTTCTCCATTCTTTTCTAATCTTATCTCATACTCATAACAATCCAGAAGCTTTGCAAGTGCCTCTTTATCTTCATAATGAATATAATTTTTACGATAGCCTACCCCCACTATATTTTTGAGCTCTCCCAAATCCAATAGGAGCTCTCCCATTGGGCCTTCAGCTTCCCACCAAGTTTTAGTATCTAGATTAAGTACCTCCTTTGCTTGATGTGCTACTTTCTCTGAAGAGACTTCACATATACTCATTTTATCCATTGGTATACGAATACCCTTTTGCACCGGTTCCCATACCTTAGCCTTTCTTCCTGTCCATATAGGTGCTGTCCATATTTTCTCGCCTAGTTGATTGACTACTCTTACAAAATAGTAATGTGCTGTTGTACTCGCCACTTCAAATTGCCATAGGTCATAGAAACTGTCTAATAACTTTTCAGCTATTACCTCTCCATTATCTGATATTAATTGTATACATTTAAAGGCTTCTCCTTCCTTTGGAGATCTATTTTCTACCTCTATCTTTATCTCATAATCTATGCATGACGGTTCTAACACACTCCCCATGACCTGACCATTCACTTCAAACTCTATTTGAAAACTTGGATTCTGTACAGCATAGAAACGTCGTTGTCTAAATGCTTCTAATAAATCCTTGGCTGTAAGTGCTTCTGCCAGCACAACTGTACGGTCATCAAATCCACTTAACCATTTACCACTGTGTGTATCTGAGTTGGCAAAAGGTGCAAATCGCCATCCTTTATCTAAGGCTACACTATATACTAACTCATGCAAATCATTATAAGCACTTGTTTCATTAGATACCTCTACACCTACAATTTGTAAATTTTCTTCTGGATTTAACACTTCAAAATCCTTATAGGCATTCCATATTTTATCTGTTGGCCAACTGGCTTCTTGAGGATGATTAAAAAAGGCTATTGCTTCTTTTTGCTTTTTGAGAAGCTCTCCAAAGTGCTCACCATTTGTTGGATAGCCACTTTCTACTATAAGTTCACTTGCACCTAATAGATTAAGTTCTCCTCCATTAACTACAGCCACACCGTCTTCATCTATATACTCTTCACTATAACCCGATTCAACAGAAGCCAATGCTACAAACGTCTCATCCGTTGCTTCCTGCGCTGCCTTCAAAGTTGCTTCCCACTTTCTTTGGTCAATACGATCCGCATGGTCTGACACAGCTAAAAAGTCTCCTCTTCTACTTTCCTTTGCCCATTTAAAAGCTTCTTCAGGTGTACCTTGTCCATCTGAAAAACCTGTATGTGTATGTAAATCTCCATAGAAATGTTTATATTTCTTGCTTATATGTGAACTCATATGCTCCTCCTAAATTAATCAATCTATAACAAAATGCATCTGCTCTCCTATATTAGGATCCCAGATGCATTATTTCTTTATCTCAATCGTTATATAAGGATATAACATCCACAATACACTTATTCTAAAAGCATAGCATATTACGAATCCTCTTTATCCTTCTCATATCATATAGACTCTCTAGCAGCTTCCTTGTTGTAAAAGTACATTTCCCATAGCTGAAGCTTCTGTTGTACCTTTAATCACAGTTTTGCCTGTCATTTCACTTACAACTTGGCATAGGTGCTGATCTTTCGTCCCACCACCTACCATATGAATAGTAGTAATAGATTCCTCAATGAGTGCTTCAAACTGGATAACTGTCTCTTTATACAGTTTCCCTAACCCGTTATATACTGCTGTAGCAATATCACCCATTGTCGTAAGCTTTATACCATATACCTCTTCACATGCCTTAACAATTTCTTGTTCCATATTAACAGGTGCCATAAATCTTTCATCTGCAATATCAATAGCATAAGTATGGCTAGATTCTTTAGCCTCTGCAATAATATCAGGAAAATCTACCGGAAGTCCTCTATCATTTAAACACTTTTTAAGCTGTTGTAAAATCCAAAGGCCATTGATATTTTTAAGTAATCTTATCTTGCCCTTTGCACTACCTTCATTGGTAAAACCAGCTTCTTGTGCTTCTTTTGTTAAATAAGGTGTACCTACTTCTAATCCCATTAGGCACCAAGTACCACATACTAAGTAAAGCTCATTTTCCTTCTCTATTTTCGCTCCTGCTACTGCAGAAGCTGTATCATGACTTGCTACTGCTATAACCGGAAGGCCCCCCAGCCCTGTTTCCTCTTGTATAGCTTGTGAAAGTGTACCAATCTTAGTACCTGGCATAACAAGTTCATTCATCCATTCACGCTTAAAACCTAATTTATTAAAAATTTCTTCACTAAAGGTTCTTGTCTGTGCATCTAGTAATCCACTTGTTGAAGCAACCGTTGCTTCATTATAAAGATTCCCTGTAAAGAAATAACCTAATAAATCTGGCATAAAAAGCCACTTATAGCCATGCTCTTTGATGACTTTGTTATACTTTTTGTCATAATATATTTGATAAATCGTATTGAAATTAGCTTTTTGTATACCTGTTAAAGTATAAAGCATTTCCTCATCAATGAGACCTTCTACTTCCTCAATGACTTTTCCCGTTCTACCATCTCTATAATGAATAGGCAAATTAATCATTTGCCCATTCTCATCAATCCACGCACCATCTACCCCCCAGGTATCAATCCCTATAGATTGAATATCTACATCAGTTCTTCTTGCTACCTTCTTAAGACCTTGTTTCATCTCATGGAAAAGCCTTGGAATGTCCCAGTACATAGTCCCGCCTATAGTTACTGAATCATTAGGGAAACGGTGAACTTCTTCTAGTTCTACCGTCTCGCCCTTCTCAATTCCTAACATTAATCTTCCACTTGATGCACCTAAGTCAAATGCAATATATGCTTTATTCATAAGGACCTCCTATGCGTTTTTGTAAAGTGGTCCGTAGTTGTTACAAGCTCTGAAGTCAGCACCTTCTTGATCTTTTGTACCAAATGCGCTCCATACTTTAGGTCTAAAGATTCTTTCTTCTGGTACATTGTGCATTGCTACTGGAATACGAAGCATAGAAGCAAGAGTAATAAGGTCTCCCCCAATATGCCCATAGCTGATTGCACCATGGTTAGCAGCCCATTCATTCATAACACTATATACATCTTTGAATGCACCTTCACCTGTTAAGTTTGGCACAAACCATGTAGTAGGCCATGTTTGATCAGTACGTTTGTTAAGTGTATCATGTACATCACTTGGAAGCTCTACTGTGTAACCTTCTGCAATTTGAAGGATTGGTCCAAGACCTTTCACCATAGAGATACGGCTCATTGTTACAGGCATACCACCTTCTGTAAGGAAGCATGATGAGTAACCGCCCCCTCTGAAGTATTCACGGTTTGCTGATGGCCATGTTGTGGCATCAAGGCAAGCTTTAACTTCTTCTTCTGTAATATCCCAGAATGGTTTCATAGCTGGTTCGCCAACTGCATTTCTTTGTTTACCAGTTCCATCAAGTGTTGTAGAACCTGAGTTAATAAGGTGGATAATACCATTTGCTGCAAGACCTTCTAACTTATGTCCTGTTACACGTTCTACAGCTTCAGGACTCCAGTATGTACGTACATCTGAGAAAATTTGAGATGTACCTGTAAGAAGATGACCAAATAACATTGGCACACCATTAAGTGCATCATTTTCTGTAGCTACAACAAAAGCTTCACGTGTACCATTCCAGTCAAATGATGAATTAAGGATAGCTTCTGTAAAGTCACCATTTGGTTTGTAATCTGTCCAATGACGTTGACCTTGGAAACCTGCTGCAATGGCATTGTGTCCATTTGCTTCTTCAACAAAACCTTTTTCTGCTAACTTCTCATTACCCACCATAAGGTCACGACAAATAAGTGTCATCTTCACAATGAATTCCCAATCTGCTTCTTTAGCTGCTTGGTCTTTGATAAGATGTGGTTTGTTAAGTTCTGCACCTTCTTTGCAATTAGCTTTTACCCAAGCAAGTGCTTTTTCATATTCATCTTTATCGTAGATTTCATTTTCAATACGTCTCATGATTTCAATCATATCTACGTATTCTGTTCTCATACCTAAGTAGTCACTAAAGAAGTGTGGATCTACAATAGAACCTGAGATACCCATTGATACACTACCAATTGATAAATAAGATTTGTTTCTCATTTGTGCTACAGCAAGACCTGCTTTTGCAAAAGTAAGAAGTTTAGTTTCTACATCTGCTGGAATTGTTTGATCTCCTGAATCTTGAACATCTTTGCCATAGATTGAGAACACAGGAAGCCCTGCTTGTGCATGAGCTGCAGCTGCTGATGCAAGATATACAGCACCTGGTCTTTCTGTACCGTTGAATCCCCAGATTGCTTTCACACGGTGTGGGTTAAGATCAAGTGTTTCTGCACCATAACACCAACATGGTGTAACTGTAATAGAAACTTCTACATTTTCTTTTTCAAATTTTGCTTCACATGCACTTGCTTCTGCTACACCGCCGATTGTAGTATCTGCAATGACACATTCAACTTTATCACCATTTGGATGACGAAGTGTGCCTTCAATAAGTGTAGCTACTGCTTTAGCCATGCTCATTGTTTGTTCTTCTAATGATTCTCTAACGCCTTCTCTTCTGCCATCAATAGTTGGTCTAATTCCGACTTTAGGAAGTGCACCTTTTAAACGATATGTATTTTCCATTTTCTTTCCCCCTTAATGTGTTTAATTAATCCTTCTCTCATTATGCGCTTGTTCTTTATACTCAATATTATTTCATTTCTATGTATTAAAGTTTTGGATGTCTACCTGGTAAATTCATCCCTCTTCTAAGTTCAACTAAACGATCTACCTCATTTTGTGGAAGTTCTTTAGCGCCTCCCATGCTTTCTGTTAAATAAAGAAGTTGTGCGTAGAACTCTAAACCTTCCATCTTGTGGTAAGCTGCTTCAATATCTACTCCCCATGCAAGTGCACCGTGATTTGCAAGAAGTACTGCATCATGTGTATCTAAGAATGGTTCAATAGCATCTGGTACTTCTACTGTAGAAGGCATACCATAACCTGCTAATGGTACATCACCAAGGAAGATTGTAGACTCTGGCATAATTTGCTTATCAAGTGGCTTGCCACAAATTGCAAATGCAGTCGCATACATTGGATGCGCATGAACAACAGCATTAACATCTTTTCTAAGTTGGTAAATTCTAAGATGCATTTTCACTTCTGAAGATGGCTTATAAGGTGCTGTTGCTTCTAATACATTACCTTCTAAATCTACTTTACAAATCATCTCTGGTGTCATAAATCCTTTGCTTGTGCCTGTTGGTGTACAAAGAATTTCTGTATCACTAATCTTTACAGAGAAGTTACCATCATTAGATGCAACCATTCCTCTTCCGTAAACACGTTTTCCGATTTCACACATTTTCACTTTGATTTCATACTCTTGTAAGTTGTTCATCCCTTTGCTCCTTTATTAAATGTTTGATTTTTTATCTCATACACAAACATATTCTTTGTTTATGTGGTTTTATGTGGTTTTGTCTATGATGTTATACTATCACCTAATTATAAAACACGCAATATATTTTTCAGTATTTTTAACTTTTATTCATACTATTAATTAATTTATTTCATCATTTTTAACCATTAAACCTAGTATTCGCTTAGGTTTTCGCTGGTTATTTGTATATTTTACCACACAAACTCTGTTTTACTGATATTTACTAATTTATTTACCAAGATACTTTTTACTGATTTTATCTATAAACTAATAAAAGGAGTGACTTCATCATCTAAATGAAGTCACTCCTTTTATTAGTTATAAAAATGATTAAGTATTTCTGCTAATACTTGTGGCGTATCAGTATTCACTTCATGTTTTGCATCTTTTATAAATTGGAGTTGTGCCCCATTTATATACTCAGCTAATTCTCTTGCAGCCTTCTTATTAGCCGGATCTTTTTCTCCACATACTATAAGCACTGGACAAGCTATCCCTTGTAGATGACTGCCAAAATCAAGCTCTACCATTGAACCAGTTAATTCAATAAAATCCTTCTTCCCCATGCCTATATCCCCAAAAGCCCTCTCTGGAATCAAGCGGAAAATCATACTTTGTAGCTTTAGTAATGTTTTAGGCATTTTATATTGTCCTGCAATTAATGTTAATGACTGCACTTTAGTAGGGTAATCTATAGCATAGTTTAATGCCATAACTGCTCCTAATGAAAGCCCACATAAATTAATCGGCTCATGAAGACTATTTAAATATCTGGCGAAATTTTGATACAAATTCTTATAGGTAACCTCTTCACCTTCTATAAATGAAGATACCTCAGGGCAAATAACATGTTCACGTTCTGTTAAATAGCCAATAGTATCATCCCAACTTGATACACTTTGTCCCAGTCCATGAATGAAAATATATTGCATTATCTCTTTTCCTTCCTAACAAAATTTTATCTGACAAAAGTCTAATAGTTCATCTTAGTATATCATGCAAAATTGTATCCTCATACTTATACAAAACTTCTACATAGAATACCATCATTCTAGACAATACTAGTTCTTAAATGGTATAACTTTTGACGACATCAATGGAGGATACTAAATGAACATTATACTTACAGAAGCATTAAAAAGTCATATGATTTGTCATGATAAAGAATTTTTGCACGGTTGGGAGAAAACTTTAGACCTTCTCCAAGAAAAGGGTACCTTCAAGCAACTAACAGAAGATGTAGAGCGCATTGTTACCACCTTCGAAGAACCTATAGGCTATAGCATGCTACTTGAGACAACTGACCAAGATGAAATTGTCTACGCTAAACGACTTGAAAGAGAACTCTATACACGCTTTGTCAAAGGCAAAGCACCTGGATATAGTTATCAAGTCATGTGCATTCTTAGAAAATCTAAAGAAGTTGAAGATGCTTATGAACTCATCACCATGTACCCAGGAGGTAAATCTGAAAAAGAACCTGAAGATACTAACATTCAAACTAAAGAAGAGATGATCCGCAGCTTGCTCTTTTGGAAAGATAGAGCACTTATCTACACTCCAAGCAATATTGAACCTGGAAGTGAGAAAGACTACTGTCCGTACAAAAATTTATTTTTCTTACTAGAAGACTGATTGCAATGTTTAAACTATAAATATCTAAGGGGCTGCCGTACTAAGAATAAACACCACAACCTATTGTATGTATATTCTTAGTACGACAGCCCCTTTTCAACAAATACGTTCTGCTATCATTAACTTTATTTATTCCCCTATTTAGCTATAATAAGTTTGATATTATATTTACGACATACCTCTAACCATTCTTCATCTAGTGGCTCATCTGTTACGATATAATGAATTTTCTCTAGCCCTATCAAACGATGTATGGCACTTTTATCTATCTTTTGATGATCTACTGCTAAAATAGTTTCTTTTGCAGATTCTATAAAGCTTTGTTTAATCTCCGCTTCAAACTCACTAGACTCCATAACACCACGCTCTTTGGTTATCCCTTTACAGGATATAATAGCCTTATCTGCATAATAACTCTTAATATTATTCTTGGCAGTTGGACCTACAAAAGAGATAGATTTCTCTCTATAAGTTCCCCCAGTGCCTATTAAAGTCAAGTGACTCAGCTTACTTGCTAGTGTCATAGTACTTAGTCCATTTGTAATAACTGTAACTTTCTTTTGTTCTTCTATATGGCTTAAGACTTCTAAACATGTTGTACTACAATCTACCATTAGGATTTCTCCATCTTGGATGAGATCAGCAATAGCCCTACCTATCTTGTCCTTACTCTCCGAATTTTGCTTGATACGATATTCAAAAGGATGCTCTTCTACTTCTTTCTCATCATTTTCTAAAGAAACCGCTCCCCCATATGTCTTCTTAAGCAAATTTTGTTTCTCTAGTTTATCCAAATCACGCCTTACCGTTTCTTCTGTCACATCAAATAGCTTACTCAAATCAACTACACGTACTGCGCCATCTTCACGTAACTTATCTAGTATGATCCTTTGTCTCTCTATTGCTAGCATATTCGTTTTCAGCCCCTCTCTCAAATTGTGGTTTCATGTGGTTTTTTGTGTACTATTATATCAAACATTAATTATTATCTCTATAACTAATTTATTTTTTCTCTACTCTTCTTCTCTATTTCATACTATATGCACTAATTCTAAAGCCTTCAACTAGCTATAATTCACTACTCTAATCCAAAATATTTTATGTTTTATATTAATTTATAAAATATATTTTATCTATTTCACACCCATTTTTACACTTTTAATAAAAATACTTTATTTTATTTGATTTTATTGTATAATGTATATACATTAACTGAAGTTTAAGTTTTTTTCTAGGGGGAATCAACATGAACAACACTACAGATTATACACTTGGTATAGGACTTGCTTTTTTACCTCTTTTAGGGTACTTCTTCTACCAAACACAAACACCTTTATATACACTGCTTGCACTAGGCTGTTTAGCTGTAAGTACCGTAGGTTATACTTTTTACCTACGCAAAACCACATCTATTCATATGGTTAGCTTGCTTATTATGCCTTTTATACTTTGGCTTGTAACACTTAAGCATTATTTCATTACACTTGCATCCACTCTTTCTATTATCACTGGCATCATAGCACTTATTCTAATGGCTATAGCAATGGTACGTGGGATGTATACCTATCACAAGCTTAATCTACAATAAAATATACACAAAAGAAGCTAGAGCCTTCGAGCTATTCTTATTGTTTCACCTTAGTGAAAAAATTTATAGAATACTCGTCCGCTCTAGCTTTTCTATGTATAATAAAAATAAAATAGATATTTTATATAAAATTTGATGAGGTGCAAATATGATAGAACAATTAGAGCTTATTCGATTAGAAGAAGATCGACTGGATCAATGTGTAGATTTATTCATTCAGACTTTTTCTCAAGAACCATGGAATGATGTCTATGAATCACGAGAACAAGTCACTACTTTTTTTGAAAATCATTTAAAAAATAACTATTTCATTGGATATATTGGAATAATAGATACCCAAGTTATAGCACTAAGTATAGGGATGATGAAACCTTGGATAAATGGAATGGAGTATTATATAGATGAATTTTGTATAGCAACAAAATTACAAGGGCAGGGAATAGGCAGTAAATTTTTAAAACTAATCGAAGTTGATATTAAATTACAAGGAATGAATGGTATAATCTTAAATACTGAAAGAAGCTATCCATCAAAGACATTCTATGAAAAAAATGGATTCCAAGCTTTAGAGGATTTAGTTATTCTTGCAAAATAAGGGGCTTAGATTGCCCTTTGTGCATATTGCTAGCCCAATATTTTTCAACTATACATTTTGTACAATCCCCTCTATTTTATACCCTCTCCCTTGGAAATTCACTTTCATGATTTCTAGGAAAAAAATCACCAAAGAGAAGTTTATTTTGCCCTCTTAATTATTTTAAATTTTATGAATTTTTAACTCTATACAGAGGGGCACGTTTCCTGTATAACTATAGTATCAATAAACACTCAACTTACACATCATTTCAATTACAAGCTTTCTAATATAAAAGTATAGAAAGAAAGTTATCCTAGGCCACTTTCCTTCTATACCACTAAAAATAGATTGTGAAGTTCTAGTCTCCCTCTGCTGGTATGGATGCATTTATTTTTAGGCACTTATCTAAAAGATGGTGGCAATCTCCTAGATAAGTTACTATAAGAAGTCTACATATTCCTTTCAGTCACATTCAATAGGCTATCAACTTTAATCATGTAGTCTGCTACGAAGCTCCTTAATGCGGCCAGCCGACTTGGCAACCGACAGTGATAACTTCTCATAAGCTCTTTCACCTACGGAACCCCAACACAGGCGCACCTAATTAAGCCTAGTCAACGCATCCTACTACATTAAATTCCATACCTTAAGAATGTGCATTCCTTATATGGAGTCTTCATACTTTGCCACAATACACAAGCCACTCTAAATCTACCTATGTTTTTTCAGAGGGAAGGTAGATTTAGAGTGGCTTGTTGTGCTTTTAAAGTTCATCCACTTTTTTACGCACTCTTCTAAGTAATTTAAAACCTAATCGATTGGTATACTCTTCATTCCTTATTAATATTTCATAAGCTTCTTGTACTGAAATAATGCGAACTAATATATAAGCTCCCACAGCAATAAAGAATACACAACCTGGATAATAATTTGATATAATCGTTGCCTCTACAAGTTGTTTTTTGCTCAACAAGAACGGTAACCCTCCTGCCACAAGCAAACATGTACCTACTATAGCAAGCATCATGTATTTCTTACGTAAGTTATTATATCCTTCTTGTAATACTTTAAGATAATGTTGATCAAAGATTAACTGCTCATTTTTAAGTACTTTATACTTTGTATCCTCCATCATACCACCTGTGACAATCGTACCAATTCCTAACGTTGCAATAATAATTGTAAATAAAATATAGATTGTAGGTGATTCCTTAAAAATTAAATAAGGTATTGTTGATAAAATCAATAGACCAATCCCTGCTGAAATATATTTAGCCTGCTTATGTTCATGAGCTAAATAACCTTCCGCCATTTCTTGACTAACATAATACCCTTTCTCCTCTTGATACGTTGCTTCTGTAGTATGCTTAAGTAAATAATCAATAGATACTTCAAAGATATTTCCTATCATTAATAATTTTTCTGTTTCAGGAAATCCCTGATTATTTTCCCACTTACTAACAGCTTGTCTTGATGTATTCAGCTGCTCTGCTAAAGCTTCTTGAGATAACCCTTTTTCTTTCCTTAACTTAAATAACTTTTCACCAAATGTCATATGTTGACCTCCTATTTATTTTTGTCCTCTATATTCTAGCAAGCCAACATAGCATTCTCTATCATCTGACCCATGCACTTTGTCAACTTGAGGTTGCACTCTGTCAACCCCTTGTAATTCCTTATGTTATTAGACTTTTAATAACATCTATAAATATAATATAACCTTATTCTAGGAGCAATTCAAATCTTACTTATACCGTTTTTTCTAGATCTTTAATCCTCTTTCATTAATTGTTTCAGCCTTGATAACTCCATATTAAAATACTAATAGACTTCAATATAAAAAGGACTCACCAAATGGTAGTCCTTTTTATCAACCTATGATTTATCTTCTATTATACTCCTGGATTGGTTCTTTCCTTACTTGCACCATCTATATTTTCACAGCTATATACATTACCTGAAAGGCTACTTAAAGGTATAGGTGTGACACCTACAAGTATATCTTCTAAGTAGCCTGGACAATCTACTTCATGCATACGTCTATGATCATCAAAAAATGTTTTGGCTTCTAAAATAAGTTCTGTTTCTACAGCTTCCTCTGCCATTGCTTTTATAACTTCTTTTGTTTCATATACTCTACAACCTGCATGCTCTGCTCCTATTGTTGTATAGGCATAACCAATCTCAACAGGCGTCATATTTTGATATTCTAACTGCTGATCCTTACAGTAACGATCTAAGTAATCATTGTCTTTTTCCATACAATACTCTGCAACTTGCTCTGCATACTCATAACACATACATTTATTTTTTGGGGAAATTACTATATACTTCATTAAAAATCTCCTTTGTGCTTTTTCCCCTTTATTATTCTTCATACACACCTTCTTTATGCGTTTTTAAAATTCTATAGTTCATTTAAAAGCATTTGTTTAAGGCATGTACTTACTTGTGATATAGTTCATTGTATTAATACCTAGCATGTCTAATTACTCTACTTCATCAAGCTCTTCTTCTACTTCTTCCATTTTAGATACTAGCTCGTCCATATTCTCTTCCAATTCCTCTAAGCGCTCTTCTAACTCTTCAATACGATCTTCTGCTTCATCAACATCACAGTTAATGGCTGTTCCGATTGAGCACTCTTTTACATTTATGTCGCAATTTCTTCCTATTTGGATATCACCAATTGAACAATTCCCTAACTTTATATCACACTCGTGTCTCGTATCTAGATTATGAATAGAACATTGGGTCATAGTAATATTCCCATTAACTCCAACCCCAATATTATTAAGCTTCTCCTCTAAAGCAGTGATTCTCTCTTCTAATTGTTTGATATATTCCTTCTCATCCATCTCTCATTTCCCCCTAAAACCTTAGTCTTTAGCATTAAAAATAGTATAATCTATTTAAAATATACTGTAAATACCTTCTTTTAACATTAAAAGAGCTCACCGCTTGGTGAGCCCTTCTTTATAAAATCCTATAATTCAATTAGTACAGTCTTAACTTCATATGGTCCGAATTCAAGTGTGATGGCTTCATTTGTATGAAGTTCACCCTCTGGACGTTCCATTAAGTCTGATTCTTGCCATGACTTAACTGGCATACCTAGTGTGAATGTTGCACGTTGTTTACCACCTGTGTATTCATGTGCACGTACTACTAAGTGTTTACCATCTTCTGAACGTTTGATTGCATCGACTTCGATGAAGTTGTTGTCTACATTTAAGAAGCTATAGCTATCTGTCTTAGCAGCACCTTCAACAACTTGAAGTGGATTGTTTAAGAAGTAAGCACGTTTTTCTGTATCTGCATCTACCCAGCTATTTGCATGTGGAAGAAGTGAGTATGTGAATTCGTGTTCACCTTGATCTTGTTCAGTATCTGGATGTGTTGCTGACTTAAGAAGTGTAAGTCTAATTACATTGTCTTTAATGTCATGGCCGTATTTACAGTCATTCATTAAGCTGACACCGTAGTTACGTTCTGATAAGTCAACCCATTTATGTGCAACTGTTTCGAATCTTGCCCAATCCCAGCTTGTATTCCAGTGTGTTGGACGTTGTACGTTACCGTATTGTACATCGTAAGTTGCGTATGTTGCACGGATATCTACAGGGAATGCAACTTTCATAAGTTGTTTACGTTCTCTAAAGTCTACCCATGTTTTAAAGTCGATACGTTTGTCTTCTTTGTAGAAGATCATATCTTGTTTGATTGTTGTGTTCATGTATTTCCATTCAAGACGGATAACCATTTGAAGTGGACCTACTTCTGTTACTTCCATACGTGTAAGATCTGTTACTTCACGCATCTTTTCTTGGTAGAAGATATCTACATCCCACGCTTCGTGAGCAAGTGGTTTATCTTCAAACATTTGGATCACGTTAGCACGTGCGCCAGCAGCAAGCACTTCACGATTTACTTCTTTATCTACTAAAGATGTAATGTGACCTGCTTCATTCATTACTACTGTATAGAATGGTGTTTCTACACATTTATCATTAAAGCTAAATGCTTCTACGTTTGCATTTGCTGCTTCTTTTTCCACAAGTGTGATTGTTTTCCAACCTAAAGCAGGTACTTTATCCACATAAACCACAGAACCGTTGTGTGTTTTTTGAGATGTAAGTACATTACCCTCAGCATCTACAAAGTGACCTTCACCTTCGTGTGCAATGAAAGCTTCATCACTACGTTCCCAGTTTGTGCTGTTAACGATAGTCCATTTCTTAGCTTCTTTTGCTACGATGTGGTTAAGTGCTTTTGTTTCTACTTCTTTAGCAATGTTTTCTGCTTTTTCGTAATTTACATGGCTATCTTCGTATACTTCACGAATTGAAGAACCTGGAATAATATCATGGAATTGGTGTGTTAAGATAATTTTCCATCCTTCTGTTAATGTATCTTGAGCCGCATCAGCAATATTGCCTTTTTCAAGTGCTTCAAGTACTGTTAACCATTCTACTTTACGATAGTAGTTTTCTAAGAATCTGTTCATTTTTTTGTTGTAAGCTTGGCTTGTGTAAGTACCACGGTGGTATTCTAAGTAAAGCTCACCATCCCATGTATGAACGTATTCATCAGTATTTGCTACTTTTTCTTGTAAACCTTCGAAGTAATCGCTAGCTTTACCTGTTTCAAGTGTTGGTAAACCAGGCATTTTATCGATACGTCTACGAAGTTCTAACATATCACGGTTAACACCACCACCGCCATCGCCATAACCATATGAAATAAGCATTTCATCTGTAAGCTCTTTGTTGCGGTATGCATCGTATACACCTTTTACGATTTTTGGAGTTAAGTGACCGTTGTATGTGTAGAACCATGAACCTTTTTGACTCCAAGGTTCTGGAGCTGTGATGAAGTGAGTAAGTACTTCACTACCATCAATACCACGCCATTTGAATGTATCATGTGGCATACGGTTGTACTGGTTCCAACTGATTTTAGTTGTCATGAACATTGGAATACCAGATTTTTTGAGAATTTGAGGAAGTGCCCAAGAGTATCCAAATACGTCTGGAAGCCATAAGTATTTGATTTCTTGACCTAATTCTTCTCTGAAGAATTTACCACCTACTAAGATTTGACGAGTGAGAGATTCACCAGATGTTAAGTTACAGTCTGCTTCTACCCACATACCGCCATCTGCTTCCCATTTGCCTTCTTGTACTTTTGCTTTAATCTTTTCAAACATCTCTGGGTAATCTTCTTTGATGTATTCATAAAGCTGTGGTTGTGTTTGAAGGAATGTATACTCTGGATATTGTTCCATAAGTCTAAGTACTGTTGAGAATGAACGTGCACATTTCTCTTTAGTATTTTTAAGTCTCCAAAGCCATGCAACGTCAATATGTGTATGTCCGATACATTTAACTTTTACAAGACTGTTTTTATCCATTCCATCAATAAGCTCATTTAATAAATCATCGGCTGCATGTACAGATGCATAGAATTCTTCACTTCCTGGATATGACCAATCAATTAACTTATAAGCACGGTCGAGAGCAGATCTTAAGTGAGGAATCATTGGATCAAATTCATTAAGTTCTTTAAGTGTTTCTAAAATAACTCTTGTCATATAGAAAAGGTCATCTACTTTTTCATCTAACCATGCAAGGTCTGCACGATTAATACGATGTTCTTGAGGTCTTGGTGTACCTCCACCTTCTAAGCCTGACCATAATCTAAATGTAAAGTCTACATCTGTACCAGCAACACCTTCTGGTAAGAATGCTTCTTTATGGTTAGAGTCTACACCTTGGTATGGTTTCCCATCCATATATAAAAGTGACTCAAATCCTGAGTTACTTCCTGCACCAGTTTCACCAAAGTCAAAAATACCTAATACTTTCTTGCCTTCCCATTCCTTTGGAACACTGATTGTTTTGTGTAGCCATAAGTATAAATCACGACCACTCCATCTTTCTCCAACTGCCATTAAATCCCAACAAGCAAAGCTTGTTGGGACTTCTGGATTAGTGATACCTGAGGTATCCTCTTTTGACAGTAAGGATTCAAATGGAATAATGTCTCTGTAACGATAACCTGCGAGTTCATATAGTCTTGCTTCTAGTTTTCTGTCTGTAAGAAACATTATTTCTTCCCCCTGTTAGTCTTATAGTGAGTTATTTTTGATGTATTCTACTAATTCGTCAACTTGTGCGAATGCAAGACCTGTTACAGTATCTGCACATCCGTAGTAAATTGCGATTCTTCCTGTTTCAGCATCTGTAAGAGCTGCACATGGGAATGCTACGTTTGGAACGTCACCAACACATTCGTATAACTCTTGTGGTGAAAGAAGGTATGGTTTAGTTCTGTATTTAACGATCCATGGTTGATCAATATCAAGGATAGCAGCACCAAAGCTGTATACGAAACCATTACAGCTGTTAAGAACACCGTGGTAGATCATTAACCAACCTTCTGAAGTTTCGATAGGGATTGGGCCTGCACCGATTTTTGTTGATTGCCATGCAGAATCGTCACCTTTTACTGTTGACATTACATGTCTATGTTTGCCCCAGAATTCCATATCTGGTGTTTGGCTGTAGAAGATATCTCCGAATGGAGTATGTCCTGTATCTGATGGTCTACTTACCATACCGTAAAGACCATTGATTTTTCTTGGGAACATAACACCATTTCTGTTGTATGGTAAGAAAGCATTTTCTAATTGGTGGAATGTTTTGAAGTCGAATGTATAAGCAACACCGATTGTTGGTCCGTGGTATCCATTACACCATGTGATGTAGTATCTATCTTCGATGAAGCATACACGTGGGTCATAACGGTATTCTCTGTTAAGGATTTCTGCATCATCACCTTCGAATGTAATTGGTTCGTGGTTGATGTTCCAGTTGATACCATCTTCACTGAAACCAGCAAAGATATCCATGCTTCTTGATTTGCTATCACATCTGAATACACCAGCAAATTTACCTTCGAATGGTACTACTGCACTGTTGAAGATACTGTTTGATGATGGAATTGCATTTCTTTTAATAACAGGGTTGTTTGAGTATCTCCAAACAACATCTGTACAACCTTCTGGTTTATCTTGCCATGGAATATTTGGTAATGCTTGTCCAATAATTTTAGTCATGATCTTTCTCCTTCATAATGTTTATATGTTAATTGATATTGCTCACTGAGTCACGGTAAACGGTATCACCTGTTACGAAGATACGACTTAATTTGTCTCGTTCACCATTTTGTATTTTGTCTATAATAAGATTAGTTGCTTTTTCTGTCATTACTTCAACATTTACTGCTACTGTAGTGAGTTTAGGATATGAGATTTCTGCATAAATGTCATTATCAAATCCTACAACAGATACATCTTCAGGCACTCTATAACCATGTTCGTTAAGGTGCTTTACAAATTTATACGCTGTATCATCACAGTTACATACAAATGCTGTTGGCATTTCTCGTGGTAGAACAAATTCAATTTCTTCATTCGAATCATCTCTATCTGGGATAATACTTTCAAACTTAATAGGTAATCCTGATCCCATAAGAGATCTGCAATACCCTAAAAAGCGATCTTGAATACTACTTGTTGCATTAACATTACCTACAAAGCCTATGCGTGAATGTCCGCATTTCTTTAAGTAGTTTGTAATTTCAAATGTACTATAGTAGTTATCTGTAACAATACAATCTACACTCACATCTGCATTGTAGCAATCTAAAAAGAGCATTGAAATCTGTAAATCTTTAATAATCTCAATATGTTTTTTCTTAACATCCCCAAGAACAATAACGCCTCCCACATTACTGTCATTAAACCATTTGTTTAACTCTAGTGCACTCGGTGTGTTATCACCTAGAGGAAATAGGTTACACATAAATCCTCTTTGAGTTAAGCTAGATGCTAACTTTTGATAGAATCTAAGATAAAATGTAGTATACTCTTTGGCATCTACATATTTTTCTTGTACCATAATGACAATGTTTTTAGCTGTTATTGTAGCTTGGTCTGAACCTGGAAGTTTATATCCCAGTTCACGTGCCACATCTTTAATCTTTTGTCTTAATTCATCACTTACTCCGTCTTGATCCTTCAAGGCTTTTGAAACTGTAACTTTGCTAATCTGAAGTTGATCAGCAATATATTGCATTGTAACTTCTTTTTTTCTTCTCATCAGTATTACCCCCACTTAACACGAGTCTCTCTTCTATTATCTAATTCTCAACCCTACTTAGTCAAGCATTTGTTAGGTATTTTTTCTAATTTTTTAACCTAAATATTTAAGTAACAATTCCCCAATACCTACATTGTAGCCTGCCCAAGCATATTGTGCCTTCATTGGCGCATTCATATCGTATGCTAATGGGTATTTTTTATCATGAATTTCAAATGCTTCGTATAAAGCATCTAATACAACTTCATCTTTTTTCACATAAAGTTCAATGTGAGGAAGTACTTTAAGTACTTTTTGAAGTGTTGGATCATTGATGTCTTTTGCATCTTTTAAGATAAATAGAATATGAGGCATAGCCTGTCTATATTTCTCTACACCTTCAAGCATTTCATTTAATAAATGCTCTGTAGGCTCTCCACTTACTTCTAAATAAGCAACGATTGCTGGTACATTATCTGCTACAAGTTCTGAGACTCTTCTTGTTTCGCCTTCTAATGTCATAACCTCTTCATCGCTTATCTCTACTACTTTTTTCGTATCTTCTTCGTGACGGACTTCAATTGTAAGTGACACTTCTTCCCCTAATGTCACGTCTGTATAATACATACGTGCATGAAGTGTACCATCTGCTTGTCTATTAGTAGTTAAGATACGATAATGTCCACATTCTAGACTTAATTTAACACTTTCACCTTCTATACTTACATTATCTAATTCAAGTGTTGTATAAACACCATCTGTAAGTTTAGCAATAGTGAAGTTTCTATAGTAATCGAAAGCTTGATCTACATCACCTTTAACAAGTTTAAGTGTGCCTGTTTGTACTTCGGCTGCTACTTCGCCTGTTAAGTTGATCCATCTACCTTCTTTGTAATAAGCTACTGTATTATTTTCTCTTACGTATTTTGCTGGAACACCAAGTGTTCTACAAATTGCTACGAAAAGAACTTTGCGTGATGCATCGTTACCAATACCAAGGTCAAGTAATCCTACTGGACGTGTATAAACTAATGAGTAGTTTGTTTCTTCACCATGTTTGACATTTGCCATCACATAATTGTAAGCCGCTTCTGGATTTTGTCTAAATGCTACTTTTTGTGTTTCATCTAAACGAGCTAAAAGTTCCGGTCTATAACTTTCAATCATCTCAGATGCAATTCTTGGTGCAAGAATATAGTTTACAAAAGTTACATTATCAAAATCTTCTTTATACTCTACTGCAGCTTGAAGGTGTGCTTTGAGGATTTCACATGTAATATCTGTAAAATCTTTCTTGTTAAGTGTACCAAGTAAACTTACTTTTTCTTCCAATAACCCTTTAGTTTCTGAATCTTGGAAGAAGTTAATGATTTCTTGATAGTTACCTAAAGCTTTTTCTATAATTTCTGCTACTTCTTTTTCAAATGGTGTATAGTGACTTGCAAACTCTGCTGCTTTTTCACCTGCATAGAAAGTAGCTTTGAAACCACCGCGAATTTCTAAAGCACGTGCATGTTTTTGTTCATGCATTGCTTTAACTTCTTCCGGAAGTTCTGTTTCAGTTGGCACTTTGCCTTCTGCTGGAATCATTGTTAAATCTGCTTGATCGCCTTCTACTACAAATGTATCTGGCACAGCGATTTCTAATGTATCCATTGTTCTTACATCCATCTTAGCGTAAGCATGTGCACCGTCTTTGTAAGCACAGATCATGAGATCACCAAGACCTGTAATAAAGCTTACTTCACCTTGTGCATTTGTCTTAAGGTCCGCTAATGGATAAAGTTCTGAGTAGTTAATCAGTTCAAAACGTACTTTAGCATCTGTTAAAGGATTGCCTTTAGCATCTGTTACTTTAACTGTGATTGTTTTCACTTCTGCATAGTGATCAAGTACATTCACTTCTGCAATTCTTTCTGTTTGGTAAACACATGGTTCGTCACCTGGGAATGTAGAGAATGCTCTTGTATGGATAAGCATCCCTTTAGATGCAGGAAGTAAGAACCAACCTGTATCTAATTGCATTTCTGGTTCACATGCACCTAAGAAGTGCCACTCACCATCAATCCAAGCTTCTGTCCATGCATGGTTATCATCACAGTGAGCCCATCTTGGAGCATACACTTGTCTTGCAGGAATCCCTACTGAACGAAGTGCTGCTGTACAAAGTGTAGACTCTTCACCACATCTACCGTATGTGTTGCGTAATACTGTAAATGGAGATGCTGTACGAATATCTGTTGATTGGTAAGTTGCCTTTTCAAAACACCAGTAGTTTGTTTCAATGACTGCGTCATGCATATTAAGGTCTTTTACACGTGGTAAAAGTTCATCTGCAAAGGCATCTTTATAAAACTCAATATTTTCGTTATTGATACGGTATTGAAGAACATAGTTAAGGAAAAGTTCTCCTGTAAGCTTGTCACCCCAAGGTACCATTTTTCTTACTGCTAAAGCTTGTTTTACAAATTGAAGGAATAAAGCTCCATCATAGTTTGCAAGGTCATGCTCTGGCATGTAAGCATATAAATATTTTAAGCAAATTGCTTCTTCTTCTGTACAAGTATCGAGCACGCTAAAGAGTGCTTCGCTTCTACCTTTAGCAATTTCACGTACTTCTTCAAAGCGCGCTTCTATAGCTTTTTGGTGTTCTAAGGATACTAACATAGCTACCTCCTTATTTCACTTCTTGAATCATTGTACGGCTATCAGAGAAGATTGTAATTTCTTTCTTACCATCTGTTGATAACGCACGCATTTCAAAAGCGTTTTTTGTAACTTCGATTTCTGGTGTAATTGTGAAATTCCAATCACCTTTAAGTGCTTCAAAGTCCGTTGTAAAATGACCATGTAAGTCATAATGTTCGTGTTGTTTGTAGTAAAGTCTTCTAAGTTCCCATTTTGTATATTCATCTGCTGGGATTTCGTATGTTTCATCCCCTTCAGCAAAGAATACAAAGCCCCAAAGCTCTGGGTAGTGAATATTAATAAGACCTGTTGGTGCCCATACCCAGTTATCTTCTGGATAGCTTCTACCTGTTTCAGGATTAATTTGTTTTGTGAAACCAGCTTCTGTTTCATCTACTCTCCAGTGTACACGAGAGAAGTTAACTCTGTAGTATTCACCTGCTTTAGGATTACGGTTGTAATCATCTTGACCTTGACGTAATACTGCAAATGGCATAACAACCTCTACCATCCAACGTTTGTTGTCTGCTTTTGGATTGTTAAGTTCTCCATCAATGTGAACTGCAGTTTGAAGTCCTTGAATGTCAAATGCATTGATTGGTTTACCACCATCACGGTAAGGTTTTGTTAACATTAAATCCCATACAGTGTTTAATGCATTCATTTCGAATTCAAAGTAAGCATGTGTATCTGAGTTTGAATCTACGAAGATTTCAAAGTCATTATCTTGGAAAATAACACAGTCACGCTCTGTAAGTGTCGCCCAGATTTCTGGCCCTTCAAGCACTGCCCCAAAGTAAAGGTTTTCATTATCCCAAGTCATTTTTGCACGTGTTTTAAAACGTGGCTCTGGTCTAACATCACCTTCAATGTCTACAAAATAATCTGTAAACGGAATATCTTCCCAGAAAGGTTTATCAATGTTTCCATCTAGTGTAAAAGGTTTTGTTGCTTTCTTACACATATACACTGGAGGATTAAATTCAATATTAGTTTTTGGAACTCTAAAGTTTACGCTCATTTCCTTCTCCTCATATTCCATATAAATTTATATTGCACATCAATAAAATTTTATATCACAAATTAATTCATTTCACAATTACACCTTCCCAAATGCAATTGCCTCATCCGTTATTCTTCCCACTCTTTTAATCCCTAAATTATTTTCCCTGTTTTCTCGCAGTTAACTCATAAATATTTTTTTTCATAGAAGCTCCCCTTCCCACAAGGGTAACTTCTACAAAACTTTCATCATAAATCGGGCCGGGCCGTCCCACCCCTAAATGTTTAGATAAGGCTGGGCGTGGAAGATTTCTCTCGTTGTTTAAAAAGAAGATGTGTGCCTTTACGCTGGAAGTTTCCTTTGAAAGGCCCCTCCGGGCCGCCCCACCCTGAATGTTTAGCTAGGGCTGGGCGTGGAAGGTTTCTCTGAAAACTTCCTTGAGAGGTTGTTTAGAATGTGTTAGTGAAGATGCAAATAGAGCTCTTAGCGAAATGTTTGAGCAAAGCGAGTTTTGAGCGTTTCTACTTGTATCAAATTTACACATTCTTAACGTTCTCGAACAGAAGTTGTAAGAGAAAGCTACACCACTTGCCCCCCTAAACATTCTTAGTTATGAGTTACTACAGCTCCAGATCCACCGTACATATCGATTTCGTCTTCAAGTTCTACTTTAACTACTGTGATATGTTCATGTGCATCTTCTGGAGTAATGTTAATCCATGTTGTACCTGGAATGTTGAACCAAGGCACACCACCGTGTACAACGTGTGTTAATTCTTTGCCTGAGTGAAGGACACTAATACGTTTAATTGGTGTTGATAAACCTTTTAAGCATAAGCTTTCTTGTGGTGTATCATGTACAAATAAGTAAAGTGTTTTCTTATCTTTTGAAAGTGTGCTACCACCAGCCCAGTAACGTTGCATAATACCGTCTTCTGTTCCGAAGATTGCTTCTTCATGTTCACCGATCCATTTACCAAGACCAAGAAGTGTATCCACTTGTTGTTGTGGAATTGTTCCATCTTCCATTGGTCCGATATCTAGAAGCATGTTACCGCCCATGCTGATACAGTCAACAAACATTCTAAGAATTTGTTTTAATGATTTGTAATCATTATCTTTATGTTGGTAACCCCAAGATGAGTTAATTGTTGTACAGAATTCCCAAGCGCCTTCTGGACGAGTAATTGGAATACCTTGTTCTGGAGTTTTGTAATCACCATGTCCTGCTAAACGAGAGTTGATGATAATATCTTCATTAAAGCTTTGAAGGTATTCTTTGAATTTAGGAAGACCCCATTGGTCTGCACTTCTTTCCCAGTCACCATCAAACCAAAGAAGGTCTACTTTACCATAGTTAGTAAGAAGTTCACCTAATTGGTTGTTGTTGAACTCTAAGAATCTGTTCCATTTCTCTAAATCTTGAACACCATCTGTTGGGTTAGAGAATTTGTTCACTGTACTTAAATCTTCTGGCACTCTGCCGCCTTCATATACACTTGCATAATCTGGGTGTGACCAGTCAATAAGTGAGTAGTATACACCTTTTCTGATACCACGTTTTTCGATTGCTTCGTAAAACTCTTTTACGATATCTCTTTTTGCTGGTGTTTTCTTTACAACGTTTAAATCGCTGTATTTTGTATCAAATAGTGCTACACCATCATGATGTTTTGTTGTAAGTACTGCATATTTTGCACCTGATTTTTGAATTAAATCAGCCCAGTACTCTGCATCGAAATTAGCCGCTGTGAATCCATCTAATTGTTTCATATAGTCTTCATGAGAAATTCTACCATTGTAGAATGACCATGACTCTGCAATACCATTTACTGCATAAATTCCATAGTGAATGAAAATACCAAGTTTGGCCTCTGTAAACCATTGTTGCATAATAAACCCCTCCGCTACTTTGTTATAAGTTCATATAGTGTTCTAATTGCTACACCTGTACCGCCTCTATATTCATAGTCGCGTACAGCTGGATCAACGCAAGCAGTTGCTGCAATATCAAGGTGAATCCAAGGAAGTTCTTCAACAAATTCTTGTAAGAACATAGCTGCTGTAATTGTACCACCACCTGCAGCCCCTGTATTTTTAATATCTGCCACATCACTGTTAATCCATTCTCTATAACGTGCATCTGTTGGAAGTCTCCAGAATTTTTCTTCTGCTACTTTCGCTGCATCTAAGAATGTATTATAGAAATCATCATGATTTGAGATAGCTGCTGTATAGACATTACCAAAAGTAACCCCTGCAACACCTGTTAATGTAGCTAAATCAATCACCTTACTTACTTTTTCTTGTTGTATAATATATGTTAACGCATCCGCTAAGGCTAAGCGACCTTCAGCATCTGTATTTAATACTTGTACAGTTTTACCTGCCATTGTTGTCAATACGTCACCTACTTTGTAGCTGCAACCTGAAACAACGTTTTCACAAGCTGGAATAACCCCAATAACATTTTTCTTAACATCATTTTGACTAAGTGCAATCATAGTACCAAGAACACTTGCTGCACCACTCATATCTGTTTTTTGGTAGTACATAGAATCACTTGATTTTAAAGAGTAGCCACCTGTATCACAAGTAAGCCCTTTACCTACTAAACCTAATGTTTCCATGTCTCCACCATTTTTATGACGCATTACGATAAGACGTGGTTTATGTACCGAGCCGTTCCCTACAGTAAGCATAGCATGCATACCTAATGTTTCAAGCTCTGTACCTTCTAGTACTTCTACTTCAAATCCATACTGCTTACCACAGTTTTGTACAATCTCAGCAAGTGTTTCTGGATATAATACATTAGAAGGTTCATTTATGATATCACGTGCTGTGTTGATCCCTGCTGCAATGTGCTTTCTTTCTTCTACACATCTGTTAGCTGCTTCTACATCAGTTACTTCTTCAAAGGAAAACGCTAAGTTCTTATCTTCTTTTTTGTCTGTTTTATACTTATCAAAAGCATATAGACCTAATTCTATAGCATCTGTCATCGCTTCGATGATACTCATTTCACTTAATACAGAAGACTTACAAACTTTAATGCTTGCACCTTCTAAGTTAAGTTCTTTTACTTTTCTTGCTACTTTTGCCACTGCATTTCTTACAACTTCTTGTGTTAAATCTTTTTCTTTTCCAAGACCTACAAGAAGTTTATATTCTACAGTTTCTCCATTTGTAACAAGTACATAAAGTTCTTTCGCTTTTGCTTCAAACATGCCTTTTAAATACTTTAGGTTTTCTGGCAAGAAGTCTTCGTAGAACATCTCAACTGCTACATTAGTAACTTTTGCCCCATTGATTGTAATATTCATAAACTCACCTTCTCTTATGTGTCTATAATCTTATAATTTTTCGATTTCTTGTCTCATATGTCCTGTTAAAGTACGTGTTTCATCTGTACCGTACTCCCAGTACATTGCTCCAAGTAAACCTTTTTCGTTCATAAACTTGATTTTGTGTGAAATAGATTCTTCATCATCGTAGCTAATGAATGTATCACCATTGAATAAGTATGGTGCTTTACATACATCATCCCAATGTCTTGTGAAGCCATTTTTGTTGATGTAATCTGCTACAAGCTCATGGTAGCTTGGACCATATGTTCCAACTGTTTCAGCCATTTGAAGGTATCCATTATCTACGTTTGGTACACCTTTCCACATTCTGCTGTAGAATGCAATACCAATAACAAGTTTTTCTGCTGGTACACCAGCTGCCATAAAGTCACGAACAGCTTCTTCTGTACTTGCTGCAAATAAATCTAAGTGTGGTGCATAAAGGTTAGTGTGGTGACCTGTAAGTGTTTGGAATCCACCACGAAGGTCATATGTCATAAGCTGAACATAGTCTAAGTACTCTGCTGCTTTATCCATTTCTACACCTTTTAAGTAGTAAGCGCCGCCACCTGCTGCGATTGTTAATAAGTAATCTTTGTTAACTTCATTTAAATCTTCACGAATTTGTTTAAGTAATAATGTGAAGTTTTGTTTATCGAGGGTACAACCGCCAATGCCAGCAACTGTATAACTTGGATATTCCCAGTCAAGGTCTAAACCGTCTAAGCCGTACTCTAATACGATATCAACACCTGTTTTTGAGAATCTTTTTCTTCCTTCTTCTGTGTAAGCTGCTTCTGAGAAACCACCTGCACCCCATCCACCAACAGATAAAACAAATTTAATCTCTGGGTTAATTGCTTTAATTCTTGCTAAGTCTTCTTTAGCTGTTTCGTTTTTCCATACTACGTCGCCATCAATTACGTGACCGAATGCAATGTTGATAATATCAAGATTTTTTGCATCTGCTTCTGTAACATTAGCTAGATCTCTTGTACCAACATAACCAATAAGTTTGTGTGTCATCTCGCTGAACTCCTTTTGGTATAATTAACTAAAAACTTTACTTTAATTTACTTTTAATATTTGTTAAGTTACTTTATCTGTATTTTATCATCTAAATGACTTTTATTCAACAAATTTTTGTGCATAAAACACAATCTAAATCATACTTTTGAATCCATTTCCTATAACTTCACTAGCATCCGTAATGATTACAAACGCATTAGGGTCTACTGTATGAATCATTTTTTTCACTGTCGCATATTCATTTTTTCCAATAGCGCAGAAAATGACTTGCTTCTCATTTTCAGAGTATCCACCTACACCATTTAAAATTGTAAATCCCTTACGTGTTGTATCACTAATGTAGGCTTTAACTTCTTCATTATGATCTGAAATAATAACAACAAATTTGTTGTTGTTAAGCCCACAAATAATACCATCCATACACATACTAGAAATATAGATAGCTATAATTCCATAAAGTGCTGATTCAATATTTCCAAATACTACAGCTGATACTGCTACTACTGTAAAGTTAAGGAGAAAGATTAACTTACCTACTTCAAATTGAGGATATCTTTTTTGTAAAATAACACCCAATATTGTTAATCCACCTGTTGTAGATTCTGCCATATGTACAAGGGCTAGACCTACCCCCATAAATGCACCACCAAAAATACATGCAAGCAATGAATCACCCGCATAAACAGGGAATAATACAACTACATAGTCTGTTATAAAAGAAAACAATGTAATTGAAAAAAGAGCATGATAGAAAAACTTCTTTGTTACACATCTATAGGCCAAAATTAACAATGGAATATTGAACAAGAAAGTAAAAAGTCCTATTGGAAATCCTGATACGTAATTCACCAAAATCCCTATACCACTTGCGCCCCCAGGTGCAATTTGTTGTGGTGCTGTAAAACTATGTATTCCTACCCCATAAAGAATGGATCCTATAACATTTAAAAACAAAAACTTTGTCATTTTTTTTGAGTCCATCATAATATCTTCCTTTTCTTAGCCGAAAAGCTCCCTTCATAGTCGAAGAGAGCTTTTCTTTTGTAAAGTTATTAATTTATAATTATTGATTTAAACTTCTTTCATAAGCTGTTCTGTAGATTTCCATGTATCTCTCTAAGCCCATTTTGTTAAGTGTATCAACGTAGCTATTCCATTCAGCATCGATATCTGCTTGGTTTGTTGTCCATTTAGCTTTTTTCTCAGCAGCAAAGTTTCTGATGTCTGTTGCCATAGCTGAAAGTTCTTTTGATTCTTCTGGAGTTAAGTTGAAGAGTGGAAGAGCATCTGCTAAGAATGGTTCGTACATAGCATATCTTTCTTGTTGAGCTAATTGGCTTTCTGTTTGAACTAAGAATTCGTTAATTCTTTCTGGTGTTTCAAGAGTTGGTACGTATGCACCTGGAGCTTCTGATTGTACACCTGGTTCTAATGAAATAACTTCGTATTTACCGCCATCTCTTGTTTCAAGAGATTTACCGTATCTTAAGTTAAGTGAGTTTTCTACTTCGAAGAATGAGTCAATAAGTCTCATAGTTGCTTCTGGGTATTTGTTTGTAGCTGAGATGATTGCACGGTTTTTATCAATACCATGTTCAAAGTTTGACCATAATTTATCACCATTTGGTCCTTCAAGTGGTTCAATACAGATCCACTCTACATCTGTTCCTTCAGCTGGACCATGTGTTAAGTAAGCACCAAGGTAATCAGAGTTTCTTTTCGCCATATATTGGTTATGGTCTTGTGTAAAGATCTCTGCATCAATTAATTTGTTTACATATAAATCTCTTGTCCATTTGATGTAATCTTTGTAGCCATCTGATGTTGGTACGAAAAGAAGTTCGCCATCTTTAAGCATTAAGTTTGAACCACTATCTGTTACACCGAAAGCACCACTTAAACCTGTATCACCATTCCAGATATTGTATGGTGGTGTTGGTTCGTATGATAAACCAATTTCGTCCGCTTTACCATTTCCGTTTGGATCTTGTGAAACGAATGCTGCAAGTACAGCTTGGAATTCTTCTGTTGTTTTTGGTACTTCTAAACCAAGTTTATCTAACCAAGTTTTGTTGATAAATAATTTAGTTGGTACATTACCATCTAAGTTTCCATTGATTGAAGGAATAGCGTAGATGTGACCATCTGGCATTGTAATCGCTTGTCTTACTTCTGGTCTTTCTTCAAGTAAAGCTTGAATGTTTGGTGCATATTCTGCAATTAAATCTTCAAGAGGCATGAAAAGGCCCATTTTAGCATACTTGTTAATCATAGTATCGCTAAGACCTGAGAAGAATACATCTGGTAAGTTATTTGATGCTAATGTAAGGTTTAACTTTTCTTCAGCACCATCACCACTTACTGTTTGGAAATCAACAGTAATACCTGTTTTTTCTTCTAAAGCTTTAAATACTGGGTAATCTTCCCAATCTCCACCACCTGGCTCACCGAAAGCAAACGCTGCAAGTGTAATTGGTTGGTCTACTAATGGATAACCTGTAAGGTTAATGTTGATGTCAGCTGCTGCTGTATCATTACCAGCTGCTGTTTTATTTGATGAACATCCTACGAAGCTTGTTACTGCGATTGCAGTAGCTGTAGCTAAAGTAAGTACTCTTTTAAATTTTGTCATACTAACTACCTCTTTTCTCTGCTTAAATATTCTAGCTAAGTTTAAAACTAACATTGTATTTTGTTAAAGGAACTCCCCCTAAGAGGAGCTCATATCAACCTTTAACAGAACCGATCATCATACCTTTAACAAAGTGTTTTTGTACGAATGGATAGATACAAAGTACTGGTAATGATGAAACGATGATAACACCATATTTAATCATTTCAGAAAGTTTTCTTTGCATTTCTACTGCTTCAGCATTTGCTAAGCTACCACCAGCAACAGATTGTTGTTGGATAAGGATTTCTCTTAAGATAACTTGAAGAGGATACATATCTCTATCTGTTAAGTAGATTAATGCGCTGAAGTATGAGTTCCAGTGACCTACTGCGTAGATAAGGAACATAACCGCGATAATTGGTTTTGAAACTGGTAATACAACTTTAAAGAAGTATTGCATATAAGTACAACCATCAACGATTGATGCTTCATATAATTCTTCTGGAATACTTTGAGCAAAGAATGATCTTGCAACGATAAGGTTGTATACACTTACCGCACCTGGAAGAACAAGTGCCCAAATTGTATTCATCATACCTAAGTTGTTGATAAGTAAGTAAGTTGGTACAAGACCACCACCAAAGAACATAGTGAATGTGAAAAGTGCCATGATTACGTTTTTACCAACTAATTCTTTTCTTGATACTGCGAATGCCGCTGGAATAGTAAGAAGTAAGTTAACACCTGTACCTACTATTGTGTATTTAAGAGAGTTACCGTATCCTGTCCAAATTTCTTTGTATTCAAAGATACGTTTGTACCCTTCTGTACTAAATTCTACTGGCCATAGCCAAACTTCACCTCTTGATACAGCATCAGGTGAACTAAATGATGCGATTACGATAAAGTAAAGTGGATAAAGTACAAGTAACAGAATCAGTGCTAAACCGATGTAATTAATAACGTCAAATACCTTATCTGATTTTGCTTGTTTATGGAAGCCTTCTCCAAATATTTTTTCTAACATTTACTTTTCCTCCTTTCTTACCACAATCCGTCTTGTCCGATTTTTTTAGAAATCTTATTAACTGAAATAAGTAAAATACAGTTAATTACTGAGTTAAATAAACCAACTGCTGTTGAGAATCCATACTCAGCATTGATAAGACCCATTTTGTAAACATATGTTGCAATGATTTCTGAGTGCTCTGTATTTAATGGGTTTTGCATTAAGAATGCTTTTTCAAATCCCATACTCATTACAGAACCACAGTTAAGAATAAGTAATGTAACGATTGTTGGAAGAATTGTTGGAAGGTCAATGTGCCAAATTCTTTTAAGCTTTGTCGCACCATCTACTGTTGCTGCTTCATGAAGCTCTGGACTAACACCTGATAATGCTGCTAAGTAAATAACCGCACTCCATCCCATGCTTTGCCAGATTCCTGACCAAACATACATATGTCTGAAGTATTTAACTTCACCCATGAATAATTTTGGTTCTCCACCAAATAATTGTACTACTTGGTTTACTAAACCACCGTTTACTGAGAAGAAAATCCCAAGCATACCTACAAGTACTACGACTGAGATAAAGTGTGGTGCATAAGTAACTGTTTGTACAAATTTCTTGAACTTACTGTTTTTAACTTGGTTTAATGCTAAAGCTAAGATAATAGGGATAGGGAATCCTACTATTAAAGAGTATAAGCTTAAGATTAATGTGTTACTAATAAGTTGTTTAAATTGGTATGAGTTAAAGAAACGAATAAAGTGTTCGAATCCAACCCATGGGCTACCTGTAATCCCCATAATTGGGTTGTAGTCTCTAAATGCTAATTGTACTCCGTACATTGGCACATAAGAGAAAAGTAAAAGACAAATTATCGCTGGTAATACGAATAAGTATAACTGCCAGCAGTCAAAGATACGCTTTGACAGGTTCTTAGATTTTGGCTTAGCTATTGCCGCCGCATCTGTAGAAGTTTTTTTCATAGGTCTGCCTCCTCATGTAGTGTTCTGCTGTGTTTCGATTGGCTACTAGTTGTATCCTATAAGATACTCTAAGTACTTAACAAAGCTTTAAAGTTTGTTTAATAAAAATATTTTAAGTAAGTTTTTGTTAACTAAATTATAAATTATTAACTTACTATTGTCAATCCGCTTTTATACTAATTATACATTTTTATTTTTTAATTTACATTCATTTATCATCACTTTGCCTATAACCCTATTTTTGTTTTAGTGAATAAGTGCCTTACCTATCACTTTCTATTGTAAAGTATTACTTCACAGCTTTTTAAATTTAGCTTACAGTATTATTACTAGGAATATTTTTACAATATATATAGTCCTTTATCCAATTACAAAAAGTAACTCTTCCTTTACTTTTTATAATTTTCTTTTTCTTTATTTATTTCACATTCATTATCTTCCCTTATTAATAAATACTTTATACTTCTATTTAATACACAAATTAATACACAAAAAAAAGAAGGCACATCTTCACTTTCGAGAAGAGCACCTTCTTTGAAACGCATTTTATAACACACCTATGTTATAGTCTATGCCTACTAATCACATTTTGCTTACTTTTTTTTAATGAATTTATACTTATATGTTCTTTCACATAAAAAATGATACAGCACATTACAAATGCCAAGCTTAATACCCCATATAAAGGATAAAGAATATCTACCAATTTGCTAAAACCAATAAAAGAAAATGGTGTTGCAATAGCCAAAACAATAATAACGCCTTTTTTATACGGAATCTTTGCTTTACTTTCTAAGCTTCTTGTTAAACTATATATATTAGAAATTTGGGATGAAAACATCTCCATCCATATAACAACAAGTAAGCCTACTCTTAGAATTCTTCCCCCTTGCATTGCTACTGCTAAAATAGGAATTTCATAAAGTTGTGGGTAAGTGTAATTAACCATCATCAAAAACACAATAAAAAAACTTACTAACGTAAGTACCCAAGAACCTATTTGTATTCCTTTATTAAGTGCTTTAGGATCTCTTAATTCATAAGTAAGTGGCACCAGTATACCTACTATAGAAATAATATTAAAACCTGAATACACTAAACTTGATGTAATCCAATTCTGCTTTGTATAAGGAAGTGCTTGAATATACTCTACAGAAAATGTCTCTGGTCTTCTTATTATAAAGCTAATAAAAATAGCACTCATAATAATGACTAATAAAGGTACTGTAGCAATATTAACTTCAAAAAGACCTTCTGTGTTTCTAAGTAAAATAATCAAACTTAAAATCACCATAAGTAAAAACCCTATCCATCTAGGTACACCAAAGTATTGATGAATAACTGCGGAGCTTCCTGCAAGGATAATGACTGTACTACTTAAAAGAAACAGTGTAAGGATAATGTTTGTAAAGGCCCCTACTCCCTTAGGACAAACAAGATCAATAAATTCATTATATGATTTCACATTATGTTTCATCGTAATATCTACAATCATACGCCCCACTAATATGTAAGAAATTGCACAGATAAAAAGTCCTATAAAACTTTTATATCCATATGTAGAAAAAAATTGGCTCAACTCTCTACCTGATGATAGCCCTGCCCCCACTATGCTGCCCACAAATATTGTTGCTAATTGAATGCTGAGAAAATTCTTCTTCATAACCTCCTCCTTATATAGCTTGTCAATATATATATATTCAAGAATTTTAAAAATATGTTTTTAAAATTTATATATATAATGTCAATTTATGTCGGTGCTGCATAATATATCTAGTGAAGTAACCCTTTAAAGTTCTTAAGGAGGAATATTATGTCTTGTAATTGTAATTGTTGTAAATGCTGTTGTTGTAATTCTAATGTAAATTCAAATTGTAAATCATGTGAGCCTAATAATGACATTCGTATAGAAACCTGTGCTGGATATGGTTATACTGTAAATCGTTGCAACTGTGCATGCCCTCCAAAACCTGCAAAGAAACCATCTTATGGTTGTGGATGTAATTGTGGATGCTGCTGCGGATGCGGTTGTGGCTGTGGCTGTGGTTGTGGCTGTGGCGAACATGATCACAATCCTGGTATCCAACCTCGTCGTCGTCCTGGTTCTGAAGACGGATGCGGTTGTGGATGTACTAAACCTGATCGTGACTGTGATTGCGGATGTACTAAACCTGATCGTGACTGTGATTGCGGATGTGGCTGTGGCGAACATGATCACAATCCTGGTATCCAACCTCGTCGTCGTCCTGGTTCTGAAGACGGATGCGGCTGCGGATGTAACTGTGGTTGTGGATGCGATTGTGGCTGTGGTTGTGGCGAACATGATCATAACCCTGGTATCCAACCTCGCCGTCGTCATCACCATCATGAATGCTGCAATTGCCCTTGCAGTAACTTTGGATCACCATGTAAAAATACTACAACATGGGGTCGTTGTGAATAATACAACATCCAAACAAAAAGAGGTTGCTTCTAGCAACCTCTTTTTTTGCTTTTAATAACTTCTAAGCAATTACTGAGCACAAAAATCATATAATATATTATATAATCAAATGGATTATACTATAAAAGCTACTATGCTCGAGAAAGGAGTTTTCCTATGGCTAATAATCATATCAAAATCACCAATATTTCAGATACAATGCTTAACAACGTCACGTTATATCTACCTGACCTTAAAACACAATTAGATAGTTTAATGATCGTACGTGAACGTGGTTCTTTAAATGTTACACCTAACGCAGAAAAAATATGTTTAGGTAATCTTTATCCCGAAGAAACCGCCTATTTATACTATACAGTAAATACACCTACTACTTCTTCTAACTTGTTCAAAAAGCCTCCTAAGATTGTTTTCTTACCTGAAGGAACAGAACAATCTTCTGACAATATAAGCACTTTTCTACATCTTGAACAAATTGACGAGTAATTCTTAGATATTTTATATTATTCTTTTTAAAAATGGTATATTTTTTATATAAAAATATCAAAATCTATTTATATTATAGTTATATTTAATAAGCTATTGTTTTGTGGTATAATCATTTTATACAATAGCAAAGGAGGTATTTTTATGACAACTACTATACTCTTACCTATTACACACACACTGGATACAGACCTTATTTGCTTTACTAAAGCTCTCGCAAAAGAGCATGGGGCTAAACTTATCTGCCTCTATATTACAAGTCCACTTTCACTTACAAATTGCTATACCTATCCAAGCTTACTTTATTCTATAGCAAACTTAAATGTGGATTTAGTCCAAATGGCACAAGAGGATATGGCAAAGAAAATCAATGCACTCCTTAGTGATTGTGAACATGAAACCATTTGCCTTATCGGACCAACTACAGATACAATCATTAGTGTAGCAAAACAAAAAAATGTAGACCTCATTGTTATTCCAAAGCAAAAAGAACACTCTAATAGTAAATTTGTTATCTCTCCAAAAGATAAATTAGAGAAGAAATGTCAAATTCATGTTCTTGAGTACACTAAGTAAACTTGTTATAATAAGGCTTAAATGATTATTTATCGAGGTGAAATAGTGGAAATCAAGCCTTTATCTGAAATTGAACGTAGTATTCAAAAAAACTATAGAAAATATATATGGTCTCCTTTTATCAAAGCAATTAAGGACTATAAACTTATTGAAGAAGGAGATGTGATTGCAGTAGCTATTTCGGGTGGTAAAGATAGTCTCTTATTGGCGAAGCTTTTTCAAATGCTCAGTCGTCATACAGATACTCCCTTTACCCCTGTTTTTATTTCTATGGATCCAGGTTTTAACGAAGAGAACAAAACAAATCTTATTGCTAACTGCAAACATTTAGATATTCCTGTACATTTCTATGACTCAGATATCTTTGAAGTAATTGAACGTATCTCTTCTGACTACCCTTGCTATATGTGTGCACGTATGCGTCGTGGCTTCTTATATGCAAGAGCTAAAGAATTAGGTTGTAATAAGTTAGCATTAGGCCATCACTTTGATGACGTTATAGAAACAACTCTTCTGAATGTACTCTATGCTGGTAACTTTAAAACTATGCTTCCTAAATTACACTCAACCAACTCCCCAGAATTAGAGCTTATACGACCTCTCTACTACGTCCATGAAGAGTCTATCAAAAGCTTTATCCGCGCCAATGGTATCAAAGCTATGAATTGTGGATGTGCTGTTGCTGCCGGTGAGACTTCTAGCAAACGTGCAGAGATTAAAGCGCTTATTGCTACATTAAAAAAGACTCATCCACAAGTGGACAAGTCTATTTTTAAAGCTGCTGAAAACGTTAATATGAATGCCATCCTCGGATATCAAAAAGATGGTATTGATTATGACTTTATGGACCTTTATGATGGGAAACCTGTAGAAGAATAATTTCTACAGGTTTCTTTTTTCATTCCATAAATAATAATGATCATAATGCCCGCTATAAGGAATAAGTCTCCTATACTTAAAATAAATCCTCTATTCATAATTCGAATAGGCAAAATATCTGCTAGTATTTTAAAATGCATCTGGTCATGCATCACAAGATACATGCCTTGTAAAGTTGCCCCCTCTGGAATACCTAATCGTTCCATTGCCCATGTCCCTACTGGCATAATGCCATTATTAGAGAAAATAACTAGAGCATTTAACAATGTCCCTATCCCAATAAGTTTAATAGAGCCTTTTTCCCAATTTTTAATAATCATTATTCCTAGTAAAATATAAGTGAAAAGGTGCAAGCTCCATGAAACATTCCCTAACTCAATCATATTTTGATTTAAAAGTATTTTTGCTATCCATTCTACAATGAAACTAGCAAAGATAAAGGCAATCCCTTTTATTTGTACAAATCTCAAGTTACTCAGTTGTCCTTTACACAAATAGCCTATAATTATTGCACCAACTATTGATAGAACAAACATATTTTACTCCCAAATTTTCTGTATTTCCGCATTGGATTGTAATAAATCAAGGTAAGCATCCACAACATGTGGATGGAACTGTGTACCTCTTCCTTTTCTTATTTCACTTTCTATAACATCAGCTGGTAAGCCTTTACGATAAGGTCTGTCACTTGCCATAGCATCTATGGCATCTGCAAGTTGGATGATATAAACATCTACACTTAATTCATCACCCTTTTTACCGTCTGGATAACCTTTACCATCATAACGTTCATGATGATTTCTAATAATACTTCTTGTATATTTTAGATTGGATACATCCTTAATAATTCCTTCTCCAATCTCTGGATGACTTTTTATAGTAGCAAACTCTTCATCAGTTAGCTTACCTGGTTTATGTAGAATATTATCACTAATTCCTATCTTTCCTATATCATGCAACATAGCAGCAATACGAAGCTTTTCTATTTGTCCATTCCTATAACCTAGCTTCTTCGCAATAAGAGATGCCACTTCAGCTACTCTTTTTGAATGCCCATTAGTATAGCAATCTCTTGCCTCTACAGCATTCATCAATGTTTCTACCGTTTGAACATATTGCTCTTTTGCCTCTGCATAGTATGTAAATGTATAACGAATCAATAAAACCGGGAATAGTGGAACAATAATTCCCCAATAACTATAATGCTCATAAAGAACTGCAAACATCCAACCAAAAGGTATCATGATTAAAAAACTAATCATTGACAAGAAGAATTCATTTTTAAAATATTTGCTAATTACTCCCCCTGCATAAATCCCTTGGAGCATAGCAAGAAGTCCTTTATTAACTAAAAAGTAACTTATCGAAAATGCAATAATCCCTAAGAATTGATTTTCAATACTTAGCCCTATAGTAATATTTGTATATAATAGATGACTTATTAAAAAACTAATAATAAGCATACTACAATTAAAAGCTGTTCCATAAAGTGGTGTATTTAAAATATGTTTATATTTATTTTCATCTATTTTAAGTACACGAATTAGAAATCCTCCTAATAAACATATCAAGCTCGGCAATGGTCCTAATGTTAAATAGGTAGCCAGAGTTAATGCAAAAGTTGTGCTAAAAGATACTTTTTTAAAGCATAAAGTTACACTCTCACTTAAACCTATTACAAATATAAAAAATATAATTTCTCTTATCTGCTGGGTTTCTATTTTAAAACATCCCTGAATAGTACTATATATAATTAAACTAACTGCAATAGCATATATACTCAAAAAGAAGCTTTTTTGTTTTAATGTTAATTGCTTCATGTATATTATCTCCTTAATCTATATATAAAAGCCAATTATAAAAGTCAATACAATCTTAGAATATATAAGTTAATTCTGCACCAGCTGCGATTGCAAGTGCTAATAAAGCAAATGCCACTGGTAATAATTTTGCGAATGTATTTTTCATTGTTTCATTCTCCTCTCACGTGAATTAACAGACGCCCGCTATTGGCCTGTCATAATTCCGCTCCGCTTAGAGGTTATGTATTTATAATTGGCTCCTATACCTAAGTTAAAATTCTACGGTTAATCGCATCTAATGTTGCTTTTACAACCGCTTCATAGCTATCATCTTTAATAATAGCCGTTCCAATCAATGTATCATCTTGCTTATTACCAATCATCTGAATAACGATACAGACAAACTCTATCCCTTTACTCTGATGTAATTGAACATCAATGATGTCCAAAAAGTATTTGCCTTGAACCACTTTCTCTATACATCCAACGGCTCCTTTAGCAATGGTAATATATCTATTTAATGGTGTCCTTATACCCCTTTCGGTATGTGTAAAGACTTGTCCGTTATGGCTAAGTTGCACATCGCATTCTATATAAGGGTCATCCATCTTCACGTTAATCCCCTCATATTTAATACGCATGATCGTCTGAACTTCTTCTAATTCAAGCTGTGCCACGCTTATTATTCTGTGATCTACCTGGTAGTCAAACATGGCTAACAAAACTGCCTCCACATCTCTAACAATTTGTTTAGGAGACTTTATTCCATTTATTACGATGTGTATTGCTTCAATATGTTCAATGTCACCCTTAATCTTGACATATTTTACACCACTTATCTTTTTTATACTGTCACTCCATAACTCTATGGTATCCATCCAAATCTCCCCCTATATGTTAGCATAAGTCTATAATATAACATTTTTATCACTTTTAAAATATTTTTGTTTCTTTTATATTTTTATTTAACACCATTTATTTCATTTTATGTCTATCTATAAAAAAATAAAAAGAACCTATTTAAAATGCTACAGATACATGCTCTTTAAATAGGTTCAAAATCTTAATAACTACTACGAAAACATTAATAACAAAATAGATAGCACCGTTAATACACCATACCATCCTTTATTCCAAAGATAAACGCGTCTTCCTCCAAAGGATTCAAATGGATAGAAAATAAGTATACGAAAAATCAGAAATACACCACCTATTTGAGCCATATACCTAAAGTACAAAGGTTCTAACAAAAGAGCTATAAATGTTACTCCTAATACAAATAACCATTCCCATAGTGCACTTATTCCCATATCTTTTTTGAAGGCCTGGGTATTCTCATATTTTTCGGGATACCAACTACCTATCATAGGAAAAGCACCACTGAGATTAATAAATGCAGCAAGGGCTGCACCTCCACTATTCATCCTAAAATACCATTGTCTTTTAGAGAACAAAGTACCTATATAGCTAAACAATACGCCTCCTATTAGAAGAACCATATAGGCACTTATAAATAATCCAAAGTTTGACCTTCCCATAAATAAGGTGGGTAGCATCAATAAAAAATTCACAAGAAGATATAAGGCAATTTGACTACCTGTCTTACACACTTTAGATTGTACACTTTGATATTTGACTGCAAGATAAAACTCCATTCCATTAGCTATAAAAAATGGGGTTGTAAAATAAGTTTTTAGCATGGTTCCAAGACCTAACTGATGTATGCCCTCTTTTATACTTGTTTGACTAAAACCATTATTCAAAAACAATTTCCATGATCCAACATTATCATCTTTTACAAGAGCACAAAGCGCATCACACCCTTGCTCCCATAAATATTTCGTTGTCTCTGCATACAACTTATTACCTATCCCCAGACCTTGGTAATCCGAGTCAATAAAAGCCCCATCGTAGTACCCTATCTTTTTCCCATCACTTACTATGTATTTAATAATAATGCCCCCAACAATCTTATCATCCAATAAAGCAATCATTGCCTCCTTGGGCCTAGTTACAAATAAACTCTCAACTATCCCAAAAGCCCTCTGCCCCACCTTCTTGACAGCAGAAGCCTCACTAGGCTCCATCTTCCTTACAACGATCATATTATCTCCCCTAACAATACTTTTATTTTCATCATTCATTAGTATATTTTATGAAGTAAAAACTTTTAGTATATGATGTAGTCTAGCTAGCCCTCTACCGGTGGGGCTATGATGTGATAGGCTGTAAGGTAAGTTATTGTATGGAAACTTTCTACGCAAACTTTTTAGAGAGGCTTAGTAAATGCAATCAAACTGGTTTTAGGGAAATGTTTGAAGAAAAGTGAACTTTTTTTCTGAGTTTTGACCGTTAGTTTGATGAAATGAGCTTAGTCTGTCTTAAAAGTTGAGGACTAGAAGTTGGAATACAATAAGCTTACCTACATGCCCTCACTCCATCAAATATTTAAACTTGCTTTATAAATATGATAAATCTCCTCATACCCTATTTCTTCTGGGTGATTTTGAAGTTTTGCTTGATTTGCACTCATTTCTTGTGCGTATTGTTGTAGTTCTTCATCTGTTACTTTGATATCTGTCAGACAAAGGGCTGTTAAAATCTTTTCTAGTTCATCATGATTTTTTACACCAATGAGCTTATGAAGTCTTTGAACTTTTGCTTGGTCTTTAAAGCATCTTAAATAATGTACATAAAGTACACCATTTGCTAAGCCATGTGGCACGCCTTTGTGATAAGTAAGTGCATAACCCATACCATGTGGTAAACTTGTGCCTGTTTGAGCTATAGCCATACCACCTAGCATAGAAGCTAACATCAAGTCTTTGCGACACTCATAAGTAAAGAATCCACCTAAGAGGTTATCAACACAGTTCCCCCAGTACTCTAAACCTCTTTCAACTAAAGCTTCACTAATCTCATTGCTTTTTACATTCAAGTAGCTCTCTACTAAGTGGCTTAATGCATCAACTGCAGTATGCACAGTAATATTCTTTGGCATATCTAACATATATTTTGCATCTAAGTACGCAATCCTTGGAAATACAGTATGTCCAATGTTTTTCTTTGTTTGTGCCTTATGATCTGTAAGGATAGAGTATTGTGTAACTTCAGTTCCTGTACCTGCTGTTGTTGGCACAGCTACTACTGGTGATGCCTCTAAGCTTTTACCACAAATAAGTGTATCACCTGTTAAATCAGTATTTTTAAGTAGTACAGCTATCGCTTTTGCTGCATCAATAGGGGAGCCTCCACCTATTCCAATAACAAAGTCTGCACCTTCTTTTAATCCAAAATCTCTTGCTTTTTCTACTGTTTCTAAAGAAGGATTTTCTTCTATTTGATCAAAAAGAACAAAGGGAATATTCTCTTTTCTTAACGCATCTTCAACATCTTTTCCTGATCCGTTTAATTTAGCTGAACGTTTCCCTGTTACAATAAGTGCTTTACTTCCTAAACCTTTTAATAAGTGACTATTAGCATCTATACAATTTTCACCTATTATTACTTTCGTTGGCATAAAAAAAGAACTCATCATCTTCCATTCCCTCTTTTCTTTTAATATAATCTGATCCCTACTAGTGCACAGCCTTCTAGGACAATCACCCCATTTTCTTTTAAATAGGAAATAATCTTTTCACTCCCTGCACCTGGTTGAATCAGCACGTGCTTAATTCCTAATGTTACAATTTCCTTAATATAATCTAGACCATCTATAGGATTAATACATAAATCTACGATGTCTATATCACCTTTTATATCTTTTAAGCTTTTATAAGTGAAACCTGTTCCTGTAGGATGTACACCATATACTTTATATCCTTTTTCTTTCAATTCATTTCTGATTTGATTAGCATATTTAAGTGGATTATCTACATCCCCTACTACAGCCCAGCTTTTTAGCTTCATAAAGTCTCTTAAATGCATGGCCTACTCCTTCTGTCTGCTTTTTACTTATTTGTATTTCATAACAAGACCTAATATGATGATTTGCAAAACAAAAATGGCTGGCATTCCCCATTTAAAATACCAATGCTTTGTCTTGTGTCTGAAAGTCTCCATGCCTAATGTTGTCCCCAAACTTCCACCAACTAATGCAACAAGGAAAAGTGTTTTCTCTGGAATGCGGTATTTTTTCTTAATTGCACGTTTTTTATCGCTATACATCATTCCAAATCCTATAAGATTAATGACTAAAAAATAAATGAATAAGTATTCCACGTTTTCCTCCTAAAATTAATAGTGTTATTGTTATTGTAGTGAATTTTTCAACTTTAATCAATACTACTGGAAGATATATCCGTTTATATGCCTCAATCTTTATATTTTATGTTGTATAAGTATTAAAAAAATTGATATAATTATACTATAAATACAGGGGAGATTGAGCCATGATCTTAGATACTATTATTCAATATAAAAACATTGTTATTCAATGCCATAACAACCCAGATGCTGATACCATTGCTTCAGGTTTTGCACTTTATTCTTATCTAAGAAGTATTGGCAAAACTGCTCGTCTCATCTATAGTGGAACCCAGATACAAAAGCCTAACCTCAAAATCATGATTAAGCAACTTGCTATTCCACTAGAATTTGTTGCTAAGCTAGAGCCCCCCGACTTATTAGTGACCGTAGATTGTCATTACAATAATAATAACCTTACACGTTTCAGCGCCCATGCTGTATGCATTATTGATCATCACATTATTCAAGGCACTGAATTTGAGCTTCAAGATATTAGGCCTTACCTTGGTAGCTGTGCAACTTTACTTTGGGATTTACTTACTCAAGCTAATTTTGATTTCAATTCTCACCCAAATGTTGCAACTGCTCTATACTACGGGCTTCTAACTGATACAAATTATTTATCTGAAACTCGTCATCCCCTTGACAGAGATATGGCAGATTCTATTTCATATGACTCAGCGCTTATTCACAACCTTAAACACTCTAATCTATCCTTTAATGACCTTGAAACTGCTGGTAACGCTCTAATCAATTGTTCATTAGATACTATAGGGAAAGTTGCTATATTTGAATCAAGACCTTGTGATCCAAATATCTTAGGATTTATTAGTGACTTAGCCATTCAAGTAGAAAATATCTCCCTATGCATTGTCTATTTTCAAAATGAAGAAGGCATTAAATTCTCTTTGCGTAGTTGTACTAAAGAAGTCAAAGCTAATGAATTCGCCAATTACATTACTAGTCATGTAGGTTCTGGTGGTGGCCACCTAGATAAAGCTGGTGGCTTCATTGACCAAGAGGCTTTTGTAAAAATTTATAGTACACTATCTCCTAATGCTTATTTTCATAATGTCATCAAAACTTACTTCCATAGTTTTGATATTATTCATACTGGATAACACATAATTCAAACTAAAAAAAGGTATGCCTTTAAATGGCATACCCCTTTTTATATTCCTCAAATTCCTCTTGTGTTAAACTTTCTCTAAAGCTCTGTTTAATCTCTAAGAAATGTTCAATATCATTTAGAAACTGATAAAGCATTGCTCGGTTCTCAAATTCCTCACGGGTCTTTGGTAAATCAGATTTTCTAAAGTCTTCTCTTAATTTTTCTAGTTGTACTAAAAGGTCTTTCGCTGACTTTTCGCCATGAACACTTTCTGCAACTTCCGCTGTAAAACGTGCAACAACATCAGCTTGAGCTGTTGTCATAAAGAACTTAGTAAAATGTTCTTTCATATAAGCCATCACTTGAAACTGTTGCTTACGCATATCAAAGTACTGGATAAAAGGCGGATGCTTACTAAATAAATAATTATTTGTATAACGATAAGCATTTGATTTGCCTTCCTCTATTTGTTGTCCTAGTAGCGCATAGAACCGATCATCTACCTGTGCACATTCTGACTTTAATGCACAGGCCATATTTTCAAAAATACTATACATCGTTTTCTCTAACTCGTGTCTACATTTCATAATCTCATTTTCTACACTTGGCATATATAAGTTGATAATCAGCGCAACAATAACTCCAACTACAACCAGTGCCAGCTCATTCAAAAATAAGTTGAGCGTAATACTGCCTTCTCCTAAAAAATGAGTTACTAATACAGATGCTGGTACAATCCCTTCAACCATATTACCTTTTGAAGCTATAGGGATAAAAATAATTAGGAAAACCCCAAAACTTAAAGCATAAAATCCTAATCCATTAAAAACAAGTGTTGCAAGTAAAAGAGCAATCACCGTTGCAACTAACCTTTTAATTGCCATTTCTACTGATTGTTTCTTTGTACTTTGAATACTTAATATGGTAATAACAGAAGCTGCCGTTGCATACTTAAGTCCAAGCGCAGTGGCAATAAGGAGTGTAATGGTTGCTCCTATTCCTGTTTTCAAAGTACGTATTCCTATCATCCTTTTTATATTCGTTCCTCCTTACAAGCCTAAAATAATGCCCACTCCTGCACCTAGTGCAATATAAAGAATGGGATGTTTCTTCCATTTACTCATAATAACTAAGAAAGCACCACAGACTAAAATTGTTTTTAAATCCACAATCGCCATCTTCGCTACATTAAATCCCGCCGCACCTATAAGTCCTGCTACAACGGGACGAATACCGTAAAAACAATCTTGTACCATTTTTTGCTTTTTAAATTTTTCAAAGAAATGAGCCACAATAATAATGATAATAATAGAAGGTGTGACAAGTCCTAGTACCGTTGTAATACTTCCAGGGATTCCTGCTACATTAAATCCTACATAAGTTGCTGCATTCACCCCTATTGGTCCTGGTGTAGATTCAGCAATGGCAATTAAATCTAATAAATCCGCTGATGTAATCCACCCATACTTATCAATCAATTGCTCTAAAAAAGGTACTGTCGCCAACCCACCACCTAGTGCAAACAATCCTATTCTAAAGAACTCACAAAAAAGTTGAATATAAATAAGCATTTTATTCTACCCCCTTTTTGCGACTTGCTACTAATCCAATTAAAGCTGAGCAAACAATAATCCATACAGGTGAAATAGGTATCACAATAAGCAATATAAATCCTACTACAAAAAGGGCAATTGTAAGCTTATCATGAATGGTCTTTTTTGCCATTGTATAAACCGTTTGTATAATGAGTGCTATAACCACTAAACGAATACCTCCAAAGGCATGCTGTATAACAGGATAATGAGCAAAGTTCTTAAAAAATGCTGCAATAATTGTAATGATTACAAGTGAAGGTGTAACCATACCCAGTGTTGCCACAATCCCTCCTATAATTCCTTTTAACTTATATCCAATGAAAGTTGCTGTATTCACCGCAATAATCCCTGGTGTCATTTGTCCAATAGCATAATAATCCATGATCTCTTCATTGGTAGCCCAGTTCCTCTTTTCCACAATCTCCTTTTGAATAATCGGAAGCATGGCATACCCTCCTCCAAAAGTAAAGGCGCCCATTCTCATAAACACAACAAACAGCTCCCATAATTCCTTCATATTATATGCCTCACATTCTCTTTAGTCTGTTTAAATCTATCTTATTTATCTTTAGTATCTTTCACAAATCATATTTTACACCAAATCCTTCAAAAAACGCCACCCATAAATCAAGCATGACGAAGAAGCTTAATAAGTGCTATAAAATTTAAAGTTAATTAATTTCTTCTACTTTGTCCCTCTACTAAATATGCTATAATATAAGCCAATATTTAATTAAGGAGTTCTCATCTATGTTAAAAATAATTGCCATGATTTTGATGCTTATAGACCACGTAGCACTTGCATTTTTACCTTCATACTCTACACCCTATCTAATCTGCAGGTTACTCGGTAGACTTTCTATGCCTATTTTTGCTTATAAGATTGCTTGTGGCTTTTCTTATACTAGCAACCTCAAACAGTATACAAAAAATATTGCACTTATGACATTAGCTGCTCAGATTCCATTTATGTTTCTTAGCTATGGTAGTGCTTTTAAAGACGTCCTATATAGTACCTCTGGCCTCATTCTACTCTCTCACTGGAATATTGGCTTTACCTTTTTATGTGCACTTGCTCTTTTATATTTTATCAACTCAACCCATCATCTACCTTTAATATTACGCATCCTACCTTCAATAGTTATCTTAATACTAAGTACCGTTGCAGACTATGGTATATACGGCGTCTTAACAGTATTACTTATGTACTACTTTCTTCACTCTACTAAACGTTATAAAACGAGAGGCTTAATGAAATATACATTAATCTTTACACTCCTTACTATATTTTATTATTTAACCTTCTTTACTGATGTGGCACTCTTTATGATTAGTATGCAATTACCTGCTATTTTGGCATTACCTGTAATCTATTTCGTACCTGATAAATCTATTCCCTTACATAAATCTTTCTTTTACATCTTCTATCCTTTACATATGCTCATTATTGCTCTTGTTGCCTACTTTATATAAACAAAATCTTTTTAGCATATTTTCCTCCTATAGCTCGTACATATAAGATATAGGTATTTTTACAAAGGGGGAAAATTTGTCATGTCACAAAAAGTTTTTAAAATTATGCCACGTGATTCAAAACACAGTTTAGTTAGTTTAAGAGGAAAAGGGTTTATTCCTGGTATTATGTATGGACAATCCTTAAAAGAATCTATTGCCATTCAAATACCTCTTACCTCTCTTCAAGCTATTATCAACGACTCTACAAATATGATGTTTCCATTAGAACTTGAAGGACAAGTTTATAACTGTGTCTTAAGAGAATTTCAACCAGACCATCTACACTCTCAAATTCTTCATGTAGATTTTCAGTTTGTCAAACCTGGTGAATACATTAAAATGAATGTCCCTATGAATTATGAAGGTGTAGAACTCTTAAGTAGCAAAAAATACATATTAGAAAAAGCTTTATCACGTATTCTAGTTAAAGGATCTGTAGATGTACTTCCTGAATCCTTTATGCTTAATGTAGGTAGCTTAGATCGTGGTGCTAAAATTTTTGTACGCGACATTGAATTACCTAAAGGTGTTGAGCTCTTAACGAATCCAGAGACAATTATTGCTACAGTTCAGTAGCTTTAAATCAATAAACCACGAAGAGGCACTCCCTTAAATTCCTAGGGAAGTGCCTCTTTTATTTATACTTCTTATAAAATCTAAAATTTTTTCAAAACAACTCAACAAAATCCTATCTTCAGTTGTATTACTAGTGAAACCACTTAAATGGGAATAAAAAATTTAAAATAGATTACAACTTCGGAAGGTAGGAATTAAAAATGAAAAATCAATTAACAAAACGTTTAGCAACTTTAGGAATCGCTTCAATCTGTGCAGTAGGTGCATTAACAGGATGTGCAACAACCAAAGCTTCTGTACCAACTCCACCACAAGTATCAACTAACTCAGAAGCCATAACTGCTCCACAGCAAACTTCTCCTATGGGTATGAGACCTATGATGACAATTGACGGTAATCGTTATGTATTCCTCAACAATGGAGAAGCCTTCAAGTTAGAAGAAAGTCAATTAGGAAAAGAAATTAGCAAGCAAAATGATGGTACACTCTTTGAGCTTACAAACTACGCTCCTGCATTTAGAATGGCTTTTGAATCTAACGGCGAATTCTATATTTGTGAAAATGTAGGTAAAGCAGATGATACACCTATTGATATAAAAGAGTATCTTCAAGCTGCTAACTTGCAACAACATATTATGTTTACAGATATCTTTGACCACATGGGTGGCTCTATCTTAAACATGTTAGAAAAAGAAGATAGCGTAAAACTCTTAGATGCACTCACTCATGCCAAAGTTGCTACATTAGAAACAAGTGACTATGAGGCTATTGCAAAAGCACAGACTGAAGGCCTCTCATACCGCGTTGAATTCTCTCTAGATGACCATACAACATTTACAAGCTATATTATTCCAAGCATGAACTACATAACTATTGGAGATTACACTTGTGTCCTCGAAGATTTAGATGACCAAATTGGTAGCTACTTTGAAGGTCTTGAAGCCTCTGAAAGTATTACTTACAACTAACAATAAAAAGTTCTGCCACCCATTCCTATAAATTAGGCATTGGGTGGCAGAACTTTTTAGTTCTAACTTAGCGTTTTGCCATAAACGCTTCGATATCTTCCGCTGTTTTAATAATATCTTTAGAAAGATTTTCACATCCTGTTGCTGTAACAAGAATATCATCTTCAATACGAATACCAATGGCTTCTTCTTCAATGTAAAGACCTGGTTCTACAGTGAGTACCATTCCTTCTTGAAGTTCTACTTTACGGCTACCTACATCATGTGTATCAAGACCTAAGAAGTGGCTTACACCATGATAATAGTATTTGCTCACATCTTCCATTGTCTCTACTAATCCAAGTGGCTCAAGTTCTTCAAAATAGATCTCTTTAACACGTTCATTAAGTGCAGTAAACGGTATACCTGGTTTAATCATTTTAATTACTTCTTCGTTTGCACGTAGTACAATATTATAGAAGAGTTTTTGTCTTTGGGTAAACTTACCTTCTACAGGGAATGTTCTTGTAATATCTGCATTATAGTATTCATATTGAGCACCTAAGTCAAAGAGTATTAAGCTATCTTGTGGAATCACACTATTATTGCTTGAGTAGTGAAGCACTGTAGCATTTACCCCTGATGCTGCAATTGTTTTAAACGCGTAGTCTTCTATTCCATGTGTCTTAAGTACAAAGTCAAAATGGGCTTCAAGTGCATACTCCATAATGCCGCTCTTTGCATTTTGCATAAGGGCTCTAATCCCTTCATCTGTTATTTGAATAGCTTCTCTCAACTTGTCTATTTCATGTTCGGATTTAATCATACGTAACGCTGAAATATGATTATGTACATTGCCAAATTGCACAAAAGGATAACGTTCTTTACAGTCATTTGCAAAGCGTTGCTCCTTAGTTAAATCATTTTTAAATCCATCTACTTCAAAGTCTAAATAAATCTTATGAACATCACCAGACATAATGGCATGATGGAGTGTACTTTCAAAGGCATCTAAATAATGAATTTCACTAATGCCTGAAATTGCTTCTGCCTCTTCTTTAGAAATAGTCTTACCTACCCATTTTTCCATTACAGGATCAGCCTTTTTGATAAACAAAATAGATTTAACTTCATCTTTAACCTTCATAAGTCCAAGAATAATACCCTCTTCTTTAATACCACATAAGTAGTAAAAATGACGATTAGTTGTAAAAGGATAACATTCATCTGCACTTTTTTTAGGTGCGTTTCCTGAAAATAGTAATGTTAAGCTCCCTTCTTCAAGTTGCTCAGCTAAACGTTTTCTTGTTTCTGTATAAAATAGTCTACTCATCTTACTCCATCCCCTCTATTTTTAATCCAAGCATTTTTGCAAAATTTAATGCTTGAGTTGGTGTAACCTTAAGGCCTACTAATTCTTGTAGCTTTACCTTTAATCCTTCAATTTGACAGGTTGTGAAATCTAATCCTTTAAGCTTTGTACCTGCCATTTCAGCTCCAGTTAAATCACATAGTTTAAATTGTACTTTTTGAAACTTGCATTCTCCAAGATAGCTCATTTTCAAGCTACATTCTTCAAAATCTACTTCTTTCAGTGTTGAAAATCCTAATCCTAAGTAATCTCCAATACATGTTTTAAAAGTTGTATACTGCACACAGCTTTCTGGAATATTAAGACCCGTTAATTTGCAATCTTCAAATTGGCATATGTGAAAAATAGCATCTTCTAAGCTCATATTAGATAAGTCACAGCGCTTAAAAATAACATTATTAAACTCTATTTTCTTAAAGCAATTATCACTAAAAGTAACATTTTCTAAAATACATCCTTTAAAAAGTACATTCTTACAGTTTTGCTCTTCTATATAAATACTTTTAAGATGTTTTTCTTCTATAACCATCTCATCTTCTAAGTTGGTTAAATCCTCATCTATTAATTCAAGTTGTGGTACAATATATGGCTTCATCTGTTGACTCCTTTGTCCTATTTCTAATGTCTATCTTAACATTTTCCCATCAATAAGACATCATTTTTCATAAAACTTTAGTTTTTATCATCAATTACTTTGCATTTATTAATGCTTGTCCCTATAATTATTAAAAATACTTATCCTCATTATATACCTTCACAAAAAACTTATTGATTTAGGAAAACATACTTTGCTTATATCATAAAAGTAGATACCCTAAACTTTCAAAAATAATCAGAGTACCTACTTTATTTAACTTTGGATTTCTATATAAATTTAAAGGAGTTAAGTATATTTTCAAGATTTGCTTTATCGGTCCATATAATTGTGTAGTCATACCTCTCTTGACCTTCAACAACAGGCTTTTTATTTTTGACAATAATTGCTACTTCTCTATCAAAAACTTTATTTTGATCTGCTGATGGTATAATTACTCTAGCTGGTTGACCATCTAAATCTACATCCATAACTTTTGGATTCATCCCAAAAGGTTTAATAGGTGTATTAATTTCTTGCTGTACAACCACATTTATTGGCCTATTATAAGCTTCAATTTCTGCAACTTCTACGAAGCCCCCTGGGCCATCATAACGTTCTTCATAGTTAGGATTTTTAGTCCAGTCTGCAGGATACTTAAAACTAATGTCATAGAGTTCGCTCTTGAATTGTTTATAGCCTTCTCCACTTTCTCCTCGATAGTCAAATCCGTGTTCTTGGCTTAGAAGCAAATAGCTTATTCCTAAAATAGCAATTAAACCTAATTGATTATTCATCCCTCATCGCCTCTTTCCACATTCTAATTACTACCATATTATTCCATTTTTATAAAATGGTTACACTTAATTTTTCTTGTATCTAAGTTCAGACTTTTTTATAATAGAAGCGTATTGAATACTATAACAAGCGCAACTTATACATTTATAAGTGTGCATTGTACAAGGAGGCAATTTATGAAAAAATTTTTAAGCTTAGTACTTTCTTGCTCTATGCTATTAGCAGTAGGATGTACAAACAACACTGGAGGAGACCTTAAGGCATCTACTAATGTCACGGCTCTAACTAGTGAAATACAAGTAGGTGGAATTGTACGCACAACTATGCCATCAGAACCTGATCACCTAGATCCTCACCTAAGCGCTGCTGCTGACACAAAGGCTGTCATGAACAATGTCTTTGAGGGACTTATTCGTTTTGATGAAAAAGGTGCATTCTTACCTCAACTTGCCACAGACTATACCGTAAGCGACGACGGCCTACAGTATACTTTTGACATCAGAACTGATGTAACCTTCCATAACGGAGAACCTATGACAATGGATGATGTATTATACTCTTATAAACGTTTATCCGGTCTTAATGGTGAAACTCCTCTTTCATCAAAATTCCAATCTGTAACTTCTATTGAAGCAATAGATGAAGATACTTTAACCTTTACTTTAAGTAACCAAGATGCTTCTTTCTTAAGCACCTTGATTGAACCCGTTATTCCTAAAAATTATACAGAGCAATCCAGCAAACCTATAGGCACAGGTCCTTTTAGTTTTGTAAGCTATTCACCAGCTAAAAGTATTGTTCTTAAACGCAATGATGCCTATTACGATACAACACGTATGGCATCTATAGATGAAATTGAATTCCGTATTATGACAGATGAAAGTAGTATTTTAATGGCGCTTAAATCAGGTGACTTAGATATAGCTCAAGTGCTTTCTATGAGTGTGCCTGCTTTAGAAAAAGACTTTACTATGACTTCTTTCCCACAAAATATGGTTCAGATCTTTGCACTCAATCATGATATCGAGCCTTTTAACGACTTAAGAGTCCGTCAAGCAATCAACTATGCTATAGATAAAGATTTAATTATCAATGGTGTTGTAGGTGGTTATGGTAGCAAACTTTATACCAATGCCAGCCCTGTAATGGGCTTCTGGTTCAATGATCTTAGCCAAAAGGAACCTTATCCTTATAACCCGGAAAAAGCAAAAGCCCTTTTAGAAGAAGCTGGACTTCCTAATGGTTTTACAACAACCATTAAAGTTCCTTCTAACTACCAAACCCATATTGATACAGCTCAAGTGCTTGCTGATATGTTAAAACAAGTTGGCATTACCCTTAATATTGAACTTATGGAATGGGGTACATGGCTAGATACAGTCTATAGTGGTGGTAACTACGAAACAACTATTATCGGCTTAGCAGGTAAGCTTGACCCACACGAAACCTTTGTACGCTATCAAAGTGAATACGCTAAAAACTTCTACCACTTAAAGAGTGATACCTATGACCAGCTTATAGCTGATGGTATCCATGAAACGGACCCTGATAAACGTGCAGCAATTTATAAGCAAGCTCAACAATTTCTTGCAGATGAAGCGGTTGCAGTCTACATCATGGATCCACACTTAATTATGGCATCCAAACCAGATCTTCAAGGTTATACCCCTTATCCTGCACCTTATTTTGATGCAACGAAGCTTTACTATATAGGAGAATAAAAGGTGGTCTTATGGGATTCTATATTAAAAAATTCATTTCATTAATCACCACTTTACTTCTGATATCTATTGTGACATTTGGGGTATTTCAAATACTGCCAGGGGATCCAGCTTCTATTATACTGGGTCCCGATGCAGACCCCTTACAACTTGAGGCGATGAGACAATCTTTGAATTTAGATGCACCAGCTCTCACACGTTATATAGATTGGATAGGTAATGCATTTAGAGGAAACTTAGGTGACTCTATTCGCTTCCATATACCCGTTAGTGAACTCCTTCTTGCACGTATTCCTGTCACAGCATCTCTAGCACTTGTTTCACTTACCTTAACAGTGCTCATTGGACTGCCTATAGGACTGTTCATTGTACGTCATGACCATGCTAGCGGCAAGTTTGTCTGTATCCTTTCACAACTGAGTATCGCCATTCCTTCTTTTTGGATGGGTATTGTATTGGTACTACTTTTTTCTGTCACGCTCAACATTTTTCCAAGTGGTGGCTATATACCTTTTGTTACTCATCCTTTGAAGTGGTTTCAAAGTCTTTTTCTCCCTGGTCTTTCCATATCACTGGGAGCTGCTGCTGTACTCATCCGTTACTTGAGCACAACTATGCTCGAAGAACTTCCCAAGCACTATGTCCAGACAGCCAGAAGCAAAGGATTATCCGAAGGCAAAGTCCTCACCAAACACGTCTTCAAAAATGCGCTTATTCCTACTATTACTATTTTAGGCATGCTCGTTATTGATATATTAGGTGGGAGTATTATTACAGAAAATGTCTTTAACCTTCCAGGCCTTGGGAACCTTATTGTTACAGCTATTAATAGTCGTGACCTTCCTCTTATCCAAGGGCTTGTCCTCTACTTAGGAGGGATTGTTGTTGTGATCAACTTTATAGTAGATATCCTCTACAGCATAATAGACCCACGTATCCGTGTAATAGGAGGGCGCTAATATGAAGGCATTCAAATGGAATACTGAACTTATTATTGGAACATTTTTAATTGGATTTATTGGTTTATTAGCGCTTACTAGCTTTTTCTATACACCTTATGACCCAGAGGCTATGGATATTATAAACAAACTTCAAGCCCCATCTTTCATACATTTGATGGGTACAGATCAATTTGGTCGAGATGTACTAAGCCGTATTATGGTAGGTGCTAGATTAATCTTTGTCATTGGAATAAGTACAGTATGCTTTTCTCTCTTAATAGGAGGCTTACTAGGGATTGCTTCAGGGTACTTCGGAGGTTTTGTTGATACGCTCATTATCAAGCTTATTGAAGTAAAGATGGCATTTCCAGGCACACTACTTGCACTTATGCTTATTGCCCTTTGGGGATCTAATATGCCAATGATTATTGTGGCACTAAGCATTATGAACATCCCACGCTTTACTAGGATTGTACGCAGTGGTTACTTACAATATAGGAATGCTACCTTTGTAGAAGCTGCCATAACTGGAGGCATCAATCCATTTCGCATTATGTTTGTACACATTTTGCCCAACTTAGCCTCTAGTATCTATATAACTGCTACACTCTCCTTCGCTTCAGCTATCCTCTCAGAAGCCGGTCTAAGCTACTTAGGACTAGGCCTACAACCTCCACTTGCAAGTTGGGGTAAGATCCTTGGCGAAGCACAACCCTATATGCTACAGGCACCTTACCTTGCAATCTTCCCTGGTATCATGATTGCCCTAGTCGTACTAGGCTTCAACCTCCTAGCCGACGGCATACGCCGCCTGTAAAGTCTCTTTTTAAGAGCAAATGTAAAAGGGATAGTGTACATGTAGTCCTAACCCTTCCGCCATAAAAATAACCCCTTATAGAAAGTCAATTCACAAGACTTTCTATAAGGGGTTATTTTATTCTATTCTATTAGGTACAGGCTCTCGTTCTACAACATTGAATCCTAACCCTCTAATCTCATCCATTTTAATATGCTGATCAAGGTGCATGCAATAGACTTGCTTTCTATATTGAGGTTGAATCTTATCCGCTAACTTATATAAATAGAGATGGACATTACCTTCATAATCCAATCCACAGCTATCTTGATAGATAACATCAAGCTCACCATTTTCTAGTTCTTCAATAACTTTATCTGGGATTTGACTGGAATCTCCGCTGTAATACAGCCTTTGTTCTTCTGTATTTAAGATAAATCCATAGGCAGGCATAGTATCTACGTGAACCTGTTGTACCCACTGTGCATGGATTAATCCCAGTCCATTTAATTCAAAGTCTACTTCACAATTCCCATCCAACACATACATATCCTCTGTTACTCCAATAATACGTAAGTAAGACTTTATAAGCGCTTCATTTGGATAAAAAACCTCTACCTTTATCTTTAAAATATAATAACAATAAAATATAACCTCTCCCAAGCTTCCTATATGGTCTGGATGAGTATGGGTAATCATAATTTTTAATTTATGGATTCCCTGCAATAAATCCAATTGCTGCACATCATGAAATACTGTGCCACCACAATCTATCAAAAGCATTTCTTGACCTTCTTTAATAAAGGCACTATTATTACCTAATCTTGTATTAAAAGCACTTCCTACACCAATAAACTTTAGCATCTTATTCTCCTTCTAGTTAACTACCCACTAATGGATGCTATATACATCTGAAAACTCAATTACACATTTTTCAATTTTATTACCAATAGTAGGATCACCTATAACATTTACATTGGCCTCTTGTCTAATAGGTAAGCTAAACCAGAAGCTTGTTCCTATACCTTCTTCACTTTCTACATATATCTCACCTCTATGCATTTCGACAAGTGATTTAACTAAAGCTAATCCTATTCCACTTCCTTCTGATTTTCTTGTAAGACTGTCTTCAATCTGTACAAACCTTGTAAATATATCTTGTAGCTTTTCTTTAGGGATACCAGTACCATTGTCTTTTACATAAATATAAACATTTTCTTTTTCTACCTTTATATCTACTTCGATTTTCAGGCCTCGCTCTATTTGTTTGTCTCTTGTCATTGCTTTAACTGCATTAGAAAGTAGATTCAACATAATACGTTCTATCTTATCTGGATCACACGCAAGGATAACCTCTTCCTCCTGTGTATCAAAAACAAGGTTAATACCTTTTTCTTCAGTATACTCTGCTACAGACATGGTAATATCTTCTACAATACTAATGATGTTATGATTTTCAAAATTCATCTTATAGTATCCCGCATCTATACGTGTCATATCAATTAAGTTATTGACAAGCCTTAATAATCTATAAGCATTTTGTTTAACAATCTTTATATGCTTATCTAAGTTTACTCCTTTATTATACTTAATACTTCCATCCTCTATATTTTTTCCCATGAGCTGCATCATAGAGAGTACAATATTAATTGGCGTTTTAAATTCATGAGACATATTAGCAAAAAATTCGTTTTTAAGAGTTTCCATTTGCAACGCTCTTTCATACTCTAATTTTGCTTCTTCTAATTGTCGTTCTTTCGTAACATCTCTTCCCATGGCTATAATTAGATCATTTTCTTCTAATATTTTAGCTTTCCACTGTATCCATTTATATACACCATCTCCACATTGAATCCTACATGTAAAAGGTTCAACATTTTCTTGTCGTAAACATCTTCTTGCCCATTCCTCAAATAATGGCATATCATGAGGATGTACTAGCTGATCACAGTGTTCCCCTATTATCTTTTCTTCTTCCCATTTCAATACTTCACGATAACCTCTATTTACTTTCTTAACTATCCCATCTAGGCCAATAATACTTATTACATCTACCCCATTATTAATAATACAGTGCATCTCTTCTTTAGTTAAATTATTTTCTCTAAGTACATTTTTAATCATTTCTGCTAAACTAGCATTTTTAAGCAATACGCTTATATGTCTGACAAGAACTTCTATAAAAGTATCTAGATCCTTAGGTATATGTATTGCATCTCTATATCCAAAAGAAAGGACTCCTAGTATTTCATCTTGATACACTAGAGGATATGCCGCTTCATAGATTATTCCTGATATCCTTAAATCGTATCTTTCGTATTTTTCTTTCTTCCTATTATTACGCTCCACTTCATCTATATATTTAAGTCCCCAAAACTGTTTATCTTTAACATCTGCCCATGCAATTTTTACGCCTTTAAAATCTTCTTCTTCTCTCCAGTATTTTGAACCATACTTTATTCGTGAACCAACTATTCCATTTTTTTCATCATAGGTTAGAATACTTATATACTCTGCATTTAATTGTTGCATCATCTCTTGTTTTACATTATCTAGTACAACTAAGGCATTGTCCGTATCGTTTAAAATACTCTTTAACGTAGACATTTGCTCATAGCTCTTTTCCAATCGTTGTTCCATCCCATACTCATAACTTCTATCTATCTTAGAACCAATAAGGTACTTTACATCTCCCCGGGCATCTGGGATATAATTTCTAGTCACATGAAAATAAATCGTTTCTTCTCCTATGATAGCTTCTTCATCATACGTTATTGGACACTTATTTTGTATTACCATTTCTTCTTTCTCTTTTAGCTGAAGGCCATATTGAGTATTCCATAGTTCTAAATCTGTCTTGCCTAATATTTCCTCCCTAGTATCTACATCTGATAATGTTTTAGATACTTCTATACATTGATCATTGATAAAAAGATATCTACCTTCTATATCTTTAATGCCCGCCAAGAAAGGTAGTCGATTAAAATAGGCCTCAAACATGTCTCTTTCTTGCTTATACTGGCATTCTTCAATGATCATATACTTTACTTGTTCACCTTCAAAAAATTCATCTATATATTTAATACTTAAATGGTCTACACATCCATATTCATCTTTTATAATTAAATATTTCCTGTCATCTGTAAATCTAAAAGCTTCATCCTTTTGTTTATTTTCAATATCTTGATGTGATAAGTGTACTTGGTCACTAAAAGCTTTATTTACAAATTTAATCTTACTATCCTGATCTAGTATACAGATTCCTTGATGTAAACTCTCTAATACTTTTCTCATATTTTCCCCACAAAATAGTTATATTTTTATTTTTTCTAATAATTATATACTATATTCTAAAAAACCATTAGTCAATTAAAAAGAGGTGTCCTAAGACACCTCCTTTTAACTATTCCTTTCAAAACTTAAACAGTCTGTATGAGCATAGTTACTTACATTACACAAGCTACTTATTTCAATTTCATTTAAAGAACATTTCCACCCTGAATTATACATACAAGTATTCACGTCACAACATATCGTTTCTGTCTGTCCAGGATAACCTACCTGTTCTATGGCATTACGGGCATTTTGCTTGCTGGTATAGGATTCACAATAGGTAGCCTCTGTAATAGATGCACCTTCTCCTCCAACCTGGAGTCTTTCTGCTTGGCAAACGCTTGAATTATTGTAATAACACGATTCTACTGAACAACTTACCTTAGGCATTGGCGTAATCCTCCTTAACTAAATTTTACGAAACTGTTTATACGTACAAATCTAGTATGGTTACAATGCCCAGTATTTATTCTACAAAATATTTGTGCTCCTATACACCTAATATAAGACTTACTATAAACCAAATGCCTTCATACATCCCACTCATAATCATATTAAGGGGTGTACGTAATACATAAAAAGACAAAATGAGTAGCAATGCTAAATAACCAAAACGCTCGTACCTCATATATTTAAAATACTTATCTTGTGGCAAGATTGCACCTAATATTTTGGAGCCATCTAGTGGTGGTATTGGAATCAAGTTGAAAATACCTAAACTTAAATTAATGATTGCTAACATCTGTAAAAGTCCATACACAAAGATAATAATATCTCCCATATAACCTACCGTTACTTGGCCACCTGTTACCTTTAATATCACACCCATAAAGAATACACTAAGAAGAGCAATCAAAAAGTTCATCACTGGCCCACCTAGAGCTACTAACACCATACCCTTTTTAGGGTTCTTATAGTAATTAGGATTAACTTGTACTGGCTTTGCCCATCCAAAATGAACAACCATCAAACAAATGGTCCCTAAAAAATCTAAATGTCTAAAGGGATTAAGAGATAATCTTCCTGTTTGCTTTGGTGTTGGATCTCCTAATTTATATGAAACATAACCATGCGCAAACTCATGAAATGTAATGGCTACAAGTACAGCTATAAGCGTTTGTACTACTTCAAAAACACTGTCCATCTTTATCCCCCTTTAATATTTTTATACATAAGTACATCCATAATGTATTATAATTAGTTATACCATACCTATATGTATATTAAAAGGAGATGTTAACATGAATCAATTTGTATCTATCCAACCAGAAGCCTTAGATAAAAATCCATTTCAACTTATCGGTAAAGACTGGATGCTTGTAACAGCCCAGGCTAATGGAAAAGCGAATACAATGACAGCATCTTGGGGAGGCCTAGGAGTTATGTGGGGCAAAAATGTTGCTTATGTTGTTATCCGCCCACAACGTTATACTAAGACATTCATAGATGCCTCAGATAGATTTTCTCTTACTTTCTATGATGAATCCTTTAAAAAAGAGTTAGGCTATCTTGGTAAAGTATCTGGTAGAGATGAAGATAAAATTGCTAAAGCTGGCTTAACACTTACTCACGAAGGTGAAACACCTTACTTCGAAGAAGCTAACCTGGCTCTTGTATGCAAAAAGCTATATGCTCAAGAGTTTAAACCTGAATGCTTTATTGAAACAGAGCTAGATGGTAAATGGTATCCAAATAAAGATTATCATGTACTCTATGTAGTAGAAGTAGAAAAAGTCCTTGTAAAAGCTTAATTCACTTTATGTAATACACAAGTAGCTCCTCTAGTATCTAAGACTCTAGAGGAGCTACTTTTCTACTCTTAATAAGGTATTATACTATTAAAAATTTCTTGTACATCTTCTGATATCTGGTAATAGTTATCACCTATACTTAATATCCTTAACGACGGTGTTGCAAAAATTTCTAAAGAAGTCTCATCACTTAAAAGTACCTTTAATGTTATGCTTTTCTCTCTTGCCTCATCACTTGCCAGCTCCTCATAAGGAATCTGAGCTGGTTCCAAAAATCTACTTTTGCTAATGCCTTCTAGCAATGCTTTACTTGTTTGTTGATCCAATTCTGTAACAAATATTCCATCTATTCTTCTACTTACTTCTATTCCTAAAGCACGTTCACCAAAATCTGCTGCTTCAAAGAAATGAGCAAGGTCAAAATAAGTATCATCTGAACGCCCTACATTTTCACATAAATAATATTGCCCTTCATACTCTACGATTACACGATAGTCTGGGTTATAATCTTTACTTTCCCAAATGGTTCCCCCTTGTGCAAAAGTTGTGGCATACTCCTTGGCAGTATCTGTCGTTTCTCCAAATATAAGCAAACTTTCTAATTGGCCTAACTGATTGGTTAAACTACTAAAATCTATATTTTGTGGGATCTTTTCTAAAAATACATAACGATAGCCCTTATAATTCATAAACTTTCTCACGCCTACTTGCTGACCATAGGATGGATTCTCTGGTTCCATATAGCTTGGTGGTGTCATCAAACTTTGTTTGCCTACATAACTTCCAACCCCTACAACAACTAAAAGGCTTGCTGCTACATACATCCATTGTCTGGGTCTAAAGCTTACTACATTTGAAGTTTTTTGAGGTTCTACCTTTTTCTGCTTTGCTTGTGCTAATATATTGTTTAACATTCTATCTTTTTGTTCTTGTGTAGGCTTAATACATTCTAAGCTTGTATAAATTTCTTTTTCATTCATCGCCTTCTCCTCCTATTCCGAGTTTAAGTAGTTCCCGTCCTTTTTTTAATCTAGACCGTAAAGTGGAAGCATTTACGTCTAGCATCTGAGCTATTTCATCTGTACTATATCCTTCATAGTAATGAAGATAAATGGGTAGCTTAAATTTATCAGGTAGCTTTAATACCAATTCAAGCACTCCACTTTCCTCATCATGGTGTACTGAATCGTGGGTGGCACTATCAAACTCTATACGCTTTTGCCACCAATGCTTAAGTTGATTTTTACAGTGGTTCTGAGCTGTAACAATTAACCAAGCCTTTTCATGTTCTACGCTTGCAAACGTTGGCTCTTTTTCAATAACCTTCATAAAAATAGCTTGTACAGCATCCTCAGTATCTATCTCATTCTTAAAAAACATAAAACATATACGATAGACCATATCTACATATTTATTATATAAATCCGTTATTCTTTCCGGTGTATACTCCATATTCTTCGTCACCCTACCTCCTTATATTTTTTCCCTTTAATAACAATACAATCAATACAGCTATTTTGTTGAAAGTAGGATAAAAAAATACACATTATTTTTCTCCTACTATGAGCAGTAAAAATATAATGTGTTTTAAGCGCTTATTCTTTTCTCAAATACAAGACCAATGCAATGAAATTAATTACAACTGTCACCACCAAAAGAATAGATGAAGCACCTATTATAGCTCCATAGGTATCTAGGAGTGCTGTCCAATCACTTATTTGTATCAGATGACCCGTATAAAGTATTTGCATATATAATGAGGTCACACATGCACTAAAGCTTATGACAGCATATAGGCTATATCTTCCTATAGAAGCTTTCTTGTACTGAATCAAACTTAGAATAGGCGCCCCCCAAGCAATCAATCCAAGTATCAAACTCCCTACATTTAACCACCCAGTATTAATCATCATATCCCCTCCTAAGTTTAGCTAGTCTATGCCTAGCCTATCCATACTTTTATCCTCTTTTATCACTGTATGTCCTTCTTGTTGAATCAACTGACTTGCACGGTATTTAGCCAAATTCCAGCTCTCCCACTGATTCTTATATTCTATTTCCCATATGTAGCTTTCTATATAATCATTATAATGTTTACTTTTCATTTCTATAAAAGGACCTACACTAGATAAGCTTAAATCATCAAAACTTCTTTCCACTTCTACTTGTTGTGTCTCATATAAATACCCATTATACTTCGCTATCAAATAATCTACATTACAATAATTTAATCCAATATAAAGTACCATAAAGGTAATCATTAACTTCTTAATGATTCTAAAGTGGGATTTAAATAGACTTATTCCAATCAATACAATACTTAGTAAACTTAATATTAAGAACCAAGTGACGTAAACACGTTTAATAGTTAATCCATATTCACTCATGTACATAATCATCTTTGCAAATGCTGTTGAAATGATAAATATGGTAAAGCCAATAAAGAATACACTATAACCTTTAAGCCATTTTGCTTTTTTCTTCTCCTCTTTACCTTGTACAACTAAATTAAGCCCTGCAACAATACCAATATTAAGAAGTGTTATAGGTAACATTTCAAAGAAACCTCTTCTCGCATATTCTGAATAGGTAAAATCACTTGGCAAAATCCCTCTAAAAGCAGATACAAAGTAGCTTAGTTGTGCCATACAATAAACAAGATATAGTCCTATAAGCAACGTACACACGGTCATGCCTATTGTAAAATCTACTTTCTTAGTGCTTAATTTCCATTGTATCTTTACTTCATCGTCTTCGTATGCATCAGCACATGTATCTTTCTGTCCTTCTATTTGATCAATAGGTTCTTCTAAGTTTTTAAAGAAACCTATACAAGGAATAAATAGAAGACTTATACATGTTGCACGTGTCACAATGTAAAATAAATCTATTTCTATTTTATCCAAGAAGAAATTCATTACCCCTTGAAAAGCTGCATCTGCACTTATAAGCAAAAATCCTGCCATCAAGAGTATGGGAATACTGATTATAACCCCTATAATAATCTTTTTGATGAATTGCCCCTTACTCTCTGGTATCTGTTCATTTTCCACCTTTACATCTTGTATAGCCTTACCAAAGCATTCAAAAGGCTTAATGATACCTAAACTACAATGATTCAATAACCACTGAATAGTGTATGGTTCATATGTATTCAAGTTATATAGTTCACTTATATGAATAATCAATAACATAAAAAGTAATATGAGATTAAAAAACTTCAAGGTGTCGTTATCAAATAACGGAAAACATAATGTAATAAGTAAAACAGGTATACACCATTTGGTTAATCTCTTACCCTTTAACTTATCTTTATCAAGTATTAAAACTAAAGTATAAAAAATACCTACTACAAGTGGCACTGCTATCCCAAGTCCCCCAAATATAATAAATTCACTAAGTGCAAAACTTAATATAAGTGCTGCTCCTAAGCGCATCCTTTCTTGATACATCTTACTCCCCTCTTTTCTCTTAATGATTATATTTTATCTTCTTAATTACTAATCTTACTGTTGTCACTACTGCCATCACTAAAACGAGCACTGTAAGAAGCCAGATAATAGGTACAAGAAAGAAAGGTTCTTCTAACATACCATTTTCTAAAACTCTAGAATTCATATTGAAAGTTATAATACAAATGATATCTATGATCCCTAATATAAAGGTTGGTTGATATTGCTTTAAATAGTGTTTCATCTTGATTACTCCTCATCTTCCTTATACTCAAGTATATCTCCTGGTTGGCACTCTAACACTTTGCAAATTGCATCTAATGTTGAAAATCGAATAGCCTTGCCTTTATTATTTTTAAGAACTGATAAATTGGCAAGGGTTATACCTACTCGCTCCGAAAGCTCATTCATACTCATCTTCCTCTTGGCAAGCATAACATCTAAGTTTACGATAATAGCCATGTAAATCACCTCTTCTATATTGTAAGTTCATTTTCTTCCTGTATTTCTATGGCCACATCTACTAGTTTGTACAAAATAGCACCAATTAAAGCTACCATAAAAGCCCCACCCACAATAACAATCATACTAATAGTTACTGGAATAAATAAAAGAGCTGTACCATATGCCAAGCAAATCACCACTGCACATAGGCTAATTATTTTTAAGTTTTTCTTACTAGCGATTGAAAAAGGATTACGCTCAATAATATTATGGGCTAAGTTTTTGGTTTGCCATAGTATGATCCAAGCTGGTATGCCTGTTGTATACAATAAAATCATTAGCCTTATAGTATGTGTCTCACTATAAAAATTAACCCGACTTACTAACCATCTCACAACCCATGGTAAGCCTACAATCATACCTGTTAGTACAATTAATCCTGCTATACATAATCCATACAAAAATTTACTTAAATTATCATTCTTCATAATATCACCTCAAACTGATTATAGACCTATCTAATTCTATTTTCAATATATTTTTATCGAAAAACGATATATTTTTATTGTATAATAATCAAAAAAGCAGAGAATAGGCTCAAATATCCTCCTATTTCTCTGCTTTTACACACTCTATCTTGTATTAAATATTTTGTATACTATTTTTTAAATCTAACACACCGTAACCTTCTGCCGTATTTGGATAACTTACATTAGGCTTCCTTCTAGCACCTCTTATTAAAATAGTTCTTGCTATATTTGTATTAATAATATTAAAATTTTGCTCTACGACTGCCCATTGGAGTAGCAATGCACATGCTGCTGCAGTTATAGCTGTTGAAGCTCCTGTTCCCGTCTTAGTTGTATATCCACCAAATAAATCTGGACCTGGCACATTTACCCCTGGCGCGATAATATCAGGTTTGATGACTGCATTGGTTGTAGGACCCCTCCCTGATGAAGGATAAGCACTTTGGCTCAGCGAATTATAATTACCTACTACTATTACTTTTTCAGCTGTAGATGGAATACATACTGTTATTTGAGGATTAGGTCTTAAAAATCTTGTTTCTTCTTTTATAAATCCCTCTCTTGGCAACCATATATTATAATCACCGAATAAAATGTTTTCTCCATATATATAGATCTTCCATATTCCTGGGGTAGGGTTCTTAAACTTCATTTCTACACTTTGACTTCCTGTAATCAAGTTAGGAATCTCATAATCTACTGTAATTACACTTCTCTCTAGTGCAAAAGTAAAAGTTTGTACCTCAAGAAAATTAATCGGTACCTTATTAATAGTATTCCCTAAAGGTGTTTTAACACCCACCGCAATTTTATCAGCTCCCATAGTCCATACATTGAGAAAAAATCCATTTTCACCTTCTGATACATTAATCTCTACTTCTTGCATCTCTCCTTGTCTAATGACATTAGAATAATGACCAGATAAATTCCCCTCATTCCCTGCCGACGAAGTAAGAATAACATCATATACACTAGCTTTTCTACTCAAAAATTCTTCAATAATCGTAAGGCCATTATGTGCTCCCCAATTACTTCCTAATGCTAGACATACTGCAATTTGCTTATCTCTATCAAGTGCATATTTTATTACATAGTTAATCCCCTCCATAATATCATTGGCCTGATAAGCTGGTACCTCTTCTGGCAACAGTTTTTCTTCTCTAAGATATTGCTGCGCACCTCTTAATTTTACTACTACAAGTTCCGCATCAGGTGCTCCACCAGTATAAGTTGTTTCTCCTCCCCTGTCCTTCCCTGCGGCAATACCAGCTAAATACGTTCCATGCCCGTTGGTGTCTCTAGAAGGTACAATACTATAAGGATCATCTGATGCTAGTGCTCTATTAATCTCTTCTTCAGTATATACGGATCCAAAGTCATAATCATAAAATCCATAATTCACTGGTGGGTTTCCATCAACTGTCTGATCCCATATAGCTTTTATTCTTGTTGTACCATCCTCATATCGAAAAAGATTATTGGTATATTGAATCCCTGTATCAATGAAACCTATCATAATATCTTTCCCTGTAAGTTCTAACAACCCAGGTTGCTGAAAAGGTAATATATTTACTTCCCCTAACACTTCACTTATATTTAGTCCAAATAGTATAGGTGTAAATGCTGCTACTGCACCTTTTTTCAACCTTTCAAAATCTTCTCTAGCACTATCTGGGACTTGTATATGGGAAATGCGAGAATCAATTTCGTAAAATTTGATATTAGGATATAATCTTTGTAAGTCATCTTTAGACATAATATGTTCTATTACATAGTCTCTAATTTGCTGTCTACTTTCCATTCACCTCAACTCCCCCTATTTATTAATCTATACTAATGCTTAAACCAAATTTTTCTAAACATTCTCAATACTACTCTCTAAATCTAATTTTCCATACCCCTCTACTGGATTGGGATAACTTATTCCCGGACTTCTTTTTGCTCCTCTTATTAAGATAGTCTTTGCAATACTTGTATTAATAATATTAAAATTCTGCTCTACTACCGCCCATTGCAATAATAATGAACAGGCTGCTGTAGTAATCGCTGCCGCTGCTCCCGTTCCTGTCTTCGTTGTATATCCCCCTATCAAATCTGGTCCTGGTACATTGACCCCTGGAGCTATAATATCTGGTTTAATTACCTCACTAGTTGTAGGTCCTCTTCCTGATGATGGACATATCCCTTGAGTTACTATATCATATCCTCCAACTACGATTACCTTGTCTGCAGTAGAAGGTATACAAACCGTTGTTTCTGGATCTGGTCTTAGAAATCTTGTACTTTCTTTTATAAATCCTTCTCTTGGAAGCCATATATTATAATCTCCTGACAATATATATTTTCCATGTACATAAAGCCGCCATATTCCTGGCACCGGATTTACAAGTCTCACCTCTATACTCTGACTGCCTGTAGTGAGATTTGGAAATTCATAATCTATGGTAACCTGACTTTTTTCTAAATTAAATTTAAACTCTTGTCTTTCTTCGAAATTAATAGGAACTACATCTACATTATTTCCTAATGGTGTTCTAAAACCTACTTCAAGCTTATCTACACCAGAAGCCCATATAGCAAATGCAACTCCCTTTTCACCTTCACCAACATTAATCTCTATCTCTTGCGTTTCACCTTGCTTAACCCTATTAGAATAATGATGAGAAGTGTTACCTTCATTGCCTGCTGAAGACACAAGAATAACATCATAAACATTGGATTTATCATTCAGAAACCTTTCTATTAATGTCAATCCATTATGGGCACCATAATTACTTCCTAGGGCTATACATATAGCAATGGTTTTATCTAAATCATGGGCAAACTTTATAAGACAATTAATCCCCTCCATAATATCATTTACTTCATACGCCACAGCATTTTCTTGTAACAAATTTTCTCTTTTTAGATATTCTTTAGCTTCTCTTAATTTGACAACAACAATATCTGCATCAGGTGCACCTCCTGTATAGCCTACCGCACCTGTTCTATCCTTACCTGCTGCAACACCTGCTAAGTAGGTTCCATGTCCATTGCTATCTCTAGAGGGTACAATACTATAAGGGTCTTCAGAAGCTAGTGCCCTATTAATGTCTTCTTCCATATATACTGAACCAAAATCATAGTTGTCTACTCCATAATTCATTGGCGGATTGCCTTCTATAGTTTGATCCCATATGGCCTTTATACGTGTTGTATTATCTTCATATTTAAAGAGATTATTAGTATACTGAATACCCGTATCAACAAATCCTATCATCGTACCCTTACCTGTTAACTCGATAAAAGAACCTTGTTGAAAGGGCTGTATATTTGTCTCTTCCAATACCCCACTTATATTTAACCCCATTAATATGGGAGTAAATACTGCGACAGCTCCTTGTTTAATCTTATTGAGTTCTGCTTCTTGTCCTTCAGAAATTGCTATATGCGAAATCCCAGGGGCTAGTTCATAAAATTTAACTGTAGGATATATTGTTCTTAGAGCTTCTACTGACATAATGTGCTGTATAATATAATCCCTAGTTGTTTGTCTACTCTCCATCTCATTCAGCTCCCTCATTCATTTATATTTAAGTATATGTTTAAGCTTCTATTATTTATCTTAAATATTTTGTATGCTTTCTCTTAGATCTAGCTTTCCATATCCCTCTATAGGATTTGGATAAGTTACATTAGCATCCCTTTTTGCTCCTCTAATGAGAATTGTGCGAGCTATATTTGTATTAATAATAGGAAACCTACCTTCTATAATTGCCCACTGTAATAAAAGGGCACAAGCTGAAACAGTTATCGCCGTAGATGCTCCTGTTCCTGTCATAGGTATATATCCCCCATCCAGATTAGGTCCTAATATATTTACGCCAGGAGCTATAATATCTGGTTTGATTATTGCATTAGTCGTCGGTCCTCTCCCTGATGACGGATAGATGCCATTACTTAATACATCATAATTCCCCACAACTATTAACTTTTCTGCAGTTGACGGAATACTTACTGTTGTAAGAGGATCTGGTCTTAGAAACCTTGTTCCTTGCTTAATAAATTCCTCTCTTGGAAGCCAAAGATCATATTCTTCAAACAGTATCTTGCTTCCGTAGATATATAACTTCCATATTCCAGCTATAGGATTTATAAATTTGAGTTCAGCACTTTGACTTCCTGTAATTAAATTAGGAAATTCATAGTCTAAAGTCACTCTACTCTTTTCTAGATTAAAGGAGAAGCTTTGTACTTCAGTAAATATTGTAGGAACTTCTTGTATTGTATTGCCTAGAGGTGTTCTAAATCCTACAGAAATTTTATCTGAACCTGTAGCCCATAAATGAACTGTAAATCCCTTTTCTCCTTCTTCAACATTAATTTCTATTTCTTGTTTCTCCCCTTGTTTAATAGTACCAGCATAATGATGTGCCTTATTTCCTTCATTTCCTGATGATGATACCAAGATAACATTATAGATATCTGCAAAGCTGTTTAGAAAGCGCTCTATTATTGTTAAACCATTATGAGCACCCTGGTTACTCCCTAGAGCTAAACAAATGACGATTGGCTTATTGAGATTAATAGCCACACTTACTAAATAGTTAATCCCCTCCATAATGTCATTAGCTTGGTAAGCAGCTACTTCATCTGGTAATAGATTCTCTTCTCTCAGATACGACTTAGCCTCTCTTAGCTTAACTACAACAATATCTGCATCGGGTGCACCTCCTATATATCTTGTATCTCCTATTCTATCTTTACCTGCCGCAACACCTGCAAGATATGTCCCATGTCCATTGGTATCTTGTGAGGGTACTATCTCATAAGGGTTCTCAGCTAATAAGGCTTTATTAATATCCTCTTCTGTATATACAGAACCAAAATCATAGTTCTCCATTCCATAATTAATTGGTGGATTACCCTCTATGCTCTGATCCCATATAGATTTAATACGTGTTGTACGATCTTCGTATTGAAAGATTGGATTGGTATATTGAATTCCCGTGTCCACAAAACCTATCAATGTACCTTTTCCTGTTAATTCTCCTAGAGGTGATTCATGAAAGGATGATATATTTACCTCTTCTAGCGCCTCTTCTATATCAAGACCAAATAATATAGGTGTAAATATACCTATACCAGCCTTTCTTAATTCATCTAATTCCTTATTTGCATATTCCGGTACTACGATGTGAGAAATTCTTGGTGTCAAAGTATAAAATTGAATATTAGGGTATAGACCACTTAAGATTTCTCGTGATAACAGATGTTCAATAATATAATCCTTACTCCCTTCTACTCTATTCATCGGTTTTCAACTCCCTTATTTTCCTTATACTTAAATATATGTTTCTTTAAACAACTATACTTATCTAAACTATTTTTATTTTAAAATAAAAAACTCTATACAAAAAAGTGTTAGAGAATTTAATCTCTAACACTTTTTTGTTCTAACTCTATTAAATATTCTTTGATTTCAAGTCCTCCGCCATAGCCAACTAGCTTGCCATTAGCTCCAACAACTCTATGGCATGGAATGATGATAGGAATAGGATTACGATTATTGGCAAGACCTACTGCACGGTATGCTTTGTTTCTTCCTACTGCCTCAGCAATATCTTTATAAGATCTAAGTTCTCCATAAGGGATGTCTAAAAGGGCTTTCCATACCTCTTGCATAAAAGGTGTACCTACTGGTCTTAAAGGCAAATCAAATTGTTGAAGCTGGTTTGCAAAATATGCATCCATTTGTTTCTTCGCTTCTTTTAGCAAGCTTGTTTCTTCTTCCTTCACCACTTCTTCTAGTATTTCACCTGGATAAAGAATACGGGTAATCGCTTGCTCTTCTTCAATAATGCCTATTGGTCCAATAGGGGAATGATAGTATTGTATAACCTTCATCTTTTGTACACCACCTTCTATGCTTATTTGAATGCATCATCTTTCATTTGACGTCTTAGCTTTTCTTCTATTGTTTCAGCCTTTTTGACACGATATTTCTTCTCGATGCTTACATAGGTTCCCATCAGTACAAACATCCCAGGCATGGCACTTACACCCAGTATGACACCACCATAGGCCATTTTATAAAAGGCTACTATTCCTGCTAAAATATAGCATGCACCATAGATTACCCACATCCATCCGTTAGCTCTATTATAGGCTTTAATGTCTGTTATCTCTTCACTTTTTATAACTGTTCCCGACCAAAAGTGAATGGGATGATCTAGCTTAAATGCTGTCACTCCTATTGCTTCAAAAATGCCACCACATATACATGCAATAATAGAAAAAACTAGGGCGTCTCCCATATGCATCTCTCCTTATATGATCTTATACTCTATCATATTCAACGACTCATCCATCAATGCTACTTCCATAGCCTCAAATCTTACTCTACATCAAATTTTAATTTGATACTCTCAGTAGCTGTTTCTAACCTTGTTAGCTTCACACCTGCTGCTTCAAACATTTTCTTCGATGCTCTTACTGCATCCGTTTGCGCATACTTGTCTGAAAGATAAATGACTTCTCTAATACCCGATTGAATAATTGCTTTACAACATTCATTACAAGGGAAAAGTGCTACATATAATTTAGATCCCACTAACGATTTCCCTTGTGCATTCAAAATAGCATTAAGCTCTGCATGTACCACAAATGGATACTTTGTATCTAAGAAATCCCCTTCTCTTCCCCATGGAAACTGGTCATCTTCGCATCCAATTGGAAGCCCATTGTATCCTACACTTAAAATCGTATTTGGTCGTGTATGGTCTGAGTTATCACCACTTACAATGCACGCCCCTACTTGAGTACTTGGGTCCTTACTACGTCTAGCAGCAAGAAGGGCAATACCCATAAAATAGTCATCCCATGAAATGTAATCTTGTCTTTTCATCATTTTTCCTCCGCATCTGTTATAAGTTGCCTCTATTCTACCACGTTCATGTTTTATTTCCAATGAATTCTGCACTATCAAAAATACAAAAAAGAGGTCATTTCAGCGACCTCTCCTCCATTCTTAGCCTTTCATCTTTTTCCTTCATATCAATTTCTAGCTAATCATCTCAAGCTCATCGAGACAAGCTTCAAACTGAGCTGCTACATTTTCATAGTACTGTGGTTTTTTTAGGTCAATGCCTAGTACTTCTTTAGTGAGCTCATAGCCTGCTTTTTCTCCTCCACTTTGTAAGAACTTGATCCACTTGTTCTGCATTTCTTCATTTCCATTCATAAGTTCTGACACTACAGCTTCTGCTGCTACAAAGTCCGTTGCATATTGGAATGTATAAAAGTTTTCAAAGATATGTGAAATACCTGCCCAAGCTGCCTCTTGTGAGTAACTTTCTTCGTAGTACGCCTTATTTGCTTCTTCCCATATCCTATTAAGTGTTTCAGCTGTTAGTGTTTCTCCGCTTTCCACAAGCTTATAAGCCTTCTCCTCAAACTCTGCAATGGTCATCTGATAAAAAAGCGTATTAAATAAACTTTCAGCCTTTAATATTAAAGCAGATTGCTTTTCCTCTGTTGTTTCTGCATTTTGATAAATAGTATTATAAATGCTTTGTTCTGCTGCTATTGATGCAATTTCTGCAGCAAAAATATCTGCTTGCCATTTTTCATAAGGTTGATTGTTTCTTGATAACTCATAATGTATACCATGTCCTAACTCATGAGCTACTGTAGCTAATCCATCTGGCGTCTCTTCATAGTTTAAGACAATATAAGGATGAGTTGTATAAGTACCTATTGCAAAAGCGCCTTCACTTTTATGAGGTGCTCTAAAAGGATCAATCCAATTCTCTTCAAATGCTTGCTTTGCAATATCTGTATATGTTGGTCCAAACATTTGGTAGGCTTCTTGAATTAATTCTGGTACATGATCATAAGTATATTGCTCTGGTGAAATATGTATATTCATATTGCTACTTAGTTCTATATAACGTTCTAATAAAGGTTTCATTTTCTTTACTTCTCTTTTGGCTACTTCATAAACCTCTTCATCAACCCCTTGTTTCTCAGTAAGATATGCAAGGATGTTGTCATAGCCTAGCGTTTGGCTAAAGATAACTTCTTTAGAAACTTCCATATTATAAAGAGCCGCTAAACTATATTGTCTATTTTTAAGCTTTTGGTTATAGTCTTCTTCACTTATTCCATCATTATCAGCATATAAAATTTGTTCATAAACAGTATCTATTTGACCTAACATAGACTCCATTCTCATATAAAAGTTATCGCCTTCATCAGCGTATGCTTCATCTTCAGAGTCTTGCATGAGAAATGCACCCTTTTCAAAATAATCCGTTTGTAGTTGCTGAATTTTGCCCTTTTGTGCTATAGCTTGTTGATCAGCTTGATCCATACTGGTCTTCAATATGGTATAGACATGTAATTTCTCCATGTCCTTATTAATCTTCTCATCTAGCTTAAGACATTCTTCTAATTTATTTTCATCATCAAGCTGACCTTCATATTCTGATAATGTATTAATCTGCTTAGTTACTTCTTTATAACTTTGTTCCCATGCCTCACTAGATGAATAGAGTCCTGTTAAATCAATTACAGGTGGCGTTTCATTAGCTGCTTGCGGTAACTCATGCCCAAAAGGAAAGATTAATGGAAAAATGATTATGCCACATATGACCCCAATAACACTTTGATTTACTATTCTGTTCATTATTACTCCTCCTTCTATTTTCATACTTAATTGTAACATTTTATTTTCCTCATTTTTACTTACGATTTCTTAAGGTTTGGACATGTTGAAATAGTAAAAGGGCTATAAAACTAGTGGTAATCTCTAGTCTTATAACCCTTTTACTATTTCAGATCTATAAATATTACTTCTGCCATAGCCCTATCTGTAATTAGTTTGCATCAATAACAGCCTGAGCCATCTCTACCATTTCATCTGATGTAAAGCCAAAGTCACTACCCATAATATAGTAGCGAATATCTCCATCATTCCACCAAATGCTTTGGATTTGTTCTATTGTTACTTCATCTGAACCATAGCTAATTTCCAATGTCCCAGCTGCTTGTGCATTTTTATCTTCTTCTGTTAATACGTAATCTGCTGGAACGAATTTGTACATTTGCTCATCAAAGTAGAATGTATAACCTTTATAAGTATTTTCTAATACTTGCATATGATCATATGTCATGTATTGTTGTGGTATTTGCTCTACACCTAATGTGAGCATATCTTTACTACCTGGTTGTGCATAGCATAATGACATCCCTTTAGTATCTACAATAGACTTACCTTGTTCATCTACCAGAGAGGATTCATCCTTTCCACCAAATACAAATTCAAATCCCCCTGGTAAGCTTTCTACATAGTTAGGTACAAAACCTAAATCTTTTTGAACCTTTTGTGCTGTTGGGAATGTTTGATACCTATGGTCTCCATGACCTATCCAGCTTTTTGCAATGGTCCCTGCAATAAGACTTCCTGAGAGTAATGCTATACAGCAAAAACTTGCTATCATTGCTTTTTTCTTATTTTTAAAAGAGAACTTTCCTTGTTTCATTTCATTTTGCTCCTTTTCATATATAGCTGCTTGTATCTTTCTAAAAGATACTGCATTTTCATTTATTCCATTTGCTTTATCCGTAAGCACTTGCTTAATTCTTGAGTCTTGCTCTTGTTTATTCATATCCCATACGCCTCCTTTGATTTATGTTGTTTGCCTTCTTCTATCAAATGAAGCTTAAGTTGCTTTCTTGCTGTATAAAGTCTAGATTTAACTGTTCCTTCTAAACATCCCATCACCTTTGCTATTTCTTTGACAGTGAGTTCATTATAGTAATACAAAATAATTGTTGTTTGTAATTTGTAATCTAACTTAAGGATTTGGCTATAGATTTCGTTTCTATCTTGTACCTCCTCCATAATATCTACTTTGGCTTTGGCATCTGCCAGCTCCATAATCTCATTGATTGTATCAGTAGGTACAAGACCTTTTTCCTTTTTCATTGTTCTCCATGTAAGGCGTGTTAGAAGTTTAAAAAACCAAGTCTTAAAATACTCTGGCTGCTTCAAGGTATGAAGAGACAAATAGCACGTTGTAAAGGCTTCTTGTACAATATCTTCTGTTGTATGCGGGTTACCTGTCATCAAATATACCGTTCGCATAGCCTTTGCCTTATACCCTTCAAAAAGCAATTCAAAGGCATGCATATCGCCTTGTTTTGCCTTTTGTACAATTTCTATTTCATCCACTTCATTTCCTCCATCTTCTCACGCTTATTAGGTGCACCTATTACTATAGAGACAAGTATACGCCCTTTGGTTCATTTTTTCTTAAAGTTTTTATAAAAAAAATAATTGCCCCATTATTGATACCTTCAATAATGGGGCAATTATTTTTAAATGAGTAAGCTTATACCTGAAATTAGAAGTAGGATATAAGAGAGCATAAGAAAGGCCTTTTGGCTCATCTTATAGTAAAGCTTCTTACCTATAATAATAGCTACAATCAAAACTGGGAGAGCGAATAAAGATAACGTCATAATATTAGGCGTTATAAGACCACCTATAAATTGTTTAATGAGTAGATAAGTGTTCAGCACAATCCATACAGGCGCTAATGTGGCTCTAAACTCTCCTTTATTAGGTAATTTCTTAACCGCATAAATAATAAGAAGTGGCCCACCTGAAAGAAACATACCATGTACAATACCCGCTAGTACAATAACACCTATCAAGATAGCATCACTTACTTCATATTCTTTCTTCACAAAAATCCCTTTTAAAGCAATAGCTATAATAAAGACTGCATAAATTGTAAGCAAAATATCTACTGGGAAAAGAGTGTAGATATACTCTCCTACAAAGACTCCAACCAACATAATCAGTGTCATCTTTAAAAACTCTTGCCATACAATATCCTTATAGGATTCAAATACAATTAGTATACACGCTACTAAAGTTATAATGTTTAAAAGCGGTTTAGCTACATCTATACCTAGTAGTAAAATAGAAAATGGCATAGCTAAGACTGTACCTGCAAAACCAGTTATGCCTTGAATAATATTTGTTAATAGTACAATACCTAAAAAGATAAATGTCTTCACAATCTATACTCCTTTATTCAATGTCTAGAGTTAGATTGTGCCAATTTATAAAAAATTACACGTTCCAATTTAAATCAAAAATTTCTTTAATTTTCATCTTATCATAATTCAAATTGTCCTACTTGAAAAGGAAAAAGAGGCCAGCGCTCTTCTTGGATACCCAGTGCATAATGAGCTAAATCTGGATTATCTGTGATAATCCCATCTACCCCAAGCTTAATCATATCTAACATAGGCTTTTCATTATTAAGTGTCCATACAAAAACCTCTTTGCCTCTTGACTTAAGCGTTCTTACAAGAAACTCAGTGGCAAAAGAAGCTTCTATACTATAGGCATCTACGCCATCTAGCTCTTCGAAATCCCCATAAGCTACTGCTGTAATATAACCTGTCTTGATTGCTGGGTTCATCGCTTTAACTTTAGTTAACACATCATAATTCATAGATACAATCATACATTGGTCTGTCAGCTTATACTTTTCTATGAGTTCTACGACCTTTTCTTCTAGTCCCTCCTCATAGCCTGTAAGTTTTAGCTCTATCATAAGGTCAATCTTATCTTTGGCATAAACGATGGCATCTTCTAATTTTGGAATCTGCTCTCCTACATAATGTGGATTAAAAGAACTGCCTGCATCATAGGTTTTCACCTCTTCATAAGTTGATTCCCAAACATTTTTATTTTCACCTGTTGTGCGCTTAAAATTGGTATCATGCATCAAAATAAGTTCACCATCTTTAAGTTGTTGTACATCTATTTCTGCATAATTTGCCCCCAGCTTTACAGCTTCCTCTAATGCCGCTAAAGTGTTTTCAGGCGCAAATAAAGACGCCCCTCTATGAGCAATCACTTTTGTATTTGGATTCATATTTCTTATCCCCGAGATCCAATCTCTGTTCACATTATAATCAAAATAAAATCCTAATAAGATAGCTATGCTCATCCCTTTAATGAGCCCCCTTATTACACGTTTACGTCCCTTTGATTGTTTTATAACTTGCTCTGTGGATGGATACGTCTCATTCAAACTATAATAAAGCGCTGATATAAAGCCAAATCCTAACACAAATTGAATAAGAGCATCAAAAAATAAACGTCCCTGGCTCAACATGGTATAGTTAAACCAAAGCTCATTTTTAAGGTTGCTACCACTATAAGATACTTGAACAAGGATTAAAGATACTCCAATAACCATAAGGTAAATCATCCATTTAACAACAGTCACAAATAACGTCCATATCAAGAAATAAACAGTTGTTTTGATAATCTTTCCTTTTATCATATCTCTACTTATCTTTCTTGCTTCTTTAAAACTTCTATTTTGAAGTGTCACTTCATAAATACTAAAAATCCATCTTATTACTAGTAGTTCTAATAAAATTAATAGACTCATATAAGAAAGCCTAAGTACAGGGGACTTATGTATAAAGTCTAAAATAAACTCTGGTATTTGAAAACTACTTAAAATTTCTGTTGTAAGGAGAAACCCTGTCACAGGAATAATCACAATAACAAACAAAATAAGTAAGCCATTTTGAGGTTTCAAGATATAACTTGCCTTTTTTATTGCTTGTACAAAAAGATTTGTTACACTAATCTTCTCACCTTTCATACCTTGGTCACAATATATAATAATAGCTGTTATTTCAATATAAATATAAAAAGCTAGTAAAATCACCAATACTACTAAAACAAGAATTGCCATAGGGCTTTTTAAGATTAAAAGTACATTTTGATTACTCAAATATTTAAGCCCTGCTCTTTGCATCGCAAATCTTAAAAGTTCTTCAAGTAATGGAAACGCTATAATCATAGCACCAAATTTATAAATTAATTCAAATAGGATTAAAGTACTCCAATCCCATAACATAAGTCTTATTGCACGCTTAAATATCTGTATCATAGTAATCACCTCTTTTCATCTTCTTATTTTAGAGATAAAATCTAAAATCTTATGCTAGTAATTCTTAATCTTTCTTAAGATATTTAAAAAAAGGATATCACAAAGCCTATTGGGGCTTAGGAATATCCTTTCCTATGACACATAATTATACTTATATCTGTCTTATATTACTCATTTAAAAATTCATGAAGCTGTTCTCTACCAGCTTCTTCATCCCACTGTAGTACCCAACCTTTGCCCGGTATAATACCGCCTTGGCCCCTATCTGGGTCTGGGAATTCCATTTGCCTTACATCCGTTGTTCCAATCTGAAGTGCTGTAAAACCTAACTTCATAAGTTCAAATGGATTCATATTGGTTTTAATATAAGGTAGTACCTGTTTGAAAAGCTTAGAGTACATATTAAATGGCATACGAATGACCTTATTAAAGACTTCTTCTACCACCATACGTTGTCTTTCTTCTCTTGCATAAATGGAATCATTCTTACGCATTCTGACAAAAGCAAGTGTTTGATAACCATTGAGGGTATACGTACCCGGTTCATCAATACTTATATAGTCTTCTTCTCCTCCATTATAAAACTTACGATAGTTTTCATTAGATACACGATTAAACTCACTAAGCTCCCAATCTTCTAAGGTGGCCTCTACACCTCCAAGCATATCTACAAGTTCAATAAAAGATGCAAAATCAATGACTACATAACAACTTACATCCACTTGGAAGTTCTCTCTCACGGTCTCTATCAGTAGCTCTGGACCTCCATAAGCATAGGCATGGGTTAACTTTTCATAGCCTTGACCTGGAATATTCACATAAGAGTCACGGACAAAAGAAGTTAGCTTAATATTGTCATGTTCTGTGTCTAAAGTCAGTAACATCATTGCATCTGAACGTGTTGCTGCTTCTGTATTTGTACTATCTACACCTACTAATAAAATGTGATTAATACCTGGGAGTGTGGGATAAGATACTGGTGTTTCTGGCGTAATTACACCACTATTTTCTACTTGTATATCACTTAATAAATTATAAAAATACACGCCCACCAGGAGAATCAAAGCAAGCAAAATTGCAATAATTATCCAAATAATTTTTGTAGACTTGCGCATACTTCACCTCAATTAATACGTCTTGAGATTAGTATGTCCTGTCTAAAGTTTATCTATGAAAAGATTTAATTTAATTAAATTATAATTATTTTACTACAAAATGAGGCATTGGTTGGAGCTTGTGTAAGTTCTTTGCATTCATATCATCAATTTTAGCTTTAATGGTTAGGTCTTCACATTTACCTTCTCGAATGTACTCATCTAACATTTCATAGGTGAATCCTAAATTCTCCTCATCTGTCTTACCACATAAACCATCAATTGGTGTCTTCTCTACAAACTTACTTGGTAAACCTAGCACTCTCCCTACTGCTCTTACTTCTGTTACTGTAAGCTGTGATAAAGGAGAGAAGTCTCCAGCACCATCACCAAACTTAGTGGCATACCCTACCCAGTCCTCTGATAAGTTACAAGTATTGGCTACACGTCCATTACACATACCTGCTACACCATATAAAGTCGTCATACGAAGTCTCGCTGGTGTATTAATGCGTGTAACATCTGAGATACTCTCACGACCTAACGCCTTTGCAGCCTCTCCTAGTACATCAAACATAGCTGTTGCAGTACTACCTATATTAATGACAACATGAGGAATATCAAGAGTCTTACAAAGGTCATAGCTATAGTCGATATCTGCTTGTTCTCCACTTGGCATCAATACACCAAGTACTCTTTCTTTACCTAAGGCTTTTACACAAGCTGTTGCTACTACAGAACTATCTTTACCACCACTGATACCTACAACTGCTGTACACCCTGGACCATTTTTTTCAAAGTAATCTTTAATCCATTCTACTAATTCTTCTGTTACTTTTTCTGCATCAAATTTATACATATCTCTTTCCTCCTCTTCGTACTCCTCATTATTATAGCCCTAATGATAACTTTTATTATTGTAAATTTCTTTCCTAAGTATATCTTTCCTGTTGAGAAGTCTATTCCTCTTTTAAACAATCTGGATTTGACACATCTTCATGGCTTCTAAGGCATTTTGATGTGTGGCAGGCGTTACCCCTGCGCATCCTGCTGAATCTACTTTGATTACTGCTTCTGGCATATAAGTCTTAAGCAAAATGGCATTCGAAAGCACACAAATATCTGTACATAAGCCAACCAATTCTATCTCTACCTTGCTTTGGTCTTCTATACTCTCCCTTAAGGTTTTAGCCAATTCTTCCCCTCCAAAAATGCCTTTTTCATAAAGAATAGAGCCTTCACTTGTTATTTGCAAAGAGGTAGCAAGGGCTTCAATATCTGGTTGTAATGCCCACCCTTTTGTCCCTTTAATACAATGTGGAACAGGTAAGTTCTTGCCTTCTTGTGTTCTCAAATAATCTTCCCCATGGGTATCCTTTGTAAAGTAAATGGGATCACCATTTGCTTGGTATTCCTTAATTTTCTCTATGACATAAGGTACAATACTAACAGCTTCCTTAGTGCCTAGTGCCCCATCAATAAAATCATTTTGCATATCTACAACAACCAGTATTTTTTTCACCCTTACACCTCTTCTATTATCATTTTAATACTCTCATTATATAAATACATTTTGAGCCTGTAAATGCAAGCCAAATGCTTTACACACTTATGTTTTTTTATTATTTGGCAAAGTAAAATACTATGCCCTCTTCTTTAACTGCAAGAATATAAGTATCATCTTGTAAAAAAATAACTTTCTCTGGAGAACTAATAAGCTCCTCTTTTACTTTTTTAAATTCATTATTTAGGGGCTTATCTGTTTTACTTAAGTCCTTTACAGTTGCCATCCGACATTGATTGATGAGTGATTCTACTCCATCTTGAGATGTATGGAATGCTCCATTCACATTATTGCTATCAATATTATAAATAATCGAAATATCCTTTGAATCCTGTGGAATCTCTTCTGGTACCCATCCTCTTTCTATATGCCCTTTTGCTTCCTCATAACTTCCCATTTTCACTACAAAAGTATCATATTTACCACCAAGGATTGATACTGCCATCCAGGTCATTCCTATAAACATAATAGCTATAAATGATATGATGGTCTTTCTTATTTTCTTTATTCTCTTTGCATAAGCTAACGTTTTATCTTGAATTATTAAGTCAGTACTTTTCATATCTGGCTCATTCCTAATACTCTTATAAAAATGGCTACACTCTGTACACTCATCTAAATGCTGCTCCACTATTTCCCTGCTCTTATCACTCAATGCATCATCTATATAGATTGGCATAATGTCTTTTATAAGTTCACAATCATATTTCATAGTTATAACTCTCCCTTAATTGTTTTTGTAATTGTTGTTTGGCTCTAAAGAATAATACCTTTGCAGAACTCTCTGAAATTCCTAAGCTTCTAGATATCTGTGAATACGAAGAGTCTGAATAAATTCTTGCAAGAAATACATCCCGCATATTGCCCTTCATATCAAATACTATATTGAGAGCATTGGTTAATAGCTGCCTATTGATTAATGTATCTTGTATTGAAACAGTATCTTCTATAACGTCATTTAATATTTCATCAATAGATACGGTAATGTTCTTATTTTTGCGTAGATACATAAAAAATCTATTTTTTGCTATTCCCATAAGCCAAGTTTTTATATGTCCTTCTCCTTTAAACTTGCTCATTTCAAGATATGCATAATAAAAGGTTTCTTGTGTTAATTCCTCAGCTAAATCAACATTGTTATTAGATAATTTATATAAAAAACGAAATATATCTTTATGATACGCTTTATATAAACCTTCAAAATATTTCAAGATACACCTCCTTTCTCTTGCTTCTATAATATTAGTTGCAGAAAGGTCATAAAAGTTACATTCTTTTTTTAATAAATATTTAAAGACTATAAATGAATTTAGCATTACATATATAAATAAATTGATAATTTTATTTGTCAGACCTATACCTTAAAATGTAAATTAACTTCTATAAAAATCAAAAAAACTAGCTTCTATAGAATACAGAAACTAGTTTATAGGTGCCTAACTTTCCAAAACATTTTTAACACAGGCTTAACTTCAAATATAAACTTATATACGCGCTTATCTTTAATTACTCATATACATGATGAGCTTAATCTCAAAGATATTATCTACCACATGATAGCTCATATTTCCGTTATATTTTTCAACACTATTCTTAATGCTTAAAAGACCTATCCCATGATTAAATACATCTTTTTTCGTTGTTTTAAGCATCTCTTTGCTCTTTAAATTAACTGTATTGGTCGTTGTATTCTTTACCTTTATAACCAGGTTATGATTAATTATATGAGCAACTACTTTAATGTGCTTATCAATAGAATCATCTGTCATATTCTCACATGCTTCAACTGCATTATTAAGTAGGTTCCCAAATACAATGGATAAATCAAAGTTATCAATAGAAATATGCTCTGGAATCTCTACGTCATAATCAAATTGAATATTTTTCTTTGCACATTCTCCTATATTAAATTGTAAGATGGCATCAATTAATTTGTGCTGACATATTGTGTTCTTCTCTAAGAGGAATAAATCACTTTTCATATTCTCTAAATACTTTTTAGCTTCTTCTACATTTTCATTTGCAAGCAAGGTATCTAATGCCAATATATGATGCTTAGTATCATGGACAATAGTCCTAGACTTTTTCATGGCATACTCTAAGTTATTGTAATGATTAAATTGTATTTTGAGCTGCCCCTCTAGAACCTTTAATAGAAAATGAATATATGATTTCTCAGATATCATTCTAAATAAAGTAACAATATAAAATAAGAAAATCACCGAAATAATAGAAACATTAATAATGCCTCTTACTAGTCTATCTGTTGTCACTAACTCCATTGACTTTATAAAAATCGATAATAAAACATTATAATTTATTATCCCGAATATTAAGCATATGTTTAATACTTTTTTATTTTCATATAGGTAATCAAAATTTAAATACTTAGAATTAAGTTTTATATATAACCAACTTGCTAAAATGATAAATATAAAGTTTCTAGAGAAAAATGGCATTGCATCAATAACATGTATTACATAGTTAAGCCAACTTGTTTTAATAGCTAAACCTTCTAATGCCTCATAAATAATAAACATCCATATTCGAGACAGCAAAAAGAGCTGTAATAAAATGATACACTTTAAAGAAATCTGAAATAATTTCCCTTTAAAAAATAAGTTATATAACACCAAAACTAAAAAGGCTAATATATATAATTCACTTAGTAGACTTATCTCTGTAAGATGTAATTGATAATATGTAAAAATGGTAATACCCCATATGGCTAAAAAAGAGATGTATTTATTACATATACATTCAAACTTCTTAAGCATCACCAAATGTAAAAATACAATGAGAATGGTCCAGCTATCTATAATTTGTATTAGTATTTCAAAATTCATATTAACTCCTATTTTATAGTAATGAAGATGTATATTCTAAAAATCTATTTTTAACATCTTTATATAAGCTTCTACTGATAGGGGCTGTTTGATTATTTACAAAAACAATCTCTTTCGCTGATATGGACATAATATTTTTTAGATTAACTAAGTAACTGCGATGACTCTTTATAAAATGATGTTGCTCTAATTCTTTAGCTAGATCATCGATTTTTTTATAAAATCCCTTATCTTCTATATGCTTATTTTTTATTGCATTAACATATATAACCCTTTTATCCACTTCGAAATAATTGATATCTATAAAAGGAATGGAATATAAGGCATGATTAATGCTAAAAGTAAAAACATTATTGGCATCATATTGCGTTTCATAAACTTCTAAAGCAATCTTTTGTAACTTTTCATATTTAATAGGTTTGACCATATAACTTAAGGCCTTCACCTCATAACCATCTAAAGCAAACTCTACTGTACTTGTTAAAAAGGCAATAAGTACTTTCATATCTATCTTTCTAATTTCTTTTGCTGCTTCAATCCCATTTTGCCCTTCCATCAAGATATCTAAAAAAATTAAATCATAATTCTTAGATGAATGATTAAGTGCCCATATAAGTTCTTCCCCAGAAGAATACATATCTATAAATATATCTATATTATACTCAAACGAGAATCTATAGAGTAACTTCTCTAGTTCATCTCTAAATAGTTTCTCATCATCACATATAGCTACCTTCATCCCTAGCCCTCCTTAAATGTCCAAATTAATTATATCTTACCTTCCCTCATTAATAAATTATTTTTTATTTCCAATATATTTCTAAACAAACTTAGCATTATATAATTAACAGAAGATAATTATACTCTATTGATTATCTTTTTTATACATATACTTTAAATTTATTTATATATAAATAAGTAAATCCCCCTTAGCAGCACAGTTAAGCGCCCTAAGGGGGATTTATAATATCAAATTCTATTCCATCTGCGTATCTTCAAAAATTGTATTTGCTGTAATCCATTGCTCCATTCTTATATCTACAACAATTACAAATATTCCTAAGGTAATCACACTTAGGAACCACCACCATAGCCAATGGCAAATGAGCTCTCTAGGGTCTCCAATAAACTTCAATCTCTTACCACAAATAACGGTATGATGATATTGGGCTTTATACTTCATGCATAGTGCCCAAGGATAAGCTAGCCCTAACGTTAAAATACATATGGCATAAAATTTAATATTAAGAAAGATATAATCTTTTACCTTCTTATCAAAGTAGGAATCATATTTTTTCTTATTTTCAATGATTGTTGACTGTTTCATATTAAATGTGCCTCCTATAGCCTTCTGCAAGATTTTCTCTGTTTTTATCTTAACAAATAATGCTCTATAAGTATTATAACTGTTATCGATAGCTTATATTCTGTTATGAAAATACAAAAAAGCAACTCAGGTTTTATAACCTGAATTGCTTTTCTTTACACTCTTGAGACATCTGCCCCAAGTGCTCTTAATTTATCTTCTACTGATTCGTATCCTCTATCAATGTATTTGATATCATCGATATAAGTTTCACCATCTGCTTTTAGCCCCGCTAAAATCATACAAGCACCTGCACGTAAGTCTGTTGCAATAAGATCGCTGCCTTTTAGATGACTTACGCCTTCGATTTCAGCTTTGTTTCCGTTTACTACGTTAATCTTAGTTCCCATATGATTGAGTTGTTCAATATATTGGAATCTGTTTTCAAACACACTTTCAAGCATAGTACTCTTACCCATTGCTGTACTTAATAGTACTGTCATCTGTGGTTGAAGGTCTGTTGGGAAACCTGGATGAGGTAAAGTTTTAACATTTGTTGCAATAAGATCTTTACCTGCAGCTACATGAATGTAGTCGTCTCCTTCTTCAATTTCAACACCCATCTCACGCATTTTGAGAGATACTGATTCCATATGCTCTGGGATAATGTTACGTACATATACATCCCCACCAGTAATAGCTGCTGCCATCATATAAGTGCCTGCTTCTATTTGGTCTGGGATAATAGAGTATTTTCCACCTTGTAACTTAGGTACACCTTTGACACGGATAACATCTGTACCTGCACCTTTGATGCTTGCTCCCATCATATTGAGGAAGTTGGCCACATCTACGATGTGAGGCTCTTTAGCTGCATTCTCAATAGTAGTTGTCCCTTCTGCTAAGACTGCTGCTAACATGATGTTAATCGTAGCACCTACGCTTACTACATCAAGGTAAATATGTGTTCCTACTAATTTATCTGCTACTGCATAAATTGTATCTTCTTGTATGGTTACTGTTGCACCAAGTGCTTCAAAACCTTTAATATGCTGATCAATTGGTCTTTTACCAAAATTACATCCGCCTGGCATTGCAACTTTTGCTTTACCAAAACGTCCAAGGAGTGCTCCAATTAAATAATAAGAAGCTCTCATTTTACCAATACACTCATCTGTAGCACAATAACTGTATACGGTTGTTGCATCTACATTAACAGTATGCTTATCTTCAAATTCAGCAATTGCTCCTAAAGATTTCATTGCATCTGTTAATAAAATAACATCATTAATATATGGTAAGTTTTCAATTTCACATGTTCCATCCACTAAAAGCGCAGCTGGTAGTATGGCCACTGCTGCATTTTTAGCTCCACTAATTACTACATCTCCGGTTAGGCGTTTACCACCTCGTATACATAGCTTGCTCAACCTAAACACCTCTTAATTTGTATTTATTCTTTACTATTTTACTTTTGTTGTATCTATTGCAACATGGCCTTATAACGCCTCAAAATCAGTCATTTTCCATTATACCATCAATACTGGGAAATAAAAAGTATTTCTTCATAGGTATTTGTATAAGCATTGACAAATATCGGTGTTGTTAAACCCTTCATTTGAATTTTATACATTGGAACTGCTTCTTCGGCTAAAATATGCATTCCTTCGATATTATCTAGCCTATAGCCAAGTTCAACAGATTCAACTATTCGTTCCGTTTGATCCAGATTAAGTTCTTGCAGTCCAAAAAGGACTTCGTCAATAGGATATAAAGGTTTAAGCTGGCCTACTTTATCTGTAATGACCAGGCACCTGACCTCAGCATCAAACACGCCGCCCTCAGATACCCTTAATTTGATATAACTGTCAAAAACAGGTAAACCTTTATATACTTCATAATATGTTATATCCCATCCATATGACTCACTTCTAGACTCAATTTTTACATCTTGGAAATAATTCTCCATTTCTAAGTTCTCTACGAACCTCCTAGCTAGCTTCAAAGCTTCCTTCTCGCTCAAGGCATTGCCCTCATTTTCAATCCCTTTATGATGGTAGCTAATACGTTCTTTAGAAAACTTAAGTTCTTCTTCTTGCTTACTGTACACAAGTGCATTTCTCCCATATTTCACATCATAAGCATCTTTTGTAATGGTAATCAAAGAACGGTCTTCTCCAAATACATTACTTACCACGCCATCACGTATGGCAGAAGTAATCTGCACAGGCTCTAACCAAATGGACGATTTTGGCGAAAATACTCGAGGTAGCTTAGCATCAACTTTTATATTATTCTTTTTTAAAATAGAGGTAATCGTATCTAGACGATCATCAGATACTTGATACGTTACAACTAGCTTTTCATAATTAATCCATGCTAAGACAATATTGAGGCATAAAAAAATAGCAATTAATAAATTTAACGCCTTATCCCATCTCATATTTCCGTGCCACTCCTCACTTTATATACTATAAAAAGTTAGGGAATACTTCCCCTGCACCCTTTATAGGATAGGTAACAACTTCCCTATCCTATCATAAATATAAGGCAAAGTGAAGCATTACACTTTGCCTTATTATGGATAATACCACCTTTGTTTATAAATAACGCCCCAAGCGAGCTCAATTGGATGCTTGAAATCTTTCACTAAATAGACAAGTTCTAACCGATCTAATGTAAAGTCTTCTATGCCTTGTTCCATTAATAAGCTATACATATTATCCATTGGTTCTAAGTAATGAGATTTGAATGTTTGAGTCTGCCAATCAGAATAAATCTCTAATGTACATACCTTCATACTCACAAAATCATTGCCTTTAATGGATACTTCTAAATAAGAAGTAATCCCTAATTGCTTCTTCAAACTGTCTTCCATTTGAATTCGGTATCCATTATGGCTTAAATCAAAGTAATACGTAATTTTTTGTCCTTCTTGAACAATATTAGATAAATAAAGATTTTCTGCTGTCTGCTTAGAAACACATTCAGCTTCCTCTATAAAATCTAAAACCTTATTATAACCTTGAAGGAGATTGGTTACATTTTGAGTTTGCTTAGGATCTAAGTTTAAATACTCAATAGTACCTAAAGGATTATAAGTTACAATAGTCTTTTTAGGCTCAGTATAAACAACCGATCCATCTTCATAGATATCCTTTTCTTTAACCAGAGGACTTATAAAGAAATCATTAATCCTAGTTTCTAAAACTTGTTCGCCTTCTTCTTTTGTTAAATCAATAGGGTTATAAATGTTTAATATCGGATAAGTGACTAATGTCTCCTGACTACTAGTAGGTAGGAAGACATTGCCTTTTATTTGTAAATTTTCTATTGTAGCACTTGGTTGGTAAGTTGTAATGTTCTTAGTTAAATCATCTTCTGTAACTGCTCCATATACCTTTTCAATATCTTGAAAATTACCTATTACACTCAGTTCATAATAATAGTCTTCCTTGGAATTGACTAGGCATAAACTTGCTTCTTTTTGGAACTTATTCTTAGAATACATAAAGACATAATCGATCTTATCTACCAATGAACTTATACCACTTATTCCACTAATACTATCTAGTCCTAAAGGAATCTCATACTCAAGTACAATGCTTGGCATACTTAAGAGCTTACCCCATGGTATACCCTCTAACTTTGTAAGAGATTTCTCTTCTTCATATTCATAGACTACCTTTTTGAACTCACTTATAAGCCTCTTGTAATCCTTTTTCTCATTTCCTGTTGTATCACCTAGATAAAAAGCTAAAGAATTTGAAAGACCTGTATCGTTGTTCCCAGCTTCAACAACCCAGATATTCATAGGCATAATAGGTTCATAGTCCATATTTTTCTTTAAAAAATTATGGCTTGACATACTGCCAAGCCATAATAGCGCTGTCTGTATAACTGTTGCAACAATAAGGCAACTTAGTAAAATCAGTTTGATATGCTCTTTGCCTTTATCCATTGTCTCACCATCATTCTTTAGTTACAACTGCTGGTGTTGTTTTAGCCGCAGGCTCATTAATTTTCCCTAGAATGCCACTTGCATCATCTGCAATAAAAGTTTTAATCTTTTCTTTTTCCACTTCTGTTTTTCTCTCAATGATTATAGACTGACTGCCTCTTTTATCATCTGGCTCATAAGTGTATTTGATGATGACATGATTTGTTCCTTCAGAAAGGTCAATAAGCTGACTAAACATCTTAGTTGCACCGACTTCTTTCACTTTGTACACTTTATAACTATTTGTCTCGGTTGGAGCTGGAGTATCCATCTTTTCACCTGTATAGACAATAATCTCAATTTTTGTACCTGTGCGCGCTTCACCCATGATGTTAATCTGACTATCAAAAGTCTGGATCTTCTCTTTGTTAAGGGACTGGGTGATTCTCACATATTCATCTTTTTTAAAGGTAATAGCGGATGACGTACTTGTTTGTGAACCCTCTTTAACAATAGCTACTTCATTTGTTGCAGTTGTGTTCACATTTTTAGTTGTATCAGCTTTTACTTCTGATGCCATCAATGCTGTTGGCGCCATAAGTGTTGCTCCTAAAACTAGTATACTTGTAATATATTTCATCTTATTCATGTGGAACCCCCTTTCTTGAATTTATTGTACTTATAGTTTTCCTTCCTATATTATACAATATTTATTTTACAATTATGTTACAATTTAATAACGTTTGCCTTACAAGTAATTTTTAACTTGTGTATGGTTTAAATTGCACGGTAACTGTTGTCCCTTTTCCTACTTTACTCGTAATATGAATGGTTCCATCATGAAGCTCTACCATCTCTTTTACGATTGATAGTCCTAAACCTGTACCGCCTTGACTTCTAGATCTTGCCTTATCTACACGGAAGAAACGTTCAAAAATACGCGCTAAATCCGGTTTAGCGATTCCAATACCTGTATCTTGCACTTGCAAAGTAATCCAATCTTTATTTTTATAGAGTTTAACCGTAATGGTACCAGCATCTATACTATATTTTATTGCATTGGATAGTATATTGTGAAGGATCTGTCTGATTCTAGCACTATCTCCCATCATTATATAATCTAGTTCTGGGTTTGCTTCATAAATTAAGCGATGCCCTTTCTTTTCTATATGAATCTTTTGTGCTTCTAAAGTATCTTCAACAATAGACCTAAAATCAATGGCTCTTAAATCCAGTTGCATTTGTTTGTTATCAATACGTGAAAGTTCTAGAAGGTCTTTGACTAAGTTGGTCATACGATCTGCTTCTTTTTCCATAACCCGTAAGAATTGTACAGCAATCTCACGGTCATCAATGGCCCCATCTAAGAGGGTCTCCGTATAACTCTTAACTGTAGTAAGAGGTGTACGTAACTCATGAGACACATTTGCTACGAACTCTTTACGCATTTGGTCTAACTTTTGCTGATTTGTTACATCTTGCATAACTACAACAAGCCCTTCACTTTCACCTAAACTATTGGAATAAGGTGCGAAGTGGAGATTATAATAGCGCTCTTCTATCTCCATCATAATGCCTTCGTCTGCTTTGATGTTTTCACGTTCTTCATTTTTCATTAATTGATCAAAAGATACATCTACACCAAACTTAGGGAAAATAAAATCAAAGCGATGATCGATACGATTCTCTCCTAAGATTTCTGAACAAACAGGATTGGCATGAATAAGCACGCCTTGTCTATTAAAGGCCATAACGCCATCTGCCATATTTTGAAGAATCTTTTCTAACTTACTCTTTTCACTAGAGATTGCTCCCATCGTACGACTAAGCTCTGTTGCCATATAGTTGAAACTTTGTGTCAACTGGCCTATCTCATCTGTTGAATAAATAGGGATACGGCTAAATGAACCTTCCGCAAGTTGCTTAGAACTCTTGGTAAGTTGCTTGATAGGTACTGTTATCATCCTTGCAAATATAGCACTAAATAAAGCTGCAATTGCCATGGCTACCATAGATGCCAAACTAATTGTCTTCATGGCATTAAACACATTGTTATAAATATCTGATGCATCTGCCATTACATAAATAATAGCTAAAAGATCTCCTGTATTTCTATCCATAATAGGCCTAGCATGTTCTACATATTCTGGTCCCCCATCTTGGCTTGCAAAGTTGGGCCAATCCAAAGTGACAGCTTGTTTCTTATCAATTACCTTGGGAATAACCTGCTTAGATGGAACTAATTGTCCTATAGCATACTTAGACGTAGAACCTAATAAAAGGTGTCCCGTAGCATCTAAGATATAAATATCATGCTTATTAAGGGCCACCAACATTGAAAGGGTCTTTTCTACTTCGTCAATACTTTCTTCTAGCTGCTCGTCCGTCTCTACAGCCAGACGTGTTTCTATCATCTCTGCTGCATCTACTAACTCATTCTTTAATTTTTCATAATAAGTGTTCTCGATATCATAGATAATGAGTGTTCCACTCACTACCATAATAACGAGAACAAGACTTAAATAGATCGTTACGATCTTCCACTGTATACTCGTCTTCATAAACTAACCTCTGAAGTAATAACCTACTCCACGCTTTGTAAGTACAAAAGCTGCTTTAGATGGGTCATCTTCTATCTTCTCTCTTAGCCTTCTCACCGTTACATCTACCGTACGTACATCTCCATAATATTCGTATCCCCATACTTTTTCAAGGAGTGCCTCACGAGAAAAGACTTTACCTTTTTGAGTTGCTAAGAATCTAAGAAGTTCATATTCTCTAAGTGTTAAGTCTACTACTGTTCCATTTTTGGTTACTTCGTATTTACTAAGGTCTATCGCTAAGCTATCTTCTTGTACAAGATTAGACTCTACTGCTACCTCATCACTTACAAAGCCACCTCTTCTTAAGTTAGCTTTAACTCTTGCTACAAGTTCACGCATACCAAAAGGCTTAGTCATGTAATCATCTGCCCCTAACTCTAAGCCTAATACCTTATCTAATTCTTCTGCGCGTGCTGTAAGCATAATAATTGGTGTTTCCTTTGTCATTCTTACTCTTCTACATACTTCTAGGCCATCCATTTTAGGCATCATAATGTCTAGTATAATAAGGTCTGGGTCAATAGATTCAATAAGCTTTATGCCAGCTTCTCCATCATAGGCTACACATACTTTGTAGCCTTCCTTCTCTAAATTATATTTAATAATGTCGGAAATAGCTTGTTCATCTTCTATAACTGCAATCGTTTGTACCACTTTATTCCCCTGCCTTTCTATATCTTTCCGATGACTACCATCTGTAATACTTTATTTATATGATATCAAATAGCCCATATGAAGTAAAAAGGAAAAATTAAGGAGTTTCTTTCACTTCTTCTTTTGATTCTTCTTTCGGTTCTTCCTTTACAATCTCCATCCCAAGTACAGGCACACGTACATTAGCTTTGATTTCTTGCCCTATTTTAAGATTTGTTGTTAAACCTTCATTAGAACCTATTAAGTCATCAACTGTTAAGTTAAACTTGCTAGCAATACCCCAAAGGCTATCACCTTGCTGAACTGTATAAGTTACTTCTTCTCTTTGACGCTTCTTACATAAATCCACTAACGTTTCCATATCTACAAGTTTGTCTTCTGTTGTATATACTTCTTCTAGCTTTACATCATTTGTAAACTTGGCATTTACTTCTTTATCTTTAAAATAAACCTGTTTGAGTTCATCTTTTAATTCGTCTAATGTTGCTGGTGACTCGATAATAGCTACTTCTTTACCATCCACAATCAACTTTTGGAATTTGATTGTTACATCCATATTCTCTCTTAAATATGTTGGTAAGTTATTTGGATCAATCATGTCTTTCTTCTTGGCATGTACACGTTTAAGATCATCTAAGCCTTCTATTTCAACATCTGTCTTATACTTAGTTTCTAATTGTTTTTCTACTGTTTGAAGTGCTGTATCTATGTATTCTTTCTTGCTTACAACGCCAATAACCTCTCCGCCTACGCTTACTTGATAAGCATTTGGAAGGAATCCAAAGGCTACTCCTAATATAATACCGGCTCCCACAATACCTAGTCCTAGTCCTTTCGGCGTTACTTTCGAACGTCGTCTCTTGGAACTAGATAAATAAATTGTTTTTGATTTTTTGCTGAGTTTCATATGATATACCTCCTGTGATTAGCATGTTACAAAAATCCCCCTTTATCTACAATGATAACAGTTTGTTTGGGGTAAATCAAAGAATTTTGGAGGGAAATTTAAGGGAAAGGGCGTATGTAAGGGTAGGAGTTGTGTGTGAGTACTCCTTTTGCTACTGCTCACTCCTATTAAGAGTATCTAAGCTTGATACATTCATAAACGTTCGAAACTCGCTACGCTCAGACAGTCTCACTAAAACCTATGAATGCATCTTCACTAAGGTACTCTAAACACTCATTCAAAAGTAGCTCTAGGAGCCATCACACACAGCTCCTTCAATGCTTTCTAGGCCTTATCCCTAAAATATTCCGCTTTTACCACAGAGGCAACAAATAAGAGATGGCAAGCTAACTTTCAAGGAAGTTTCCATATTAGATTCACTTTCCTTCATGATTTTACTACCTTAAATTTCCATGTGCTACACAGGTAGAAAAGAATAAAAATTCTATTCAAAAGTAGCTCTAGGAGCCATCACACACAACTCCTTCAATGCTTTCTAGGCCTTATCCCTAAAATATTCCGCTTTTACCACAGAGGCAACAAATAAGAGATGGCAAGCTAACTTTCAAGGAAGTTTCCATATTAGATTCACTTTCCTTCATGATTTTACTACCTTAAATTTCCATGTGCTGCACAGGTAGAAAAGAATAAAAAGTCTATTCAAAGGCAGTTCTTGGAGCTATCACACACAGCTCCTTCGATACTTTCTAAGCCTTATCCCTAAAATATTCCGCTTTTACCACAGAGATAACAAATAAGAGACGGCAAGCTAACTTTCAAGGAAGTTGTCACATTAGATTCACTTTCCTTCATGATTTTACTACCTTAAATTGCCATGTGCTGCGGAGGTAAGGAAAATAGAAGATTTAAGATTAACTCGGGGCTATCCTATAAATTTAGACGTATAGAAGAGAAGTTTTGTTCCTTATCACATTCTAAAAGTGTCATGTATGGTACGTCCATTCATTTACGCTACATAGGAAAAAGGGACTGTATATAACAGCCCCTTTTTCCTATGTCTTCAACTATTTTTTGATTACTTCTATTATTTCTGGGTAACTAAGATTGTTATAGTTATAAGTAACTTCTACCTTATTCCCTTTTTTGATTTGATTTCTGTAGCTTGCTTGACCCTCTACAATAACCTCTACTTGTGTTGGAATCTCAATACGTTTAAGTACTTTGGATTCTCCTGTGAGTTCATCATAGTCAACAAGTACATCTATGTATTTAGCTGATGGACCTACATTTTCTACTGTTCCTGTATAAACCATTTCTGTAGGTACTTCTTTAACAACAATAGATAGTGCTTCACTGCTATCTGCAATAACTTCTACTCTAGCATTTAATAAGATATCACGTACTGTAATATCTTTTCTAGATGTTGCATCGTAGATATCTGTGTTCTTTGTGATGTTAATAATTTTAAGATCATTTTTTGTTTTGATAGCAATCTGTGGTGTGCTTGATAAAATAACACTTTCTACAGTCCCAACGAAGCTACTTTCTTCTCCTGTTGCTTCAATAGATGTAACCACACCACCATCCATCTCAAGTTTTAATGTATCACCCATACGTAAGTCTTGTACGTTAGCTACTTTACCATTACGTGTAATATCTGCAGCTAAGTCCACTTCTAGTATAGATTCTTTTGTGCCATCTGCTATGGTTAAGCTATAACTTGTCACTCGATTTGCAATGCGTACAAACTCAGCTTCTGTTTCATTCACTTGGGCACGTGCCAAAATGTTAACCTTAACAATTTTATTATCTTCTATGTAAATACGTACGCGATCACCTACAGATAGATCTTCTAGTGTTAAAGTTTCAGTACCTTCAACAATACTGTATTCATCTGCCAAACGATAGGTCACAATACCAGCATTAGTAGATACAGAAATAGATCCACTACGTCCAATATTTTCAACATCGCCTAAGTATCTCATGGTTTCTGTATTTTCTGTTGTGTCGTCTTTATCATTTGTATCTGGTGTCGTTGTTGTTCCACCTGTTGTGTTATCTAATAATTGAATGGTTTTGATAAGTTCAATACCATTTTCTTTTGCAACGGTTACAGCTACATTCTCACCTACTGTTACTTTTGAGAAGTCTACAACTTGTCCACTTGCATTAGTCACTTTTGTGCTTGGATTAGCTGTATAGAAAGTTGTTTTACCGTTTACTTCTAAAAGGACATAATTCTCGTTTGCTGCATTATTTTTAGGTACAACTTTATTGATTTTCCCTTTAATAGCTGCTGCATCTGGTGTTGTACTTGATGTATTGTCTTCTGGTTTTGTTTGTGGCTTATTCGCTGCTTCTTCTTTGTCTAATTTCTCTTTATAGACTAAAGCACTGTAAGTCATTTGGGCACAAAGGGCTCTTGTTACCTTTGTATTTGCTCCCATATTGCCTTTAGCATCCCCATTTAAAAGGCCAATTTCACTTAAATAAGCTACATGAGGTCTATTCTCCTCACGAATAAGGTCATTATCTGTAAACTTTGTTTTACCTGTATATTTCTCTTTTGCAGTTACTTCCTTACCAATTACACGTACTAAGAACGCTGCAAGATCTTGCTTTGTTAAAGTATTTTTAAATTCTTTACCATCTGCACTTTTAATCATAAAACGACTTAAGTCTTCTTCTTTTAAGTAGCCACGACCAAGTAAATAGGCAATTTCTTCATTACATCTTGTTTCCCATGCACTGTATTTATCCATATATGTCTTCAGTAATGGTTTTTTTGCTTCATAATTCTCTGCGATTTGCTTTTTCAAAGTTGGATCCATATCTTTAATAACAAGTTCATCTTGATAACCTGTCGCTTTTGCTAGCACCTCTGCTACTTCAAAATAAGTAACTTCTTGTGTCGGTGCAAATTCCCCACTACTATTTTTGGTCATATAACCTTTATCTTGCATATAACTCATCGCTGTATAGGCCCAATGATTTTCTTTAACATCTGTAAATGTTACTGCACCAAACACATTTACAGACATAATGCCTACAAGTGAAAAAGTCAAAAGTAATTTAGAATAATGTTTTCTCATCTAAATAGCCTCCTTATATTTCCTTGCACATAATATTAACTAACAGTATACTCTACCACTATTTTCTATTCTATAAGATACTTCCTTAAAAGACAATTGAATTTCGGTTTGTTCAAGATTTTTTAATCAGATTGTAATATAAGAAAATCCTAGAGTTCATACTTTATCCTTTTCTGTCGTTTATGCATAATTTATAGAAAATGCTGTAGACAAGTTTTCCCTATTATTCACAGGTTATCCCCAGATTTAAATATTGTTTTCAACCACCATTTAAGTTTATCCCCAATTTTAAGCTTTTTTTCCCCAGATTTTGGGGATAACATAAAATAAGCAGCTATTTTATGGGGTACAACCCACAAAATAGCTGCTTCGCATATTATTTGATTTTTCTACAATTCGACGTTATATCTTATAGTAAGAAGTTCTTCATATGCGCTATAATATCTTCTCTTTTGGTTTCTACATCATAAAAACCTTTTTTTATATATAGACGCTGAATATCAATAGTACGCATATCACTTAGCTGTAATCTAGCAAGATTACTATTTTTAAATTCTTTTATTTTAATATCTAATTCAAATTCTGGATCAATCTCTGCGGAATCTTCTTTAACAGATGTCATAGGGATTACGAGTAACTTGGTTTTCAAACGTTTATACACATAGCACCAATGCCCTCCATAAAGTTCTTTTGGAAAGCCTCTTGTCAAATTGAAATAAGCAACTTGATGTTCATTTGGAATGTGCTTTGGAAGATAAAATGTTGTAGATGGGTCACCGCTCCCTTTAGATGTTAATACATTATAAAAATAATCTAATTGGTCTACATGATATTCTAAATCCCTTATGAATCCATCAATACTTTGATACTGATTAATTCTATCCAGTTTGTCCACTATTTCTATCATCTTATGATAAATTGCTCTATCTGTCATATTTTATATTCCTCATTTTATTTCCAGTTTATATGTTGAATTATCCTCATCTCTTTTATATAATCTTATCCCTAGTTTATATTAGGGGAGAGCTTAACAAACACCTGTGGAGACTTTTGCAAGTTATTTTTAGCATTTATCACTATCATATGGGGTTATGTTGAAAGGTGTTTATTAAGCTTTTTATGATTATAACATTGGCGCGAGTTACTTGATAAGTTTTTGTTGCAAATCATCTTATTTTTGTTCCAAACAATCTATTTCTACAGGTTTCTTAACATATACTGGGTATATTCGGCTTTTAAAGCCTTTGTATATTTACTTCCTATAGGCAAGCTCGTTCTATCTCTAAAAATAACCTGTTTATTTTGAACCTTATCTATATAAAATAGATTACACAAGTAAGACCTATGTATTCTAACAAACTGCTTATTATCTAGCTGCTTTTCTACCATTTCTAAAGTAGAATAAAATCTTCCTGCCTCTCCATTTAAAGTATGAATAATAACTATTCTCTTAAGCACTTCAAAATACATAATCTTCTCTATATCTATACTTCTTAATTCATGCCCAACTTTATAAAAGAACTTTGCAGCCTTATATTTACCAACGATTTGAGTTGCTTTAAGCAAAATTTCCTCAATCTTTTCATCTTGAACTTCTTGTTTGATTAAATAATGAAGTGGCATAATCTCTAAGGCATCAAAAACATGCTCTTTACTAACTGTTAAGAATACTACCGGTGCATTAGAACCTTTCATTCTTAGATGATTTGCTATTTCTACACCTGTTCTATTATCAATGAGTACATCTAAAAAGAAACAATCTATCTTTTCACTTAATGTCTCAATATCAAATAAAATTTGATCGCTACTAAAATACTTATGAATATTAATCTCTATATTATTTTTAACTGCCATCTTCTCTAATTTGATGCACAAATTATTTAAGAAAAGCTCTTCATCATCACATACACAAATATTGAACACGCTGTCGTAACTCCTCTATTCTAGACTTCAAACAAAACAAATGCGATTTCAAACACCTCTCTTGTATGACTAATCTGTAACTCTCCACCATACTTTTCTACGGATTTCTTTATATTTTTTAGTCCAAATCCATGTATCTCTTTATTTTCTTTTGTTGTTTTATAATTCATATCAATAGGCAAGCTAGTGTTAATCGCATTACTGATCTTACATATAAGTTGCCCTTCTTTATAGTAGATTTTAATATTAATCCATCTCAAATCATCTACCTTTTTACATGCCTCTATTGCATTATCAAGGGCATTGCCATATATGCTACACCAATCTAATAAATCAATAGCTATATTCTTTTTAATAAAAATTTCATGTGTTACTTTAATCCCTAGGGAATTAGCAATATAAAACTTTTCTGTAAGAATAGCATCTAAAATATAATTCCCAGTATCAACAACTTTCTGCTTCTGCTCTTCTATCTCTTCCACCATTAGGGACGTATAGTGCTGAACTTCTCCAATCTTGTTTTCACAGGCTAATTGATTCACCACTTTCCAATGATTCTTCGTATCATGTTGAAGTTTCTTATAGCTCGTATACTTTTGTTCCAACAATAAATAATGTTGTAATTGAGCATCTAATTGTACCTTTAAAACTCTATTATCATTTTTAGTTTCTAATAGTTTAACCAAACTATTAATAATCTTAACAATAATAACACCTTCCAAAAATATAATGGCCAAGACCATTGTGTTCATGCTTATACGTATGGAGTCTACATCCTTTTTAAATATATTGATAAGGATGATTAAAATAAATACTCCAAGTATACCTATTAAGTATTTTCTATTTTTATTAACTTCCTTAATCACTACTCCCATACAAGTAAATAAGGTAATACAAAAGAATAGGGTATAACCTCTTTGTACCGTATTTAAATCTATCATATCAAATAACTGCATAATTAAAATCAGCGCCCAGCATCCTAAGTGAATATCTGCTAACCATAAAATAATTTGCTTATATTCCATATTGTAACGATGATAAATATATCTATACATTAAAATAGGTGATACAAATAAAATATTTAATTGAATGTAATAATTAAATGCAAAATTATTATAGATAAATAAGTAACCTTGGCTCTGACCTATAATCCATATCACAACACACAAAATCAGTCCAACTAAATAGATATCTTGATAACCTATTTTATATTTAAGATTTACTAAAACAACAAGGGTTGATATTAATAAAGCCAGGAGTAGAAGTGAAAAAGCAATCATCATTTCTACACTACTCAAACTATATAGCACTAAAACATTATAGTCCCTTGTACCAAATTCTATTTTATATAATACATCTACAGTCTGCTTACCTGGTGATTCAAATTCAATTTTTACTTCTTTTCCAAAACAATCCTGTGGCAAATCTACAATAAAACAAGCATTACCTACTGCCTTCCCATGATTAATAGATTCTAGAGAATCAAATTGATAGATCAACTCATCCTCTAAAAATACTCTAAACTTTAAGTAAGACGCACCTATTCTTAACGTTGGATTAGAAAAATTTTCAAGGGGCAGCCTTTTTTGTATGGTTATTTTTTGATTTGCCTCATTTTCATGGACATCGTAAGGTAAATCTATAATTTTACCCAATGGACTTCCTTCTATCGTTAATAGCCAGCCCTTAGAAAACTCACCTATATGTTCTGTTCTTAATGGGTCCTTTGCATAAGGCAATGTTTGTCCCATAAAGAGGGTACCTAATAGAATAATGATACTGACAGTTACACTTATCAATATTTTCCTCATACTCTTGTCCCCCCCTTTTCACATTAAATCATTATATAGTTTGATTTTGTTGTCAAGAGTGTAGTAAATATATTTAGTAAAATTTACATCTAAGCATTTATTATAAAGTAAAAAACACTATAGACAGTCTATTATTCATAATGTCTTTTATCATTTTATTCTATACTTCATAATAACCATAGTAAGCATCATTTTTTCTATTTCAATTTCCTCCTGATTAAATTTTATAGTTATTTAAATTTTAATTATATTTTGTTTTACATATAAGTATATACGTTAAGTTTTATTTAGTTTTATGTTATTATACTATAATACAACTTATGTTTAGGAGGTTTCTGCATGATGAAATGCCGTTCTATTGCATGTGGTATCTTAATTGCCTGTGCAATATTATTGATCTTTCGTTTCTCATTACAAGATGCGCCTACCTCTAACACCCTTAGTAAGCAAGTGACTCAGTCTGTCGCCACAGTTATTGAACAAACAGGACTTTCAGAATCTATGAAGACACCAACTAATAGTGAGATACGTGCTTTAGCTCATTTTGGTCTCTTCTTTTTGCTGGGATTGATTTCAATGGGGAGCTTTCTATTCCAACAAATTTCTTTGCGTCGTGCTACTTGCATTACTCTGATTCTAGGTATGATTACTGCTTTGGTAGATGAGATTATACAACTTAGTTCAGATGGTAGAGCCTTTGAATGGATTGATATGGGCAAGGATGTTCTAGGTGTGTGTGTTAGCATTATCCTTATAAGTATCCTTGTACTTATCTATAGAGCAACAAAAAAAGCAGTGGAGGCCTTCTAAAGGCTCCACTGCTTTTTTTCTTATAAATCATTATTTATTTCCAGATATTTTCTGGGTAAACACCAGCATTTTGTAAGCCTTGAATAGCTTGTACAACAGCTGGTTTATCTTCTTTGTAAGTTACCCCATACCATTTATCTTTAGAATGAAGCACATCTACACTTGCTTTATCCCCTTGGATTAGAGTATCTACTACAGATGGCAAGAAGAACTCAGCCTTAAGTGGATTCGCTTGGATTGCTTGATCTAAAAATGGTACAAATTGAGCTTCTAGAGCTTCAAAGATACTTGGTGTAAAGCCCCATAAATTCATAGATACAATACTTTCTTCACTTACAGGTGTCCAAGTTTCTCCCTCTAAAAATTGCACTTCTCCCTCGTGATGTGCAATGTGAGTACGCTCACAAATAGAAGCAAGCTTAGCTTCTTGAGTAAGTTCACAAATTCCACGTGCTACATGACCATTTTCTGTTAAGGTATTCTTTAATGTATACCCTACCATAGCATAACGATATTTATTGTCATCTTGTGCTACTTTTAAGAAGTCATAAATGGCTTTAAAAGCTTCTTGACCATAGTAATCATCTGCATTGATAACTGCAAAAGGTTGATCTACTACTTCTTTACAACAAAGAATAGCATGACCTGTACCCCAAGGTTTGATGCGCTCTCCCGGCACTTCATAGCCTTCTGGTAACTTATCAAGCTCTTGGTACACATACTCTACCTCTATCATCTTAGCAATACGGTCTCCAATAGCTTGTTTGAAGTCTGCTTCATTAGCCCTTTTAATAATAAAGACAACCTTCTTAAATCCAGCTTGGATCGCATCATAGATAGAAAAATCAATAATAAGCTCTCCATGTGACCCTACTGGATCGATTTGTTTAAGTCCACCATAGCGACTCCCCATACCTGCTGCCATAATGACTAAAATTGGTTCTGACATAATTCCTACTCCTCTAAAATCTTTTATAATATATACTTTGTAATCCGTACTATTATAGCATAATTTGTCAGAAACTCAAATGTAGCCTTGTAGTTATCTCCATCTACGCCACTCTTTGGATAGCAGACAAACTCATTACTGGTACTATATTCCCCTATTTTTCTTAAATCTAATTACATATCGTATAACAAAAGGAATTTTTTTACACTAAAAAATGCCTAGGCATATTGACTAGGCATTTTGTTCCGATACATTTGGACAAGCACTCGTGTTTATATTCCCTTGGCGTGGTACTACAAAATCTTTATCTTCATTCCCGTATGAAGTATTTAATAAGACCACGAATAACATAAATAGCATAAATTGATAAATATGACGTCTTTTGTTCATATTATCTCCCCTTTCTTGTAGTATACTACTTTTGGTGACATAAATAAACCCGAATTCATTCTTGGTTTTTTGACCATTTTATTATATTAGGAGGACACTATCTTGTTTTATTCTTTACAATTAACTTCTTTTGGCAAAAAAATTAGCACTTTACGTAAGCAAAATAAAATTACTCAACTCACTGTATCTGAACAAACAGGCGTTAATGTTGATACCATCAGACGTATTGAACAAGGCTTAGTACTTCCCAAGTTAGATACCCTTCTACTACTTTCATCGGCATATAAGGTGGATTTATTACAGATTTTTTTAGAATATTGCTGGGATGAACCTTTAAAGAATATCTATAATCAACTAGATCCTATCATGGCGACTATGAACACTGAAGAGATTGTTACCTTCTGCGATGAATCCATTGCATTTATCAATATGTCTGCTGATACCAGTAACTTACTCCTTCCTATTGAAAGCGATCAATTACGCTACTTATTAGAAGGAATTAAAGCCAGCACCGATAGTAACCAAATGGATATCTCTACAGATTTACTCTTAAAAGGTTTAAGATGTACTCAGCCTGAAATATCTTTTGATAAGCTATCTAAACTATGCTTTAGTGAGATTGAGTTACGCCTCCTCTATTTAATAGCAGCCAACTATCTAGACCTTAATAAAACAGATGAAAGTATTGCCATTCTCTTACACTTGCTATCTATGCCAGACTCAACGCTGTCTTCAAAGCTTCGTATTAAAGCTCATGGACTACTTTCCTATAACTTCTTTGCTATAGGCGACTACAAGCAGTCCTTACACTATGCAGATAAAGGAATAGAACTGACACGCAAGGCGCAAACGACCTATTATGCTCATACACTGCTTGCACGTAAGGCTGTAGCCTTATTAAAACTTGGACAAGAAGGTTACGAAGAAAATATGAAACTGTGTATCTCACTTCTTCAATTTGAAGGCCATACCCACTTAGTAGAACACTATCGTCAAGTTTCTAAGGAGCGTTATCATATTTCTATCTAGAAACCTAGAGATACAATAAAAGGTGTAGGATAAGATTACTAAGTCTTATCCTACACCTTTTTCTTTTACCTGCGTACACAGACCCCTCCATGTAAGCATTTACTCCCCTTCATCCACTTGCCTAATCAATGTGTAATTCCTGCTCACCTGGATAGTGCAACTCACAAAAATAATTGTGATAATCTGCAATCCATACGTATTTATCCCATACCCTTGTATTTCCCTTATTTGTTTCTAGCGCTGCTTCCACCTTTGCCTTATGTCGCATTAACAAAGCATACTTCACCTTCTCAAATTCATATGCCGTATAGCATTCCTTATAATACTTAAAGATGGTATTAAGATAGTTCAAGAACCATTGTCCATCACTATCAACCAAAACCTTGCTGTTTTGAAGGTCTATCTCATCATCCTTTGTAAAGCCTTTCAACATTTCTACTGTTTGAGCATCTAACACAATCCTTGGATAGCACGCCACCTGACTCTCTACATGATGGGCATCAAGAAGTGCAGGACCAAAAACAATATCTTCATTAATATAGAAGTCCCCCATACTTAACCCACCTCTAACAAATAACCCTTCTACGGCTAAGTTAAACTGATACTCTGCTACATTATCGAGAATCTCATCTAACTCCTCTTGCCCGTCATGATTTATAGGATAAGCCACTACCATATTATCTGTAAAAATCTTTATCTTGCCTTGACTATATTTATTAGGAATAATACACTGCTTATTTTTATTAATTAAATAATTTATTTCCTTAAGCAACTTATTCCCATATCCATACTGACAAGATTCTAAGATCATCTGTGAAAACCCTAAAATATCTATAGCACATACCACCGAGTTCACTAATTCTGGATTTACCTCATTATACTTTTGTTTACTCAATCAACCACTCCCTATCATTTCTTTTTATAAATAAAAAAATTCACATCTTATTACAGATTATATCCCGTGATACGTATAATCTCTAATAACCTGTGAATCCCAAACATTATATAAACTATATCTAACTACTATTGAACATCTTGCTCTATTATAACATGCTTTTTTTATTTGTCAATGAATGGGACTAAGGGCCTAGATAGAAGAAGAGTGCCAAAGTTTATAAACCTTAGCACTCTTCTTATGTTTATTATGCTTCTGTCTAGGTGATTAGGTACTTCTTACATTTGCTTAAATGACATCTAAATGATCATGTATTTGATCTATTCCACCGGTCTCTTGTCTAGACTTGATGATATACCTTGTAATCAGTGGAATCAATGCGCATAGCCATGCTAGTGGGGTTGCAAAATACACTCCCATATATCCAAAGAAGGCTGGCAGAAATACACAAGCTACCGTTCTTGCCACTAGCTCTGCAATCCCCCCAATCATGGGTACAATGGCTTCTCCCATACCTTGAAGTCCACTACGGAAGATAAATAAGCTACAAAGAGCTGGGTAGAAGATGGCTATAAGTACCAAGTAATCTTTGGCATACTTGAGTACTTCTGGGCTGGTATCTTCCATAAAGAGTTTGACCATGCTTTCCCCACCCAAGATATTAATCATGGCCGCAATGACTGTGGCACACATACCTAGTACCAACACGCTAGAAAAGCCTTTTTTGACACGGTCCATACGTCCTGCTCCTATATTCTGGCCACAGTAAGTCTCCATAGTTAGTCCTAATGCATACAGTGGCTGAGTAACCAGTGCTTCTACCTTACTTGCTGCGGCATAGGCTGCCATAATCCCTGCACCATAGATGTTAAGTGCACCTTGTAGAATGACCATACCTAAAGCGGTAATGGAGCACTGGAGTGCCATAGGTAATCCTAGTCTCAAATGCCATTTAGAGTCCTCCATACAGCAGGCAAAATCTTGTTTACTTAAGCGTAGAAGCTCGTACTTTCTTACTGCATAAACATTACAAACCGCAGCACCAATAAGCTGTGCAAGGACTGTTGCTAAGGCTGCTCCCATAACACCCATATTAAAGTTAATGATAAAGACTAAGTCTAGTATAATGTTAAGAACAGAGGAAAAGACCAGACACATGAGTGGTGTCTTACTATCTCCTAACGCTCTCAAGATGCCTGCTATCATATTGTAGTAGATGGTTGCTCCAATCCCTGCAAAGATAACACCAATATACTCATAAGCTATACCAAACAAATCTTCTGGCATATTCATCATCTTAAGGAACCCTTTAGTCCCTCCCAGACTTAAGCTGGTTAGGAGGATACTGATAATGAGGCAAAGGATGACTGAAGTCCCTATTGTCTTCTTCACGCCCTCTTTGTCTCCTGCCCCATACTTTTGAGCCGTTACAACAGCAAACCCACCTGTCATACCTGTTGCAAAGCCTATAACCAAATAGTTAAGTGCACCTGTTGCACCTACTGCTGCTAGCTCATTGACACCAATAAGTCTGCCTATAATAATGGTGTCTACCATGCTATACAGTTGTTGAAATAAATTACCGATTAATAGTGGTATTGAAAAAAACAGAATCACCTTATAAGGTGATCCTGTTGTCATATTTTTAGTCAAAATAATTCTCCTTTAGTCTACTCATGATGTGTTATGCTTGTTTTTCCCAATCTTTTTCCTTCATATTCGTATAGATATAGACTGCCGCAGACACTGCTGATAGTAAAAACATAATAACAGATAAGGCTGCTGCTCTCTCATAGTGTCCCTTATTAAACTCTGAGAAAAGACTAATCCCTAACATCTGAGGATAGTTGCCATCCATTAGATATGGTGTAGTAAATGAACCAATATTGCTCATGAAGATAAAGGTAGCAGCAATGAAAATATCTTTCACTGTCAGCGGGATAATCATCTTCCATAAAATATGTAGTTTCTTCGCGCCAGCATCTCTTGCCGCTTCAATAACGGAGTCCGGTATAGATGCAAGGGCTGCGGTAAGGAGCATGGTTGCAAAAGGAATGTTGAACCATAAGTTCATCAAGATAACCCCTTTTGCATTGTACATAAGTCCTAACTGAAGCTCAAAGCCCATAGCATTGGCAATTCTACTTAGTAGTCCTGAATCTCTAATGATAGTAATCATACCATTTACAGCCACTAAGCCTGGTATAAATCGTGGTAATAAGTACAGGCTACCTATAGCCTTACTCACTCTAGTATTTGAAAATCTTAGGTAAAGTCCTAATAAGTAGGCAATCCCTATAGCTAAGACTACTGTAATAACAACCACTTGTAAGGTATAAATAATATTGTTTCTTTGGATTTCATTGGTGAAAAAGTAAGCATAATTATCTAATCCATAGGTGCCATCATCTAGCTGAAAACTACGTACAAGAGCCGTTGCAATTGGGTAGATAACAACCAAAGCCAGAATGGAGAAGGCCGGGAGTATAAATAAATACGGTAATAGTTTCTTTAATGCATTGTTCTTCATCTGCTTCTCCTACTTATTGTAATGTCCCAATCTCTACGTCCCATTTTTCATTTAATTGGTCACCTAAACCACCAATACTTTTGATTCTAAATTCATCAATTTTAAGTTCAGAAATAATGCTTGTAAGATTTTCATCTAATAACTCAAAATCAATAACAGGAATAGCTGCCATGGCATCAAGAGCAATATTTTGTGCTTCTGGGCTAATCATATAGTTCATAAAGGCATAAGCACCTTCTGTGTTTGATCCAATAGATGGAATACCTAATGCTACTGTACTTCCTGTAAATGAAGGTTCAATTTGAGCAATCTTGATAGTACTTGGTAACACACCTTCTCTATATTGAGTAATTGCCATATCTGCCCATGCTGGGATAATATCTACTTCTTTATTTGCAAGTAAATCTAAAGTTCCTTGATTTTTGTTTGGATAAACCACTTTGCCTGATGATTTGTAAAGGTATGGGTGAAGCTCTGTTAATAAGTTAAAGCCTTGTTCCCACTGAGCTACGTATTTTTCATCTGTAGAAGTTAAAGCTTCTTCTTCAAGGAAGTTATAAACAGCTGTTGTTACAAATGAACTCCCTGCTCCACCTGAAGATGGTGTGTTGTAGGCAAAGCGACCTGGATTATCTTTAATCCATTGATAAAGTTCTTCCGCTGTAGTTGGTGGATTTGGTACAGTCTCTGAGTTGTAAGCAAGGACAACTGTTGTCCCGCGGTACGGAAGCACTAAATCTTCTCTAAAAGTTGCTGGAATTTGTAAGTTCTCCATATTAGGGATTTTAGATTGATCAAGTTCTACGAATACGTCTTCCCCACATAATTCAAGGTAACGCATCACTTCGTCTCCACCTAATTCAACAAGGTCGTAATCTGTATTAGTTTGACCTGCCTTTTTTGCAGCTGCAATACGGTCTACAATCCCTTGTGCACCTGTACCTGCTGTAATAAATTGAAGCTCTGCCACATAGCCTTCTTCATTGCTTTTGTTAAATTGTTCAATTTGCTTTTCAAATTGAACACGTACGTTATCTGAACCACTTGCCCAGATCGTCACTGTCTTATCATCTTCTTTAGCACCAGCTGAAGATGAGCCTGTGCTACATCCTACTAATACAGATCCACTTATTGCTAATATACCTACAATTGACATTAATTTTCTTAGTTTCATTTGATTATCTCCTTAGATGTTAGCTTTAATTTATGTATTTTTTAAGTCTTATTTCTGTCCTATGTATTTTCTTTATTACGCGCTATAAACGCATTTTTTATGGAAGGATAAAGATACTTTATCTTTGATTTTCAATATGTCTGCTACGGATCTTGATAAGTAAGTTTTCACCACGTTATCCCCTACTTGGATATTAACCTCTACATAGTGTCCTAAGATCATAATGGTACGGATATGGCCTTCGATATCGCCACCTTCACCATCTTTTTCAACCACAATATCTTCTGGTCTAACCGCTGTAGTTGTACCATCACCATTTTCAAAGAAATTCATCTCTCCAATGAAGGATGCCACGTACTTAGTAGCTGGTGTATCATAGATTTCTGTAGGTGTGCCGATTTGCTCCACCTTCCCTTTATTCATAACAACGATACGGTGTGAAAGTGCCATTGCCTCTGTCTGGTCATGAGTAACAAAGACAACAGTAATATTCAGGTCTTCTTGAATCTTCTTAAGCTCTTCTCTCATCTGTGAACGAATCTTAGCATCTAATGCTGAGAAAGGTTCGTCTAATAGAAGGACAGATGGTTTTAATAATAATGCTCTTGCAATAGCTACACGTTGTTGTTGCCCACCTGAAAGTTGCCCTGGATACTTACGATCAAAGCCTTCCATACATACAAGCTTTAAGGCTTTTGTGATTTCTTCCTTAATTACATCTTTAGGTACTTTTCTTATTTTTAAGCCAAAGGCTAAATTATCAAAGACAGTCATATGTGGCCATAGGTTATAACTTTGAAACACCATAGCTGTCGGACGTTGTTCTGGTGGAAGATCCTTTACAGACTGTCCATCGATTTCAATATCTCCACCATCAATATCTAGAAAGCCACCAAGGGTTCTAAGGATAGTAGACTTCCCACATCCAGATGGTCCAAGCATGGTTAAGAACTCCCCTTCAAACACATCAATGTTGATGTTATCTACCCCATCACCATTTTTATAGACTTTTTTCATATTACTTATTTTTAATTTCACGTTCTGATTACTCATTTTGATTCCCTTCCTATTTCATGTTATAACCTTTTGCTATTTTGTCTGCTCCTAAGTGCTTTCTTAAACATACCAAGATAATAATGGTTGGAATGATTAAGATAATGGATAATACTGGCCCTGCTGTAATCGGATATTCCATGATAATACCGTATAACTCTACTGGCATTGTTTTGAACTGAGGGAAACCAACTAACATGGTTCCTTGTGCCTCTTCTAATGAACCAAGGAATGTAAAGACAGATGCTACCAAAATACCTGGGAACGCTAATGGAAGCGTAATATTAAAGAAGGTTCTAATTGGACCTGCCCCTACATCTCTTGCTGATTCTTCTTGTTGTCTATGGATACTTCTAAAAGCATTAGATGGAATCCATGTCATAAACATTAAAGAATTCAGTACATGAATGATAACAACCCCTGCAAAAGTTCCCATCAGATTTAATTTATAGAAGATAATCCCTATAGAAATATATAACCCCATCTTAGGGAATGCATTACTAAGTAAGAAGGAAAGCAAGAAGATCTTCTTCCCTTTAAAGTCAAACCTTGCTATGGCATAGGCAGCTGGTATACAAATGAGTAAAGAAACAATTGTAACCACTGTCGCAATGACAAAAGAAAGGACAATAGAACTTATCAGATTGTTCTGTCCTAGTACAAACTCCCACCACTTTAAGCCAAATTCTTGTGGGAAGACGGCTGGTACTTCATATTTGTTTGAAAATGCAAGCATACATAAGTTCATTAATGGTAAGTAGAAGAACAATACAAATACTGCAAATAAGATATACTCAAAAAAGTTTTTCTTGCCTAATGCATAGTAAAAGGCTTTTGGAGATAATAATTTCACTGTCCTACTCCCCTCTTACACTTACTCGTTCTAATGCACCTTTTACATTACGTGTTGTAATGTTAAGAGCACCCATTTGTGTTAATCTTTCAATCTCTGCAACTTCATTCACTGTCCAAGCAGAAAAGGCTACATCATGTCTTGCCATATAATCAACTACACTATCTGCACATAATCTGTAGTTCATATTGATACATGTGATATTTAATTTTGCTGCTTCTTCTATACCTCTAAATAAGTGTTTGCAAAGCACATCTTGTGCCATGTCCTCACCAGACTCTATCTCTGGTACAAGGATTTCTAAGTTGAGATAAAGGTCTACACCTTTTAATGTCTCTAGACCTTGTGTCGCAAACTTTAAGTCCACTGTACCAGAATAGATCAGTTGATTTTCAACTCCATAGGCTTTGGCTAAAGCGAATACACTTTCCTCTAAGCCCGCTTCTTTTAAATCGCAATTCATCTTTTTATATTTATAATTTTTTAATATTTCAAAAGCATCGGCTAAAAATGGTACCTCTTCCTCTGTTGCATCATGAGCTAAAACCAGTTCGCCCTGTTTATTCTTTCTTACATCGACTTCGATAGCATCAATGTCCTTTTCTAGCGCATACTGTACAAATTCAATAGAATTATCTGCTGTTTGGTCACATCCTGAATGTGCTGTTATAAGTGTCATGTTCGTCTCCTTTTCAAGCATATTAGCCACTTCATCATAATGTATTTCATTTAATCCTATCTATCATTTTTTGTTAAATATAAATTAATTGTAAATAATTTAAGTTTAAATCTATGTTAAATGAATTGATTCTCTCAAGTGAACCCCCTAAACTCCTTATTAAGGAGGTGTGTGATGCAAACACTACACAAATTTTCAGGTATACTTAATCAAGGATTCGTAGGCAACATCTGCTATAACTTTGCCTTAGCAACACCGTACAAAGCCCTTAAAATAAGGTTAACCTATGATAAATTACTATTTAATGAAGCAAGTCCATCTGCACGAGCAGCCATCGAAAAAACCTATCTTGACCACTATAACCAACCCTTAAAGGAAGCTAACACCTCAGCAATCTTATCCTCTATGAAAACTGAGATACAGCTTGCAGCCTATATAGGTGATACCTTTATCGGGAATATCCATAATCCTGCTACTTGCAAAGAAATTTCTATTTCTCAGGCTGAGGCCTCTAATGGCTGCTTCTCTCTAGAAACTGAATCTATAATAGGTACACTTAAAGTGGTAGTCAACGTCTTTAGCGTACTTGAAGACGAGACAACTTATACCCTAACCATAGAAGGAGAACCTTATGAAGTGCTATAAACGTATTGAACTCCATAACCACTCTACCGAGTCTGACGGTGGCATGTCCGTCCCTCAACTTGTAGATTATCTCTATGCCAATCAGATTACATGCTTTGCCTTAACGGATCACAACACTACATCAGGTACACCTAAAATAGAAGCTTACCTTCAAAAAGCGAAGCTCCCTATTCAGCATCTACCAGGATTTGAGCTCACTTCTTATCACGGACATATCCTCTGCTACAATATGGGACGCTATATTCCATGGGATGATATTGATAAGTACAATGGAGATTTACTCTTTGACCGTGTCCATCAACAAGGTGGGATTGTAGGGATTGCTCATCCCTTCTCCGTTCCTGCACCTATTGCCAATGGTATGCGCTTTGATATGCACATCCATAACCATGACCTTCTAGACTTTATCGAAGTCATCAACAATGCTCACTCTATGGTCCCTGACAATATACAAGGCATCCTCTGGTGGGAAGAACTTCTCTTTAAAGGCCACCGCATTGCAGCAACAACAGGTATGGACCTACATAGACCAAGTGACCTTACAGGCTACTTTACCACTTACTTTTTAGAAGAAGATCCAAGTCTATCCCTTGCTGTAAGCTTTGCAAATGCCATTAAGCAGGGTCAAACTATCATAACTAGAGGCCCACTTATCGTGGCATCCTTAATAGACACTCAGCTGGAACTAGAACTAAGCCATGTACCTAGTACACCTCTCCATGCCGTTGTCAAAACAGGTATGAGAACCTTGACTCTAGACCTAGTACCTTCCTCTACACGCATTACCACTCACTTTGTACCAAAGCCCAAAGAAAAGGCAATCGTTGTAGAACTCTACGAAGGGAGCATTGCACCAGACCACTTAGTCGCTCTAGCACCACCTATTTATTTGTAAACAATAAAAAAAGGGGTATGATAAGATCAATGATCTCATCATACCCCTTTCAGGTTTGCATAAATTATGCTTTTGTTACGTTTTCTGCTTGTGCGCCACGTGGACCTTTAGTAATATCGAAGTTTACTCTTTGTCCTTCTTCAAGAGATTTGAATCCATCTCCTTGGATAGCTGAGAAATGTACGAATACATCGTCGCCATCTTCTCTAGAAATAAAACCAAAACCTTTTTCTGCGTTAAACCATTTAACTGTACCTGTCATTTGTGGTACCTCCTAATATAATTTTTCTGTAATTTAGGCGAATAAAAATTCACATAATACTACAGACTATATTGAGTAATCTATATAATCTCTAATAACATGTGAATCTCAAACATTATATAAGCTATACGACACTACTTAATATCTACATTCAGTATAGTACAAGCTGTCGGTCTTGTCAACTATATTTTTAAATTTTTAAATTTTCTTTTGTTAATAAGTGTTTAATCTTGATGTTTAATACACCATTTGATTATTTCTTATAAACAAGTAACCTTTATCCTCTCTCATACAGAGGACCTATAATAAAAAAATTCACATCCTATTACAGATTATATCGCGTGATATATATAATCTCTAATAACATGTGAATCTCAAATATTATATGAACTATATGTAACTACTAACTGAATATCTTCTTTCACTCATTATAACATGGGGTTTGTATTTGTCAATGAACAAGGTTAAAGCTCTACTTTTATTCTTTCTATATAGCTCATACATACTGTAATAAAAGTAATGGGTTGGAGAAGCACGTTGCCTTTATTACAGTATGTTATAAACTTATAGTACCTAGATTTCTCTATTTAATAATCTGACTTAGTATGACTGCCATTTGCTCACGTGTAAGAGGAGATGTTACATCTAATGTATCATTTAGCTCTTGGATCATACCACTTTCGATTAATGCAGCTACATATCCTTTCGCCCAAACAGGAATACTTGCATTATCTTTATATTTTGCTAATACTTTATCTGATGCTTCTTTGCCTAGTGGCTCTACCTTTTGTAAGTTAGAAACTGCTACTAAAATTTCTGCCTTTGTGATGGTTCCATTTGGTCTGAAGCTATTATCTTCATAACCTACCATAATTTTTGCATCTACACATTTTTGTACTGCATTGTAGAACCATTTATTAGGTGTAATATCTTTTAACTCTTTAACTTCCTTTTGTACAGGCTCAGCAATAAGTTTTGCTAACACTTGAGCTGCTTCTGCACGTGTAATTTCTTTTTCAGGCTTAAAGCTATTATCTTTGTATCCTTGCATGAGCCCTTTAGTCATTACTTTTTTAATCGCCTCATAAGGTGCTTTTGTTGAAGTAACATCTGTTAATTTGCTCATTACTGCTTCAATTTCACTTTCAGCAACGACATCTTTTATTTCGATATGCTTAGATACTACTTTAACTTCCTCTGTAGCAGGTTTTACCTTTTCTACCATGGTTTCCGCTTTAGATTCTGTCTTAGATTCTACTTTAGGCTGTACTTTGCTCTCTGCTTTAGCTTCTACTTTAGGCTGTACCTTGCTCTCTGCTTTAGCTTCCACTTTAGGCTGTACCTTGCCCTCTACTTTAGCTTCCACTTTAGGCTGTACCTTGCCCTCTGCTTTAGGTTCCACTTTAACTTCTGCTTTAGCTGGTTTTACAGCTTCTGCCGCTGGAGCTGGGACTACCTTTACTTCATTTGATTCCATCTTTACTGTCTTGTTATCCACTGACTTTTCTTTACTTACTTCATAAGTACTTTTATCATTTCCATATACCTCTGAAGTTGTCAATCCACTATGAGAATAATTTGAATAAGTGTTATCTATTTCATTATGTGTATTTGGTATAAAATGCTCTCCCATAGTATATGGATATTCTGCTTCATGAATATACTCTGAGTTATATGGATACTCTGTCTCATGGGTATAACCTGGAGTAGGTGAATACTCTGTCTCATGAGTATATCCTGGAGTATATGGATATTCTGTCTCATGAGTATATCCTGGAGTATATGGATATTCTGTCTCATGGGTATATCCTGGAGTAGGTAGGTATTCTGGAGTAGGTAGATATTCTGAATGAGGATACTCTGGTGTAAATAGGTAATCAGGATGAGGTGTTTCTAGATAAGTATCATTTGTATAATATGGATCTGTGTACAAGGATGTATCCATTCTATCTTCCTCATAAGGTGTTTCCCTTGTTTCAGTTGTATCATAGATATATCCAGTTTCTCCTAAAGATACTGTTTCATTTCCTGCGTAAACATTAGTAATAGGAACGAATACAACAGGTGTTGTCATAGCTAGTGATAATAATATTTTAAAATGCTTTTGATATTTCATAAATACTCCTCATATTATAATTTTTAAATCCCTTTTGATTCATAAAGTCAGCTTTGTTTATGCAATCTTATTTTATAATTTGGCTTAGTACACCTGCCATTTGTTCACGTGTAAGAGGGGCTGTTACATTTAATGTATCATTTACCTCTTGAATCATGCCCTTATCTATTAATGCAGCTATATAACCTTTTGCCCAATTAGGAATACTTGCATTGTCTTTATATTTCGCTAATACTTTATTCGCCGCTTCTGTTTGTAATGGTTCTATCTTTTGTAAATTAGAAATTGCTACTAAAATTTCTGCTTTTGTAATAGTTCCATTTGGTCTAAAGCTATTATCTTCATAGCCTACCATAATTCTTGCATCGATACATTTTTGTACCGCATTGTAAAACCATTTATCAGGTGTGATATCCTTTAAGTCTTTAACGGATTCTTGGACAGGTTCTATAATTAGTTTTGCTAATACTTGAGCTGCTTCTGCACGTGTAATTTCTTTTGCAGGCTTAAAACTATGATCTGTGTATCCTTGCATTAATCCTTTAGTGATTACTTTTTTGATGGCACTATAATGTACTTGGTCTTGAGCAACATCTCTCAAATTGCTCATTACCTGCTCCATCTCATTTTCTGCAATTACATTTTTCATTTCAATGCTTGTGGATACTGACTCTATTTTTTCAGCTTTTTGTCGTTGAGGACTTCCACTTCCTCCACCTGAAACGTTTGCAGGTTTTTCTTTGACTGCTGCTGGGGCTACTTTTGCTTTTGACTCTTCTTTGGCTACCGCTGGGGCTACTTTTGCTTTTGACTCTTCTTTGGCTACTGCTACTACTTTGGCCTTTGGCTCTTCTTTGGCTGCTACTACCTCTTTGGCCTTTGGCTTTTCTTTGGCTACTGCTACTACTTCTGCCTTTGGCTCTTCTTTGGCTGCTACTACCTCTTTGGCCTTTGGCTTTTCTTTGGCTACTGCTACTACTTCTGCCTTTGGCTCTTCTTTGGCTGCTACTACCTCTTTGGCCTTTGGCTTTTCTTTGGCTACTGCTACTACTTCTGCCTTTGGCTCTTCTTTGGCTGCTACTACCTCTTTGGCCTTTGGCTTTTCTTTGGCTACTGCTGGAGCTACTTCTACTTGTACTTCAGCTTTTGGTTGTTCTTCTTTTTTTGGTTGTTCTTCTTTTTTCATTTCGTCTTTAGGTTGTTTTTTGGCTACTTCGTATATTTCTTTTTCTGCATCGTAGATTAATGCCTCTAACTTAGCAGTAAAATATTTTAATCTTTCCTGACTTAAATCTTTGTTTTCTATAGATTCTCTTAATCCTTGTGCTAACTTATTTAACGATTCTAAGGACATTACTTCATTTTGCACAAGAATTTTTTCTGTTTTACACTCAATAGAGGCTTTTTGATACCATTTCTCTAGATTTTCTGTATGGTATATCAACACACTTCTTTGATCTTGATTGGGTGCATTATTTGCAAAATCTAAAGCTCCCTTTAATGCATCTAGAGACGCTACCTTACATTCTCTATTTGCATCAATACATTTTTTAGCTCTATCCTTTTGATCATTTAATGCATCACGTTCGTCTTTAAACTTTACAATCTGTATATTCTGTAATTCAGTTCTAAATCCATCTACTACTTTTCGTAAGTTATCATTTTTTCTTTCTAACTCTCGGATTGCTTCATAGATATCACTTTTATCCGTCTCTAAAATTTCAATAAAGGGATGTCCGGTTTTAGTGATTTCATTCTCATTATCTAAATCTTTGATTTGTAATGTGCCTAAAGCTTGACGGATATTTCTACAAAGTATCTTGATATCTTGAATTTCTTCCACTTTTTCTTCAAGCATTTTATTTAGAGGACTACCTTCTTGTAACATTCCCTTTACCACTTCCATTTGTTCTTGGATTTGGTCTAAACGTCCCCCGCTATAAAGAAGTTCTGCATCTATTGTTGCTTCTTGAAGAAGTACTGTATAGGCATCAACAACGTCTCTATAAGCACGTATATTCACGACTTCTTTTTGATCAAATGCTTGTGCTTCTTTATCGTCTAACAACTTAATTTTTGCTTCTGCACTTTTGAGCTTGATTTTATAATCCATGCTATCTATAGACTGTATAAATAAAGATTCAATTTCTTCCTGTAATTGATAAGATGGATCTAAAGGAATGACTTCATTAGATGCTTCTACGTGAGGTGTTGCTTCCCTTATGGTTGTCATCTCATCAGTTGCATAAATAGTGGTAATAGGAACGCATATACTAGATGTTACCATAGCTACTGATAATAATATTTTAAAACGTTTTTGATATTTCATATGTACTCCTTATATTATAATTTTACGTGTATAAAATTTAATTAAATCACCAAATAAAATCATCATTATAATATAACTCTCCATACTTTCTTTATACAAAAATCAAACTTGTTACTCAAAGCGCTTTAATCTTATCTAATCTCTTAACCATTAACTTTTCTAAGCACACTATGTGATTCTTGCACCTCACTCTAGCATGCCTTGTCCCCTTACCCTTAAGCATAGTACGCTCAATCCTATGCTGACTTTATTATTCTTGTTTCAAATGACTTTTTACTTGTTTATGATTTTATTCATAGGTAATTCTTCATTTTATACCGCATTAAATATATTAATAATTTTATCAATACTTGTCTACATTTTTTTACATTTTTCCCCTAACCTTACGAAATCTTAAGGTTTCTCATCTCTTATTTGCTTTCATTTTTACACTTTTTTTCTATATATTATATTTTTTATACACTTTTATTTATTTGATAATTCATAAAACAGACTTACAAGTCTTCATCAAAGCCAATCACTTTGAATTCTCTAATAACTAAAAGGCATAACAAGATCTCTTGATCTTATCATGCCTTTTGATCATTTCTATACTTCTATCATGTTTTCTGTTGATGCTCCAAAGCATTTGTTAAGTAAATCCTCAGTACGTTTTTGTGTGAGTTGTAACAATAAAGGTGCATCTGATTCTTTTCGTAGATAGCCTAACATCGCACGTCCCTCTTCAAAACAAAGGGCATCATGTAGTGGGAAGTATTCACTAAGCAAGAAGCGTGCATAACTGGTCAGGCGGTAATTTCCATGTACCCTTTCACTTTCTCCATGACGAGACTCTACAGCCACACTATACCCACCTCTAATGGCTTCAAAAAGATGCTCTTTATCCTTCCCTTTAGCAAATACAATAGTCTTTGCTTCATTGAACCAATCTGTAGTTAAAACAGAATGAGAATCACTACTTCCTACGATTGGAATATGATTGAGTCCCTTTGCACGCATCTCATTATAAAGTGCCCATTGCATATTGTTCTCATGAGTTGTCTGTCCACCTAATAATTCAAAAGCATCAAAAGGTTTTTGCTCAAACTGGTGAATACTTAAAGCCATAGATACATTATACACATCTGCAATCCAGTAAGGATGGGCAAAGATCGATAGGCCATTGGCTTCTTTGATTTTGCTATACACCCATAGACAAGCAGCATAGGTAAAGGCATCTACGCCCTCAGGGCAGACTAATGTCTTTTGAATAGCCTCTACTTCTTCAAAATACTTCTCCTTATCCGCTTGGAATAAAGCATTTACACTCCACTCTCCGCCAAAATGCACGATATGTACAGGATTCTCAGGTGCATGAACTTCCTCACCTGGAAGAATGGTCAACCCAAGTGGTACATCTTTATAAGCCTGGATAGCACGTAATGAAGGTGCGTACTGATAATGGTCTGTAATAGCTAAAAAGTCAAAGCCTGTTTGTCTATAAATACCACACACAAATTCTGGTGACTCTTTCCCATCTGAAAAACAGCTATGTACATGTAGATCTCCTCGGTAAGGGCGACGCTCATATAAATCTTGTTCTACCGCATAGATAGAAAGTTGTACAACCTGATTACCTGCTTCATCAAAGACACGTAAATAATATTCTTGCTCATCGCCAAAAGCATAGTCAAAGACAAGCTTTTGATCCTTTACACAGACCTCTACTTGGTCAAAAGAAGGATTTCCACGGTATAAGCCCTTACATAATGGCACAATCCCAACCTTATAAAGTCCACCTTCTTTAAGCTGTGTACTATAATCAACAGATACTATAGTCACTTGTGATACGTGATGTGCCAGAATAACTTTTGGATACACATCATAAAGGGATAATTCACGTTTCATCATACATCACACTCCTTATTTCTTATTATAAGCTAATCCAAAACTAGGAACAGCTATGAACAAAAGATTGACAATTATACAAATTTAAAGCCTTATGATGATAACTTATTCAAAAAAATTGAACATCCTCTCTATCTCTAATATTAAAAAATTTTTAGCTCTTTTTGGTACATGCTCTTTTCTCACTACATAATATAAAGAGAATTCTATTTTAAAAAGGAGCTAAAAAAAATGAAGATCAGCGGACGAGTCCTTCTCACCCCTAATAGTAGTACAAACATTAACTGACACCAATGGCAACTATTCTGTTTCAAACACCATCACCAATCATAATTTTGGCACTTGGTGGAATATGTCTGACCATAACTCTGGTGACGACTTACAATATACCCTTACCTTTACCAACTCAGGTCCTGCTAGAGCGACCGGGGCAACTGGAGTATGTGATTGTACTCCAAGTATCTATGCTGAATTGAGATTATGTAATAATCTACCTTGTACCTCATCAGGTACACTGCCTATGTGTTTCACCTTTTCCAGCCTACCTACATTACCTTTGCAGAATAATGCTATTTTGCTTCCTCCAGGATATGTGTACTACATTAGTTGGTCCATTTGCTATGACCAACTAGAATGTACCACTCATCTCTATGGTGGATTAATGCTCAATGATTATTTTATAGAAGAAAGTATGTGCAATGTAAGTTGCTCTAGTCCTCATCTGCAACAATCTACACTAGTAGGCTCTGCACTTATTGAAGCACGGGCATCTCACAATGCACTTGCTCTCTTCTTCTCGGCTCATCAAGCGATTAATGTTTGTACAGCTAGTCTAAAAATCATGGCGGTTGGAAAGTTACCTATTTAATTGTTTTAAATAAAAAGGAGACTGCCATAATCTTTATGACAATCTCCTTTTTAAGCCTCATACACCATGTTACTATATATATCCTCTCTAAAGGTCATATAGGGCCTTTCATCTGATACATATTGAGTTAACGCGCTAAAAGGCATCGCTGGGCTATAAAGATAGCCTTGATAAATGTTACATCCTAGCTTTTCTAATACCTGTCTTTGTTCTTCTGTCTCTACATATTCAGCTATAACATCAAAATCCATTCTCTTTGCCAGTTTAATAATGGACTCAATGATATCTCTACTTCGTTTGTTGTGCAGAACCTCCCTTACTAGAGAACCATCTAACTTAACCACATCAAACTGGATGTTCTGCAGATAACTTATGGAGCTATGTCCCATTCCAAAGTCATCCATCAAAATTTGCACACCACATCCTCTTAGTCTATCCAATAACCCTTCTACTTCCTTTGTAGGTCTTAGGGCAACTTGCTCTGTAATTTCAATCCCTAATTCACTAGGTAATATATTGTATCGTTCAAGAGTGTTCTCTATTTGATCTACTAATGCTGGATGACTCAGTTGCTCTACTACAATATTTATAGACATCTTCATCGATTTATCTGTAAAAGATTTAAGGGTTTCCAAGTCCTTACATGCTTGTTGGAGTACCCATTCGCCTAGTTCATCAATCAAATTACCTTCTCTCGCTAAATCAATAATCAACGGTGGATAAATAAATCCACCAGCATAATGATTCCATCTTAATAGTGCCTCTACACCTATAAGTTCACCATGTATATTATGTTGTGGCTGGTAATACAGATTTAAGGCATCTGTATGTAATGCTTGCTCTAAATCATTAATCATATACTTTCTCATAGATATCAAGTCATTTTTACCCTGAACTTTTACACTCTCTTGGCCACTTTCCTCTAATTCTTTTATATTTTGAGTTACCGCTTCAATACCTGCTTTGATAATACCTTCTTGCCTTTTTTCTAATTTTTCAACAAAAGGAATATAAATACATACACCTATGATCACATTGACTAATTGCAATACCGCACCCGCCCAGGACTGTGTTGCCATCGCTCCACTTATAAATACAGGTGTTACCCAGGAAATACTTTGAATAGTCATAGGCACCCATCCTAGTTTAAATACGATATAAGATACGATCGTCAAAACAAGAGGTGTTAAAATAAAAGGTATAAACATAATCGGATTTAAGACAATTGGCATCCCAAATACTAAAATCTCATTAATATTAAACAAAATAGATGTAATGGACAGTTTCCCTATCCTTTTCGTACTCTTTCCTCTTAATAAAATGGCTATTACTAAGCAAAGAAGGCTACCACAGCCCCCTATGAAAACAAATACATCAAAAAAGGTTTTGGTAAATATAATACTAGGTTCTCCACCACTTGCTAAGACATTAATATTAGTTATTAACCCTGTCTCAAAGTGTTCTTTTGCTACAGGATCTAAAATATTGCCCCCGTGCATACCAAAAAACCAAAAGATTTGTAAAAAGAAGACATAGACTATTGCAGCCACCCAACCTCCTTCAAAACTTCCTAAGATCTTTCTAGCCATATATAAAAAGACTTCTTGAATATTAGGGTTATGAAGCCAGTTTACAATAATATAATTCAACATACTAAACACGACAATAACAACGATACTTGGTATAGTAATCTCCATGGCTATACGCACCCTAGTATCTGCCCATGGAATATACTTCTTGCCCATCTTATTTCTAAGTCCTTTGACCCATATAAATAACACAGACGCTGCACTTGCTACACACATACTTGTAAATAGCCAAGCTATAGTAAATATATCTGTGGAAAATCCATTGTCCCCCACAGCATAAATGATGTAAGCACACAAAGCAACGATTGCTATAATAATACACGTTGTGGGTTCCTCTTCTCTTAGTTCTGCATAGCTATAAGCAATACTTACTACCAAAACTAAGGATAAAATATCAAAGATATCCTTGCTCATCAGCTCCAGCAAATAAAGTAACACCTTACCCATATCTCCATACAAAAAGGCTTGGTAACCCACTATAGGAAGGGTCTTTAAGACAAGTGCTATGGACCCTAACATAAGGAGTGGTATACACATAACGAGTCCCTGTCTTACGGCTTGTACTATTTTATTATCTATCCATTGAGTGATTAAAATTTTCGTTCTCATTTCGTCCTCCGCTATACTCTAATTCACCTATAACTCTATTACGTCCTAGTCCCTTTGCCTCATACAAATATCCATCTGCTCTCTTGATTATATCTGCCAATCCCTCTTCATCCTTACCAACAGCCACACCTAAACTTCCTGTTGCCGCTATGCTTACCCCTTCATCTGTTACAACACCGTACGCCTCTATGAGCATTCTGATTTTCTGCGCTCTAGCTTGGGCAGCTACTTGGTCTACATCAGAAAGTATAATCAAAAATTCCTCCCCACCATATCTCCCAATAAGGTCGGTCTTACCAATATGCCCTTTAGCAATCCCAGCAATCTCCTTAAGTACTCTATCACCAGCCATATGTCCATACTGGTCATTAATACGTTTAAAATGATCAATATCCAACATAATCACCCCCGTACTTATGCCCTTTTCCTTATTAGCCTTCAGGCTTACTTCTCCTCTTTTCATGATTTCTCTTCGATTCAATACATCTGTTAATCCATCATAATTGGCTAAGTATTTGACTTCATCAAACAACCTGGCATTTTCTAAGGCTATGGCTACATAGGTAGTGAGCATCTTAAGCTTATTGACATCTTCTATATTATAAGTATATTTCTTATAGCTTTGAAGCATCATGACCCCTATAATCCTATCCTCTATAATAAGAGGTGAAAAGATTGCTGATTGAACAGAATGCTTGGGCTGAGTACTTGCTTTCATATCATTCTTTATGTATTTCATATACTTCACATAGTGGCTATATTCCTTTTGTATATCATTGATAACAATATCCTTCTTATTTCTAATGCAATAACCGCCAAAGCTGTACTCCGCATCAATAGACACCTTCCCTAGATCCAAATACCTCTCCTTGTCCACAAATAACTTATAATCTAGCATACGTTCTTTGGCATCATATAAGGCAATTCCCACTTCATCTACCTCTAAGAGTTCCTTAATGGCCTTATAAATAGCTTCTAAGGCACGCTCTATTTTTAAATTAGAGGTAATCTTCTTACCCACTTCTGATACAAGATTCATTTGGTCATAGAGAAGCTTATAGACCTCTACCTCCTGTATCTTGTGATGATTTTGTAATCTAGACATATAAATACTACTCTTATAAGTAGATTGATTTTGATGATTAAGATAACTCTTCTCCAAAAATACAAAGGCTTCCTCAAATCTACCTAGCTTCTTATATACTTGGCTCAGTTGATACTCTATGTCTTTCTTCTCTATAACTAACTCCGTTTCTGCAACTCTTTCATAAGCTTGTCTTAATTTAACTTCTGCTTCTACAACATTTCCTCTTTGCAAATAACACTTTGCCCACTCAGATAATACAGATATATAGGATAATTCCATCTTACACGCCAATGCACTCTCACATGCGGCCTCAAATTCCTGATCCGCACCTTCATAATCCCCTCTCCTACATTTGATAATCCCTATTTGACATAACACCTGTGCCTCATAAATCTTGTAGTTCCCATCTTGTAAATAACCAAGGTTCTCCCTACACAACTCATAGGCTGCTTCTACATCACCTAGTTCAAACATAGCAAGGGACTTCATGTGATTAATGGTAATCTTATGCTGTGTCAGGAGCTCATAAAACCCACTCTCTAAGAGGGTCATCATCTCTAGAGACTTATTGTACGCCTCCATAAAAATATAAACCTGAGCGGTATTCATAATCAATGCAGTCAATACTTCCATCGTTCCCAAATCATTTGCACATTTAATCCCCTCTAAGCCATAGGTTATGGCTAACTCGAACTCACCTAATTTCAAGTGATCAGCTAACAATCCATTATAGATTGCAGGTAAACGCTTCTTTTCCTTATGTTTCTTAAAATAAAATAGTGCCTGCATACGATATTCAATGGCCTTTTTATATTCATTCAAACTATTATAACACCATGCCAACCAATTCAATATACACATCTGAGCATACTCATAATGACATGTCTGGGTAATTTCTATAACCTTTTCTATAACCTCTTTTAATTCAGAGGGTGATATGCTGTGCTGCTTCTTGGCAAACTCCTCAAAAAACTGAATGTAATCTTCACATGCTCTTAATCTATTAAAATGTTCCTCTAGTCCATTAAATACTTTCATTAGCCCTCCCATATGTTAACTACACCAAACACTATTTTTAAACACAATTATATAATATTTCCTTTTATCTCACTATGCAAGTAAACCTTTTTAAACTTAGTAGACCACCATCTTATTAGCTATTCTTAAAAGATTTATATCTATCTGTATCTAAAAGACTAAGAAAAACATAAAAACACCTATAAGTAATGCATATTACTTATAGGTGTTTTTCATTGTATCTGTTATTATTTCCAAAGTCTTTCTGGATACTTACCCTCTTCTTTTAACTTAGCTAAAGCTGCCATCACCTGTGGCTTGTCCTCTTTGTAAGTCACACCTTGCCAGGTATCATGAGACGCATAAACTTTCACTTTAGCCTTTTGTTTCTCAATCAACTCACCAATGGTTGTCGGGATCAAACACTCTGACTTTTCCACATCTAATGGTACTTCATGGGCTAAGAAATCCACAATATCCTCTTCTAACTGTGCAAAAACGGCTGGTGTTAATGCCCACATATTCATAGATACAAGGCTGTTTGGATCTACATCCACCCAAGTTCCTTTATCCATATAGCGTACCACACCTTCTTGACGCTCAATCTGTTTACGCTCTACAATCTCAGAAAGGTATTCCCCTTCCATCTTACATACACCACGGGTTACATGCCCATGGTCTGTCAACGTATTATCTAGAATATACCCCACCATGGCATACTCATCCATTCCATTTTCTTGTACCTGACATAAATGACGGTACATATGTACAAAAGCCTCTGGCCCATAATAATCATCTGCATTTAACACTACAAAAGGTGCATCTACTCTATCCTTACAGCACCAAATGGCATGAGTGGTTCCCCAAGGCTTTGTACGTCCCTCTGGTACTGTATAACCTTGTGGTAAAGTTGTAAGCTCTTGATGCGCATATTGGACTTCTATAAAATCAGCAATACGATTCCCAATCACATCACGAAAGTCTTGTTCATGCTCCCCCTTGATAATAAGTACAGCCCTCTTAAATCCCGCACGAATGGCATCAAAGATAGAAAAATCAATGATAATCTCTCCCTGCTGTGTAATCGGGTCAATCTGCTTCAATCCACCATAGCGACTTCCCATCCCTGCAGCCATGATCACTAATATTGGTTCTTTCATTTGTAAACTCCCCTCTTATCTTTTGATGAGTAAAGGCATCAACTAGCCATCTTCCCGCCAATCGCTCTCTCTCATATTCTCTCTTAAAATTGTGCACAGATCATCACGAATCTAGTATTTTCGTGAGAGTGCAGTATTCACTTCATCCTATCCTATATCAGGAGTATAATAGACATATAGCATGTATAGATTCCATTTATCCTCCTGCTATGAACGATGCACAAGTTGTAGGTTGGCGTGTAGCTAGTTTAGCTTTGCTACTTTAAGAGAGTTAGTACTGTTGCTACTATACTCATTTAATGCTAGCCTTAATATATTCATAGCTCTTCTTAGATCTTCTTCCCTAATTGCATAAGATATTCTAACTTCATCTACTCCCATGCCCTTGGTTGCATAAAAGCCTTCTGCCGGAGTAATCATAAGAGTTTCTCCATCAACATCAAACTCTGTAAGCATCCATATAATAAATTTTTCTGCATTATCTACTGGTAACTTAACTATTGTATAAAAAGCTCCTTCCGGCTCAGATGCTATGACACCTTCTATAGAGGATAACTCTTTAAATAAAACATTTTTTCTTTTCTCATATTCAGCTTTAACTTCTTCTAAGTATGTATTAGATACTTTATATAAAGCTTCCGCACCAACCATCTCTAATGTCGGTGCAGCTAACCTTGCTTGACACAATCTATATATGGCATTAATAAATTCTTTATTCTTGCTTATTACGGCACCAATCCTAGCTCCACAAGCAGAATATCTCTTTGATATAGAATCAATTATAATTACCCTATCTTTAATACTCGTATATATTCCAAAACTGATGGCTTTATTGTTTCCATAAGTAAAATCTCTATATACTTCATCACTTATAATAAATAAATCATATTTTTCTGCAATATATATCAGTCGTTCCATCTCTTCCTGTGTGTATACAGTACCCGTTGGATTTCCCGGATTAGAAATTAATATCGCCTTTGTCTTTGTTGTTATGCTACTTTCTATTTGTTTTAAATTAGGCAAATGGAATCCACTCTCTGCACATGTACTAATTGGATTAACTTTTATTTGTAACATACTAAAAAAGCTATTATAATTTGCATAGTAAGGCTCTGGTATTAATATTTCATCACCTTCATCACAAATAGACATTAGTGTAAATATCAAAGCCTCACTTCCACCATTTGTTATGAGAATATCCTCTTTTCTATAATCTAAGTCATTCTCTTTATAATAATTTGATATCGTATCTAGAAGTTCTTTCCTACCTGCTGAATGGCAATATCCTAAAGTTTCTATTGAATAATTATTTATAGCTTCAAAGAATTCATTAGGTGTCTTTACATCAGGTTGACCTATATTTAAATAATATATCTTTTTATTATTTCTAACAGCCTTTTCTGCATATGGTAATAATTTTCTTACAGGTGATACTTTTACATCATTTATTCTTTTAGATATCTTCATACTAATACTACCTTATTAAATAAATTTATAAATACTAGTTAGCATAATGTCATATAATATTTATATTACTAATTCATTTTACCTAAAAAATATTGTATATCTTTTATTTGATTCGTTGCTAGTACATTTTTGCAGCTACCAATCTCTTGATTACCTTTGAATCCAAATCCATATGTTACTGCTATAAAATCTACCCCCACTATTTCTGCACCTTTTGCATCATGCAATGTATCTCCAATCATAACAGACTCATCTACTGATATATTTACACTCTCACATGCAATTTTAATTAAATCATGTTTTTTTAATGTACCAGCTTCATTGGCCCCATGTACTGTGTCAAAATATTCTAAAAGATTAAATTGCTTTAGAATTGCAATTGCTTGATCCTCTCTTTTAAGTGTTGCAACAGTTAACTTACATCCTCTTTTCTTAAGATTTTGTAATAGATTTTCAATACCTTCATATAGTGTTGCTTCATACATACCTATCTGCCAGTATGTTTCTCTATACATATTAGTAGCCTTTTCAGCTAATATACTATTCATTTTACATATGTCCATAAAAGAATCGTATACAGGTGGCCCCACAAACCTACTTAGCACTTCTTCATCAAGTTTATCATACCCTAATTTTTCTAGTGAGCTATTAACTGAATTGAATATCCCTTGTGATGTATTTAATAATGTTCCATCTAAATCAAATATAATATTTTTATACTTCATTAGTTCCTACTCCATATCTAGTTGGTGTAATGAACTTCATCTCTATTTCATCAGAATAGTAATCTAAAGCTAATTTAATATTTTTATTAAGTTGCTTAATATTCTCCTGTTTTGCAGGTAATTTTAAACTTGCATTAGTATAATTTTCTGCTGTTTCTAATGAATATCCATCAAATCCGGCAAATGTTACTCTTCTTGCACTACAATTAATTAATAATTTAATTAATAATAGTGTCGCATTACTCTCTACTGCTTCAAACTCATTTAATAATGAATTATAATTTACAACATAACTATTTCCTCCATCTAATTTAATATTAGAGGTTTTTATGATATTGTTTTTACCAACTATATTTGCTTCTTCTAATTGATGATAACGTTTTGAATTACTTACAAATATATAGTCCACGTCTATTTCTGATGGATTAAAATTCACACTAAATATTACTGGATTATAGGCATGAACATATGATGCTATTTGCTCTTGATATATTTCTAAACTTTTTCCTGGAGCAATAATAAGTATCTCTTTGTTATATACAACCTCTTCTAAGTATTCTAAAATCTTTGTATCATCAACATTATTATTTTGATATTCTATATAAATTTCTTCTATATAATTTTTATCAAAAGTGTTCCTCTTTTCAATATCAATTCTTTTTAATATATCACTCATCTCATTAATCATTAGACAATTTTTATCATCTAAATATGTTGCATAATTAGGGTGACAATTAAATTTTGCAGATAAATAATGTGCTAAAGAGTACCCCCAATAATTTTCTGCATAAATTGTATTAAGGATATCATCTATTATTTGTAGTAATGGATTAATAACATATGTTTTACCCACTGCATCATTTAAATAACTAGTGAATAATTCTGTATTTAGATTACCTGCTCCTCTTCCCATGCCAAATACAGATGAATCGATAATAATATTTCTGTGAGTATGTATACTGATTAAAGATTGAGCATTAGAATATGCTAGCTGTAGATTGTTATGTGCGTGATATCCTATAGATATCTCATTATTCAAATTATTGTCCAAAAGATAAAACATTCTTGTTAAATCATTTTGTTTCATCACTCCAAAACTATCTACAATATAAAAAGCATATGGATTGATATCATTTACTTGATTTACTAATTCTAATAACTCTTGATCAGAGTAATTAATTGTGGCCATAGGTTGTATAAAAACTCTATACCCCTTATCTTTGATTTCTTTAGCATAATCAATAGCACTATTTACTTGGTGTTGATGAAATACAATACGAATTCCAGAAATCATTCCTCCTTTATAAGACGGAATATCTTCTATGCCATATTCACCTAGGTTAATCATTCCTACATACATAGTATCTTTCTTTGGAGTAAGAATATATTCTTCCATCTCTTTAATAGTATTAAACTGACTTTGATCTTTAGTCCAATTATTCTTATTACTCAAAAATCCACATTCTATAATTTCTATACCGGCACTAGATAGTTTTGAAATAACAGTCTTTATATTCTTCTTTCCAAAATTCCAGTTATTCACATATCCTCCATCTCTTAAAGTACAATCTAATAGTTTAATTCTCATCTCGTACCTCTTTCTTATGCATCATTTGATATATAGCATTAGCTATTTGAAAATCTTCCGGCTCATCAATATCTACAGCTTCTATCTTAGACACTTCTTTTAGATAAGGTTTAAACCCAATTCTTCTATTATGTTCTAGGATAATTTCTTTATTATATATATAAAAACCACTTGTTTCACTATACAAACTTTCTAAATCTTGAGTTCTCGGTATGTTCGCTAAATCATAATTAAAAGGTCTATTATCTTTCCATATAAATTCTTGTATTCTTTGAACCGCTAATGCTGAATCGTACTTTCCTGTTTTAACTAGTTCTAATGCTATTTCTATACTTTTAGAAGCAATAAAGGGTGAAGTTGCATGCGTCATTAGATAAATATCTGCATCTACATCTTGTGCAAAACATTTCAATACTTCATTCATTTTAGTTGATGCTGTGTCTAAACTTTGTTTGCGACTTAAATATTTTACCCCATTTGGAATATATTTCTTAATTTTAGCATTGCTACAATAAACATATACTTCATCTATCCCTTTTACCTCTAGTAAAGTACTCAATATATAATGACATAATGGCTTTCCATTATGAAAAGCCTTTGTATTCTTATTGGGAAGACGTTCATTATTCAGTTTCATAGGTACCACTGCAACTGTTTTCATTATTTTATCCTTTCATCTATTTTTAATTTAAATTTATTATTTATAAATAATACTATTTATTTCTTTCTTTATATTTTTGATATTTATCATTAACACTATAATTATCACTAAGACAATTATAATTCTAATAATCAAATTATTAAAAAATAACATAATTAAAAATGTTGCTCCCACAAATATTAGTGACAATTTAATAATATATCTTATATCATATATCTCTTCTTCTTGTATTCTTTTCATAAATAAATAATGCATTATAGCCAATATTAGATACCCCCCTAGAGTAGTATAAGCAGCTGCGACATACCCAAATATATTTATAAAAATAAGATTAGTAAAAATATTAATTAAAGCCGCTGTTAAACTACCTAACATAATAAATGTTGTTTTTTTGTAATAAAATTCTATATTAGCAAATAACATATATATAAATGTAAAATAAATCCCTATTACAACAGGTGGTATAATCCATATTGCCTCCCTATACTCTGGAGGAGCTAATATATAAACAGCCTCTGGGGTAGCACATATAAATAAAATAGATATGATTATGTACAATTTAATAATTATATTGGAAGTTTTTTTAATTTTTTCACAATTTCTATGTTCCATACATTTTAACGTCATTGGCATATAGGAAGAATTAATAGCTGACCCTATCATAGACATTATACTTGCTGCTGAATAACCAATACTATAAATACCTGCTTTATCTAGTCCTATTATATTAGCTATCATTATTCTATCTGCTTGATTTAGTATAGTACTCGATATATAATGAGGTATCAATGGTAGAGAAAATTTAATTGCATATATCCAATATTTAATTTTAACTTTAAATTTTCCTTGAAAAATTATATAAATATATATGATCAAATTAATTATAAGTGGTACTATGCTAGAAAAAATTATTTTGCTCATATATTTTTCTTGAGGATACAAACATACTCCAATATATCCTAATAAAGCATTAAAAAAAGCTGTAAAAATTACTAGTACAGTACATAATTTATATTTATAATTAAATCTTTCTTGCATTGTCCAAAATGACATTGCCGGCGAAAGAAGTATCACAATAAATAATAAATCTATAATCTGTGGAGGTAACTGGATTATTTGTTGAATAGGGTGCTGGAATACTCTATATACTACATAAAATATTATTGTTGATAAAGTTGTTAATATTAATAAAGAACTCGTATATTCTTTTATGTTATTTTTAAAATCAATCATTCCTTTATTATAAGTACTACTAGCTATAGATAGTGTTAATATAACAGTTAATAATGTTAACCAAGATTGATATATACTTATTTTTCCATATTCTTGCTCACTTAAAATTCTTGTAAATATAGGAGTAGTAAGTATTCCAATAGCACTTTGTATAAAATTAGCTATCATGAACCACAAGGATGCTTTTATAGGAGACGATAATTTATTTTTAAGCATATTTATTCTCCATTAATACTACTATTTTCAAATATTTTATCCAAACATATTCTATCAAATATTTCTAATTTCCCTCCTCTAGTAGCATTATATATTTTTATTTTATGTGCATTTGCATATTTTTTAGCAGCTTCAAAATCTGGAAAAATATAGTTATGATCATTATATATATCTATACTTTTTTGTTCTGCATAACTATCTAAAAAATAGTTTTTCTGTCCCACTTGTTCTACTATTTTTCCATCTTTTGTTTTTGTCATAGCATAATTACAATCAATTCCTATTAAATATATTTCTTTAAATCCCATATATACTGCCATCTCTATCATATAGGTAGCTACTGTTCTTGCTGGATAAGTATACTTAAGTGCATTTCCAGAAAATTTTCTTTTAAAAGGATATGTAAAATTACATTTTAGTGTTGTACCTAATACCTTTTTAGGTAATTTCCCATTAAATTTACTTGATATATACTTTTTTATTTGCTTTGTAGTTAATACAATACTTATATCACTTGACAATAAATCTTTATAAATTTTTTTCATCAAAGGTTCATCTACAATACACATATAATCTGGTCTCCACTTAGTCAAATTAAATGCTTGGTACATCCTATTACAACTTATTGTTTTTTCTTTTTTTTCATATAATATATCTAAATCTTCTATTCTAAGACTTGGTCCACTTCCTATAATAAAGCATCTTTCATTATTGTGTTTATTTTTTAGTAGACTTAATTCTTGATCATTTTGACTCCTCCATATTCCCCTATCTTTAATTTCTCCCAATATATCACAAACAAAAAAATTATAAATAGGTGTAATAACTACCCTCCTCATAATACTTTTAATTTTCATTTCACTACTTCCTCCTTGCAATTTTGATATTTATCTTCTATTATTTCAGTGTAAATTTCTATTAATCTATTGGTATTCTTAGTTTTGTTATGAGTATCTCTAGCATGCTTTTTTGCTTTCTCTGAAATTCTTACTTGCATATCCTTGTCTTTAAATACCTCACAAATATAATAAGCTAGCATATAGGGTGCATCCCCTTGATATATAAATCCTTCTTCTTTATGTTGCATCATGTCCATTACTCCCCCTACATTAGATGCTATACAAGGAACACCTAAAATCATTGCCTCTCCTAATGAATTTGGACTATTTTCTATGGATGAAGGGCAAATAAATAAATTTGATTTTAGATATCTTTCACACATCTCTTTTTCATCTAAATATCCTAGAAATGTTATATTATTTTCTAATTTATAATTTTTAATCAATTTACTTATATATTTTCCATATGCCGTCATCAAAAGCTTATCTTTTAAGGTATCTGCCTTAGTAATATTTTTTCCACTTATATATAATTTAGTTTGTGGAAATTGTTTAACTACATAGCACATAGCTTCTATTACATAGTGTAGGCCTTTTATTGGATAATCCGCTTGGCTTAAGAATATAGAGAACTCTTCAATTTGATTGTATTTCCACTCATATTGATAGAAGCTCTCTCTTAAAGTTTCATTGCAAAAATGATATCTTGCCATTGGATTAATCTGAGATGTACAAGCTCTATCCCAACTTGTACGCCCAATAATATTTTCAGTACCTTTTAGTGCCTTAATTTCATTTTTTCCTCTATATATAAATTTTTTTCTTAATTGTCTTACACTATCTCTATTTAAAATATTTCTGATTGTGTTTCCAAATATAACTCTATTAGGCAAATTTGCATACATATGTTTTTCATAAATAGAAACTAATCCTTGTATAGATATGACTGTATTGATATTTCTTTTATTTGCTACATTTATCATCGCGAGACTATGATTCATCTCTGTCCCATAGATATGTATAATATCTGGGTTAATGTCAGCCACTATTTCATCTAATTGGCTATTATTATCTATCATCTTTTTAGTATTTACTAAACTTATTGCGTAATATTTTATTAAAGAACCCTCTAATTTTAAAGTTTCTTTAATTCCTTTTTGTGGAAATATGATATGTAAATCACATCCTGCTTTTGCAGCTAAGTCTTGAGAGGCATTTATTAACCATCCTCCAATAGGTAGTGGGGACTCGTTCATTAATAAACTCGCCTCTGGTAAAGGTATATTGATCATCCATATTACTTTCATGTATATCCTCCTATGAACTATCTTCCAAACAGTGTAGTATAACTTGAATATGCCTCATGCCATATAGGATTTATAAAAAATGATGTATATCTCAAAATATAAATTCCTATCATGATTAAAAAAAGTATTTGTCTATATAACTTAGTTTTTATAGTTTTAAATACAGCGGGAATAGTAACTATTAGAAAAACATCAAAATACATACCTATTCTTGTTAACATTGATAGTTTGAAACATAATATGGATATGATAGTTGCAATTAGTGAAAGCTTTGCATAAATCATGTCTCTATATTCGAGCTTATTTATATTTAAAAGTATAATAAAAAAGTAAAAACTGGATAATACTGTAGCTCTAAAAGAATTTTTCAATCCTTGCTCAAAATAAACCTTATAATGTGCAGGGAAGTATTCTAATACAGTATAAATAATTATATCCAAAATAGGTGTTGCTATAAGTATAGCTAGTATTCCATATATTATCATAGTATTTTTTCTTTTTATCTTAGAATCATTTATAATAAAATATATAGGTAATAATATAATTGCACTTTTATGAAATCCCATAGCTATTAAGATACTTAAATAATACTTAAAACATTTTTTTTCAACTATATATTTAGTAGCTATTATAAAAAAACATATCGCAATAGTTTGTCTTATAGTAGATAAATGAACCAAGAATAGATATGGGTTTATCAACCAAATTAATACACTAAATAAGTAGCTATTTCCTCTATTTGCATACTTCATAAATAAGTATATAACTACTATATAAAATAAACTAATAATAGCTATAAATAAATAAAAGTTAGGTAGTAATAGATTTAGCCCCTTAAAAAGTATATCATTTGATCCCCATCCCCCTAATCCACTATTCATAGCTGTATGCATATTATAGTAAGTTATATAGTCATTCCCATAATTATATCTTAGTGCTAAAAATAAATATAAAATAGTAAAAGATATCATATGATAAGGAACTCTTTTCTGTTTATCTGGAAAGCTAAAAAGTAATGCTGTTGCTAATATCATATGTACCATCTTACTTCCTCCTTTAGTTTTAATAAATATAGCTCTTCCACATTACTTCCCCCATACCGTTTTATTCACAATATGAGTATAACTCTGAATTAATTTAACTACTTTTACAGACACATTTGTATCTAAATAATCATGTGGTAATACAGTTTCTTCTTTATTATCTTGCATAGCTACTGCTAATTCCATAGCCTGTTCTACATCATTCCCTTTGATACCACCAACGACAACAGTTCCTTTATCAAGTACTTCTGGTCTCTCTGTAGATGTACGAATAAGCACTCCTGGGAATCCAAGCATTGCACTTTCTTCTGATAATGTTCCACTATCTGAAAGTACACAATAGCTATTCATTTGAAGTTGATTATAGTCCAAGAATCCAAACGGTTTAAGTGTTTGTACTAACGGATTGAATTCAAACTTTCTAACTTCAATAAACTTTCTACTTCTTGGATGTGTAGAGTAAATTACTGGCATTTGGTACTTCTCTGCAATATTATTAATAGAAGTCATAAGAGACATAAAGTTTTCTTCATTATCAATGTTTTCTTCTCTATGAGCTGATACTAAGATGTACTTTCCTTGTTCTAATCCCAGTCTTTCTAATACATCACTTTGTTTAATATTTGGCATATGATCTCTAAGTACCTCTTGCATAGGCGATCCTGTTACAAAGATTGTCTTACCATCAATACCTTCTGACATCAGATATCTTCTTGAATGCTCTGTATAAGGAAGGTTGATATCTGAGATATGGTCTACAATCTTACGGTTAATCATTTCTGATACATTCCAATCCCAACATCTATTGCCTGCTTCCATGTGGAATATAGGTACTTTCAGCCTTTTAGCTGAAATTGCTGATAAAGCTGAGTTAGTGTCTCCTAACAAAAGAACTGCATCTGGCTTTACTTGCTGCATAAGTTCAAATGACTTAGCAATGATAGTCCCCATTGTTTCTCCTAAGTCTTTCCCTACACTCTCTAAGTAATAGTCCGGCTCTCTAAGCTCTAAATCTTCAAAGAATACTTGATTAAGTGTGTAATCCCAGTTTTGCCCTGTGTGTACTAATATATGGTCAAAGTATTTATCACAAGCTTTAATTGTTGCTGATAATCTAATAATCTCTGGTCTTGTTCCTACTATTGTCATTACTTTTAACTTTTTCATCTCTTAAACCTCCTCAAAGTATGTATCTGGTTCCTCTGGCTTGAAACATTCATTACACCACATAAAGGTTACTAAATCAGTTGTTCCTTTATTTATAATGTTATGTGTGTATCCTGTTGGAATATCTACTACTTCTATCTTATCTCCACTTACGTGATACTCTATAATGTCATCTGTTCCTATTTTTCTAAACTGAATCAGGCCTTCTCCACTTACTACTACAAACTTTTCAGTTTTTGTATGATGCCAGTGATTGCCCTTAGTGATTCCTGGTTTAGAAATATTCACAGAGAATTGTCCTCTATCTACTGTACGAAGAATTTCTGTGAATGAGCCTCTATTGTCTACATTCATTTTAATTGGATAGCTAAATTGATCTTCTGGTAAGTAACTTAAGTATGTACTATATAACTTCTTGGTAATAGCATCTGACATATCTGCTACACTTAAGTTTTCTCTACTTTCTTTGAATGAATAAATAAGTTCTACAATCTTACCAAGCTCTAATGGGTGTACTGGCTCTACGTAACAATACTCACCTTGTACATTAGCCCGCCCTTCTACTGCCGTAATAAATTCATTAACAATATCATCAATGTATACTAAGTTAATCACTACGCTTGGATCGTTCACTTGGATTGGTAAATCATGTGCAATATTATGACAGAATGTAGCTACCACACTATTATAGTTTGGTCTACACCACTTACCAAAAGCATTTGGTAGTCGATAGATATAACTTGTTACACCTGTGTAGTCCATCCATTCTTTAATAGCAATTTCTGAACCTAATTTGCTTACTCCATATGGATTATCTCTATCTGCTTGAATAGATGATGAAAGTAGGATAGGCGTTCTTTTGTTATGCTTCTTAAGTAACTCAATGATCTGCTCTGTAAGACCTTTATTACCTTCTGCAAATTCCTTATCGTCCTTTGGTCTATTCACACCTGCTAGATGAATAATAAAATCTGCTTTAATTAAAAACCTTTCTAAATCTTCTATGCTATTTTCTATATCATATGTAAGTAATTCATAGTCTTGTCTTGTCTTAAGCTCAGCAACAAGATTTTTGCCTATAAAGCCATTTGAACCTGTAATTAATAATCTTTTCATTATTCATTCCACCCTTTTAACTCTTCTTGTACGATATCTAAAGTTAAAAGTAATTCTCTTACACCTGGTACATCTAATCTATGTGTGTTGTGTGAGTTATACTCTTCTGTAGTAGATAGTTTTTGATCCCCTTCTACAAAGTACTTATCATAATTTAAATCTCTTTTATCTGCTGGCACTCTGTAGTAGTTACCCATATCCTCTGCATGAAGGAATTCTTCTTTTGTCATAAGCGTTTCATAAAGTTTCTCTCCATGACGCGTACCAATGATTTTGATTTCATTATCTGCATCAAATACTTCTTTGATAGCTTGTGCTAAGTCCCCTACTGTACTTGCTGGTGATTTTTGAACCATAATATCTCCTGAATTCGCATGTTCAAAAGCATGAAGTACTAAGTCTACTGCTTCTCTAAGATCCATAAGGAAACGAGTCATTTCTGGATCTGTTACAGTGATTGGATTACCTGCTTTAATTTGGTCAATGAATAGTGGAATAACCGATCCACGTGATGCCATAACATTTCCGTATCTTGTACAACAAATCATTGTCTTATCTTGAGATACTGTTCTTGATTTTGCTACAATAACTTTTTCCATCATCGCTTTTGAAATACCCATTGCATTTATTGGATAAGCTGCTTTATCTGTTGAAAGGCAGATAACCTTTTTAACACTTGCTTCAATAGCTGCTGTAAGCACATTTTCTGTACCAATAATATTTGTCTTTACTGCTTCCATGGGGAAGAATTCACATGATGGTACTTGTTTAAGTGCTGCTGCATGGAATACAAAATCTACATCATACATTGCATTTTTAATACTATGTAAATCTCTTACATCCCCGATAAAGAACTTAATTTTATCATTTTTGTATTTCTTACGCATATCATCTTGTTTTTTCTCATCTCTTGAAAAAATACGAATCTCACCAATACCTGTATTTAAAAATCCTTCTAATACTGCATTTCCAAATGATCCTGTTCCACCTGTAATTAATAAAGTTTTTCCCTTAAACATGACTATATACTCCTACTTTCTTGAATCATTTTAATTATTTTTTCACTTGCTTTATAACTATTTTTTTCTTTTATGACAAATTTTCTTGCCTTATCACCAAAATTCTTTCTTTCTATATCTGATAAATTAAGTACTTTCTCTAAAGTATTAGTAAGTGATTCAATAGAATCAGTATCCACATAATAAAAATAATCATCATACTCATCAGGTATTCCATCTAGTTTATATGCAATTACTGGTTTCCCAGTTAATAAATACTCCATATTTTTGGATGGAAAAGAATACTTGGTAAACTCCTCATTATTTTGTCTAGGGTTTACTAATACTGTCGCTAAATTTTGTAATTTGACTGCATCTTCATTGGATAATTGCCCTAAAAACTTAATTCTCTCATTTTTAGATGCATATTCTTTAATAATATCTTCTGCATCCCCTCTTCCACACAATTTCAAATAAACATTATCTAAATTTATTTTATTAAAAGCCTGAACTAAATTTATAACACCAAACTTCTTATTTAATGAACCTGTATAGACTACTGCCATAAAATCATCTTTCTGATTTACTTCCTTAATAGCATTATTATTCTTATCAATTTCAAAATTAACAACACCTTCAACAACAATAAATGGTCTCTTACCTATATTTAACATATCTTTCATAGCTTCCGTAAGTAATACAAAAGAATCTATATTTTTTACATGTTTTTCAAAAATATTAATATCTATCTTTTTCAAAAAGTCATAAGTAAGTGAACGCTTTTCATTTAAGTTCATAAATTGAGGTAGATCTGGTACCACTAAGCATATATGAATTGATGGATCTATTTTTTTCGCATATACTGCTGCTTGTAAAAAGGGTGTATGTGGAGAATAAACTATAATAGTTTTATTATTTTCCTTTTCTAGCGCAAATTTTTTTAAACTTTTAATTAAACTTATTTTTCTTGAAATATTTTTATATCCCCATATATTATTAAAAGTTACATAGTTACTATTTACTTTATCTTTATAAATTCCTTTTTCTCCTCTAAACTTAATCTCTGAAAAATCTTTTGGGAAAGCTCCTATAAAAGGGGCTGATAATATTTCTAATTCTAAGTCATTTATTTGAAGTAATCCATCAATTAAATTCCATTGTAGTTTATTAGCTGCATAATGAATTATTCCCTTTGATTTTTTTAATATTTCTTTTTCAATATTTTCATTAAAAACTCCACCTAAAAATAAAACTTTCATTATAATCACTCCATCACAGTTCAACTATCAAAAACCAGTTTTTATAACCAAAAGAACATTAAATTTAAAATATTCTTTTTTTAATTGCATTAAACATATAGCAAATTTGACAATATATACTATTTAATATCGAAAGTTGCTGTTCATTTTTTAAGCATAGATAATATCTTTTTGCATTTTTAACTTTATTACTAGATACTGAATTTTGAACTACTCTATATTCTGCTAAATTTTCATCTAAACCATATGCTATATATCCTCTTTTCAAATATTTCATCCATGTTAGTACATCTTCTAAATGACCTACCTCTACTTTGATTTCTCCTAATATTTTTTTATCCATAACTACCGTTAAACAACCTATTATTGTATTTTTCAAATATTGTTTATACGTAATTTTACTAGGTGCTCTAAATATTTTCTTTTTGTTTCTTTTATTACCATTCATAATTTCATATGAAGTAAATGTAAACCCATACTTATTTCTTAACATAAAAGGAATTTGCTTTTCTAATTTATGTGGTTTCCACTTATCGTCTGAATCTAAAAAAGCAATAAACCTTCCCTTAGATAATTCAATTGCCTTATTTCTTGCAGCTGCTGCCCCTGCATTAACTTCTTGATTATAAAGTTTTACCCTAGGATCCTTAGCTACATATTTTTCTACTATTTCTTTTGTACTATCAGTAGACTTATCGTTAACTATTATCATTTCCCAATTAGAGTATGTTTGTTGTATAACACTTTCAATACACTCTTCTAGATATTCAGCGCAATTATACGCCGGTGTAATAACTGACACTAGCTCTGTCATAACAAAATCTTTATTATCCATTATAATTCTCCTTAGCCTATACTTCTTCTAATAGACTCTTCAAAGTCTACAACACAGTACTTATAATCAAAGTCATCTGATATCTTTTTGTCATATATCTTGTTTCCTAGCACCTTATTGATAATCTCTAAATACCTACTAAAGAATCTAATAAATGGATTCCCTAATCCTATGAGCCATACCTTCTTACCCATACATTTAGCAGTTACTTGCACGATATCCCTCGTCCTTACATACTCTCTATTCTGCGGGAAGAAGATTCCTTCTGATTGATTCTCTACTAAAAGTCTCATAAACTCACAAAGGTTATCGATATAAATCATACTTCTCTTATTCTCTAATGAAGGGAATATTGGAGTAATCTTTGCTAACTTAATTAATTTAGGGAAGTTTCCTTTACCATTTGGTCCATATACCATTGGTGTACGGATAATAGCTGTCTTGAAGTTTTTATCATTTAACTTTTGTATTCCTAAGTCTGCTTGCAACTTACTATCTCCATAGAAGTTTAGTGCTTTAGGTTCTGTTTCTCTTGTAATAATATTTGTGATACCTACACCTTCATCTGCTCCATAAAGGATCATACTACTCATAAAGATGATTTGTTTAGCCCCATCTGTTTTAGCTTTATGTGCTACTTCAAGTGCGAGGTCTCTATTTACCTTGTAATAGAGTTCTTCCATTTTAGGATCTGTAGATACATGAGCTATACCCGCTACATGAATCACTGTATCATAACCATTGAAGTTAAGCTTTTTCCACTCTTCACCTTTAGTATCTACTGTATCTATTTTCCATTCTGGATTATGCTCTGCTGTCCACTTTTGAAAGCTTGTTCCTATGTAACTATTCTTACCTGTTATTAATATTTTCAAGGCCTATGCCCCCATTTCTTCTTGTACTTCTATTTTCTCTTCAATCTTTCCAGTTCTGCCTTCTACTACACCTTCAGACTTCGCTACACTTATGAAGGTTCTAAAGAATAAGCTTACATCTAACTTAAAGCTCATCTTCTCAATGTACTCACCATCATATGCAGCTTTAACTGGAATAGGTAACTCATCTCTCCCACTTACTTGTGCAAGCCCTGTAAGTCCTGGTCTTACACTATGTACATTCAACTTATCTCTTTCCTCAATCAAGTCCTCTTGACTAAACAATGATGGTCTTGGCCCTACAAAGCTCATGTCCCCTTTAAGGATATTCCATACTTGAGGTACTTCATCAATACTTGTCTTTCTCAGAAATCTACCTACTTTAGTGATGAATTGATTGGGATCATCAAGTAAGTGAGTTGGCACATCTGGTGTCTCTGTCCACATACTTCTAAACTTATAGATACAAAATGGCTTCTTATCTTTCCCAACACGAGTTTGTTTAAAGATAACAGGCCCCTTTGGATCCTCTATCTTAATAGCAATGGCCGCAATCAACATAAATGGCCATGCACCTATTAAAATACATACCGCTAATACAACATCTAACAATCTTTTAACTTTTGGATACATCTTATTCCTCTCCCTTTATCTCAACATTTCTACCAACAGCTACTCCAATATCCACTAAGACTTCATGTCCTACTTTAGCCCCTCCACCTAAGGCAGATCGGTAAGCTATATGAGCACCATCTCCTACTTCACAATCATGTTCAATAATGGCACCTGTGTTGATGATACAAGCTGTACCAATCTTAGCATCTGCATTAACAACAGCTTGAGGCATGATTACAGTGCCTTCTTTTATATTTGTGTACTGGCTTACTACACTTGTAGGATGAATGAGTATAGGTATGTGATAACCTAATACTTGAAGCTTTTTGGTCAGTTCAAGTCTTACTTTATTATTCCCTAATGCAACAATTGCATCTGTATAATCCCTACTATGTAAATGGCATTCTGAAATCTTACCAACTACTTGATGTCCTAGGACTTCTTCTCCAGCTTCTTTCCCATCATCTAAGAAGTGAATTACCTCATAACACTTCATAGACTCAGCTACATCCAGTACAACCTTTCCATGTCCTCCTGCTCCCAATATGAGCAAACTTCTATTCAATCCTTCACCTCCTAAACTGGTTTAATCCATTTTATACCTCTTTATCTACCACTCATCTCTGATGAGTAATATTAAACAACTATAAAATGTATACTATTTATTTTTGGACACAACAATAAACCTGCCTCTTTGTCTTTGTATTTTCCATCTACAAGTTAGGCAAGTTCTATTCTTTTATATGTATTTGGCTGAACGGCATCATTTCCCCTTGTTCCCTCATGGTGGTGTATCCCCCTAATTTATTATATATCTATCTAATCATATTTCCCATATATGCTTAGATATCCTTATATTTATTGGCCTCGTCTCTACAGTAGATATGAGGACACCCCTTTTAATATTTACTTACATTTCTCTATAATAATTATTTATTGTTCGCTTTAATATTAATATTATAATATATCCCAATATGTATATATGTCAAATTTTTTTGTTTCTCCTGTTATTCTAATCCATATTGTAGAGAATTTCTATATTTTTGTCATAAATAGTCGTTTTATTTACATAACTAGATACATCGTTGCACATAACAAAAACCCAGCTACTCTTCCATGTAGGAAGTGTAACCGGGTTAATGGAATCTCTTTTACTTGTCTTCTTGCTTTTCTAAAACGTTACTAAGGTGTGTAATGGTAGTCGAAAGTGTCTCAATCTTACCTTCAATCCTTACAAGTAGATACATAGAGAGAATGATGGGAAAGCCAAAGTTACCAATCTGACTTAACAACTCATTCATCTTTTACGCCTCTTCTAGTTCTACAGTATCCACTTGCTGAATCACATATTTAGCTTCTACGATGCGATCTGGTTGTACGTTCTCTCCTAGTGCATTACTTGCAATAATGTCTGTCATTGCCTTTTTGATCTCGGCACCTGATAATGTCTCTGCTGGGTTTGTGATAGTGATGGTCTCTTCTGTCTTGACTGGTGTACCAAATACGAGCACTAAATTTCTCTTTTTAATTTCCATAGGATTGTAGCCCCCTTATTTTCCTTAGAGTAAGTATGTACAACTAAGCTGCTCACTACGGTGTCCCCTATGTTGTATTTCTCTGATGGATCTATAGATTAACCTTGTAGAAGTAACTTGGTTTCTTCTACCTTCATCATGGTATCCAGACTCTCTGCATTCAAGCTTGCAACTGCCTTACCTAAAGCATGAAGTTGGTCATTGGTTGCTGCTGGATTGCAATGTGAGAGTGTCTGAGAACCTTTTGTAAATTTGAGTGAGAGTTTGATTTCATCTAATACGGGTGTGATTGCCATATGCATTCCTCCTTGGTATTTGTCTTAAGCACCGGTTGCTTATATATATACATACGCCGCATCTGTCTATTTTTCGTCGATTATTTTTAAAATTTTTTCGATTAGTCTTCTTTTTTGACTATCTAGCTTGGTATAGGAGATCCCTTCCTCCCTACTAATATCTATGATGCGTTTATCTTCTTGTATTAATTGTTTCAATAATTTTTGATTGGATGGACTAAGCTTATCCATAATCTTTTGTACATATAATTCCCCTAGAATGTGTTCTTCTGAAGTCATGTCTCCTAGTGATGTAATCTTATTTTCTAAGCAATACAGTTGGTCTTGTTGGAGTAAGTTTACGTGGCTTTCTCTTCTTCTGGCTGTTCTATTGGCTGTCTTAATCAAGTTCACTAAGTTCTTAATATAATAGGTTTTGAAAGTAGTCTGTTTGTCATCACTGTACTTTTCTAGACTTTTGCTAAACAAGATGTACGCTTCTTGTTCAAGATCATCATAATCATTAGTGAATTTTGCGAGTGTACGATAGCAATAATAACGTGATTGTTTAAGTTCTTCCCAGAGTAACCATTGAGCATTTTTATCAGTTTTACATATTTTTACCATCTCTTGTAAATTCATCGTTTACATTGCTAGGTACTACGTAGAACCATTGCTCTCCTTTTCTGTATTTAGTTGGCCCATGGGAAGCTAGGAGCATACCAGCTTATATCTACCTTACCATTTCATGATTTATTTCGAAAATTGTATTTTTAAAACTTGCCAATTTTATTTTTGTTTTGCCAAAATTTTTATATCTTTTTCCGACTAATTTTGTCGCTCTGTGGCGTATGTATAGGTATAAGGTCTTATAAATCCACTTTCTGAATTTAGGAGGAATAGATATGAAAATGCAAAAATGTCTGAAGTATTGCCCAGAGTTAAATCAAATTACAGGAAGCGTTACAGCCAGTCTACTTATGTGTCAACTAGAATATTGGTTTACAAGAAGCAAGAAGGATGGCTTCTACAAATTTCTAGAGCCTTGTGCCCATAAAGCTTATAAAAAGGGGAGTAGCTGGGTAGAAGAAATGGGCTTTAGCAAAGCGGAGTTCCGCAGTGCCTTTAGCCGTATTGGTAAGGTGTATAAATCTAAAAAGGCTTTTCTTGAGAGTAAAGATCCTTTTGAGGGTAAGCTCTACTTGTCTTATTATGATCGTATGAAAAAGCTCACTTATTACGTGCGTAATACAAAGCTTGTAACTACACTTCTTACAAATCCACTTTCTGCATCTGGGTATTCTAGAGATTTAACTACACAATCCCTTACTTCTCAAGAACAAGAAAAGAATAAGATAGACTACATAGAAGTACTCACCCTCTTTAAGACTTATTGTCCTACTCTAGCAGCCTCTACACATTTTACCCCTAGATGCAAACAGAAGCTTGAAGCCCTTTACCACCTACTTGAGCAAAAGGGGCAAGATATACGTGAGACTTTAGAACAGGCCTTCAAAGAGGTGGAGCGTTCTGATTTTCTTTGTGGTAGGCTTGGTTCTAGCCGTTGGGTAGCTTGCTTAGAGTGGATCCTTGCCCCTCAGAAGTTCTTCAAAATTCTAAGTGGGGGGTATCGCCCGTTTAAACGTCCCACACCTTTTAGACCTGCTGCTACTCGCAACACACCTTTTCATCGTATGGACCTGCACCACTTTGACCTAGAACTTCTAGAAGCCAAAGAACGTACCAGACTAGAAGCCAATCACCTAGCAAGATTGCACAATCCATCTCTTCCTGATTTATAAGTTTTTACTAAATCAATTTTTTTATAAAAATAACGACGAATTCAGATGGGCTGCGGCGTATGTATTATTATAAGGCAAAGCAAATAGCCTTATAGGGTATCAAATGGGACAAGTCCTAGGCCCCTTCTCTCTACGATACCTTCCTAAGAAGTCTGAGTCACTTAAGCCTCCTCCTCCCTCGGCTTAATGTTTCTCTCTTCTTAGACACCAGTCCTGTAGGTGGTGGCAACCACAGGTCACTGGCTCCTTCTAACTTCATAACAGCTTCCGCCTTTATATGTATTTCTTACAAATGGCAACCAACCTATGCCCACGGTCACGTATGAGGTAAATCCAGCGTACACAAGGTCAGCTTGGACACCTGGCATGATACATCCATTAGGGATCCCTTTCACTGCAGGCACACCATCTAGACGCTCGTGTAACCTGGTAAGTCCAAGAGTACTACACCAACGGCTACCGTTATTCCCCATTTGTAATAGCTACATCCTTAGGAAGTCTAAAAGAAGTTGTAAGCTTTGCCACACATACAAGAAGCCACCTTAAGTCTAGTCTTTGTGCACTGCACAGGGAGGAAAAGACTGTCTTAGGGTGGCTTCTTGTGCTTTTAACGAGCTTTTTTATCAATCAATCCATTCATACAAGGAGATGAAATCTATTGAGTCTACAACCTTCTATTCAATCTCAGCTACTCACCCCTAATCCTTATAGTCGCCCCGGTCTACCCCTTCGGCAAGTCAAGAAACTGGTCATCCACTGGGTGGCCAATCCTGCTTCGTCTGCCCTTGCCAATAGGAATTACTTTGAAAACCTAAAGCAAGGTACCCGTGGTGTCTATGCCAGTAGCCACTACATAGTGGGATTAGAAGGAGAGATTATCCAATGCATCCCCGACACGGAACAAGCCTATCATGCCAAGAATGCCAACACCTATAGTCTAGGCATAGAAGTCTGTCACCCCGACTGGGAAGGCCAGTTTGACACACCTACCTATGAAGCACTCACCCAGTTCCTTGCCAAGCTGTGCATGGCTTACACTCTTGACCCAGCTACAGATATCCTCAGGCACTATGATGTCACTGGCAAAGTCTGTCCTAAATTCTACGTTCATCATCCTGCCCACTTTACTAAACTAAAGGCCGATGTTACCTCTATCATTAAGGAGGTCTACATCCATACACCGGCACAACCGCCTCTTCCCCTATCACCTCCAGTACTTCCTGCACCAGAATCTATTATCTTGGAGATAAATCATGTACTTGTAGATGCAGCTGCCTTTATTTATAAGGGAAACTACTATATTAGACTACGTGATCTAGAATGTAACATGCTCCAAGTCACTTATGACACAACGCGCAATATCCCTATTCTAACTGTGTTATCACCTTAACTTAAAAGAAGAGCAAGAACGAATGGTATACGTTCTTGCTCTTCTTTTTACATTTGTATATGGATTTCAAAAGGATCATCTATGGCCTTTAGTGCATCTTTTAATACCTTTAAGTAATGAGCTGTCACTCCTTTTTGCTCTTGTGCAATATTTTTCATTTGATAAGGATCTGTTTGTCTATCATAGAGGATACATTCTTGTTGACTCTGTGCTGATGAAAGGATAAAGGTGTAGCGGTTATCTCTTATTCCTCTACCATATCCTTCACTCTCTTTATCCTCTACAAAATAGATGGAATGCTCTGGCCCATCAGTATAATCTTGCATACGCATATTAGGTGCAAAGTTATGACCTACACAAGCTTTTGGGATTTGGCTTTCTAGTCCTACTGCACCGAGAAGTGTAGGAAAAATATCAATGGTGGATAATTGTGCTTCTACATCTTGATGCTTAAATTGGCTTGGATATCTTACTAAAAATGGTACACCTACAGCTTCTTCATACCAGATGTTTTTATGCATACGTCCTTGACTTCCCATCATTTCACCATGGTCAGAAGTAAAGATTACAATCGTATTGTCTTTAATCCCCTTATCCTCTATGGCTTGCATAAGCTTGCCAAAGTTCTCATCTATACCTGTAATCGAAGCAAAGTAGTTCTTCACATGTTTTATGGCTTCTTCATTAGGTCTTACATTGGGTCTTACGAGTAGATCATCTGCTTCTTTGCCTTTATAATAGTCCAAATACTCTTGTGGAAACATATCAAAATCTGTATGAGGCGGATTAAAAGATACAAACAGTGCAAAAGGTTTATCCTGATTGTTAATATAATCTATAGCCACTTGTGTTTCATGCTTGACTGACCATTCTTGCACATCTTTTCTTTCTTCTATTCTAGCGTCGTTAATCCAGTAGTGAGGCTTCATATGCCAATCGTAGCAGCCATAAGAATACCAGAAATTAAATCCGTGTCTTCCCTTACCTGGAGGCGTGTAGGCATCCCATATATACCCATCTCCTCTAGCCCCTTCTGTATATGCATTTTGCTCTGCTTTTGGTGCATCTAAATGCCACTTTCCTATGTATCCCATCTCATACCCATTTTGAGCTAAAATGTCAGATACACACACTTGGTCATCATGAAGATAGCAACCTTGTTCTGCACTTACTGAAGTACAGTTGGTAAAAATATTGTTCTTATGAGGGTACATTCCTGTCATAAGTATACCTCTGTATGGACTACATACAGGATAATTACTTACTGCTTGATTAAATACCACACTTTCCTCGGCGAATCGATCTAAATGGGGTGTAATCACTGGGTCCTGCTTCATATAACCTATTGCTTGTCGTCTAAACTGATCGCAAAAAACATAGACTAAATTAGGTTTTGTCATACCCTTCCTCCTATTTATTAATTCTGTCATAGCTTGCTTGTTGTAATTCTAAGTAGCGACCTACATTTAACTTTTCCAACTTATCAAGATGCTCTTGCCACTTGGCATCATCTATACCAGATAACACAGCCTGTGCTACAAAGCTTTTAATATAATTATCAATTTCTACTTGTAAGTTAGCCTTTTCTTCTGTTACTTCTAAACTTTCAAAGAGGGTTAACATATTTTCTTCTGGGAAGTATGGCTCTAACATATCAATATAACTTGACCTTTGCTCACCTTTTGGATCATCTTTTAATTGGAATTTGTCTAGCTCATCTAAAGTGATAAACATAGGGCCATGAGGTCCTGAAGATTTTGAATATCTATATTCTCCCTTACTTACACCTTCTGGTAAGTTGTTAAGATACCAATATTCTCCTGTCTCATCGTTCATATCCCAAAGGACATTACGTTCTCCAAAGTACCATTCCATCTTGGTAGAAAAGTCACTATTTACATAGTCAAACCATCTGATTAAAGCCTCTGGATTTTTACATGCTTTGGTAATGACAAAGCCACCACTCCATCCTGCAAACTTCTCCTTTTGTCCATCCCAAAGTGGTTCAGCTACTGATGACTTTAACGGTGGAAGTGCGATGTACTGACTATCATTTTGTTCCCCTACAGCAAAATAAGGAAGGTATTCTAGGAATGAACCAACTACCATTTGTTGCCCCTTTGAATAATACTGTTGCTGGGTTTGACTAAAGCCCTCTAAATCTAGTAGTTCTTCTTTCGCTAACTGATTGTAGTATTTGAGTGCTTCATAGTACTCTGGCTTTGCAGGTGCAAACTCTACCTTCCCATTTTCAATCATAATATGATCTGATCCATCTTTAATGCCAAATGAACCTAGGAGCATACTAAATTGTGAAGCATAGAACTGTTGACAGAAAGATAAAGGTATTTCGTCATTGAGTCCATTACCGTTCGGATCTTTTTCTTTAAAAGCCTTGAGTACTTCATAGTACTCTTCAACTGTAGTCGGTACCTCTAGTCCTAAATTATCTAGCCATTGTTTATTCAAGAAGAGCACACCTGATGTTGTATCATTACGTGCACTATGTGCATTGGTCATAAAGGAGTATATCTTGCCATCTTCTTGCTCTAACATGGTTTTAATTTCTGGGTAGGTATTATAGACTTCTGATACATGAGGTGCATATCTATCAATATAATCTCCTACTGGTATAAGTTGTGGGAGGTTCTTAACAATAGAAGAGGCACTAATACCTGTTGCAATAGCATCTGGTAGCTGCCCTGATGCGAACATAATGTTGATTTTTTCTTGCCATCCTGTAGAAGGAATCTCCATCCATTTAATTTCTATATTAGTATCTTCTTGTGCTTTAATAACTGCTGGCTTATTTTCATATGTCTCTTTAGCAAGTGGGTGTCCTATAACTGCTATGGTGAAAGTTTCTTTTTCCTTTACAATAGGTAATCCCTCTAAGTAGAGGTTGCCTTCCATCTCTCTTGTCGTACCATCCTCACTAGTTTCTACTGTTACTTCTTTTACCCCGTCTTTACCACCAGCCTTTTGCCCACCTTCTCCTGTGGCTGTACAACCTACTAATAAAATCCCTACCATAATCAGCATTGTAACTTTAGATAACATTTTCTTCACTTTCATCTTTATTCCCCTTTTCTTTAATAAAATATAAAAATTAAATCATCCTTTGACTGCGCCAATCATAACGCCTTTAACAAAATATTTTTGTATGAAAGGATAGATAATGAGAACTGGAATAGTAGCAACAACAATAACACCGTATTTTACAACTTCCACTAAGGTATTCATTTCACTTACTGTCTCTGCATCTACACCACCACCACTTGCTGCTTGCTGCATCATCATTTGGAATGAGAGTAAAATTTCTCTTAATACAAGTTGTAAAGGATATTTATCTGTATCATTGAGGTAAATCATTGCATTAAAGAAAGAATTCCAATAAGCGATTGCACAATAAAGTGTAATAACCGCTATAATGGGTTTAGAAATAGGTATAACAATTTCAAAGAAAAATCTCTGGTTGGTACAACCATCTACAAAGGCTGCTTCTTGCAACTCTTTGGGTATACTTGAAGCAAAGAAAGAACGTGCAATAATAATGTTATAGACCGACACACTACCTAGTAAAATAATAATGGCTCTTGTGTCAATTAAATGAAGTTGTTTCACTACTAAGTATAGAGGTACAAGCCCTCCTGAAAAGTACATTGTAAACACAAATATCCCCATTAAAATATTGCGTCCAGGAAGATCTGATCTTGAAAAAGCATATCCTGCTAAAATGGTAATGCTTACCCCTACCAATGTCCCCATTACTGTATAAAATATGGTATTGGCATAACCACTCCATAGTTTCGCATTCTGAAGGATATTCTCATACCCTATAAGCGAAAAGCCCTTTGGATAAAGAAGTAAGTCTCCTGAGTTGACTGCCGCTGGACTTGATACTGAGGCAACTAATACAAAATATAGTGGATAAGCTACTATAATAATAATAGCTATAATAAGTGTGATTGTAATCCACGTGAAAAGCCTATCTTGTCTTGTTTCCTTTATTTTAGTGCTTACTGCCTTCATTGTTCCCCTCCTCTACCATAAGCTTGTTCCTGATACTTTTTTTGCTACTCTATTGACACCTATAAGGATGCAGAAGTTAATAATATTATTGAATAAGCCAACAGCTGTAGAATAACTATACTGGGCATTCACTAGCCCCATCTTGTATGTATAAGTAGAAATAATCTCTGATACTTCTAAGTTTAAATCATTTTGCATGAGTAATACTTTTTCAAATCCTACATTCATGACTTGCCCCATGTTAAGAATAAGTAAGATCGTAATCGTTGGTAAAATGGCTGGGAAGTCAATATGTCTAATACGTTGTAGCTTACTGGCCCCATCTATAATGGCCGCTTCATGAAGCTCTGGGCTAACGCCTGATAGCGCTGCAATATAAATAATAGAAGCCCAACCTGTACCTTGCCATATGCCGGACCATACATAGACATGTCTAAACCATTCTTTTTGTCCTAAAAAGAATATACGCTCTCCACCTAGTGCTTCCAAGATTGTATTAATAAATCCAGTCCTTGGAGAGAGGAAAATTGAGAGCATCCCTACCAATACCACTGTTGAAATAAAGTGTGGTGCATAGGTAATGGTTTGTGTCAATTTTTTTAGCTTTTCATTTTTGGTGTAATTAATCATAAAAGCTAAAAGGATAGGAATTGGGAATGATGCAACTAAAGAATAAATACTAATTGAAAGTGTATTCTTTAATAGATCCCAGAACATAATGGAATTAAAAAATTTGGTGAAATGCTTCAATCCTACCCATGGACTACCTGCTATCCCTTCATAGGGCAAATAATCTTTAAAGGCAATTTGTATTCCATACATGGGCCAATAATTAAAAATGATGATGTAGAGTAAAGCTGGTAACAAGAAAAGATATAAAATATAATTTCTTTTCATCAATAACCAAGTTTGCTTACGCTGAGCTTTGCTTATCATATAATCTCTTCCCCTTTCGTTTTCATATTTTCATCTAACCACACATTGGTTTATTGGTAAATATTCAATATTTTTAGTATAAACTTTTTTTGAATTTAAACATTTTACACAAAAATAATTTTATCAAAACTTGAATTCTAGGTATATATATGTTATAAATGCCTTATATTCTATTTACCAAAGGAGTTGTCTATTTTTGAATACTAATCTATTTAAAGAATTTAATAAGCACCTCTGCTCCTACTTTTTCATTATTTTTATCCCTATTATGGCTTTAAATATCTGCTATCAGAACTATTTTTTAGATACCTATAAAACTGAAGTTATTCAACAAAACAATAATAACCTTAATAAGTTCCAAGTTTATTTTGATCATAAAATTGACCTCATTCATAAGGTCACAAGTAATTTGACACGTACGCCTTACTTTTCGGACGCTTATATTAAACATAACATCAGCTCTTTTTATGATATTCTTGCAGAACTTAATGCCATCAAAGCCCTTGACCCTACATTTGTAGATATTTATTACTACAATAAAAATGTCCCCAATACACTCTACTCTTGTAATGGTACTTACAATATTAATACCTATACTCAAATCAATCCTAATTTTTTGAATGGATATGCAAACTTTGAAAATAAGATAAATAGCATCTCTAAGCCTATATTCCAAGCACCAGATGATAATATTCTTGCATCACTTACACCTTGTATCGAATACATTTTACCTGTACATAATCAATCTGCATTTTTTGTCTTTAGAATCAATCTTTCATTTTTCTCAGATGCACTTCACAATATTTATGATACTGAAAATGCATCTTACACTTACATACTCTCTGACACTTATGAACTCTATAAAAATGCACCTCCTGATTTCTCCTTATCTCTAGATAACTTGTCAGGTACGGAACCTTCTAATATCCAAACCACATACAAAGATCATTATTATATAAGTAGTACCTCCTCTCCTACTAGTAATCTAACTTACATGAGTATTGTCAACGAGGCGCTCTTATTAGCCAAAGTACGCACCTTGTCCAATAAGTTTATCTTGCTCAATCTTTTGATCTTGTTGCTGGGCTTTATCATTATCTTTGTTTTAACCAATAAATACTACGAGCCTATTAGGCGCTTACTTGCATCTCTCCATGACTTTAACTTTAATCTTCCAAAAAACCTAGATGCTCTAGACCAGGTTGCTGTAGGACTTGATCTATTAGATAGAGACAATAGGCGTCTCAACTATGAAAAGAGTCTTTTAAAATTGCTTAGTGGTACATATAAGACCATCTCAAGTTTTAATATGAACCCTGCCCACAAGGATATTTTACTCAAGTATGAAACGTATAAAATTATTACACTCTGCCCTGCCCCTTCTTATACGTTAAGCAATGAAGATAAACAGCTATTAAGACAAGCTAAGCTGGCTCCACTGGAGGGTGTAGACCTTTATCAGGTAGATTATACTGAATCTAACATGTCTATCTGGATTGCCTTTTATCAAACAGGTATGGATACCTTATTAAAAGAAGCATTACTTAATTTAGATAGTACACTTAAGGCTACCTTGTCTGTCCCTCTAAGGTTATGTATCAGTCATCAATATACAGAATTAAGTGGTATGCCTTATGCCCTTCTAGAGTGCTCTAAGCTCTCACAGCATACAGACTGTACACTTGATAAGACTCTATTGTTTTATGAAGAAGTGAATCTACAAAAACCTGTAGAATTCTCCTATCCAGAAGCTGAACTCTCCGGCTTACAGGATGCCATCACCAGTCGTAACATTGAAAAAATAGAGCTTTTTGTAAATATACTTGTAGATTATATTAATAGTTTGGATGAGTGTAATCCACTTCTCCTACCTTTAGCCTATACTATTTCACATGTTTTTAAGAAGGCAGCTAAAATATTAAATATCACTTCTGTAACAAACTTTGACAATCTTTCCAAGACGAATACGCCTTTTTCTAAAGCTTTGTTTACAGAGTACATCCTTACACTCTCTAAAGAAGTAATAGGTATTATACAACTTCACACCGAACCTTGTGCCTCCTCATCGATTCAAGTGATTATTGATTATATTAATCAACATTATTGTGAGTATGATTTATCTGTGTCCTTCTTAGCAGATCATTTTAATCTGTCTATTTCTAACTTGAGTCATCAGTTTAAAGCAACGACTAGCGTTAATGTTTCTTCCTATATTAATGCACTTCGTATTGAAAAGGCTAAGCAGCTCCTTTGCACAACCTCTATGACCATTACAGATATTGCTACTTCTATTGGTTATACACAGCCTTCTAGCTTTATAAGGCGTTTCAAACAATTTACCAATATGACCCCTGGTGAATTTAGAGCACAAGCAAAATAAGTTATTGCCTAGATGTAGGTAAAAAAAGAGTCTTATGGCACTCTAGCCATAAGACTCTTTTTAGATCTATTATTTATCACTTTGTTAGGCTTTAGGAAGGGTAATGGATAAAGTGAATTCCTTGGCTTCCTTGCTGTATTCCCATCCCAATCTACCCTCATACTTCTCAGCGGTCTTATACATACTCCTCATACCATAACCGTGGAAGTCCTTGTCCTCCTTGGTGGTGATGAGTTGATTACCCTTAGTCTTTGGTAAGGTGTCACAACTATTTACCAGCTTGAAGGTGATAAAAGCTTGGTTATAGGCATACAAGTTGAAGTGGATGGTCTTGGCTTCACTTCTTTTAGCTCCCTCAATGGCATTGTTAAAGGCATTTGCCAATAGACTTACTAAGTCTTTGTCTTCTATAAAATCTAGCTGCACATCTTGTATATTATAGTCAAACTGAATTTCTTCCTTTTGCATGGTTTCCATTTTGTCATTAAGAATAATGTCTAGCATCTTATTACCTGTTAGTACGGTGTGAGACAGCTTACTCAGATCATGATTCATACTTTTGATATAGTTAACCAATTGCTGACTTTGTGTCTCCATAGCTAAGCAGTAGATACTGGCCAGATGATTTTTGACATCGTGTAATATCTCGTGGGTCTTGTCATACTTCTTGCCTAGGATTTGATAATGTCCTTCTAGGATCTTGTTTCTTTCTTCTACAAGCTCTCGCTTTTTAAAGCTGTAATAGCTAGAGAGCAAGCCACCTGTAATAAGAACAATAAATAACAGTACAACAAAATTAATAAGGGTAATATAGATTTGCTTTTGTAGCTCCTCTTCAAATCGCTTAATGTTTTGTACGTGATACTGTTCTAATTCCTCTAGGTAGATGCCTGTCCCTATCATCCAGTTATATCGTGGATAGAGCTTGGTATAACCGAGCTTAAGCCCAAGTTCATTACTGTCTTTCTTCTTATAATAATATTTATTGGTGGACTCACCATACTTTTTAATGTCTTCTAACTCATTTAAGAATGGAAAGTTGATATCTGCATCTTTCTCATCCATAGATAGGAGCATGCCTTCTGTATCAATACGATTAGGCTGTACCAAACGAATGGCATACTCATCTGCTTCACCATAATTAACAATTTCATCGACCCATATGTAACCGCCATCATCTAAGGCTAATTCACGGATCTTATTGGCAGATACAGCCTTTACGGCTTCATCAATATCTGCTTCTTTTGTTCCCATTACAATCGTATATTCGTCTGATAGTGTTTTAAAGATCATTTTATATTTATAATGCTTAATAATATGGGCTTCAAAGGCTCCTTGTGTATCAATATCTTGTGCTACTTCATCATTTGTATACTTGAGTGCCCCCTGGGTATGGTCCCAAATCATCCAATGTGTCTTTACACTATACTCATTCACGATATGTATGTCTTTGAAAGCTTTTAGTAAATTTTCTATTCTATCATTTTCTAACTTTTCTTCACTAAAAGTGCCTATAGATTTATAAAAACTTTCCAGCTCATTCATCACTCTGCTACGTTCTAGTTCAACATCCTTAATGGTACGTTCAACGGTCTCTTTAAGACTCCCCTCTTGGAATTCTAGAATAGTTGTATAAACATTATTTACACTCTCATCATACATTTTCTTCGTTCCAAAAACGTAGGTTGCAAAGAGGCCAATGCTTATTAAAATCAGTATAACACTTGCACCTATATAGAGCCGTAACCTATCTTGTCCGGGCTTCCCCTTCACATCTGTCATCGATATTTTCTACTCCCTTCTTAGTTCATCTTCTCCACATACATCATAAATTCTTCTTTAAAAGTCTTATACTTACGTTTTGACACATAAACTTCTTCACCTGTAGTAAGTTGTAGGCTTTCTTTGTTTAAGCGACTTACATATTGTAGGTTAACAAGGTAACTTTTATGCGGACTTGCAAAACCATGGCCTGTTAACATTTCTTCCCATTCTTGCATAGGGATATTAGTTGTGATACTTCTGCCTGTTATATACAGTTCTACCTTGCGATCTTGTATGGCTAAATACTTAATATCAGGAATAGCTATACGTTCTAGTGTACCTTCACTTTTCAAGGTAATATACTGTTGTGACTTACCTATCATTTCAAGTAACTCTACAATGGCTTGTGAAAAACTTTGTTCATCTACAGGTTTAACAATATAGCGATACGCATTGACATTGTAACCTTCTGGCCAGAGCTTCTCCACGCCTGTTACAAAAATAATCTTCACTTCTTTGTTCGTTTGTCTAATACGTTTGGCTACTTCTACGCCATTAATCTGCCCCATTTCGATGTCTAATATAATCATGTCATACTCATCATATCCAGCTTCTAGTAGCTGTTCCCCTGCTGCAAACAACCTGATGTCAAATTCTACGTTATTCTCTTTGGCAATCTTCTTTAATAAGTTACCCATATAAGTTTTTTGAAGTACTTCATCCTCACAAATTGCTATTTTGTACATTCCTATTTCCTCACCCCTAAAATCATTTTCTATACTACTAATATACTACAAAAGTACCACTTTTTCATATTTTTTTCCCACTTTGTCATATTTTGTTGATATGTCTTTTTATTTGTATTAAGATGTTCACATAGAGCTAAGCACTCTATCTCAATGCTCTACTCCCCTAGAGCATCAATCATATACACTTAACCGAATAGCAAGTTTTATACATACAACATCTTTACTCAACACTTATATGGACGAAAAGCAGGTATTATACTCCCCTTACCCTTAATGCCTGTTATATATAAGTAGATATGTCTCCCCTTACGACATGACTAAATAGCAAACCCTAATTCCCCAAGACGGACTTTGTATGATGATGTATAAAACTTGTATGACAGAACAAGAAGACCACTCTATCCCCTAGAGTGGTCTTCTTATTTTATAGTTTAAACTGAGTAAGACTTGTTAAGAGTTCATCCGAAAGGGTTGCTAGCTTACGACATTCTTCTGTTAAATTCTCTATAGTCGCGCTTTGTTCTTCTATATTTGCAGAAGACTCCTCAGTACTTGCAGCATACTCCTCAGAAATCTCTGATAGTGCAGTAAGTAGTCTAAGCATTTCATCTTTATTTTCACTCATTACTTTTGCAGTTTGTTCTAAATCTCCTAAGTTATTTTGCGTGGTCAGTACAGAACTTTTAATTGTATTGTATTGTCCTCTTGTATGATCAACATGCTTCACTTGATCCATTACTGTATTAGAACAAGTTTGTACTTGCTCTACAGCTGAAACAATCAATGACTGAATGTCTGAAACAACTTGGTTGATTTCTTGAGAAGAAGCTGCACTTTGCTCCGCTAATTTTTTAATTTGGCTAGCCACAACAGCAAAGCCTGAACCTGCTTCTCCTGCTCTTGCTGCTTCTATAGCTGCATTTAAAGCTAATAAATTCGTTTGATGAGCAATGGTACCTATTGTCTCATTCATTTCTTCTATTTTATGACTATATGTATTAATCGATTCAATAGAACTTTGTACTTGTGAGGTAGCTTCTTGGATAAATCCTGTATTTTGTATTAACTCATTGAGTATATGTTGTCCATCTGTTACAGCTGTATCAACTGCCTGAGTTGACTCGTCTAGAGAATTAATATTCGCAATGTTATGCTGTATGTTATCAGCAAGTAAGTTTGTTTTTTCTAAACCAGATTGGATTTGATGAGCTTGTGTAGTCGCACCTTCAGCAATATTGGCTACACCACCTGCTAAATCTTCTGCTACACGAGCCATTTGAGTGAGGTTTTCTAAAAGTTCTTGTGAAGATTGATTAACTTCAACTCCTGATTCATTCACTTGATTAATGAGTGTAGAAACATTGGATTTCATAGTCATGAAGTTATTGGCAAGCATACCTAATTCATCTACTCTTGAGCATAATTGGTCTGCAATGGTAAAGGTAAAATCACCTTTAGCCAACTGCATGCAGTATGTTCCTAGTAATTTTAAAGCTTGCATTTGTTTTTGCACACATAGGAAAATAGCAATACCAGTTACAACAAGTATAGTTACTAAACCTACTATAATTACATTAATCATTAAGTTCACTTCTCTTAAAAATTCACTGCTTGGCAACGAAGCTATGACCTTCCATCCGTTGAGCTCACAAATGTCAAGTGCACCATATAGTATATCACTACTATTGGTATATTCAGTTATTCCTTTTATATTGGATTGTACAAGATTGAGTAGGTTAGCATCTACACCTATTTCACTAATTGGCTGTAAAATATATTCTGCATTCTCATGATAGAATACGGTATCATCTGCTGTTAGGATTGTTAAATACCCTGTTTCACCTACTTGAATAGATTTTGCTATATCTATAATGGTATCTATCTTTATATTCATTCCAGTGATACCAACAATTTGATTATTTACTTTAATAGGCTTTGCTAAACTTACGATATATTCACCAGTAAATGTATCGATGTAAGGTGGTGTAAGTGCAACGTCTTTTCCCTCTTTCATAATAGGCCCATACCATAATCTTTCACTGGCTTTATAGCCTTTAGCAGGTGCCTGTCCCTGATGATTAAGCAAAATATCTGCATCTACATCATAAAACCATGCTGCCATGACCACATCTTCATTCTTTTGTAGTTCATCCATTGTCCCAATAATTGCTTCATAGTTTGGATGATTAGATAATGCCTCATGACTAGAGCTCTCACTTAACATTTTAGAGAACATTGGATTATAAGTAAATGGTGTTAAAAGCTGTAGATAATCTTGAAAATAATCATTTACTTCAACTGTTACATCCTCTGCTATGGTTTGAAGCTTATCTGTCTTTAGAGCAATGACCTGCTTTTTAAAGTATGATCCGATAGATACACCAAAGATAAGCATAAGTATAGATGTGATAAGTATAATGTATATACTAATACGTACGCCTAATGATTTAATTTTGCGCATATAAAGTTCCTCCTTTTTTATGTATACTTCCATTTATATATCGGTTCAATTCATTATTAATTTACATAAAATTTTATTTAAGTATATTTTTATATATAAATAGAAAGAGTTACTAATATATTTCATTAGCAACTCTTTCTATGTTTTCTTTAAAATGGATACCAGAAGTAGGCAATTTGTCCTTTTAGGATAAGTCCTCCTACTAGGAATAAAATACCTACCACTAAGGCGATTTTATCATTGGTTGTAATAGGTTCTCTTACGTACCATGTACGTGTCTTCGCCTTGCCAAATCCACGTAAATCCATGGCATTAGAAACCACTTCAATACGATCTAATGAACCAAGTACCAGTGGAATTAATACGGTTACATAGTTCTTAAGAATCTTGCCAAGAGGTGCATCGCCCTTTTTGAAGGCTACTCCTCTTGCTTCTTGTGCCATAATGATATGCTTCACTTCTCTTTGAATATCTGGCACATATCGAAGGGCAATACTTACAGTGTAGGCTACCTTGTAAGGTACACCGATACGATTTAAACTACTTGCAAATTTACTTGGATGGGTTGTAAATAAGAAGATCAGTGTAATCGGTAGTAAAGCAATATACTTACATGAAATGGTAAGTACATAGAATAAGTTTTCTAAGGTTAAAGTGTAGAAACCTATCTTCAGTAACGGTGTTGTAGAACCCGCCAGTTGTGCCCCATGGTTAGGAGTAAGAACCAGTAGTAGGATGGAGTTAAACACTGTAAATGCCAGTATAAATCCTACTAAAGTACGTATGCTACGCCATTCTATCTTGGATAAGTAGAGTAAAACACTTCCTATTATAATGAGTCCTAAGAAGATACGAAGATCCATAAAAAGGAATGTAAAGATACTCCATATGAGTACCCATATAAGCTTTACCCCTCCATCTAACTTATGCAAGAAAGACGGCTTATCAATATATAATGAGCCTGTATTATTCATTTACTTGCTGTCTCCCTTGTTCTATGACTTGTTTTAAGAATATATTTTTCTGTTGTATGTTATAGAGCTCGCCTAAAGCACTAATAGACGTCTCTTTTAAGTTAGCTTTTGCTAAGACTTCTTGATTGGCAAGGACATCGTAAATTGTGCCATCTTGCAAGATTTCTCCACCAGAAAGGACGATGGCACGGTCTGCATACTCAAGAGCAAGTTGAATATCATGAGTAATCATGACTACAGTGATCCCTTCTCTTTTCAGTGTCATTAAGAAGTTCATAAACTCTGTATAGTTCTTATGGTCTTGTCCTGCTGTTGGCTCATCTAGTACGATAATCTTAGGTTTCATAGCTAAGATAGAAGCAATGGTGACACGCTTCTTTTGCCCAAAGCTAAGAGATGAGATTGGCCATTTCTTGTACGCCATCAGCCCACACTTTTCTAAGGCTTCTTCTACACGTGCCGCTACTGTGGCTTCATCATAGCCAAAGTTACGTAGACCAAAGGCGATCTCATCATAGATCATATATTGGGTAATCATGTGGTTTGGGTTTTGCATTACATAGCCAATAACGTCTGCACGTTTTCTAATAGACCACTTGGTCATATCTTCTCCTTTATAGAGAATCTTGCCACCGTCTAACTTACAAAAACCTGTAAGCGACTTGAGAAGGGTAGACTTCCCTGCCCCATTGTTCCCAAGTATGGCTAAGAATTCTCCCTCATAAAGGTTGAAGGAAATCCCTTTTAAGATTTGTCCGTTCTCTTTGGCGTAACTAAAGTTTAAGTCCTTACATTCTACAAGTGGACTTTGTTGTGGTACTTCTTTTGTATGCATGACCCCTGCTAGTTGATGAAGTACTTCTCCCTTATGAGAAAGCAAGCTCTCAATCTGTGTGAGATGCTGTTCTTTTGATAAATCAATGCCACAATTTCTAAGAGTCTCAATATAAAGAGGTTCTCTTAGACCATTCTCTACAAGTACGCCACATCTAAGGGCTTCATCTGGTGTCCCATTAAAGAGAATCTCACCTTTGTGCATCACTACAAGACGGTCAAAGCCGTGAGCCAGTACTTCTTCGATACGGTGCTCTACTACAATCACTGTCTTCTTTGTCTCCTTATGGAGTTTGTTAATGGTATCCATAGCTAACTGCCCACTGATTGGGTCTAAGTTAGCAAGAGGCTCATCAAAGAGTAAAATCTGAGTATTCATAGCCATAACCCCTGCCATAGCTACCTTTTGCTTTTGTCCCCCACTTAAGTTTTGTGGGCTTCTCTCTTCAAAAGCTTCCATATTAAAGTTAGCAAGAATCTTGCCTACCTTATCATGCATCTGCGGCACTGCCATTCCATCATTCTCAAAGGCAAAAGCCACATCTTCTCCTACACTTAGGGCAATAAACTGTCCATCTGCATCTTGTAGAATGGTTCCGATACTTTTACTCACTTCTTCTAAGCTTCTACCATAGAGCTTCTCTCCATTTAATAGAAGCTCCCCTTCATGTTTGCCCTTATAGGCATGGGGAATCAATCCGTTTAGACAGTGGGCAAGGGTAGACTTACCACTTCCACTCGGGCCTGCAATCAATACTTTCTCACCTGTTTGGATGTCTAAATTTATATTTTTTAAAGTTGGATTTTTGAGGTTCTCATATTGAAAGGTAAAGTCCTTAAAGCAAATACCCATTGCCACTATCCCTCCTTGGTTGTCATTTTTTGTCGTTCATAATTAATCCTAACGCTTTATTATAGAATGAGGGGGTATCTTTGTCAATTTTCAAGCCTATGTAATTGTTAACAGTATACCCCATTTTCATCTATTCTAGCTTGTATTTTATTCTTAATCTATGATCCCTATTAGGCCTCTAGTATCTTTTTTTATGTCTCATTTTGTATTTTATATACAGCTATATAATTGTTCCATATTTTTACATATGCTAGACTGTTGCAAGATAACATAGATTCATTAAAATATTGGGGGTTTAAAGATGTCGTTCGTTTACAAATTAATACTACTTATAAGCGATATGTTCCTTGTGAATATCTCGTTTCTTTGTGCACTGATCCTAAGATTTGATGGGAATATACCAAGTGCGTATCTTACAAGTTATTGGGGGAGCTTTTTAGTACTTACAGGTATTCACCTTATTGTGAATCTCATGTTCAAATTACATAAATGTATGTTGCGTTACATTACAACCCACGAATTACTCTACATAGGTGGTGCCACCACTATTTCTTGCAGTTTCTTCTTTATGTATAGTACGATGATTAATTCACCACTGCCTCGTTCTATCTACTTCATGTATACTGCTATTTTACTTCTCTTTATGATCTTATCTCGTTTCAGTTATAAGTTTGCACATCGTATTTTAGGTAAATGCAAAAAAAGCTATGTTTTTATTGAAGGACGTGTAAAGGGTGTACCACGTAATCGTACCCTTCTCATTGGTGCTGGCGATGCAGCTGCACTTCTTATTAAAGAGAATAAAAAAACTGCACGTTCAGCTTATAAGTTTGTTGTGGCCTTAGATGATGACAAAGCCAAATTCAACTCTTCTCTCAATGGGATTCCTGTAAGAGGACCTATAGAGAACTTAGAACACTATGTAGAAACTTATAATGTAGATACCATTATTGTTGCCATGCCTGCTGCTGGTAAAGACCGCATCTCTGAGGTGTTAGAACTTGGTAGTCATACTACTTGTACATTAAAAATATTCTCTGGTATCTCAAGTGCCATCAGCTCTAGTCCTGAGCCTTATACTGTACGTAATGTAAAAATCGAAGATCTCCTTGGTAGAGATGAGATTGTTCTAGATGCCTCTAAGGTGGGGCCACACATTGAAGGCTATACTGTGCTTATTACAGGTGGTGGTGGGTCTATTGGTTCTGAGCTCTGTAGACAAGTAAGTAGCTTCAAGCCTAAGCGTCTGGTTATCTTTGATATTTATGAAAACAACGCCTATGACATTCAAAACGAACTTTTAGCTCATGGCTTCCCAAAAGAGAAGCTTACTGTACTAATCGGCTCTGTTCGTGATACTGGAAAACTTAACGAAGTCTTTGAAACATATAAACCTGACTTAGTCTTCCACGCCGCAGCTCATAAGCATGTACCTCTTATGGAAGATAGTCCAAGTGAGGCCATCAAAAACAATATCTTCGGCACTTATAATGTAGCCATGTGTGCCAAAGAGTACCGTGCACGCAAGTTCCTACTTATCTCTACAGATAAAGCTGTTAACCCAACCAATGTCATGGGTGCAACTAAACGTATGTGTGAACTCATTGTGCAAGCCATTAACAATACAACACCTTATACAGACTTTGTCGCTGTACGCTTTGGTAACGTACTAGGAAGTAATGGGAGTGTGATCCCTCTCTTCAAACGCCAACTTGAAGCCGGTGGTCCACTGACAGTAACCCACCCTGAGATTATCCGCTACTTTATGACTATCCCTGAAGCGGTTCGCTTAATCCTTCAAGCCATGACCTTTGCCCAAGGTGGTGAAATCTTTATTCTAGATATGGGAAAACCCGTTAAAATCCTAGACCTAGCCATCAACTTCATCCGTCTTTCTGGCCTGGAACCTTACAAAGACGTAGATATCAAATTCACTGGTCTTCGCCCAGGAGAGAAGCTCTACGAAGAACTCCTTATGGCAGAAGAAGGTATGACTAAGACCGACTCTAAGAAAATCTTTATTGGTAAACCAAGTAATATTACCTTTACCCAACTTACCAATCACCTCAACTTCTTGCGCCACGCCCTAGACACCGATGCCGACCTTAAAGCAGCGCTCCACCAAGTAGTACCAACCTACCGTGCACCCAAACATAAACCTACTGCTAACGAGATCAGCGAAGCTAAACGCAAGACACAGGCGTCTTAATCTAGTAATAAAAAAGAGTAGAATCTACGGAGATTCTACTCTTTTGTTATATCTATTTGTTTATTTATGTATGTCTGGCATGCTTGTTCTAATAGTCTAAAATCACAACTATTTTTAGCTACACTCTCATTAACTCTATTAATTACCTTAGAGTATGTTTGTCTTGCTTTATTTCTAATCTTTACTTCATTCTCTATGCAAAATTTCCATTCTTTATTTAATAAACTTCTTCTACCAGAATTACTTTCATTTTTAATAATTAATTCTTTAGCTAATCCCTTTGGGATTGGAAACATATAATTAAATCTTATGGAACCTTTGATAGGATTCACTGTATCTGAATCTATATTGATTAAAATATTATCAGAGCGCTTAATACTATATGAAGATACTGGGACATAGTAATCGAAGCCATTCATCTCTAGTATAATTCCTAAAACGAACTTTTGATTATGACTTTGGCTATATTCTACATTCGGAACATGTGTAAAACCTCTTTGGTTAGTTTCTTCTGCTTGCAAGTATCTTACATAATCTGCTGATACATAATAAAATGATAAAGACATTTTTTTCTCCTACGTAATAAAGAGTAAGGATAATCCTTACTCTTTCATTAAAGTTCGCATTTAAAAGTAGCGAAGCACTCAATGTTAAAGTTCGCATTTAAAAGTAGCGAAGTACTCAATGTTAAAGTTCGCATTTAAAAGTAGCGAAGCACTCATACTATTACACCTTTATTATATGCATTTACCTTAAAAAAATCAATCTTATGTTACAGTTTTGACTTCTTCAAAAGATTTAATACCATCGTCCTAGTATTTTCTTGAAAGGTTTTGGCTTTGGCAACCTTACCATTTGGTCTGCTAAAATGCCTGCTCCAATTGCTTGCATCTTACTTATTTCTTCTTTGCCTACTTGTTGCTCAAGCATCTCATAGCCACCTGCTACAGAGTTAAATACTTTAGCTCTATGTACGTCCGAACCTAGTACATGAGCAAATCCGTGCTTCACTAACTTACAAGTCAGCTTTCTCCTTGTAGATTGCTTATGTAGTGAAACCGTATTAATTTGGATGATACACCCCATATCTAAGAAGGGTTGTAAACAGTTGGGATTCTCCATTACTGTATCATAGCGTTCCACATGGGCAATGATGGGTATCAGTCCTGTACTTTCTTTAATCTTGGCTACACTTGTATATACCCACTCAGACCAATGGCTATAAGGCATCTCTAATAAAATATAATGTGTACCTTCTATAGCTAATTGCTCTAATCCTTCTAATTTCCATGTATCCACAGATAAAAGAACTTCTGCTGCTGTTCTTATCTCTATGCCTAACTCTTGACCATATTCTTGAATCTTGCTAAGTGCCTCACTTCTTTGTTGTACAAATGTCTCTAGGTCTTTGTCTGGATAGAAATGTGATGAGGCAACTATGGCCTTTGTACCTGCTGCCTTTTGTTGTTTTAATATTGCATGAGATTCTTCGCTACTTCTACTACCATCATCTATTTCTGGTAAAACATGTGTATGAAAATCAATCATTTTCTAAGCTCCTTCTCATTTTACGTATATATTTTAGTTATATATTTTGTTTATATATTTATATCAAATTAATTATTAGTCTATATATTTACATATTACATCATTTTTTTACACAGTGTAAATTGATATGTCAAAATTTGTGTGTTAAACTAAATATGTTATCTATTTTATATTTTTTGGGGGGCTAGAAATGTATATTTTTTACAAATCCATTTTACTTGTAAGTGATATTCTACTTGTAAACATGGCTTTATTGTTGGCGCTTATTTTACGCTTTGATTTAAGTATTCCGTTTACTTATTTTGAAATGTATAAGCATCAACTCATCGTCTTGACGCTTATTCACCTTGTCGTGAATATCAGCTTTAGACTGTACAGATGTCTACTTAAATATATTACAACAAGAGAGCTTTTGTATATCGGAGGGGCTACATTACTTTCTTGTGTTTTATTTGTAAGTTATGGACATTTTATTGAGGAACCATTTCCACGTACAGTTTATGTCTTTTATGTCATCATCCTATTATTGATGATGATCCTTTCTCGTTTTAGTTACAAATTTGTAAATCGTATTTTAAGCAAGTTTTCTAAAAGTTATATCTTTCTCAAAGACCATTTTAATGGCGTTGCAAAACACCGTGCACTTTTAATAGGTGCTGGAGATGCAGGTGCTATTATTGTGAGAGAATCAAAAAAATCACTTAAACAACATACTAAAATTATTGCTGCATTAGATGATGACAAGTCAAAACACCGTTCATCACTTAATGGTGTCCCTATTGTAGGTGCTATCGAAAATGTTGAAAAGTACGTAGAAAACTACAATATTGATACGCTCATTGTAGCCATACCGTCTGCAGGTGTTGTACGAATTGCAGAAGTCCTTGCACTTTGTAACAAAACCGACTGTCGCTTAAAGATTTTCTCTGGTATTTCAAGTGCCATCTCTGATGATGCACCATCTACTCACCTTCGTAATGTAAAGATTGAAGACTTACTCGGACGTGAAGAGATTGTTCTTGATTCTACACCTGTTAAAGAAAACATTGCAGGACGTACTATCCTTGTTACAGGTGGTGGTGGTTCTATCGGTTCTGAGCTGTGTAGACAGATTAGTGATTTCAAACCAGATAGGCTGGTTATCTTTGATATTTATGAAAACAATGCTTATGATTTACAAAACGAGCTTTTACGCAACGGTTTTCCTAAGTCTGCGCTTACTGTTCTTATCGGTTCTGTACGAGATAAAGGTAAATTAGAGGAGATCTTTAGCTTATACAAACCTGATATTGTCTTCCATGCTGCTGCCCATAAGCATGTACCACTTATGGAAGATAGTCCAAGTGAAGCCATCAAAAACAACGTATTTGGTACACTTAATGTGGCACTTTGTGCAAAAGAGTACAGAATCAAAAAATTTGTTCTTATCTCTACAGACAAAGCGGTTAATCCAACAAACGTTATGGGAGCAACTAAACGTATTTGCGAATTGATTGTACAATCTATCAACCGCACAACAACTCATACAGACTTTGTAGCTGTGCGCTTTGGTAACGTACTTGGTAGTAATGGTAGTGTTATTCCACTCTTTAGACGTCAACTAGAGGATGGTGGTCCACTTACTGTTACTCACCCAGATATCATTCGCTACTTTATGACTATACCTGAAGCTGTTCGTCTCATTCTGCAAGCTATGTCCTTTGCAGAAGGCGGTGAAATCTTTGTCCTTGATATGGGACAACCTGTTAAAATCTTAGATTTAGCAGAAAACTTTATTCGTCTTTCTGGCCTTGAGCCATACAAAGATGTAGACATTGTCTTCACAGGTCTACGCCCAGGTGAAAAACTCTATGAAGAGCTCCTTATGGATGAAGAAGGAATTGCCAAGACACCTAATAAAAAGATTTTCATTGGCCATCCAAGCTCCATGACCTTCCTAGAACTTACGGAACACCTGAAATACTTACATAATGCCATCGAAAGTAGCTTCGACTTACGTGAAGCACTTCATCACGTGGTACCAACTTATCGTATCTCACCAAATGGTTGTGATACGCCATTAGCTGAAAAAGATACAGCACAAGCTGGCTAATACTTAGTAATAAAAAGGTGAGATTATACCCATTAAGTGGTAGAATCTCACCTTTTTAATTTATGAATAAATGCTCTAATTACACTTGAAAATATCTTTATTGTAACTAAGAAAAGGGATAGCCTACTTCATGTAGTCTATCCCTTCATATACTTAGATTATGATTTCTCTCTAGGAAATCTGTTTATATTGGGTTAGCTTCTACTGCTCATAAGTTGCATAAGCATCTTGGCTATAGCCATAGCGACTATATTTACCATATTTACCGTAGTAACCTTTTTGGTTCTCTTTAACACCATGTAGAATCATCCCAAGTACTTTAGCATTAGCAAACTCTAACTTGCCTAATGCATCTTGCATATCTCTGTGATGAGTAACACCCTGTCTTACTACAAGTACTGTACCAGATACAGCCTTTGAAAGGACTGTTGCATCTGTTACCACATTAAGAGGTGGTGTATCAATAAAGATATAGTCATATTTCTCACCAAGTTTATCTAAGATTGTCCCCATTGTGTCAGATGCTAGAAGCTCTGCTGGGTTAGGTGGAATATGCCCTGATGTAATCACATCAAGGTTCTCGAATTTACTAGGTACAATCACCTCATCTATTTCATTGAAGTGACCAAGTAAATGGGCAAGGCCTTTTGTGTTTTGCACATCTAACTTTCTATGTACTGTAGGTTTTCTAAGGTCTGCATCCACTACTAATACTTTTGAACCTGTTTGTGCAAAAGTAATGGCTAGATTAAGACATGTTGTGCTCTTGCCCTCTCCTGGGAATGAGCTTGTTACAACGATTTTCTTACACCCTTTATCTGCAATAGAAAACATAGTATTGGTACGTGTTGCTTTGTAAGCCTCCTTAACATGGAAGCTTGCTGTGTCATTTAAAATAAGTTCTTTTTCGTGTTCAGGTGAAACAGCTGTCTCACTTTTTTTCTTTCTGCTAAAAAATGTTCTCATAGATGTTTCCCCCTACTTAATACGATGCTGAGCTGCTTCTAAATCTGGAATAGCTCCTAAAACCGGAATGTCATAATGTTTTTTAAGATCATCTTCATCTTTAACACGATTATCAAGCATTGCTGCTACAAGTACACCAAGTACTGATAAGACACCACCAAGCATAAGCCCGATGATTGTGTTTAAGATCACATTTGGAGATGAAGGTAACTTAGCTGGTATAGCTTGGTCAATAAGCTCTACAGAACCAGCTTTAACAACACGAATGATTTCTTCTGGTGCAAGCTCTGCGATGGTATTTGCAATAAGTGCTGCTTCATCTGGGTCTTTAGTTGTTACTTTAACTTCAAAGATTTCTGTACCGTTAACTGAGCTTGCACTCATCATCTTACGCATTTCTCCTGGTGTATACGGTAACTCTGTCTCCTCAGCCACCTTTTGAAGTACGTTATCACTTTTTAAGATTTCAATGTAAGTACTTACAAGTTTTTGAGATGCATTGATATCATTGATATTTGCTACTGTTGAGTCTGCATTCGCATTATTGTTAACATACATACTGATACGTGAAGTATAAGTTGGATCAATAACAAATGCACTAATACCAAAAGCCGCTACTCCCCCTACAATAGTACAAAGTATAATAACAAGTACTTTACTCCACAAGATCATAAAGATCTCTTGCAACGATATTTCATTTGTTTCTTCCATGTTTGCCTCCTACTATGCCTCTACTTTAATTCACTCTTCCCTAATACAAAAGATGCTTGTATTTATAATAATATGTTTTTGCTGTCTCTAATTCCTCTGTGTCAAAACGTTCTATAGCAATGCGCTTGGCCTCTTGGATATCACCACTAGATATGCCATCTGCTGCAAGACCTGCCAAGTAATTAATATCAGACATAGGAATATTCCCTAATACGAGATTCATCATGGCATTCTTATCCTTTGTAGGTACAACACTTAAAATATGCCCTACACGGTCTTCTAACGCCACTCGTACATCATCTGTTGTAATTGGCTTGCTAAAGTCCAAGGTAGGCTTATTGCTTTGTGTTTCCTGTACCTTGTTATTTGTTTCTGCACCTTGCTCTTTAGAGCTACTTTCACTTTGTGGTACCTTTTGCTCTTGTGAAGGTTGTTGTTGTACACCAACTACCCCCTTCTGGCCCTCTCCACCATTTCCTAGGAAAAGAGCTTGAACAACTTCAAGCTCTTCCTCAGTAAGTACACGACCTGACTCTGTTAAGTCAATGCCCGTTTGCTCTAAAAAGTCCTTTTGAACTTGACTATCAAAGGCCTTTTGTAATACATAGTCCCCTGCTTTATCATAAATTGTGTAAGCCGCCATTCCGCCTATTACAAGGATAGCAAGTAAACAACAGCTTACGATAATGGCTATTTTCTTCTTCATTGTGTTTACCTACTTATTCTACTTCAAGACGAATGGTAAGTGCTACTGGTGGTTCGTTTTCAAAACGAAGTTGACGTTTGAAAGTATATTCTTTTGGTAAGTTTGAACCTGTATATTGACGTACCATTAAGTTTACATTATAGAATTGATCTAACATGTGTCTAATTGAAATAGTTCCATTTTCTGCAAGCATTGCGTAAACCGTATCTGATGAAATTCCTACTGCATCTGCAATATTTTTTAGTTGTGAGTTATTTGCTGTTACTTGATCTACCATTTCCTCAAAAATACCTAGTGCTGAATCAGCCATTCTAAAAGTATAAGGTACATTTGTTTTCATTGTTCCACCAAAAGTGCCTTGAATATAAGCACCTTCTTTATTTGTTACGATCATTAAGCTCTCCATACCATCAAAGCCTGGTGTACGTGCTGATAAATCTTTCAAATTAATAACTACCTCATTGCCTACAACTTCTACTGGTACAAAATTGCCACCAATGAATACACCTGCTTCTTCTACTACAAGCTTGTCTGCACTTTGGTTAGATGTCTCTTTAACCATACCTTCAATGTTGAACTTCGCATCTGCTACAATAAGAAGATAATCTGTAACAGTTTTTTCTCTAAGTCTAATGCTTTCATTTTCTGCCGTTACAATAAGCTTTTTCATTGTTCCTTTTGTAAAATCAAAAGCTCCTGTACTTGCTAAATTTACTGTATTGAAAGTACCACTTAAAGTCACTTGTCCACCATCTACATAGATGTCTCCGTTCACTGTTACATTATCAAAACGTACTTTACCTTCACCAATGGCTTCTGTTAAGTACACATCCCCATTAATGGTCATATCTTTGAAGATCACATCTGATGCTTGTACCACTACGTTGCCATCAAGTTGTGTTGTATATGTATCTGCTTTTGTAATCATATGTGGTGTAATATTTTCTAAGATTGTTACCACTTCTGCACGTGTGATATTTGCTTGTGGTTTGAAGCTACCATCTGGGTTACCCTTGATATACCCTTGACCAGCTAAAGCTTGTACAGCATCTTTTGCCCATACAGAGATGTCTTTTCCATCTGTAAACTCTGTTGGTGCTGTTGTATCTGGTTGAAGATTATATGCTTTTGCAATAGCATAAGCTACTTCTTCTCTTGTAGCAGGTTTGCTTGGTTCAAACTTAGTACCTGGTGTGTACATAAGTCCTCTATTGGTTACTGCTGCAATGGCTTCTGAATACCATTTACCTGCTTCAATATCTTCGTACTTTCTTACTGCATCGCTTGACGTGTATTGGAATGTACGATTAAGGAATGTTGCAAGTTCTGCACGTGTTACAGGTGAACTTGGTTGAAAATCTCCATTTTCCATTCCTTTTACCACACCGTAGCCAGACCATTTATCAATAGCTCCTTCTGCCCAGTGTCCCTCATAGTCTTTTGCCCATACTGGCTGTGCCATCAACATAACTCCCATTAGTGATAGCGCTACCCATTTACTCGTATTTCTCTTTAATAATTGCATCGTTGCCCCCTATAATTAGACTTTATATTATGTTTTACTTCATAAGTATGCAAATTTTTCATTCATATTTCATTTTAGCATAAAATACAAGCTTTTAAAACCTATTAGATTTTTATATTTATAAGAGGATATATCTTGGTAGATATATCCTCTTATATAGTTGCTTATTTGTATTCTAAGTTTACTGTAAATGTATCTACTTCGTAACCTGATTCTACACCTGTAACAAATACTTTAGCTGTTAATGATGGTGTTTCTGTCTCTAAACCAAATAATTCTACACCATATGTTTTAAGAACACTTTCAACTTTTGCATAAAGATCTGCTGCATTATTTTGAGCTAATTTAGCACGTACACGTTCTGCACGGCCCATCATATAATCTACAGAAACTTCTTTGTTTGCATTTGCATAGTCATTTAAATCACCGATAGCATTAGTTAATAACGCTACAGCTTTAGCATAGTAATCTTTGCCAAGTTGATCTTCAACAGTTGAAAGAATGTTGAAAAGATCTACTTGTTTAGCATTTACCATATCAGCTAAATTTTTAACTGTATATGCTGTACCCATTTCAATATTTTGAGCTAACTTATCTGTAGCATAAACTTTAACTGTTTTAAGACCATTTGCTTCTTTAGCAGAGATAGATGCAATTTTGTCTGTACCTTTAAACTCTGTACCATTTACTGTAACAGTATTTGCTTTTGCATCTACTACTACATTAAATGTGTTATTTGTATTTTTGATTTCTTTATCAGTTCCGTTAACATTTACGATAAAGCTTTCAATAGTGATTGCTTTTTCTGTAACAGTGCCACCGCCACTTGAGCTACCGCCACCGCCACCGCCGCCGCCAGACTCTGGGAACTTAGGTGTTGTTGTAACTGTTGCTGCAACTTTTACATTATCTTTATTATATTTAAAGCCTTTTTTAAGTTCTAAACCATTTGCATTAACGTTGATGTATTTGATGCTACTAGCAGCACCTCTACCACGTAAAAGTGTACCTTCAGCTTTTTCATTGATTGTAGCTGTTTGAACAGTTACACCGTCAACTAATGCAACCTCTGTTGTTTGGTTAACTACGATTTCTTCAATTTTCATTCCACCAACAAGTTGAACTTCTTTTGCACCATCTACTACAACTTTAGCAAGTGCAAGTACATTACCTTCGATTGTTGCATTTGATTTAAGAGTAACTGTACCTTTAGCTTCTACTAAGTTACCGAATAATACTCTAACCGGGTTTTTACCAGCTTTATCAACGATAATGTTATTTACTTTTGATTGACCTTCAACTTTAATAGTATTTACGCTACCACCTTCAACGATGATATCGCCAAGTACTGTTACGTTGTTAAGTTTAACTTCACCTTCACCAATACCCTCTGCAAGATATAAGTTACCTGTGATTGTCATATCTTTAAGTTCAACACCTGTTGTATTTGCAACAAGGTTACCTTCTGTATCTTGTGAATATACACCTGCTACGTTTACAAGATCAGCAGTGATTTTATGTACCATTGTTACAGCTTCTGCACGTGTTAAAGTTGCTTGTGGTCTGAAGCTACCATCTGGATTACCATTTAAGAAGCCACCAGCTACTAAAGCTGCGATTTCTGCTTCTGCCCAATCAGCAATTTGAGCTTGGTCTGTGAAACTGCTTGTTTCATCATTTGTTGCAACTTGGTAAGCTTTTGCAATAGCGTAAGCTGCTTCTTCTCTTGTAGCTTGTGCTTCTGGTTTGAATGTACCATCTGCGTAGTCATTCATAATACCTGCTGAAGATACTTTTTGGATGTCCGCTGCATACCATTTTGTATTTTCAACATCTGTATATTTTGCTGCTGATGATGTATCTGTAAGACCAAATACTCTTACGATCATTGCTGCAAGTTCCCCACGAGTAACTGTCCCGTTTGGTCTGAATGTACCATCTTCGTACCCTTTTAAAACTTCTTTTTCAGACCATTTTTCGATCATTTCTTTAGCCCAGTGTGCATCATAATCAGCTGCAAATACAGTTGCTGGAACTGTTGTTACTGCTACTGCCGACACTGCGACCATTGCTAATGCTTTTTTTAATCTAAGATTTAAACGCATTATACTCCTCCTTAATAAACTAAAAAATATTTTTGTACGTATATCATTTTATAATACGTAATACATAAAATCAATATTTTACTATTTTTAACTTTATAATTCTTTATTTTACAACAAAAAAGACCACATTTTTGCATTTATTTTATGCATTTAAATATGATCTCTAATTTATATTTGGTTATAAATTATTCTAATTCTTCTAAGTCTGTAGATTTGCCTTTAAGTTTACCAATAGCAATAACAACTGGGATACCAATAGCACCTACTACAATAAGGTTAAGGATATTGGCTACAATAATTTGAAGCCATACTTTTTCTGCTGGCTCCCCATAGAAGAATACATCCCCTACATAAGAAAGTATACTACCAAGAAGTGCCCCAAGCACTGCATAAGCATATAAAAGCCCAATGTGTACACCTTTAATCTTACCTTTAAGTAAATCAAAGTCTGCTTTTAAAACAATAAAACCTGTACAAAGGCCAATTGAAGCAGACATAAATACCCAACTCCACCATACGCTACCATAAGAGATGGCATCATTTAAGGCATGTCCAATGAATCCTACTAAGAACCCTACTACTGGTCCAAAGATGGCACCAAAAATACATAAAAGTGCTACCGCAAGTCTTAAAGATGTGTTTGGCGCTACGTTAATTGAAATCATAGAAGCTGCTGCATAAAGCGCTGCACCAATACCAATGGCAACAACTTGCTTTGTGCTTAGCTTAAAGATTGATTTTTTCTCCATTTACTATTCCTCCCGTTCAATTGTAACTTACAATTTTTTCTTAATATATAGTCTAACTATACACCTGTCTAATTATACTCAAAACTTGCTTATAATGCTAGTTTTATTATCTTCTTAATAAATATATAAAACAAATCTTTCCTGAATAGTTTGATATATTATTTCTATCTCTTTTTTATAATTCTAATTGCTCAATAGGAAGGGGTCTTGAAAAATAATAACCTTGTGAAAAGTCAACCTTATACTCTTCTAGATAGCCTTGAATTTCTGGGTTATCTACGTATTCTACAATGGTATAGGCATTCATATTTTTAGCAAGTTCAATGATTGACTTTAAAATATGCCTATTCTTTTTACATTTATGAATATTCTTAGTAATACTCCCATCAACCTTAATATAGTCCGGACAGATCTCTGTCGTTTTAGCTAAGTTAGAATAGCCTGCCCCAAAATCATCTATTGCTATTTTTATATCATACTTTTTAACTTCCTTTATAAATTGTTTTAATAAGAAAATATCCTTAAAAACTTCATCTTCTATAATCTCAAAAATAATTAGAGCATCTGATTGTCTGCTCTCTAGAAGTTTAAACAAAACTTTTTTAAACTCACTGGAACTAATATCATAGATAGAAAGATTAACTGAAACGTTCATATTTCTATTTTCTACTTCTTGAAAAACCTTCTTAATCATTATTTTACTTAACTTTGTATAGACATTGTACTTTTTAGCAACTTCCATGAAATAAACGGGTGCATAAATATTTCCATCTCTATCCCTAATTCTCATCAATGCCTCGTATTTATCAATACATCTTTTTTTATTATTATAAATACCTTGATAATAGGGTATAACCCCATCATTTTCAATAGCCCAATAAATGGTATTAATAACATTCAACTCTTGTCTTATATCTGCATCTTTACTTATATCCTCTTCATAAACGATATAGTTTCTTTGTAGATTCCTTTCTGCATATAAGGCTTCAATAGCACACTTCATCATATCTCCCTGTCTAATAACCACTGCAAATCTCATTAGCATAGGTAGATTAGGCCTATTTAATTTAATGTAATAAAACTTTTTGTAGAGCCTTCTTGTTATTTCCAAAAACTTTTCTTCTTCCATTTCCATTTTTCCAGCTACTATTAAAGTACTATTATCAAGAATATAAGGATAAAGGCTATGATTGATATTGTCTTTTTGTAGATAAATATATATCTCTGAAATGACTTGTTCCAAATATTCATAATAATAATCTTCTCCTAAATACATAAGTAATAAATTTGCATTTTGTATTTTAAGCATACAAATCTTATCATATAAATAAAAACTCTTATTATTTTTATATTCAAGTATATTACTAACATTTATATAGGATTTCATTATATTATTTCCTCCTTTTACATGTTTGTAAAAATAACCAGTCAATAAATGTCTCTTAATTCATAAATTTACTAAGTCCTCTCTTATTATTTATAAAGGTACACCTTTGTAACGCTGCTCTTCTCTTAGTTTAATTAGCAAAAACAAAATAATTTTTATTAATAATTACTATTTTTTATTTAAAAACATTGTAGTATTATCCAAAAAAATATATAATAATTTCAGAAATATACTTTGCTATNACTCTTATTATTTTTATATTCAAGTATATTACTAACATTTATATAGGATTTCATTATATTATTTCCTCCTTTTACATGTTTGTAAAAATAACCAGTCAATAAATGTCTCTTAATTCATAAATTTACTAAGTCCTCTCTTATTATTTATAAAGGTACACCTTTATAGCAAAGTATATTTCTGAAATTATTATATATTTTTTTGGATAATACTACAATGTTTTTAAATAAAAAATAGTAATTATTAATAAAAATTATTTTGTTTTTGCTAATTAAACTAAGAGAAGAGCAGCGTTACAAAGGTGTACCTTATTGACATAATAAACTTGAGTATAAATATCATCTCCTTTTATCATAATATTAATGATAGGAGGACTTTTTTATGAAAACTTACTATGGATATATGAGAGTCTCTACTCTTGAACAAAATATTCAAAGACAAAAAGTTGAACTTTTACGCTGGGGGATTGCTGAAAAAAATATTTTCTGTGATAAGTTATCAGGAAAGGATTTTAATAGGCCTCAATACCAAAAGTTAAAGCGAAAGTTGAAAGAAGGAGATGTTATTGTCATAAAAAGTATTGATCGTTTAGGAAGGAACTATGATGATATTCAAGAGGAGTGGCGAGAAATTGTTAAAAATAAAAAGGCTGATATTGTTATCCTAGACATGCCTATTTTAGATACAAGAACAAATAAGGATTTAATTGGTACATTAATCTCCGATATTGTTCTACAGCTTCTCTCCTATGTCGCCCAGTCTGAACGTGAAAATATTAAGCAACGTCAAGCCGAAGGCATCGCCCTTGCTAAAGCACAAGGAAAACATTTAGGGCGTTTCCCTACTCCAATCCCCGATGAATTTTACCCTATTTATGAAAAGTGGCAGCAACGTATTTATACCTTAGAAACAGCCAGTAAAGAGTTAGGCGTTACAGTAAGTCAGTTCCGTACAATGATAAAAAAATATAAAAATAACAGTAATCTATAGCTATAAAAAGATGGTAAATGCTAAAAATACAGGCCTAGCATTTACCATCTTTTTTATAGTATTTACTGCTTCATTAATACTTTATAAAATAATCTTATTCAGATAATGTTGAGCTACTTTCTCTGCTTTCAAGAGCTTTATCTAATTTTCTAAGGGGTTTCATAGCATTCTTAGTAAGCTCTAAACCACATTTTGCTAAAATACCTAGTCGTACTAAACTATTTATCCACATGCTGTATTCTTTCATATAATGTTTCTTATAAAATATCCACATTGCATTGTGGAAGTCGTAGATAACTTTATTACGTCGCTTCTTTGAACTTCCCCCTTTATAGTGGATAATCTGCGCCTCTGGGTAATATATAATCTTATAACCACCTTGTTTAATACGATAGCACAGGTCAATGTCCTCACCATACATAAAGAAATCTTCATCTAATATTCCTACTTTATCTAGTGCTTCTCGTGGCATGAGCATAAAGGCACCCATAAGACAGTCTACCTCTCCCACTTCATCTTCACCTAGATGTAATGCATCATAAAGCCCATACTTAACCGGATCCTTTTTATGCCATTTCATAAAGTAATAAAAAGATGCCTTAGGTGTAGGAAAGCCTCGCTTACATGCATGGTCAAGGGTACCGTCTGGAAGAACTACTTTACAGCCTAATGCACCTATTTGTCTCATATTCCCCGCCCTACTTACTAATACATCTTCCTGTGTATGGGCAACTTGAGATAATACTGACTCACTGGTTCTTTGCATTGACTGCCCCTCTATACTTGTTGCGGCACACTCATTATACGCTTCGCCTTGATTATCAGCTACCTTATTATATGTTTCTATATAATGGATACTCTGTTCTAAACAATCCTCTACCACATAAGTGTCTGAGTTAAGAAGTAATACATACTCCCCCTTAGATTTCCTTATTCCAATGTTATTCGCTTTTGAAAATCCTAAATTTGCCTCATTTAAAGTAATATTCACAATTCCTTTAGCAATCTCATCCTTGTAGTCTTGCTGTAACCGCTCCATACTGTCATCCATAGACTTATTATCTATAAGCATGATTTCATATTCAAATGGAAGCTTTTTTTCTAATACAGAATCAATAGTCTGCTTAGTTAATCTATAGGTATTATAATTGACGATAATAATCGATAGTTTCATAGTTTTCACCTTATCCGTTAATGTATCTTAAGATTATTATAACATCTTTTAAGTCACATACCTATAGGACCTATACCTAGCAATTATTTCTTATTTTAACTTATTGATTAACAAAAAAGCTAGCAACACTTAATTTGGCCTCCTAACTATCGCCATTTTAAGTAATACTAGCTTTCTATACTTCATTTTATTTTGTACTCTATTTTATTTAAATTCTTAGTATTTAAATGGATTTTCTTTTGCTATGAATTCAGCAAACATAGGTTGTTTTTGATCCTTTTCTGACAAAAGTACTTCTTCAATTCCCTCAAGTGGCCACTCCACACCTATATCCGGATCATTCCATCTAATGCCCCCATCATACTCAGGTGCATAGTAGTCTGTACACTTATATTGGAAGGTTGCGTATTCTGATAGTACTAAGAAACCATGTGCAAAGCCTTCTGGTACATAGAATTGACGTTTGTTCTCAGCTGTAAGCAATACACCTTCCCACTTGCCAAATGTAGGTGACCCTTCTCTAAGGTCCACAGCTACATCATAAACTTTCCCCTCTACAGCACGTACAAGCTTCCCTTGTGTATGCTGTGTTTGGAAGTGTAACCCACGAAGTACACCACGCTTTGAGCGTGACTCATTATCTTGTACAAACTTCATTGTAAGCCCTGCTTCTGCAAAATCTGCTTCAGAGTAGCTCTCTATAAAATAGCCTCTCGCATCACCAAACACTTGTGGTTCAATGATATAAAGGTCTTTGATTGTTGTTGGAATAACTTTAATTTTACCCATTGTACTTCCCCCTTATCTATACTTAATTACCTAAGTACTCTTTTAACGCTTCTTCCCAATGTTTAAACGTATTAAGTCCTAGTTCTTTTAAATTTTTATTTTCTAATGCAGAATAGTAAGGTCTCTTTGCTGGTCTTGGAAAAGCCTCACTGGTTACTGGATTAACTTGAACTTCTAGACCTTTAATTTTAAAGATCTTACATGCTAGGTCATACCATGAGCATACCCCTTCACATGTTGCATGATAGGTTCCATAGTACTCAGTTTGCACCAAATCAATAATTACACGTGCCAATTCCTTTGTAGAAGTCGGGTTACCAAACTGATCTGCTACTACATTAAGTTCCTTATTCGTCTCTGCTAACTTAAGCATAGTACGAACAAAGTTATTTCCTTCTCCATAGAGCCATGCGGTACGGACAATAAAGTGATTCGGGCAATACTCTCGTACCATTTCTTCTCCCTCTACCTTTGTCTTACCGTATACATTTTGAGGGTTCACTTCATCTGTCTCTATCCAAGGTATACTCCTCTTTGCTTGGTTCATCCTGTACTCTAAGGGTGAACTAAGATATTTCTCATTTTCTATTACTTCTATATTATTAAAATGTCCATCAAATACATAATCTGTTGATATATGTACAAGCTTAGCTCCTATTTGATTACAAGCTTGTGCTAAATACCTTGGTCCTAATACATTTACCTGATAAGCTCTATCTTCATGTTCTTCACATAAATCTACTGCTGTATAGGCTGCACAATTGATGACTATATCTGGTTGATATTGTATCAATACTACTTGTACACTTTTTTCACTAGATATATCTAGCTTTTGGCGACTGATACTATATACGTCTGTAATCTCTGCCCTTGCTTGAAGTTGTTTAGAAAGTTCTAATCCTAATTGTCCTAATCCACCTGTTATTAAAACCTTCATTCTACTTTTCCCTCATTATTTAAAATATCACAAATCTGTCGTGCTCTTGCTTCCCAAGTATTGGTTTGTTTAAAGCTTTCTAAGTTATAGTTATCTACTTTTTCAATTGACTTCCTTAGTTGATGATTAAAGTCATCTATATCTCTATAAATGGCTACATACCCTTTAAACTTTTTCATTTCTTCATAGTCTGGTACCAACACAGGCTTAGTACTATAAATGTATTCATAGACTTTTATCGGATCTACAGCCTCTATTAAAGGATTAATTTTAAAAGGCATCATCAGTACATCAGCATATTTCATAGCTGTATATATACTACTATGTGGGATCTTCCCAAAACAATGTAACCTTTCTAGAGTAGGTAATTCTATATCTGTAGGACCAAATAAAACAATATGAACATCTGGATTACTATTTAACACTTCCTGAATAAGTTCTAAATCAAACCACTGTGCTATTGCTCCAATATAGATTAATTTTTTTCCATTTATTCCTTTAAGAAATTCTCTTACCTTACTATCTTCTACTATATTTTGAATAGGTTCAAATCCATTATTAATGACATAACTTTTTTGTGTACTTTTATAGCGTATCTTATATCTTTGTTGTAAGGTATTTGATGTATAGAAGGTATAATCAGCTCTTTTTACTAGCTCTTCTTCAATATTTCTAAGGCGATGTTGCTCTTTCTCTGCCAAATGTGGAAATTGGCTATAATCATCCATACAATCATAAACTACCCTTTTATTTTTGATTTTTGTTTTTAAAATTTCATATTGATCTGGATGCATAATCCATACTGTATCACATCGCTTAATATACCTCTTTAAAAATAGACGCTGTATCACATTATCTATTTGCTTTAAGAACTTAGTTTTCCTTGGCACTTTAGGTCGCTCAATTAAATTAACTTGTTCCTCTGTTGCATCTGTTTGTACAAGATAAGTTTGTTTGTATGGCTTATTATAATAAACGAATACATCAAAATACTGACTTAACTTTTCTGCCATAAATTGAGGACGTTGTTTGATAAACCCCCATGGAATATTTAGATACATCAATATATTTTTCATCTTGTACACCCTTTCTTTTTTAACGATTGCTGTAATTCTTACCGAACATTACATCATATTGTAACATCCATAAATCTTTTAGGGCACTAATAGCATCCTCATCCAACTGGTCATTACTAATGACTTCACCCGCTTTATTAATTGAAAATCCTGAATTATAGGCTGGTATAACATTCACCTTGTCTAAGAGCAAATGATAGTACGGATGAACTTGTAAGCCTGCATATTCTAACGTCATTGCGCCTAGATAGCTTGCATCTATATAACCTATATCTTGTTTATAATTTTGGTAATTACTCCATATCATCATAGGTGTCTGATATTGCTTAAATGCATTATTAATATGATTATCATCAAAATATCCTGTAGTATGATATGCATTACCTAATACCGGTTGATGGTCACCAAATACCACAATTATTGTTGGCTCTTCTACATTTCTGAAATACTCCACAAGATATTCTAATGCCTCATCTGATTGTTTTACTATACTTGCATAATTTGTTAAGATATTTGTTTCTTCTTCTGGTAAATTATTATTCAGTAATTCAATATCAGCATCTGGATTGATATCTGTATAAGGTCCATGGTTTTGCATGGTTACAACATATGTGAAGAATGGTTGACCCTGGTTATTTTCATATTCTTTAATAACACATTCATATACATCTTGATCTGATATATAACCTCTTATATATTGTGGGCTTTCAAATTGTTCTTGTGTAATAAAGCTATCAAATCCTAACTGTTCATAAACAGCATGTCTTCTATAAAAAGTACGTTCATAAGGATGAATACCTACTGCATAATATCCTAACTCTTTTAATTCTTTTGCAATACTAGGGGTATGCTGTGTTACATAACGGGTATAAGCAATATTACCTACCCCTGTAAAGTCTGTTGAATTTCCTGTTAATACTTCATATTCAGTTTGACAAGTATATCCTCCAAATACAGGTGTAATTATATTTCCTTTAATGCCTTCCTCTTGGTATCTAAGGAAGTTTTTCATAGGATTCTCTGAAAGTTGTAGATTAGGGAATTGATTTATATCAAATAATGCTTCACTCATAACCATGATAATATTAGGCCTTATATTTTGTTCTACATTAGGTATTTCAATATCACTTAATCGCTCTACGGCTTCCTTATTATACTGTTCTGGTTTATTTATTCTAATCTCACTTATACGATTAACTAAGGTAAATAAAAATCCATTATTTTTATAATTATTATCAATAAAAAAAGTATCCTTGGCAATCTTAATTTGATTAAGTAATAAATCATTTGTCACAACTCTTATAGTCAAAATTAAAGCCATCACACCTATAGTGATACCTATTACCCTATATAATTTTCTCACTTTTTCATATCTTATCTGACAAATCAAAACACTGCTGACTATAATTACTAAAAGTATAATTATCACTGTAAAAGATATACTTAATTTAAAATTAGTGATTATATTTAATGTTTCACCAATCAAATTAAAATCTAGAGGTGATAAGTATTCACCTTTAATATCAAATTTAAAGTAATTAATTACACATAATAAAGTATATATTCCTATAGGTATACCTACTCCTAGCTTAAAGCTATTGAATAAATGAATACCTATAAACATGCATGCCATTATAATGACACAGTTTAAAGTAAATGCTGTTGTATAATCATTTATCCAGTCTAGTACTTGATTAAAATCCTGCCTAATTAGCATTTCTCCTGCTACAACGGTTAATAATGCAATCCATATAATATGAATTAAAGATTTAAAATAATTTCCTTTTAAAAAACGCTTTATTCTTCTTTTATCTATTTTCCTCAAAACTTTTTTCCTTATCTATATTTATTCTACATAAAAAAGTTTATTTTTCATTAAGTCTTAAATATATTTAAGATCATTTAATAAAAAATAAACTTTAACTTTTTTTGTTGTATTAAATGTATTGCTCTGGTTTATCTTCTCTTAAACCAAATTTATAAAGGATTGCTTGTGCAATTCTTCTCGAAGCATGTCCATCACCAAATGGATTTCTAGCTTGTGCCATTTCTCCATAAATCTCTTTATTTGTTAAAAGCTCTTTTGTCATTTCATAAATTGTTTCTTCTTCAATACCTGCTAACTTAAGTGTTCCTGCTTCAACCCCTTCTGGTCTTTCTGTTACATTACGTAATACAAGAACTGGCTTACCTAATGAAGGAACTTCTTCCTGTAATCCACCCGAATCTGTTAACACTAAATAAGAGCGTTTCATTAAATTATGCATATCTTTAATATCTAGTGGATCTACAAGATGTACTCTATCCATATTTCCTAAGATTCTATGAGCCACTTCACCTACAGCTGGATTTTTATGAACTGCATACACTACTTCTACATCTTCAAATTCTTTTACAATATGAGCTACAGCATTACAAATATTTTCTAAAGGTTCCCCTAAATTTTCTCTTCTGTGAGCTGTCATTGTAATAACACGTTTATTATTGTAATCAATTTTATTAAGTTCTTCTACTGTAAAAGTATAGCCCTCTGCAATCGTTGTCTTAAGCGCATCAATAACTGTATTACCTGTTACAAATATATCATCACTACAAACATTTTCTTTAAGTAAGTTGTCTTTTGATACAGGTGTTGGTGAAAAATGAATATTCGCTAATGAACCTGTAAGCTTTCTATTCATTTCTTCTGGGAACGGTTCATAGATATTGTATGTGCGAAGGCCTGCCTCAACATGACCAACTGGAATCTGCTTATAAAATGCTGCTAGTGCCGCTACAAAAGATGTGCTTGTATCACCATGTACTAAAACAAGGTCTGGCTGTGCTTTTTCTAGTACCTCTTCCATCCCTTCTAATACTCTTGTCGTAATTCCTGTTAAAGTTTGACGTTGCTTCATAATATCTAAATCATAATCTGGCTTTAATCCAAATATATCTAATACTTGATCAAGCATTTCTCTATGTTGTGCTGTTACACAAACAATACTTTGAATTCCCTCTGTTTGTTCAAGCTCTTTTACAAGCGGTGCCATTTTTACTGCTTCTGGGCGTGTTCCAAATACACTCATAACTTTAATTGATTTCTTCATCCTGTTCCTCCTTTGTATTATCTATTTTTTATATAAGTAATATATTGTTCCATACTTTCTTTAGCTGTATCTTTATATAAGCTACTATATTCTATTAATGTATTCTTTTTGCTCTGTATATCCTCTAGAGATAATTTCTGCAAGAATTTTTCAAGAGCATCTCTACCTTCTTCTATTACATAGCCACTTTCATGCTTTTGTACCTTTTTCCCTACTAAGGTTTTCTGTGTCGTAATAATAGGCTTATTTAAAAATATTGCTTCATAAAATTTATTGGGTGCTGCATAGATGTTATTTCTATTTATTGTATAATACATAGCATATAATAAGTCTGCAGACTGCATAATTTCTATAGCTTTATTATATTCTACTTTCCCATAATACTCTATATTAGAATGTAGTTCTGCATATTCTCTAGCTTTATCTTCAATTTCTACATTTCCAAATCCAGCAATTTTTAATTGGATAGTTGGCATTGTTGATATGACTTCTAATAGTTCTATCAACCCTCTATCTGGATAAAAACCACCTACATAAGCGATAGTTATAGGCGTCCCTTTAACATTAGGTATACATGTAATACCCGTCAAATCTACTGTAGGGATATTAGGTATTATCATATATTTTCTTGGAATAGTTTGTATTTGTTCTATTCTTTCTTCTTCACATAGAATTGTCATATCCGCTAACTTAGTTGCTAACTTTTCCATAAAGTTAATGGGATAATCTATAAACCATTTCCCTGTCTTTACTTCATCACTAAACCAATCAAATATATCAAAAACAACTGTTTTACCAAATAATTTCATTACTAGTGCTGGTAAGATCGTATCAAAATCACATGCATGAATAATGTCATAATTTTTCTTATTTTTAAGTAGGTATTTTAACACATATATATTCCACTTTATTCTATACTTAATTCCGCCAGTTCCTAAGTTATAACCCGCTTGGATCGTACAATAATCGGTACTTTTTCTTTTTAAGTTTTTATTTTCCCTGTCCCATCCTAATACAGTATAAGATACTTGATATTTCTCAAAATATTTTTCATACCTTTGTACACGAGAGTCTGATGAGATATCTAGCGAACGAATGATTAATACTGTTTTCATTATTTTTACCTTTAAATAGTATTATTTCATACTTAGAAAAATAACTCCTATAATTATAAAAATAACACTTATAACCTTCTCTTTATTAATCTTTTCTTTTAATACTGTAACGCCAAGTATAAATGCCCATATATATGTTAATGCATTTAATGGCATCACTATACTATAGGGGATAAATCTTAATAGATATATATTTAGTAATGCACCTACACAATAAAAGAAACCGCCCATGTAAAATTCTTTACAGCCTATTAGGCCTATAAAATTAGTTACTTTTCCTGTTGATATTTTCAAATAAAAGCCACCTAATGCACCCAATAAGGTCATAAGTAGTAAGATAATATAATTCATTTCTTACCCCCTATCCCCATAAAAATAATCCCTATCATAATCACTGTAATGCCTATATATTGTGTTAAACTCACGCTTTCATTTAAAAATGTCTTTCCATTTATTAAAGCAATAATATAACCAGTACACATTAAAGGGTACAAAACAGATAATTCTCCATTTTTAAAAGCCAACATCATAACAATTGCCCCTAATCCATACAATAAAAAACCTATAAAAAGAAATATAAGCCCTTCTGTCTGAAAAAACTTCCAACTCAATTGCCCAAAAGCTGTAAGTACAGAAGCTAAGATCATTAATATTATACCTTTTATCGCTTTAGTTGATTCTTTTTTATTCTCCATCTATACTCCTCAACTACTTCCAATATAATTTATTATTATAGTCTGCTTTTTTATTATTAATAATATAGCTATTCTTTACTAATTTAAACATAGGTAGATCACTCATAGAGTCTGAAAATGCATATGAATTTTCATAATCAATTTCAACATTATTACTTGTTAGCCACTCATGAATTCTATTTACCTTCTCCACTCCCTTACAGTTTTCTCCTATTATTTTATTACTAAATCTACTACCAACTTTTTCAAACCTTGTTCCTATTACATCATCTATTTCCTCAACTTCTAAGAAATATTTCATATAACATTCAGGTGATGCTGTAATTAGTAATACTATGTATCCTTCCTTTTTAAGCCTTTTTATTTCTTTAAATGCATCTTCATATATATATGAATACACTTGTTGTTTATAAAATTTATATAAATCTTTTTCTGTTAAATAGTTAATACATTCAAATGCAGATTGCTTTACTTGCTTAGTATCTATTAACTTAAAAACATATTTTATTCCTTGTCCTACAAATTTTATAGTCGCTTTTCGTGTCTTAGGATGATGTTTAAAAGAATACCTAATTAAGGATATCATAGAGTCATTAGAAATAATTGTTTCATCAATATCGAATAATGCTATTGATCTCTTACTCATTTTTTTAACTCGCTTCCTATATATTGGTTAAATATAATATAGCACTGCTTACAAATCCCCAAAGTACTACATCTATGATAATTAATTTATCTGTTAAAACTAATTCTGTTGGGTTTCCTCCTTCATCTTGCGTATATATTAAGTTAAGGTATCTAAATATACCATATACTACAAATGGGATAGTCAACATCATATACATATGTTCGTATGCTGTAAATGTATAAAGAGAGTATGACATAATTGTACATGCTACAACAATTGAGGTTATTTGATTTACAAATTCTTCTGTATAATCTTTTAGATTTGCTCTATGGTCATGAGCATTATGCTCTAATGCTAAAATTTCTCCTCTTCGCTTTCCTATTCCAAGGAATAATGAAATAAAGAATGTACAAACTAAGATCCATGCCGAAATCCCTACATCAATTGCAAATGCACCTGCTACTACTCTTAAGATAAATCCTATAGCAATAGAAATTATATCCATAATAACAATATGTTTAATTTTAAATGAATAAATTAAATTATTAATCAAATATAAAGTAATCACAGTTCCTACTAGTGGATTAAATAAAAATCCTGCTAATAGTGAACTTATCATTAATATAATACTTACTCCTCCTGCTGCTTTAATACTTACTGTTCCTTTAGCTAAAGGTCTATTTTTCTTCTTAGGATGAAGTCTATCTTTTTCTACATCAACAATATCATTAAGAATATATATACTTGATGATATCATACAAAAAAGTACAAAACATAACATTGCTTGTCCTATATGAAAAGGACTTAAAAATTTCATTGAAAATATAAGTGCTGCAAAAACAAATAGATTTTTAATCCATTGTTTTGGTCGCATTAATTTAATTATTTCCATTATAGTCTCTCTCCTTGTTTATAATCTTTATACTAATTTCCCATTTTTATAACAAGTACACCATTAACTAATTCACTACATCCACTCAGAGGAAACACTGACATATTTTTTACTATTTCATTATCATTAATACTTTCTAATTGTTGTTCGCTAGGATTCTGTAAGCCTATTCCTAAATAATACTTCATAAATTGTTTTATATGAAAATCTGTAGGTAAGAATGTATTTCCATCTGCTCCTGTAATATATTTTATTTCCTTATTATATATATTTTCTGCTTGGTTATTTACTCTATTTCCTACAAATACAACCGGTGTTTCTTCAGTATAATTTCTATTCCCTTGTAATTCCTCTAATAATCTTATTGTAAATGCATACTCCTTTTCATAACGTTGATGCATGTTTACATATGATATATTAGCTACAAGTATATTACTATAAATAATTATCCCTATCATTATTATCGGTACATAAAATAATGTATACCTAAGTAATTTACTTTTTAATTTATTAACAATTCCTTCACCTATAGCAAGTGCTCCTATAAAAAATATAACCCATCCCATTCTCATCACCATATGGTAAATAGTATTCTGTGAAATGAAGTATGCATATCCCGTAATAAATGGAGCTATCAGAATACTAGCGATAACTATACATATCTTCCAAAAATCTTTATAACATTTTTGTTGTATTAAGTGATATATAATAGCTATGAAAAGATAAATAAATACTCCTATTATAAGATACGTAATTATAGGTTTATCTCCACCTGTTATCATTGTAAAACTATTTATAAATTCATTTTTAATTTTTAATACTGCATCTAGATTAATACATAATCCTTCATTTGCTCCTTGATAATCAACCAATGTTTGGCCTGTAGCACTTAATAACATATAAAGTATTATATAATATAACGCTACTCCTATAACACTTGTTCCTACAAACCTTAATCCATATCCAATGTTCTCTTTCCCACTAGAAGTACCTTTTAGCGTTTCATTTATTATTACAAATATCGCCAATAATACTGCAAATGATAAGTTTGCTTGGTAGATTCCTAGGGATAATGCTAAAGCAATACCTCCTACCCAAAATCCTTTGTTATACTTTTTAGTAATTAAAATTGCTATACTTGCTAATAGTAATCCCAACATATAAGCATCTGACAAAAATAAATATGAAAATGTACTTGTTACTGCTGGAAATGTAACTAGTATACCTCCTATAAGGATTGCATTAATTACGCTTTTAATTTCTAATATCCTAACTAAGATCATCGCTGTCACGCCTAAAAATATCAACGATAATATTCCTATAACCCAAGGTATATCATAAGGTGATGATAAATTCATTGTTGGTCCTAAAAACCACCTACCCATACTTAACCATGTAGAATGTTTATCAAAATTATACATACTATCCCAGTTAGGAAGTACATTTATAAATATAAACATGTGAGCTAAACATCCTAATATAATAGTTGCACTAAAAGCTTTTTTTTCTACTACTGAAATTTTGTTTACTAATTCCTTAATTTGTTTATACATGTATTCATCTGTCATTTCTTTCATAAGTACTCCTCAATTAGTATACATATTATCTAATTCCTGATAATTTATTAATATAGTTTTAATGAGTTAGGCTGATGACCTATATGCCATCAGCCTAATCTTTTGTAATATCTTCTAAACTTATTAGCTTATATTTTAAATACTTATTTTACTACTATATATAGCTTTTGAGATTTTTTTATGACTCTTCCTTTTTCATTTATACGTTTTACTTGTACCTCCATTTTTCCCGAAACAGCATACTCTTGTCTATCAACGAAACATGTCATCCATCCCGAATCTCCTACCGCACTATTTTGAGGATGATTATTAATAAAAATAATATCCCCGTCCTTAAATCCTTTACCATATACTGATATAGTAGGTTTACCTTCAAATATATAGAAATCCTCTCCTGCCTTAACTTCTATTGGATCTACTCGTTCAACAATTATAGGATTTACGTTTTTCATTGTAATAAATACAATAAGAAATACGCATACAAGACATATTAATACCATTATTAGATTTTTTAATTTTTTCATGCTTCACCTTATTTTTATACTAGTTTTTAGTTATCTAAATATACTTTCAAAAATTGTTCATTTCTTTCTTGCCATTTATTTTTAAAGTATTCACCATTTCGTGTCATCAGTTCTTGATGTGTTTTACTTCCTGAATTTGTTGTTTGATGTGGCAGATGGAAAATAGTCATATATGGGCAATATGCAAGATCAAATCCTAGGTGTTTAATAGATAGTGCAAAATCTGTATCCTCATAACATGTTGGATCGTAGTATTCATCAAATCCTTTAATCATTTCATAAAGTTTCTTTTGGAGAATCATCCCTCCTGTACCTAAATAAGCAATATCCATACGGTATAACTCATTTTTTTCTACTCCTCTGTTTGGTAAGTAATCACATATTGGCCCACCTACACTACCTTCACTAAACCAACCTGCTGCCCAACCTACTGCTCCAATATTTCTATCTTTTTGTAGAATATCAAGCCCTTTATCTAGCCAACTACTTCCCCATACCCATTGATCACTATCTAAGAACACTAGGTAGTCTCCAGTAGCATTTTTCACACCTAAATTACGTCCTGAAGAACATCCATTTTTATCATTAAGAATAACTTTAACTTTATCACTATATTCTTCTTGAAGTTGCTCATAGGAACCATCTGAGCTATCATTATCTACAACAATAATTTCATATCCGTATTTATTATTAACTATTAAACTTTCTATACATCTAAAGATTACTTTCTTATTATTACGATTCAAAATAATAACTGATATTTTCTCTTTGTATGTTTTTGTCATATCTAATGCTTCTACAATACTATTACAACGATTATACCAATTATGTTTATTAATAAATTCAGCATTACTTTGGATTGGTTCTGGCTTTGTTTTAAGTATGTCTATCCACTCTTCTGGTGTATCTCCATAATAAACATTTGGATAATTTTCTACATCTGGCAACTTAGTAGAAAGCACTACTTTATTCATACAAATATATTCAAATATTTTTAAAGGTGATACATACTTTCCAATCTCACATGTCTCGAATGGTAATATAGCATAATCACTATGCTGAAGATATGCTGGTAATTCTAATTGTTTTTTAAGCCCTAAAAAATGTACATTCTCAGGAATATTTTTCAGCTTCACTACTATCCCCTCATACTCACCAATTAAATTAATTGCATAGGATGGGAAGGCTTTTGCTACTCCAAAGATAAGATTCCAGTCAAACCATTCACCCCATAGTGATCCATAATAGAGCAATGTTTTTTCTCCTTGTATGAGATCTTTAGGTTTTTTATGTGTAAGTAAACTTTCAAATAGTTCACAGTCTACAGCATTTGCCATATAGTATACTTGTTTATTAAGTTCTGGCCATTCTTTTCTTACTGTTTCTTGAAGTTTTTCCTGTAAAAGTGCCGCTGTTGCTATAAGTACATCTGCTTGTTTTAAGAAATCTTTATAAATATCTAAATGGAACCAATCTCCTCCTAACGAGGTCTCCCAGTTATCAATGTGCTCATATACTGTTTTTATCCCTAATAAATTTGCTTGATTTAAATATGGATAAAACTTATCATGAGGAATTTCAAAAATAAAGAATGTATCTTTCCCTATATTTTTCTTTACATATTCAGTAGTTAATTCATCTATATGGATATGTGCTCTTACTGGTAAATCAATCGTTACCTTATCTTTTTCACTTGAATCATAAGCATAAACGTAATGCACATCATATCCCATCTTATAGAAAGTCTTTGCAAGTTGTGCACTTCTTTGTCCGCCACCAATATCGTAGTATGCTACACCAGCAAAAATAAACACGCTTCTGTCTTTCTCATGAACTATTTTATTTTCAAATATAATAGGAGCTTGTCCTACTACTGTATCCATAGTAGTTGATTCTGGTGTAGTATGTGTAATCATTCTTTTTACTTTTCTTAACGCTTTAAATGGATACTTTAATGGTGTATTATCTCGTACATGATAGTATTTAGTTGCTACTTTCCAGAAAGTTGAAGAGTGTATTTTCCATAACGCTGAATTAAGTCGCTCATTTTGAACATTTGCCGTATAAAGCATATCATTATATTCTTGTACTTGTTGAGAAAGATTAGTAATAGTTACATTAAGTGCATTATTTTGCTTTTGTAAGTCTTCTATTTCTTCTTCACTTTCTTTACTCATTTGTAATATATCTAACTTCTCTTTATATTCTTCTATAAGTTGTTCTTCATGTTTTTTTGCTTCCTGAACTTTATCATAATTTTTTTGTAAACCTTCTAGTTCTTTTTCTAGTTTAATAACTGCTGTTCTTAATTCTTCTTTCTCTTCTTCCATTAAATCAGTCTTTTGAAGAATTTGATTTACTATACTTTGGTGCTCTTCCCCTTGTATATGTAATTTATTTTTTAATTCTTCTTCTAGCTGCTTCATGTCAGCAATATCTATAATAAGCTGTTCATTATTACTTTCTAGTAAACTAATTTTATCCTCTAGTTCTCGCATCAAATATTGTTCTGCTTCTAATTTCGTATTATTTATCATTCCATCTAATGTATATTGATAAAGAGAGACTTCCTCAGCATGCGCATATACGAGTAAAATTTGTTCTCCTGTCCATGCTGTATTTGGTAAATTTGTACAGTCTACTATATCATAATATACTAATGTGCCACTTTGTATTTTTAAGGGTATAGACTCTAGTTCAAATTGAGAAAAATGTTCGTCTATTAAATTCATTTCGTTAAGAGGTAACAATAAAATAGTATACTTTTGTCCCCCATTCATAAGGCCTTTTACTAATTTCCATGGATTTCTAAAGTGCTCTAATGTATTAGATGAAAATAGTATATCTTGTTCACATATAAAGTCATTAACATCACCTGTATTAAAGCTTATTCCTGTATATTTTTTCTCTGCTAATTCTATAGCATCTGCTGCAAAATCTACTCCATACACTTTTGAATTGAAAAATTTATTATATAGTATTGCTGTCCCATCTCCTTCAGCACATCCTATATCACAAATACTATATTCTTCTTGCATAATTTCTTTCTCTAACCACTTTGGTAGCATTTTTAAAGCGAGTTTATAAAAAAATTGGCTTTGAGCTTCTCCACCTTTAGCATCCCAATCCTTGGTTTTAAATCTTTCACTCCAATACTCTTTACTATTAATCTCTTTCATGTTTTACTTCCTTTCAACTCTGGATTAGTTTAATAAGATCCTTGGCTTTTGCTTGCCATGTATTCTCTAAAGCACATTCATTTAGCTTACTAAGATATTTTGCATTATCTTGTAACCTAATAGCTTCCCTTAACTTAAGCACAAACTCTTCTCTATCCCTTGCAATAAGAACGGGTTCATATAGCATGCATTCTGGCATTGCTGTTGTTACAACAGGTCTTCCTAGTGCCATATATTCAAATAATTTTATAGGTGATGTAGACTCTGTAATTTCATTAACCTTAAAAGGAATAATAGATACATCAAATTCTGCTGCATATATAGGTAACTCTGTATAATTTATAGGGCCTAATATTGTCACATTTTCTAAATCGCTTATATCACTTTTACTAAGTGAATTATCATACTCCCATCCTATAAATAAGAATTTATATTCTTTACATTGCTGTGCTACATATTTTACCAAGTCATAGTCAAACCAACTCGCAAATGCTCCGAAATAACCAATTACTCTTTGTTCTTTAGTTTTCACAACTTTATCTCTTTGTTCACTAAAATGATTATATTCTACACCATTTGTTATAAGTTGTACTCTATTTAATTCTCTAATAGCAATGGTTTCTTGATAAAGCTTTCTAGCCGTACATACCATAAAGATTTCTTCATCCTTTAAAATATAAGTATGCTTTTTTAGAGCTATTTGCGGAATATCACTTCCATAAAGTTCCGGCGCAATCTCATCAATATATTCATAAATTAATTTATAACCTAATTTCTTGTACTTTTCTATATCTGCAACAGTAGTCTTCATATCTGTAGAATATAACTGTATATATTTATGTCTTAATTGAATTGTATCTATTATCTTTTTCTTAAAAACGTTATTAATAATGTATAAGTTATTATCCTGTTGTTTAAAACTATTTATATCATCATAGGTATTCGTAGTAAAGAATAAATAGGTATATCCTTCTTTAGCTAAACATTTAGCCATATGTTGAGGTCTTTGAAATAATGGAATATCCCAATCTACTATATCAAGAAAGATTATAACTGGTAACTGCTTTTCCTCTATCTCTTCCAAAAGTATTTCTATTTCATTTTTATACTGTATCCCCCTAGTGAACTGCTTTAATCGATTTATAATTCTACAACTTTTCTTCCATAATCTTTTACACAATGTTTGAAATGTCATAGTTTCCCCCTAACTTTTTTGAATATATAAATCACATACTTCATCTGCTGACCCTATTAAAATATTTTTACCTTTTTCGATTAATATAGCACGATTACACATACTTCTAATTTGATCTATTGAATGTGAAACCATTATAACCGTTACATTATTTTCTAACATTTCTCTTATACGATTCTGACATTTTTCTTGGAATTTAAAATCTCCTACTGATAAAATTTCATCAACAATAAGAATTTCAGGCTCTACTATTGTTGCTATTGCAAATGCAATTCTAGCTACCATTCCTGATGAATAGTTTTTTAAAGGTACATCTAAAAACTCATGAATCTCTGCAAAATCTATTATCTCATCAAATCTATCATCTAAAAATTTCCTACTATATCCTAAAATTGCACCATTTAAATAAATATTTTCCCTTGCCGTAAGCTCCATATCAAAACCTGCCCCTAATTCAATAAGCGGAGCTATTGTACCATTAATTTTTACTTTCCCTTTTGTAGGCTCCAGTACACCTGCAATTACCTTTAATAAAGTACTTTTCCCTGCACCATTTAAACCTACAATACCAAATACTTCTCCTTTTTTTATTTCTAAACTAATTCCTTTTAATGCCCAGAATTCTTCAAAGAGAAGTTCTCTTTTTACTAATTTAACAAAGTACTCTTTTATTCCATTAACTTGTTCTTTACTTAGATTAAATCTTATATGCACATCTTCTACTTTTACAGCTAACGCTTCCATATATAATACCTCTTCTAAATATATAAAATAAATTTATTTTCACTTCGTTTAAATGTATAATACCCTACAATAAGCATTAAAACACAGTGAGCTATACATAATACGTTATATTCTAAACTTGGAACCTTACCTACTAATACTAATTGTCTAAAATAATTTATAAATACATATATCGGATTAAAATTAATAAGTCCTTGATATTGAGCAGGAATAATCTCTACTGGATAGAATAAAGCTGAAAAATAGCTTAATACAGTTAATAATATACTATATAGATGCACTGTATCTCGGAAAAATACTGCCAGTGCTGAAATAAGCATACTTACTCCTATTGCATATAAAAATGCGTAAATTAATGGCACAAAAAAGAGTAATGCTGTTACTGGTGGTATATAGCGTAAAATAACCATCATTATAATAATAGCTATAAGAGAAAATCCTACATTTACTATTCCTGAACATACTTTAGATACTGGGAATATATATTTAGGAATATATACTTTTTTAATTAGTGCACCATTTCCTAAGATAGATGTTTGAGCCATTGATGTTGCCTCTGAAAAGAATGCAAAGACAATTTGTCCACACAAGAAATATATAGGGAAATTTTCAATATCACTTTTAAATATAGTTGAGAAAACAATTGTAATTACTACCATAAATAAAAGAGGATTTAAAACACTCCATATAACCCCTAATAGAGACCTTCTATATTTTACTTTGATATCTCGCTTAACGAGTTCACCTAGTAACTCCTTATATTTGTAAATTTCCTTTATTGGTTTCATACTGTTCCTTCTCTTTCTTTTATCTCTTTAGGTACTACAACTTGTAATATGTTTGATAATCACCACTAATAATATCATTAATCCATTCTTTATGCTCTAGATACCATTCAATTGTCTGAATCATTCCTTCTTCAAATGTATATTTTGGCTTCCAACCTAATTCAGTACTAATTTTAGTATTATCAATAGCATATCTTCTATCATGTCCTGGTCTATCTTTAACATATTGAATAAGTTCTTGTGACTTACCTAATTTATTAATAATGAGCCTAACTATCTCAATATTAGCTTTTTCATTATTGCCACCTATATTGTAGATTTCACCATCCTGACCTTTATGCAAAACTGTAGCTATTGCCTCACAATGATCTTCTACATGTAACCAATCTCTAATTTGCATACCATCGCCGTATACAGGGAGTACTTTATGATTAAGACAGTTATTGATCATCAGAGGAATTAATTTCTCAGGAAATTGATAAGGACCATAGTTATTCGAGCACCTGGTTATATTTACTGGTAGGCCAAATGTTTCATGATATGCTCTTACAAATAAATCTGCACTTGTTTTAGATGCAGAATAAGGACTATTAGGAGCTAATGGACTTGTCTCAGTAAATAATCCATCTTTCCCTAATGAACCATAAACTTCATCTGTAGAAACTTGTAAGTACTTTACACCTACTTTAAATTCTCTGCAGTACTTGTCCTCTGGGGTGACCTTCCAATACTGTTTTGCTGTATCTAATAATACTTGGGTTCCTTGCACATTAGTACTGAGAAATACATCGGGTTCCTCTATACTTCTATCTACATGTGATTCAGCTGCAAAATTAACTACCGTATCAATATCATATGTTTCAAAAATACTTTTCACCTGTTGTCGGTCTCGTATATCCCCTTTTATGAAATAATATTTTGAATTACCTTCTATATCCTTTAAGTTGTCTAGATTCCCTGCATATGTAAGCAGGTCAAAGTTAATAATATTATAATCATATTGTTGTATCATATGCCTTATAAAATTACTTCCAATAAACCCTGCTCCACCTGTAACTAATATATTCTTCATGAGTTACTCCTTAAGATTTTCCTTTTTAATTATATCCTCTAAGTATTGACCATACTCTGTTTTCTTCATAGGTTCAATTAGCACCTTAAGTTGTTCTTTATTAATCCATTTATTTCTATATGCAATTTCTTCTATACATGCGATATACAAGCCTTGCCTTTTTTGCACTGCTTGAACGAAGCTTGCTGCTTCTGTTAAACCTTCGCAGGTTCCCGTATCTAACCAAGCCATTCCCCGTCCAAAAACCTCTACTTTTAATCTTTTTTCTTGTAAATACATAGCATTAATATCTGTAATCTCTAATTCACCTCTTGGTGATAATGTAAGTTGTTTTGCTTTTTCCACTACATCATTGTCATAAAAGTATAAGCCCGTCACTGCATAAGGTGATTTAGGATACTTTGGTTTTTCTTCTATAGAAATGGCATTACCTTCCTTATCAAACTCTACTACACCATATGCCTCTGGACTATTTACATAATACCCAAATATCATACTTCCATCTTCTATCTGTGAAGCTTTCTTCAGCAATCCTGTAAACCCTGTACCATAGAAAATATTATCTCCTAATACTAGTGCTACTCTATCTTCTCCTATAAATTGTTCTGCAATAATAAAAGCCTCTCCAATTCCTTTAGGCTGTTCTTGAACTGCATAATTAAAAGACATGCCTAAACTACTTCCGTCTCCTAATAATTCTTGATACATTGGTAAATCTCTTGGAGTGGAAATAATAAGAATGTCTCTAATGTCAGCTAACATAAGCGTAGAAAGAGGATAATAAATCATAGGTTTATCATATATTGGAATCATTTGCTTAGAAATTGCTTTAGTAATTGGATAAAGTCTTGTGCCCGTTCCACCTGCTAATATAATTCCCTTCATATTCTTTCTCCTTTTATGAGTATTATTTTAATTATAGCATACCTATATAAGAAATTTAATGATTTTTGTATAAATATCAATGCCATATATTACATCCTTGTAATCTCTTAAAATTTTAAGTCTAATTTTGTTCTTTCTCTAAGAATATAGTATAATTAGAACAGGAATTTTATCCAAAGGAGCATTTCTATGATTAGAGAAAATCAAAAATACTTAAATAGATTACAGGTCTTTTTAGATCTTTTATTAATTATCATTTCATACATGATAGCTTATGGCATTCGTTTCTACATACTGGATTCAGGAACAATTACATTGTCGTTGACAACTTCTTTAAAACCAATTTTACTATGTATCCCTACATATTTCATTTTATATAATATATTTGATATCTATAGTACTAGACGTACAAAACCCCTCCACATAGAGATATCTGCTATTGTTAAAACCAATATTCTATCTGGCATTATACTTATGGTAGGCCTCTTTACTTTTAAAGTTATAGACTTTTCTCGCCTTACACTGATTCTATTTTTTATTATTAATACCTGCTTAACAATTAGTACACGTATAGGTATTCGCCTAGTTTTGAAGAAGTATCGTAGATTAGGGTATAATCTAAAACATTGTTTAGTTGTAGGTACAACTGATAGCAGCGCTTTATTCTTAGATAAAACAAAGAAGCATACTCATTGGGGGTATAATATTGCAGGAATTATTACTTCTAATGATAATCATATAAAAAACTTTAAGGGATATGAAGTATTAGGTCATGTTAATGATTTAGAAACTCTCCTTTCTAAATCAATTATTGATATTGTAATTATAGGAGTATCAGGTGCCGATCTTAGTGAACTTTCACATATTCTCCAAGTCTGTGAAAAGTCAGGTGTTAAAACTCAGATCATCCCTTACTATCATAAGTATATACCTGCTAAACCTTATATGGATGATCTAGATGGACTACCAGTTATTGATATTCGTCATGTTCCTCTTGATAATGTATTTAAAAACTTTATAAAACGTAGTTTTGATATTGTTTTTGCTCTAGTTGCCATTATTCTTACAAGTCCACTTTTACTTTTCGCAGCACTTATGACCAAGCTTACTTCTCCTGGCCCTATTATTTATAAACAGGAGCGTGTAGGCCTTAACCGCAAAAACTTTAATATGTATAAATTCCGTTCCATGCGTGTCCAAACAAAAGAAGAAGAAAAAGCTAAGTGGACTACACCTAACGACCCTAGAAAAACTAAGTGGGGTAGCTTTATGCGTAAAACAAGTATTGATGAACTCCCTCAATTTTTCAATGTATTAAAAGGTGATATGTCTGTTGTAGGTCCAAGACCTGAAAGACCTTTCTTTGTCGATCAGTTCAAAGAAACCATTCCACGTTATATGATCAAACATCAAGTCCGCCCCGGCATTACAGGATGGGCACAGATTAATGGCTATCGTGGAGATACTTCTATAGAAGGTCGTATCGAACATGACTTATATTATATTGAAAATTGGACTTTTAGCTTTGACCTAAAAATTATATTACTGACTATCTTTAAAGGCTTCGTTAATAAAAATGCATATTAAAATAAGGGTTATCTCATTATCACATGAGGTAACCCTTATTTTTATCTTTCTATTTTAAACACATAAAGTAGAATCCTATCTATACATGCTTTCTTGTCTTCATATTAATTGTAGCGTGTGGCATGTTTGCACGTGCTCCTTTTTGCTCTTTTGCTACCATAAAGTTAGTTGCCATACCCGTTCCTAGAAGTATCCAAAATATAGGTGCTACTGGTACAACAGAATCATTAAACATACCTGCCCCTAAGTAACCTATAATAGCAAGAAGCACTGCACTCCCTAGTATTTCTATGACACTATAACCCTTTTTAAATCCATATAATTGAATAGCATGTACTACATAAGTTCCAACTAATACCAAAAAGGCTATTAATGCTATCACACCTTCATTGAGAGCAATTTGTAAATATAAATTATGAGGTTTATCAACCACAATATTAGGTGAATCATATGCACACCATTTTCCTAATATATCATCCTGAGGGAATTCAAACGCATAGGTATCCGGGCCAAATCCCAGGAATAAGGTATCTTTTAAAAGTGGTAAACTTCTGGACCAAATGTATCCCCTTGCAGACCCCATCCTTTCTTTACCTTTAAATCCAATAGCAGGTGGTTCAACGAATTCTTTAGGCTCATAAGTATAATCATCTACCAATTGAATACCATCGTTACTCATCCCCAACGTTAATACTTTTGTATTTTGATAAGCTAGAATTAAGTAGTATTGATTTTCAACTTGTCTTACATGGAAAATCACATCTTCAAACTTTGGTTCTTGAGTAAAGTATCTGGCTCCTTGACCTAAATCCATATAAATATATACAATCTCATTACCAACTTCATCTTCAAATTTAGGTCCATCTTCTGTCATGCTTACTGTCAGTGACTTACCTTTGAGCTGGAAAGTTATTTTGTTATCTTCTTGAACAATATCCTGAATAGGTAAATTAGCTTTGTAATTAAAATCTTGTGGTGTAGATTGAAACATTCCTTTTATATCTGCTACTAAGGCTGGCACCCTCGAAAAGATACTTCCATTAGTAACTATATCCAATCCTATAACACTTATAATTCCTATAACAACTGCTATTAGTAGTCCTTTCCAATGCTTCATGAAACTTCTTCCAAACAAAATAATAAATACAACAATACTACAAGCAAAACCTATAAGACCTGCTCTAGATGTACTACCAAAAAGTAAGAATAAGCTACATAGGCTTAAAAATCCAAAAGCTAATTTACTCTTATACCCTTTCATTAAACAAGTCAAAGTTAAGAATAGTGGAACCATCATTGCAGCAAAGCTACCTACATAATTGTAATGGAACATGGTCCCATATATACGCTTACTTTCATATAGGCCTGTTAATATTCCTCTATCCTCTGCATAATGCTCAGGGATAATAATCTTATTCCCTAATTCTGTCATAAATAAATCTTTACCAATATATTGGAAAAATCCTAGTACTGTTGTACACACTACTAAAAACGCTAAAGGTATAAGGATAAATTTATAATCTTTTTTTTCTTTCACACAATAGTATGTATAAAGCATCATAGCAATATAACATACTAAAATTACCATGCCCTCTGCATGATTTGGAAGTCCCCACGTTGTTACTTCTCTATAAGAAGATAAAAAGCCTGATAGTAATGTCATAAGGATAAATATCACTGACATACCATAATAAATATAAGATATTTTATCTCTTTTTAGATATTCTTTCTTCCATGTTAAGAATAAAATTATTCCCATGACAATTACTAAGGCAACTATCGCTTGTGCCTTAAATTGAGTAAAGAAGTCGATATTATTACCTGTTACATAAAGTATATATTCAGCCGGAATATCTGTCTTTACAAGTCTTACTATAAGGGGTACTATCCCCAATAATAACATTATAGGAACAAATGTTATCCATGCAAAATTAAAGGCATATTTACCTTGAACTTCTTTTTCCTTTTCAATCATATTTCACCTCTTATTCTGTATGACCTCATAATTTGTATTATAGCATATGTAGAGTAAAATAATCATCAAAAATAAAAAAGCAACCCCCGAAGGAGTTGCTTTTTTTATAAAAATCACAAATTATTTAGCGTAGTTTGTGAATGTAACTGATTTTGTTGCAGCATCCCATGTGTAGCTGATTCCAAGACCATCAGCAACATATTTAACTGGAATAAATGTTCTACCATTTACGATTTCACATTTAGCATCCATAGGAATAGCAATACCATTTTTGTTCATGATGTTTGAACCATTTTGGAATTGAAGTACATTACCATCTTTGAATACTGTTACTGTACCAACACCATTGATTGTACCGAAATCAACTTTACCAAATTCATCTGCTACTAAACGAACTGGTACCATAGTTCTTGCATCTTTAATTGTTACTGCAGCGTCAGCTGTTTTAGCTTCACCATTTACTGTGTAAGCCATGCTACCAGCTGTTAAAACGATTTCTTTTGCTACAGCAGCGTTTGGAAGATCTTCTGTATTTTTTGTACCAACTTTAACGAAATCAGCTAATTCAATAGCATCTTTGTATTGGCTTGTGTATACATCTTTACCATCTTTAACTTCGCCTGTTTTTTTGTTGTTTAATGTAGAGATAGCTGTACCACCAACTTGGAAGTCAAATGTACCTTCTGGAACAGTTCTATCTGTTGTAATTTCAAGATCACTGATTGTGATTGTTGAAGCTTCATCAGATGTTCTTGTTACTTTGATGATGATTTCTCCATTTTTAACTTCTGAATCGATTTGGATATCTCCACCTGTTACTTTAACTTTTGCATCTTTAACATCGAAACCGTATTTAGCTTCTGCACAGTTGATACGGATTTCTTTATTTTTTTCAAGTGATTCTTCTTCTGTTTCTGTGATTACGATTTTACCACCAACTTGATCTTTAAGACCAGCTTTTACAGTGATAGCTTCTGTTTCAACTTTAACAGCTGGAGTTACAGTAGCAACTTCTACTTTCATGTCTTCTTCAAAGTTTTTGCTTGATGCAACAACTACTACTGGACCTTTTTGTTCAGCTTTTGTAGCAACGTTTACTTTGAATTTGAATTCATTGATTTTATCTGCTGTAAAGATTGGTGTAGTTTTACCATCTTTTGTATTTGTATGACCTAAATCAAGTGTGATTTCATCTAAATCTTTATTGATTGAAAGACCTTTTTCTGCATTAGCTTCGTTGAATTTAGCTTGGCTTTCAACATCGAAGTAACCTTCTTCAATTGTGAAGTAGATATCTTTTTTAGAATCTAAGCTGTCAACAGCATTTTCTTTAATTGCAAGTTCGATTTCTTTTGAACCTTTACCTGAAACTAATTTTTCTACTTCGTCAACTTTGAATGATACACCGTATTCTGTTACATTAGCAACAACTAATTTTGTATCTTCCATTTTTTCAGCTTTAACTGTTACTTTAACTTCACCAGTACCTACGTCACCTTTTTTATCTTCAGATTGAACTTCGATACCTTTAAGTACTACAGAACCTCTTGTTCCTGTTTTCATTTCTGGGAATGTAACAACAAGTTTTTTATTGTCTACATTGCCTTTTTCATCTTCATAGTATTTTGCTGTTAATTTTGTTACTTCACCAGCAAGACCTCTTTTACCTTCAACTGTTACTTCTGCACCTTTTGCATATTTTGAGTTGAAGATTAAATCTGAGCTATTTGGTAATGTAATTGTAACTTCTTTTTTGCTTAAAGAATCAGCAACTTTTTCTTCGATTGTGATATCAGCAATTGAACCGTATCCATCTACAGAAATGTTTTTAGCATCACCAGCTGTAGCTGCTAATAATTTATCTGTTACAACTTCTGCACCTGTAAGTGAGTATTTACCTGAAGTTACAAGTGAATCTTCACCATCTACAGTAACAGCTGGGTTACCTTTTTTAGGAGTACCAACGATAGCAATTTCAACTTTACCATCTGTAGCTGTTGTTGTTACTTTTAATTGAGATTTTGATAAGAATTCAACTTCTGCACCTACATGTTTGTCATTTGTATGACCAACTGTTGTTCCTTTATTGTAAGCTTTTTCTGTGAATTCGAAATCTGTTGCATTGATGAAGAATACATCACCTTTTGCAGCTTTAACATCGTTATCTGCATATTTAACTTGTAACATTAAATCTTGACCTGATGTGATTTCTTTATCAGCAACGATTGATAAAGTTTTGTTGAAGCTGTTTGTTGAAGCAGCCATTGTAGTTACAGGAACAGCTGTGATAACCATAGCTGAAGCTAAAACTACTGCTAATTTTTGACGTAATTTCATTATTAACGTCCCCCTTCATAATTATAATTTAATTTAATATATAACTTTCCATTTCATGTTAAATTATATAATGGTATATATTCAAAGTCAACTTTCTAAATAGATTTGTAATTTTCCTGTAACAAATTCTCTTATTCTATTTAGTTAAGTTTTAAACTGCTATCATATTTTGCAATGATTTCTTTACTTTCGTTATATACATAACCTTTTGCTTTTGTATCAAATTCATCTTCAATATAATCCTGCATATCATTTAAATAAGTTTCTAATTTATCTTTTTGTGTACTATTCATTTCATACCAAGCACTATCTGCTACTGTCATATCTGCATAATCTGTATAGATTGAGAATTCAATCACATCATTATTCGCTTCAAGTTTAATATCTCTAACACGAATAGAGCTTCCATCAAACATGCTTCCTAAGTCAAGTCTTGGGAAGGTGCCAAATTTATTTTTTAAGATTTTTGCAAAATCATCTAAGTCAGATTGTTTGTAATTGCTATTACGTTTGTATTCAAAGTCGAATGATCCTTTTGTAGACATCTCAAATGTTGCCACTGTTACTTCATCATAAGTATCATAAACTTCACCCACTACTTTGATTGATCCACATTCTGTTTGAATATCTTTCACCATATCTTTTGTGAACTTTTCAAGTGTAGATTTAGAAATTTCTTTGAAGTATTTACCATCTTTCTTACTATCATATCTTACTTCAAAGGTTAATTTACTTTCATCACCTTTAAGACGGAAAGTCCACTCTACATCATATTTATCACTATAGTATTTTTCAAGTTTTTTAAGTGTTGCTTTAAGATCTAATTCTTTAGATGTACTTGTATCTTTATCATCATCTTTGCTATCTTCTTTGCCATCTGTTATGCCAAGTTGTTTTTCATATTTAGCAATTTTAGCTTCCATATCTTTAATTTTTGAGTTAGCAACTGCTAATTGATGATTTTTGTTCGCAAGGTCTTGCTCAATAATTGAGTTAGATGTTGTATTTGTATTGATTTCTACTGTTTGTGTTGTGCCATTCCAATTAACTTGATTCCCTACTAACTGACCTGCATCACGAAGTGATACATAAACAGAGTCTCCAATGAAGAATGGTTCCATATTTGGTTGTTTCACTTGCCCATCTACTTTAACTGCAATGTTGTTATATCTAAGTTGTACATTTTTTGTTAAGTTTGCAGCACCTACTGCAAATGCACCTGTACCGATACTCCCTGCTAAGAGTACAGCTAAAATTTTCTTACTTCTTAATTTCATCACTATATCCTCCCTTATGTAAAACTAAGTTTAATTTCTCTATTTATTTAAGTATATGACTCTTCAAATTAACTTTCAACACCTGTATTCATTTCTTAATCTTAAAGTAATATTACAGTAACATAAATTTTACCATTTAATAACACTTTGTATCTTCTTATTTATTAGTAAAAATAGCTGTCTTTGTCTCATTAGACCACTCTACATCTATATCTAACATCCTAGCCATCTCTCCTACAGGTACATAAGTTCTACCATTTAAGATGGTTACTTTATCATCCATTGGTTTCACTACATTATTCACTTCTGCTAAATTACTACCATCTATAAGTTTAAGTGTACGTTCACCTGCTTCTATAATAACAACACTTTTTCCATCTTCCTTATCAAAATGCATCTTATCCTCTGTAATACCAAAAGCATCAGATACATACTTAACAGGTACCATTACACGATTTGAAGATGATAAATAAGATGCTGCATCCATTTCTTTCACTTTATTATTCACAATATAGTTTCTTTCACCTATTTTAAAAGATGCAGTGCCTTTAGCTAGTCCATTTGATTCTTGTTGATTATTAGAATTCGCTTGTTTAGCTACCTTAATCTTATCTTTAAGAACGATTCTATCTTTTTCATTATCAGAAACTGCACTACCACTCAGAACAATGTCATAGGTTCCTTCTTCTACTAGTGCATCAACATACATTTCAAGATCTGTTAATCTAATGGTAGCACCCTCATCTGATCCCCTATCAATATCTAGTATAATACTTCCGTTTTCTACTTTCATATTACCCAATTTCATATCTTCAACTTCTACTTTAGCATCCGTAAAACTAATGCCTCTTGCACCTCTACCTATAGAGACAACAAGTTGACTGCCACGCTCGAATATGCCTGAGCTCATTTCCTTTATTGTAATACTACCACCAACTTGATCTTTAAGCGCTGGCTTAAGATTGATGGTATTCATTGTAACTGCAAGAGCCGATCCTACTTGACCAATTGTAACTTTTTCTTCTAATTTCATAGAATCTGCTATTAACTCTATGGCACCTTCTGTTCCTGCCTCAGCTTGTACATCAAAAGAGAATGTCACTGTGTTAATACGTGTTGGATCTATTTTTCTAGTATTTAACGTAAATCCTATAACCTCTTGATTTTTAGAATCTTTATCCTCTTTAATTGTAGCTGTTGTACTATTATTTACTCTAAGTGTACCAGGCACTATCTGTGCACCTTTTACTTCAAAATACACATCGTTACGTCTACTCAAACTTCCTGCAACATTTTCACTCATCGTCACTTCTACAGTCTGGCTTCCTTTGCCTGCAGTCAACTTAATAGGCTGTTTAACCTTTAGGTTAATGCCCTCTCCACTAACATTCGCAACAGTAAGTGTTGTTGTATCTGCATCATCTAGTCTAATGGTGGCCTGTACCGGGCCATAACCTACTTGACTATTTTTATTATCAACTTGACATTCTAAACCCTTGATCTGAATGCCACCTCTAGCTATAGATGGTTGTATACCTACTAACGTGAGTAATAATTCATTGCTATTATTACCTATATACTCTGCTTTAACTTTAATATTTTCACTACTTAAACCTCTTAATCCTTCTACCTTGATAGATGTTGCATACCCTTTCGAATCTGTATCAGGTAATCTAAATTTTAAATTTGTTGCACTTGGCAATCTTAATCTAATCTTAGTTCCCGATACCAATGTTCCTGCTGCCTTTTCTTCTATGATAATATCCGCCAACTGTCCATTAGCCGTATCTGATATATTTGGCACTTGCCCTGTTATTACAGTTAGACCATAACGATCTACTTGCTCATTGCGTCCAATAATATATTCACCTGGTGTAGCAACTGAATCTTCTCCTTCTACAATCAGTCTTGGCGTTCCTTTTAAAACTGTTCCATAGACAGGAATACTAATCATTGTTTCTTTTGATGTTTTATCTATTTCTACTTTCAGGCTATTACCTGATTGATAAGTAACTGTTGCTCCTTGAATTTTGATTCCATTATACGCTCTACGATCTAAGTCAAAATCTTTTGCTTGAATTTCAAACTTAGTGCCTCTTTGTAATTCTCCAGCCTTAAAAGCCATGTTAAACACAAGACCTTTTTGTGTATTTACTTCTGTTCCTTGAACAACAGAAATCTCTTTATTATAACTGTTAGTTGATTTGGCACTTAAACCAACCGGCATACTCACTAAAGTCATACAACTTAATAGGATAAAGGATAGTATTTTTCTATTTCTTTTTTTCATCTTATATTCTCCTTTAGATTATATTTTGATATATGTCTACATTTTTAGTATAGACCTTTGTTTTTTAAATACAATCCTTTAGTGTTATTCGTAATCATAACGTAAAAAAGGTGGCATAGTCTGTATACTATGCCACCTTTTTAGGGGAATGTTAATAGATGAATTTATTATCTTGAATTATTTATTTGAGAATGTAGCTGTTTTTGTTTCGTTTGACCACTCAACATCAACACCTAATAATCTACCCATTTCACCAACTGGTACGTATGTTCTACCATCAACGATTGATACTTTTTCGTCCATAGGAACTCTAACACCGTTTACAAGTGCAATATTGCTTCCGTTAACTACTTGAAGTACTTTATTACCAGCAAAGATAGTGATTGTTCCACCATTTTCGTTAGAGAAGAGTACATCGTTACCATTGATACCGAATACATCTGATACGTATCTTACTGGTACCATTACACGGTTTGATTTTGCAATGTATGGAGCTGCGTCCATTTCTTTAGCTTCACCATTTACTGTGTATGATTTTTCTCCAACTTTGAAGATACCTGTACCTTTTTTAAGACCGTTTGCAGCATTGTCTTCTGTGTTAGGTGTACCTACTACGAAGAAATCAGCTACTGTGATTGCATCTTCGAAGTATTTAGCATCTTTTGAATCTGAAACTTTATTTGTGTTATCTTTAGAAATCGCTTTACCACCGATTACTAAATCGAATGAACCTTCTGGAACTGTTCTATCTGTATCTACAGTGATATCTTTGATTGTGATTGAACCAGCTTCTTCAGATGTTCTAGCGATTGTGAAGAAGATTTTACCGTCTTCTACTTTAACATCTTTGATTTCTACATCTTTAGCTTCTACTGTAGCATTTGTTACATTGATACCTTTTGTGCTATCTTTAGCAACTTCAACGATGATTTGTTCACCACGTGGTAACATTTCAGCATCTGTTTCTGTGATAACAACTTGACCACCTTTTTGACCTTTAAGACCAACTTTAACTGTCATTGGTTGAGCTTCTACTTTAACAGCTTCTTTAACTGTACCAAGTTTAACTTCAATATCATTTTCAAGTGCTCTACTTTCTGCTTTTAAAACGATATCTCCTGTGTTAGCAGCTTTACCTTCTACAGCAAATTCAAATACAACTTTGTTAATTGCATCTGCTGTAAGTTTTGATGCATCTAAAGTAAGTTCTACTTCATCATCAGCTTTTGCAGCTGTAATGATGTCTTTTGCACCCTCTACAATTTTAAGAGATGATGCATCAATTTTAGCGCCATCTACTGTGAAGTAAACGTTTTGTTTTTTGTTTAAGCTGTCGATTGCACTTTCTTCTAATGTTACTTTTACTGTTTTGCCATCTTTACCAGCTACTACTTCTACTTCTTCTTTTACATTAAGTTTAACACCAAAATCTGCTACGTTTGCAACTACTAATTTAGTATCTTCCATACCATTAGCTTTAACAGTTACTTTAACTTCTCCTGTAGCTACATCAGCTTTTTTGTCTTCAGCTTCAACTTTGATTCCTTTAAGTACTACAGAACCTCTACTTGCTGTTTTGTTTCCTGTAAGAGTGATTACAAGTTTTTTGCTATCTTGTTTTCCGTTTGCATCTTCGAAATATTTAGCTGTTGCTTTAATAGATGCTGATGAAAGACCTCTATTTGCAGCAATTTCAATTTCTTGAGCTGTTTTATATGTGCTATTGAAGTTTAATTCTGAGCTGTTTGGTAATGTAATAGTTACTTCACCTTTTTCTAATAATGTATCTGCAGCTTTTTCTTCAATTGTAATATCAGCGATTGAACCGTATCCATCGATAGAGATGTTTTTAACATCACCAGCTGTAGCAGTTAATACTTTATCTGTTACAACTTCTGAGTTTGAAAGTGCATATTTACCTGATGTAGCTAATGAATCTTCTGCATCTACGATAATTGCTGGTGTACCTTTTGATGGTGTACCTGCGATAGCGATTTCTAATTCTTTTCCTGTAAGGTTTGTACCTGCTTTAACTTCAACTTTTAATTGAGTATCAGATAAACGAGTAATTGTAACACCGTCTTTTTCAACACCTGTGTATACGTTTGTGTCATTTAAGAATTTGAAATCTGTTGCATTTACGAAGAAAGTATCTTTTGTACCATTCGCAATTGTTTTTACTGCACTATCATCGTATTTTACTGTAAGGTTTAAACCTTGTGCTGTTGTGATTTCTTTATCAGCTACGATTGATAAAGTTTTGTTGAATGAGTTTGTTGATGCGGCACTTGTTACTACTGGTACTGCTGTAATGATCATTGCTGAAGCTAAAACTACAGCTAATTTTTGACGTAATTTCATAATAAAGCCTCCCTAAGTTGTCTTAAGTCAACGACTCGGCTGATGTGTATGTAATGTTTTGTAATACTTATTTAATATTTTTTAATATACTTTTAATAAGTGGTTACGCCTACCGTCGTTGCTCTTCGTTTTTGTTTACATGATGATTATACAAGACATTTCCTTGTGTTATCAAGTGTTTTTATCCGTTTGTAATGTTAGTGTAATCTTACAGAAATATACAAACATGGTTCTTTCTTGTATTCCCAAGGCTTGTACCCTACCCTTGAACAATATGGAAATTTTTTCTGCACCCTCATTTCAGTTAATATTTATTAATATTTAGTTAAAATATTAAACCGGGTTATATTTATCCATATTATACCTTTACTGCTGTACCCCTTATACTGACTATGTTTTCATCAACTTACAGCCGCTTTACTACCTTAATCAACCCCTTATGATCTACACCTACTCTTTTACATTTAAAACATCTCTTTTCTAATAGCAAAAAGGAGTAACACAGTCTCTTCTCTGTGTTACTCCCTTATAGGCAATCATGTCTTATGGCATCATTTTATCGTTATAATCTTTTTGTAGTTCATAGCGTAGGTAGTCTAAATATTGATTCATCATGGCTGCTGCTTCGCTATAAGTTACTTGCTTCTTAGGTAAGAAGTAATCATTATTATCTGGCGCAATGCCTAGCTGCGCTGCAGCATAAACTGCTGGTTTGGCCCATACAGCAATTTTATCATCATCTATATAAGAAGTTTGAGTTGCACCTGTACCTAATCGTTCTAGTCCTACTGCCTTTACATTGAGTTGGATCATCGCTTCTCTTGTAAGAGGGGTACTCGCTGAGAATGTCCCTCCACTTATAAGGCCTGCATTGTAGGCCGCCATTGCATATGGATAATATGGACTTGTCTTAGAGATATCTGTAAAGATTACAACCTCTTCTTCATCCTTCTTCTTATTAGACTTCTTCTCCTCGGTATCTGGTACTTCTATACCTAGTGAATTTACAAGCATCTTAATATATTCACCTCTTGTAACAACTTTATCTGGTGAGAAGCTATTGATATCTTCTGTAAAGATCTTAAGGCTATACATTTTTCTAATGTCTGATTCTGCTGGATGCCCTTTGAATTTCGAAAGATTTACGGCAGAAAGTTGTTCAATCTTTGGTGTGTCTAATACATTATAACTCCCTACTGATTCATTATCATAAAGGTTTGGACTACCTGCAATAATATTGTAGGTATTAGACCCCTCACCTCTAATAATCTCTTTGTAGTTACCTGCAAAGCTGATGGCATCTGGCTCATTGGCTCCATATTGAAGTTCTTTATGAACTGTATAGGTTGGCATTTCTTCTATGTAATAGCCTTGTTTACCATTTTCAATGGTAATACTTCGTTTTTGTGTTTCTGTCTTTGCAAAGTTATGTTCATAGCCATAGATTGGTCCATTCACAGTAACTGTTACATTGTTTGCACCACCTGTTACATCTTTATAGACAGCTTCATAACTCACATCACCTCTATAGTAAGTTGCACCTGGTGTGTAGTCCTCTATCATACTTTTAGAAAAAGAGGACTGTTTGCTGTCTAGCTGATAGGTATTACCATTTACTACAGCTAACTCTGTCCATTTTTTCATCTCGGTTGTTTTAGTCGTCTGTCTTGCTACAGGGTCATATAAGTAATTGGTTTCTAATGAAATGGTACGTGTAATCTTACTTTCTCCACTGGCATCTTCTGCTTTAATCACATAGCTTTCTGTATAGTTGCCAGAACCTTTTTCTTTATCTATTTCGTTAGGTTTAAACTGAATGGTACCTGTTACCACTACTGGTTCCCCTGTTAAATAGATGGTTTCTTTATAAGGTAAAGTAATTTTTGAAGTACTACGTTTGGTATTTGCTGCTTCAGTCGTTGTAAGTAGCTTCTGTCCAGGCACTGTGCCTCCAAAATACCCCATCTCTCCTTCATAGGCAAGAAGAGGTGTCGTTGCTATAATCCATGTTAATATAAATGCTGCAAATTTTCTCATCTTGTCTCCTTACTCTACGATAACAATATAAGACTTGGCTGTATAATTATCTTGTTTATTTTGATCTTGGATACTTTCTTCCATCATAACCATTAAACTATCTCCTGGTTTGATAGCCTTAGCTGATACAAGCTGTCCTTCTTTCACGATTACTGTATTTGGTGAAAGTTCTAAGTTCACAGCTGCATTTTTACGGCTTAAAAGTGACCAACGTTTCTTCGTACGGTCATAGTAATAAGTGTCTTTAAGGCGGATATCTCCTGATGAGGTAAGATATGCCTCTCCTCTTATGGCTTCCTTGCTATATGGCATACTACTAATGGCTACTGCTTCTCCACCTTTTGCAATGATTGTATAGACTTCACTCTCTTTAGAGTTATCTCCATAAGTTAAGAACTCATCTATACCATTCATTTGAATACCCGCTTCTGTTAAGAACTTGGTATTTGCTTGAATACTAAAGGTTTGTGGTGTTGGATGGTAATACCATATACCATCTTCTAAAAGGGAGAATGTTTCTACTTCAAAGGTTTGGTAATTATCAATACGTTTAATACGTCCTCTATAAACTTCTAAACTACCTTCTGCTACCCCTTGTAGGATATTCGCAGCGGCAAGTTTATTCTCACCTGTAATAGTTGCTTGAATGCGATCCCCTACCATAATACTTGCTGGACCTACTAGACGATTTTCTCTCACAATGATGGCATCATCTGCAAGATAGATTTGTTCTCCTGTTAAGAGCTTAACCACCCCTGGTGAAGCATAGGTTACTGTTGTAGGCTCTAAAGTGATTTGTTTCTTGGTTTGGAAGTTGAGCTTAACCGCTTCGTCTTTACCTCTAAAAGATTCTACTGCTGCATACACATAACCATCTAAGCTTTTAATTCTGTTTTTGATGTAGTCAAAGGATACTGCATTTCCCAGGTAATAGGTACCTACAGTCTTTGGCTCTACACGAAGCTGATTGATAGATTCATACATGCCCCAACCATTTTTTTGTAGAACTTGGTTATTCTTAATCCCAATAGTATTTTGATAAGGATTCACGCTTACCAATTCACCTCTATAAATCCCAGATATGACCTTACTATCTGGATCTACAACAATCTCTTCTACGATTTCTTCGATTTGACCTGCACCGAGTATACGTTGGTTAACAAGTAATCTTACCCATTCACCTTCTTTAAGTTTTCCTAAAGAGTAAGGTGCACTAGCTTTACTAATCGGTGTATCTTGACCAATACTATAGTGATAGAGTCTACCTGTACTATCTTCTAGTACTAAACTTCTCATACTATTCGCACCCATATTAAATGTATGTACTTTTCCGTAACGTACAATGTAGTCATTGTATGCACTTATGTATTGTATGTAACCTTCATTATCAAACTGGATATAAATATTGTCGCCTGGTTTTATATTACCTATCGTTGTATCACGATTATCAAAGTTAAAAGTAGGGAAGAGTTGGTCGATATAACCGATTCTATCTTCCTCATCATAATAAGGTTGTTTCTCTACTTTTATCTCACCACTATAATATTTAGCTACTTTTTCTGTTCCTGCTGCATCTCTGTATACAAGATATCCCAGTCCTGGCTCATTCTCTACAACGATACCTTTATCTGAATAGACAATTGAACTTTCTAAGCTTTCGTATTCTTCTTGTGTAAGATAGTTATGATCCATGGCAAAAGTTGTGCAAGCTGACCCTAATATAAGCCAACTTGCAACTGCCACGCGTATTGCTCTTTTCAATGCGCTGCCTCCCTTTAGCACTTACCCTCTCTTCACAACTTCTTGTAAATAAGCCATGAATTCATCACGTAAGTCTGCTCGATCTAATGCAAAATCTACAGTAGCTTCCAAGAATCCTTGTTTGCTTCCTACATCGTAGCGTCTACCTACAAAGTCGTATGCATACATCTTCTCTTGCTGTGCTAATTTACAAAGGGCATCAGTAAGTTGAATTTCTCCACCTGCTCCTGCTTCTTGTTTTTCAAGAAGAGGGAAGATGGCTGGAGTGATGATATAACGACCAAGTACAGCTACATTTGAAGGTGCTTCACCAATACTTGGTTTCTCCACCATATTTTCCACTGTATACATTCTATCGGCAATTTTATCGCCTTGCACAATACCATATTTGTTAACTTGGTCATCTGCTACTGTCTGTACACCTAAAATGGTTGAATCATATTTTTCATACATGTCCATCATTTGTTTTAGACAAGGTGTTTCAGATGTAATGACATCATCTCCTAAAAGGACAGCAAAAGGTTCATCCCCAATGAAGTTCTTTGCTGTAAGGACTGCATGTCCAAGCCCTTTAGGCTCTTTTTGACGGATATAATAGATGTTTGCGATTTGAGACACATCTCTTGCAATCTCAAGCAACTCATCTTTCCCATGTTTCTCAAGTTCCATTTCTAGTTCTACAGACTTATCAAAGTGGTCCTCAATAGCTTTTTTCGTACGACCTGTTACGATAACAATATCTTCAATACCAGAAGCTACAGCTTCTTCTACGATATATTGAATCGTTGGTTTATCTACTATTGGTAGCATCTCCTTAGGTTGTGCTTTTGTTGCAGGCAAGAATCTTGTCCCAAGACCTGCTGCAGGTATAATAGCTTTTTTAATTTTCATGTCCAAACCCCTTTCGACTTTTAAAGTGCAACTATTATTTTGTACTCTCTATAAAATATATATTATCACTTATTTTTCTTCCTTGCATCATCATTTCATACTGAATCATAAGGCTTACATCCTCACCAAATTGACTTTTGATCTCGTGAGTCGTCACTAATAGATCAAGTTGTCCATATTCTGTTTCATAACTTGTTGAATAAGGCTTAGCTGTATCAAAAACCATATTTGAAGATAATGCACCTGAGCGCTTAATGGTTACAACACCATCTTTAAGTTTAATCAGGTTATTCACTGTTATATTATGGGTTGCATCTTTTTGGTCAAATTTAATGTACTGGCTACCATTACGTTCAGCCACTACACCCTCTACGATCATTTCATCTACATTATCATGTGACTCATACTTTTGCGTTGTCACTAATTTAAATTTTCTAGTTTCCATCTTATGTCTCCTTCAATCACTTTAATAAAATTATTGTAGTTTATTCTTGTCTATAGTATATCCTTGAAACAAAACTCCCATGCCATTGATACTCAATAACTTGGGAGTTTTGCTGTTGTCTATCTAATAGGCTTCAATGTCTACCTTTTCTACATACTCTACTGGGTAGTCTAAAAAGACTTGCGCCATTTTTTGCATACGACATGTGTGGTCACTTACATAAAACTTGTACGTCGCCTCTGTATGCTCTGTTTGCATATCTCGGCTTTTGAGTAGACGCTTGAGGCTAAAGGCTGCCTCTGTAGCTGGGTTAATGAGTGTAATCCCATCTCCTAATACTTCTCCTATAGTCTGAGTAAGCATTGGATAATGGGTACACCCTAATATAAGGGTATCAATATCTTTTTCTGCTAGTGGTAATAAGTACTCTTGCACAACTTCTTTGGTAATGCTATGGTTTGCCCATCCTTCTTCTACAAGCGGTACAAAGAGTGGACAAGCCTTACCGAATACTTCAAGATTCGGATTTTGTTGTTTTAATAAGTAAGGGTATTTACCACTTGCAATAGTTGCTTCTGTTCCAATAATGCCTATACGATTATTACGTGTCTCCTTAAGTGCCATACGTACGCCAGGTTCTACCACACCTTCAATTGGAAGGTGTGGGAACATAGCACGTAACTCTTCTATACAGTTTGCATTGACTGTATTACATGCAATAACAATGGCTTTTACATCATGTGTTTCTAAGAAACGAATAATTTGTGCTGAAAACTTAGTCACAGTTTCTTTGGATTTACTCCCATAAGGTACTCTTGCGGTATCTCCAAAATACACAATGGACTCATGTTTTAGACGTTCCATCACTGCTTTTACTACTGTAAGTCCCCCTACGCCCGAGTCAAATATGCCTATAGGTCTATTGTCCATAATGTTCTCCTTAAAGGCTTGCAAAATCTAGTAATTTGGTTACAAGCTCACGTGTTGGGGTACCTGCTGCGTTAAAGAGCATTGGATACATACTGATAGAAGTGAATCCTGGTAATGTATTGATTTCGTTAAAGATGATGCTACCATCTTCTTTTACGAAGAAGTCGATACGAGAAATACCTTTACCTTCTACTGCTTCAAATACATCTCTTGCGTATGCTCTAATTTGTTCTTTGATTGCTGGATCTAAATTGGCATCTACAACTGTTTTAGATTCTGCATTATTGTATTTTGCATCAAAATCATAGAATTCTGCCGCAGCAAGAATTTCACCTACACCCGAAACTTGTACATCGCCGTTTCCAAGTACAGCTGTTTCTACTTCACGTCCAATGATTGTCTCTTCAATAAGTACTTTTGTATCATGTTTAAGCGCTTCTAAGATACCTGCAATGAGCTCTTCTTTATTATGCGCTTTTGAAATACCTACAGATGAACCTGCATTGGCTGGTTTAATAAAGTATGGGTAACCAAAAGCACCTTCTACTTTTGCTACAACTTGATCTGCATTTTTCATTTCTCTTTCATACACAAGCACGAAATCAGCTTGTGGTACACCTTTTTCTTTCACTACAATCTTAGTGAAAGCTTTATCCATAGATACAGCTGAAGCAAGTACACCACAACCTACAAATGGAATTTCTGCTAATTTGCAAAGACCTTGTACTGTTCCATCTTCTCCATTTCTACCATGAAGCACTGGGAATACTTTGTCGATTCTGATATACACTGGTGGCTCTTCTTCTTTTAATACCACTAAACTTTTTGTTGTCGCATCTGGGCTTAGAACAGCAGGAATACCTACTTCTTGCCATCTATTTGCTGTAAAGTCTAGGTTATTACCTGTATAGAGTAACCATTTACCTTCTTTTGTAATCCCTACTGGGTAAATCTCAAATTTATCTGTATCCATATGATTAATAATCGTAGTTGCTGACTTTAAAGAAACTTCATGCTCTGAAGACTGCCCTCCAAATAACACTAATATACTTTCTTTCATGATACCTCTTTCTCCCTTCATTCCTACAGTTAAAGTTAATTGTATTACTTTTATTATAAATATTCAAGACTTGCCTATTTGCGAAACTTGGCCTTTGTAAAAACTTTAAAAGATTATATGTTATTTATTGCAAACAAAAAGGTCGTTTGATAACGACCTTTATTTATTAAACCATTCTACGATTTTAAATCTTACATCATAAGGTTTGTCCGCTTGAAATGCTACAATCTCATATTGTTCATCTGTTAAGTTTTCTTTAAGTTCTTCCTTACCTTCTAGTGGTACAACGCCTGTCGCTGCATCTACGTAGCATAATGGTGGGAACATAACACACCACCAATTTTGTCCTGCACCTTCTCCTATTACAATGCGGCATGCTTCGTAGTTACCTGCTGGGAAGATAATATCTCCATAGGTTTTTGTTGGGAAGTCCTCATGTTTAAGTTCTACATAAACACTGTAGTCCTTACCCCAGTTTGCAATCACTTGCTCAGCTACTTGTGTAATCTCTTCTAAATGTGCATTGATGCGTTTACGTGTCTCATCAATACTTGGAGAATCTTTAAGAATAGGTTCCATATAAAGAAGGACTGCATCTCTTACGTTTTCCTTAAGTAACTGATCTTCTTTGGTATCACTATTTGCAAGTACGTGGAAGCGAATCACACTCTCACTAAGTCCTTGCGACATGGTCGTTGCATACTCCGACATAGAGAGTAGTGCAAATACTCCTACAAAGCATAAAACACTTGATATGTAAATAACTTCTAACCAATATTTATTAACCCATTTTGTCATGGCCTTATCCTCCTCAAATCTATCTATGAGGAGTATTGCCTTCTAAACTTATTTTATACACCTATCAAAAATAATTAATGCATATTTTTCCCTTTTTTAGTAGATATTAAAATTATCTATTTTATGGGAAAAGGGGTATTCATGATGTGGAGTTATTTATTGTTCAATTTCTTACTATACTCTTTTTTAGGTTATGTGATTGAACAGTTTTATGCCTTATTTACACGTAAGCACTTCAAAAGCGAAGGCTTCTTATACGGACCTTTTAAACCAATGTATGGCTTTGCTATGACACTATTAGTCTTTTTTAAAGATGTACTTGGTTCTAACTTTTTTATTATGCTTGTCCTCGCTCTGATTGTACCTACTGCCGTAGAGTATATGAGCGGTTTTTTAATCAAATCTTTCTGGGGGATCTTGTACTGGGATTACTCCAATGTGCGCCCCAACTTTCAAGGTCTCATTTGCCTGCCTTTCTCTATTGCATGGATGGGCTTATGTCTTGTAGGTGTATATGCGCTACAACCTCTTATTAATACTTTCTTTATCTCTACCTTCCTGCTCTGGCAGCTCTTGTCATGGGCTATTATAATTTATTTTATTACTGATTTCTTTTTTACACTAAGACGTCTGGCAGTTGTATCTTGAGCTGCCAGCTCTTTTTTATTTTCTTCTTTATCTATTTTTCTATTAATAATCTGTATAAATCGGCGCTGAGTTTCTTTGTTTATTTCTTTTTTAGTCGTTTCTTTTTTATTACTTTCTTTCTTCTTAACTTCTTTTTTAGTTATTTCTCTTTTGGGCATTTCTTTTTTAATTACTTCCCTTTTAATTATTTCCTTTTTATTAATGCCCTTTTTACTGTTACGCTTGTTAACTACTTTCTTTTCACTGATTTCTTCTTCCTTACCAGAGGCTTCACTACCTCTAATAGGACGTATGCGTTCTAAACTCATCTTAAACTTTTCATCCGCACAGATTTCTTTGACTTTAATCATCTTGTTACGCATATCTTCTTTATTTTTAGCCTGTACTTCATTATAGATAGCACTAAAGGCCATACCTACATAACGCATGTCTAGGCGATTTCTCATTTTCTCCTCTAGACCTGCTTCTATAATGTATTGTTCTAAGAGTTCATGTACTCTCATTTGATCTTCCCACATATTCTTTTTATAGCTGTGTAAAATAGATGTTGGATTTTGTACATAATGATAAAGGTGATCTGGTACAATGCAAAGCTTATCTGCCTTCAGCAATGCTCTAATATTGAACACTAAGTCTTCCATAATATTGACTCCTGGCTCAAAGTCTAGTCCATATTCATCCATAAAGCTTTTTTTATAGAGGCCTCTCCAAACACATCCCATAACAAAGTTATAGTGTGGCATAATATCATCTGCTCCCACCATATTACTTATGATTACGTCTGTTATTTCTTCCTTATCTAAAAGATCCTTCTCAATTTTAAAATCCTTTGGGACACTATTGTTTTTTTCATCTTTATAATAATTACAAAAGCAGATTGGACAATCTGATTCTTTGATTTTATTTACCATTAACTCATACATATTAGGCTCTAGCCAATCATCTGGATCTACAAATCCTATATATTCACCTGTAGCTTTTGCTATTCCTGTATTTCTAGCTACGGATACACCTTGATTAATTTGATCAATAACAATAATTCTTTTATCTTTTTCAGCGTAAGCTTCACATATTGTAAGGCTATTATCTCTAGAACCATCATTAATAAGTATAATTTCTATATCTTTTAGCGTCTGTGCTAAAAGGGAGTCCAAACATCTTGATAAATATTTTTGAACGTTATATATAGGAATAATAATACTTACCAAACTCATTTATTTCACTTCCTTTTATTAATCTCATAAATTAGATTATACCACTTTAATGTAGATTATATTAATTTTGCATCATTTAGTTACCTTTTCAATCATTTTTATACTTTTGTTGAATTATTTTTAAACAAGTAGTACAATTATTATATTATTTAATTATATTATTTAGGAGAGTTTTGATGAAAACTAAATTTAATATCAAACCAAATCTTTTTCAGTTTAGAAGAGAAAAGATTAATATTTTTTCCAAATTTAGCAAAAGTAATAAATCTAATAATTTAAAAACAAGCAATGTGTCTAAGCACTTCAGAAACATTTCTGTTAAATTCAAGCTGTCTCATCAGCTTATTGCTTTCTTTTTAATTTTAACCATTACACCTTGCTTAATCCTTATTAATCTTTCAAATTCAACAGTTATGCAATCTATGCAAAACTCACTCAGTATGTACTCACAAAAAATAGTTGATCAACTTACGTATAATGTTAACTATTCTATTAACTCCGTTCAATTAAAAATGGGAAGCATTTTATCTAACACCAACTTTAGTACATATGCAAGTCAATATGATAACTTATCTGATGCTGACCGTACTTGGCTTGCCATTAACCTTAAACCGGAAATGAATAGTCTCTTAACAACTGATCAATACCTAGAAGGCCTAATGATCTTAGCAGGAGATGAAACACCTTATATTCATGATACAAGTAGTTTTCAAAAGTTACTCGTTGCTTCAAAGTACTTTACATCTTCAGACTTTAAAAGCTCCGAACACTATAAAAAGATAGTCGATTCAAACAAAATCACTTGGTTTTGGGTGAATGAACCAGATTATAAAATATCTAATATTTTTATTGCAAAAACAGTCCCTGGACATACAGATAAGTCTGACCGTATAGCAATATTCAGCCTTGATACAACCTTCTATCAAGACCTTCTACGTGTGGCTAATATTGATGATGAAATTCCTTTTATGATCACAGATAATAACTTCAACATTATGCTTTCTAGTCAAGCAGAGCTTATTGGTACATCTGTAGATGATAAAATCATTGATTCTGTAAATGATTTTATAGCACAGGAGAAATCTACTGGCTTAACTAATCATAATACTTTACTCAGCACTACCCAATGTTCAAACGGTTGGAACATTATCATTGATGCACCACTTAAACTTTTATTAAAAGATGTTTATGGCGGTTATATTAAAATTGGTGTCATTGTATCAGTAATGCTCCTGATTGTAGTTGCACTTAGTATCTTAATTAGTAAAGAAATCACAAGAGCGCTTAACCAAATTTCATTCTACATGGGACGTATTAAACAAGGAGATCTAGATTTAGAAGATGAAATTACTTCTAAGGTTAAATTGGGGAACCACGAAACAAAGCTGTTATTAGATGGATTCTTAGATATGTTACACACTTTAAAAGCTATTATTTCTCAAGCTAAACATGTAACTACTAGAGTACAAGAAAACTCTAATATTCTAGAAACACTTTCAACAAGTACAGCATCTTCTGCTGCTCAAGTTCAAGATGCCATTGATAGTATTGCTATCGGTGCTAGTGAACAAGCTGCAAGTATTGAGCATTCTCTCACCTTTATGGATACACTTTCAACCAACATTGATGATGTGAATGAAATGCTTGTCACTGTTCAATCTGCTTCTCATGATACAATGACGATGAGTGCAGATACTAAAACACATCTTGATACACTTACCACTCAAGCTCAAAATAGTCTTGGAATGAGTCAGCACATCTTTGATCAAGTTAAATCACTGGGTGAAGAAGCAAGCAATATTTATCAAATCATGACTTTAATCACAAATATTAATAAACAAACCCACTTACTTGCCCTTAATGCTTCAATTGAAGCTGCTCGTGCTGGCGAGGCTGGGCGTGGCTTTGCTGTCGTAGCTGGAGAAATTCGTAACCTCTCTGAACAAACAAGTAATGCAATTAAAACGATTGAATCTACTGTTGCATGCATTATAGAGAAAAAAGAAATTGCTTTAACAGAAGTAACAAAAGCAATGAAAGTTTTCGATAACCAAATTCCTGTTGTTAATGAAACAGTCCAAACTTTCCTTAACATCCAAGATCAAATGCACAACGTAGACATGCAAATTCAAAAAGTAAATCACCTTCTTCAACAAGTTCAAGAAGATAAAAATTCTGTATATGGTAACTTAGAAGATATCTCAAAAGTTATCCAAAATTCTACAAGCGTAACTGAAGAAGTAAATGCAGAAAGCTCACAACAAACAAGTTATGCCTACCAAATCAGTGACCGTTCTACAACACTTAATGAAACAATTAAAGAATTACAAGTTATGTACGATCACTTTAAACTTTAGTTTTTTATAAGCAATCTTAATACCCTGGACATAGAAAGAGCACCTCATAAACTGAGGTGCTCTTTTGCCTTGATAAGTAAATACTGTTTATATTATACGGAAAGGCTCCACTGTGTGTACCATCTCCCTTTCACTTTTGCTCAGACAAGCTAAGAAAGTTACAGGAAGATCTGCCCTTTCTTTGAGGTTCAACTTTACCCCTTCTACCGGTGTGTTCTACACAGTGAAAATTTCATCTTACAAGTAGAATAGGGCATAAGATATGCTGGTGACCTCACTGTAGCTTTTTTCGAGAGTGGTCTTAGAAGGTGTTAACGAATATGAAGGTAGGGGGTTGCGCGAGTGTTTGAGGCGTAGCCGAGTTTTCGCGCTTTCTACCTGAGTATGAGTTTACAGCTTCTTAGTCCATTTGAGCAAAAGCGAAAGAGAGGACACATGCATAGCGCTGCCCGGACCTTCTCTTGTACTATAAGTTTTCACTCCCATTCTTTATTCAGAAATACCTGTACTTTGTATAGATACATCAACGCCTATACTAATAGGTAGATTCCTATAGCTTGTAGAAAGCCAAGTTGGTTGATACTTCATCCACATTTTTGGGTGCTGTCTATAGAAGGCTTCACCTATTCCTAAGAAATCCATATTCATTTCTTTTGATTTGTTAATACCTACATTGATTTGTTTAATGATTTCATTTGCGATGGCTTGCTTAACTTCTTCTAATCCTTGGGGACTGATAAGTTTGGATTCTTCTTCACTGAGGTATTCTGAGATATTACCTTCTACTTCTATTTCTATTAAGCACCATGGGCCTGTTTGTGTTTCTCCAAATTTAAGCTTACTTTGCTGCCTTTTTACAGTATAGCTAAGCAGGGTACCCTCATCAGAGATCACAACTGGTGTATTTTTGATTTGACCCTCTATATAAAGTTGACTTCGCACTTCTTCTTTAGTTAAATAACCTACTAATTCATAATCATGAATCACCGCTGCACCACTTATATCAATCTCTGTACTTTTACTTTCTGGGTCAGTAGTATCTATCTTTTCTGTATGGAATAGTGGCAAGGTTGATACACCTGTGTCATCCATTTCTCTAATGTAATTACCTACTAACTGCTTTTTGAAAAAACTAGAAGCACGCTCGCCATTATTAAAGTAATCCATAATGTATAACCCTAATATAGGTTGCTCTTCACTTTCTACTTTAGTAATTAGCTTAGCATCACCATTCACTGCGAGTAGAGGTACATTCCTTGCGATAAGCATATCACGAGATACCGAATCCATTGCACGCTTAAAGAGTTCAGGATCTTTAAGTAATTCTTCTCCTAGCAAGAGTGCTTTAACATGACTAAAGCTTACTGAATTTTTATTTTTGGTTTCTAAATCATCAATACTTGCTCCTATTGTAGGTGCTTGAACCTCAATATTGGTTTCTACATTGGTTGCTAAAGTATTGGTTCCTGATAGCTTACCATAATCAGGAATAGCATAGTAAATATCATAGATTGGTTGATCATCTATAAGCTTGGTCGTATCATACGCATAGTCCGTATTCTTATCTACTGCTAACTCTAAGATAATAGATCTATTATTTACCTCAGTACTATCCCAGCATCCTGTAAGGGTCAAACATGATAAGCCTATCAAAAGCATTAATTTTACAATCTTTTTAGGCATTACCTTCACCCCCCTTTTTCCTTAACTTAGCTATTACAATAAGTACAATAGGTACAACGAATAAGAAAAGAAGGCCAAATTTCCCATTGAAGTGTAATAAGTATCTATACGCTTCTGTTAAACTTCCTGGATACATACTAATCAAGAATACGATTGGTATAAGTGGTAGAATAGTAACATTTTGTCTATTAAAGTGAGCTAATCTACTAATGGTTAGACTGGCTACATACATAGAGCCACAGATATACATATATACACTTAGGATCCACCAAGACATCATGAAAATTTCTTGATTTTCAAAGAATGAACCTGGTAGCTGTATACTTTCCATTAAAGTAAGCATTGGCCAGATTTGTTTCGTTGAAGTCACCATACCTACACCTGTAAAGGTTAAACCAATTAAAATAATTTCTAGTACACTTATGATACCTATTGACCAGAGGCCTATATGTTTAAGCTTATGAGGCTTACTTACAAGGTTACCTATAATGAGTAGAAATTCTAAAGGCATAAAGGTCATACTTACAAAGTAAGCCCCTTTAATAAATCCATCTGGCTTAGCTGTCATAAAAGGCATAAGTTGCTTGTAATCTGTTTTGATAGCTACAACTGAAAGGACAAAGGCTAATGGAACAAACACAAAGTAGGCTACAATTTCTGCCATACGTCCACTTGCTTCTAATCCTGACTTAATTAAATAATGAACAGCAAAAAGTAAAATTAAAATAATGATTGGTAAAGGTGTCTTAGGTAATAACACCTGTGACACCATTTCTGCAAACATACGTACTTCTAGCCCTGCTCCTATAAGCACTTTAATGACATATAATCCAATTAAAATCCACCCTAACCCTTTTGTAATCAGTTTAGGTGCGATTGTATCTAAGCCTTCACCTGGAAAACGTTCTAATAAAGATACAATACTCCATACATAGATTGCTCCAAAGCCAAAGCCTAATATAGGGAGCAAATAACCATCATGCCCTGCCATTTTACCTGCTATACGTGGCAAAATCACCATAGACATATTAAACATCTGGAGGATGAATAAAATTTTCATTTGTCTTACAGATACATTAGCATTATGTGTATACATATTTATTCATCTCCTTCCCTTGGTTCACCTTGGATATCTGTAGCTGTTTGTGCACTATCAGGTCCTGGTGGTGTTTCTGTTACACTATCTGCATCACTTAAGCGAATACGTGTTTTTTGATGTTCTCTTGCGTAACGTGGTCTACGATTTTGCAAGAAGATAGGGAAGCGAATAAGGGTATCCCTAAAGTCCCGATAATCATTTTGGTCACCTGCTGTATAGGGTGCTAAGAATGGTGTTCCAAAACTTTCTAATGAAGATAAATGGGCAAGCAATAAAATAAAGGCAATTAAATACCCATATAACCCAAATAGGGCACAAATAAATAAGAATATATAGCGCAACAATCTATAAGCTGCTGTTAAACCATAATCTGGTATGGCAAAGGTTGCTACCGCTGTAATGGCTACAATAATAACAATCATCGGACTTATAAGCTTAGCATCTACTGCAGCTTGCCCAATAACGATACCACCTACTACACCTAGAGCATGTCCTACTGGACCTGGAAGCCTAATACCAGCTTCCCGCAACAGCTCGAATGCCATCTCCATGACCAACATCTCCATCACACTTGCCAGGACAATCCCCTCCCGGGAGGCGGCTAAGGACACAGCAATGGATGTGGGCAGCATAGCTGGATGGAAGTTGATGGTTGCAATATATAAACCTGGCAACGAGAAAGATAAGAAGGATACAATGTATCTTAAAATTCTTGTAAAACTCATAATCTGCCAGCGTTGATAGTAGTCTTCAGATGCTTGATAGAAGGTATTGAGTGTCGTCGGTACAACAATAACAAACGGTGAGGTATCCACTACAATAGCCACTTTCCCCTCCATTAAGCTAGAAGCTACTTTATCTGGCCTTTCTGTTGATTGGGTTTGTGGGAAAGGACTCTTCCAACTATCTTCTATCAGTTGTTCAATATAGCCACTATCAAAGACACCATCTATTTTATATTTTTCAAGACGTGTTTTAACTTCTTCTACAAGCTCTGGTCTTACGATGTCTTCCATATACATAATAGCAATATCTGTACGGCTTCTTGTCCCTACAGAAGTCATCTCTACCTTTAACTTGGTATCACGAATACGACGTCTAATAAGCGCTGTATTAAAACGTATGGTTTCTACAAATCCATCTCTTGGTCCTCTTACAACCGCTTCTGTCTCTGGTGCACCTACTCCACGTACTGGCCAACTACGGCAAGCAATAATAAGTCCTTTCTTTTCACCATCTATAAAGATGGCTGCATCACCTGAAAGGATTCCACTTACCATTTGATCCATGTTCTGGGCTTCTCTGATATCAAAAGTTGCAGAAAAATGATCCATAATAATCTGAGTCTTAGGACCTGTCATTGGAATGCGTTCACCATTTAAATTCTTGTAATCAATGATACGACTTAAGAAGAAATTTTCTAAGACATCACGATTAACCATCCCATCGATGTAAACACCATATATACGAATAGGTGTTAGCATTCCTATATTCACTTCTCGCTTGACCACATCTGTACAATTTTTAAATAAATAAGTAATGTTATCTATATTCTTATCTAATGATTCTTCGAATGGAATGATGAGTTTATTATCCTTATCATGAAAAGCATCTTCACGACTAGGTTCATTGACTTGCTTTACATTATCCATTTTAGGTCACCCTCTCTTGTCATTGGTCTCATTCTAGTGTTCTAATTTATTATTAAGAAAATAGCACTACATATACCTAAAGCAATATAAATATAGCCTACTACTCTAGAAAATTGTGCCTCTCTTTCTAAGTGATTGACTTGCTTAAAGGTCTTATACCTCAAGAACGCCATGTTCAGCCCTACTCCTAGCATGACAAGCACAATATAGATGCTCATCATCTCTTGTAATTTAGCCATAGCACACCTCGCTGATTATTTTTTTCTTATACTCCATTGTTTGAAATAATTTTCAAAAATATACACTATACTCTCCAAAAAAAGTATATTAAAATACTTCTTATATACTGTTTTATTAAATGAATAACTCAGCTCATACTAAGGAGGAAGACTATGAATTTTTCTGGGGAAGTACTAGATTTAGAATTTGGCTTAAATGAGATTAGAAATTACTTTAATCTTGCTTTAGAAGATAATATTAACGTTGTTCAATTAGATGAAAACGATGAAATATGCCTACGTATTATTCGTGGGGAAGAAAATAGCATTGCATACAAAAAGAAGCACCACTTCTTTAGGGGGTTAAGCCTTTATATGCAATTTGTAGAAGAAGGACAAGCTACTTTTACTTATGAAGAAAAAGCTTATATTCCTGTATCAGGTGCAATGTTTGATGTCTCACGTAATAGTGTGTATAAAGTAGACAAGGTTAAACAACTCCTTGTTCATCTTGCTATGATGGGTCACTCAACATGTATGCTTTACAGTGAAGATACATATACCATTCCGGAGTATCCTTACTTTGGTTACATGCGTGGTCGTTATACACAAGAGGAAATCAAAGAATTAGATGAATACGCTTATAAATTAGGCATTGAACTTATTCCTTGTATTCAAGCACTTGCTCACCTTAAACAAACACTTAAATGGAACTATGCCCTTAAATTTAGAGATACATCAGATGTACTTTTAGTGGGTGCGCCAGAAACTTACGAGTTCCTAGATAATATGTTCAAATCCCTTCGTGCTACATTTAGAACAAACCGTATCCATATTGGTATGGATGAAGCTTGGGACTTAGGTCTTGGCCGCTCTATTGAAGTAAATGGCTACAAACATCATCAAGAGCTTATGGCGATGCACCTTAAAGAGGTTTGTAAGCTACTGGATAAATACAACTTTGAACCAATGATGTGGGATGATATGTTTATGCGTGCTGCTACGCCTTCTGGAGACCACTACGACTTAAACATTGAACTTGATCAAAGTGTTATTGAGAGCATTCCAGATAAGATGAGCCTTGTTTATTGGGATTACTACCACTTAGAAGAAGATTTCTACGATGCTTCTATTAACTTAAAGAAAAAATTCAATAAACCACTTATCTTTGCAGGTGGGGTGTGGAAATGGGTAGGTTATGCACCAAACTATGAACGTACTTTCCTTACAACCAAGGCAGCACTTAACATTTGTAAGAAACAAGGCATTCAAGAAGTCCTTGCTACAATGTGGGGAGATGATGGGGATGAAGCACCTATCGATACATCCCTTTTAGGCCTTATCTTCTTTGCAGAACATAGCTACCTTCAAGATGTAGATGATGCTTGGATTGATAGACGTTGTAAATACTTAACCGGCCTTAGCTTAGAAGATCTTAGAAGTCCTGAAGAACTGAACTTAGTAGAAGGTGTGGACAGACCAAATGTTAACTCTTACAATCCTTCAAAATACTTCTTATACCAAGACATCTTACTTGGTGCTTTTGACATCTATGCTGAGGATCTTGACCTTACAACATTCTACTCTAACTTAGCTGATAAATATGAGGCAATCTCATACAAAAGCTGTGCTTATAGCTCCATGTTTAAAATGTATGCAGCCTTAAGTACTGTACTTGCTACTAAAGCAACCATTGGTGTTGAACTTCGTCAAGCTTACCTTGAAGAAGACCACGACACCCTTGCTATGCTTGCTGAAGAAGTCCTTCCTATGCTTATCGGTGATGTAGAAGACTTCATAGAAGCCTTACGTACTATATGGTATACAGACTGCAAAGGTAACGGATTTGAAATTCTAGATGTACGTCTAAACGGTATTATTGGACGTGCCAAAACAGCTATCTACCGTGTAAATAGCTACTTAAATGGTGAGGTTGACCATATTGAAGAATTAGACGGCGATCGTCTTCCTTTCCACCTAGGCTGGCATACAGAAGAAGGTATGCTGAACCATGATCAATATGCTACTATGGCATCACAAAACGTAGTTTCACACGGATTATAAATCTAAAAAAGAGGATATCACTAGACCAAGATGGTATGGTGATATCCTCTTTTAACTTTTAGAATAACTAATTTTGGGGTTGTAATTCCTTTTTGATTTTGTTAGCAACTTCTTGGGAGTATTCAAATGGTCCTTCTGGATAAGTCCATCCGAAACCATCATTTGAATAACGAGGGAATATATGAAGATGAAAATGTCCAAAATCACAAAATCCTCCTCCATTTTGCATTATACTATAACCTTTTATATCGTATATTTTTTTATAAGCTATTACTATTTTTTGTGCTAAAATTAACATTTCATTTAGCATATCCGAAGATACTTCTTCAAGTGAATCAACATGTGTTTTAGGTATAATTAACACGTGGCCTTCATTAATAGGGTCTATATCCAAAAATGATATAATTGACTCTGTTTCATATATTACCTTACATTCAATCTCTCTATTAATAATTTTACAAAATACACATTCACTCATTTTTGTATTGCTCCCTTTATCCTCATTCTATAAAATATCTATTTTAAATCGTCTTAACAAAGGCTGGTTCATTAAATGGGATAGCCGCAACCAGTCCCCCTATTTCACCAATTTCTTGGTCAAGTGACTTAATAACTACTTCATTTGAACGTTGATTGCAGATAAGTATATACTTACCATCTGGTGTACAAGTGATCAGTCTTGGCCAATTACCTTCTACACAAGTAAAGCTTTCTACCTTTAATGTGCCATCTTCTTGTATCTCAAATCCTGCCACATTATTCGCCCCTCTATTCGCTACAAATAGATACTTTCCATTTGGTGTAACAACTGCATTAGCACAATAGCTCTCCCCTGTATACTCCTCTGCTAGTGCACTTAGTTGTTGAATAACCTGAAGTCTTCCCGTTACTGAATCTTGACTTACTACAGTTACTTGATTACTATACTCTCCAGTAATATAAGCTACCGGCTTACTAGGATGAAAGACAATATCTCTTGGTCCTATCCCTTTTGTTAGCTGTAAAGCTTCAAAAGCCTCGTTAGAGTGTAGTGTTCCTTGGTCTACTTTAAAACAATAAATCTTATCTGTATGAATATTGGTCACATAAAGGTATTCTTCTTTTGCATCTAACTGAACGCAGTGTGCTCTTGAAATGTCTCCTTCACCTTTAGGTAGAGAAATAAAGCTCTTTACTCCATAAAATTGTCCTTTCTCTACACCAATACTTAGTACATCCCCTGTTTGATAACATGCACCAAATAAGGCCTTATGAGTAGATGAATAACTTATATGAGCTATACCTCCACCTTCAAACTTTTGCTGTGCAAGTTTCATAAATCCTTGATTATCAAGCTTATAACTCATTAATGGTACTTCATCTTCTACTTCACTCATTGTATAGATAAGAGCACCTTCAATAACTGCATAAGATGGATTAGCTAAACTTTCTCCAAATACTTCTGTAATACTTTTTGTTTCCTCATTAAACTGATACACTTTAAGTGTCTTTTCTGGTACTGTGCCATATCCTGAAATTAATAATGTATACATGCTAGCTCCTCCATTCCTTTCCTCTTGTTATACCCTAATTTTTATACAAAAGCAATTCTATTTAATTTTTATTGGAAAAATTAGAATTTAAAGTTATAATAAAGGTAGATATGTAATTTTTTAGGAGGGGGAATAAAAATGAAACGATGTCCAAATTGTAACTTTCCAAATATAGATAGTGATCGTAACTGCTTTAAATGCGGTTCCTTATTACCTACTGATTCATCAGACCAAACCAATCCTGCCATAGAGACTAAAGAGGTAAACCAATCTACAGAGTCAAATACTACTACTGAGAATGTAGACAAGCTATCTGATACAACTACGACCGAAGAGGATACTGCGAGTACACCTACTAGCAAATCTACTCAAAAAACAAAGGCTAAAAAACAAGCTACACTCTCTAAGGAATCAACTACTCATGAAATAACCAAAAGCGATAAAGTATCTACAGATAAAGAAATAGAAAAAAATGATAAAGTACCTACAAACAAAGAAGCAATCAAAGATGATACTTCATCTACAAGTAAAGAAACTACTAAAGATGATAGCCCATCCATAAATAGAGAAATAACCAACAATAATAAAACATCTACAAATAAAAATGTCTCTAAAGATACTGCTTCAACTGCAAAAGATGAGTTTCACATTTTAAAAGCAAAAATAGAAAGTGATGAACTTATACCTCAGCCAAATCCTGTATTTGATTCAAATACAAACATCACAGACTTTATCCGTAAACCTACCCAATCAGATGAGCCTAGTTCATTTGATGATGCTATAGTATCAACTTCAAATGTAAATCATGGACAAGCTTCTTCTAAAGATGCAACACTTGCTAACCAAGAAGCTGCTACAACAGGTGTACCACTTCCTACAACACCTGTCCCATCACTTACAACTTCTCCACCAAGACCTGGCACACCTGTACGTATTACACCTAAATATGGCTCTTTAGCTAGACTTAAAGTGATTAGTAAGATTCTTGGTGTACTCTTTGGACTTGCCCTATTTGCCGGTGGAGGCCTTACACTTTATGCTGGTCAAAATATGTTAAGTCTTATCATTTGTGTTGGTTTAGTTGGTCTTGGTATCCTTAACATGTTCCTTGGCTTTGTCATAGGCGCTGCACTCGAATGGCTTAACGATGTAGAGTGTAATCAAAGAAAACAAATTGAACTCATCAGCCACGTTTATCATAAAATCAATAATTAATTTATTTAACAGTATTAAAAAGTAGAGAAAACTATTTATTAAGTTTCCTCTACTTTTTATAAGTAAATACTTCTTCTAAATTTCTACTTCATCATTTAAAACTTCATCTTCTAGTACTTTATTTACCTCAGTAGAAAGTTCTTTTACTGATTGATACTCAAGGACATCATTCATACATATTGCTAAATAGCGACCTACGTGATCTACTTGTTCTTGATTAAGTGTTGTATCTACACGCATTTCTTTTGCCCAGTTCAATGCCCAGATAAAACCATCCCATCTATTTTGTTCATAGCTACCTTGACCACCACTAGCTAATTCATCTGCTTGCTCAATAATAGAATCAAGCTTGATATAATCTAGTTTTGATAGTTTTTCTAATTGCTTTATACTATTTTGTAATGCTTGTGTTACTCTATCTACTGATTCTTGTGTAACAGTTGTCCCAACTAATTCATATTTAAGCTGAGCATTTTCTAAAGCATGTATCAGGTTTGCCCAAGATTCTACTGTATAGTCTGACTCGTTTAATGCTAATGCTTCATCTATAGCAACTTTAAGAGCTGTCTTATCTGTTTGTTGGTATTCAAGTACATCATTAATATTTATTTTTAGGTAGATACTTACTTGATTAATTTCTTCTTGAGTAAGTGACTTATCTTGGCGCATTTCTTTTGCCCAATCTAATGCCCATAATAAGTTATTCCATCTATTTTCCTCATAGTTACCTTGACCACCTGTAACTAATTCATCTGCCTGTTGAATAAGTAAGTCAAGCTCATTATAGTCTAACTTTGGCGCTACCACTAATTGCTGAATGCTTTCACGTAACTGTTCATTTGCTTGATCTATAGTTTCTTGAGTAAGCGTATAATCAGTTATTGCATATACCTGTTGCGCATAGTCTAAATGTCCTAATAGATTTGCCCATGTCTCACTTGTATACACTTCTTCATCCAGTGCTAAAGCTTCATCTATAGTTGCTTTTAAAGCTGTTTTATCTACTTTAACTATTTCTTCTAACTGATCTGTATAGGCTAAACTTTCACCCCATAAGTAGAAGTATGTATTCTTTAAGTCAAGCTGACGAAGCCCTGTACTTAGATCATAAGGCGCATCAATAACATACCCTTCAACAGCTAAACGCTGAGGTTCTAAATGGCTAAGTCTTAGTTTTTGCCCTTTTTGAAGTGAAAGTGTATTAATAGCTGTTGCTATTGCATCAGCATTTTCTTGACCTCTTAAACTATAAGTTGCTTCAACTGCTCCCGTACTTGATAGAACTTCAAGTTTAAAGTAAATATTTCCACCATGATATATATTGGCTGCGACACCAGTGGATTTAGCTACAAGTTTACCTGTTTCTAGATCAAATCCTATGCGAAGTGCAACTTGATTATTATATCCTTTAACAACAATTACACTTACTGGTATTAATAGACCTTCATAAGTATCTATATCTCTCCATAATTGTTGTAATATTTCCGGTGTAGTATTTGAATCTAAAATAGCATTTTCTACAGCTTGAATCTTAGTTTGGAATAGCTCCCAAGAAGATGGTGTATAATCATTGGATTGTAACTGTTTAAATTTATTTAATTTTTCTTGAAGATCAAGAATTGTTATTTGAGGCTCTAATTGACTATTTGAATATAAGACATGTTCACCTGTTAGATAGAAGTAGCTTTCATTCATATTAATAGCATTCATATTTGCATAAAGCTTATTAACATCGTTTTCAACATAACCTTGAAGAGAAATTCTTCCTTGTTCTGGATGATAAAGTTTTAAATAGTCCCCCGCTTCATAAGTCCATCCGTTAAGTGCTTCAGCCATTTTATCAGCAATTGCTCCACCATTCATAGAAATGATATTTTTACGCTCACCAAATTTATTAAATTGCTCTATCTTTGCATATTGTCCATTATAGAATTGATTTGCTACTTTACCACTTGAAACAGCATGAAAGGCTTGATTTGCTTCATCAATATCTACAGTTAAGAATACTTCATCTTTGTAACCTTTAAAAACAATTTGATTCTCTGTGTCTTCTACTATAACATCTCTATAAAAACTTTTCGCTTTTCCTGCTTCAATTGACGCTACACGTATAGCTGTTTTATTTGTAACAGATACTGGCCAGTCAAATTCAAACTGTCCTCTTTCATCTGTAGTCGTTGTATATTCTGTCCCTTCAATATCTACAATAATTGTTGCATTTGGATTACTCATCCCTCTAAGAGGTTGATTGTAGAAGCCAGTCATCATCGTAGGAGGCATTGAAATTTGGTCAATTCCTTCAAATCTTATATTACCTGGTTCAACATGGATACGTGTTTCATTACTTGTTAGAATAATATCTTCAATAATATCCCTATTTGTAATAGCGTGACCCGCAGCTTCTAAATATGGAATAATATTGATACCATATTCTTTTGCTACAAAGTATGCAACGTATTCTGCACCCTTGTATTTTTTATCTTTATTATATAAATGAGTGATTTTACCCATAAATTCTGAATCCATGTGATCCATTATACTTACAAAATAATACATAGGATGGATGCTCCCAAGCTTAGCTTCTTTTAAGTAGCCTTCAAAACTTGGTACAACTGTATTAGTTTCATAGCTTTCTTCATTATTGCCATAGAGCCATGTCCAGTTTGATGGACGATTCTGAAGTTCACGTGTTAACATATTTGCATAAATATTATTCCAATATTCTACATACCCCCACCCTTGTTCATAAAGATGGCCAAACTCATGGTACATCCCCCATGCATCTTCATTAGGAAGCTTTAAGTATTCAAGTATAGCTTTAGGTCGTGTAACAAGTGCCCAGCTACTTGCAGCCATATAACCACCTATTTCCTCTATACCCGTCATAAGAATAAATCCTGCACGATCTGGTGTATCTGCAAGTTCATTGTAACTTTTAAGCATGGCCTCTTGGTGAGTCAGTACGCCACTTGGGTCCACTGTCTTAGGAATAAATTTTGATTTTGGAATATATGTTCTCGTATTTTCTGAAATCAAGATACTTCCATCTTCTGCATTTTCAGGAGCAAGAGCAAGTGCCTTAAAAGTTTCAGAATCTGATGTTGCATGTTCAAAACCTTTATTTGCTCTTATATCATAAGTTGGTGAGAGTTTATAGTCCCCCTCAATGAGAGTCACTTGGACATCTATAGAAAATGGTGTGTCTGGATTCTGGGAATGTTTTAAGTTAGCTACATCTAAAAATAGTTGTCCCTTTTTAGGAATAGTAATTCTTATAGGTTCTCCTACTTTAAGATCTGTTCCTTTTCTTAGATGTCCCACATCATGATAATTAAGTGTTGCACCTCCAGTAACATTTTCACCTCTTACTAAAATTTCAACTGTCGTTTCTCCTAATACTTCTATTCCTAAAGGTTCATTAGAATGTAAGGTATTATTAAATGAGTAGTTACGATCACTAGGCTTTGCACTATCCTGCTTATAGAGTGTAACCTTTTCAATAATTTCTTTAACTTCTTGATCCCCAGCAAGTTGTACTAATTTTGGTGAAGCATCTTGAGCTAAAAGCTGTACTGGCATCTGCCCCATAATCATCATACTTGCCACAAGTGATGCGATAAGTTTTTTATTCATTATTTATTTCCTTTTCTAGTTTTATATTTTTATCTCATTTTTTTATATTAATACATTTATTATATTTATTATTGAGAACTGCAACAATAAATGAGATGTCCCGATTTTAAAAAGGGACATTGTCCCGACTTATACCTAAGGAAAAAGGAGATATAAAACTAGCTAGCTAGTTTTATATCTCCTTTTTTACATCTTAGCTTATAGGACTAATACCCCAGATTTCACTTGCATATTGCATAATGGTACGATCACTTGAAAATGCTCCGCTATTGGCAATATTCATCAAGCTCATTTGAGCCCATTTTCTTCTATCCTTATAACACTCAAACACTTTATCTTGCATTGCTTTGAAGGCTTTGAAATCAGCTAATAGATAGTATTGATCTGGTCTTTCCCAGTTCTTACCTACTAATAGTGCTTCGTATAAGTCTCTAAAGCATCCTGTATTCGCGGGATCTAATGTACCATTTACAAAGGCATCTAGTACACGTTTTAAATCAGGATTCTTGTCATAGTATTCTTTTGGATTGTAGTTATTTCTAAGGTTATTAATATCTTCTACTCTTAGGCCAAAGATGAAGTTATTCTCCTCACCACTTTCTGCTACAATCTCAACATTTGCACCATCATAAGTGCCAAATGTAGGGGCACCATTAAGCATAAGCTTCATATTCCCTGTACCAGATGCTTCCTTACCTGCTGTTGAGATCTGCTTAGATAAGTCTGCTGCTGGGATAATACGCTCTGCATAAGATACGCTATAGTTCGTTACAAACACGACTTGTATCTTATCTTTAACTTCTGGTGTCCTATTAATCAAATCTCCTATAGCTAAGATAAGTTTAATAACACTCTTCGCTCTATAGTAACCTGGGAAGGCTTTAGCACCAAAGATAAAGGTTACCTTGGGAATATCTAAGTTTGGATTTTCCTTAAGTCTAAAGTATAAGTCTAAAATATACATGGCATTAAGGAGCTGCCTCTTATACTCATGTAAACGTTTAACTTGAACATCAAAAAGAGAATTTGGATCTATCTCTATCCCTTCTCTTGCTTTAATAGCCTCTGCTAACTGACATTTCTTTGTGTATTTGATACTTTGTAAGCGCTCTAATACTTCATCATCTTCAACAAACTTTGTAAGCTGTTTAAGTAAAGATAAATCCATCATCCATTCATTACTTCCAAGCTTTTCTGTGATTAGACTTGAAAGCTCTTGATTTGCAAGTACCAGCCATCTTCTTGGTGTGATACCATTGGTCTTATTTTGGAACTTATAAGGATAGAGCTCATACCAATGATGGAGCTCTGTATTCTTTAAAATTTCTGTATGCAGCTTAGCAACACCATTGATTGCAAAACCAACGTAGATTGCCATATGTGCCATGTGCACTTTACCCTCTTTGATAATGTGATACATATTGATGCGGTCATCACTGTATCCCTTTTCTCTAAGTTCTTGTACAAGTGCAGCATCGATTTGTTCTATAATTTGATAAATGCGTGGGAAAAGCTTTTGCATCAAGTAAGCATCCCATTTTTCTAAGGCTTCTTGTAAAATCGTATGGTTCGTATAAGCAAATACCTTTCTTGCTGTCCCTAGTGCGTTTTCAAAGCTTTCGCCTTCTTCATCTACTAAGATACGTATAAACTCTGGAATTGCAAGTACAGGGTGTGTATCATTTAGTTGAACTGCATGCCATTTTGCAAAATCATCAAAAACATTTCCATGACGTCTTTTAAAGTCACGTACCATATCTTGAACAGATGCACTCACTAAAAAGTACTGCTGTCTAAGTCTTAATAACTTTCCTTGTTCTGTAGAGTCATTTGGGTAAAGTACTCTTGTAATATCCTCCGTACGATTCTTTTGCTCTAAGGCTTTATCATACTGTTGATTGTTATAAAGGTTAAAATCAAATTCACATAAAGGTTCTGCTTGCCACAGCCTTAATGTATTGATAGTCGCCCCACCAAACCCAATAATCGGTACATCATAAGGAATAGCTTTAACCTTCATATCTGAAAAGTTAATATAAACCATATCTGCATCTTTTCTTATACTCCAAGGGTCACCATATTTAAGCCATTCATCAGCCTCTTCTACTTGCTCCCCATTTTTGAAACGTTGTTTAAAGAGTCCATTACGATATCTAAGGCCATAACCTTGCACAGGTAAATGCATGGTAGCACTAGAGTCCATAAAGCAAGCAGCAAGCCTTCCAAGGCCCCCATTTCCTAGTGCTGCATCTTCCTCCATCTCTTCTACTTCATTCAAATTGATGTTGAGTTCTTTAAGTAAGTCTTTAACTTGATCGTATTCTTGTAAGTTAATTAAGTTATTTCCAAGTGCTCTTCCCATTAAGTATTCCGCTGAAATATAAAAAGCCATTTTTTGTGACTTATAGGCTTTATTCGTAACATACCATCTATCTACAATCTGACTCATAATAGCTGTACTTAATGCACTCCAAACTTCAGCCGTTGTCGCATGTTTTACAGTTTTTCCATAGGTCATTTTACAATACATTTCCATATATTCTTTAATAGATTGTTTTTCGATCATGTTAAGCTCCTTCCGTAAAGCTTTGTTATTTCATTTATATGCATAGATAACTCGTCAGTAAGCACATCTTTTTTCATACGCCATATCCAGTTGCCGCCCATTGTGCCCGGTGTATTCATACGTGCATTGTCATCAAGTCCTAATACATCCTGCATTTGAGTAAGCGCTAATACACATGTACTTGCCCACGCTCCTCTTATAAATCCTAGGTGATATGTTTCTTTTTCATCTAGTTTCAAATACTTCTTAGCATGTTCTGCTTGTGCTTTATTTTCAGCAGATGCTAACCATCCTCTTATTGTGTTGTTATCATGTGTGCCTGTGTACATAATTGAATTCTTGCCACAATTATGTGGAATATAATCACTCTTACCATCTATATCGAATCCAAATTGGAGAACTTTCATACCTGGATACCCTGTTTCTTCCCTAAACTTCAGGACTTCATCTGTCATAAACCCTAAATCTTCAGCTATAATATTAAGCTTACCCAAAGCCTTCTCTATTGCATTAAATAGCTTAATACCTGGCCCTTTTACCCATTTGCCACCTTTGGCTGTTTGATCACCATAAGGCACTGCCCAATAGGACTCAAACCCTCTAAAATGATCAATACGAATCACATCATAAAGCTTACTGGCCTCTTGCATTCTATTAATCCACCAAGCATACCCAGTGCGCTCTAAGTAATCCCAATCATATATAGGATTACCCCATAACTGTCCATCCTCTGTAAAAGCATCTGGAGGACAACCAGCTACTACTATAGGTTTATGATCTTTGTCTAATCTAAAAACTTCTGGATGTGCCCACACATCACTACTATCTACTGCTACATATATAGGTAGATCCCCTATAATTTGTATATCTAGAGTATTAACATACGCCTTTAATTTATTCCATTGTTTGTAAAATTCATATTGAATAAATGCCCAAAATTCTATTTGTTCTTTTAGTTTTTCTTTATAATACTTGATTGCTTCAGGTTGTCGTAACCTAATCGGTTCATCCCACTCCAACCAACTCTTATTTCCCTTTTCTTCTTTTACAGCCATATAAAGAGTATATTCGTCTAGCCAAGCTTTATTCCTACTTATAAACCCTTCAATTTCTTCATGTAATGTTACTTTAGCTCGTTTGTATGCCTTTTTTAAGACTGGATAGCGTGTATTAAAAAGCTTTCCATAGTCTGCTTTTTCACTATTTTCTTCGGGATCTAGTGCTTCTAATTCTTCTTTAGTTAAAAGCCCATCTTGATATAAGGTTGCTAAATCTATGAAATAAGGATTACCTGCGTAGGCAGAAAAGGATTGATAAGGAGAATCCCCATATCCTGTGTGACCTAGTGGGAGTATCTGCCAATATTTTTGTCCGCTTTGTCTCAAAAAGTCAGCAAAAAGGTATGCTGACTTTCCTAGTGTTCCTATTCCATATAACTCCGGCAAAGATGAAATGTGCATTAATATGCCACTTCCTCTATCCATACCTATCACCCCTTCAAATTACATACAGACTTTCTTTCAATTAATCTTGTTTCCAAAATAATATTTTGATTAGCCTCTTTTTCTTCTATTAGTTGTACTAATAGATCAATGCAATCTTCTGCCATTTGCTTTCCAGGTTGCTCAATTGTTGTAAGCGCTGGGGTATAATATTTGCCTATGTTTAAACCATCGAATCCTAATAATGAAATTTCTTTACCTACCGTGAATCCTAAGTCGCTCATTGCTTTCCCTGCACCTATTGCCATAATATCTGAGATAGCAAATAGTACCGTGACCTCTGGCGATGCCGTTAATAATTTCTTTGCACTTTCATAGGCTGGTTCAAAATCATAACCTCCCATTACAATATAATTTTTATTGATAGGTATATGATATTCATCTAATGCCTCCATATAGCCCATTACACGTCGGTTACTGACACCTGCATCAAATTCATCCCCTAGCATAATTGCAATATGTTCATGTCCTTTTTCAATGAGGTACTTTGTGGCTTCATAAGCCGCTTTCTTATTATCTATACATACTCTAGAAAAGAGCTTTGTATTAATCTTCATGTGACTATCTACAGAAGTCAAAACAATAGGAATCTCTATCTCTTCAAAACGCTCTTCCTCTATCTTTGAAAAATTACCTCCTAGGCAAATGACACCTTGTAGACGCTTTTCCTTGATAAAAGAAATAAGTACTTCTCCCTCATTCCCTCCTAAACTATTGGTATCATAATGATGCAAAATCATGGTGTAACCTATATCATTAATTCCAGTTTCTATGATCTTTAACATTTCAGAGAAAAATGGGTTAAAGATACCTTTTACAAGCACGCCAATATGCTTCATATTATTACTCTTTAAGATTCTTGCACTATTATTAGGTACATAGTTACATTCTTTAATCACTTCTAAAACTTTATCTCTTGTTTCTTTTTTTACATCAGGGTGGTTGTTAAGTACCCTAGAAACAGTACTCACACCCACTCCCGATAATTTTGCTATATCTTTAATGTTCACATCTATCACCCTTTTACAGAGCCCGCTGTTATACCTTTTGCAATATATTTTTGTGATGCCATAAAGAGCACAACAATTGGAAGAGAAGACATAATAGCTGCGGCTGAATATTGAGACCAGTTTGTTGCAAACTTGTCTTTAATAAATTGTTCCATACCTAATGGTAAGGTTAAGTTGGACGGGTCTTTGATTAATGCTGCTGAGTAAATAAATTCACTGTATGGTGCAATAAATGAGAATAAGAAAATAACAATAAGCATATTCCTTGTAAGTGGCAAGATAATCCTTGTAAACACTTGCCATGTAGAAGCACCATCTACTAAAGCAGCCTCACTCAGTTCTTTTGGAATGCCATCCATGTAACCTTTAAGTAACCAAATATTATAAGCGTTTCCACCACTTATAATTAAGATAAGTACCCATAATTTATCCATTCCTCCAAAACGATAAACGATACCTAATATAGCTGGTAAAGCCATTGTTGTTGGGAAGATTTGAAGAAGCATTAACGTCATAAGACCATTTCTACGTCCTAAGAATTTTAATTTTGAAAAAGCATAGGCAGCTGGTACTGCCAAACAAAGTTGGATAACTGCTACTGTCGTACATACAATAAGAGAGTTCTTCATCCACTGTAAGAAGTTGGTATCTTGAATAACCTCTTTGTAGTTTGATAACGTCCATACCTTTGGGAAAATTGTCTTTTGCACAAATACTTCTCCTCCTGCCATAGATGCAGATACAACTGCTATAACAGGAAATAGGGTAATTAGAATAACTGCCCATATAATAATTCTGCTTGCCCAAGCACCCATTCTATCTCTTTTTGAAATTTCACTTTTGAACTTTGCCTGTTCTTGAACAGCGTTCATTGTTTTTACATTCATTCTTTCTTCCATGTTAATCTACCTCCTTAAACTGGCCAGATGCCCTCATTTGAATAAAGGATATGGTTCCTATTACTAAGAATGTAATAATGCTCAGTGTAGCCGCCATATCATAACGACCAAAGGTAGTTGATAGTTTATAAACTGTTGAAGCTAAAATATCTGTATGCCCTGCAAATTGGCTTCCCAGTCTTGCTGGCCCACCCTTTGTAATAAGGTATGCAGATCCGAAGTTGTTGAAGTTGAATGCGAAAGATGAGATAAGAAGTGGATAAGCTGTTTGTGCAATAGAAGGTAACGTAATCTTAACAAATTGCATCAACTTGCTCGCTCCATCTACTTGTGCTGCCTCGTAATAATCATCTGGAATAGCACTAATAGCACCCATACATACATTCATCATGTAAGGGAAGCCTAGCCAAATATTTGCAATGAGAATACCTATTCTCGCCCACATCGGACTAATCAGCCATTGAATAGGTTCTTGTATAATATTTAATGTCATTAACATTGAATTGATTGCGCCATAATTAGAGTTAAATAATCCTTGCCATGAAAGAATGGCAACAGTAACTGGAAGTGCCCAAGGTAAGATTAATATCCCCTTATAAAACCCTGCTTCCTTTATATTTTTGTTGCTTAATAATAAGGCCAAAATAAGACCAATAATAAAACATCCCGCTGTTGAAACTACTGCAAACACAATTGTCCATCCAAATACAGGGAAGAAAACATCCTTAAATGGCCCATTGATTGCATCAACAAAGTTCTGGAACCCTACAAAGTTATATTCCCCTTGAGAATATATTGTGTAATCAGTAAATGCGATATAAATAGTATATACTATTGGCAAAAAAGTTAAAATAAAAATAGATATTAAAGCAGGTGCTAAATATTTATACCCTGTCATACTCTTCCTAAACGTAAGCGCTCGCCCTTGTCTACGCATAAAATCCCCCTCCACACTCTTCCTTTTCATTCTTTTACCTTGTGCATCTTTTTTCTTTCTTCCACCTCTTATAAAGAGGTCGTTACACCCTTATTGGTTTTCCTCTTTTTTAATAAAAGGCTATTGCACTTCTTATTCGCCCTTTTCCTTTCTTCTAATAAAGGGGTTATCACACCTTTATCCTGCTCTCCTTCGTACGTTTATCATGTAGGTAGGTGGGGGTGGATGCTCCTTAAGCTTCCTTGAGGTAGTACTTAGAATGCGTTAATGAGTGGATGATCAAGGGTTTTAGCCACATGTCTGAGCGCATGCGAGTTTGTGGCGTTCTTGAGCATACCGAATTTACACATTCTTAGTACTATTGAAGAAGAAGCTGTTGGAGTTCCACACACAACTAACTACATCCATCTACTTATGAGGAGAGCACTTAGTGTAATAACCCCTCTTATCTTCCTATTTATTTTTGTTGTGCAATACCTACTGCAATTTGATCTGCAATTGTTTTACCACATGTTGCAGCATCAATTTGACCAGCTGTTAAAAGTTTAATGTTATCAGCAGCTGGTGCCCACATAGCAGCAACTTCTGGAATGTTTGGCATTGGATTAGCATTAACAGCTTGAGCTGCAAAACCTTGTGTATATGCATCTGCAGATACTTTATCACTGTTAAGTACACTTGTTAAAACAGGAATTCTATTTCCCATATCATAAAGTGTTTCCCCTGAGTTTTCACTTAAATATTTAACAAGTTCAAAAGCAAGGTCTTGCTTTTCTGATTTAGCACTTACAAAGGCTGTTTGAACGCCTAAGAAAGAAGGTGTTGGGTTTGTTCCCATCTTTGGAAGTGGTGCAATACCAAAGTTCATTCCTGCATCTTTTGCAGCTCCTACATTCCAAGGACCAGAAATATAGAATGCTGTATTGCCTGAAAGGAATTCACCTTTTGCAATATCATCATTGATGTCTGCTGGCATAAAGTTATATTTTGTAATAAGATCTTGAAGGAATTGATAAGATTTAATCGCACCATCATTTCCTAAACCGATATCTGTTGGATCAAGTGTTCCTGCATTATTTTTAAATACATAACCTCCGTTTGCAGCTACGATACCATATGAAAGATAGAAGTCATTTACGTTATACATAAAGCCTTTTTCCTGAGCTACTGCAATGAGATCATCCCAAGTTTCTGGTGCTTCACTGCATAAGTCTTTGTTATAGAAAAGACCAATTGTTTCTTGAGCAAGAGGTACTGCATATTGTGTACCATTGATTGTAACTGCATCAACAATAGCTTGTGATGCATAAGCACTATTATCAAACTTACCTGCTGGTACTTCTGCAAGTAAACCAGCTTTTTGGAATGTACCTAAGTTATCATGTGGTAAACCAAACATCACGTCTGGACCATTTTTACTATTTGCAGCTTGTAAGAAACCTTGCATATCAGATTGATCTTCTAACACTTTAACTTCTACATTATTTTCTTCTCCCCACTTATTAGCAAGTTCACCAATAGCTGTTACTTCTGGTGAAGTAAGATGAGACCATACTGTAAGTGTTTGTTTTTCAGTTGACTCTTCAGTTTTAGCTGGTTCTTCTGTCTTAGCCGTTTCTTCAGTTTTAGTTGGCTCAGTTGTTGGTGTATCTGTCGTTGCTGGTGCACTACTACATCCAAACATTGTACCTGTTGTTAAAATCATAGCTGTCATTGCAGCTGCGAACTTTATTCTTTTACTCATTAAAATAACCCCCTAGTATTCGTTTTTATTATATAAAAGCCTTGAAGGCTTCTACAGCAGATAAATAGATTGCTTAATTTTGCTTTAATACTATTAATATCTCGCCTGTCTTTAATGTCACTTGGTTGTTATATTGAGTGTCTAATTGTCCTTGGTCATTTAAACTTGAAAATAAAGCCTTATAAGTACCTTCATCAAGTATTACCTCCTGCTGTTCATTATTCAAGTTTGCTACTATGTAAATTACTTCATTCTCATAAGCCCTTTTCATTGCAAATACTTTACCATTAGGTGTCTTTACCTCTTCTATATCCCCAATACTTAATGCTTGATAAGTATTTCGTAAATGAATAATTTCCCTATATAAATGATAAAGCGACCCACTATCTTCTATTTGAGTATCTAAAGCCACTTTTGCTACATCATTAGTAGAATCTATCCAAGTCGTATTTTGCTCCCTATCTGTTCCACTCCATATAAATGGCTCTCTTATATGCTCATCTGGTTTAGCACCTGTCATGCCTATCTCCTCACCATAATATACAAAAGGTGTACCTGGTAGAGTCAGATAAATAGCAGCTGCTACTTTCATTTTGTCTGTGTCTTCTCTTAATATATTCATTACTCTATTTTGATCATGATTGGTAAGGAACGGTGCAAGGACAAAACTTGCCTTTTCCTCCTTATACATCTCTTCTATCATTTTGTAGTTATAGACTACATTGGATAGACTTCCATTATTAATACCATTTAAAATACTTTCACCTACATTAAAATCAAAGAAAGAATCTAATACACCTGCATATTCACAGATGTTGTAAGGCGCATCCCATACTTCTCCTATTAAGATTGCTTCTGGACTTTGTTCATGGACATACTCTTGAAATCGGTTCCAAAAATCGATATTTTTTTCCTTCTCGTTATAGATCCACTTAGCTGCATCCAACCTGAATCCATCAATATCCATATCTAGATAGTATTTAGCCACTTGCTTCATCTCTTCTTCAACCTTAGGATTATCGTAATTGAGCTCTGGCATACCCTTATCAAACATTGCATAGTACAGTTCTTGCTTTGTTCCATTTCTTGCCCATGCCATTGTTGCCATTGGGGATCTTTCAAACTCCTTACTCATATCTGTGGTCCATATGTAGTAATCTCTGTAAGCACTCTTTTCATCTTTACTTGCCTCTTTAAAATAGGGATGTTGGCTAGATGTATGATTAATGACTAGATCCATTACAACTTTAATATCACGTTTATGTGCTTCTTTAATTAACTCTTTCAAATCCTCTAGTGTTCCATAGTCTTCATCAATCTGATAGTAATCTTCCGTATCATATCCATGGTAACTTGTTGCCTTTGTAATTGGCATAAGCCAAAGTCCTCTTATACCTAAATCCTCCAAATAGTCTAGCTTAGCTGTTATGCCTTTTAAATCTCCAATTCCATCATTGTTAGAATCGTTAAATGCCCTTACAAAAATCTCATAAAACACACGACCTTCATAGTTCTTGTAAGCTGTTTCTACTTTTTTAGGCGTCATCACCTTCCATATAAATGCACCAACTAATATTGCTACAATAACAGTACTTCCTAGAAAAATGAGTTTCTTTTTAGGCAATGCCTCACCTCCTGGAATAGACACTGGAATCAGTTCCGGTATCGTTACTATTATTATATATGGATATTCGTACCATTTCAATATATTTTTCTAATTTTTTCAATAAATATTATTTATTTTAAACAATTTATTCTTTGATTTGATTTCTCTTTTGTTTAATATATGCAGAAGGAGCGCTTCCATAGTACTTTTTAAATAGCTTACTGAAGTAGTAAGCATCGTCATAACCTACAGATTTTGCTACTAAATTAATAGGCATATCATGTTTTTCTAATATTTCTTTTGCTTTCTCTAATCTAATTTGAATCAGATAATTAATAGGTGAAGTTCCCGTTTCTTCTTTGAAAATTTTAGAAATATAAACTGGACTTAAATACATGTTTTTAGAAATATTATCAAGAGAAATGTCTTCCATGTAATAAGAACGCATGTAATCAATCAAGCTTTGAACAATTACCTTCTTATCACGGTTTGCAAATTGAGAAGCTTGTAATGATGTTGGTGAACTGCATTCATCCATTTCCCTATAGATAATAAGGATAAGCTTCATCACTAATGCCTTTAAGACAAAGCTATGTCCTAAAGGTCTTAAGCGTTGCTCTTGTTCAATTTCATTACAACACTCCATAAATTCATTTTTATATTTTTGTATAGATACAATAGGCGGCCAGTTCAAAGATTTCATATAGTTAGGGGATGTACAATCTATGTGTAAGTTCCCTATACCTATATGTAGCTCTGTACATGTTGTATTTGCATCTAATAATGCTTGATGATGTACGCCTGGGTTAAATACCATTACATCATCCTTTTTAAGTACGTATTTCTTGTCCTCTATTAAATAGTTCACTTGTCCTGATGTTACAATTGATAATTCTACAAAATCATGATCATGGTAAGTTGTAGGATATAAATTATCTTTATTGGTTACTGCATTTATAATAAATAGAACATGTGGGTTGAACGAATCAATACACTGTATAGGAATTAACATAGCAAACCTCTTCTACTCTCTTTTAAATATCGTTACTTCTATTGTATACCATTATAAGAAAATCCATCAATAGGTTAATATAATACATTTTTATTTTCTTTAATCTTTATATAATGAAGAGTGTTAGTTTGAAATCACCTATTAGGAGGGACATTATGGAGACATTTAAGTGGATATGGGGATACCTTAAAGACTATAAGTTCAAATATGGCTTTTGCTTAGTACTTGTACTTGTAGCAGCTTTAATCAGTATGATCAATCCTATTCTCGGTGGGATTATTGTAGATAGGGTATTAGAGGGTGGAGAAACCAATATCCTTATACCTATCTTGCTCATCACTATCGTTACTGCTCTTGTTAAAAACATAGTAGCATATACTTATCAGATGAGTTTTGAGCGTATTTCTCAAAACATCTTAATACGTATTAGAAAAGACTTATTCGATAAGCTTCTTACTCTAGACGTAGACTTTTACAAACAGATGAAAACAGGTGACCTTATGGCACGTATTACTGGGGATACAGATCTCCTCAGACACTTTATCGCATGGGTTATCTATAATATTTTAAATAACGTAAGTGTATTTGTATTCGGCTTACTTTGCATGTGGTTTATTAATCCAACTTTAACAATCGCTATGCTCATTGTATGCCCATTTATTGCATTCTTTACAGAAAAGATGAGTAGACGTATCGGACCTACTTTCCACAAAGCACGTGAAGCTTATTCAAGATTAAACTCAGTCGTTCAAGAAAACATTAGTGGAAATCGTATTGTTAAAGCCTTCTCTAAAGAAGACTATGAGATTGAAAAATTTAATAGACAAAATGCCTTTTATAAGGAAGCAAATATGGACACCATTGAGGTCACTCAACACTATATTCCTATTTTAGAATTCTTAGCAAGCTTCCTAACAGTTGTTATGATCTTTATTGGGGGAATCTTAGTTATTCAAGATCAAATGACTATCGGTGACTTAATGGCATTCAATGGACTTCTTTGGGCACTTAATAACCCAATGCGTTCTGCAGGATACCTTATCAATGATACACAACGTTTCATTGCAAGTTCTAAAAAAATCCGTGAGCTTCTTGCTACAGAATCTAAGATTCAAAACCAAGAAGATGCACAAGAACCTGAGCGTATTAAAGGAGAAATAGAGTTCAAAAATGTATCTTTCAGCTTTGAAGATACAGATGCACTTAGAAAAGTTTCCTTTAAAGCAAAGCCTGGTCAAACAATAGGTATTATCGGCCATACTGGTGCTGGTAAATCTACTTTAATCAACTTAATCTGTCGTTTCTACGAACCTGTAAGCGGTCAAGTATTAATCGATGGAAAAGATATTCGTAGCTATAGTCTTAAAAAGCTTCGTGAAAGTATTGCCATGGCTATGCAAGAGGTATTCCTCTTCTCTGATACAATTGAAGCCAACATCCGCTACGGAGTACCAAGAGCTTCATCTAACCAAATTCAACAATTTGCTGCTATGGCAGAAGCAGATAGCTTTATCCGTAGTATGCCAGAAGGATATGACACTGTTGTTGGTGAACGTGGTGTAGGCCTTTCTGGTGGTCAAAGACAACGTATTGCGCTTGCTCGTGCACTCATCAAAGATCCTTCAGTTTTAATCTTAGATGATACAACTTCAGCTCTAGACATGGAAACAGAGATGCGTATTCAACAAAAGCTTAATGAAACAACACGCAAACGTACAACGTTCATTATTGCTCACCGTATTTCTTCAGTTAAAGCTGCTGACCTTATTTTAGTTCTTAGACGTGGCCGTGTTATTGAGCAAGGCACACATGATGAACTTATGGCACTTAAAGGTCATTACTACAAAGTATTTGAAACACAATTTGGTGACTTTGATCAAGAACTTGCTGATTTTACACAAAAGGAGGCGAACTAAATGGCACGTAATACCTTCGATCAAGACGAAACATTAGAACAAGGGTTTAGCATGTACCATGTAAAACGCCTTTATGACTATATGAGACCATACAACAAACCAATCTTCTTCTGTATGTTCCTCATGGTTATTTCAAGTATACTAGGCCTACTTGGTCCTTATATTATTAAAGTAGCACTCGATGACTATATTCCAAATAAAAATATTGCAGGTCTTACAGGTGCAACTGTACTTTTCATCCTTTCATTGATTGGTATCAGTTGGATTATGCAAAATCGTATTAAAACAATGGGACGCGTAGGGCAAGACATTCTTATCGATATGCGTCATGACCTCTTTGTGAACTTACAAAGACTTCCTTTTACATATTATGATACTAGACCTCACGGCAAAATTTTAGTAAGAGTTGTAAACTACATTAACTCTTTAAGTGATTTATTAAGTAACGGTTTTGTCAATTTAGTAGCAGATATCTTTAGTATTATTCTTACTATGGTCTTTATGTTTGTATTAGATGCTAGACTTGCTTGGGTAAGTTTAATCGGTGTTCCTATTCTTATGGCTTTCATGTACCCACTTAAAGCCCTTCAAAGAAAAGCACATCAAAAGCTTAGTACAAAGCAATCTAATATGAACGCTTATGTAAGTGAAAGTATTAATGGCATGCGCGTTACTCAAGCCTTTGCTCACGAAGAAGAAAGTATGCGTGTTAATGAGCACGTATGTGAAGAATACAGCAACGCTTGGCTTGGTGCTGTTAAACTTAACTTCCTTGTATGGCCTATTATGGATAACGTAGCAACTTTAACTGTTGCCCTTGTATATGGTAGTGCAGTATTTATCTTTGTAGATAATATCACTGTTGGTTTACTTGTTGCCTTTGTTGCTTATGTGTGGCGTTTCTGGGGTCCTATCACAAACCTTGGTAACTTCTATAACACAATCATCAATGCTATGGCAAACCTTGAGCGTATCTTCGAACTTATGGATGAAGAACCAACTGTTCAAGATGCACCTGGTGCAACTGAGCTTCCTCAAATTAACGGCCTTGTAGAATTCGAAGATGTTAAATTTGCTTATGAAGATGATGAAATGATTCTTAAAGGTGTAAGTTTCACAGCTAAACCTGGTGAACGTGTTGCCATTGTTGGACCAACGGGTTCAGGTAAAACAACCATCATCAACCTTATTAGCCGCTTCTACAATATTAATGACGGTCGTATCCTTATCGATGGTCATGATATCAGTCAAGTAACCCTTAAGTCACTTCGTGGGCAAATGGGGATCATGATGCAAGACTCATTCATCTTCTCAGGTACCATCATGGATAACATCCGCTACGGTAACTTAGATGCAACAGATGAAGAAGTTATCGCTGCAGCAAAAGTTGTTAAAGCCCATGACTTCATTATGAGCTTTGAACAAGGTTACGAAACAGTAGTTAATGAACGTGGTGATAGACTTTCTGTAGGTCAAAGACAGCTTATCTCATTCGCCCGTGCACTTCTTGCAAATCCTAAGATTCTTATCTTAGATGAAGCAACTTCAAGTATTGATAGTCAGACTGAAGTACTTCTTCAACAAGGGCTTGATGAGCTCCTTAAAGGTAGAACTTCATTTGTTATCGCTCATAGACTTTCTACTATCAAGAACTCAGATAAAATTATCTACATTCAAGATGGTAAGATCCTTGAAATGGGTACACATGATGAGCTTATCGCCCAAGGTGGTGGCTACTGTCACCTTTACACAACACAATATGAATTATTAAAAGCTTAAATAATAAATAAAAAAGCCTCCTAGAATTAATCTAGGAGGCTTTTTTTATTTATTAATCATATACTCTATTACAATCTGATTGGCATTAACTCAATATAATCATCTAACGTTCCGTCATTTAAACAGCACTCTATAATTTGTCTACCTAATGGATGAAGTTCTGGAGATAAGTACTTCTTGAGTTCTTCTTTAAAGAAATCATTTAGGATAGTCGCCCCTTTGTCATAACCTTCAGTTCCTACTTCAGGTTGTAAATGTGTTCTAAGTAGTACTTTTGGTAAATCCATACCATCAACTTTAAGATTTGCTAAGGAGTAACCTAATAGTGGACATCTAGATGCTTCTAATTGCTCTGTTCTAAACTTCACACTACCCCTTCTTGCTAAGTATTCTCTAGCAATCCATTGAGACATGAACCCTACTTCATAAGCCCCAATATTTTGATTTGGTATAAGGATGTATCTTGTACTTGGTGTTCTCATAATTTGTTCTAATAATAAGTTTGCTTGGTCTACTTTTTTACCTGTAGCAAATGGCCAGTAAGATCCTACCCCTTCACTTACCATACCTTCACTATCTAGGATACTTGGATTAGCATGTCCCCTTGGTGCAACTAATCTCCATAACCATGCAAGTGCTGGAGGAAGGATATGGAACATCCCCATGATACCATAGCTTGGCTCTTCTTTTGTACAAATAGGAGCTCTTACCCCAAAGCTTCTAATATCTACTTCTACAGGTTCATTAATAATATTTGGCACATAACTTCTAGGCATAATTACACGTGGGTTCGGACAAGGTTTACCCGTTTCTTCGTCTAGAGTATGTTCCCAGATTAAGCATGTTGAATCTGGCGTTGCATGCATGTTTAAGAAAATAAGTGGTTGTTTTGGATGAATGCACATTTTCTCATAATGTGGATCTGTACCATATTCTGTAATATGATTCATACGAAGGAACCAGCCTTCTTCACCATCTGCTACCACAAGCTTCTTACTATCCCCTTGCACACTTGGATGGCACATTGCCATATCATCTGTTACAGGTTGAAGTTCACAATTTGCATTAAGGTCAATATAAGTTTTATCTCTTGTAACGGTGTTACGAGCAAGTAAAATATGCCCTTCTGCATCTTTGTGAATGTACTCTGCCATTTCACTTTTACCACCACCACTTGCACCTTCATGCATGATGGTTAATACATTTTCGTATGGTGTAATCACTTTAACGGTTGAAGCATGTAAGGTTACCCATGACTCTTCTTCACCAATATCCAGTAATACACTATACATTCCCTTTTTAGCACTTGGACCTGGATATAAGTTATAGGAGAATACTTCATGTACACCCTCTAATCTATTATGCACAACGACTTGTTTCCCATCAAAGTGTGTATGTCTAAAAGGAGGTGCTAAGTATACAATAGATCTTGGTTTAAACCCATCTCTTACCTCATCTGCAGGTACTAATCCTTGAAGGTCTCCTAAAGCTGCTGCAAAGAATCCTGCATTTTTAGGTGCAATAAGTATTGCTTCATAGCCTCGTTCATGGCCCCCTGCCATAAATGGTACAACCATTAATTCTTGGCTACCTAACCATTCAAAGGTAAGTTCCCTTGTTCTATCAAATTCTTCCCCATATTTTTCTTTATAGCGTGGTTTATCTGTTGGTTTATGGTCTGCTATGACCATACAGTGAGGGTCACGTCGTCTCATATACATTTCTTTATAGTTAACTGCCACACCATTTTTACATTTTACAACTTCCGCTTCTACAACTTGGCCCATCTCTGGAACATGGTATGCGACTTCAAATATTTTATTATCTTTTTCCCCTAATGCTAGTTCTAGTAAGTGTTCTCTATTTCTAGGTACAATAAGATTTGACTGTTCACTTAATAATTCTAATACCTCTATTGGTAATACCATCTTGTTTAACACATTATTCATGTTATCATCTCCAGTCATTAATAGTAGATTCTAAGCTATTAAATTTCTTAATTTTTAACCCAAATGATTTATTTAACCCTTTAAACTTCATTATCTTTCTTGTTAATCATAACTATTTTTTCAACACATGTAAATACATTTATTATAAAATCATTAATTTTAAGCTTTTATATGTATTTATCTATATATCTATTGTCATTAGTTTACATCTTTTAATTCTGAATATTCTTTTTAAAGAATTTATATTTTCATTTATTTCACCTTATATCTATTCATCTTACTTATAACAAATACACTTCCTCATCATCTCACTTTCGCAAAAAAACCACTCATTCCAATGCTTTCAAGAAATACACTACCTCAACTTTACTTTTCACATTTTCAAAAAGGTAACCTTCTTACACTCTAAAAAGAGCAAGGTGTATTTTTCACCTTGCCCTTCTCGTTCTAGATTAGATTATATTCTTTGAGTAATTTTTCAATATCTGAACCATGAATTTTCTTAAGCACATCTTTCATAACCATTTTTTCTTTAAGGCCTAAATTCATTTCAGTTACCTTCTTGCCATCTCTTAACTGTACTGTTGAATTTAAAAGTGCACGTACATCATACACGCTTCCCCATACCTCTGGAACAGCACGATCTACATTAAGTAATGTGTATACTGCTTCCATACCTGTACGCATAGAGTATTCTGTTGTAAAGATTGTATCACGTTCTGTTTCTGCAAATTGTCCAAGGAAAGCAAAGTTTACAGCACCTTGTGGTACTACATCTGGTCTATCTCCTGCTTCACGTGGCATGAAGAATGATGTGATGTAAGGCATCATACAAGGAATACAATTTGAGCTATTTTCTGCTAAATCTTCAATTTGATCTACTGGTACACCCATGTGGTATAACCATTCCATACAGATTTCTTTACCTGTACATTCTTTCATCGTTTTCTTTACAAAGTTACCTGGTTTATCACTGAATAATCCATAGATCCAGCCTACTAACTGACCTTTTGGTTGTGTACGGAATTGTGGTTGACGGTTGAATGTCCAGCTAAGTAACCAGTTAGAGTCTTTAGCTGTAACAATACCTCCTGTAACGACTTTTCCACTAAATGGATCACGTTGACAAATCTTTTGAACGTATGGAGGAATCTTATCATCTAGTGTTGTCACTGTAGCTGACATCCAGTTTGTTAAATCTGGTGTTGTACAGAATTTATCTGGATGACCAAATGAAGGGTCTTGGGCTGCTATCTTACGCCACATATCCCAACATTTACCTGGTTTGATTTCATAGTTAAATGGTGCTGGAGTATGGTGGTCTCCAAGTGTTGAACACTCTGTACAACTACCATTCGTAATAAAGACTAAGTCATCTTCGCTTAAATCAATGGCATCTTCTGCACCATCATGTACGAAGATAATACGTTTAGCTACTTTTTTGCTTGGTCTGATATCAAATTCTACATTGATTACTTCTGTTTCATAGTGGAATTGAACATTGTGTGATTCAAGGTATTTTACCATTGGTAAAATCATTGATTCATATTGATTGTATTTTGTAAATCTAAGTGCCTTAAAGTCTGGTAATCCACCAATATGGTGAATGAAACGTTTAATATAAAGTTTCATTTCTAATGCACTATGCCAATTTTCAAAAGCAAACATTGTACGCCAATATAACCAGAAGTTAGAGTTGAGTACCTCTTCGCTAAATAATTCATCAATACGTCTGTTGTAAAGGGCTTCATCTGGTGTGAAGAATAATTTCATAATCTCCATAGCACCTTTATCTGATAAACCAAATTTACCATCTGTATGTGCATCTTCACCACAATTAATGGTTGCACGCATTAATGAGTAGTTAGGATCCTTTTTGTTAAGCCAGTAATATTCATCTAAAACACTAACGCCCTCTGTTTCAATAGATGGGATAGAACGCATTAAATCCCACATACATTCAAAGTGGTTATCCATTTCACGTCCACCACGCATAACGTAACCTAGATTTTGATATTCATAGCCATCACATGCACCACCTGGAATAGGGTCTTTTTCTAAGATATGAATACGTTCACCTTTCATTTGACCATCACGTACTAAGTAACAAGCTGCTGCTAGTGCACCAAGACCTGACCCAATAAGATAGGCTGATTTATTATCAACACCTTCTGGTTTTAAAGGACGTGCAAAAGCTTCATAATTACCACTACCATAATACATAAACATTCCTCCCTAAACTTCTTATCTATTATTTGTTAATTCATCTATTTCGCTTATAAATTAACTTTATCAATTTATGTATTCGGTCACAACAGACAACAAAAGAGCGATGTTCAAACTTCGAACACCACTTTTAATTTGATGAAATTTTAGGCACTTGATAACTTTTGTCTGTATCTTTTTCTACCACTTATCTTTTAAGCTTGCACTTCTTTGAAGAGATAAAGCAATATTGCCATCAAAGAGTAAACCAATTCTATGAATCACCTTTTCTGGGTCCTCTTTCATCCCTGAGCCAATCCAGTGGAGTAGCATTTCTGTTAGCGCGCTTTGATAAAAGGTTACAATCAGACGCTTGTCACTATCCGCTGCTGGTATATCGCGGCTCATCTCTTCTACATAACGACTCATGACATTTTCTGCTACATTATATAAGTATTTTTCTAGTTCTTCTTTTTGAAGGGAATTATAGACATGATAGATAGCTTTTTTATTTTGAAGCGCAAAATGGGTTGCAACGAGGAAGCTCTCTTCCCAGGATAGAGAAGCATTATATTCTTCCCTCACCTTTTGAAACTCTGTCTGAAATAGCTCTTCTAATAAAGCATATAGATCTGGATAATAGTAATAAAAGGTATTTCGGTTGATTTCACATACTGTAACAATGTCCTTCACTGTAATCTTATTTAAAGGACGTTCATTCAGCATCTGAACAAATGCATCACGTATTACTTTTCTAGTATATTGCTGTGCCATGTACCTACCTCCTATATTTTCATTACGATCTTTCTTTATTCTATCATTCTATATGGTATTCTTGAAAAATTTATGTAGCTGCTATTTAAAAAACAGCTACCTCATAAAGGTAGCTGCTTTCTCATTGTTCTCTAAACTTGAAATCTTGATATAATACCTTGTACTTCTTGTACTAATCCAGCTTGTTCTTGTGCTGTCTCAGCAATTTGCTCTATAACTTGTACTGCTTCATTGCTATTATCTCTAACAGTTGTTATGCCTTCTGAAGATGTTTGAGCCATATTAGCAACATTTTGTATACCTTCGCTCACTTGTGATACGATTGCTGTAATCTCTTGACTCATTGCCGCTACATCTTCACTCATGGCATTCATAAACACACCATCTTGTTCATATTGATTACCTATTTTAACAAAGTTATAGAATTCTTCTTTTATTTCATCATTCATAAACTTAAGTAAGTTACTACTACTTTCTTCCATAAGACCAAATGCACCCTGTACTTCCTCTATAGTTACTTTAACCTTCTGTACAGCTTCTTTAGATGCCTCTGCGAGTGTTCTTACTTCTTCTGCAACAACAGCAAATCCTCTTCCGTGTTCTCCTGCTCTTGCCGCTTCAATTGCTGCATTTAAAGCAAGAAGATTCGTTTGAGCTGCAATATTTTCTATTGTTTCAGCCATATTTACTATTTCACTTACCACTTTACCTTTTTGGGCAGCTTCTAGTATTTCTTTTTCTACATTATCATATAAGCTTATGGTACGTTCAGTTACTGCTTTAATATCTTCTTTGATTTGTACTGCTCTATTTTTAATTTGCTCTGAATTTATATTTCCTTCCATAGCTTTGTCTGCTAAGATGCCTATACTTGAATTGACTTCTTCTATAGACTGGGCTATTTGTTGTGTAGCATCATTTGTTCTTTCCGTCATTGCCTTAATTTCGTTGGTAGAACTATTAACTTCTTGGAACTGAGCTGTCATTTCCTCAGTTGCTGCAGACAATTCTTCACTTCCTGCACCTATATCAGACATTCCATTTTTGACTGTCATAATTAATTGTTTCATATTTTCTTGGGCATTATTTAAGGATTTGCCTATCAATCCAAATTCATTATTTGTTTTCACTTCTATTGTCTGAGTAAGATTATATTCGGCTAATCGTTCTGACATCTCCATAATTTTACGGAGAGAAGTTTTTATACTTATGATCATTAATACTGAGAATAGTATAGATGTAGCTATTGCTACTACTAAAATCATAATCGTTACCTGTACAGATTTTTGATAAATTTGTTGATTAGTGGCAACAGACTCTGCTGCCCATTGAACATTTAATTCAACCATTTTATCAATTTCAGCTATATTTTTTGCTAATGCTGCCTCATATTGAGGAAGCAAACTTGTAACCTTCTTCTCATCCCCTTGTTTTATTGCTTCAATAACTTCATCTCTACTATTTCTATATTTATTTAGCTCTTCTAATATAGCTTCAAATTGTGCCTTATCTTCTTCACGATGTGCCCCTTGTCTATAACCCTCTACAGCTATTTCACTATTTCTTTTTATATTTTCTATTTCATCTAAAAGTTTTTCTTTAGTATGCTTATCTGTAGTAAGCATAAGCTTTTGTACATGGTCACGCATTTCTAACTGGATTTTTGCTAATTCTTGAATATGTACAATCCCCTGCGTATTATCATAATACATCTCCCCTGCAGCGTCGCTAATCTTTCTCATATTATTCATGGAAAGTAACCATATTGCCAACATCATAGTAATAATTAAAGAAAAAATAAACACTAGTTGGAACGTTATCTTGATCTCTTTAATCTTTTTCATAATTATTTCTCCTCTTTTAGTTGTTTATATGTTGCAGTAACTTCTTGTGTATACTCCTAGAGAGATGCTCTTTATACCTCCTTCGTTCTAGACTAAAAAAGACTCATGTATGGATAAACCATACATGAGTCTTGTTATTTAAGACAAGCCAGGCTACATAACAGCCATCATGTTGAACTTGCCACTTATATTATAAGCCAACTACTCCCTCATGAAGTAACTACCTTAGTATAAGACTTTGATTATCCAAAGTCAAATTATATCTATTTTAATATTTTTAAATATAAATTTACAAATATTTAACCCATCACTTTTACTCACCTACGAGTACTTTTACATAATCTCCACCTAATGCATGAATTTCTTTTAGTGCCTTCTTTAACGTAGCAGCTGATTCTACTTTAAAGCTCACCTCTTGATGTGCATGTATGCTATGATTTTGTAATTGTACCAGTCCAATGAGTTCTTCTACTGTTATAGGCATTTCCTCAAAGGCTGTATAAATACATCCATATTGAAAGGCTTGATGGGTATCGCTTCCTCCTACCATTGGAAGATTCAATCTCGTTGCTAATTCACTAAGCTCTCGTCTTGCCTGTTCACCTTTTCCAGCATAATCTTTACCATTCAAATCTAAAAAGTAAAGTTGTTTTAATAAATGCTCAGGCAAGGTTGGAATGGCTCCTCCTTCTCTATAAGGATGCGCCCCCCCTAAGTACACATTAAACCCTTTTGCTTGCTCTAATAATTCTTCAAATGGAAGAAAGTTTTCCTTTGACTTATAATGCTCTAATGCCCTATTGAAGGCTATAATATCCTCTATTTTCCCTAGAGCTAATATATGGCCTCCTTCTTGTATATCTATCTCCATACCCGGAAAGATCCTAAGCCCATTTATAATAAATGTGTCCCCTTCTTGCGGATAATTTTCTCGAATATAGTTATATACTTCTTCAAAGCCTAAGGTATTGAAGTGCTCCGTAATACAGATTGCATCTAAACCATTTTGTTTTGCCTCTCCGAAAAGCCAATCCGTATACTTCGATGCGAAAGGTAACTTTTTAGCTAGTTTTACGTGTGTATGAAAGTCTATTCTCATGTCTTATGCTCCTATTCCCAGTGCGATAAAAGTAATACTTATTACATAAAAAATTGAAATACCTGCAAATGCTACATCTCTTTGTGTAAACTTAAGTACAGAAAGCTTCATTTTTTTAACTCTTGGATTACTTGTCGCATAGCGATACCCTTTTACTTCCAATGCTTCTACAGTTGTTCTTGAACATTTAGCAGTATTTAGCATAAGTGGATAAAACGCTAAAATAATAATTTTTACTTGATAAATCAAGTACTTAACTTTTCCTTTAAAACCTGTTTTATCTGGTGCCATCCCTCTTAATCTATAAGATAATAAGATATTTTGGAACTGCTCCATTAAAATTGGTAATATACGATACGCAAAAGAAATACTAAATGAAAGTTGATCTGGGCATCCAAAATATAAAAGCCCATTAGATAACTTATCAGGATCCAACCCTGAAAATACCGTAATCGATGCCAGTGATACAACTGCTACCTTTAAGGTAAGTACAAGAAGCGGAACAACTGTACTCATGTTACCTCCAAAGAATAGGGATACAAACAGTAAATACCCTGATTGTGTAAATATCCCTACACAAAATAGAAAAAGTACCAATGGTGCTATCTTCGCAAGTTTTGTTGTAACAGCTACAAATAAGAATAAGCCTAATAACATATAAACGTTATCAATAAACCAAGGTACCACCCCAAAGAAAAGGTACCATACAAGTAATGTTCTTGGGTCTAATAGTGCAATAGGTGTATCATCATTTCCATAAGCATTTTTGTATACTTGATTACGTAAGTAATCTATTGAAACCTTATCTACAATACTCTCAGCTAACTTGGCCATAATTAACCCCCTTTACAAACTCTTCTACTGTGAAACAAGATGCCTTAGGATCAAGTTCCTTACCCATTCGATAGATTTCTGGTGGTACAATCCCTACCTTATTGCATATGTAACTATTCTCAAATACTTCTTCGCGTGGTCCATCCATCATAATTTGCCCTCTTGAAAGTACAATGATTCTATCTGCCCATTCAGATACAAGCTGCATATCATGGGTTGCAATGATTGCTGTTTCTACCACATCTTTTAGTCGTTCTAAAGTTCTCATAATCTCTTTACGTGTTGCAATATCTAGATTTGCTGTTGGTTCATCTAATAAGAGTACAGATGGATTAAGTGCAATCCCAACAGCCAAAGAAGCTCTTCTCATTTGCCCACCAGATAACAAACGCCCATCTCTTTCCCTTAGTTCATTGAGATTGAATAAACGCATTAACTCTTCGGTACGTTCTTCATAGGCCGGTATCTTTCTTACCTTCATAGAATAAGCAATGTCTTGTTCTATAGAGTCTTTGATGAACATTTCTTCTGGATTTTGATAGACAAGGGATACCTTTTGGAATAGTGCTTCTGGGGTGGTCTTTTTAGTAGACTGCCCATATACAAACACCTCCCCTTCCGTAGGTTTTAACAATCCTGTCATCAGTTTCATAAGTGTAGATTTTCCTGCTCCATTAGAACCTATTAAAGCAATCTTTTCCCCTCTTTTTATATCTAGTGAAAACTGAGATAAGATACGAGGTTTCTCCCCTTTAATTGCTCTATAATCTACAGATACATTTTGAAGTGAAATAATGGTTTCCCCTTTATCCTCTTTTATCTCTTCTACTTGATTACTAAAACTTTTCCCTTTTAGCTGTTCAAAAAAGTCATTACCTTCTTCTACTGTTGTTGGCAAAAGTCCGCTTGATGTCACTAAGCCTTCTTCCCTAAGCTTTTTAGCTGCTAATGTGATTTGAGGTGGGAAGATATCACATGCTTCTAGCTCCTCTACACGTGTTAAAGCTTCTCGTGTTGGTAACTTCCAAACAACCTCTCCCTTATTCATCATCATAACGTTTTGACAGTACTCAGCAATAAACTCCGTATGATGCTCAATAACAATAATTGTTTTATTATGAACTTGGTTCAGGTACTTAAGCACTTCATAAGTTTGCTGGGCATGCTTAGGGTCTAGTTGAGCAATAGGTTCATCTAATACAATAACCTCTGGTTGAAGTGCCATCACACTTGCTAATGCTAATAAATGCTTTTGTCCTCCTGAAAGTTGCCACACATAGTCTTGTTCCTTGTCATCTAAACCAATCAGCTTAAGTGCACGTTTTGCTCTTAGCTCGTAATCTTCCATTGCATAGTTTAAACAAGCAAAAGAAGCATCATCTAATACCGTTGGTCTTACGATTTGATTTTCAAAATCTTGATAGACATATCCTACATTTTGGGATAATTGACCTATCTCTTCATTGAGAGTATTTAATCCTGCAACTTCTACAGTTCCTTCAAAGTCCCCTACTATAAAATGAGGAATAACTCCATTGAATGTCTTACATAATGTTGACTTCCCACATCCATTGCTCCCTATAATAGCTAAGAAATCTCCCTTTTCTACTTCCAAAGAGATATTCTTAAGTATAGGCGCTTCAGCCCCTGGATACGTAAAAGTCAAGTTTTCAATCTTAATCAATCTGTCCACTTCCTTGTTCTGTCTGATTCATTGCTGCTCTTTTTTTCATAAAGTTAAATACGAGTAATGCTACAATAAGAGCTGTGAGCATACTTATTCCCACTGCACCCATACTTTCTGCCCACTCAGCTTCCCAATCAATAAAGTTAATACCTACTTCTGACATAAATTCAAATAATACTGCCCCAACAAATCCCACTATACTTAAAATAACTACTTTAACACTGAATACTTTATCTCCACCTAAAACAGTATTTTTATCTCTAGGTTTCATCCCTAAAAGTGGTTCAATTTTTCTGTAAAGTCTAGGTACTAAGTAAAGTGTTGGAAGGAAACAGAATAAAATCCCTGAGAAAAGCACATCATTTAAAAAGGCAAAACCTTCTGTGAAGAATACACTTTCAGGTAATCCTGCTACCGCTTCAAAGCTTTCGATGGCAAATTGAACTTTTAAGATATCTACTGCACATCCCATAGCTTGTTGAACAATAACACCTGTTAATGCTGCAATCCCTACCATCTTTCTATTAAGAGGGTCTTTTACCATTCTTCCTGCAATATAAATTCCAATAGTTAAAGTCAAGAACTTTTCTAACTCACCAACCCCACCAAATTGTCCTAACATAATTTCACTAAATACAATTTCCCCTGTGGCTGCACCTAATGCTGCTGAAAGTGGATCAAATAACATGGCTAACACTAAAGGAATAAATAAGAAGTATTCTACTGAGAATTCTACAATTCCCACTTGGAACTTAGGAATAAGCTCTGTTAGTAACGTTGCCAATCCATATAAAGACATAGATAGAACAAATATCATCATTTTCTGTGATTGCGTAATTGTTTTCATTTTATTTTTCATGAATACTAAAACCTCCAAATGTATTTTTTTCTTCAAGCAAAATCATATCATCATTTCAGAATAGTTTAGTTAAATTCATGTAAAATAGCCGTAAAGTTTTAAAATTTAATGTAAAATTTAAGTTTTCACTCTTTTTATTCTCAAGCTTTAAATCTCTCATTGACTTAGAGTACACTCTAAGCCTTATACTATAATTAAGTCTGAAAATTTAATATAAACTAAGAATATGGAGGATACAAAATGGGTTTTAATTATTACATTCCAACTAAGATTTTATTCGGGCAAGGCAAATTAAACGAACTAGGTAATCAAAACTTACCTGGAAAACGTGCTTTAATTGTTACCTCTAACGGTACATCCGTTATTAAATATGGTTATTTGGATAGAGTAAAAGAACAATTAGAAAAAGCTGGTGTATCTTCTATTGTATTTAATAAAATTCTACCTAATCCTATCAAAGAGCACGTGATGGAAGGTGCTGCCCTTGCAAAAGCTGAAAACATCGACTTTGTTGTAGGTTTAGGTGGGGGTAGTAGTATTGATGCAGCAAAAGCTATTGCCGTAATGGCAACTAATGACGGTGATTACTGGGATTATATATCTGGCGGTACAGGTAAAGGACTCCCTGTTCCAAATGATCCACTTCCTATTATTGCTATTACAACAACAGCTGGTACAGGTACAGAAGCTGACCCTTGGACTGTAACCACTAAGTCTGAAACCAACGAGAAAATAGGATTTGGCTATGACAAGACTTTCCCTGTTCTATCTATTGTAGACCCAGAACTTATGCTCACTGTTCCAAAATCCCTTACAGCTTATCAAGGTTTCGATGCTCTCTTCCATAGTACAGAAGGGTATCTTAATACAACCAGCTATGTCATGAGTGATATGTACGCTCTAAAAGCTATTGAACTTATTGGCAAAAGTCTTGCTACTGCAGTACAAGATGGCAATAACGTAGATGCACGCGAAAACGTTGCACTCGCTAACACTTTAGCTGGTATGGTTGAATCTACATCTGGATGTACTTCTGAACATAGCATGGCTCATGCCCTTAGTGCTTATCATCCAAGTTTTGAACATGGTGCTGCACTTATCAGTATCAGTGTAGCTTACTATACACACTTTGCTAAAAGCGGAAAATGTGATGACCGCATGATTGATATGGCAAGAGCACTAGGTAACAAAAATGCCACATCTCCTATGGATTTTGTAGAAGCACTTAAAGCACTTCAGGTTGCTTGTGATGTTGCAGACATTAAAATGAGTAACTACGATGTGTCTTACGAAGAACTCCCTACTCTAGTAGACAATGCAGTTGATACTATGGGTGGCCTCTTTGCAGTTGACCCTACCCCACTTAGTAAAAAAGATGTTTTAGCTATTTTACAAGCATCTTATAAATAAACTTATTTTATAAGAAACAAAGGCCTAGAATTATTTTTATATTATAATTCTAGGCCTTTGTTTCTTATATATTTTTTTAGCTTTATATATTGGTTTTACTTTTGTACACTAATTTTCCTTATAATATATATCAATAAAATTTAAATTACCAATAGAGCTCCCAATCCTTTGCCATACGAATAAGTGCTTCACAATAGAAATAGTCTCCCCATGTGTTGCATTCATCTACTCCTCTATTGGTACAGCCATTAAATTCAGAGTCTCTTGCATATGTACTATGTAAAAGTTGCCCATTTGAAATATGGCTATCTTGAACAGAATAGTTATCAATTAAAGATTTTAGAATTTTCTTTGCTATGCTTATATAATACTCTGCATCTTCTTGCTCTAAGTATTTAGCCATTTCTAGCATTCCACATACTGCTATTGCAGCAGATGAAGCATCCCTTGGTTCTGTTGAACCATCTGTAAAGTCAAAATCCCAATAAGGTACTAAATCATTAGGCAAACTACTAATAAAGAAATCAGCAATCTTTTTAAAGGTATCTACATACTCAGGGTTACGTGTATACTTATAACTTAGTGCTACACCATATACCCCCCAAGCTTGTCCTCTTGCCCATACAGATCCATCTCTATTTCCTTGGAATGTTACACCATATGTAGGTTCACCTGTTTCTTTATTAAAGAAATGTGTATGATAAGTAGAATAATCTGGCCTCATAATTACCTTAAGTGAAGTTGTAATATGAGCCTTCGCAACATTTGCATATTTTTCATCACCTGTTACCTCTGTTGCCCAATATAAAAGAGGAAGATTCAATAAGCAATCTATAATTAGTCTATAGTTATCCTCTGCTCCTAATTCTCCCCAAGCTTGTATAAAGCCTCCAACTTCTTGGAATCTAGAAATAAGGTTATCTGCTGCTAACAATGCTGCTTTTTTCCCTTTTTCAGACCCTACAAGTTTATATGCTGCTACACATGAAAGAGAGTATAAAAATCCCATATCATGATGATTCACCATCACACGTTTCTCTATTCTCTCTAGAAAGCTCTCCACCTGCTCTAAGGCTACTTTTTTAAACAATTCATCTCCTGTTAATTCATAAGCGATCCATACTTCTCCTGTATAAAATCCCTCTGTCCAATCAAAGTTATCTGTTCCTACATAAAAATTATCTGTACTATTACAAGACTTAAACTTATTCCCTAATTGTTCAATTGCACTTCTTGTTTGTTTCACGCTATTATTAATAGCTTGTTCTATTTCTTGTGCTGTAACTTCTTCATATGTTTCATATAATTTTCTCATCGCTTTCTCCCTCTACAACTCTGAATTTAGTTTGTTTTTAAGAATAAAAGTTATAGGTAATCCATATTTTTCTTGCCACCTAATATTTAGATGAATATATGACTCTTGTTGATGTAATTCTATTAGACTTGTATCACCTGCAACATACTCAAAGTTTCCATCCAGGATTAAATCCAAAGATTCTTCGCACTCTTTCGTTGGGTCACACAAAGTCACTTCTATATAATTAGTATTATCTTTTAAAGCTATGGAAACAGGCTGACTTACTTGTATCCCTGGTACACTACCCTTTTCAAAGAAATTCAGCATCATTCTATTCTTATACTGAATGCCCTGCATCGATGCCTCATTGGCAACAACACGAATAGGTACATGTTTCTGATAACTTTCCATCTGCTCCCGTGTAATACTCGGTATCATAATATAAGCATAACTTGCGTTTTTTGGCATTCTTCCATGGTTAATAGCAAGAGTCATATAGTCTTGTCGTATACCTTCTGGAGATCCGTTAACATTAATAGTGAACCAATTTCCTATTCTTGTATATTCCTCTATAACAATGTCGTGTTCTTGCAAAAAGTAGTATCCTGTAGACGTTTTTTCTTTGTCTGTTTCAATATAAATACTACGCGATGTTTGATAAATCTTATTTCTTTCTTCCTTATTAATCTTACGTGTATCTATAATAGTTTCAACTTGCTCTTGATTACTACAAGCAATGTCACATCCTAATGCAACAATTTCATTATCTAACATAAAATAGGATTTCTTAGCCTTCAAATCAATTCCTAATAAATTTTCTATCTGATCTGTTTCATCATCTATGCCTCTTTTATCTAACTGCATACCTGCTATGCCATATAGATCATCTATACTCATTGCACTTACCCATTTTGATGGTGTTCTGAAACTTCCTTGCTCATCTTCAAGTTCTTTATCTACCACTGTAATACCTGTTAATTTATATGGATCCACAGTGGCCCAAAAATCACCATTGTATGCTTCTTGATGATCATCATAAATATAAAGCATGCCATCTCCGGTATAAAATCCTCTTTTGTTTTCTCCTAACATAGTTTCATAAGTTCTAATACGCCAAGAACTCATGCTCAGTGCACACGCAAAGTGCTTTCTATGATGAATCATACGATCCATATAGTTATACGCAAAATTTCCTTCTAACTCTGCCGCTGCAGAAATCTTATCATCTTCTAAGATTGCAAGTGCCATGCGTACACTTGCAATCTCTGTACTTTTTTCTATGTAAGAGCTGACTTTATCTGTTTTTAACCAGTACTTGATTCTTTCCTTATATCTATCTCTATACCTTTGAGGTGCAACTTGGCAAAACCATAACATCGATGTCATAATCATATGTCCTGTTCCATTATTCCGATATTGTTGCCTAGATGCCCCCCTTCCATTAACACAATCCATTCCATGCCCTTTATAAATAATAGGAATAAAACTTTTATCTATCATTTGATAAATATTTTCTATATGTGGGTCGGTAATATGCCATTCACTATCATTTAATAGACAAAGCATTTCACCTAATCCACCAAGCATAACATTCCCATATGTTCCTGTATAAGCTACATCCCTATGTTGAATAAAAGATCCATCTCTATAAAGTCCATCTCTTTTTTCTATGAATCTTTCTGTTGGTTTATAATCTTTAACTTCAAAAACACTGCTTAGAGCATCTCTTCCTTGCTTAATTAATAAAGTATTTTCTGTATGTATTCCAAGTAAAATTGCTATTTTAGCTGTATCAACACGATTTCCTCCAACAGAAATCCTTTTTTTAAGCCTTTCATTTGAAGAACGTTCACCAGAATATCTAGGATCTGGTTGATAGTAGTCTATCACTTCGCAATATTGATGACGTTCATCTTTACTTAGATCATCTCCTAGCAAGGTCATAATATTAAGTAAAGTAATAGGTGTTCCTATTTCCCAATTCCACCAATTCCCATAGTGATAAGCCTGATTTGCATTATAACTATGCTCATATAGAAAACTTAACGCTTCTTCTATAGCCTTTAATAGCATTTCACTTTTATAATAATGGCTGCCTTGCATACTATAGGCCTTACTCATTTCCAAAACTCTTCTATAATTGTTGGTCTGGCACTGAGAATTTGTAAAGTCTGCTTCATCTTTCCATAGGTAGATTCTATTTTTATCTTGGCATAACATTGCTACAATAGACTCTACACGCTTATCTAAATCATCTATAATTCGTTTCTCATAAATAGTTATAGGCTTTGTACTACTTTCGCCAATTAATATCTCTTTCCATTTATTTCTTAATGTTTTAAACGCAGGCAACTTTCTCCCTCCCTTTACTCTTTAACAGCTCCAACCATAACACCTTGTACAAAGTATTTTTGAACAAATGGATAAAGAATCATCATAGGTACAACTGCGATAATAATTGTTGCGTAGATAAAGGTTTCTGCTGAGTATGTAGATGTCATCTTACTTCCCACTTCATTGACCATATTATTTTCTACAATCCAAGACTTTAACCAAACATTTAGAGGATATTTATTCTCATCACGAATTAAAATCATAGACCAAAAATAACCATTCCATCTAGATACTCCATAAAACAAACTAATCGTTGCCAGTGCTGGTTTAGATAGAGGTAAGAAAATTTTAGTTAATACTTGTAAATCAGTCGCTCCATCGATTGTTGCTGCTTCTTCAAGTGCCTTAGGTACACCCCTAAAGAAGTTGATCATTAAGATAACATTGAAAGTATTAATGGCTAGTCCTATAATAACTCCCCATGTATTTCTAAGTCCTAACTCAATAAAGTTTAAATATGTAGGAATCATTCCTGCTTGAAACCACATAGTGAATACTACTAAGAAGTTAATAGTCTTTCCGCCTTTAAAATATGTCTTAGATAACGGATATGCTCCACAAATTGTAAGTGTCATACTAATTACAGTACCTACTACAGTAATAAAAATACTATTCGCATAGCCACTCCAAATTTCCGGTTTAAAAATGAGTTCTTTGTAAGCCCCAAAAGTTGTTTGAATAGGATAAAGGTAAACACTCCCTTCTGCTACTGCTTTACCAGAACTTAATGAAGCTATTAAAACGTACCAAAATGGATATAATGTTAGTAATGCTATAACAGTTAAAAACACGCCTATTATAGCTGTATAAATCTTATCACCTTTACTTGCTATCATATTGTTCCTCCTCCTTAGAAAATACTTGTATCAGAATATTTTTTACTTATCTTATTACTTATATAAACGAGTGCAAATGCAATAATAGAATTAGTAAGACCTACTGCTGTTGCAAAGTCATATCTTCCTTCTACCATACCTGTTCTATAAACATATGTACTAACAATATCTGCTGTTTGATAAGTACTTGGTTGATAGAGTAGTAAAATTGCTTCATAAGAAACAGATAAAAGTTGACCTATCTTAAGAATAAGCATTACCATAATTGTTGGCCTAATACATGGTAACGTTACGTGACATAACTGTTTAAATCTTCCCGCACCATCTATACTAGCTGCTTCATATAATTGAGAATCAACTCCAGATAAAGCTGATATATATACAACTGCACTGAATCCTATTCCTTTCCATACATTCATTCCTGTATAGATTCCTCTAAAGTTCTCTGGCTGAATTAGGAAATAAGTTCTTTCCCCGCCAAGTGCTGCAATTATATTATTAATTAAGCCTGATGGTGCTAAAAAGTTTGTTACCAACCCTGCAATAACAACTATTGAAATGAAATGTGGTAAATAAGTGATTGTTTGAATTGCCTTTTTAAACCTTACACTTTTCATTTCATTAAGCATAAGGGCTAAAATAATAGGTGCTGGGAAACCGAATACCAAATCATATATACTAATCATAATGGTATTTCTAAATGCCCTCCAAAAAAACTCATCTGTCAAAAATTCTTTAAAATGTTTAAAGCCTGCAAATGGACTTTGTGTAATACCTGATAAAATATCATAATCTTTAAATCCAATTTGCAACCCGTACATAGGCTTATACATAAAAATGGCATACCAAATTAAAAAAGGTACAATCAATAAATATAACATCCAATGATTAACCACACTTACTTTTAATTGTCCCAAATTTATTAGTACCTTGTTTTTCATATTAGTTTTTACTGTTTTCTCCGTACATGCTTCCATTCACTCTTCTCCTTCTAAATATATTTTTTTATCCATAGTCTTGTTACAAATTGTTGTATATTCAATTTGTTTGAACTCATTTTAAGGCATTATACATAACTTTTATATCTACATTTTTTAATATTACATTTAAAATTTATCAATTTTATAATATATACTTTATTTTTTTGTATATACTATTGAACTTTATATATTTTAGATATATCATTATAAGGCAATGTTAACATAAGCATATTTTCTATAAGTGATATGTTTTAGCTTATTCATTATTTTTAACAGGGGAGGATCTAGCTTTATGAAATTATCTTTTAAATTTTCCAAATCTGCCTTATATCACACATTTTCATTTATACCTTATTTACTATGCTTACTTATCTTAACCTTAACTTTAGGTATACGCATTCATCAAGAACAAAGAGTATATAAGTCAACTTTCAACCAAATAGAAAATTCGGTGCGCTCCCTGGACCAAAGCCTTTCAAAAACCCTAGACATACTCACTAAACTGAGTGTCTCAAAAGAAAATCTTGATTTTCTAGATCAAGATTCCTTCAGTCCTTCTATAACTTTAGATGCTTATAATCTCTTTTCTAAGTCTTATAATGTCATCACAAATTATGATACATATATTGGTACTTATAATAGTCATATTGATTTACTGCTTTCTAATTTAGGTACATCAAATTTAGATTTTTTCTTGAATTATTATCATTTCACTAATACACAAGAAATCTATGACTTTATACACAGTGTCTCAACGGATAAAAGTTACTCAAGCCTCATAATCGAAAGTACTTCTCAGAATTATGTGCTGTATCTAACTAAAAATAGTAATTTACTTAAGCATCCTGTATCTTTTGTACTATTTAATAAAAACTGCTTAATTGATAGCTTTATTCCGTACAATGCACCTTTTGACTTTGAAATATATCTAGAATCCGTATCTAATTATGAAAAAGAGGATTTACTTTATACATCTACTGCCTTACCTCTTGTTTATAAGGCTACACCACATATAAAAAGATTTGAGAGACCTATTTACAAGATCACTAATCTCATACTACTTATATCAATTATCATCACATTACTTCTAACTATACGTTTCTTCTATAAAAAGGTTCAGCGTATTAAAGCAAATCGTATGAACAAAATATTAGAATCACAAGCCTTATTATTAAAAGAGGTTATTTATGGTGTAAAAAATAACAATATAAAAGAAATGCTCCATAAGCATAACTTACACATTCTCGATGATTCTTTTTTAATGATTTTAGTTACTCTAAAACCAAACTGTAGCAATCATTCACCTATTTCTAAAATATATTTAGAAGAACTCCTAAGTCCTATTTATCCTGCATCAACTTTCAAAGTACTTATGGTTTCTGAAACTACTTATGTAATTTTTATAAATACAATTCATCGAGAAGACCTTTATAGTTCACTTAAACCTCTTAGAACAAATCTAGCATCTTACTTTTTGATTATTACTAAGGTTTTAGAACTCAATGAAGTAAGCTCTAAGTTTTATTATCTTAATCAATTAACAAAAAATAATACTATTTTAAATCAATCTAATCTTTTATTAGAGGAAAATATTAACATTAAATTGCCTGTATCCTATACTTTTACTGAACAAGATCAAAAGCTTCTACTTTACCACTTAAAGTCACAAAATCAAGTAGAATTTTTAAATTTAGTTGATATGATTCTTACCGAAAATATACTTAAACGTAAGCTTTCACATGAATTCTATAATCAATTTCTAACGCTTATGTGTAATCAACTTAATCGACTTTCTAGTTCCTATAAAGATACAGATTTAATCCTCCAAGAGCTATTACAAACAACTGATAAAAATGAAGTAAAAACTATTCTCTATGATTTATTTGAAGAGTATTATACTCTGCTTGTTCAAGAAGAACCAAAAAATGATATGGAACATAAATTCTTCGAGTATATCCATACACATTATCAACATGATATTTCTCTTACAGATATGGCTAATGAATTTAACTTAGCTATTAACTATGTTGGTGTACTGTTTAAAGAAAAAACTGGTCATAACTTCAAAGACTACCTCAATGCTTACCGTATTGAATGTGCTAAACAATTGTTGAATACCTCTTCTTCTATCAAAATTAAGGATTTATCTTGTGAAGTTGGCTTCGTAAATATTAATACTTTTATACGCCTCTTCAAAAAGTATGTGGGGATGTCTCCTGGACAATATCAAAAGTACATATTAGAAAAAGATACGGCCAAATAGGCCGTATCTTTTTTAGTTGATTATTCTATTTATAAATTCTGTCATAAGCAGCTTGTTGAATATCTAAAAGCTCTTGTGCGCCTAGCTTATTAGCCTTTTCAAGATATTTATCAAAGCTTGCATCAATATCTTCACTACCTAAAATCCATTTTTGCACCATTTCTTCTGTATAAGATTTTAATGCTGGATTTTTCTCACTAATAATTTTTGATTCTTCTTCTGTGTAACTTAATCCTAAGTTACTAATAATATCTAAGAATGGTTTAGCTTCTGTATAGACTTCTATTCCTTTAAGTGCAAGTTCATCAGTCCATTGTCTTTCATATTCAAAGTCTTGTTTGTACCCAACAGATGCATAACCTAAATCAAGAAGTTGGTTAGTTACTGTATCATCAGCATTAAGTACTTCTTCTTTAAATTGTGGTTTACCATCAACCATATCATATGTAATACCTTCAAGACCAAAGTTCATTGTCCTTCTTCCTTCTTCTGTGAACATGTAGTCAAATAATTTGATAGCTGCTACAGGATCTTTACAAGCTGTTGAAATTCCCCATACCCACTCTGATACTTTTTCTCTTGAATATTGTGTTCTAACTTCTCCACTAGGAGATGCAGGTGGTAAAATAGGTGCCCATTCTAAACCTGGTATTTGTTCTTGATACATTTTTTGGAATTTGGCAGTAGATGCTATCCAATCTACAGTTGAAGCACCAATATTTTGTATGAACATGTACTCTCTAGCATTTTTACCTCTTGTATAGATTTCAGGGTCAATAAGACCTTCTTTATATATACGTGCTACGTTTTTAATAACTTCTTTAAATTCTGGTGTATATTTATCATTTTTAACTACACCATCTACAACATAAGGCTCTTGTGCTGCACCATAGAAGTTAATAATACCCCAAATTCCTATCTTATTATCTCTATCAAAATAGCCTATTTCATCTTTTTTTCCATTTCCATTTGCATCGTTTTCTCTAAAAGTTCTTATAGCTTCTTCGTATGCTGCTACTGTAGTTGGTACTTCAAGGTTAAACTTATCTAACCAATCTTTACGAATGAATAGAACTTCAGATACCTCTCCATCTGGTAAATATGGAATATAATAAATTTTACCATCTGGGCTAGTTGAAGCAGAGCGCATAATTGGGTCTGAATCTAAAGCAGCCTTAAGATTTGGTGCATATTCTTCAATAAGATCATCTAATGGCATAAGTAATTTACTCGCATTTTTATTCATATTATCTTTTGATGCATGGATAATATCTGCTAAGTCTCCTGAAGCTAACATAAGATTAAATTGTTCATTAGGATCTGCGCCTGGTGTAGTTGGTGCTACACCATTTAAGATAATATTGTTTTGTTCTTGAATGTACTTCCATAAAGGTGAATCGCTTCTAAATGTTCTAATTGCATCATAGTAAAAAAGATCTAACGCTACAGCCTCTTTGGATTCAACAGCTGTACTCGCTACACTCTTCTCTCCTGATACATTTGAAGCATCTTTACTTGTAGTTGTTGAACATCCTGTAAGTCCCATCATGCTGGCTAAAGTTAAAGCTGAAATACATCTTAAATTTAGTTTCATCATCTTCTTCTCCTTTAATGTTTCTAATTTATGGTTCTGTTCTTCAATTTAGCTAAAAAGCTTAAATTCATTCTAGAATCATTTACCTCAAAAAACTATCTTAATTAACAAAGTTCATATACACTTTTACAGTTATCATCCTTTTTCGTAGTGATTTTATATATTAAATTTTATTTTACATATATTTTTTTGTTTACTTTTTATATTTATCTTCTTGCCGCAAGCACATGAGTGTATATATTCATTTCCACCTACCTACTTATTTATTTAATCTATCTTTTCTATTAGGCATTATCTTTTATTTGTTTTTGTAGATAAACTTAAAAAGCTATGACTTACAATGCTTTTCTTTCTTTATATACTATAATCATCTTACCTATAAAGGAGGCTAATCTTTTGAAGAAACAACCTAATCTTCTTTTTATTTTCGCTGACCAATGGCGAAGGCAATCAACTGGTTTTTCTAATCAAGATTCTATCTTTACACCTAATATAGACCGCTTAGCCCAAAGCGGAACAGTTCTTACCCAAGCAATCAGTTCTTGCCCACTCTGTTCCCCTTATCGTGGTTCTTTATTCACAGGGAAATATCCTCTCTCTAATGGTGTTTATACTAACTGTAAAACAGGTCTTGATATCACTCTTAAAGATGAAGAAATCTGTTTAAGTGATCTTCTAAAAACTTATGGTTATCAAACAGGTTACATCGGAAAATGGCATCTAGATGTTCCTGAACAAAATCATACTCCTCATCCTTTATCTGGAGCACATGACTGGGATGCCTATACACCACCTGGCCCTAAGCGCCACAACTTCGACTTTTGGTATTCCTACGGAGCAGATGATCATCATCTTACGCCACACTATTGGGCTGACAGTCCAGAGCAAATTAAAGTTAATGAATGGTCTATCACACACGAGACCTCTGTAGCTATTGACTATATCAATACACATCATCATAGTCCCTTTGCTTTATTCTTGTCATATAATCCACCACATAGTCCCTATGATCTTGTGCCCGAAAAATATCTAAACCTCTATAAGGATAAACCACTTTCACCTAGAAAAAATGTCATTTATGATACTATCGGCTATCATACACACGAACCTCAAACCTATAACCAGGCTGAGCTAGAAATCATGACCAAGCAATACTTTGCTGCAATTACTGGTTTAGATGAACATATTGGATTACTTGTAGATTGTCTTAAAGCTAATAACGTTTACGAGGATACGCTTATCATAATCACTGCTGATCACGGCGATATGATGGGATCTCATGGTCTTATGGCAAAGCATGTTTGGTATGAAGAATCCATAGGTATTCCATTTATCCTACACTGGAAAAATGGTACTTTAACCGCTGGTACGTCAGACATTGTTCTAGATACAACAGATATTATGCCTACATTACTAGATCTATTAAGTATTCCTAAACCAAATACACTCCAAGGACAAAGTGTCGCTACCTATCTTACCTCCAATGACTTACACGGTCCTTCAGATAAAGTCGGCTACATATGTGCCTTTCCAGGACGTACTGTTTTTCAAGAGCAATTTGATGCCGCACACTTAGATCCTAAAGATTGGGGATGGCGCGGTATTCGTACCAGAGACTATAGCTTTGTTATTCATGTTGGTTATCTCCCTGAGTGTACTACACCTACTCGTTACTTGTACAATCTCAAAGCGGATCCTTATCAACTTAATCCAATTGCTGAAAATACTGTTGAATATCAAACCATTGTTCCTCTATTAGAAGCTCAGCTTAAAACTTGGCTTATCTCACAAAATGATTGCTTCATAAAATGGTTAGATTAACTCTATACCTAAACTTATTTTTATACTTATAAACTATTAAATGAACTCGAAAGGTGAATTATCATGTCAGAACCTATTTTAGTTATTATGGCCGCAGGTATGGGAAGCCGCTATGGTGGTTTAAAACAAATCGATCCTGTAGGCTCACATAAAGAATTAATTATTGATTTTTCTATTTACGACGCTATTAAGGCTGGTTTTAAAAAAGTTGTATTTATTATCAAAAAACAAGATGAAGAAGAATTCCAAGAAGCTATCGGTAATCGCATCGGCCAATTTATAGAAACTACATACGCTTACCAAGATATCAATAACCTTCCTGAAGGCTTCACAGCTCCAGCTGATCGTACTAAACCTTGGGGTACAGGTCATGCTATTCTAGCTTGTAAAGATATTGTCCATGAACCTTTTGCAGTAATTAATGCAGATGACTTCTATGGCGAACATGCTTTTAAGGCTATGTATGACTTCCTTCAAACTGCTCAAGATAATCACACCTATAATTATTGTATGGTTGGTTACTCATTAGAAAATACTTTAACTGAACATGGACACGTAGCTCGTGGTGTTTGTGAAGTCAATAATACCTACTTAACTTCTATTTGTGAACGTACACATATTGCTTATCATGAAAAAACTGTACAATTCTTAGAAGATGATATCTGGACACCTGTATGTAAAGATTCTATTGTTTCCATGAATCTATGGGGCTTTACCCCTAGTATTTTCACTGAACTCGAAAAAGCCTTTAAACCATTTTTAGAAGAAGCACTTGTAACTAATCCTTTAAAGTCTGAATACTTCTTACCTTCAGTTGTTAATTCATTAATTCAAAATCAATCTGCTACCGTGAAGGTACTCCACTCATCAGATAAATGGTATGGTGTTACCTATAAAGAAGATAAGCCTGTTGTGGTAAATGCTATTAAGCATTTACAAAGCCAAGGTGTCTATCCAAATAAATTATGGGAGGATTAAGCTATGAATACCTTTAATGCTGATAAAGTTTTTTCTCACTTTCAATTTGAAGGCGAGCTTATATCTATCACTCCTACTGGAAATGGGCATATTAACGATACTTTTCTTGTAACTACTAATGCACCTAAAAACTATATTCTTCAACGTATCAATCATCATATTTTCAAGTCTCCTGAAACTCTTATGGAAAATATCCAAGCTGTATGTGCTCATCTTCAACAAAAAGTACTTGCTGAAGGTGGTGATATAGAGCGTGAGGTCTTAACTCTTATACCTACACATGCTCATACTAGCTACTTTCTTGATAAAGAAGGATACTATTGGCGTGCTTATGTGTTTATTACTGATGCTATCTCTTATGATATCGTCCCAAATAACACAGTGTTTTATAATGCAGCGTATAAATTTGGTGAATTTCAAAGATTTCTTCTAGATTTTGATGCTTCTAAGCTTTATGAAACCATTCCTTATTTCCATCATACCAAAAATCGTTTCAATAACTTTCTTAATGCACTTGAAAACGATTGTGTTGGACGCGCTAAAACTATCCCTGCTGAAATTGATTTTGTTCTAAGTCATGAACAAGATGCCTCTAGTCTTATTGACCTTTATGAGTCTGGCAAACTGCCTCTACGCGTAACTCATAATGATACTAAAATCAATAACATTATGATAGATGCTTATACTCAAAAAGGTATTTGTGTTATTGATCTTGATACTGTTATGCCTGGTCTTGTAGCTTATGACTTTGGTGATTGTATTCGTACAGGGGCAACTTCTGGTGCAGAAGATGAGGTTGATCTTTCAAAGGTTCACTTTATGTTAGATCGTTTTGAAGCTTTTACTGAAGGATTCTTATCCTCAGTAGGTGCTCACTTAACCAATGATGAAATCGCTTCCTTACTTATAGGTGCTAAAATTATTACTTTTGAATGTGGTATACGCTTTTTAACAGATTATTTAGAAGGTGATACGTATTTCAAAATACATAGACCTAATCATAATTTAGACCGTGCACGTACTCAGTTTAAACTTGTTCAAGATATGGAGCATCATTGGCAGGAACTAGAAGCAATTATTCAAAAATTTATGAAGTAGTTATAAAACATTTTAGGATAAAAATAAAGCGTGAAATCAATGACTTGATTTCACGCTTTATTTTTATAGGAACTAAATATTTATCTAATTATCTTTTTACTTTGTATCCACAGTAGTCAAGTACAAGTTCACAGAACATTGCATTTGCCCATGAGAACCATTCTCTTGTGTATTGTGCTGGATCATCTACATTGAATCCTTCGTGCATTAATTCTTTGCCACCATCTGTGTTTTTCATCATTTCAAGAATAGATTTTTTGTATTCCATATCGTTTGATGTTAAACCTTGCATAGCAAGTGAGATGTGCCAGATGTAGTTTACTGGTGTATGTGGGCTACCGATACCTTGAGCTGCTGCACCTTTGTAGAAGTATGGGTTCATTTCGCTAAGGATCATTTTTCTTGTGTTTTGGTATACTTCATCATCTTCATTTACGTATCCGATGTATGGGATTGAAAGAAGACTTGGAAGGTTTGCATCATCCATGATGTTGTATTGGCCGAAACCATCTACTTCGTAAGCGTATACTTTACCGTATTGGTAGTTTGATAATGTACCATAAGCTTCAATTGCTTCTCTAAGTTCTGCTTTAAGTTCTGCAGCTAATTTAGCAAGTTCTTCATTTTTAAGAACTTCTGTAGCGATTTCTACTACGTATCCCATGATTACTTCTGCAAACATGTTTGATGGGATAAGGTATCCATACATACAAGCATCATCACTTGGTCTAAATCCTGACCATGTAAGACCGATGTTAGATTTAACTAAAGCACCTTTACCATCTCTTGATAATGTATCTGTGTAGTAGCAACCATGTCTGATGAAGTTGTATGGTGATTTGTTTTCATGATCTTGTTCTGTTCTAAATACTTCAATGATGCGGTAGATAGCTTTTACGTATTCTTCATCGAATTGAGCTGTTCTACCTGTGTTTTTCCATAATAAGTAGCTCATTTGAACTGGGAAGCAAAGTGAGTCGATTTCGTATTTTCTTTCCCAAATCCAATCACATTGATCTGTTTCATCTTTTTCCCAACAGTTTCCGTTTGCTTCTTCGTTGAAAGCATTTGCATAAGCATCAATTAAGATATATTTCATTTGTCTTCTTACAAGACCTTCGATCATATCTGCGATTTCTGGATCTTTTTCTGCTAATACGTAGTATGGTCTAAGCTGACATACAGAGTCTCTAAGCCACATCGCTGGGATGTCTCCTGTGATTACGTATGTAGTACCGTCTTCCATTTTTTTAACAGTAGTATCTAAAGTATTTGTATAGCAGTTTTCAAACATTTTAATAAGTTTTTCATCACCTGCTAATTTTGTTCTTACTTCTTCAAGGAGATTTTGCATTGATTGTGGTAATTGTTTTTCCATGAGTCAAATCCTCTCTGTTTATTCATTAAAGTATGGTTTATTGTTATAGGTTTATTATACAAGATTTTTTTGCTTTAGAATAGCTTTTTGTATCTTTTTGTTACTTTTTTATTATTCGCTTTGTTAACTTTAGTTAAGTCAACCAAAATGTACCTTTTTTATCTTCTTTTAAGAATCATTTGCCCTATTTCTTGTAGCCTTGGATAGCTATATTTAAAGAAGGTTTTATAGGATGTACAGAAGTAATTACGTCCCATTTTTCCATCTTCAAACTTATCTCTATCTCTTCTACATCCACCATGGCACATGTTGTACCACTTACATTTGAGGCATCCTGAGTCTTTACATTGTGACTGCTCAATAAATCTTATTTGCGTTCTTTTTGCTTCTATAGATTTAAAGTCATCATGAAGCATATTTCCTATTTTATACTCATCCATTACATAGAAGTCACAAGGGTATACGCCCCCATCTGCTTCGATTACATATTGGTATGTACAGGTCCCCATCATACCACATGCTTCTGGATAGTAACCTAACATAACTTGAAGTAAGTTTTCGAAGTAGCGGATATATATAAACTCTCCTTTTTTAATGGTTTCATACCATTTATCGAAAAGGTCCATGAGGAATTTCTCATACAATCTTGGTGTAAGAGAATAATCTTTTTGTCCCTTTTCTTCATGAATTTCATCTAAGCAAGGAATGAATTGCATATATCTAAAATTATTTTCTAAATAAAAATCATAGATCTCTTTAATATTTTCAGCCACTTGTCTCGTAACAACAGTTAAAATATTATATTCCACTTTATGCTTATCAAAAAGCTTTGTTGTTTCAAGTACACGTTCAAAAGTTCCTTCTCTATTTCTATCTAATCTAAGTTCATTATGAACATCCTTTATACCGTCTAATGATAGGCCTACTAAGAATTTATTCTTTGCAAAGAACTTGGCCCATTCTTCATCAATTAATGTACCATTTGTTTGAATGGCATTAGACACTTGTAATCCTGGTCTTGCATATTTCTTTTCATAAGCTATAAGCGCTTCATAGAAGTCTAAACCTACCAAAGTAGGTTCACCTCCTTGGAAAGCAAAAGTACAACTTCCCTCAGCATGTGTCATTGCCTTTTCAACAAGTACCTCTAAATTCTCTTTTGTCATTCTTCCATAAGACTTTACTTGTCTGTTATCACTTACATCATAGTAGAAACAATATTTACAAGCTAGATTACATCCACTAGATGCTGGTTTTATCAGTAAATGAATCGGTGGCATACTATAATTCCCACTCCTTTATACGATTAATCTTACAAAATGCATGGCGCACTGGATCATTATGTGCACTCATCCAATCTGCAAAGTCATTTTTAAGTTCCATAAGTTTATCTTGTATCTTTTCATCTTTAATTAGGTTATTCATTTCATATGGGTCTTCTTCTAAATTAAAGAGTTGATCTTCGCCTGCTCCATTAAAGATGTACTTATATTGATCTTGTCTATACATACGTTGAGTCGCTACAACGTCAAAGGCACCCATACCTTCTGTCACAATATCATTTGCCCATCCTTCTTTGCTTTCACTTTGTAGGAATCTTGTAAGTGTTCTACCATCACCATAACCATAGTTATCTGTAGGTACATAACCTGCTAAGTCTAATATAGTTGCATAGATATCTACTGTTGAGGCAAATGCTGTTTGAGTATATGGTGTAATACTTTCTCCTGCTGGTTTAATAAATAAAGGAATATTCGTTGTATCATTGTACATACTGTAAGACTTATTCTCAAGTCCACCATGACATCCTTGATTATCTCCATGATCAGCTGCAAAGATAATAACTGTATCTTCATAAAGTCCTTTAGCCTTAAGATGCTCTACTAAACGTCCTATTTGTGCATCAATATGAGAAATACATGCATAGTAATGTCTTAATGTATTTTGGAAGAAGCTCCAGTCATGTTCTGGTCTTCTAAGAAGTTCATAAATCTTTGGCATACTTTTAGCATCTTCTCTAAAGGAAGGTGACTCTGGAATAGCCATATCTCTATATAGATCTAAATACTTAGTTGGTGCATAGAACGGTTCATGTGGTCCCCAGAAGTTAAGTGCAAAGAAGAAAGGTTTGTCTTCTCCTGTTAAATCATCAATGAGTGTAATCGCTCTTTCTGTTAAGTAGTATTCGATAGTAGATTCTATTGGTGATACAACCTCTGCCCAAGTTGAATGGTCACCTGCACGATTACCATTTCCTTTATTAATCATCTTAACTTCTAGATTGTTATCTTTTAAGTACTGATGGAACTCTGGATAAGTCCATCCACCACCACCATGTCCTGGGAAATCATCTCCCACAAACCCTACATCTGTTGGTAATGTGCCATAATGCTCATAAGCTGCACTATCCATAAATCCTTTTTCTTGTTGAGCTACAATACTTCTACCTTCCGCACTTGCTTGTTTGTCACTACCCACACCAAGGTGCCACTTACCTGTATATCCTAAGTTATAGCCCACTGTTTGTAGTCTACGACTTAAAAGATGTGGTGTATCCTGAAGTTCATGTGTTCTACAACCTGATTGATATAAGTTACTTTCCATACCTGTTTTAGATGGATAAGAACCTGACATTAAAGAACTTCTCGCTGGAGAGCACACAGGACAAGTTGTATAAGCATTATTAAATACAACACTCTCACTTGTTAAAGCATCGATATGAGGTGTCTTGCAAAGTGTATTTGGATTGTAACAAGATAAACTATCTGCGCGGTGTTGATCCGTAAATATGAGTAATATATTTTTTTTCTTAGACATGTAAATCCCCTCTTTTCATGTTAATTAGACTTGGATGTAGTGAAAACTTATAGGTGTTTGTTGAGGTTGGGTTAGTGCTACGCGTGCACTATCTCTTTCGCTTTTGCTCAAGCAGACTAAGAAAGTGTAAATTCATTCTCAGGTAGAACGCACGAAAACTCGCTTACGCTCAGACATTCGTGCAAAACCCTACCTTCGTATTCATTAACACTTTCTAAGCCCACTCTCGAAAAAAGCTACAGGTATATTACCCACGCATCCCTAACCTACTCTACTCACTCCACTATGTTTTCACATTCAGTGATGCGCCCGTGGAAGTGAGAGGGACGGTACTTCCTTCTTTCTCTTCCAGGGGGGCTTGCTAAGTGATGGGTTGCTGGGGAGGTATTGTATACTTACCTTCTCCCAAGTAGTGAACTTATTTTAGTAGCCTTACCTAGCTTGATGGGTAAATGTTTACTCCAGAACCCACTTCTGCTTAAGGCCCTTCACTTTCAGCAATGTACCCCGGAAGATAAAAGAACGTTACTTCCTTTTTTCTCTTCCGGGGGGCTGACTAAGTGATGGGATGCTGGGAGGTATTGTATGGAAACTTCCTCCGCAGACTTTTTAGAGAGGCTTAGTAAATGGAATCAAGCTGATTTTAGGGCAAGTGTTTGAGGAAAAGTGAACTTCTTTTCCGAGTTTTTGCCCGTTAGTTTGATGGAATGAACTTAGCCTGTCTTAAAGGTCGAGGACTAGAAGTTGGAATACAATATTCATACCAGCACACCCTCACTTACTTAATGTTTTACATCAATATCGCAGTATTCTGTATGATACCCTGGCCATGGATTCGCTCTTCTATGTCTTTCATCGTCATGAAGTGGTTCTATAGTTGTGAGCTTACCATCTTTAACGTAGTTTAATTTCTTAGTTTGTTCACTTTCAATTAAAGCTTGTTTAAGTTCTTCTTGAACCCCTTTATATGCTTCTAATCCTGCAAGGTTTTTAAGTTCTTGTGGATCATTGATAAGATCAAAGAGTTGCTCGCATTGATCTTCTAAGTACCACATGTATTTAAATTCCCCGTCTGTAATACCTATGGACTCTAACATGCCCATTTGTGATACCATCTCTACGTATTGTCTTGGCTTTTCTTTCCCTTCAAGTACTGCCATAAGATCTTGTCCATCTACATCTTCAGGTACTGTCCCACCTGCTAGATTTACAAGGGTTGGTAAGATATCTGCATGAGTTACAGGGATATCTTGTTTTGTTCCACCTAGCTTATGCCCCATTGATGGTGGGAGTCTTAAAATAAATGGTACATGAGTAGATGCTTGATGTAAGAAGAACTTGGCTGCTGTGTGATGGTCTCCTAAGTATTCTCCATGGTCTGAAGTGAAAAGGATAATGGTATCTTTAAGCATATCAAAGTCTTGAAGCGCAGAGAAAATCCGTCCCATATTGTAATCAATTTGAGTGAGCAAGCCATAATAAGCAGCCTTTGCTTCTTTTATGATCTTTGGACTAATTTTATCGTATCCCCACATTTGTCTAAGTCGTTTAAAAGCAAGAGGTGCATGTTCATCATCTGACCAATCTCCAAATACAGGATCTGCTATCTCTTCACCTCGATACATTGAATAGTATGGTTCTGGTGGATCAAAAGGTGGATGGGGCTTAGAGTAAGAACACCACATAAAGAATGGTTGAGACGGGTCACGTCTATCTCTTATGTATTCTACACATTGTTCTGATATCCAAGAAGTCAATGTCATTGGTTCTGGTACAGTAGAAAGTGCTGGATAAATCTCATTTTGTCCCATTCCGTGATGCATTGGTTGAATCAGGCTTCCACTACGTTGCATTTGTCTGTAGTAGTCATCAGGAATAATCATTTCATCAAATCCGTGTTTTGCACGTTGTGGTCCAAAATGCATCTTTCCTATTGCAATGGTTTGATAACCTGCTTGTCTCATAAGGTCTGGTAAGGTATCACGTGTTCCCATCACATCTGTTGTCTCACAGTTTGTTGTAGAACCTGTTGTCTGAGGAAACTTCCCATTCATAATAGAAATACGTGCTGGTACACACAGTGGACATTGGGCATTAGCATTGGTATAGCTAATTCCTTGGTTAATAAGATACTGAGTATGTGGCATACGCATATAATCTGGTGCAAGCTCACCTACTGTGTCATAACGTTGTTGATCTGTTGTAATCAAAATAATGTTATACTTTTTCATTGATGTATCCCCTTTCTCTTAACAGGTAATAGGCCTGTTATTAGTTCTTTTCCATCTGATAAATGGTCTTCTTCTCTTGTAGCTAAATAATCTATCATTCGCTTACGCCATTCTAAAATTACTTCTTTATAGGCTCCATCCTTTGAACATTCATGACATTCATAAGGATCTTTTTCAAGGTCAAATAATTGCTCTTCTCCTGTATGAGTAAACCAAATGTACTTGGTCTTACCATCAGTCATAAATTGCATTGCTTCATCTGGACTGTAGCACCTTGCATGCTCTCCATGAATCCACTTTCTATCAAATATATTTTTACCTACATCAGCTTGGCTCTCATGATTTAATAATGGCATTAAATTGCATCCATCTACATAATCCGGCTGCGGTATATTAGCATATCCTAATATAGTACTGTATAAGTCTTGTAAGACTATTGGTGTTTCTTCTTTACTTCTATACGCCTTATCTTTAGTCCATATAATACATGGCACTGCTGCACTACCTTCATAAGCATAGGTTTTTCTAAATAGATGATGGTCACCGAGCATCTCTCCATGGTCTGAAGTAAAGATAATCATATCTGGCATTTCACCTTGATATTTAAGGCTACGAATTAATCTTCCTATTTGTGTATCAATGTGAGCAATTTGAGCGTAATAAACAAGGCGTGTTCTTCTTAATTTCCCCTCATCTAAATGACCTTCCCAAGTATCAAGCCCTCTAACGGGTTTATCATGTTTAGCTGCCCAATCTCCTACAGGTACCTGTTCACATTCTTTTTTCATATACTCATCCCAATAGAATTGTGGTGGATCTATCGGAGGATGTGGTCTATGGAAAGATAAATTTAAGAAGTATGGTCTTGTTCTATCTCGCTTCTTCAAGAACTCTAACCCTTTTGTCACAACCCATGTATTGTTATGTAACTCTTCCGGTAATGTACTTGGTCTAGCATTCCAGCTATTATCATCTAACCCATGATGTAATTCATCCATCACCTTACCGGTCTTGTCCGCAAGCCATTCATGGTAGTCATTAACATAGTGATGACCAAATACTTGCCATGCCTCATAAGACTCTAGTCCTTCAAATCCACAATGCTTACGTTGCGGGAAGAAATGTGTTTTTCCTACGCAATGCGTTTGATAGCCCGAGTTACGTAAAACTTCTGGCAACATATTAGGGAAGTTCCACTCTGTCCCATCTTGATACCCTATAAAACCTGTTTGATTAGGGCTCATGCCTGTAAAGAGGCTCGCTCTTGCTGGCACACAACTCGGTGCTGGCGTATAAGCATTGGTAAAAAGTGCACCTTCATTAGCTAATGTATCTAAGTTTGGTGTTTCAACGGTTGGGTGCCCCATTACACTTAAGCAATCCCAACGAAATTGGTCACATAATATGAGTAATATGTTTGGCTGTTTCATTTGTTCCCCCTAGCCTACTCTTTCTCGTAAGGCACTTTTAATTTGAAATATTCCTCTACTTCTCTTCGCTTATCTAAATCAGGTTTCTTATCTTCTATAAACACTTTTTCTTCTTCATTTAAATAGATTGGTGTGAGTGCATCAAATGTCATTGTTTGTGCTAAAAATGCTTTATGTCGTTCAATTTCTTCTTTGTATTGTAAGTCTGCTGCTACATCATTTAATTCATATGGATCTTTTTTAAGATCGAAGAATCTATAATGATTGAAGTTTTTACTGATAATAAGTTTATAATCTTTGCTTCTTACCATGTATTCATAGTATCTTTCAAGAACACCATTACACATATCTACTCTAAGGCCTTCACATATTGTCATTTCTCTTCCCACTTCTTGGTTTGATAAATTAAGCCCTTTCATGGTCCATGGTATTTGGCAATTAGCTTGTGTAAGGAAAGTTGGAGCAAGATCAATATTGCAACTTATTTGCTCATTGATTTCCCCCTTATATTCATTATTAGGATATTTAATAATAAGTGGTACCTTAGCTAATGGATCATACATATAATTAGCTTTTAGTAGCATATGGTGGAACCCTAAATACTCTCCATGATCACTTGTATAAACGATTAAAGTATCTTCATAAAGCCCTTTAGCTTTTAATGCTTCTATTAAACGCCCAATATGATGATCCATATGTGTAATACTTCCATAATAATGAGCTGTTACCTGTCTCAGCTTATCTTCTGTAAGATTTTTATGATCAAAATATCCTGAACCATGTTCATAATCTACATCTGATACTTCTTCTGTATACCCTGGCAGTATCTCTATTTCCTCTGAATTGTACATTGTATCGTATGGAGCTGGTGGATCAAAAGGATGGTGCGGTTTCACATAGCTCACAAGCATCATATTTCCGCCTTCTCCCCATGAATTTATTTCCTCTAGTGCACGATTTGTAATCCATGTTGTAGAATGATGCTTTTCATCTAAATTAGATTTCATAGCCCCACAAGTATCCCAATATTTTTCATCTGCTTTAGCTCTAAATTCTTGTCTCTGATCGATTAAATCATTTTCATCTAATAAACCTTGCTCTTTTAGATATTTATGATAATCATCATCATAACGCCCATCACCATCTTGTTCACATAGAATCATTTTATCAAATCCCATATCTAAATATGTCGGTGTGGCATGCATTTTCCCTATTGCAGCTGTTTTATAGCCATTTTTCCTAAGTATCTTTGGAAAAGTTTCTATACCATCTGCCAATGTACAATGATTACTCCATCCCATATGCTGATGTGTATATAGCCCACTTAAAATAGAATACCTAGCAGGTGTGCAAACTGGATAGGTTGTATAGTGCTCTGTATGTTTCACACCATCTTGTGCTAATGCATCTAAATATGGTGTTTGCAATATCTTATTACCATAAGCACCTATACAATCCCATCTATGTTGGTCACCCATTATAAATAATATATTTTTCATATATTTATCCCCCAGTTCTATGCTATTAGCTTCTCTTATTGGTTGATTGTCTAAATTCCACTTGCCCATAAATTTTAATGTTTTCATAATCTCTATCTGGATTATCTATACGCCATACAATCTGTTCCGCTAAGCGTCTACCTATGTTATGAATATTAGTACGTACAGAAGTTAATGTTGATTCCTCACCTTCTAAAGGAATATCATCGAACCCTGAAATTCTAATATCTTCTGGCACTTTATATCCATGCTGTCTTAATACTTTAATGACCTTATGCGCAATGGCATCATTTCCACATACAAATCCTTGTGGCAAAGGTTGTTTATCTTCAATAAGTGATGTAATCGTACCTTCTACTTGCTGTTCAAAATAGAAATGTCCATGCTCTTTACTAATGAAGCAATACTCATTATGGATAGGAATACCTGCTACATTATGCGCTCTAACGAAGCCCCTCCATCTTTCTTCAATACTTTTACAATATTGGGTATCACCTATAAAACCAAGGATCTTGTCACCTTGTTCAATAAGTTTTTCTGTAATTTTAAGTACACTTCTTCTACCCTCTACCACAATTACATCTGCGCTTACAGACATCGGGTCAATGCCTAATGGAATATCAAAATACACTGTAGGTAAATTAGCTTGTGATAATTTATTTACAGCATTCTTATCATATAAGTTCACAGCGATAATACCTGTAATATCTGCCTCTTGTAAAATAGGTGGTAACTCAAAGTCCTTTTCTTGTTGAAAAGTTAAAAAATTATAAAAGCAGCTATATTCTCTATCGGCTAATTCTTTTGTTATGCCACTGATCATATGTCCCCAAAAGCTTGAAAAGTCTGGTGATGTTGCGATCACAAGGATATTTTTAGATACCTTTTCTTTTTCATCCTTTTTGATAGTTAGCATATATTCTTCATAAAGTTCTTGTGGCAACTTATGATAGCGCAGTTCTATTGCTGCTTCAATGACTTGGTATCTTACCCCCTGAGATACTTTTCCACGTCCATTCATTACCTTTGAGACAGTATTACGCGACACACCTACTTTTTCAGCAATGTCACTCATTCCCATTCCTTTCATATATCTTCTCTCCTTATAATGTCAAAATTTCATGCTGTTGTCTTTATTTTAGTTTACATGAATTCTTTACTTAGCCTCAATAAAAACACTCAAAAGCTCTATAAAAACTGAAAGTTTTTTTATTGTGTTTACATTTTTATCTTTATACTTTACATTTATTGTTTATATACCTATTTATGCTCTTAGTTTTATGCGTATTTTCAGTCTATTTCCTATTAATTATATAGGATTTCTATGCTTTTTTCATTCTTTTTATAGTCTTTCTATCAATAAATTTTACATCTACTTTACAAGCTGTTTACACCTTTTATCTTGTTAATAAGGCATTTTATCTATATTTTTAGAGATTTAAAGATTTTTTTAAGTATATAAGCTTATATTTTATCACTTTTTTTATCTATACAATTTCTAATTTAGTTATTATAATAAAGATTATATAATAATTTTAAACAAAAACGTAAACTTAACGTAAACAAAACATATTACTTCGCACTCTAGGAGGATACCATGTTCTACACAAAAGAAAGAGTCACTATTATTACCCAAAAATTAAAAAGGCTTTCTAAAGTTCAGTGTAACCCTTTAGAAACTTGGCAAGTTAAGCCAGGATGTTTCAACACACCTATCGAAGCAGATGCAGCACAGACAGACTGGGAAGACTTCGACAGCCGTACCATGCACTGGTATGGTCCAGATAAACATTACTGGTTCAAAACAACACTTACAGTACCAGAAAGTTTTGATGGCAAATCACTTTGGATGATTATCCATACGCAAATTGACGAATGGGACGACGGTAAAAACCCTCAATTCCTTCTTTTTGTAAACAATGAAATTGTTCAAGGTTTAGATATGAACCATCGTGAAGTGCTTATTACAGAATGTGCAAAAGCTGGTGAAACTTATCATATTGATTTACAATCTTACACTGGGACTATTCACAGTGAATTTAGATTAATCGGTGAAATGGCTGAATTTAATCCTGAGATCAATGCACTCTATTACGATCTTCAAGTACCTTTATGGGCACTTAATCGTATGCCAAAAGGTGATAAAGTCCGTTTAGATATTGAAACAGCTTTAAATGATACCATTAACCTGGTTGATCTTAGAAAACCATATAGTAATGAATTCTACGCTTCTATAGAAGTTGCTCGTAACTTCATTCAAAAAGCAATCTATGAAGATCTTGCTGGCTTTGATGAAGTGATTGCTACATGTATTGGTCATACACATATTGACGTAGCATGGCTTTGGACCGTTGCTCAAACAAGACAAAAGGTAGCGCGTAGTTTTGCTACTGTACTTAAGCTTATGGATGAGTTCCCTAACTATAAATTCATGTCTAGCCAACCTCAACTTTACTACTTCCTTAAAGAACGTTACCCAGAGCTTTATGCTCGCCTCAAAGAAAAGGTTAAAGAAGGCCGCTGGGAACCAGAAGGTGGTATGTGGGTTGAAGCAGACTGTAACTTAACTTCTGGCGAGTCACTTGTACGTCAATTCATGCACGGTAAACGTTTCTTCAAAGAAGAGTTTGGTGTAGATAACCGTATCCTTTGGTTACCTGATGTATTCGGTTATTCAGCTGCACTTCCTCAAATCATGGACAAATGCGGTATCGACTACTTCATGACTACAAAACTTGCATGGAATCAATTTGATAAACTTCCATTCGACACCTTCAAATGGCGCGGTATTGATGGTACAGAAATCTTAACACACTTCATTACAACCCTTGGTGTTGGACAGTCTCTTGATAACTTCTTTACAACATACAATGGTATGCTTCATCCAGATGCACTTATGGGTGCATGGGAGCGTTATCAAAACAAAGATATGAACAACGATATTCTTATTGCCTATGGCTATGGTGATGGTGGAGGTGGCCCAACAAGAACAATGCTTGAAACCTCTACTCGTATGGAAAAAGGTATTAAAGGTACACCAAAAGTACGTCAAGCCTTCGCACGAGAATACTTTGATACATTAAAAGATACTGTAGAAGACAGCAATATGCTCTCTACTTGGTCAGGTGAACTTTACTTTGAATACCATCGTGGTACTTACACTTCTATGGCACGTAATAAACGTTCAAATAGAGAAAATGAAAATAACCTTATGAACCTAGAACTTTTAAGTACTATGGCTCTTGATAAAGGTGCAAGCTACCCAACTACTGAACTTGATTCTATGTGGAAAACAATGCTTCTTAACCAATTCCACGATATTTTACCAGGTACTTCAATCAAAGAAGTTTATGAAGTAACAGCAAAAGAATACGCTGATATTAAGGCTCAAACTGAAACACTTATTAATGACCGCCTGGACACATTAGTAGGGACTGGTGATGGCATTACACTTGCTAACACATCAGGCTTTGTGAAAGATACTGTTGTAGCACTTCCTACTACTATTACAAACTTAGACGCTACTACTGCTCTTGTTGATCAAGAAGGTACTCTATACCCTGTTCAACAAACAAAAGATGGTGCTGTAGCTTATGTTAAAGCATTACCATCAAAAGGTCTTAAAGGCTTTGCACTTTCACAAGACGCAGTAGCTACTACAGATGTTTTTGCTACAACAAATCATTCTATTGATACACCATTTTATAGTGTTCAATTAGATGCTAATGGTCTCTTTACATCTATTTATGACAAAGAAAATGACCGCGAGCTTATTCTTGAAGGACAAAAAGGTAATGTCATGAAGGTATACGAAGATATGCCAATGTGCTACGACAACTGGGATATCGACATTTACTACAAACAAAAATTCTGGGAAGTTACAGAGCTTACAAGCATGAACTGGACAGAAGTAGGTCCTGTACGTGCTACTCTTGAAATCGAAAGACCATTTGTAGACTCTATCATCCGTCAAAGTATCCACTTCTATGCAGATTCTAGACGTATCGACTTCGAAACTTATGTAGATTGGAAGCAAAGCCAACACCTACTTAAAGTTCACTTCCCATTAGATATTCACACAGATGAAGCTACATTTGACATTCAGTTTGGTAACCTAACACGTAAAACACATGAAAATACAAGTTGGGATCAAGCAAGATTCGAGTCATGTGCACATAAATGGGTTGACTTATCTGAAGGTGGCTATGGGGTAAGTTTACTTAATAATTGTAAATATGGTCACTCTATCAAAGATACAGACCTTGGCCTTACACTCATTAAATCAGGTATAGATCCAAACCCAACAACTGACCAAGAAGAACACTTCTTCACTTATGCACTTTACCCACATACAGGTACATGGAAAGAAGCTCATACTCAAGAAGAAGCGATCAAACTTAACCAGCCTGTACTTGTAGCAAATAAAGGGAATATCGATACAGATTTCTCATTTGCTAACATTAACAAAGATAACGTATTACTTGAAACTATTAAGCTTGCTGAAGATGGTAGTGGTATCATTGTACGTCTTTATGAATACCAAAACAAACGTACAAAAGCTACATTAAACTTCGCTAATGCTATCGTTTCAGTTCATGAATGTGATTTATTAGAAAATGAATTAGAAGCATTAACAACTGAAGAAAATGCTTTCACATTCACTATCAAACCATACGAAATCAAAACTTATAAGGTGGTATTTAGATAATGACAGAAAAATTTAGAGACGCCTCACTTACACCTTCTGAGCGTGCACAAGACCTTTTAACTTGTCTTACTTTACGTGAAAAAGTAGGTCAAATTAATCAAAAACTTTATGGTTTTCAAGCTTATGAACGTAAGGATGATGAGATCATCCTTACGAAGCACTTAACTGACGAAGTAGAGTACTACGGTGGACTTGGTACACTTTATGGCCTTTACCGTGCTGACCCTTGGGCAAACAAAGACTTTGAGACTGGCATTGTCACAGAGCTTGCTCCAAAAGCTTATAACAAAGTACAAGCCTTCGTTATGAGTCATTCTCGCTTTGGTATTCCTGCGCTTATGAGTACAGAATGTCCTCATGGTCATCAAGCCTTAGATGGCTATCTACTCCCTGTTAACTTATCAATGGGCGCTACATTTAACCCTCCACTCATCGAAGCGGCTTACAAAGTATGTGGTGCTCAAATGAAATCTATGGGTGTAGACCTTGGTCTTATTTCCGCTTTAGACGTTCTTCGTGACCCTCGTTGGGGCCGTAGTGAAGAATGCTATAGCGAGGACCCTTACCTTTCAGCTAGAATGGCTGAAAGTGCTGTTATCGGTTGCGAAAGTCAAGGTGTATTATCTGTGATCAAACACTTCTGTGCACAAGGTGAAGGCACTGGTGGTGTAAATGCAAGTGCTGCACGTATTGGTGAGCGTGAACTTCGTGAAATTCACCTTCCTTCTACTAAAGCTGCTGTTGCTGCAGGTGCAAGTGGTGTTATGGCTGCCTACAACGAAATCGATGGCGTACCATGTCATGCTAACAGCCATCTCCTAAAAGATATTTTAAGAGATGAATTTGGCTTCAAAGGTGTTGTTATGGCCGATGGTGTAGCTGTTGACCGTCTCAACGAACTTACAGGTGACTTTGCTCGTTCTGGTGCCCTTGCACTTCGTAGCGGCGTTACAATGAGCTTATGGGATGTAGGTTTTTCAAAGCTTGAAGAAGCTGTAGAAAAAGGCTACATCACAGAAGAGGAAATCGACGAAGCTGCTTTAGCGATTCTTACACTGAAATTCTCTCAAGGTCTCTTTGAACATCCTTTCCTTGATGAGGAAACTGCTACACCTACATTTACTTACGAAGAGTATCCACAATCTCTTAACTTAGCACGCGAGTCTGTTGTACTTCTTAAAAATAAAAATAATATACTCCCTCTCCAATTAGATGGCGTTAAGTCTATTGCTGTTATTGGACCAAATGCAGATGAAGTATATCACCAACTTGGGGACTACACACCACCTATTAAAGAAAGTCAAGGAATCTCTTTACTCACTGGCCTTAAAACACTTGTAGGTGAAGATGTGGCATTACACATCCATAAAGGTAGTAACATTATGGATGGTACACAAGAAGAGCTTGAAGAAGCTGTTAAGCTTGCTAGCACATGTGACCTTGTCATCTTAGCCTTAGGTGGTTCTAGTAGCCGTTTTAAAGGTGCTAAGTTTGATACCAATGGTGCTGCAATCTTAGAAGAAGGTAGCTTACAAATGGATTGTGGTGAAGGTGTTGACTGTGCACATCTTGAACTTAGTGGCCTTCAAAATGAGTTAGCAGAACGTATTTTTGCACTCAATAAGCCTACTGTATCCATCATCATTGCAGGCAGACCTTATGCCATTCCTCGTATAGCAGAAGCTACAGATGCACTACTATACAGCTTCTACCCAGGTCCAGTAGGTGGACAAGCTTTAGCTGAAATCTTACTCGGCAAGATTTCTCCATCAGGTAGATTACCAGTATCTATTCCTTATAGTGCTGCACAACTTCCTGTATACTACAACCACAAAACATCTTATCCAGCCATGGTATATCACAATGAGAAATCAAAACCGCTCTTTAGCTTTGGGGCAGGTTTAGACTATACAACTTATAACTATAGCGAAGTAGCAGCAAATACACTTACACTTTCAAAAGCAGAGTTGTTAAAAGGTACTTGCTTCACCTTTGCAGTAGACATTACAAATACAGGTGATAGAGTTGGTGCTCCTGTACCTTTACTCTTCATCAAAGATAATCAAGCATCAACTATTAGACGTGATAGAGAACTTAAATCATTCAACAAGGCATTCGTTCAACCTAACGAAACAAGAAGATACAATTTAGCCTTAGATTCAGAAGACCTGTCTGTTTGGGATGCTAATATGCAATTCACACTAGAACCAGGTACCTTTACACTTACTTTAGAAGATAAAGGCAATATCATCTGGACTACACAAATCGAAGTAACACCTTAATCTATCAGTTCTTTACAGAGGTAGCCACATACAGTGGCTACCTCTTTTATCTAATGACTATCATCAACTTTTGCCCATACCATTAGGTATTCATCCATTTTTACTTGTTATCAATTATTTGATATAATTAATCTAAAATATCTTCATATTATTCACTTAGGAAGGTTATAAGCTATGCACTCTATTCAAAATTGCACCTCTAATAATAATTCCAATATACATATTGAATTCGGAAATGATGTTGATTTTCCTATCACCTTAGGGAAGCTTACTACCTCTCATGCACTTCCTCCTATTAATAAACAAACTTCTTTACTTACCATCTACTATTTTTACAAGAGCTCGCAATCATTTAACATTAACTCTGCCCATTTTAAGGTTTTCAGTAATGATGTCGTGATACTCTCTCCTCACACTTCCTATAACACTGGCCATTGTTCTATAGAACCTTTAAAACTCTATTACATCCAATTTGACCCTTCAAAATTTATAGATGTTAATTTTGCTTTTGGTAATAAAGAATGTTCTTATATCATCGATGAATTACTTAGAAATAGTAATGCTCCTTTTAAAGTAAAAAATAATGTTAAACACTGTATTGAAAATTTACTAACTACTGCTAACGAAGCTTCTCCATTGAAAAATACCATGTTTCGTAATCGTCTCCTTACAGTCCTAACAGAGCTTATCAAATACGCAAACTTACCAGTACAACCAAATGATAATTTTTTAAATGAGAGTGTTGATTATATTACCTCTCACATTTGTGAACCTATTAATATAGAAGTATTAGCAAACAATGCACATTTATCTGTTTCACAATTTAAAGTGAAATTTCGCAACGAATTACGTCTACCACCCAATGAGTATATCCTTAGAGAAAAAGTTAACTATGCAAAAATGCTATTAACCCAAACTGAATTAAGTATCACTGAGATTGCATATATGCTATCTTTTTCATCGAGCCAATATTTCTCTACAGTCTTTAAACGTCTAACGGGCATCACCCCTTCAGACCTACGCAAATAAATCTTTTACTTATTCGGTAATTAGGATACTGTTATTCTATTCAATTTCCACCTTTTTATCTTTCAATATCAGTTTCCAATACAATATTATAAATAGCCATTACATCTTATTAACCCTATTAAAAAGAGGAGTATACACTAACTTATCAGTTCGTTAGTATATACTCCTCTTTTTAATCTTTCATACTGGTCTTTCAGTTGATTTTCTAAAATGAATATCTCCATAAATCTTAATCATTTCATTATTCCTTGTTGGATGGTCTATTCTCCACGCAAGTTGTTCTGCTAGTCTTATGCCTATATCTGATATATCAATACCTACAGATGTTAATTCTTTTTCTCCTAGGACATCAATATCATCAAATCCTGTTATGCGTATATCTTCTGGTATACGGTATCCATATGCTTTTAATTGATTAATTACCTTATATGCAATAGCATCATTGGCACATACAAATGCCTCTGGTAAGTTTATTCGGTCACTAAAGACCTCTTCAAGGGTACGTTCTACTTCTTCTCCAAAGTAAAAGTGTCCTTGCTTATTGGTGAAACAATACTCTTTGTTAATTGGTATATTATAGATCTCATGAGCTCTCATAAAGCCTCTCCAACGATCCTCTATACTCCTACAGTAGCTTGCATCTCCAATAAACCCAATCTTTCTATCACCCTGTTTAATCAACTGTTCCGTGAGATAAAAGACGCTCTTTCTTCCTTCCGCTACAACTACGTCTGCCTTAGCCTCTCTTATATCTATACCTAATGGTAAGTCATAATATACTGTTGGTAACCCTAATGTAGCTATGCTCTTTATAGCATCAATATTATAAACGTTCATAACAATGATACCAGCAAGCTCTTTACTCTCTACTAACTTAGGTAAAGTAAAATGAGCAGCTTGATCAAACGTCAAAAAGTGATAAAAACATTGATATTCTCTATCTGCTAATTCCTTAGTAATTCCATTAATAATCTTTCCCCAGAAAGATGAAAAGTCTGGTGAAGTCGCTATCACAAGTATATTTTTCATAGTATTTTTGTTACTATATCCTTCTGATAGATGCTCAGGTAATTTACTATACCCCATCTCTATAGCTGTCTCTATAATTTTCTTTCTTGTCTTATCTGCAACACTTCCCCTATTGTTCATAACTTTTGATACAGTGTTACGAGATATATTTAATCTTTCAGCTATCTCATTAATCCCCACGTTTTTCATCGTATCACCTTCTCCCTCACTTAAATAATCTCTAAATCTTATTTTATCAAATCTAATCATATTTTGTTATATATTTCCTCTGATTCAATAAAAACAAAATGAGTAGAGGTTTCCCCCTACTCATTCCATAAAAGTATTCGCTCTGTTAGTAACTATTATTTACCTAAAAAGGCATTAAGTTGATTTTGTGCTTCTGTAATGATTTCTTGGTAACCTGCTTTATTTAATTCATCTAACATTTTTGGTACTACTTCATCTGGATTTACAGAACCTGTAATAAGAGATGGTTCGTATTTAGCTTGAATGTTTGCACAAGCAGCAACTTGGTTTTTAACTGGATCAGTATTGAATGTGAATCCTAATGCTGGTGAAGATGTTGCTGTTTCATTATGAGCTTGAAGATCTGTCCATTTTGTTGCTGGAGCTGGATCTACTACGTACATATTGAAGAATGTAGCTTGTGAGTAAGCTGGAGCTTGGTAACCATCACTTAAGATTTCAATTGTGTTATCCCCAGTTTTTTTGTAGTGTGTATCTTCGATACCGAATGCAAGAAGGTTACGTGCATATTCGTCTGTATTGAAGAGTTCAATAACTTTAAGTGCTTCTTCTTGATGTTTTGAACCTGCTGATACTACTAAGAATGAACCTTGGATAGTTTTTGTTGAGTATTTTGGTCCGAAGAACATGTTAGATACTACAGGATAATTTCTTGAATTTGTCCAGTCAGCATCTGCATGTGGGTAACCTTGGTCAGATGTTACAGGTCTGTATTTTGGACTTTCTGTAAGTGTTGCAGCATCTGGATTGATAAGTCCTTCTTTGAACCATTTGTGTACTGTTCTTAAGTTATCCATTACATAGTCTTGTTCCCATGGAGAAACTACTGTTCCTGTTGTATCGTTATAGTTGATACCTACATATGGTTTTGTTAAGAATTCATCGATTTCATTGATTGTTGCCATGAATCCATTGATACCTTCTATACCTTGAAGAACAAGTGGGTATTCACTTGGATTATCTGCTTTAATCGCTTGAAGTGCTGGTTCTAATTCTTCTAATGTTTTAATGTTTTGGTAATCAATACCTAATTTTTCTACTAATTCTTTATCCCATACCCAGTATTGTGATTGAGAAGAATCTTTGTATGTAGGTACACCAAAGATCTTATCGTTCATTGTTACACCTTTCCAAAGATCTGATGGGATGAAGTCCCAAAGAGCTGGTGCTGCTGTTGGAACAAGATCTGTAAGGTCAGCAAAGTAACCTTTTGCAGCTAAATCAGTGTAGTTATTGATACTTGCACCGAATGCGATATCATAGTTTTCACCACTTTGAACAACTTTTGATACTTTATCGCCGTATTCTCCCCAGCTTGCATATTTAATTTCAAGAGTAACATTTAATTTTTCTTTTGTGTACTCATTAATTTTATCATTTACCATTTTTAAATCTTTTGGTTCGTTACCAATTGTCCACCAAACAAGATTTACTGGTGCATCTGTCTTTTTATTATCTGTTGAAGATGCTGTTGTTTGATTGTCTCCAGCTGGTGTTGGTGTTGAGCTATTTCCACCGCTACATGCTGTTAAAGTACCTAAAGACATAATCCCTACTAATAAAAGTGCTAGTGATTTCATTTTTTTATTCATAATTAAAACTACCCCTTTCATTTGCTTACATTTTGTTTTTATTTATGTTACTTTAGTTTATTTATCATCAAATCCCTTATGGATTTAACTTCAATTATTCTTTTACCGCACCTACTGTTAAACCAGAGATGAAGTATTTTTGGAAGAATGGATAAGAACATGCAATTGGAAGTACGATCACCATTACAATTGCCATCTTAACACTTTCTGTTGGTAGACCTTTAACAACATCTGCTGCCGCTGTTCCAAGTAAACCTGCATTTTGGTTTAGGAATGTGATATCTGATTCAATACGATTAAGCATCGCTTGAAGTGGAACAAGGCTTGAGTTATCAATGAAGAGTAACGCATTATACCAGTCATTCCAATAACTGAATGTAAGGAATAACCCTACTGTAGCAATTGCTGGTAATGAGATTGGTAATACAATTGTTGTAAAGATACGTAATTGACTTGCACCATCAATCTTAGCTGATTCCACAAGTGCATCTGGCACTGTTGTTTGGAAGAATGTTCTTAAGATGATGATATAGAAAGATGATACTGCCATTGGAAGCATTAAAGCTAAAATGTTATCTTTAAGTCCTAACATATTTGCTACTACTATATAGAATGAAATCATACCGCCGCTGAAAAGCATTGGAATGAAGATAACCCATGTAAAGAACTTTTTAAATCTAAAGTTTCTTCTAGATAATGAGTAAGCAATACTTGTATTTAATACTAGCCCCATAATTGTTCCACCTACTGTAACAATTACAGAAATTTTTAAAGCATTAAGTAATGAGTCTTTTGTATCCCATAAATATTTATAAGCTGATAGTGAAAATTCTTTAGGCCAGAATCTATATCCATCTTGAATAATACTTTGTTCTGAACTAATAGAAATCATAAATACTAAGATTACTGGTAAGATACAAATAAGACCGAGGACAATGAATAAAGCTGATATTGCAAAGTTGCTTCCTTTAGAGATTCTATTAAATTTTTCGATCCCTTCGAGTTGTTGTTTTTCTTTTTTAAATTTCATTTTCTGTCCTCCTTCTTAGAATAATCCATTTTCACCATCAATTTTCTTAACGATGGTATTTGCAGTAACAATAGTAATGAAACCAATAACTGATTGGAAGAATGCTGCAGCTGAACTCATTGCCATACTACCTGTTCCTTCAATCGCTTTATATACGTAAGTATCCATAGTTGCTGTTGTGTTAAATAATGTTCCTGCATTTTTTGGTACTTGGTAGAATAAACCGAAGTCTGATCTAAAGATATTACCAACTGCCATGATGAACATAATAATGATGATTGGTTTGATAAGTGGTAATGTTACATATTTGATTTGTTGCCATTTTGTAGCTCCATCAATAACTGCGGCTTCATAGTAAGTATTATCAATACCTGCTATAGCTGCTAAGTAAACAATCATACCATAACCAACTGTTTTCCAAACTTGCATGAATACCAAGATATATGGCCAATACTTATCTTGCATATACCATTGGATTGAATCTTGACCTATGCTTCCTAAGAATTGATTTACAATCCCTTTATCATAGCTTAAGAATGCGAATACAAAGTAGCTAACAACTACCCATGAAAGGAAGTGTGGTAAGAACATTGCTGTTTGGCATACTTTTGCAAGTTTTTTACTATAAAGTTGTGTAATCCCGATTGCTAATGCAACTGGTACCACTGTTCCTAAGATAATAAATATCGTATTATAAACTACTGTATTTCGAATAATAATTGGTGCATCTGGTGTCTTAAACAAGAATTCAAAGTTTGTAAAGCCAACCCACTCGCTTTGTATAAGACTTTCAACAAAACCTTGACCAGGTAAAATTCTAAAATCTTTAAATGCAATTAGAATCCCGATCATTGGAATAAAACTAAAAACAACGTACCATATGAAAGTAGGCAATGCTAAGAGTGATAGTTCCACATCATCTCTATTTACTTTGAATTTGCTTTTTTTAATTTCCTTCTTCAAAAAAACGCCCCCTTGTCTGATATAATTTCAAGTCATTTCTATTTTTTTCATTCTATTGATGTAAATTTTTATTTTTACATGTAAAACTTGAATTTTACACCAATGTTTACTTAATTTATAATTATCGTATCATTAATTTTGTATAAAATCAATATATATATTTAATTTTTTTTATGTTTTTTGCACCTATTATTCTAGTTAATTGTGCGAAAACGTTATAATTACTAGTTTTACGCCTAGTTAATATGTATTAATTTTTTTTGCACACTTTTATTCTTTTGTCACATATTCAGTCTATAAATTGTGCGTTTAATCATTTTTGCATACAAATAAATGTGCATCTATTTTACATTTAGTTACAAAAAAAGACTAACAATGGCTTGTTTACATGCCATTGTTAGTCTTTTTACGCACTATTATCTATTTTTACTGTGAATAAATTTCATAATTGAGCTACATTGAGTTTCTATATGTTTTGTTGCTAACCCTGCTGCTACTTCTTCTTGTCTTTCTTTTAATGCATTCAGAATTTCATTATGTTCTGCAATTACTGCATTGCTTTCTTCAGTATTTTTAAGATAAGCAATACGATAGCGCTGTACTTGCTCTCTCATATTATTGTAAAGTTGAATAAGCTTTTCATTTTTACAAGCTAATGCAATTGTGTCATGGAATTCTATATCCTTTTGAATCATTACTTCTATATCATCTTCTTTAGCCGCATACTCATATTCTGTAATAATAAGCTGAAGTTTTAAGAAAGAACGTTCATCCATATGTCTACATGCAAGTTTTGCTGATAACGCTTCTAATGCTGCCCTTACTTGAAGTACATCTTCAATATCTTTTTCTGTAAATTGTGCTACTTGTGCACCTTTACGTGGTACCATTACAACAAGTCCTTCTAGCTCTAACTTACGTATTGCTTCACGTATAGGTGTACGACTTACACCTAGCTTTTCACCTAATTGCGTTTCCATAAGCCTTTCACCTGGCTCTAATTCCCCATTTAATATCGCTTTTCTAAGTGTTTGGAATACAATATCCCTTAATGGTAAGTACTCATTTATCTTCATGTTTGTGTTTGTATCTTTTTCTTTCATGTCTTCTTTTCCCCTCTCTTTTGGCCTTGCAAAATGTACTCGTTACATGTACTTCTCTTAATCCACATTTATTCTTGAAATATTCTGCCGCCAATGTTGCTTCATATTTGCTTGGGAAAATACCAAATACAGTTGGGCCACTTCCACTCATCATACTTCCTAGTGCCCCCATACGTATCATATCTTGCTTAATCTCTTCTATCTGAGGATGCATCTTAATTGTAACGTCCTCTAAAACATTTCCCATATGTGTCGTCATGTAGTCAATATCTTGCCTCTTAATTGCTTCAACATAATCATCTGTCTCAGGATGCTTTTCTATTTCTGCTATATTTAAAGCTTTATATACACTAGCTGTAGAAACACTAATGTTAGGCTTTGCCAATAAGATATGCATTGGAGGCAATGATGGTAGTGGTGTTAATACTTCACCAATTCCTTCTGCTAATGCTGTCCCTCTTAAAATACAAAAAGGTACATCTGCCCCAATTTCTACACCCATTTTCATAAGTTGTCTCTTACTATAATGCGTACCAAATAATTTATTAAGCCCTACTAGCACAGCTGCAGCATCACTACTACCGCCTGCTAGTCCTGCTGCAACAGGAATACGTTTAAATATATCTATATAAATACCTGCTTTTATATTGCTTTCTTCTAAAAACTTTGCAGCTGCTTTATAGGTAATGTTTTTATCATCTTTCGGGAGCCATGCTAAATTATTATTGATTCGAATACCTTCTGTTTTAGTTTTTGTAATCGTAATTGTATCATGCAGATTAATAGTTTGCATGATCATTCTTAAATCATGATAGCCATTATCACGTTTACCTACTACATCTAGTGTAAGATTAATCTTACCTCTAGCTTTAAGTATTATTGTATCCATCAGTAGCTCCTTTATTTTTATTATTTTTTATATTATACCCCTTAAAAAAAGACTTAGTCAATGGAAATGTATTTCTTGTATACAAAGAACAAAGGATACCCTTTAATAGGATATCCTTTGTGTCTGTAGCTTCATTAAAACTTCACTATTTATCTAATTCCAATCAAGTTATCTACAATAGAAATTAATTGTTTAATGTCTGGTTTGCTAATCTGAGCATCTGCTCCAACACTCTCACCTTTTCTTTGTAAATCTTCTGTTATAAGAGAGGAGAATAAAATAACTGGTAAAGTATTTAAAATCTTATCATCTTTTATTTTTTTTGTTAAAGAATAACCATCCAATATTGGCATTTCAATATCTGAAATAAGAAGATTGACTTGTTGTTTAAAATTATCTCCATAATTTTCTTTAACATCTACTAAGTATTGATATACTTGTGCACCATCATTAAAGAATCTAAGATTTGTATATCCAGCGTCTTCTAATGCATTTTTAAGTAGTTCTCTAACCACTCTTGAGTCATCTGCTAAGATAAGATCCATTTTACTTCTAATATGTTTTTTTTCTTCACTATTATCACACATGTCTCTATATTTTTCATTATAGAAGTTATTCTTTGGATTTAATGAAAGTAAAATACTTTCAAAATCAAGAAGCATAATAATTTTTTCGTCTAATAATACGCTTCCTACTACTAATGAATCATTATCTAGTGCATGAGTATTATCTAGTTCTGACCATTTTACACGTCTAATTCCTGCTACTTCTTCAATAAGGAATACAACTGTAGTTTGATTAAGTTCACAAAGTAACCCTAAAGCACCATCTGTTATATCCGTACTTTTTTTATTAAGTACTTTCTTTAAATCAATTGTTGATACCATGTTATTACGTACTACAGCACGTCCTACTATATCATTCGGACTCCCTGGTATTGGAGATACCTCATTTATTCTAATTATCTCTTTAATCTTCAGTACATTAATACCGTAGCGAGCTCCGTTTATTAAAAACTCTACAATTTCAAACTCGCCATTCCCTGTTTCAAGTAAAATATTGCTCATTGTATCCCCCTTTATAATATTTTCTGTTTTTTATAGTATACTTCTTATAAAAATTATAGCAAACATTTCAATACAGGTCTATTAATATAAATCATAAAAATATAACTCTAAGAATAATTTTTATAATAGTCAAAATTATTCTTAGAGCTATTTAACTAGAACTTTGTTTTCTTTAAAATAATAAGTTTTTGACCTAAATTAAGTGCTGCATTTTCATCTAAATCATTAATTTCAACGATATCTTGAACCGTTGTATTAAAACGTTTTGCAAGATTCCAAAGAGAATCTCCTTTTTTAGCTGCATACACTGTAATACTTGGATAATTATTAAGTTCTTCTTTATCCATATCTTCTACGTTGATTTGATTAATGGTTTGAACTATATCTTTTTTATAAACATTTGCGATATAGTCAAGTGCATAGTCAATCATAAGATCATTTTTGTTATAAGCACTTACTTCTATATCTTTAGGTTGTACTTTAACATCAATGTAAGCATCCTTAGAAAGTCCTTCAATTACAAGTTCTTGGTTAAATGGTAACATTTCTACTGCAGTTTGAACCATATTCATGTTCTCTGGATCAATATATACAATTTTAGCTTCTACCATACCACTAACTGTCAGCTTGTCACCATTAATTTGCTTCTCTTCAACCATAGGTTTTAAAGTTACACTAAAGATTTGCTCTGTGTCTGGTGCGCCACTATCTACAGTTACCATTTCTTTTTTAGATGCTTTAGCAGCTCCTTTTGAAGCTAAAGTCATATAATCAGAAGTATTGTTTGCAATTGTTACTTTTTTACCTGGGAAATACACATCATCTATAATTGTTTCATCATTCTTATCATATGTATTGTATTTAGCTTCTACAATGCATTCAACCTCTACAATACGATCTTCTCCATCATAGTCTGGTGAAACTTGCATATAGGTTGGTTTTACAGTTAAATCACAATTCCAATAAACTTCTTCACCTGGTTTGGTTACATCACTACTTCCTGCAAAAGGAATACGGTGTTTAACAACTTCAACAGGTTTATCTTCATCTTGACTTGTATACATAGTACTTACTTCAACAATACCATTGTATAAAATCTCACTGTCTGTACGTTTGATTTGTTCTTCTTTAATTTCTGTGTTCATTTTAAGAATTTCAGCGATACTTGCTTTACCTTGTGGAATTGTCAGTTCGTCTTTCACTATAAGTTTTTCCACACCATTTTGTGATGGTCTAACAATACTTACAGTATCAAAACTTGTTTGAATAGGGCTATCACTTCTAACATCTGTTACAAGCTCTATTTCTTTTGGTTTTGTTGCTTCAACACTAACACCAATAATAGCTTTAACATTAAGTTTACGTTCATTCAAAATATTCCAATGCATATGTTCAATATTATAGTTGAAGGCTATACGTTGGTCATTGTCTACACCATCTAAAATAACAAAATCCTCAAGAGGAATGCTACCTTTCATAGTATAGATTTCTTTTGAATTGTTTTGAGGAACATAAAGAATAGTTGTATCAAGTTGCCCTTTATAAACAACTCTATCCTCCTGCACATCAATTTGATCAATATTAATGTCTCCATCTAAATATAGTACTCTTTGCATGTCTGGCTTTCCATCTGGAACAATAATGTCTCTTTCCTTAACAACTTGTACGTTTTCTCTTCTAGTCATTTCATTCAAGCCCATTTGTTTTCTTATAAGCTCTACTGACATTTTACGATCCTCCTCTTCTAACCTTTACACTCTACCTATGTATATGAGTAAGAGTTATCTAGTTATGCCATGATTTTTACATTTTGGACTAACTTCTATTTCATTTATATTCATGTACAACCTGTAATATACCTTTTTTGAACACAAAAAAAAGGCAGCCTGGCGGTTGACTACCTTCTTTTAACGATCTACTCCTGCGCCGTTAGGATTTATCGTCGAATGCTCCTACTACTGGCCCACCTTTACGTGCTACCCCTAGAATCTCATACCCTCCTACACCTTTAAATTTGGTGACTGTATTTTTAATGGCTTCTTCTATGGATAACACTTCATTAAATGGACAGTACGCAATACGCTCTACTATGAATACTGGGTCAAGGGCATGGATAAGTACTCTTTCTGGTGAGGCTGCATAATCCGCTCCTGCTTCTAGGAGAGCCTCAAAGAAAGATTGACACGCCCCAGCAAAAATAATAAGTTGCTTATTTCCTTGGGGTACCTTTCTAGCTTCTTTTATGGCTTCTACAAAGTATTTTGAGTTCTTATACTCATTAATATCAAATAAATTTTTATACTTTTTGTTCAATGAATCATGTCCGGTCAGAACAAGTATATCTGGATTGTGCTTTTGCAAAAGACTACTAATTTTTTTGGGTTGCTCAAACTCTAAGACATTTTCACCAACCGCATTGACTCCCAATATATCATAGTACTTCATACATAAGCTGAGATAAAAGGTATCTCCATCTATGTGTAGTACTTTCCCTGTTTTTTGGAGTATAGGTTTGTTTTTGTCTTTTGTGAGTTGCTTTTCGAGCACTAAATTTTTTACTGTCTGTTGAATTTTTTCCATTAAATCATTTTCTTTATTTGTAAATCGCATCCCTCCCGCAAGTTCTAGATCTTCTATAGGTGCATCTGCTATAATTCTGTATGAAATTCCTTTCAGTTTCACTATACCGTCAGGCCTTATTTCTAATACTTTAAATAAAACATCTCTATTATATGAAATACGTACAACATAATCTCCGACTGCAATAACCATACATTAAGACTCCTAGTCACGATATCTCTATATTTTATTACATGAATAGGAAGTCCTATGCCTATGTATCAAGAGTATTAACCATATGATGAATGTGTTGGCTCTCTAGAATGGAGTTTTACACGATAGTGTTCTTTGTTATAATGATCTTTTAATTTTTCAAAATCTATGTAAACGACGTTATCTCTATAGTAGAGATCCTGGCGTTGATTCCTAAGCGGATATCGTAATAAATAGATGACATTATCTTTTTTAATAGAATGCATCATCTGTTTCATCTCTTTAGCCTTACTCATAAGTTTTACATTTGTTTGTAAGGTAGAGTAGCTTTCCTCAATATGCTCTTCTTGATGTTTACGTCTTTTTAATTTAAATAAATTAAGTAAATGTTTTTTAGCTGTTCTAGCTTCCACTCTTGCAAGTTTTCTTTCTAATTTTTTCTCTTCATGCTTGTCCTTCATAGTAGCAGCCCATTTACTTACACTGTTTACAACTTCCATTACTTTTTCTAAAATATGTAGTTTGATCATCTGTATTCCCCCTAATTTTTCATCTGTGTGATAGGTGTTGGCGTTTCATGAGACTATCCTAGCACCATTTCCATTTCTTGGGAATCCTGAAGTAAAAAATAAGATGCTTCAAGCCTATTCATGCCTTGAAACATCTCAAAAACTTTTTTGATTTTTCTATTACTTTATCCAAGGTGCAATTAGTACATTAACTGCCTCTTTAATAACTTCAACCTTCTTACAAGCATCTTCTTCGCTTGTTCCTTTTATTCCTATATAGAATTTAATCTTTGGTTCAGTACCAGATGGTCTTACACATACCCACGCACCATCATTTAATGCATAGTATAAAACATTAGATTTAGGAAGGTCTCCTACACCTTGTTTGTAGTCTCTTGTACAAAGCACCTTGTATTCTCCAAAGCTCTCAGGTGATTCTTTTCTGAGATTTTCCATTACATTTTTAATCTTTTCTAATCCTTCTATTCCTTTTAAGGTAATAGATTGTACAGCTTCTTTATAATATCCATATTTCTCATAGAGTTCTATAAGCCCATCATAGAGTGTCATACCTTTTGTCTTATAGTATGCTGCCATCTCTGCTGCAAGCATACATGCTACAACTGCATCTTTATCTCTTGCATAAGTACCTGCTAAACAACCATAGCTTTCTTCAAATCCAAAAGCATAACTTCTATTATGATGTTCTTCAAATAGTCTAATTTGTTCTCCTATGTATTTAAAACCTGTTAAAACTTCCATAACATCTACACCATAAGCATCGCAGATAGGTCTTACCATCTCTGTTGTTACAATGGTTTTGATCACTACACTATTCTTTTCTAATGTACCTTGCTTGCTTTTCTGAGAAAGAATATATTCTGTAAGCATGGCACCAAGCATATTCCCTGTTAAAACAGCATATTCACCTTCATGGTCACGTACGAGTACGCCTACACGGTCTGCATCTGGGTCTGTTCCCATTACAATATCTGCACCTACTTCTTTAGCTAAATCTATTGCTAAGTTAAAGGCTTCCTTATTCTCTGGGTTAGGACTTTGTACAGTTGGGAATGCGCCATCTGGCTCTTCTTGTTCTTTTACAACATATACATTCTTAAAGCCTACTTCATCTAATATCCTTCTTACTGGTTTATTTCCTGTTCCATGAATAGGTGTATAAACAATCTTAAAGTCATCTGCAACTTCTTTAATAATCTCAGGATTTAAAACTTGTTTTTTAACTTCTTCAATATAAGCTTGGCTTACTTCTTTGCCTATCATCACAAGCTTGCCTGAACTTAAAGCTTCTTCTTCACTCATTGTCTTAATGGCATTAAAGTCAGTAATCGCATTAACTTCTTCAATAATCATTTGGTCATAAGGTGCAATAACTTGAGCACCATCATTACCATATACTTTATACCCATTATACTCAGGTGGATTGTGGCTAGCGGTTACTACAATACCTGCATCACACTTTAAGTACCTTACAGCAAAGGAAAGCATCGGTACTGGTCTTAAGTAATCATATAAGTAAGCTGTAATATTATTAGCAGCAAGTACAAGTGCTGCTTCTTTAGCAAATACATCTGAGAAATGTCTTGAATCATAAGCAATAGCTACTTTAGGATTAGTTAAAGCCTGTCTATTTAAAAAGTTAGCAAGACCTTGTGTTGCCTTTCTAACAATATAAGGATTCATTCTATTAGTCCCTGCTCCAATAACACCTCTTAAACCTGCTGTTCCAAATTCTAACTCTGTATAGAACCTATCCTCAATCTCTTTTTCATTCCCTTTAAGTGCAAGTAACTCATCTTTTGTTGCTTCATCAAAAATAGGACTTTCTAGCCACTCTTGATATTTTTCTTTATAACTCATGTTGAGCCCCCTTAAACCATATTTTTACACTTTTACATTATATTATAACTTTTCCAACTTTTAAAGTTAATTATAAACAAATAAATATTTGGTTAGGTGTGAGGGCATGTAGGCAAGCTTATTGTATTCCAACTTCTAGTCCTCGACTTTTAAGACAGGCTAAACTCATTTCATCAAACTAACGGTCAAAACTCAGAAAAGAAGTGCACTTTTCTTCAGACATTTCCCTAAAACCAGTTTGATTCCACTCACTAAGCCTCTCTAAAAAGTCTGTGGAGAAAGTTTCCATACAATAACTCACCTTACAGCCCATCACATCATAGACCCTTCCGGTAGAGAGATAACAAAAGACATTGAAATATGCAAGGTTTTGCCCTGAAAGAAGAAACATTTACTCCTATCTCTTCACCATGGTGAACTACTGGAAGTGAAAACTTACCTAACTGAGTAGAAAAGGGCGGTGATGCGTGGGTGACCTCACTGGAGCTTTTTTCGAGAATGGACTTAGAATGTGTTAACGAATATGAAGGAAGGGGTTTGTGCGAATGTTTGAGCGTTAGCGAGTTTTCGCACATTCTGACTGAATAAGAGTTTACACATTCTTAGTCCATTTGAGCAAAAGCGAAAGGGAGAGCACACACGTAGTGCCGACCGGTCTATCTCAACTACTAAGTTTTCACTACATAAAATATTTATGTTAGTTGCCTTAAGATAAGGTCTAGCCACGCAAAAAAGAGCTGCTACTTTAAAGTAGCAACTCCATTCTTTTAATTAGGAATAAGTGTATAAAGGTAACTATTTTGATCATCACTTTGATCGATTAAGATATTAGTTTCATAGTTTTTATACCCTTCTTTTTTAAGGATAATACTATATTCACCTACTTCTAAAGTTCCTTTAAAAGGTGTTATACCTTTATACGCTCCATTAATATAGACTTCAGCATCCTTTGGGTCACTTGAAATGCTTACTTTGTAATCTACTTGATTCGCTTGATTATTATCTTGCTCTTCTTTCTTACTCTCAGACTCACTTGAACTTTCTTCCTCTTCACTTACTTCTGATACTAAATTAGCTTTCATCACTACATTGCCTTCTTGTAAGTTTAAGGTTTGTACATAAGGTTTAAACCCTGATGCTGTAATTTCTACTGTATAGGTATCTGTAGGTAGTGTGATCACTTCACCTTTTTTATAAACTTTATCCTTTATCTTTACCTTATAATCTTGATCTGTATTAAGCACCTGAATAGTAAGAGTAGTTTGAAGTCTTTTAAACTCTTCATGATCAAGCTCTAATGTCTTGCCTGATTCAATAGTAATAGTCCTTGTAATTGGTTCATACCCTTTAAGTTGAAGTACTACATTATGTTCTCCTGCAACTAATGGTAATGGATTCATATCCTCTGAAAGTGGAACTTGCCTATTTCTATTAATTTCTAGATAACCATCATATATAGGTAACTTACCTATATGTATATAGCCTTCTCTAGCTAGTACCTTAACAGAGAATACTTGATCATCTATTCCTTTTAATTCTAAGATATCGTAGTCATTAACCTCATGCATATTAATCATGTTATCTTCTTCATCAACAATATTGGTATGACCGGTATAATGATAGAGTACACTCCCTATTTTAAGGGTACGATTAGATCGATCAATGTCTAAATTCTTCATGTCTGTCTTTGTAAAAGCGTTCGGTGAGATTCTAACACATACTAAATTATCTTTTTGTGATTGGTAAATAAGTTCTACAATATCTCCTACTTTTAATGCTGAATATGGCATTGTCTTTTCAGTACTATCTTGTACCCTAGTTGTTGTTTGAACTTGATAAGTCTTTATTTCTCTTTTTTCTATATCTAAGATATCAATGCTTTGTTCTTCTAAATTTCTTATAACCCCTGTAATTGTTATATAAAAATTATCGTCTTTTACTTCATTTGTTATTGCTTTATAGGGTTCTTTTGGAACTGTTTCCGTTACAAAATACTTAATCCCTACAAGCATGACAATGAGAAGCACCATAAATCCCACTATTGATGAGATAATTACAGTTGTAATAAAAGTCTTATTCTTTTTCACTTTATACTCCTTTGTATTTTTCTATTTTATTCCTAGTTTAAATTTCTTAGTATCTAACCATCTGTACCTCTTATAAATGTTTAATAAGTTCTTTTGCAGCAGTTAATTGCTCATCTTTATAGACTAACATGTTCTCCCACTTATGTTCAAACATGCTGTAGTTATTACGATGTTTAGATGTGGCATACTTAAAACAGATATTAGAATATTTTTCTGGGAAAATAAGCATTGCTTTAAGTGCTCTTACTTCATCTTCTTCTAATGTATTAATGCATGCATAACTATTAATAAGCTCATCTAAGAGCCCAATATCCCAATTATTTTTTTGCATAATCTTTGTTAATACATTACTTAAGTCTAACAGTTGAATATTATAAGTGCAATTATCTAGATTCATAATCTTATAGGTATTGTCTTCTAATCTTCCTACTGCATGGTAAGTAAAATCATTATGCATAATTGTTTTATTTACTTTAGCTTTTGTAATTAATTGATTTGCTATTTCAGTATTTACCAAGTCTAGTGCACTATACTGCAATTCTTCATAGTCTCTATAGCTTTCTAAAAACATGATTTCAAATTTGGTCTTTTGTGAGAAACCAGAAATCTTCTTTTTCATTCTTTTTGCATCTAACATACGTTTTTGAAAATATTCGTATATATTTTTTGAACCAATATTTTCTATGTCACGTACTTTAGACTCAATATGACATGCAGCTTTATGAAATCTTGCTAATACTTGCATACTTGCTTTAAGTTCTTCACGATTTGCAAAGTCTATCTCTGTAATTTTATCATAAGATTGTAGGACAAAGCACTTATCTAGATAAGTACCATACGGCAATTGTTTTTTATTTAAATAGATTTTATTAATCTCATTAAATCCTTTATCCAACAACTGTTGGGTTACTTCATGCTCAAAAACAATTTGCTCTTTTGGAATTAACGTCTTTCTAAGTAAGAGTTGCCCTTGCTTCGTATCCAAGTAATAATTGCTACGACTATATTGGAATTTTTTTATACTAATGTCATACTGATTAAACAGCTCATTCCCTACTTGTTTCATTCCATTTCTCCCCCCCTCCAGTGTTTTATTTCCTCACCTTTCTTATGTATATGATAAGTCCTAAAAAAAAATATCTATTTTAAAATTCTTTTCTATTATTCGTTCACAATTATGTGATACAATAGACCCTGTCAAGCATACAACTTTTGAGGTGATCACATGAAACGTAAGGGATGGTTTATACCAATTGCAGTATTTTTTGTATGTACATGGTTCTTAATCATGTATGAACAAAGTACTAACGAGCCATATTTAGCACATACTTCTAACTTGGCTCAACTACCATGGGACAAAGATATTTCGGAGATACAACAAGTTCATTTTTCTGCTCATTCTTCTTCCTTTGTAGCAGAAAGAATAGATAACGAATGGTTTATTACAAACCCTATTCAGTCCATTGCAGACTCTACATATGTTTATAATGTTATTTCTCAGTTTGTTAGTCCAGGTCTTATTCATACTATAGAAACAGAAGTTACTGATCCTTCTTCTTATGGTATTTATGACTATTCTCCTACAATGACGCTTGTTGATGAAAATGGAGCTGAGTATACATTAATTGCTGGTAGTGCTGCAAGTGACACCACTTATTACGCATATAGTCCTTTGACTAGATGCATTTATACGATTAAAAAAGATATTTTTGATTTTGTTTCCTCAGACCTTGCTTCTTGGAGAACAAAACAATATATTCCTTTTAATCCAGAACAAGTTGCAAAAATTAATGTAACAACACCAGATACACACTATGCTATAGAACCAGTATCTATTGAAGGTAATAAAGCTTTTTATGGAGAAAATTTATCTCAAAAAGAGGTTGATGAGTTGATTAACTTTTTATCACTATCAAAAGTAGATCAATTTATTATTGATGATGCTTCAGAACATATTATTTCTTCATATGGCTTTAACCAACCTAATCTTAAGGTGAAAATTTATGATTTCTCGGGAAATGCTACTGTCTTTTCTTTTGTAAAAATTCAAGATAGTTCATCTTATTATGCTTTAGATCATTCTAAAAACAGTATTTATAAAGTACTCTTTCTTCTAAACTAGGGGATGTTTAGGAATTAGTATTTATAAATGTTAGCAACAAAGCCCTTATCAACTCAATCCTATTAGTTGATAAGGGCTTTTCATATATTATTATAGATTAGTCCAACATTCTATATAGCTCGTGCAGACTCTTGTATATACTTTTCTAATGTAACTTTATCATTCGCTTCTGGATGCTTCATGACATAAGTTAATAGTTCTTCTAACTTATCACCTACTTCTTTACCTGGAGTAATACCCATCTTAATCAGATCTCCTCCATTAACTTTAAGCATCTTTAAGTTATAACACTCTTGATTCGCTACAATTTCTTCTTTCATTCCACGTATTATTTGAATCATTTTTTCTTTCTCAAGATACTTATCTGGATTTTGAGCCTTTGCATCTACCTCATTAATAATAAGAAGCTTATCAAATAGTTCTTCACCTGTTACCTTCAGAATTTGTTTAATATAAAACTTATTAATTTTCTTTCTAAGATGATAATCATGTAGGCTGACTAAAAGCGTTACTTCCTTTATAGTCTGGTTATCTAATCTCAAATCCTTTAGGACACGCTTAGCAATGTCAGTACCTTTTTCTGGATGATTGTAGAAATGATCTATTCCTTTTGCATCTGTTGTTCTTGTAAGAGGTTTCCCAATATCATGTAAAAGTACAGCTAATCTTAATACCTCATCCTTTGGTGTATGCTTCATAGCTACTAATGTGTGCTGTGCTACGTTGTAAATATGATGAGGGTGATTTTGAGGTGTTTCATAGGCTTTAATAAACTCTGGTAAAATGTATTCTAGAAGCCCTAATTCATAGAGCATATTAATCGCTTCTGGTGAATCTGACATGCAGATTTTAATAAATTCATCACGAATACGCTCTTTACTAATATTAGCAAGAAGGTGCTTACAAGCCTTAATTCCTTCTATAGTATTATTTGAAATTTTAAAGCCTAGCTGTGCTGCAAAACGTACTGCTCTTAAGATACGAAGGGCATCTTCTGTAAAACGTTCTTTAGCATCTCTTACAGACTTAATACATTCTTCTTTTATATGTTTTTGGCCATTATAAGGGTCAATGAATCCCCTTACAGGATGATATGCAATGGCATTCATTGTAAAGTCACGACGAGATAAGTCTAGTGTAATATCTTCTACAAAACTTACACTTTCTGGCCTTCTTGAATCTTTATATTCACCTTCGATACGATAAGTGGTAACTTCATAATGTTCTGTATCTACAATAACTGTTACTGTTCCATGTTGAATACCCGTATCATAAGTTCTCTTAAATACACTTTTTACATCTTCTGGCTTTGCAGAAGTAGTAATATCCCAATCATTAGGTGTACGCCCCATAATCATATCACGCACACATCCACCTACTACATAAGCCTCAAATCCATGTTGTTCTAAAGTATCTATAATATATAGGGCATCCTGTGGAATCTCTCTATAATCCTTCACCATTTGGTCCTCTTTCTTCTCTTTGTAAAATTAGTATTCCCCTAATTATATCATAGTAGACTTCCATTTTCCTCATTTAATAGGAGTAGTCCATTTTTCATTGTTATTTTGCCCAATAGCTACTTTATTCATTTGTATAAGTGTAACAAATAAAACTTTTTTATTTATTTTTAGACGAATTTAAGGAAGTTAAAAAGTATGTATATATATAAGGTGTTTATCAATAACCTTATCGGTATCAATGGGACAAGTCCTAGGCCCCTTGAACTTGAGATACTATGCTAAGAAAAATAAATGATAAGGTTCCTCCTCCCTGATCTTAAACTTTATTTTCTCTTAGCCCCAGTGCTGTAGGTGGTGGCAACCTCAGTGTCTGGGTATCCTTTAACTAAATAGTGACTTCTACCTTCAAATGCTCATGCCCACATGATAAGTAATGTGTAACTTACGGCAACTTATGAGGTAAATCCAGCATATACAAGGCTAGCTTGGACACCTAACATGATAAATCCAATGGGATCCCTTTCATAGCAGGCACACCAACGCAGCAAGCGTATAGTGCGGTAACTCCAAGATTACTTCGCCTTCAGTCACTCCTTGCTTATCTCTAAAGCTGTAGCACCCTCTTAAGAAGTCTCTTCTAAGTTGAAGATTTTGCCACACATACAAGAAGCTACCTTAAGTCTAGTCTTTGTGCATCACAGGGAGGAAAAGACTGTCTTAGGGTAGCTTCTTGTGCTTATAAATAATTTTTATCGTTTATTTCTAAAGCTGTCTCCAGCTCCATGTGTACCTGAGCTGATACCGGCTTTAAATCCATGAGACGAATTCATCGCATCTCTTGTATTATCTATTTTACTTTGGAGTTTTGCTTCTTCTGTTTTGTGTTTACTCATGTCATCATCTCCTTTTTACTACGATTTTGCCCAAGCTCATCAAATTTATACCTTACATAAAATTCAAGTTCATATAAACCGTTATAATACCTACCACGAGAGATAAAGTTTAAATTTGGCATAAAAAATTATTAATGCTTTTAACAATTCTTCCCTCTAATATCTAATACAGCTAAATCCTCTTTAGTAACATTCTCAAGTAAAGTTAATGCAATATAGTAAATACAAAGTGTTATCCCTATTCCTAATGTTATTTGTAACCCGAGTGCTGCTGTTTGTGGCAATAAATATAAAACAATTACTTTAGCTGTCATACCTGCTGCTGTTGCTGCTAGTGCTGGATGTACAAACCATTTAATGAGCTGTATCTTTATATCTGTTACTGCTATTAAGCGTCTTACTTTTAAGGTAGCTGTTAGAATACTAATACCTATGTTTAATACGATAAATCCTTCTACCCCTTTAATAGGAATTAAGAAGTAAATGAGGCCAATACTTAAAACTGACTCTATAATTCTATAGATTAAGCAACTGTTTTGTTCTCCCAGCCCCTTTAGGATACCGTCTATTACAATTTCTATGTACATAAAAGGTGTTACAATAACTAATAATTGAAGCAATTGTCCTACTTGACTATTATGATAAATTAATACTCCAAATTCTCTACCAAAGTTTAAAAAGATACTTACTACAATCATAGCTAATACCATAATCAAGTGTATGGTCCTACCAGATAAGCTTTCTACTCTTCCTCTAATATTTCTTGCTTGTGCCCTTGCAATTTCAGGTGTCAAAACAGTTGAACACGCGGTTAAAAGAGCGACTGGGAAGAACAAAATAGGAAATACCATGCCTTGTATCATACCATACATACTCATAGATTCCATTGCTGTTAATCCTGATTTTCTAAATCCTACTGGGATTAATATGTTTTGTAATAAAGTAATCATTGAACTAATATAAGCAGTTAAAGTAATAGGTAAAAGCAATTTTATGATATTCGTCAAAACATTAGTTGTACCTATATCCTTATGTTCTCTTCTTGCTCTTCTATCAGGATCTGTTAAATATAGAATCAACATATAAGAAAATGAAAATACTTCACCTAAAGTTATTCCTAGTCCTATGGCTGCACATGCATAGACTAAGTCTCCTCCGCCCCATGTACGTAAAAAAACAATAACTAGAATCACCTTTACAATTTGCTCCATAACATCTGAGCTTACTGGCTTAATCATTTTCTTAACAGCATAAAAGTATCCTTTAATACAGCAAGATACTGTCATAAATGGAATACTTAATGAGAGCACTCTAAGTCCTAGTACTGTACGACTATCATTTACTACTTTAGCTCCTATTACATCTGCAAAAGTGAATATACCTGACGTAATCAATATACTCGCTATAATACTTATAGCAAAGAATATCTTCATAATCTTCTTGATGCCTTTTCCATTATTGTGCCCAATTTCTTCTGCTACCATCTTAGAAACAGAAGTACTCATACCTGCTGAAGCAATCATATACGCCATCATATATACGGTTGTTGTTAAGTGGTAAAGACCTACTCCTTCTGGTCCTATTGCATTAGATATATAAATAGTCGAAACTATCCCCAAAGCCTTTGTAATAACGGATCCTAGCGTTGAAATAAAGGCACTTAAGGCTAATCCTTGTTTTTTCATTTCGTCACCTACCTTGTCCTATTCTATATAGTATATGTGGACAATGGTTCTTCCTATGCTACAACTTATTATTTCTTCCATTACAAGTTGCTATCAACAAGCACTCAACTCCTCTTTTAACCATAAACTACTATAGATCCCTTTAATTAGAATAGGAGCTTTTAGATGGATAGATCCAAAGGAAAATGTAGTATCACTGAAGTCTTCCAAAACTTTGATCATCTTCAACCAGATGCCTATGCAGAATTAAAAGCTGGCCCTCTTGCACCTAATTTAGTCGGCCTTGTATTCTTTTATCAATTAACTGATGGTGTGCTTATTCGTACTTATATAACAGGTATTCCTCTTGTTAATAATAGTGGTAATCCGACTGCTTTTCATGGATTCCATATTCATGAAATGAGTTGTACCGGAATGAGTGATAGTACAGCAGCTTTTGCAGCAGCTGGTGGTCATTATAATCCTACCAATCAACCTCATCCTTTACATGCAGGTGATCTCCCTCCCATTATGTCTACTAATGGAACAGCTTTTATGAGTGTCTATGCAAGCCAATTTAATATTAGAGATATTATTGGTAGATCCATTGTTTTACATGAAGATGCTGATGATTTTAAAACTCAACCTAGTGGTAATTCTGGTGCAAGGTTAGCTTGTGGTAATATTTATGCTTATGCAGTTCCCATTTTAGATGAATACAATAAATAAAAATAAAGGAAGATTATTCTTCCTTTATTTTTATCCACAATGGGTATATTTTATTTTTTTCTGTTTTACTTATCATCCACAGTTTCCACAACTTTTTCGGGATAATTATCAACATTCTTGAATAGTTAACAATGCTTTTGTATTTTCTTTTGCTATAACATAGTGATCTACTCTTGCATCAAAAGGCATATAGTCACCTTGTCTAAGTGTATAACTTTCCCCATTTACAAAATGCATCTCAACTTCTCCACATACAACTTGAAGTGTTCCCATTCCTCTATAGGTACGTTGAGGAATAGCAGATTCTTCTTCAAATACCAAACAAGTTGTTTGGCATCCATTGTGTGATGCTAAAGTTGATTGTGCTGTTAAATCATTAATGTTTACTACTTCCATAAAATATCCATCCTTCTCTTCTCATTTGTTAATTTATTTTTTTCTAATAGTGTAAACAGATTTTTTAAGTTCTTCACAATACATAGAACCTTCTTGTAAAAAACCTTCTATCCACACTTGTCTTAGCACATAAAAGTAAATACTATCTCCACCAACCTGGTTCCAATAAGTTTCTTGTATACACTCCTTTGTCCTCCAAACAACTTCCTCTGGTGTTGAGATAATAACCTCATTAATTTCATCACTAGGCCTTCCTTCGGGTAGACAATCATAAAGCCTCTTATAAACTTCACGAGCATCTCTGATCCCTTTTTCATAAAGTCCTATTTTTCTAGCTGTTATTATTCCATTCTCTCTAAAAATATCCTTTGTTTCATCTAATGTAATATATTTTTCTTCTAAAAGCTTAGTAAATATATAAGCTAATCTATATTGTGCACTTCTTAATTTCTCTTGAAGGCATCGATCTACGTTAGTATTTTCTAAAGATCGGTGAAAATTTTCATCTATTGGTTTCCCATATAACCTATAGCTTTCTGCTTGTAATTCTGTACTATGTCCTCCTTTTTCATTACTCCATCTTAATAGCTCTTCTATAAGTGTTTCTTGTAACTGTATTTTATATAGGACCCAATAATGTATAGGTTGTAATTCTACACTCATGTTAGTCTCCTTTTAGTCACTTCTAGTTGCAGTATTAAAAGTTAGTATGAGCATTTTTTTGTAATGTCATGTATTCTCCCATAATCTTGTATGCAAAAAAACTCTTCCACATATTTTTTATACTGATTTATAAACAAAAAAGCATATAAGTTAGGGAATTGATTTACTCCTTTATCATGTAGATAAGAAGTATTTCATATGCCACTAGCTTATATGCCTTTTATATAGGTTAAACAATTATTTCTTTGGGACTATCCCCTACCAAATTCCTAATCTTTTCTCTGGTGCTAAATACATTCCATCTTTTTCAGTTATACCGTAGGTTTTATAAAACTCTTCAAATTGCTTGATTGCTTCATTTACTCTGACTTTATAAGGTGAATGTGCATCAACGGTCAATAAGTAGGCTGCATACTCTGGACTTTGAATACCTCTCCATATAGTTGCCCAGTTATTGAAGAATGCTTTAAAATCAGCTTTCTCATTATCATTTAATATATCAATTACACAAGCTAAACCACCAATGTCTGCTATATTTTCACCCACTGTTAAGTTACCATCTACATATTTTCCTGGACTTACTTCAACATGATTATAGTACTCTCTAACAGCCTTTTCTTTTTTTTCAAAGACTTTATAGTCATCGTAAGTCCACCAATTATTTAAATTTCCATCTTTATCAAATCTTGCACCTGAATTATCAAAGGCATGGCTAATTTCATGCCCTATAACAGCACCTATCCCTCCTAAGTTAGCTTCTTTAGATTGATTGATATCATAATAAGGTGCTTGCAAAATACCTGCTGGAAATACAATTTCATTATTGGATGGATTATAATAGGCATTGACCATTTGAGGCGGCATGCTAAACTTATCTCTATCTACTGGTTTGTTAAGCTTATTGACTTGTTTATCTCTTAAATATTTAAGAACGCTTAGATTATTTTCAAAGAGATTACTACCTTCTTCAAATGTTTTAACTTCTAGTTTTTTGTAGTCTTCCCATTTCTTTGGATACCCTACCTTTACTTTAATAGCTTCTAATTTCTGGATTGCATTTTTCTTAGTGGAGTCTCCCATCCATTCTAGTTTGCTAATACGTTCTCCATATTTAGCAATAATCTCATCTATCATCTGCTCAACATCTGCTTTAGCTTCTGGTGAAAAATATCTTTCTACATACTCTTTGCCAAGTGCATTACTAAATACTGTATTCACGGTTTGAAAAGCAACTTCTTCTTCTGTTAACTTTCCATTTACACCTAATAGTTTCGCTTTTAATAGATGATGTGCTTCTTCAAATTCTTTAGTCAAGCATCCACTTGTATCTTGGATTAGATTAAGCTTCAAGTAATCCTTTAAGAGTTCTAAGTGCTCTTGAGTGTAGAGCGAATTGAGTGCCCTTAACCATTTAGGCTCTTCTACAATAATCTTCTTTGCTTTATCTACACCATTAGCTTTTAATAATTTCTTTAGTCCTAAATTAGGTGCCAAGGCTTCTAACTCTTTGATGGTATATTCATTATAAGTTGCTCTATAATAATCTAAATGTGCATTAATTTCTTTAGTTCCCATAATGAAGGGTGCCATTACACTTTCTAGCTTATAGACATTTTCGATTGTTTGTTTTGCTTCATCTTTGCTATATCCTACAAGTTCTAGTATCTTTTGATTATATTCATCTAAAGCTTGCTTCATCTTTGTTGCCATTTCAGATGGCATAGTATAGTGGTCGGCATCTTCTAATTGCAAAGAACTTGAACCTATATAAAGTACATTTTGAGTACTATCTTGAATGTCTTGATCAATACCCATATTAATAAGTCCATCAAACAAACTAATCTCTTCATCTTGAAGTAACTTAGAAAACTCTTCTATTGTTTGAACCTTATCAATTTGCTCTAAGTACTTTTTAATAGGCTCACAACCTTGTTTATTTCTTGCTTCCCAATTGAGCTCATTTTTATAGAGATTAATCATCTTCTTCTCGGTATCATTATTTTTATAGGTTGATTCTTTTGCTAAAATTTCATCAAAAATAGCTCTGACATTTGCATCAGACTTATCCGTCAAATCCGTCATGGCAGAAGACTCGGTATAACCTGGCTTAATATGTGCACTGGCTAACCATTCTTTATTTACAGCTTGATAAAAATCATCTTGTAATCTTACAGTATTCACTTCTTTTTTGACAGCTACATGTTGATTCCTTACTTCTTCTGCTTTGACTGGCATAAGAGGTGTAAACATGTAAATCGATGCAAGTATAATCGATAGTATTTTTCTTGTCATTGCTATTTCCTCTTTTCTTATAAAAGCATTTAACTATGTGATTCTATAAGATACTTTAACCCTTTTTGGAACTTTTCATCATCTTCTGATGTACGTTTTCTAGGTCCTTTTGTTTTATTACCTGATTTTCTTACTGTTTTAGCTACATGTCTTCTAAACAGAAGTTCATCAATATTGTCTTCTGTATAGATAAGTCCATTTTGATTAATTGGCAAACCCTTCTTAGCCAAAATCATAGTTGCTAATCCATAATCTTGAGTAATAACAATGTCTCCCTTTTCTACATGATTAGCGATTACAAAGTCAACAGCATCCATTCCCTTTTGAACCAATATAGTTTTTATATTCTCTCTCTCTATTACATGTGCAGTATCGCAAAAAATTATAACTTCCTTTTTATACATATTCCCTATTTTGATTGTTAAATCCACTACTGGACATCCATCTGCATCGATTAATAGTTTCATTCTAAATTCCCCCTTGATGTGATTTGTCTACTTTGAGTCTATCAGTTCACAGTATGTTTTTCAAACCTTTGTATATCCTTTTTTAATTTCACATATCCTAATCAAAAGATTACTTAAAGGAGATTAACAAATGAAATTTTTTATTGATACAGCACATACTGAAGATATTCGCAAAGCATATGAATTAGGTGTCATTTGTGGCGTTACTACTAATCCTTCATTGATTGCTAAAGAAGGGTTAGTTTTTGAAGAAGTTATTCAAGAGATTACAACCATTGTGGATGGGCCTATTAGTGCTGAAGTCATTAGCCTAGAAGCACCTAAAATGGTAGAAGAAGCTGAAAAGTTAGCAGCCATTCATAAGAATATTGTTATCAAACTTCCTATGACTGAAGAAGGTCTTAAAGCTACTAAAATACTTACTTCTAGAGGCATTAAAACAAATGTAACCCTTATTTTCTCTGCAACACAAGCACTTTTAGCAGCCCGTGCAGGTGCTACTTATGTCAGTCCATTTATTGGACGCCTAGATGATATTGGCTTTGATGGCATGGGACTTATCCAAGACATTGTTGAAATCTTTGAAATCCATGGTATTCAAACAGAGATTATTGCTGCTAGTGTACGCCATCCTATCCACGTTCTTGAAGCAGCTAAAGCCGGTGCTCATATTGCAACCGTACCTTACTCTGTTATTCTACAGATGATTAAACATCCTTTAACTGCAAGTGGGATTGAACGCTTCTTAGCTGACTGGGCTACACTGCAAAATAAATAATTGGTTAAGTGAGGAGGTGCTTATATTTAGTCTACTTACGTGAGTTGGTTAGTTAGATTCTCCTTCACCTGCTTCACTTCGCTTTCAGAGAAATGTAACTCATTCAAAAATAATAACGGTGTGAACTCACTTCGTTCAGACAGCACACCTAAAACCATTATTTTTTCATTTCGAACATTTCTTATCTGAAAGCTACGTAGGCAGGTTCCGGAGAATGCACCTATCCAGCTCACTGAATCAAGTCTACAAATATGCCTCCCTCACTTTGTGGACTGCACCGTCAGAGAGATTGCTAAACTGCATGTAGCTTATATTCTAAGTCCATCCTCGAAAAAAGCTCCATGGAGGTCACCCACGCATTACCGCCCTTTTCTACTTAGAAAGTTTAGCTATCTTTCTACCACAAGGGGTTATGATGTGATGGGCTGTAAGGTAAGTTATTGTATGGAAACTTCCTCCGCAGACTTTTTAGAGAGGCTTAGCGAATGGAATCAAACTGGTTTTAGGGAAATGTCTGAAGAAAAGTGAACTTCTTTTCTGAGTTTTGACCGTTAGTTTGATGAAATGAACTTAGCCTGTCTTAAAAGATGAGGACTAAAAGTTGGAATATAATAAGCTTGCCTACATGCCCTCACACTTAACCAAATATTTATTACCTAAAATCATAAAAGAGGACTGTATATTTACAGTCCTCTTTTTATAGTACGTAACTCTCTTCTGAGAAGAGTTTTTTAATTTCTTCTATATCTTGTGTCTTTCCTAAACCAAGCATCAATTTGATACGTGCTTTTGGTCCTCTCATTTCACCACCCATGATGGCACCTAAGTCTGAGAGTTCTTTGCCACCACCTGCATAGCCATACGATTCAAATACACGACCTGAACTACATCTTGATACAATAACAACTACTACATCTTTTGAAAGGGCATATTTCACGCCTTCTAGCATTTTAAGAGGTAGATTCCCTCTCCCCATTGCTTCTACGATAATGCCTTTTGCACCTGCATCTACTGAAAGTCTAATAAATCTATCATCCATATCTAGTACTGTTTTAATTAAGTCTACTCTACGTTCAACAGTATTTGTATCTATATGTTGTCTAAATGCAATATCTCTATAAACAATCAGATCATTAGTGTCAATAATCCCAAGTGGTCCATATGGGGATTGAAATGTGTTAAGAGATAATGTATTTGTTTTTGTTACCTCTGAAGCAATATTAACTTCATTGTTTAACACAACGAGTACACCTTTATCAATAGCTTTAGGTGAAATTGCTGTACATACTGCTGCTGCTAAATTACTTGAGCCATCATAGCCGAGTTCTGAACTATTACGCATTGCTCCAACTACAACAACGGGTTTATGATGTCTGATAGTAAGATCTAAGAAATACGCTGTTTCTTCTAATGTATCTGTTCCATGTGTAACAATAACACCTGTAATATCTTGTCTATCTAATGTTTGTTTAATAAGATTTTTAAGTTCTAGTAACTTATTAAAGGTCATATGTGGACCTGGAATCTCACAAAAATTTACTACTTCTATATCTGCTATTTTATCTATATTTGATACCATAGATAAAATTTGTTCTCCTGACAACGTTGGAATAGCCGCTCCTATCGTGTCATCTACTGTCATTGAAATAGTCCCACCTGTAAAGATAATACATACTTTTGGCTTATGCATATAGTCACCCCTTGTTGTTTTACTTCCTTCATCATATCTATATTTATCCTTAATTTCAAGGATTTTATCACCTTGTTATGTTTCTAGCATAAACTATATAAGCTAAGGCTTTTGTTATGCTATTCACTAAGGAGGTGAATATATGTCACTTAAATTACCTTTGATTTTTATTCCTGGTTTATTTGGTTCTTTAGGATCAGAAGTTATACCCCATACTGGCAAATGGCATTTTGGACCTTCACGCTATACAGGTGTTCGCTTTATAAAAGAAATGGAGAAGCAAGGTTATACTCTTAATAAAAATTTCTTTATTATGTTTTATAACTGGCGTCAAAGCACTAAAGACGTTGCTGAACTAGCTCTCGCTCCTCTTATTTATAAAGTACTTAAACTAAATAGTTGTACAAAAGTTAATTTACTTTGTCATGGTACCGGTGGGTTGATTGGCCGTTATTACATTCAATCTGACCTTTTTACTCCCAGTATTAAACACTTAATTTTAGTTGGTACACCCAATGCTGGTTTTGTAGCGCCTTTTAATTACTTAAGTGGTGGTAACTTTCCTTATCCTTTTGCTGGTGAACCTGATTTTATTTCTCTCAATCTAACGCTTTTTCTTAAGATTATTAGTACGAGTGAATTTCCTGCTTTATCTGAATTTCTTCCGTCTAAAAGTTATGGAGATTATTTAATATATTCTCGTGGACAAGACTGCTTCTCTATACCTTATCAATCTATGCAACTTCAAAATACTTTTCTCGATGATCTAAATACATCTAGCAACTTACTTCAAGAACGTGTCTCTAAAGTTATACTTGTTGGAGGCCGTGGTTGTGACACTGTGGATACGCTTCAAGTTTTCCCCGCTTGTGCTCTTGATAAGTGGAGTGATGGAAAAGTTATAGATTGTACTTCTACACTTGAAGGCGATAGCTGTACACCTCTAAAAAGTGTACTTGCCTGTCCTGGGGAAGAGTATCTATTTAATGTAGATTATGGTGAACTTCTACTCCAAGCAGCTAATTTACTACCTGCTTTAATCTAACCTTTTATCTTCTTGTCTACTTCAAGCTACTCATACACTTTTATCTAAATGTGTTTTTCCCGTTCGTCCCAAAAGCCCTCTACCTGTTCTGTAACATATCTTAGTTGGGTACACTTTCTATCTGAATACTCTGCCGGCATTAAGCTACTATATAACGGTGTATTGAAGCGGTCATCTATTAAAAGGATGACCCCTTTATCTTTTTCTGTACGGATTAGTCTTCCTATTGCTTGAAGTACCTTATTCATACCTGGATAAGTATAGGCATAGTGATAACCTTCTTTTTCTTGATCTTCAAAATGGTATTTAATAAGGTCCTTTTCTAATCCAATCTGAGGCAAACCTACACTTACTATAACTACGCCAATAAGACGATCTTCTGTCAAATCTATCCCCTCAGAAAAGATACCTCCCAATACGCAAAATCCTATTTTTGTCTTAGTTGGATTCTTTTCAAACTGAGCTAGAAAGGCTTCACGTGCCTCTTCATCCATATTGGTATCTTGCATAATCAGCTCAATTTGCGGACTATCCTCTTTATGCCATTGCTGTCCTTGTACTCTCTCTCTTCCGTCTTGCTTAACCTCTCGTCTGCTTATCATATATGGGATCTCTTCCCCTACTTGTTGCATACTGCTTTCAGATGGGACCTCTTGTCCTACCTCTAAATTTGTCTCTCCGTAGTGTTCCATATAGTATCCATATACATCTTTCATGTACTTATAAGATGGGAAAAACACCATATAATTCCCTACTTTAGCTTGGCTTACTTTTATAATGTACTCACAAATCTTCTTATAGCTACCCTCTCTATGCTGATATCTAGTAGAGACATCTGTTGCCATAAGTTTTAGGGACTTGGTCTGATCAAACGGTGAAGGAAGCGCAATAGCTCTCTCCCCTTCGCCACTTAACATGTACTTATAGTAATCAATAGGCATCAATGTGGCAGAAAAGAATATAACACTTTTACAAGCACTTACCATATTTCCAATTAAATAAGATGGATCCATACAAAAAAGTTTAAAAATAATATCACCATCTACTTGGTCTGCATAGGTGATATACCTTTCATCAAAGAACTCATAAATCTTATTAAAATTATAGGCTCTAAAATAAAGCTCTAATAAATCTTGTGGTAACTTATGCATAGCACCCTTTTGGAGCTTCTTATCACACTCATTAATAAACTGTCTCACCATACGATTAAACTTTGTAGGTGCTTCTTTGCTAATCATACTTCCCGTTAAGTCAATGTAGTCTTTTCTTATACTTAGTAAATACTCATTTAGCTTGCCTAGCTCTTTTGAAATAGTCGGATATTGCTTACTGACAGATTTTTTAACACTCAAAAATTGTCTTTTAGATAGGCTTTCTGAGTACATTTCTCTTGCACGATCAACTAAGTTATGGGCTTCATCTACCAATATTACAAAATCCCTTTGGTCTAGAAAACGTTTTAAAGCAACTGTTGGGTCAAAGATATAGTTATAATCACAAATAACCACATCTGCATAGATGGCAAGGTCAAGGGATAGCTCAAAAGGACACACATTATACTTTTTGGCATAGTCCTCTATTACATCTCTTGTAAATAGGTCTGTATGTGTAATCGCATCATAGACTGCTTCATCTACACGATCAAAGTGCCCTTCTGCATAATGACAAAAGTCTGGATGGCAGCTTCTTTCATCCAAAAAGCATATCTTATCCTTCGCTGTTAAAGTAATGGCTTTAACCCTGGTTCCCTTATCATAAATCATCTGAATGCTTTTTTCTGCAACAGTTCTAGTAATGGTCTTAGCTGTAAGATAAAAGATTTTACCCACATGCCCTTCACCCATTGCTTTAAGGGCAGGAAAAAGCGTAGATATGGTTTTTCCTATCCCTGTAGGTGCATTCACGTAGAGGTTAGACTCATTGGTAATGCTCTTGTACACATTAACGGCAAGCTCTCTTTGTCCTATGCGATAGCCTTCAAAAGGAAAGGTCAATGCCTTCAAATAGCTTGTCCTCTCCTTGCTCCAGTCCATATAAAAACGTATCCATATTGCATACTTTTCTATTATTTCTTTAAAGAAACACTCTAACTCATCGAATTGATACACTTTAAGTAAATGCTTAGTTTCCTTTGTATCCAAATTATAATAGGTTAGTCTTACATTCATATCTTTTAGATGGTTTTGTGCAGCATAAAAGTAGGCATAGCATTTCGCTTGTGCCCAGTGAAGTGGATTATAATCTTCATCTATAACCTCTAAACTTGTCCTTGTAGATTTAATTTCATCAATGGTTACAGCAATCAAATCACGAATAATACCATCTGCTCTTCCTTCTACGACAAAGGTAATGTCCTGTGCTACATATTCATGAACAAGCTTAACTTCTTTCTCATAATTTGCGTCCATAGCATTTTGAATTTTCTTATGAGCCTTAGTCCCCTCTACTGCTCTGGCACGACTCACAAAAGATGCAAAGATGCTCCCTGAACGCATTACAAATTCTACAAGTTCTCTAACCGATATGTTAACTAACCCATCTGTAATACGCATAGTGTGTTCCTTTTCTTTTATCTTGATCTATCTTATTTTGTTTTTCTGTTCTTGTCTGTATTCTATTATACTGCTTTTATTAATTTCAAAATAGCCTTAGCCCTAATAACTTTATTCAATACTCAAAAACTAGGTTTTTAGTATAACTTATTTATTGAAACATCTAATCTTATAGTATAGACTTAGAAATAATAATTTCAAAGACACTGGGGGAAACGTAGATGTTTTTAGAGGATGAAGAAAAGATTTTCATAAGATTAGCTGATGAAAAACTAACTACAGAGAAAGTTAAAAGCCTTATCGACTTTTGCTTTAAGGAAAGTGACGAAATTGTACTTTGTCAACTAAAGGTTGGTGACCACTCACCAAAGGTATTAAATAACATTCAATTACTTAGGTCTGAAGAAACAAATCAAACCCACTGCACACAAGGTCCTCTTACTACTATTTTTCACATAAAAAATGATCATCAAATTAAGCATAAATTTGATACGCTGAAGGATATTTATGAGCAGCTCCACATTGATGAGGTAGGTGCCGAAATCGTAGAAGACCCTGCTTTTTATAAACAGGGTGAATTACTTTGTTCTATTTGTTCTCATGAAAAAATAGGATGCTTATTTTTAACCAAAGATCAATACAATATCTTTTATCATTTACGTATTCCACATGACCTCTATAATGCTAAAGAACAACCTAGCTTTGAAGATCTCCTCAAGGAATACGCTTATCAAGACAGAACAAAACTAAGTATGGTAAATCCCACGATACAGTCTATACCTGATAACATAGGGCAATTAACCTACTTAAAAAGCTTAGAAATTTTTAGTAATCAATTGGTATCTTTGAATGTGTCCTTAGAAAAACTAATACACTTAGAACTTTTAAGATTAACAAGAAATAAAGTTAAAAATTTAGGTTTTAACATCGGTAAACTAAAAAATCTAAAAGCATTAGACTTGGGTGCCATGCCTCTTGAACACTTTCCTAACGAAATTACTGAACTTCCTCTATTGCAAGAGCTGTATTTAGATGGCTTACAAACCAATAAAGTACCTGAATCACTTATGAATTTAAAGCATTTAAAAGTACTTGTACTCCCTGAGCTAGATCATACTCAGTATTCTCCAGCTTTTATAGAGTTTGTTGAGAAATTAAAGCCTAGAAAGAATACAATCTCATTAAAGGATATATTGGGTGAAGAAGCTTGAAATAATCTAGTCGAATCTGGTAACTGCCTTATTCGAAACGATAATAACCTTTAAAACAATCTATCAAATAGCATATTAAAAAGAGAGCGATAAGTATGCATCGCTCTCTTTTTAATGTGTTCTATTTCTTATTTAAATTTGCGAATAAATCCGCAAAAGCGAAGTTACCTTCATCTTCTTTTTGTTGCTGCTTAAGGTATTTTTGTACAGATTTCTTGTCACCTTTACCTTGTTTATCTTTAAAGCGATTATTAAAGGTACTTGCCTTTTCTCTAAAGGTACAAGTTGTACATACATAGATTTGCCCATCTCCTTGACCGCGTAACTCAAGTTTTTTGTGACACTCTGGGCAACGTGCATTTGTAAATTTACTTACATTTTCTCTATAGCCACATGCTCTATCTTGGCATACATAGAGTTTACCATGCTTACCTTTAACTTCAAGTAGACTCTTACCACAGTCAGGACAACGTTTGCCTACTATATTATCATGTTTAAACTTATCTGTACTCTCTTTTACTGTGTCAACTAATTCACCGCTATACTTGCGCATACGTGTAATAAAGTCTTTTGGATTTTGTTTGCCTTTACTAATAAGCTCTAGTTCTCTTTCCCATTTAGCTGTAAGAAGAGGTGTTTTGAGTTCTTCTGGTACAAGGTCTATAAGTTGCTTACCTTTTGAAGTTGGTACGATGCTATTACCGCTTTTCTCAATGTAGAACATATTATAGAGTTTTTCTATAATGTCTGCACGTGTGGCAACAGTACCAATACCACCTGTTTCTCCAAGTGTTTTGGCTGCTTCTTTGCTTACCTTTACATACTTATGTGGGCTTTCCATTGCAGATAAAAGTGTTGCTTCACTAAAACGTGCTGGTGGCTTAGTTTGAAGTTTATTGCATTCAACGTTCACTATTTTTAAACTATCACCTACTTTTACTTCTGGTAGACGTGTGTTATCACTTTCACCTTCTTCAGTTTCTTCTTCACCTTTTTCATAAACAATTTTAAACCCTTGATTGATCATTACTTGGCCTTTTGTTACAAAGGTTTCTTCTCCTGATTTAGCCTCAATAGTGGTTTGTTTGTACTCACAAGGAGGAAGCATCACACTTAAGAAACGTTTTACAACCAGTTCATAAATTTTGCGTTCATCATTTGAAAGTTTTGAAAGCATAATACTTTCTTCTGTTGGGATAATCGCATGGTGATCAGATACTTTGTTATTATCTACAAAGTGTTTGCCTGTCTTAATCCCATTTTTAAGTACAGCTTGCACAGCTGGGCGGAAGTTCCCTACATTGACAGCTTGTAATCTATCTTTAAGTGTAGGCACTATGTCCTGGGAAATATACTTTGAATCTGTACGAGGGTAAGTTAATACTTTGTAATTTTCATAAAGTCTTTGCATAATATTAAGCGTTTCTTTTGGACTCATACCATACAATCTATTTGCGTCTCGTTGTAATTCTGTTAAATCGTATAAACCAGGTGCATAGGCTTTTTTATCTTTTTCATCTACCTTCACAATCTGAAGTGACTTACCTTCAAGTTGATTTTTAAGCTTCTTTGCTTCTTCTTCATTCCAGATATTAGGCCCTTTAGTGCCTTGCCACATTAAACTAAAGCTTGGTGTTTTCACTTTGATGTTAAAGTAATCTTCAGCTTTAAAGTTTTTGATCTCTTCTTCTCTTGTTACAATCATAGCAAGTGCTGCTGACTGTACACGTCCTGCTGAAAGTTGGGCATTATATTTACAAGTCAGCGCACGGGTCACATTAAGTCCCACTAACCAGTCACCTTCTGCACGACACACTGCAGCCTCATAAAGATTATGATAATCTTTGGCTGGTTTTAAGTTTTTAAATCCTTCTAAAATAGCTTTATCTGTAACAGATGAAATCCAAAGACGCTTCATTGGCTTATTCACTTTTGCTTTTTCAATAATCCATCTGGCTACAAGCTCTCCTTCACGTCCAGCATCTGTAGCAATAATAATCTCATCCACATCTTTACGTTGCATTTGCTCTTTTACGCTATTAAACTGCTTACCTGCACCTTTAAGTACAACTAACTTCATTTGTTTTGGAAGCATTGGGAGGCTTTCCATACTCCAAGTTTTATATCTATCATCATAAGCCTCTGGGTCAGCAAGACCTACAAGATGCCCAAGTGCCCATGTCACAATATAATCATTACCTTCTATATATCCATTACCCTTTTTGCTACACTTTAAAACTCGTGCTATGTCACGTGCAACACTAGGCTTTTCTGCTAAAACAAGTTTTTTTGCCATGTTTAATGTACTCCTTTTCGTTGTATCTTGTTCTATCATAACATACCTTCTAAAAACAATAAAAGGTTGCTTAGATAAGCAACCTTTATAAATAAATATCTGAAAACTCTACATCAACTTTATGCCCTTGTCCTATATGGTGGCTAGCTTTATTCTCATTTTCTATCTCCTCAGACATTAATACCTCTGGTAATGTAATAATAAATTCACTACCTTGTCCTACTGTACTTATTACCTCTATTGTCCCTTCATGCATTTCAACTAGGGATTTTACAAGCGCAAGGCCTATGCCACTACCTTCTTTTTCTCTTCTATGCTTCTTATCAACTTGCTCAAATCGTTCAAAGATATTTTCCAACTTATCTTGTGGAATCCCTAATCCACTATCTTTAACACTTATTTTAATCTGATCTTCTGTACATATTGTAACTTCAATTTTTCCATGCTCTTGATTAAATTTAATAGCGTTTGAAATTAAATTGAGTATAATACGTTCCATCTGATCCATATCAAATGCTACTAGCTTTTCTTCCACATCTGTATCAAATATAATTTCTAATTGATTGCGTTCCACAAAGTCTATTACGGATGTACAAATATCCTCAACAAAACTGATTATATCTTGATTCGTAGGCTTATACTCAAAATGACCTGCTTTGATCTTTGTTGTATCAATTAGGTTATTTACTAACCTCAACATTCTTAAACTATTTTGTGAGATAAGATTCATATATCTTCTAAAATCTTCAAGTACGGATTGCTCTAATTGCTCTATGCTATAATTCATCATCTGAAGAGCACTTATTATAATGTTGATTGGCGTTCTAAGTTCATGAGAAATATTTGCAAAGAATTCCATTCTTAAGTTTTCTAACTCATCTTCTATGTTCTTTTTATCTGTTATATCTCGTAGCATTCCAATCTTCCTTAAAGTATTTCCATGCTCATCAAAAATGGGTACAAATTTACTTTGTATCCATTTATCAACTTGTCCATTTTTCACTACCCTAAATATACATGTATCAATTTCTTTATACTCATATGCTTTAGGTTCTTCTAAGAACTCAATATAATCCCAGTGTTTATACCAGTTCTCCATATCTTCATATAAAGCATCAGGTTTAAAACCATATAATTGTTCAAAATATGGACTTATATATAATGCTTTCTTTGCATCACGTATAATAATAAGTTCATCTATATTATTTGCCATATCAAAGAAGTTTTTCTGATTTTTTTCTATTGCTTCTCGTAGCTTAATTTTATCTGTAACTTCTATGGCAATCCCCATAGTACCTAGTATTGTATTCCCTGTTTCATCTGTATATGGCCATCTTACTACCTCAAAATAATAAGATTTATCTTTATCTACTGTTATAACTTCCACATCTCTATAGACCATATTATCTTGTATAACTTTTTTATCTTTTTCCCTAAAACTTTTCGCTTCTTGTATTTCCCATACTTCTTCAGGCAATTTTCCAATGATATGATTACCTTGTATATTAAAGCTTCTCAAATAGTGCCTATTTGCATCAATATACCTACCATCTCTATCTTTAACCCATACCGCAAACGGTGACTGTTTAATCATTGTAGAAAGCTGATTACTGTACCTATTCATCCTAGTTGCCCTTATATGATATTCATCTTTTTCAAATGTATATATTTCTAAATTTAAAAAGCTTCCCCCTAATTCATCAACTATAAAAGTACTATATTCCTGGCTATTGGCTATATTTAGTCTATTTACTAATCTAGCATACTCTTCATCATTTAAAATTTTTTCTACATCCGCATTTATAGCTTTATCTTTAGATGTTTTAAAAACATGCTCGAAGCTTTTATTTATATCCAATACCTTTATTTGTTTACCTACTTTATTTTCCCCTTGTAGCATTTTAAGGTGTATATACGGTATTGGGCTATCTTCTATTAATTTTCTATATATGCGTTCTTTCATTTGTTCCCCCTAAGTGCTTTATATTTTTATACGCTATTGTAAAAACTTTACATCTATAGCATAAAAGCTTAAATCAATAAATTCAATATTTTTTATACCTTTAATATAAATTTAATATTTCTTAGTTTCTATTTTTATAACCATTAAAGCCCTAGTTAAAATTTTCTACTTAACTAAGACTTTAATAGTTATCTCTTTATTTTAATAATAAATTTAGTTTTTCTTCTGGACATGACATCAACATAGACATCATGCATATACCTTCTGCTCCAACAGACTCAACTTCTTTAATGCGTTCAAAAGTAATCCCTCCTATTGCAAAAACAGGTATATTCACTGTATCAACAATGTCTCTTAGATAAACTAATCCTCTAGGTTCTAAATTAGGTTTACAAGTGGTTTCATAAATATGTCCTGCAATAAGCCTTGTTGCACCCTTTTGCTCTGCTACTTTCGCCTCTTCTTTAGAATGTATAGATACACCTACTTCGCTAAAGCCTTGTAGCTCCCCTCCTAGTTCAACAAATCTATCATAAGGTAAATGAATGGCTTTAATTTTTAGTTCACGTGCCACCTCTATATAAGAATGAACAATAAGAGGTACCTGGTAAGTTTCACAAATGCTTTGGCAGGATCTTGCAAGTTCTAAATAATCTTCTTTTGATAAATCTTTTTCTCTTAGCAATATACCGTAAGGCTTCCTTCTAGCAATTGCTTCGATTCTTACTAAAAAATCATCTTTGCAGCTTTTTCTATTCGTTACAACTAAGATCATATCTCCTCCATTACACCCTTATATAATCTGTATAGACAGGTTGTAAGCCACGTTGTTTGAGCATCTTTTGAATCTCTTCTACACTTCTAGGATCAGAAATTTCAAACTGCTCATCACCCTTTTGTTCTTCTTCATGCCCACCTACTCCAACTTTAACACCACCTGAAATTTTTGTGGCAATCATCCCTACTACATTATCTCTAAATTTCTGATTTTCTCTTGTAGAAATTGTAATACCTGCAAATGGCAGGAACAAACGATAAGCTAACATCACCTGTAAAAGCTGTGGTTCATGTACATCTCTAGGATTATTTTCTGCTTGGTTAATATAAGGACGTAACCTTGGTACTGAAAAAGCTATTTCTGCTTGTGGGTACTTCTGCTGAATATAATAAGCGTGTAGACCTGCTGCAAATGCATCCTTTCTAAAGTCATCAAGGCCCAAAAGTGCACCAAAAGCTACTCCTCGCATCCCTCCTTTTAGAGCACGTTCTTGTGCTGTAAAACGATAGGCAAAGTTTCTCTTAGGTCCACTCAAATGCATTTCCTTATAAGTTGCTTGGTTATAGGTCTCTTGATAAACACTGACAAAGTCTGCCCCACACTCTTGAAGATAAGTATACTCATCTGTATTTAAAGGATAAATTTCTATTCCTATAGTTGAAAAGTACTTTCTAGCTAGCTTAATAGCTTCTCCTATGTAGTCTACATCAGATTGAACTCTTGATTCTCCTGTTAATATCAAAATTTCCTTTAACCCAGTCTCAGCAATAGTTTGCATTTCTCTATCTATCTCTTCTAAAGTTAGCTTTCCTCGCTTAATCTTATTTTTACAGTTAAAGCCACAATACACACAATGATTCTCACAATAGTTAGCGATATAAAGTGGCGTGAATAAGCTTATTGCATTCCCAAAGTACTTTAAGGTCTGTGCCTTTGACCTTTGTGCCATGTCTTCTAAACATTCTAATGCTACTGGAGAGAGCAAAATGCCAAAGTCCTCTTTAGTTAATTGTTCTTTAGTTAAAACATAATGTACATCACCTACTGTGTACTGATTGTAATCATAACTTTCTACTTGTGATAAGACTTCTTCCATTATGGAGGATTCTATCATCTCCATCTCTACTAATTGTTTCATCTTTAGCCCTCCAAAAATCCAGTAAGAGGACTAGATGCCTCTCCTTTAAACTCTAGTACACGTCCTAATCCTGCTAAGTAAGCAGCTCTTCCTGACTCAACTGCCAATTTAAAAGCTCTTGCCATCATTGCTACATCTTGTGCCGTTGCGATAGCAGTATTAGCCATAATTGCACTTGCACCCATCTCCATAGCCTCACATGCTTGTGATGGCTTACCAATTCCAGCATCAACAATGATTGGTAAATCTATTTCTTCTACTAATATTTTAATGAAATCTTTTGTACAAAGTCCTTTATTACTTCCAATAGGTGCACCTAAAGGCATAATTGCTGCCGCACCTGCTTCTCTTAATTCCCTTGCTACATTTAAATCTGGATACATGTAGGGCATGACAATAAACCCTTCTTTTGCTAAGATTTCAGTAGCTCTTATGGTTTCATAGTTGTCCGGTAATAAATACCTTGTATCACGGATTACCTCTATTTTTACAAAACTTCCACATCCTATTTCACGTGATAGTCTTGCAATGCGTACAGCTTCTTCAGCTGTTCTTGCCCCTGAAGTATTTGGAAGGAGTGTCACTTCCTTAGGGATATAATCTAGAATATTTTCTTCCCCACCTACATTAGCACGTCGTAATGCTACTGTAGCCATCTCAACACCTGCATTTTCTACTACCTGTTTCATCATTTCTAATGAAAATTTTCCTGACCCTAATATAAATCTTGAATTAAAACTATGCCCACCTATTACTAATACATCATTGTTCATTGCTTTTCCTCCTCTAAATTTTATCTCTATCTATTTAACTTAGGCATTCTCTTCTCCTAAAATTAGCCTTAGTACCATATTGGCTTGATGCCCTGCACAGACTTGCACACGCGGTGCCATTAACCCTTTACCTACTTGTGCTTCATTTTGTAAATCTCCACATACATATAGCCGAGACATCCTTTTATAGGTTTGAATTTGATTTGCACTTTCGTACCCTGCCATCCCTGATGATGCAACTACTTTAATATGTGGTAACTCCGTTAGAACAGTGTTCACTAGCATTGCCTTTGCCTCTGCTTGATCAAATGCTTCACAAACAATGTCATATGCTTCAAATAGCTCCTTTATATTTTCTTCTGTAACCCGTACCGTCTTCACATCTACTTGGATAAATGGATTAATATCTTCTAGCTGTTCCTTTAATGCTAAAGTTTTAAATAAACCTAAATGCTTAATACTATAATTTTGGCGATTTAAATTACTAGGTTCTACTACATCAAAGTCTACCAAAAGTAAATGTCCTACACCTGTTCTTGCTAGGCTTACTGCAATATGAGAACCTAGACCCCCTAATCCTGCTACTACTACTTTAGCTTGCTTTACCTTACTATGTACTCCTGGAGTATGCCTTGCTACCATCATGGCTTCTAATACTTCTTGATCTGGCATCATTCCTTTTTCAATGAGATAGACTTCATCGCCTTCATTTAATTGATAATTCCTTGATACTTGATACCCATTTACAATATAAACATCATGATTTTGTTGGCTCTTGGAGCATATTGCTTCTATATATTGTCCTTCTATCTCTGTTACAATACCATTCAAACAAATTTTCATATCAACCTCCACCTACAAAACTTACAACCTCTAGCACATCTTCATCATGTAAAAGGATCTCTTCATAACTCTGTTTAGAAACAATACTTCCATTAAGTTCTACAGCTATTTGGGATAGATTATAATTTCTCTCCTTTAAAAATTTAATAAGCCCTATTCCTTTTTCTAATGATACTATTTGACCATTATATTGCATGTTTTAACTCCTTTCTTAAAAAAACACATAAAAAAAGGCATAGATAGGTACTACACCCGCGGTGGTGTACCCCATCTATGCCTTTTGTCCTTTAAGTATAAAATATTTTTTAATTCAATTCAATAATTTATTATTAAATTTTATATTTTTCTTTCCCTTTAATAATTTCTTCTGCTGTTAAGTTTACTCTATTTTTAATATCTTCACTTAATACCTCATTGAGAATATAAACCATATCTTGTACACGTAATGGCTCAGCCCCTGGTGTTAAACGAAAACCAAATTCTCCATTAGATTCTAACGTACCTTCTTCTACATATTCTAACTTGGGTATACCTTCTTGACGTAGCCTTGAAAGTACCTCCTCTTTTGTTAATCGAAGCTTTTTAAGCTTTGCTTCATCAAACTTCCCATCTTGTATAATAATTATTTTATTGCCTACTGCCAGCTTTTTAAACCACTTCATATAGAATGAAGCCACTTCAAATATAATTAGTAAAAGAATATAAATAGTCGCTGTAGCTATGGTCTTTTTAATATCCTTATCTGCAAAAGGTTCTACAATGATTGCACCTATTGAAATAATCATTACTGTCTGTGCAATGGTCATTTGAGCAATCGATCTACGTCCTGTAAGCCTAAGTAAAAAAACTGCTACTACAAATAAAATAATAGGTTTAAGTAAAAAAGGAATTTCCATCTCTTATCACTCCTCACCTTTGTATTATGTGATCATTTTATTTATTCCATGTATGTTATTACTATCTCCTAGTTATACTCTTTGCCTGTCTTACATATCCTATTTATAGACTAGCTTAATTTAATCTATTTTATTCTAAAGGAGTCCACCTATGTTAGAATTTCTCATTACTCGTTATCTCCCTGCACTCATTCATGTACTAGAAGCCATGGGAATCATAGTCCTTACCATTGGGGCAGCAAATGGTTTTTATCACTATATGGTTAGCCTATTTCATCATAATCCATCAACTTCTAGAAGTCACTTTGCTAGTTCTATGGCCATCTCCCTGGAATTTAAACTTGCTGCTGAGATTCTAAAAACTGTTCTCGTACGTACTATTGATGAGATCATCATTCTAGGTGCAATTATTCTCCTACGTGCTCTCATGACACTCATTATCCATTGGGAAATCAGGCAAGATTCACCTCATGAACGTACAGATCCTGAAAAATAAGGGAATTACTTTTAACCTCACCTTAGGTTGAAAGTAATTCCTTTTTATCTTTTTCGTATTTATTTATTAAAAGTTATTTCATATTCAAAAGCACAATCATCCTCACACCATTGACAGAAGTTAGTTCCCCATCTGTTGTTGAAAAGATTGAAGTAGAATCCTTCTTCTAATGAATCTACCTTATTATCCATCTTATAAATATTCTTATCTCCAATACTTACTATTGGACTGTGAATGTTATGGATATGAATAGCGCCATCTGCTCCATCATACGCTAAGGCTTCTACTCCATGTTGCTTTCTATTTCCACCTCTTACTACGTCAAATGGACTTATCCATGCACCTAATTTATTCATTTGCCATCTGTATGGATTATCTACGTCAAATTGTACTTTCAACCAGATGGCTTCTGGTATTTTATTTGCCTCTTTTTCTAACCATTCAACACGCATAGATACTTTATCTGCTTCAAATGTATAGTAGATTTGAGCTTGGTTAGGCATTCCATATTTCTTAGCTGCCTGCTCATCTCCAAATAGACTTACCTTAAGTTGGTTGCCATCTTTAACAATATATCTTGTTGTAAAGTCATAACATCTACTCTTAAGGTCTTCTACAAACTCTAAACCTGGTTTAGAGAAGTCTCCTTCAGACCATGAGCAAGTTTCTAAGAAGTTTCTATTATACTGATAGTAGTTTGTAGCAACATCTACGACGTCATAGATATCATATTGCAATCTTCCCACTTCACCTTGTTCTAACCATACTTTCTCATTATTTTCTAAGTATGTAAGTTGACCATGAGCACCTACTTTAACGTTCCATCCACCTACTTCAAGGATACGATTTGTAAAGACTTCTTCCCCACTTCTATCAAATGCTTGTGGTCTAAGTCTCTCTAGTGCTTCTTGTGCTTGTTGCTGTAAGTGAGATGGTAATGCTTCTACTGCTTTTTTGATATAGTCTCTTTGTTCTGTATGTGATGCTTCATAAGTTTGATAGGAACCTGTAAAATGTCCATCTCTGTACTTTTCAATATCATACTCAAGCACCTCTAACATATGATTATTTCTATAAGTTAAAAATTCAAGTGTTGTAGCATCTGCTTCTCTAGCTGCTTTAAAGTCTTCTTTAGACCAATTTTTAAAGTCTGCTAAGTATTTTTTAAAGTCTAGCCCCCATGTATGTTCAGCAATCATAAGTAAATTCATCATGAATCCGTCATATGCTTGATCTTCTTCTTTAAGTAAGCCTGCCTTCATCCATTCATCTCTTAGTCTAAGAAGTTCTTTATACTCTGCAATTTTCTTAGGATCTGAAGAAATACCATGAATCCAAGTATCTCCTATTTCTTCTTTTACTACTGGTAATCTATCTTTAATGGTTAAAATACTTTTTGCAAATTCATCTAATGAAGAAGCTTGAATAGTAGCATGAGGATATAACTTCTGTATTCTATCGATTTCATTTAAAATATCTTCTTCTGATTGAGGGCCTAAGTTGTCTCCTGTATGAGCAAACTCTAATACCTCATCAAAGCCATCGATAAGTAACTCTTTTCCATACCCTGCTGAGTAGTGTACGATAACTTCATCTTCCCCATCTTGCCATCTAAATATTGGTGGTACATTAGGTACCATAGAAGATGGATTAACGCCTATGTGTAAATAACATATACCTCTTTTTGCTAAGTGCTTCACCATTCCACGTGTATGTCCAGGTACGTCTGTCATTTTGCTTGAAATAGTATGTGTTCCAAACTGTTCATCTAACTTCGTTGATATATTTAAGCTATATTCTAATAATGCTTCATTCATGGCTTCTGTATGCGTTGTACAAGCAATACCATGCCATCTAATTGAACCATCTTTAATCGCACAAACAAGCTTTTCTTGTTCAGCTTGTGAAGCATGTTTTAAATAATAATCTATTAGATAAGAGCCTACTGTCCAAATAAATTTCTTATCTTCCTTCGTATTTAACTTTAAGGCTAAGTCTATAGCTTTTGGAATAAATTGATTAAGGTAATTATCTAATACTTGATACCCAAAGTTAGTAAATCCAATATCTAAATGTGTTTTATAGACCACATGTACTTTTTTGATTGTATGTTTATCCATATTTAATGCCTCTTTCCATTAACTTTTGTGTTTAAAGTAAATAATAAGGGGAGTCACCTTTAACCCTTATTAAGATTATGGTAACTCCCTCACTTTTTATTTATTAAGTTCCATATAGTATTCATATCTTGAAGCAACATATTGGCCTTCTGTATATTCAAATACTTCGCCTTTTTGATCATAGCCTATTCTCTTTAAAATAAGCATCGGACCTTTTTTGTTGCAATTTAGTTCTTCTGCTAGTACCTCATCAGCAAGCCCTGCTGTTATGCGTTGTGTAATCTTAGAAATCTCTACTTGATGCCTTGTTCTAAGATAATCATAAAGTGACCCATAATAAAGGTCTTTATCTAATTCTAAATCAATATGACATTTAATGTATGTTTTAAAGCGTACCACTGGAATATCATTGATACATCTTATACGTATCAGTTCATATACAGGCATGCCTTTATCTATTTGTAATGCACGCGCACATACTTCATCAGCTTTAACTAGGCTAATCTTTGCGCTCTTTGTAGTTGGTATAATACCTTGGGCTTTCATCTCATCTGTAAAGCCTTCTATTTTAAGTAAGGGCTCTGATTGTTTTTGTTTTAAAACAATGGTTCCTTTCCCCTTAATGCGTTCTACATAACCTTTTTGCTCAAGGTCGCCAATAGCTGCACGTACTGTAATACGACTTACACCATATTTTTCTTCGTAATCAATCTCCCTTGGAAGCAGTTCTCCTTGTTTGTAGATGCCTTGTTGAATTTCCTCTTCAATAATCCTAATCAACTGTTCTTTAAGGGTAGGGGCTCCTTTACCTCTTTGTAGCATATATACCTCCTACTTTCTATCTCTTTCAATTTTACTTAAGCATAGCCTTGTTATTCGTGTTCAAAAGCAAGAGTTTAATACCCTTGTCTTCTATTATTTATCTCACGAAAGCTTTAATCGTAGCAATTTTCTTTCCTTCTGAAGCACCATAAGGCTTAATAGTATACTCTTTTACAGCTTCAGGGATAATGAAAGTCTCTGCATAGTGTACCACAAATGGTTCAAATGCTCCTGTTGGACTTTCTACGATTGCTTCTTCACCTTCTACTAAATTTAACACATTTACACTATTATGTGTAGTGTGATGTACAGCTTCGGTGAACCAATGGCGTCTCGTTTCAATGAATTCACGTTCATGAAGACCTGTTCTTTCTTCTACATAGCCCTCACCTTCTCCTACAACTTGTACTGGGCTTACTAAATTTTCTTCTACCCACTTTGTTGTACGATCCCAAGCAATAACCTTTTCTCCGTGCTCTACGTGAATTGGACGTGGTAGCCCATCTAAGCCAAGTCTATCCCAATCCCAAAGTTTAAAAGTAAAGATATATGGTGTTGCACTAATTTCAAGTACCATTGTATCACTACCTGAACAGTGTATTGTCCCTGCTGGAATAAGGAAGTGATCATGCTTATGTGCTTTAAAACGATTGACATATTTATCTGCATCAAAGCTTTTTTCACCCGTTTGAGCAATATAAAGATCATCAATCATTTCTTCTTTATTAATGCCTTCTTTAAGTCCTAAGTAGACATCTGCACCTTCTTTACAGTCTAAGATATAATAACTTTCATCTTGTGTATAGTGCATTCCAAAGGTCTGTTGAATATACTCTGTTAAAGGATGTACTTGAAGAGATAAGTTTTGCCCTCCCATAGTATCTAAGAAGTCAAAGCGAATAGGGAATTCTTTTCCAAATCTAGCATGTACACGTGTTCCTAGAAGTTCTATTGGCTGATAAAATACCACATCAATAGATGGCACTTCTACTCTAATATCTCCATAACGTAAGAAAAGACTGTTTTCTTCTGGTACACCGTCAAAGCTCCAAGCAAAGTTTTCTTGTTCTTTATCAAGGTCACATACTTCTTTCATCCATTGTCCACCCCATACACCTGGGTCAAAATATGGTACCACTCTAAATGGACGATTAGCTGTTTGTTTAAGGCCTGCAAAGAAACTCTCTGCTGTAATTAACTTTGGTTCATTGGCAACATTTGTATCTAGAACATAGTCAAAATTTTGGAAATGGCTCATCTTATGTCTATCTGCCATACGCCACTCTACAAAGAAACCTCTTTTATACTTTGTTAAAATTGGAGCATCTGCATTACTTACATTCCAGTTACTCATACCCTTGCGATAGCGAAGTTGAATTTCCCATCTTGCTAAATCTGCATAGATATATAAGTCACCTGTTGTAATTAAGCCTGCACCTACACCAATTACAAGTACATTACCTTTAGCTTCTTCAATTTCAGCGCGAGCTGCCTCTATCTTTTCTGTTACAAAGACATCTTTGAAATTCTTTGTAGTTAGTACCCCAAACACACGGTCTTCAGTTAAGTACTCATCTATAGCTTGTGTAAGTGCTTCCTCTCTGAGTGCACAGTAATCTGAACAAATAACTTTATCAAAGTTAAGGCTTTCTAGCCCTTTAATAATTTCTTGTTCATCTACACCTGGATAACAATCTACTACAACTACATTTTTTGTACCTACTTTTAAGTCTTTTTGAACAATGCCAGCTATAGCAGGATATCCTGCTACAGCGTGATCATCATAACCTTTTACTCTTACTTCTGGATATTTATCGTATCTTGCCATTTTTCTAGTCCTTTCCTAATCGCCTACCCCTTAATATGCTTTAGTTTGTCATGAATGTTACAACACCAAAGTCTTCGTCTTTCATTGTTTTGAAGCTATCTTTTGCTGCTTCTTTATCTGTCATCGTTAAGCTATAGCAAAACTCTGTAATACCTGATAAGTCCATTTTAAAGTTTGTTTCCCAAATATTATTCATGATCCATGAGTATACATCACGGTGGTTATTTGCTTCTTTGTTATCACAAAGTGTAATTGGGTGATGTGTAAGTTCTCCCATGTAAATCATAGGTGCATCTTTTGTTTGAATTAAGATATTGTGAGCCTTAGTTTCATACACAAGACCATTGTCGATAAGGTAGTATTCCATACATGTTCCTGGAAGTTGATCAATCCCTGGTCTAAAGCATGCATCACTCTTATCTACATAAAGTGTACTTTGTGGTAAGTTTAAAGTAAGTGGTAATAAGATGTTTTCTACGTCTTGTGAAAGTGTTTTTGCGATTTTGTATTTGAATTCGATTTTTGGTAATGTATTGTACATTTTAATCACTACTGAACTGAAGAATGTACCCTCTAATTTGTAAATAAGTTCAATGGTTGTGAACACTGGACCATTATTAATCAGCTTAAGGTCATCAAGTGTTGCAATATATTTTTTAGCATGAAGTCCTCTAATATTTCTTCCAAGTAAACGTCTTTCTTCATAGATATCTGTACGAATCTCTGTGTTTTCATAAATTGGTGTGAAGAAACGTGCATCGCCTTCTTTAAGCATCTCTACATCATCCACTTTATTATAGAAAGATGTTACACCTTTACCTACTTCATAGCTAATTTTGAAGTAGTCATTTTCAACACCATAAGGAAGTGTATAAGTTACAGGATCATACTCGTTAACGATATCTTTAACGCGTTCTGAACCCATGTAAGCAATACGTGTGTTGTTCTTAACTGGTGCATCAGCTTTTTCAACGAATTTATATGTTTTTTCTTGGTTTCCTTCAAAGTGGTCAACAAAACTAATAAGTACCCCTCTTGGATGTGAAGAAATTTGTGTGTTCATTACTTCACCAGTAAGTTCTGAAGTCACTTCTACACCATCGTATTTCCATACTTCAATATAGAATTCAACTACTTTCTTACCTGCTTTATCAGAAGCATTAATTGCTTTGATTCTACCATCACGGTCATAGTATCTTAACTTATCACCTTTGCTATGTAGAATACGGTTTAAGTTCTTAGCTGTTGCTTCATGTGCTTTAGAAGCATAACTATTTTTACGAATATCTAAGTTTTGTACCATTGTATCGTATGGATTTGTAATCGTTGAAGAATGTCCCCAAGTATGTTCTGCATATACAAGTAAGTTATCTTCTGCATCTTTTATAAAGTCTTCTCTCATCACTTTATGCTCTGGGTCAAGACGTTCGCAAAGGTGGTAAGCTCTTTGTGCTTCTTTATAGTGTTTAACTGGATATGGTGTACTACCAACCCCATGCGCCCACCAGTCTGTTAAATCACCTTTATAAGTTGGAATATCTCCTAATTTATCTTTAATACCATCATAAAGTTGTGCTATTGTTACCATTTCAACTTCAACTTCAGCACCATAGTTGGCATTGAATTCTTCTATTAAGTCAAGGATATCCATGTTTGGAGGTGCATTATCACTGAATACGCCTGATACACTTGTAACCATGAAGTCATATTTATAGCCATTATCTACGCATTCTTTTAAGTAGTCATATAAATTATCTTTAAATGATTCTACTGGAGTTTTTGGTTTTTCTTTACCAAAATAATTTTCTGTCATGAAGTTTGCATGTTTATTTGGAACAAGTCCTAGTGCATTACCTAAGTTATAATGTTCCCCATTCCATACAAGAAGTTTTTTACCTGCTTCATTTTCCCAGAAGTATGGTTTTTGATTTTGATAAAGAGGGTACATACCATGGTGACAGTGAATATTTGTAAATAAGAATTCAATTCCATTATCTAAGAATACATCTAAGCTTCCTAATGAAATTCCATTTACGTCTGCATTCATAGCTACTTTTACAGGAACATCATATTGCTTGAAGTACTCTACCATCGCTTTTGTACGATTATGTAGCACTTGTTTATCTACTAAATCTGTAAAGTTAAGGTAACTTGCTGAAAGTCCCATTCCACCTTTTTTAACTTGCTCAATAAATGCAAGTCTCTCTTCTTCAGTAGCTTCTTCTAAGAATTTTTCTACACAATAGTATGTTTCACAATTCCACTTAAAAGCTGGTCTTTCGGCTGTCATAGTCACTGCTGATTTAATGTAATCCATATGGTTGTACATGATTTTTTCTTGTAAATCTGTATAACCTATATCTGTGTGTGAGTGGTGAATAACGTATACTTTCCATTTGCGATCTAACATGTAGGGCCTCCTAGCGCTTATCTTCTCTTAAAATATAAATCAATATAAATATGTTATAACATATATCCTTATCCTTTTCAATATGTTATAATATATTTATATTTAACCCATTATATGTTATAACATATTAGAAAGGATTTTCTTATGAATGGATTTATTGCACTTGATGTAGGTGGTACCTCTATCAAAGCTGGCGTCATATCGGAAGCTGGTCATCTAATTAGTTCTAAAATTTCTCATTATCCTTCAAAATCTAATGAAGATTTGGGAACTATTTTAGATCACTTTACGTCTATTATTATAGATGAGTTTAAAAAGATACCTTTTCCTATTATTATTAAAGGCATTGGCATGGCATTCCCTGGTCCTTTTGACTATGAAAAAGGCATTTCACTTATGCAAAATATTAATAAGTATGATGCACTTTATGGCATAGACTTAAGACAAACCCTTATGCTTAAACTTAGTCATCATGAAGCGTTTATCTCTCAGACCACTCCTCACTACACAATTCGCTTCGAAAATGATGCAAGTCTTTATGCATTAGGAGAGACTGTTTTAGATGAAAGCCTAATGTCAGGCAAAGTTCTTTGTCTCTGTATTGGTACAGGCCTTGGGTCTGCCTTTTTAGAAGATGGTAAACTCATTACCTCTAGAGAAGATGTTCCACCTAATGGTTGGGTTTATGATACACCTTTTTTAGGTAGTATCATTGATAACCATATTTCAGCAAGAGGTATTCTTAGTCTTCATGAAAAACTTCATGGCATCCAAATGCCAGATGTTAAATCTATCGCTGATTCTGCTTTACAAGGTAATCTGTATGCTCTTACCACTTTTGAATACTTTGGAAAACGTTTTGGCGAAGCGATTAATGATTTTTTGGAGACTTTCAATCCTCATACTTTAGTTATTGGTGGCCAAATAGCCAAAAGTTATACTTTATTTGAGTCTGGATTAAAAGCTTCTTTAGCGACGAGTCCCCCATCTTTTCATATAAAGTTAAGTACAGACTCTTCTTTAAGTACACTTCTTGGTGTAAAACAACTCTTTCTAGACACATTGTAGAAAATTACTTTTAAGTGATGACTAGATAGAAAAAGATCAGCAAGCACCTCATGGCTTGCTGATCTTTTTTATGCTTTAATTACATTTCATAATCTACTACTGCTCTTGATATTGCCACTTGTCTTACTAAGCTATTAGCCACTTCTAAATGCTTTGGATGCCCCTGATAATAGTTAAGTGCTTCAGCATCTGTAAATACTGAATCTAATGCTAAATCATAGCTAGCTTCTGAAGGATTAAAGTTAATCCCCACCTCAATCTCAACAAGCCCTTCTATTTCCCCTTTTAGAGCTTCAAGTCTTTCTTTAATTTTAGCCATAATTTCTTCTTTAGAACCATGTTCAGGATGTTCTGCTACCTTCCACATTACAATATGTCTAACCATTTCCCCTCACTCCTCTTATCGGAAATTTTAACTTCTAATTTTATTATACCTTAATTTAAAATAATCTAACATATACTTTAATACCGAAAGTTTTATTGAATTGTAATTTCAAAAGCTTCTACTTGTCCATTTATCATCATACCATTTGATTCTACTGAAATGGTTTGGCATACTTTTAAGTCACTAAATTTAACTACTTTTTTATTTTTAGCATCTGTAATCTTAGTATTTTCTGTGACTTTCACTATAATTTGTGATTCCTCATCTTTTTTATCACCAAGAGTGATGGTTTTAGCTTCTTTATCAATTTTTGCAATTTGTTCTGTAAGATAGCCTGCTACAGGACATGTTACTAAATTTTCTTCTTGCTCATCTAATATTGTGAGGAAGAAAGCCGTTACTTGGCCGTTTGTCATTATACCGTTTGATTCAAGTATAACTTGTTGACCTACCTCAAAGTCTGCAAAAGTATAAGCTCTTTTATTTAATTCATGACTAATTTGAGTATCTTCATTTACCTTTACAACAATTTGTGCTTCTTTATCTGTTGCATCACCTAAGATGATAGTTTGTGCATCAGCATCAATACCTACAATTGTATCTGTGATATAGCCTGCTACAGGACAAATAGCTAAGTTTTCTTCTTCTTCATTTTCATCTTCCATCACTGTCAGGACAAAAGCCGTAAGTTGACCATTTGTCATCATGCCATTTGATTCAATTCCTATTTTTTGTCCTACTTCTAGATCACTAAATGTGTATACCTTCTTATCTTTCACAGAAAGTATATTCGTTTGTTTTGTTACATTAATAATGATCTGTGCACCTTTATCCTCTGCATCACCTACGATAACTTGCTTATTTTTCTCATCAATTTTTACAATAGTATCCTCAATGTAGCCTACATTACATACAACTGCTGCCTTCTCTTTAATCACTTTAGTTTGGCCTTCAACCGGTGCTGCTATAACAGAGAAACTTGTTGCTGCTAAAGCCCCTACTACGCATAATGTTTTAAGTGTATTTAATAATTTTGTATTCATAATCTTTTCCTCCAAAGTTTTTGTTTTATATATGTAATACACTTAAGTCACCTATTTTGTTGAAAAAATATGAGTGGAAAATTTTTCTATATAGGTAGATTAGTTTTATGGTATAAAAAAAGATTGAATATAGGCTTCATACCTATATTCAATCTTTATATTACTTCGTTAATTTATCAATAATAGCGAGGACTTCTTCTATCTTTTGTGATTTATTATCCTCTACAGCCTCAACTACACAGTGTTCCATATGTGCTTTGAGTACTTCGCGGTTTGCTTTTTTTAGAAGTGCCTCTACTGCAAGCAATTGATTGGAAACATCTATACAATAGCGATCTTCTTCTATCATTTTAAGAACCCCTTCAATCTGCCCTTTTGCAGTTTTCAGGTATCTGCCTACTTTATCTTTATCTGCTTTCATAGGAATCCCCTATTCTTACTTAATTAATACTTATTACATCATATCCTGCGTTTTCTACTGTTTCTTTAAGCACTGTATCACTTACTTCTTGAGTAAGTTCTACTGTTGCTGTTTTTGTTTCAAGATTTACTGTTGCTGTTACACCTTCAAGTGCATTTAATGCTTTTTCTACTCTTCCTGAACAATGTCCACAGCTCATACCTTCAATAACCATATGTTTTGTCATCTTTTTACTCTCCTCTTTCTCTTCTATTTTAATCATATCACTATTAACTTTACTTGTTAATTGTTGTTGTACATTTTTATTATTTTCTACTACTCTATTAGATGTTTTAGGTTTAAAAAACTTTAATCTAAGTGCATTACTTACAACTGTGACTGAGCTTAAACTCATCGCTGCAGCTGCAAACATAGGATTTAACTTCCATCCTAAAAGTGTATAGAATACACCTGCTGCAAGTGGAATACCTACAACATTATAGAAGAATGCCCAGAATAAGTTTTGTTTAATATTTTTGATTGTAGCACGACTTAAAGATACTGCTGATACTGCATCAAGTAAGTCACTCTTAATAAGAACAATGTCCGCTGATTCAATAGCTACATCAGTTCCTGCACCAATGGCAACCCCTACGTCTGCACGTGCTAATGCCGGTGCATCATTAATACCATCACCAACCATAGCTACAACATGGCCTGCTTCTTGAAGCTTACGTACTTCTTGTTCTTTATCTTGTGGTAATACCTCTGCTATAACTTTTGCTATACCTAACTGTTTTTGGATTGCTTCTGCAGTTCTTCTATTATCTCCAGTGAGCATGATGACTTCAATACCCATTTCCTGCATCTGTGTAATGGCTTCTTTACTTGTTGGCTTAATTGTATCTGCTACTGCAATAATACCCATTATTCCTTTTTCATCTGCAAAGTAAAGAGGTGTTTTTCCGTCCTCAGCTAATTGAATTGCCTTTGCTTCAAAAGCTTCCATAGTAATGCCTTGCTCTTTCATAAGCTTAGCATTTCCTATATATAATTTTTTATTTTCTACGACAACTTCTAGCCCTTGACCTACTAAAGCCTTAAAGTTAGTTGCTTGCTTTAATGTTAAGTTACGTTCATTTGCTTCTAAAACAATAGCCTCTGCTAAAGGATGTTCAGATTGTTTTTCTGCTGATGCTGCAAAGATTAAGAATTCTTGTTCATCAAGTCCTTGTCTTACAATAATATCTGTTACACGAGGTTTCCCCTCTGTAATCGTTCCTGTTTTATCTAAAACAATACGGTCTACTTTGTGTAAGGTTTCAAGTGCCTCTGCTGATTTAATCAGAATGCCATTTTCTGCACCTTTACCTGTAGCAACCATGATAGCTGTTGGTGTTGCAAGCCCTAATGCACATGGGCAAGAAATAACTAATACAGAAATACCAATAGACAGTGCAAACTCAAATGGTGCTCCAAGGAATAACCATACAATCGTTGCCACTATAGCTATACCTATAACTACTGGTACGAATACACTACTGATTTGATCTGCTAATTTTGCGATTGGTGCTTTTGAACCACTTGCATCTTCTACTAACTTAATAATTTGTGATAAGGTCGTATCACTTCCAACATGAACAGCCTTAAACTTAAATGTTCCCGTCTTATTCATGCTTGCACCAATAACTTTATCACCTGCTTGCTTCTCAACAGGAATACTTTCTCCTGTAAGCATTGATTCATCTACTGATGAAGTCCCTTCTACAATAACACCATCTACAGGAATACTTTGACCTGGTTTCACAAGGATAATATCACCTACTACTACCTGCTCAATAGCAACTTCTATCTCTTGCCCATCCCTTATCACGATTGCTGTTTTAGGTGCTAAGTCCATAAGCTTTTTAATAGCTTCAGACGTTTTCCCTTTTGCACGTGTTTCTAAGAACTTACCTAATGTTATAAGTGCTAGAATGACAGCTGCTGATTCAAAATAGAGGTCCATGGAATATTGCATTACTAGCTCCATATCTCCATGCCCTAATCCATAACTCATTTTATAAATTGCAAAGACGCCATAGATAAGTGCTGCAGCTGAACCTATTGCGATTAATGTATCCATATTAGAAGCACCTTTAATAAGTGCTCTAAAACCTACCTTATAGTACTTACTATTTACAATGACAACTGGTAATGCCAGTAAGAATTGTGTAAATGCAAAACTTAAGGCATTCTCATTCCCATGGAAAGCTTCTAAAAATGGCCATCCCATCATGTGTCCCATCGAAATATAGAATAAAGGTATTGCAAATATGAAAGAAATAATAAGACGTCTCTTCATATCTTTGATTTCTTCTTGCACAGGATCTACTTGATTTATTTTACTCTTTGCTATTTGATTATTGTTTTGTTCTAATTCTGCGCTATATCCACCACTTTCAACGGCAGCAATAATAGCTTCAGGATTTAATTTATCTACATCATAGCTAACTTGCATCGTGTTATTAAACAAATTAACGTTTACTTTATTAACACCCTCTAGCTTGCCTACACTCTTCTCAACATGAGCGACACAAGCCGAACAGGTCATACCATTTACTTTAAATTTTTGATCTTTCATCTTTCCACCTACCCTCCCCCTCCTGGGGGGTTATTTTAAAGTTAGTGTAATTTGTTTTTTTTCTTTTGTCAACTACTCTTTTCATCTCTCCTATAAATTAGTCTGTCCTCAAAAAGGCTTTTCATTCTTCTGCTTATAAACCTACTTAGCAAAAAAAGGACACTGATTTTAATATCAGTGTCCTCGTAATTTTTATCTAATTATTTTTTATAACCTATAAGTTCTTTAATTACTTCACCTGCAATAATCAACCCTGATACAGATGGTACAAAAGCTACAGATGCAGGGATTTGTCTTCTTGTCCATGTACCTGGTTCTGGCGCTTCACCTGTTGGTTCTGGTTGTGTTGGTTTGAGTGCTGGTTCTTTAGAATATACAACTTTAAGTTTCTTTACCCTACGTTTTTTAAGCTCATGACGCATAACTTTTGCTAATGGGCACACACTTGTTTTATAGATATCTGTTACTTCTAATTGTGTTGGATCTAATTTGTTCGCTGCACCCATAGCACTAATGATTGGAATATTCTTTTCTTTACATCTTACAATAAGATCAATTTTAGAAGTTACCATATCAATAGCATCTACAACATAATCATAGTCTTCATTTAATAGACTTTCTGCTGTTTCTGCATTATAGAGTGCTTCATAAGTTGTCACATTGGCTTCTGGATTAATAAGAAGCACACGTTCTTTCATAACTTCAACTTTTGGTTTACCTACTGTTTCTACCGTAGCATGGATTTGTCTATTAATATTAGATACACAAACAGTATCACTATCAATAAGCACTAAATTACCTACACCTGTTCTAGCAAGTGCTTCAACTGTATAAGAGCCTACTCCTCCTACACCAAAAACAGCTACTTTACTATTTTTTAATTTTTCTAATGCCTCTGTACCAAGTAGCATTTCTGTTCTTTGGAAAGCATGTAGCATACTTTTATCTCCTTTATCCAAACCTATTTAATAGGTTATCTTTGTTATTATTAATTCTTTCTTATTATAGCAAGAACTTACTTCTAGCACTAGGTAGTAATTCTACTTTTATGAAGGTTACATAAGTTACTTATTTTTATGCATGTTTATGTAAATTCATTATTGCATTTTTATTAGTATTAATTTATAATGATACAAGATAATACTTAACATAACAAATTTAAATATAGAGGGGAAATCATTATGAAAACGTATAAGACTAGTTCAATCATAAAGTTCATTATCCCATCATTAATTGGGATATTCTTATTTATGATTCCTTTTTCAGTCGATGGGGGAATTACAATTCCTGTAGCTATTCTATCTAAATGGTTGCAAGGACAACTCGCTAGTTTATTACCTGCTATCCTATTAGGGATTACTATTGTAACAGGTATTGGAACTATTGTAACAAAATGTATAAAACCTAAATTTATTATGGAAAATAAATTTTTAAATACTCTCTTTAATGTAACACCTGTATGGGTAGTTATTCGTCTTTTAAGTGTTGTATTCTTAACTTGTGCAGTATTTGAAGTTGGGCCAGAAATGATCTATGGAGAATTAACAGGAGGACTTATTCTTAACGATTTACTTCCTATTCTCTTTACAATCTTCCTTTTTGCAGGATTATTTCTTCCACTTTTACTTAACTTCGGATTACTTGAATTTGTAGGTTCATTACTTGTTAAAGTTATGCGCCCAGTGTTCAAATTACCAGGACGTTCAGCAATTGACTGTATTGCGTCTTGGCTTGGAGATGGTACTATCGGCGTTCTTCTTACAAGTAAACAATACGAAGAAGGCTTCTATACAGAAAGAGAAGCTTGCGTTATCGGAACAACATTCTCTCTTGTTTCTATTACATTTACACTTGTTATTGCAGAAACAGTAGGGCTTAGCCATATGTTCATTCCATTTTATTTAACAGTAACACTTGCAAGTATCGTAGCTGCAATCGTAGTACCTAAGTTTGGACCTCTTGCTAAGAAAAAAGATGTTCTTGTAAATGGTACAAAACCTAATATGCAAGAAACACTTCCACAAGGTCATAATGCTTTTACTTTTGGATTTAAAAATGCTATTGATAAAGCTGAGCATCAAAGTATCACAACTTGTATCTTTAAAGATGGTGTTAAAAATGTAATTGATATGTGGTTTGCAGTTATTCCAATTGTTATGGGTGTTGGGACAATCACACTGATTATTGCAGAATACACACCATTCTTCAAAATCATTGGATTACCATTCTATCCAGTACTTGCATTACTTGGTATTCCTGAAGCTATGGCAGCTTCTAGTACACTTATGGCTGGTTTTGCAGATATGCTCCTACCTTCCATTTTAGCTGGTGACATTGCTTCTGATATGACACGTTTTGTAGTTGCTTGTACATCTGTATCACAGCTTATCTACTTATCAGAAGTTGGGGCACTTTTACTCGGATCAAAGATTCCAGTAAACTTAAAAGAACTCTTCATTATCTTTATCCAAAGAACTTTAGTAACGCTTCCAGTAATTGCACTTGTAGCACACTTATTATTCTAAATAATTAAGGGCCGTAAAGTACGGTCCTTTTTCTATGTCTATTCTTATTATTGATAGCAGTCTAATGTCTGTATTACTTGTTCTATAACTTCTTCCTTATCTCCATTCCCACGATAATATAATTCCATAACCACTTTACCCTTTACAGCTATTATCTCTATACCATTCCATATTTCATGTATGTAAAGGCTATCTAAACCTTTATCCTCCATTGCTTCCATCTCACGATAACCTCTTGTGATTCTACGCTTTAACAAACTATTAGTAAAAGGCTTTACCATGCTCTTAAAGTTTATTTCATAAATGGTTTGATTGATAAAAGGTTCATCCACTTTAAGCTTTGAATTTTCTACTTTACCAGTCTCCCTCATTTCATATTGCGTGCTTAAAAATAAATTACTTTTCTTTTCATAACTATTCTTCCAATCAATGTCTTCTTTATTTTCCTGGTGCATTCTACTAAAAGTACTATCTGTTTCTAAAGAGGCTAAGCTCACAATAGGTATATCAATAAATTCTATAGAGTGTTTCATATACCCATCATCTTCACTTAAAATACTTATAAAGGTAAGTATAAATATGATTATTGTTATCCATGAAGTAACGACTCGTATAAGATTATCTTTATGTATTTTTTCATATTCTTGATTATTAATTTGTTTAACTTTCCCCTCTAATCTTAACTTTAAAGCTTTTAACCCCCTAAATTCCTTAATCTTTTGAGGTAATAATATAATATAGGTAATAAACAATATAATATAGGCTGTCAAACTACCTGTTAGTAGCTTATATACGAGCCCCTGCCCAATACTAAAACTGAACATAACAGCCCATACAACTAATAAAAGCAGTGTCATAATTCCATCTATTTTACATGCATTTAAAAGGCCTTCTACTTTTTGTATTTCTTTTTTATGGTCATATTCTAACCATACCTTTGCCTGTTCTTCTTCTGAAACATACAAACAAAATTTATTGGGTGTATGAACCTTGTTCCATCCATCTGTTTCCTTATATTCTTTTTCTATGGATTCTTCATCTAACATAATTTTATAGATAAGTCGCTTAGGTTGTATTCGCTTTAACTTTATCCAAGTTTCCCCTAACTTTACAACTTCTAGCCCCTCTAATGCCAAATCCGATAACCATTTTTCAAATTCTGTGGTTTGCCAATACATATACGGCACAATCTTATAGGTATATTCCATTGATCCTTCCCCCATTTTATACATTGATTACTATCCCTATTCTTACCTTAATTATACTACTTCTGTATAATTATCAAACTATTTAATTATTATAAATTATATCTTATTGATATTTCTTATATAATTTAACTATTAAATCTCTATTTTCACTTCCATTTTTAGTATATTAAAATTGTTGGTTTATATTTTCACAACTTGACATTTGGGGTATAATAAGAAAAGGCAAGGAAAAATCGATAGAATTTATCATTTTTCTCCAAATAGAATTCCATTATACGGAGGTTTTATATCATGTTAGTTTCTGCAAAAGAAATGCTTACTAAAGCTCGTGCTGGTAAATACGCTGTAGGTCAATTCAACATCAACAACTTAGAATGGACAAAAGCAGTATTATTAACAGCTCAAGAAAATAACTCACCAGTTATCTTAGGTGTATCAGAAGGTGCTGGTAAATACATGGGTGGTTACAAAACTATCGTTGGTATGGTAAACGGTTTAATCGAAGAATTAAACATTACTGTTCCAGTTGCTCTTCACTTAGATCACGGTAGCTACGAAGGAGCTAAAGCTGCTATGGCTGCTGGTTTCTCTTCAATCATGTTCGATGGTTCACACTACGCTATCGAAGAAAACATTGCTAAAACTACTGAATTAGTTGGTTTAACTTCAGAAAAAGGTCTTTCTTTAGAAGCTGAAGTTGGTTCAATCGGTGGAGAAGAAGATGGTGTTGTTGGTGCTGGTGAAATCGCTGATGCTAACGAATGTAAAGCTATTGCTGACTTAGGTGTAACAATGCTTGCTGCTGGTATCGGTAATATCCATGGTCAATACCCAGAGAACTGGAAAGGTTTAGCATTTGATGCATTAGCAGATATCGCTGCTGCTACAGGTGATATGCCTTTAGTATTACATGGTGGTACAGGTATTCCTGAAGAAATGATCAAAAAAGCTATCTCTTTAGGCGTAGCTAAAATCAACGTTAACACAGAATGTCAATTATCATTCGCTGAAGCTACACGTAAATATATCGAAGCTGGTAAAGACTTACAAGGTAAAGGATTTGACCCTCGTAAACTTTTAGGACCAGGTTTCGAAGCTATCAAAGCTACAGTTAAAGAAAAAATGGAATTATTCGGTTCTGTAAACCAAGCTTAATTCTTTTTATAAAAAAGGTGCCACTATGATAGTGGCACCTTTTTTATTTATCATTATCTGTATGATTTTGTTTGTTTCTTTTGCTTCGTATGATCTTTATTACAATGACTATAATTGGTATAAGTATGATAAGAAATGGTAGGCTTCCTACAATAACTACGCATAAATTTTGCAAAAGATCTACCAAGCCTTGTACAGACCTCATAAATGTGTTTTTAATGCGTTCTCCAAAAGTATCTTCTTTTATAGGTTCCACATAAACATCTGCTTCATCAATATAAATTTCTATTGTTGAATAGTCAATCAAGCTATCATACTTTTTAAGTGTACCTTTAAGAGATTCTATTTCATAAGTTACATTAGCTAACTCCTTTTCTATCTTGAATAACTTATCTAAGTCTCCTGCTTGTTTAAGTAATTCTTTAAGTCGTTCTGCTTGTATCTCTAATGTTTCTAATCTAATTTCTGTATCCATGTATTTATCTGTAACATCTTCACCTTCGATACTCTTTGATGTTACATTTCCAAATTGCTCACTCTCATTCATAAATTGATCAAATTCAATATTAGGAATTCGGATACTTAAATAAGCAGACCTCCTACTATATGTATCATATAGGTCATTCCCTCCTATAGAGCAATTTTGAATGAATCCACCTATATTATTTACCTTATCCATGACTTGTTGTACTGTTACATCAAATGTCTTAGTCTGTAAATTAATTATTCCTGTTTTTATGACTTTTCTATTAAGCTTATTGCTTGTATCAAACTGTATATTACTATTTCCTGTTGTACTATTTAAAGTATCCATAGTTGACTCTTGCTTTATTTCTTCTGTAGCAATTTCTGAAGTGGCTTTGTCTGTATTAGATATGTATGATGCTGACGAACAACCATTTAATAGCAAGCTTATTCCTAATAATACTATTCCTAATAGATATTTTTTCTTTTGAAACATAAAAATCCCCCCTTATCTATACTCAATCATGACACACTTGTCTGAATATTTCAAGATAAGGAGGGATTTATATTTATTTTATAATGTTTTTGCTGCTTCTTCGCCTCTTAATACACGTAATGCACCTTCAGCTAAAGCTAACATTTCTTCTTCACCTGGAATAATAATAACTTCTCCAATGAAATCAATACGTTCTTTAAGAAGACGTATAAATTGTTTTGAGTAAGCTACACCACCTGTAATAACAATAGCATCTACTTTTCCTCTAAGAACTGTAGCCATTGCACCTACATTCTTAGAAATTTGATAAGCCATTGCTTCATAAAGCATTTTTGCTTCTTCATTTCCTTGTTCCATCATATCTTGAACGTCTCTAACATCACTTGTTCCAAGGTATGCAGTAAGTCCTGCACGTTGAGAAACAAATTCTTTAAATTCTTGTGCTGATTTATACTCTCCTGAGAAACATAAATCAATTACTGATTCCACTGGAATTGAACCTGCACGTGTTGGTGCAAGAGGTCCATCACCATCAATAACGTTATTCACATCTACTACTTTACCAAGCTCATGAGCACCAATACTAATACCGCCACCAATGTGTACTACAATAAAGTTGCTTTCATCGTAACGTTTATTAAGTTGTTTTGCTGCACGTCTTGCTACTGCTTTTTGGTTAAGAGCATGGAATTTACTCTTTCTTCTAACACCTGGAATACCTGTTACTTTTGCAATAGGTGCCATTTCATCTACTGTTACTGGGTCTGTAATGTATGATGGAATATTAAGTTCTTTAGCCATATTATATCCAATAATACCTGCTAAGTTAGAAGCATGTACTACATCTGTAGATAATCTTGTAAATAAAGCTTCATCAATTGCATACGTACCACTTGGAATAGGTCCAATAAGACCACCTCTACAAGAAATAGCATTTAAATCTGTTAATTTGATTCCTTTTTCTTCAAGAAAACTTTCAATTTTTTCTTTACGATACTCATATTGATCAAGTAATGTAGCATAGGCATTAAGTTCTTCTGCTGGATGTCTTAATACTTGTTCAAATACTAACTCATTATTTTTAAATAAGGATACTTTTGTTGAAGTTGATCCTGGGTTAATAGTTAAAATATTATAGTTATTCATAGTAATGGCTCTCCTCAAAGTCACATTCTAGTCTATTTATAGTATTTAAAATTATATTAAGTTTTGGTGTAGCTTACTGTTGTTATATTATTTAACTTCTTTAGCGGTTAACAAAAGTACGAATTCTTTCTAAAAGCATTTCTAATGCTACAGAATTAAATCCACCTTCTGGTATAATAACATCTGCTCTTTTTTTACTAGGGTCTACAAATTGTTCATGCATTGGCTTAACAGTATTTAAGTATTGGCTTACTACAGAATCAATGTCTCTTCCTCTGTCTTTTACGTCTCTAATTACTCTACGTAAAATACGTACATCTGCATCTGTATCTACAAATACTTTAATATCACAAAGGTCACAAAGTTCTTTGTTCTCAAAGATTAAAATTCCTTCTACGATAATAACTTTAGCAGGTTTTACTTCTACACATTCTTCAAGTCTTGTGTGCTCCACAAATGAGTACACTGGATGATGAATAATTTCTCCATCTTTAAGCCTTTGAATATGTTCAATCATTAAATCAGTATCAAAAGCATCTGGGTGGTCATAATTTAATTTGACACGTTCTTCAAATGGTAAATTTGAATTTGATTTATAGTAATAATCATGGCAAAGCATTACAACATCATCACCAAAAGCCTCTTTTATTTTATTTGCTAAAGTAGTTTTACCTGAACCTGTGCCTCCAGCCATACCAATTACAATTATATGTTCCATAGTTTCCTCCACTCAATAGTTATAACTTTTTTCATCTATCATAACATATGTCATGTTCAGTTTCTACATTATGTTATTTCCATTTCATCTTTCTATGCTCAATTCCTTCTTCTAAGTAAGGCTCTGATATGACTTCAAATCCTAAACTTTCATAAAATGGAAGGATATAACTTTGTGCGGAAATCTTGATTTGATTATCCCTATTCTCTTCTTTAACAAATTCCATTGCTCTTTTCATCATTTCTCTTGCGAGACCTTGATTTCTATAGTTTTTATGTATACATACACGTCCTATAGAATGCTCATCATAAGCTACTCCGGCATCTAGTATACGGCAATACGCAACAACATTATCAGCATCATATAAAAAGACATGTGAAGCTTTCTTATCCCTATCATCTAAATCTTCATAAGAACACCCTTGTTCTCCTATAAATACCTCTAATCTTAACTTAATTACATCATATATTTCTTCTGGAGTAAGCTTATCAAATCTTTTGATTTGCCATGTCATCTTTATTCTTCTCTCCTTTTAATAACTATATCCCTCTTGGGTAGTTAGCAAGAGGGATGCTTGAGTTATACCTATTCTTCAGTATACCCTCTATAAATATATGGCATTTCACGTTTATGTTGGGTATTTCGGTGAGTTCTTTCAATAATTGCAAGTGACTCTTTATCCGTTGTCCCTGTTTTAATGTATTCTTCTATTGCTTTATAGGTTACACCCATCTCTTTTTCATCTGTTTGTCCTTCCCAAAGGCCTGCGGATGGTGCTTTTGTTAGGATTGGTTCTGGAACACCTAGTTCACGTCCTAGTTCTAACACTTCTTGCATTGTTAAATCACCTAGAGGATTAAAGTCATAGCCTCCATCGCCCCACTTAGTGAAATACCCCATCACCATTTCGCTTAAATTATCTGTTCCAATAACAAGATAGTTTAATGATTGAGCTACTGCATATAAAGTTGTCATACGAATACGTGGTTTAATATTAGCAGCTGCTAAGTCACTAATTTCTTGCTCTTGTTGTATTGTTTCTTTTAATGTATTAAAGGTACTTGCAATATTTACTTCAAGTAGTTTAATACCAAATGCATCTGCTACAAGGCGAGCATGTTCCATATCTGTAGATAAAGAATTACAAGGCATAGTAACTCCTACTACATTCTCTTTTCCCAAAGCACGTACACAAAGTGCAGTTACTGTAGCCGAATCTTTTCCACCACTTTCTCCAACTACAACACCTTTACATCCAGAGGCTTTGACATGCTCACGAATCCAATTTAATCTGTGTTCTAATCTCTTTTCATCCATTTACTGTCATTCCTTTCTTCAAGTATTGCAAATTATGTTCTTTTCATAATAAAAGCTAGTGTAAATCCATATTTCTTTCAAAATCATTATATCATAGTATATCATTTTACCCAATTTTATTATGTGAGGTCTCTACAACTGTATAGAGTCCTTTTTCCTTGATATAAAAATAAATTTCATCGGGTAACATATAACGTATGCTTTTTCCCTCTCTTAATTTATTTCGAAGCAACGTGGCACTAGAATCACTATGAATACTATCTTTTACTTTAATCAACCTATCTTTGTGTTTCTTTAATATTTCATCTTGCATAACAATCGTATTAAAATCATCTTGATCTCGCTCTAATACTAAACACTTAAACCTTTCTAAAATTTCTTGGTACCCTGGCCAAGAAGTTAGTACCTTTAAATTGTCTGTTCCTAATGTTAACCAGATTTCATGATCTTCATAAGCTTCTTGAAGACCTCTTAAAGTTTCAATACTATTGAGTAATACGGGTGAATCTATTTCTATGGTTGATACTTTAAAATGTGAATTACGTTTGCATACTAAATTAAGCATCTCAACTCTATAATGAGCACTTAGTAAGTCCTTTTTAGGATATAAATCTGATACTGGTACAAACATAATGCAATCTACTTCTTCAAAGTTACAGTAAATTTGCTCTGCTAAGGAAAAGTGTGAATTAGTAGGCGGATTAAAAGAACCTCCAAAAGCAACTATCACTTGTTTCATTCTTTAACCTCTTACTATATTTTATATTTTCTCTCATTCTTATTTTACTATGTGTAAGTGTGTCTTATTTCATTCTCTAAATAATCGCTTATCTAATATTTCCAGTATATAAAGAGCTTTAGTAATCCATCCTAATAGTAGTTAGAATTTAAATATGTTTATTAAAGGAGATTTTCAACATGCCTAAAGATAGTCAAATAGACAATAAACAAAAACGTATGGAAAAATGTAATTATCAAACTCCTCTTACAGCAGAAAATCAAAACCATAATCGTAATGCAAAAAAACATTCTATTCCTCGTGAAGGCTTCCAAAGTCAACATATTAATTAGTTTCTCTAATTAATAAAAGCCATCTACAATGAGTATAAACAATAACCTCATTGTAGATGGCTTTTTATTTAATTAATCTATTACTTTAATAGGCATACTATAAAAATTTTCTACCCATTCTTTATTTATATAGGTAATACCATCAATCATCTTATAGACCATATCTACTCTTTTACCTTCCATATTATAAGTCACTAGGTCCTTATCCGTAGGCTGTAGTTTTAATTGACTATGATAATTTATCTGTTCTATTTTTGGTATTGCTTGATTGATACTCTTATCTACTTGAATAGATTTAAAAAGTTGTGGATCAATATTCTTTGCTTTTACATCTATAACTACTGAATATGTTTTTTCATCATAAGAAACACCTGTAGAAGGGAAAACATTAGGTAACATTCTTGCCTGTATCCAAGTACCTTGTTCATCTACTGTAATAAAGTTTATATATGTAATATTTTCAATTAGAGCATTTTGCTTCTTAAGAACCTCAACCTTTGGAAGTGCTTTACTAGGTTTAATAGCTATCGCTTGTTTGCCCATATCAGACCATCTATTAATAACAATTTCCTTTTTATATTGCCTTTGCTTACCAACGTAAGGATCGTTAAGATAGATGTATTCATCATCGTACCCTATAGCCACCATTGCATGTTCTGGTGTTTTCCATTCTATTGTTTTACCTTCTAATGTAGTCCAATAGTTTTTTTTCTCATCTACATTCAGCATAGCTATGGTAGTCCAGAGCATAACTGGTTTCCCCTCATCTAATGCCTTATATATTTGGCTAAAGTCCCCACCACTTAAATCTTCTGCTCTACCTGGTAAGTATTTTTCTATTATAGGAAGAATAGCATCTTTATAAACACCAAATCCATTTTTACTAAATGGATCTCCTATAAATCCTTTATTCGGATCTCCTCCGTATAACTTTCCGTTACTTGTATAGGGTATTGGAACCTTTACAACTTCTTTAGCCACTTGTTGTTTAGAAACTTTAACTCCATTATATTGCAGTAGCATAGTCAATGCTGTTAACTCACATCCTGTTGGTAGTTCTGGATGTTGATTAATAATGGGTACTCCCTGAATCATAACTTTTTGACTTGCAAATAATCTCGGACTAATAAGAATAGTAACTAGTAAAATGTATGCTATATATATTCTTTTGTTTGCTTTCATTATACTAACCCCTTTACATTTTCTCCCAACTAAATTCCAATACCTCTATTATACTTAAATTAAACATTTTTGCAATAAATGATAATAGGTATAAAAAAAGTGAAGCAATTGGTTTATACCATCTGCTTCACCTTAAAGGGAGAGTACAATTAGCTTATTTTTCTTATGGTTTTTTTCATAACTCTTTTAATATCTCTAACCATTTCTTTCATTGCTGAACGTGTATTAGCCATCATTCAATCCCTCCTTAAATGAATACCTTGTTACATTCTTATTATTAGTAGTTTTTTTATATTTATTATAGCTTATTACTTCCTTAATCGGATTAAATTAACACTTTTATTTCAATCAATCTGCATAATCTTGTCCAAAGCTTAATATATTTAACTATAATCTTGTTTTATATTAGGGGGATAAAAAATGGCAAAAACAAAACGTGGCCCTTGGGCTAAAAAAGAAAAAAATTGGCGAGGTACTTGTCCACTCTGTAATAGACCACGTGTTAAACTCATGTGGGAAAAAAATAAAACTAAAGTTTGTAAGCAATGTGCAGCTAAAAAAGATTAAATTCTTCATAAATTTTTCATTTCAAAGGGCTTTAGCCCTTTATTTTTTTGGTCGATTGGATTAAAATAGAGGTAATATATAGAAATGAATTCTTTTTGAAGATTAGAGAGGTACTTCTTATGTCAAATGAAATAAATTCATCTAACTTTGTTAAAAACATTGTTATTGATGATCTTAACAGTGGAAAACATAAAGAAATTATTACACGTTTCCCACCTGAACCAAATGGCTACCTTCATATTGGACATGCCAAATCAATCTGCCTTAACTTTGGTTTAGGTGACGAATTTAATGGAAAAACAAACCTTCGTTTTGATGATACAAACCCTGTAAAAGAGGATACAGAGTACGTTGAATCTATCAAAGAAGACGTAAAATGGCTTGGCTTTGATTGGGACAACCTTTACTTTGCATCTGATTACTTTGATATTATGTATGCTAAAGCCATCCTTCTTATTAAAAAGGGGCTAGCATATGTATGTGACCTTACACCAGAAGAAATGCGTGAATATCGTGGTACACTTAGCCAACCTGGTAAACCAAGCCCATATAGAGACCGTACTGTAGAAGAAAACTTAGACCTTCTTGAACGTATGAAAAATGGTGAATTCCCAGATGGTTCTAAAGTGCTTCGTGCGAAAATTGATATGGCTTCTCCAAATATCAACTTCCGTGACCCTATTATCTACCGTATTGCACATTCTACTCACCACAATACAGGTGATAAATGGTGTATCTATCCAATGTATGACTTTGCTCATCCATTAGAAGATGCTATTGAAGGCATTACACACTCTATTTGTACATTAGAGTTTGAAGACCATAGACCTCTCTATGATTGGTTTGTTCGTGAATGTGAGATGGAAAGCACTCCTCGCCAAATCGAGTTTGCACGTCTTAACATGACAAACACAGTTATGAGTAAACGTAAACTTAAACAACTTGTAGACGAGCATGTAGTTGATGGTTGGGACGACCCTCGTATGCCTACTATTGCTGGTCTTAGAAGACGTGGTTACACACCTGAAGCTATTCGTACATTCTGTCGTGAAATTGGTGTTTCTAAAGCAGATTCTACTGTAGATAGCCAAATGTTAGATTACTTCCTTCGTGAAGACCTTCTTCCAAAGGCACCTCTTCTTATGGCAGTTATGAAACCACTTAAACTTGTTATTACTAACTATCCTGAAGGACAAGTAGAAATGCTTGAAATCGAAAACAATGCTAAAGATGAGACTATGGGTACACGTCTTGTGCCATTCTCTCGTGAAATTTACATTGAACAAGAAGATTTCATGGAAGAACCGGCAAAAAAATACTTCCGTCTCTACCCTGGTAATGAAGTTCGCCTTAAAGGTGCTTACTTTGTTAAATGTACAGATGTTATCAAAGATGAAAACGGTAATGTTACAGAAATCCACTGTACTTATGACCCTGAAACAAAGAGTGGTTCTGGCTTTACAGGGCGTAAAGTTAAAGCTACTATCCATTGGGTTAATGCAAATGATGCAGTACCATGTGAGTTTAGATTATTTGAGCCACTTATTTTAGATGACCTACCAGAAAACGAAGGTAAACACTTCTTAGAACAAATCAATCCAAATTCTCTTGAAATTGTTCAAGGATTCATTGAATCAACTGGTAGTAAAGACATTAAACCTTTAGATAAATTCCAATTCGTACGTCATGGTTTCTTCAATGTAGATAATAAATATACTACACCTGATCACCTTGTATTCAACCGTATCGTACCACTTAAAAGTTCTTTTAAACTCGGTTAACGTTTCCTTTCCATTTTATAGAGGAGTGTGGCACTATGTGTTACACTCCTTATTTAATTCTCTTTTTAATTAGAGTTAAGTGAAGCACTTCTAAGGACTTCACTTAAGAACTTAGTAGGAAACATTAAAAGAACACTACATGTTTATGTAGTGTTCTTTTATAAATTAAATCTTTATTTTAATTTGTAACTAAATTGTGCACCTGCTTCTCCTACAAATCCAATCATTCCGCCTTCTGGTAAAACAACGTTATTACTTTTTGTAAGATAAGTATTTTCTACATTCAAACCATTTTTATCATAAACCATAATTGCACTTTCTTCTGGTACTTCCACTACAATGGTTTTTCCTGCTAATGTACTTGGTATCTTAAACCATCTTGTGTATCCTTCTTCACCAATTGTACAAATGGCTTCTTTAGCATTTGCTAAATCTTTAATTGCATCTATTGGCATATATATACCACCTTGTAGGTTCATATATTCTATACCCTCTTTTTCATACATAGAGATATCACCTAAATCACGCCCGCCACCACTTGGAAGTTGAACCACTGCTTGTGCCTCATTTTCACTAATGATTTTATTATTACTTACATAGCCCGGTAATTCATTTGTCATAGTTAACATTCCCACTGGAGCATTTAAGTAAACTTGGCTTGAATATTTTTCATTAAGAAGGTAATAAGGCTTACCTACTCTATTTTTCCATGCATCCTCTATTTTTTGATCAACACTTATAGCTTCAACCTTTTCTAGTTGATACTCTGACACAGGTATGCTACCAAGCCCTGGAATAGTTTGTATACCTTCTACATATAAATAATCTTTTCCATTTTCTTCTGTTACAACGCTAACTCTTACACCTGTTTCTTTACTTACAAAATCCCCATCGGTTGTATAAACAAAGCTTTGTACTGGAACAGTCATATTATAACAAATAAGATTTAATACACCTTCGGAAGTAATCTCTACTCCATATACACCCATGCTATTGATATATATGTTATTTTGTTGTATAAGCTCTTGTGGCATTTCTACTTGCTCAGGTACCTCTACTGTAGGTGTTGGCTTAATTTCATCAATAATACCTTTTGCCTTAAGTTGTTCTAACAATATATCAGTTGCTAAAAACTGATTATAGGTACTTGCTCCACCTGATGATACAACTGCTGCTGCCATATTATACTCTGGTAGCACAATTAAGCTTGCATGATACAATAAGGTATCCCCACCTTTTACAAGCGCTTTAATGCCATATTCGTTAAATGGGTATGTATTTACATTATCCCATCCTAACCCAAATGCTAATCCAGTATTTTCTGCCTCAGCCCAGATACCTTTTTCAGCTTCATTTACTTCCATTGCATCTAAAGATACATCTAATAAGCTTTTTTCACTATCTCTCATAAATAGATTAGAGAACTTACAAAGATCTTCTGCTGTTGAATAAATACCACCAGTCCCAATAACATTAGCACAATCCCTAGGTGTTAATCCACCTGTCGTTGCTGTATATGTTCTTGCAAATTGTTCATCATTCACTTCATCTTGAGATGTTTTAGTATTGTCTAATTCCATTGGCGTTGTTATATATGTATGTAGAAAACTTGTAAAGTCCATATTACTTACGCGTTCTACTATTATTTCTGCTAAGGTAAACCCATCATTACAATAAGTTGAATACTCTCCTGGATTAGCCTTTAAACGTTGTGTAGATAATTGTTTTAATAAATTATCATGTGCCTCTGTGTCAAAATCATCAAGTAAAAATGCATTATTAAAAGTAGATCCCATTAAACCTGATGAATGATTAAGTAACATTCTAACTGTAATTTCTTTATAACGTTCATCTTTCATTTTAAATTCCGGAATATATGTTGTAACTGATTTATCTAGGTCTACTTTACCTTCTTCAACTAATTTCATAACAGCTGCTGTAGTGAACATTTTACTTGTAGAGCCTATACCATACATAGTATTTTGATCTAATGTCCCTGTTTCAGTTTTACTATATACACCTTCTACGCCTGATAGGACAATATCACCATTATCTATCAAAGCATACTGTAAACTGGTAGTCCCTAACATAGTCGTTTGTATTTTAGCCTTAGCTTGTGCAATCTGTTCTAGAGTATTTGTATTCTCTTGTTTGATTGCTACTACCTCCTGGGCTTGAATTGGCTGTACTGGCATTACTTGTGCTGCAAGCAATACTGCTAAACTTAATAACCACTTCTTTTTCATATAAATCCCCTCATTTTCTTATACTATCTTCTAATTATATCTCTTATCCTTATCATAATTCATTTATCTATTGTTTACCATATTTAGCTTCTGACTTATACACTTTTCCCTTTGAAATGTCGTTTTCAGCTTTCTAATTCTTATAATAAATAAAAAATGAGGCCGTTCTAAACGACCCCATTTTTACTTTACTAATTTAATTTATCTTCAAAAATTTCTATAGTAGCTTTTTCTCTAATACCTTTAAGATATTCTTCAAATACACCATATTGCTTGTCTTGTAAAACAGTTTGTTCTGCCGCTGCTTTTACATCCTCAAATGGTGTTACAACTGGCTCACTTTGTACATCTGTAACTTTAATAAGGTGGTAACCAAATTGTGTTTTTACTGGTGCTGATACTTCTCCTTCTTTAAGGCCTTTAGCTCCTGCTAAGAAGTCTGCATCATATTGTTGTGAGTCATAAGGAATGTAGCCTAAGCTTCCACCTTGGTCTTTTGTTCCATCAGTTCCATATGTTGAAGCAAGTTCTTCGAATGTTTTACCTTCTTCATATTCTTTTTTAACTTGTTTGGCTTCATCTTCTGTTGCAACTAAGATGTGAGCCATATTTGCTCCAGCCGCTTTTGTATATTTTGCAATGTTGTCATCATAATAAGCTTTAACTTCATCTTCATTAGTAGTTACATCTTTTGTAACTAATTCCATTGTTTGAGCAATAATTAAGCTTTCTTTAATGAATTGGGAGTAAGTTTCTGGTGTTAAACCTTGTTGTGCTAATGCTGTTTCATATGCTTCATCTGTTGTAATACCATTAGCTTGTTTAACTTGCTCAATTTGTTCTTTTATTTCTTCATCTGTAACATTAATGCCATTTTCACCTGCTTGTTGAACAACTAATTTAGACTCAATTAAGTAATCTAAAATAAGTTTTTGTTGTTCTTTATAGTAAGCCATAGCATCTTCATTTTCTTTGAAGTTTTCTCCAAATTGCATCATAAGAAGTTGCTCAAGGTATACAAGCTCAGAATTTAAATCAGCAAGAGAGATTGTCTCACCATTAACATCAGCAACAACAATTTTTTCTTGTTCCGCTTTTTCTTTATCTGTTTCTTCTTGAGTTTTTTCTTGTGCTGCTGCATTTGTTGTATCTTCATTTGATTTTGCTTCTGCTTGGCTACATCCTACAGCTGCTACAGTGATTGCTGCTAATCCTAAGATTGCAACGAGTTTCTTAAATTTTTTCATCTTGATTCTCCCTACGTATTTTTAATTATTCTTATTATAACTTAAAAATCTTAACAACATTTAAATAAAATATATATACTTTATGATGATACTATCTATGATACTTGTTTTTTTCTAATTATGCTATACTATTTTAACAATAAATAAAAACTGTTTCAATCAAAACATGGCTCCTACTCCTTGTTTAGTTGAAACAGTTTTTGTTATGTGCTTATTGTATGTGCTCTCTTAGTATGTCATTTATTAACCTTATTCTATTCATTTATTCTCTTAAGCTAATTTAATAAACTAGAGCTGAATTTATATTTCTTAAATCTATACAAAAGCTATTGACTATAGCGTATTAATATTTTATTATATGAACATAGTTCATTTAGAGAGGTGAAAATATGTCACGTACTATTAATAACCCAAGGGAATTAATTTTGTCTACCTCTTCTAATATCGCACACGAAGAAGGGCTATCTGCTGTTAATATGCGTCGAGTGGCCAAAGAATGTGATATTGCATTAGGTACGATTTATAATTATTTTCCAAATAAGATGGATCTCATCGTTGCTATTATTGAAGATTTTTGGAATAATTGTTTTAAAGAGTTTCACCATGCTTATGATCCTAATCTAGACTTTTTTAAACAGCTTGAAGTTCTTTATTTCTATATGTTTAATTATCTAGAACAATTTAGAAGTTCTTGGTTAAAAGAATTAGCTAATCTTACTGATCTAAATAAACAGTATGGAAAGGAACGAGAACTTGCTTATATGAGGCATTTTTTACAAGTTTTTGAGGAACTTTTAGAAACACATCGCCTACAATTTGAACCTAATATTTATGAATCCTTAGGCAAACATCAAATTGTAGACTTTATTCTCTCGAATTTTTTAATAATGCTTAAAAAACGTCAACGTGACTATCAATACTTTGATCTTATTTTAAAAAAACTTTTACTGCCTTAATCATATCTTTTATAGATATGATTTTTTCAGCCATCTAAATGAACATCGTTCAAAACAAGGAGGATTTTTTATGCAAGCTATTATGGAAACATTATTTGATGTGGTTTATTTATCAACAGTTATTATTTTGGGACTACAAATGATTTTAAAAGGGAAAAATACATATGTAAAATTATTTGGTTATATGTCTGTCTTACTTGGATTTGGTGATGCATTCCATCTCATTCCTAGAGCATACGGCCTACTTACTATAGGTCTTGAGGCTAATGCTACTGCCCTTGGAATTGGTAAGTTTATTACTTCTATCACAATGACTATCTTCTACGTTGTACTTTATAAGATCTGGCAAGTACGATTTAATAAGACAAAAGAAGAAACTAAAGTTCTTACTACCAGTATTTATACTTTAGCACTCATTCGTATTATTCTTTGTTTCTTCCCTGCTAATGATTGGCTTAACTATAATGCTCCTATCTCTTGGGGTATCTATCGTAATATTCCTTTTGCTATCATGGGAATTATTATGATTGTTATTATGTATCAAGAAGCTCGTAAACATCAAGATAAAGACTATATCTACATGGCTATCGCAGTATTTCTTTCATTCTTCTTCTATGTTCCAGTTGTTCTTTGGGGCACAACTATTAGAATCGTAGGTATGCTTATGATTCCTAAAACATTAGCTTATGTATGGATTGTATTAATTGGATATAAAGACTTTAGACGTAGTAAATAACTACCTAAAGAAAGAGGTGTTGCATGAATGCAACACCTCTTTTCTATTATTAATTATCTTTAATTGCTTTTCCTAATAAAATCATAAACCAAATTAAAGCACCACCCATAAGAGCATGTGCAAGCCCAGCCATATGGCTTAGTCCAGCCATATCTAGCCCTTTAACTTCTAAAATACCTCTTACTAGCATAGTTACAATAACTGCTACGAATGAAATATTATAGAATATAAACCATACTTTACTTTGTTTTAGCCCATTTATATTGAAGTTTTTTTCAAGTAATAATACAATCATAAAAAAGATAAATCCTAATACGATTACATGAGTATGTAAACCTCTTAATACAGTTTGCCCTTCAAATCCTAGCATTTTAGTAAATTCTCTATAGAATACACCTAAACCTAATCCTAAAACCAGATAAATAAACGCTGTATTATAATACTTTTTCATTTTCCACCTCTAATTTAATAATAATTATTATTTTTTACCAAGATATATTATATCATTATTTATACAAAATACTAGTGTAAAATAAACGTAATATTACAATGCGTATAATTAAACTTCTCCTTCAATATATATAATATCAATTCTATTTCTGTAAAGAGGTGTCCTATGAAAAAAGTTAGTGTCATTCTGTTATTTTGTTTTTTCTTAACAACTCCTTTATTTGCTGCTAATATAATGTCTACTAATCCATTGGGTAAGCTCTCACAATCCAATGTTGAATTAGATTTTAATGGTGAAAAAGTTTCTACCTATACAGCATTTAAATCTGATTATGTCCCTGTTTCTTCATTACGCTCTATAGGATTTCCCATTGATTATGATATCACCTCTGGTAAAGTCGTTATCAATAGTCCTTCTCTAATTTCTTCACCTACTTCCCAAGCTCTTTCCTTTAAAAATAACTCTTTTGCTCTTTATGAATCCGACGTATGGATTGGCGATTTTAAAACCCATGCTATTGTATCCGAAGATAATGTTCTTATTCCTATAGGTGCTCTACGCCAGCTTTATCATATAGATATTACTGATACTACTTACCACATGACCCCAAAAGAACCTCTACATATTATTGCTAACTCTAATACTATTACCAACAATCTTCCCACACCTATCACTGTATCCCTCATTGATTTATATTGGGATAATGGTTTTATTATGCAACCTAGTAACTATGACCTCTCTCCTCTAGAAACACGTTCTCGTACAATGAATGTATTACATGATAATAAAAAGTATATTACTACTATTATTAAGCAAGCTACTGGTCGAGAACTCAATTATAATAATGGAAGTATGTTTGGCCAAACAAATGACTTACTCTTTGACTATTATACTAAGCTAAAATATTTAGATTTATCTTCTTTGGGTGATCCTATTGATTTTGATACATTGATATGGGCTGAATCTACCATAAATTCTAAGAATATGTCTAGTAAGACTAAGTACCTCGTTTGGACCAATATAGATTTACAACGAACATTTATTTTTGAAGGTAGTACTGGAAATTGGAAGTTAAAAAAATACTTCCTCTGCTCAACGGGCAAGAGTTCTTCTCCAACACCAAAAGGATCTTATGAACTCACTCGAAAAGTTCCTTACTTTGGCGTTGAAAAAGGATATCGTTGTAAGAATGCATTCGGTTTTATAGGTACAACTTATCTCTATCATTCTGTAATGTTTGATAAAACAGGTTCTTATCTTCTTCAAGGTAAAGGTGAACTTGGAGCACGTGCCTCTGCTGGTTGCATACGTCTCTCTGTTGAAAATAGTGAATGGTTCTATAGTAATATGTTAAGTGGTACTAAGGTATTTATAGATTAATAAAAAAGCTCACATTAAATGTGAGCTTTTTTATTTCTATTAAATTTAGCGTTTTTTAGACGGTCTACTTGAAGTTTTACTACTACTTCTATTCGTATTGGTATTTACTGTTTTACCTTTTTGATGACCTTGTGATTTACCACTTGTTTGTTTTCTTGAACCACTATTATTTCTTAATGATTTTTGGCCTCTATTATTGCCTTGAGCTTGACCTCTACCATCATTTCTTCCTTGTCCTTGACCTTGTCCTTTGCCATGCCCACCTCTACCAAAGCGGTCTTCGCGTGGTCTAATTAAACATTTTGGCCCATATCCAATAAGATCTAATCTTTCTGCTTTAACAAGTGCCGCATATACGATATCGTACTTCTTAGGATTGCTAAATTGAAGGAGTGCACGTTGCATTGCTTTTTCTTCTTTAGTACGTGGAATATATACCTCTTCCATTGTCATAGGATCTAATCCTGTATAGAACATAGTGGTTGAAAGTGTCCCTGGTGTAGGATAAAAATCTTGTACTTGTTCTGGTTGGTAATGGATATCTCTTAGATATTCTGCAAGTTCAATAGCTGTATCTAATGTACTACCTGGATGACTAGACATAAGGTATGGAATAATATATTGTTTTTTACCAAGTTGTTCATTAATCTTGAAGAACTTTTCTCTAAAACGGTCATAAGTTTTACCTGCTGGTTTACCCATGTATTTTAGAACTTTGGCTGAAATGTGCTCTGGCGCAACTTTAAGCTGTCCACTTACATGATGCTCAATAAGTTCTCTAAAGAATGTGTCATCCTTATCTGCCATAATGTAGTCATAGCGTAATCCTGAACGTACAAATACTTTTTTAACCTTAGGAATTTCACGCATTTTTCTAAGTACGCCTAAATATTCTTTATGATCTACATCCATGTTCTTACATAAAGTTGGAGCTAAGCATTCTTTATGCTTACATACACCAGCCTTAAGTTGCTTTGAACAAGCTGGTCCCCTAAAGTTAGCTGTAGGACCACCTACGTCATGAATATATCCTTTGAAGTCTGGTAAGTTTGTCATTTCTTCAGCTTCTTGTAAAATAGATTCTTCACTTCTACTTTGTACAATACGTCCTTGGTGGAATGTTAAGGCACAGAAATGGCAACTTCCAAAACATCCTCTAGAACTTACAATACTAAACTTAACTTCTTCTATAGCTGGAATACCACCATCTTTTTCATAAATTGGATGATAAGTCTTCATATAAGGTAAAGCATATACTTTGTCCAGTTCTTCTCTTGTTAAAGGCATTGCTGGTTTATTTTGTACTAAGTACTTATTGCCATGTTGTTGAATGATTGTTTTACCTGTAATAGGGTCTTGTTCTTGATACTGTACTTTAAAGGCTTGTGCATACTTAATCTTATCTTCACTAACTTCTTTAAAAGAAGGAATCTCTACATAATCATACACATATTCTTTATCATCTACTAAGAAACATGTCCCATTAATAAAGGAAATATATTTTGCACGTAAGCCATCATTTAAAGCATTAGCTACTTCAACAATTTGGTTTTCACTCATACCATAAACAAGTAAATCAGCTCCACTATCTACTAAAATAGATTTACGTACGCTATTACTCCAGTAATCATAATGTGCAAAACGTCTAAGGCTCGCCTCAATACCACCAATTACAATATCTACATCTCTATAAGCTTCTCTAATCTTATTACAATATACTATTGTAGAACGGTCTGGTCTAAGCCCCATTTTCCCACCTGGTGAATAAAGATCCTTATCTCTCATCCTCTTAGAAACAGAGTAATGATTAACCATAGGATCCATATTTCCACCATTAACTAGGAAAGCAAGTCTTGGCTTCCCAAGCTTCATAAAATCATCTGTTGTTTTCCAATCTGGTTGAGCAATAATCCCAACCTTATAACCTGCTGACTCTAACACACGAGATATAATAGCTGTTCCAAAACTATGATGATCTACATAAGCATCTGCTGTTACAAGTACAAAGTCACATTGATCCCAACCACGCTCTATCATATCTTCTTTAGATATTGGCAAAAAGTTTTTTTCGCTCATAAAGTTTATATTTCCTCTCTATCATTATGTTCTGCTGAACATATTCATTGTTTATATTTTAAATTGTTACTCTCATACTCAATTTAGTAGCATCCAAACTCCTAATATTACTAAATCTATATATAGCTTACTATTACTATATAATAGACTACCTTGTATCATAACATTTTTTCATTAAAAAAGGAACTTGATTAAGTTCCTTTC
>NZ_LN875034.1:3032-50532 GCF_001282685.1 Niameybacter massiliensis | reverse complement strand
TTTCTATAGGAATATTCATTGCCTCTTTAATTATATTCATTGCTACTGAACTAACTCCAAACAATAAAGCATAAATAAGTAGCATTACCATACGCATCTTGATACATCCAAACTTTAAGATGATAGGAATAATTAAAGCTATATAAAGAAGTGAAGATCCAACTAAGGTTATAAATACATTCATTTTTCCTATTGTTTGAAATACTTCTATATAACTTTTTTGCATATTTATCCCTAGATTAACTACTATTGTTACAACTACACCTACTACTAATGAGTAAATGAGGCCTAATAAGTATTTACTTAGTACTACTTCTTTTCTAGATACGGGAAGTGTATAGTTTAAAGCATTGCTATGACTATTTTCTTCATGTGCCATAACTCCATATATTAAGAAATAAGGAACTATAATAGAAGCAATTAAATACATTTGTGGTGAAAGCACACAAAATATTGTCATAAATAATAAACTAATAATCCATGTAGACTTTAAGCATTTAAATAGATACATCCATTCTTTCTTCATTAATAAAATTACATGGTTCATGATCTATTCCCTCTTTCTATATAAACCATCATATCTTCTAATGTTGCCTTTTCAAATATAAGGTCTTTACCAAATTTATTTTCTAACATTTGTTTTTTTGTTGTTAAAGCCTGAAAGCCAAATTTATTTTGATCTATACCTATTAATTCATTTTGTATTCCTTTTTCTAAAAGGCCTTTTGATCCTTTTACAATATAGTATTTATCATCTATCTGTTCTTTATCTTCATACATAACCACTTTACCCTTTTGTAACATAATAATGTAATCACTTGCCTTATCTAAATCACTTGTAATATGAGTTGAATAGAATGTTGATACTTCTTCATGTTGCATATGCTCCATTAATAGATCTAAAATTTGATGTCTTACAACAGGATCAAGATTCGCTGTAGGCTCATCTAAAAGAATAAGTTTTGGTCTATGGGCTAATGCCATAATTAATGCAAACTGCTTACCTTGTCCTTGTGATAACTCTTTAATCTTCTTACTCCTATCTAGAGCAAATAAATTTATATATTTATTAAATAAATCATTGTCCCAAGATGTATAAAAAGGTGCAATCATTTTTCTAGTTTGTTCTACAGTCGCTTCACTAAAATATCCAGTAGGTTCACCTACATATCCTATTTGATTACGTATAGCCTCTCCTTCTTGACTACTAGATTGGCCAAATACTTTAATTTCTCCTTTATCTGGTGTCAAAAGTCCCATAATCAGCCTTAATGTAGTAGTCTTACCTGCCCCATTTTGACCAATAAATCCTGTAATATATCCTTCTTTTATAACTAGGTTAGGAATATCTAAAGTAAAGTTACCAAGTTGTTTTTTTAGACCTTCTATTTCTATTACATTCATTACATTTCCTCCTCATACATCAAATCAATACGCTCTTTTAATTCTTTCTTTGAGAGTCCTATATTTTTTGCACTTTCAATAACCTCACTAAGTTTTTCTTCTATTTCACTTATTTTTGCTTCTCTTAATATTTCCAAGTTGACTATTGCAACAAAAGTCCCTTTTCCCGGCAATGTTTCTATAAATCCATCTGCTTCTAACTCTTCATATGCACGCTTAACTGTAATAATACTTACCTTTAATTCTTTTGCTAGACCTCTTATAGATGGTATCATCTCCCCTTGATTCAACACACCAGTAATAATAAGTTGTTTTATCTGTTCCATAATTTGCGAGTAGAGTGGTACAATGCTCTGATTGCTAATAATAATATCCATCTAATATCCTCTTCCTAATTTTTAATCTTCTTATCAAGCCAAACTGTTTATAACTGTATATATATAATATATACACATAATACACTTATGTGCTATTAAAGTCAATTCTCTTCTAAATATTTTAGACATAAAAAAAAGCTTACCTAAATCCATACCTAAGTAATGGTTAAGTAAGCTTCTTTTGGGTTATAAAACCTGCCTTCTACCTAAATTTACTTTAGGTAATTTAAATAGAAGGGTTATCTCTCTGGTGGCTCATCTCCTGCAGAATTATCTGCTAAAGCCTCAGAATTGTGAATGCTTTGGTTAGTAGAACTTTTCATTGTACTTTCCTCCTACATTCATGATTGGTTTTACAATAGTAGTTTGTCCTAGCTTTATTTTTTTATGCATAGCTTATTAAATTTTTTTTAATTTGTTAATGCTTCAAATTCTACTTGTATTAATGTTTTTAGATGCTCTGGCTTAAGTGTTACTTGAACCCCAATTTTACCTGCACTAAATGTTATTTCCTCTAGATTCATTGCTGTTTTATCTATATATGTTTTAAGTGCTTTTTTCATTCCAATAGGAGAACATCCTCCTCTTATATATCCTGTAGTCTTTTGAAGCTCATTAACTGGTAACATATCTATATTTTTTTCTCCTGTTAAGGTACTAATCTTTTTAAAATCTAATTCTTTAGCAACAGGAATTACACATACATAACATGTTTTAGATTTACCTTGTACTAAAAGTGTTTTAAAAACAGTCTCTTCATCTATACCAATCTTATGTGCTACAGCTACACCATCGATTTTCCCATCTTTTACTTCATAAGTACTACAAGTATAAGGAATCTTCTCTTTATCTAATATTCTAATTACATTTGTCTTGATAGCTGATGCCATTTGCTCCATCCCTCTCATCTAATGGTATTTATTATTTATAATTATATCATATCTTTTTAAATTTTATTTTAAAGGTATTCAACATATAATAGAGGAATTTGTGTTAAGACAGATTCCTCTATTATAGTTTTTATTTAGTTGTATATGGTATTGGTTGTGGCATTGTTTTCTTAACACGCTCTTCTTGTGACATATTCGCTAATTGAATAACCTTATCTTCATCTAGTCCTAAAAACTGTCCAATTAACTCACCTAACACCTTATCACATTTATAAAATAATGCTGTCTGCCTATATTGAATGCTTTGATCTGCATTTTTAAGACTATTAAACACATTATAAATTAAATGACTCTTGCCATCTTCATCTAGATAATCTCTATAGAACTCTCCTGGTTGTATAAAATCACCTTCATCTGTTTCTATTGTATGTCTTTCAATAACACCATTAACTGGAATAGGTGGTTGTGCATCTTCGGGAGCTACCTTTACATTTGCAAATGTAGTTGGATAATAATTAGGCGCATTACCCATATTTCCATTTACCTGCATAAATCCATCTCTTTGAGTTGTATAGATTGTAGAATACTTTGGCTGATTAACTGGAATTTGCCTATTATTAACGCCTAATCTATATCTTTGCGCGTCTTGATAAGCTAATAACCTGCCTTGAAGAAGTTTATCCGGTGAAGCCCATATACCTGGCACAAAAGCTTGAGGACAAAATGCTGCTTCCTCTACTTCTTCAAAAAAGTTAATAGGATTGCGATTAAGTACCATTTTACCTAAAGGAATGAGTGGATGATCCTTCTCATACCAAGTTCTCGTTACATCAAATGGATTAACTGGATAGTTAGCAGCTTCTTCTGGTGTCATAATTTGTACATAGACACTCCAAGAAGGATATTCGCCTCTTTCTATTGCATTAAATAAATCCTTAGTTGAATAATCAGGATCTAAACCTGCCATCTGTTCTGCTTCTGCCCCTGTAAAATTTTGTATTCCTTGATCTGTCTTAAAGTGATATTTTACCCATACATATTCTTTATCTTCGTTATACCACATAAATGTATGACTTCCGAATCCATCCATAAATCTTGGACTTTTTGGTGTTCCTAAATTAGAAAATAATCTCATCACCTGATGTAAGGATTCAGGCGTTAAAGAAAGAAAATCCCAAAACATATTTGCATCTTTTAAATTTGTCTGAGGATTTCTCTTTTGAGTATGAATAAAATCAGGAAACTTAATTGCGTCTCTTACAAAGAATACTGGTGTATTATTTCCTACTAAATCATAGTTTCCATCCTCTGTATAAAACTTCAACGCAAATCCTCTAGGATCCCTAGCTGTATCTGCTGAACCCTTTTCTCCTCCAACGGTAGAAAACCTTGCAAACATAGGTGTACGTTTCCCTACTTTATTTAAAAACTTTGCCATTGTATACCTTGATAAGTCGTTTGTGACTTCAAAATATCCATGTGCACCCATTCCCTTGGCATGTACAACTCTCTCTGGTATACGTTCTCTGTTAAAATGTGCTAACTTTTCATTCAAATAGGAATCTGCAAAAAGAGTATAACCTACCTTTTTGCCTGTTGTAAGTGATGCTTGATCATTACTGACCGGAGTAGCTACTTCTGTAGTAAGTTGATTAACTCTATTTTTTTCGTTTTCCACCTTACTTCCTCCTTGTTATACTATCACCTTAAATAGTATGAAAAGCAGCCCGTACACTATGTCTTTATACCTGTATCTTTATACCTGTATCTTTATATCTTCTTATATATCTATATCTTCCTCTGTATATACCGTAATATTATTTTCTTTTAATAGCTTTGCAGTTAAACCATCTCCCTGAATAAGAACACCATTAAAATTACCATCATATATTTTTCCACATCCACATGACGGACTTTTTGCTTTTAATATAGCAACCTCTGCCCCTACTATTTTTGCAATTTCTAAGGTCTTTTGTGCCCCTAATCTAAATGCTTTTGTACAATCTTTCTCTTCTATATTAATTACATACTCTAATCCATTTTCGTCTCTTCTAATCTCACAAGGTTTTCTTGGAATATCTAATCCTCCTAATACTTCTGGGCATACCACCATGGCTTTACCTTGTTCAACTAACTTTAATATCTTTTCACTAGTATTCTCTTTACCATCATATCTACATTTAATACCTGCTAAACACGCACTCACAATATACATTGAATCCCTCCTGTATTTCCCTGGAAATTAATAATTTATAAATCTTTCTATTATTGTATTTGATTTTTACATTCTATTTCAAATTTTTAGTGATATAATTTATTCTAGAGTATAGAATAGTAATATTTAAATTAATTATTAAAAAGGGGTTCTTATTATGGATCAAAATTCTCTTACATCTCAAGATTTAGTTAACCTTATTGAAGAGCACTATAACATTGGTACTGTTCAATCTATTATTCCCATTCTTGATAGAACATCTTGTGAGTGCTTTCATATTGTTACTTCTACTGGTGAATATCTTTTGAAAGATGTTAATTTAGACTTCATATATCATCCTTATTTAGAACCTATTATTAATAACTGTTTATTAGAAGCTGATATTCCTGTTTCTACATTTATAAAAACTATGACTAATGAATATATTATACATTTTTTAGGTCATGTTTTTCATTTACAAACTTTTATTAAGGGAAAAGTTCTCCTTCTCCATACTGCACCTACTTGGTTTTTGCATAGTAGTGCTTCTTTACTTGCTAAAATTCATAAAGCGCTTGAATCTATTTCCATACTTCCTAGTGGCATAGGTCCTCACTACTTTGAAATTCATACTATCCCCAGCTCTATTGCCTCATATCAAAATTCTATAAGACTGGCTCAATATGCTCAAGATTACACTTATGTCAAAGAAATTGAATATCGTATAAATTTATTATCTAAGTTACAAACACTTGATCTTTCTTTTACTTCTTTTACTTATAAAAATACTCATGGCGACTATTCTATTAGACAAATCCTATGTGGTGAATCTCAGATTAATGCTGTGATAGATTTTACATCTTGTTGCACACACCCTGTTTGTTGGGAATTAATTCGTTCCTATGTCTATGCTGATCCTCAGTGTCAATCTGGATGTATAGATATCTCTAACCTCATTGATTATATAGAGGATTACCTTCAATTTAGTTCTTTAAATATTTACGACATTCAAATGATGCCTTATCTATTTTTGTATTATCTAGCTCTTAATGACTGTTTTGCAACTTATTATATATCTGATAGCATCGTTCAAAAAGACTTAAAGTATTATATTAACTGGTCAACCCTAACTTTAAAATGGCTAGAAGAAAATGTTGCATGTGTTTCTGAAGCTTTGGCCAATCATTTTTCATTATTAGAAATACCCTCTTTACTTTCTAATTAACTATTACTCTTTATTACATTATATAAAAAAGGTAGAACTAAACTTTACTTAGTTCTACCTTTTTTTGTATCTTAATTTTTATTAAAGAGAAAGAAATTTTTCAAATCTCTCTTGAACTTTTTCTTCACCTAAAATTTGCATAATTGTGTAAAGGTCTGGTGTATTGCTTCTGTGTGTAACAGCAGCTCTTACTGCACCTGCTACATCAGATATCATACCTTTATATGACTCTGGATTAGCTTTATATTCTTTACGATTTGCACAGTATCCTAATTCAAGTGCAAAGTTTTTAAGTGTTTCAAACCATGATTCTTGACTTTCTTCATTGTGTTTATAAGCATCTTTATAAGCTGCAATGATTTCTTTAGCAGTATCAATCGTCATACCTTTTGGAAGTTCTACTTGTTCTGCTGTTTCAGCATAGAAGTAGTTATCAAAGAAGTATGTGATTTTTTCTTTAACATCCATCCACTTCGCAAAATCTTTTCTTGGTTTTGGTCCATCTTTATCAATACTAAAGATAGCTTTTGACATAGCTTCATTTGATGTCACAAGCTCATACATTTCTTGATCATGTTCTTTTGCCCATCCAGTATAAAGTTCATATACTTTTTCTCCTGGCATTCTTGCAATAACATCTTTACTTACATCATTTAATTTAACTATATCAAATAATGCACCACTCTTACTCATCTTATCTAATGAAACTTGGAACTCATGGTAATCTAAAGTTGGATTTTCTGCTCTCCACTCTTCATATGTTGAGTTGATAATATTAAGAAGGTATTCAATAACACATACTGTTGGATAACCTTCTTCATCATAATAACTTACAGCACTTTCTGCATCTTTTCTTTTAGAAAGTTTACGTCTTGAGTCTCCATCCATTTTCATGATTGTTGGAATATGACCATATTCTGGTCTCTCAAAACCAAGTACTTCAAAAAGTTGTACGTGAATTGGAAGTGATGATAACCATTCTTCTCCACGTGTAACATGTGTTGTATGCATTAAAGCATCATCAATAGCATGAGCAAAATGATATGTTGGAAGTCCATCCCCTTTAATAATAACAATATCTTGATTGTTTTCTGGGAATGATGTATCTCCCTTAATTAAATCATGGAATTCAACTCTTTTTTCTGGGTTCCCTGGTGATTTAAGACGAATAATATATTGTTCACCCGCTTTGATTTTTTCTATTGCTTCTTCTGGAGATAAATTTCTATATGTTGCGTAATCACCATAATAACCTGGAGTTACTTTTTCAGCTGTTTGTTTTTCACGAAGTGCTTCTAGTTCTTCAGGTGTTGCAAAACATGGGTATGCTAATCCTTTTTTAATAAGATCTTTTGCAAAAGTTTTATAAATTTCAGCTCTTTCACTTTGTTTGTATGGGCCATATTCACCAATTGATGTATCATCACCTGTCATACCTTCTGTAAAGTTCATACCATATTTATTCATTGTACGGATAGTATCAGAAATAGCACCCTCTACTTCTCTTTTTTGGTCTGTATCTTCAATACGAAGATAAAATACTCCACCGCTTTGAACAGCTGTTCTTTCAGCAACTAGTGCAGCAAATACACCCCCAATGTGTTGGAAACCTGTTGGGCTTGGTGCATATCTTGTTACACGTGCACCTTCTGGTAAATTTCTTTTTGGATAAGCATTAATGTAGTCTTCTGGTGTTTTTTGAATATCAGGGAAAATTAGATCTGCTAATTGATTTAAGCTCATTTTTTTCTTCCTTTCATTTTTTAATGTTTGTTATTTATAAATTGATTCATCCTGTATTTAGGCATAAAAAAAGCCCTCCATCCTAATCTTCTTAGGACGAAAGACACCTTCCGCGTTACCACCTAAGTTGGTTAACACCTTGGTTAACCCACCTCTTAATCTTTAAGGGAATTACCCCATAAGCTTACTCCTCAAGTCTGAGATTTTCAGCTTATAGCTAAAGAGCTTCTTTCTAAATAATTCCATCCTAGGTTCACACCCTCCCTAAGTCTCTGATACTTCCTTATTTATACTTTTCTCTTTATTTGCCTTATCTATATAATATATGTTCATTATAACTATCATTGGTTTTGTTGTAAAGGCTCATTATTTTAAGACTATTCAATTACTAAATTATTTCCTATAATAAAATTAAATAGATACTGACTAGGGAGATTAACTATGGCATTCATACAGGAAAACGATATTATTTTATTTCAAGGTGATAGTATTACCGATTGTAGCCGTAACAAACTAAAACGTTCAGATTTAGGTCAAGGTTATGTAAATTTAATTTATCATTATTTACAAACTCACCATCAAGATTTACATATTACTTGTATTAATAAAGGCATTTATGGGAATCGTACAATAGACCTTAAACTTAGATGGCGCCTAGATACTTTACGTATTGAAAAAAATATTCTTTCACTGCTTGCAGGAATTAATGATACCTGGAGACGTTATGATTTTAACCTTACTACCTCTCCTGAAAAATTTGAAGAACATTACCGTTATCTATTAGATACAAGTCTAGATAAAAATCCTGATTTACGTATTATTCTACTTTCGCCTTTTCTACTCCCCCATACTGAATCACAACTTACTTGGTTTGAAGATTTAAATCCTAAGATTCAAATAGTAGAAAAGTTAGCTAAAGAATACAATACACTTTATCTTCCTCTACAAGAAATTTTTACTTCATCTCTTACACCTGAGCATGATGCCTATTACTTTACAGTAGATGGTGTACACCCTACACCTGAAGGTCATATGCTTATTGCTAAAGAATGGCTTAAAAGGAGTTTAGGCTAAATGAAAAATACATCTATTAATCCAGAGAGAGTTTATCTCTTAGATAATTTAAAAGGACTTCTTATATTTTTAGTAGTATTTGGACATTCATTAGAACTCTTTAAAGATGAGTACTTCATTACTCAAGTTTTATATGCATTTATCTATCTCTTTCATATGCCCGCTTTTGTATTTGTTTCTGGCTATTTCTCAAAAAATCTAGATAAAGCACGTTCTACAGCCTTTAAAAGTTTCTTAATGCCATTTATTTTATTTAATATTATTTGGAATTTAATCGCAGCACTTGCAACTTGGGATATCAACCAATTTTCATTTATAACTCCTGGTTGGGCACTCTGGTATTTAATGAGTATGTTCTTCTGGAGACTTTTTTTAAAAGATCTAGTTAAAATTAAATATATTTTACCAATTAGCTTTATTGTTGGTTTAGGTGCTGGCCTATTTAGTGAGTTTAATGGTATTTTATCTTTATCCCGCACACTTGTATTTTTCCCATTTTTCTTTGTGGGTTATAAAACAACAGAAGATAAGCTATTTAGACTTAAGAGACCTTCACGCTTCTTCTCTTTTGCAATAACTTTGCTTGCTTTATCTTTTGCAATTTTTATATGTTATTCAAAAGTATTTCCTATAGAATTTCTATATGGCAGTGATGCATTTGAATCTTATACCGTACCTCTATGGTTAGGAGTTATTAGTCGCCTATTACTTTATATTATTGGTTTTTCTTTTGTATTTGTACTTGCAAATACAATGCCATCAAAGCCAACCTTCTTTAGCAAAATTGGAAGTAATACATTGCCGATTTATATACTTCATACTTATCTATTATGTATTCCTATTGCAATCAATCATTTTATGCCTTATTTATGGATTAAATTAGCTATTTCATTATTATCTTCTATTACTATTACTTATTTACTTTCTCGTGATAAAACTGATCTTTACTTTAAAAAATATCTTAATTCTATTATTAACTTGGTACTCCATTCAGAGAGTTCTTCTACACCCGGTGCAAAATAAAAGAAGTGCAAGGATTTATTCTTGCACTTCTTTTATTTGTGCTGCTTCCTTCATTACTTCACAAGCCTTTTTAATCATTTCATCTTTACTATTAAGAGCTATCCACTCAAAATACTTAGGATCTTCTTTATAAATTTCTTTTAACGTCCTATTTTTATATTTCCCGAAGTTAATCTTAATTGCTGCTGCTTCTTTTGGAGGCATCAGCTCCGCGCTTATCAATTCTTCTTGTTTAATGAAATCTTGCATTTCTTCAAGGTCTTGTGTAAATATTTCACTCAATGAAGCTACTTGTAATACAGCATCAATAAAAGCTCTTTTTTTGGCAATTTTTAAGATAGTATTCGAAAGATCCCAAGGGTCAGGGTTAGGAATTTTGTATTTGAGCCGTCCATATTTGTCTATAAATTGTCTTACTTTCTCCGATTCTATTCCTGCAGGAATGTAGTCACTATTTATCCACCTATATTTTTTTTCATAAGAATTACAATTTCCTAATCCTTGTGCTACATTTTTTGTACCTTTTTTTAATGTACATCTAATAATATACGCAAAAAAACCTCTTTCATAATCTTGAACATGATCCATCATCTCATATTCTGGGTTTACACCTAACATCATACAAATCTTCTCTCCTCCGGGTTTGAGCAATGTTGGTTTTAAAGTTCCAGGTATGACACCATAGTCATGTTCTCTTCTTAAGGTCTGCTGCACAACAGCTTGAAAAGCTGCTATCTTATCCATAGTTTGCTTAATCAAACTAACATCCATTTCATCTATTAAACTTATATCTTTTGTTGAATTGGCTATAATATGTGTTGCCATCTTCATTCCCCCTAGCATAAAAACTAAGTTTTATTTTAGTTAATGAATATTAAAAGGTAAATATAGTGACGTTATTAGTTTAAGCATTTTTATTCACTTTATGTAATTTTTCTTATTTCCCCATTATATAACATTTATATTTCTTATATATAAAAAAAGACATATGCTATTTTAAGCATATGTCTTTTTATTGTTAAATGGTTTATTGCGCATTATTAAGTGTAATGATTTGATCAACAACTGCTGATGGGTCTTCTGTACCTGCTGCAATACCTGCAACTTTACTTAATAAGTATTCCCAAGCTGGTTTAGCAAGCCATCCATCAATAGCTCCATCTACAGCTGTTGCTTCACCTGCCATAGCAGCACCTTTAGCTCCAAGTGGTGATAAACCTTTAAGATCACCTACATTAGCTGCTGGAGCACCACCACCAGCTACAGTTACCATTTCACCAATAGCTTCTGTTGTTGTCATAGATTGAACAAATTTAACTGCTGCCTCACGTTTTGCTGGATCATCCCAAGCTTTCTTTGTAATATAGAAGCCACTTGAGAATCCAGAAATAAGTTGTTTACCATCACATTTCCCATTTCCTGTACCTGGAATTGGAAGAAGGGCAACTGTTTCTGTATCACCAAATTTACCTACAGCCCAGCTACCATCTAAGAACATAGCAGCTTGTTTATTAATGAATTGAGCTTCTACAAGATCATTTTGTGTTGTTGCTGTATCAACAGGGAATGCACCCATGTCATTGAATTTTTTAAAGTATGATAAACCATTTACCCATGATTCTTTAACTGCTGTGATATCTTTATTGCTATGGTCTTGAACACCACCTTCAGCTAAGATAAGATGTTCAATCCAATAGTGAGGAATATGTCCTAACGCTACTGCAATAGGTGTGATATCTGTTTTAGCAAATGCTGTAATAGCATTTTCTAATTTAGCCCAATCTGTTGGAAGATCTACTCCGTTAGCTTCAAATAAATCTGTATTAACAAAAATACCTTCATAGTAACCATGTGTTGGGATAGCATATTGAACACCATCTGGACATGTAGCTGATTTTAAAGCAGCTGGGTTAATGTTTGAAGCATAATCTGGGTATACTGATTGAATTTCTGAAATTGGAACAACTTTACCTTGTTCTACAATTGTTTTTGATGTAACATCTGTAAAGAAATGAAGTACATCTGGTTCATTACCTGCTGCAAAATCTGTAAGTACATTTGATTTCCATGTTTCATCAGCTGTAGCTGATTCAACTTCTACTGTAACATTTGGATTAGCATCTTGATATTTTGCTACTAAATTATCAAATGTTACTGCATTTGGATCTGTACCACCAAACATTGATACAACTCTAATTGAAGCAGGAGCAGCTGGTTCCTCTGCTGGTTTTTCTTCTGCTGGTTTTTCAGTTGCTGGCTTTTCTTCTGCTGGTTTTTCAGTCGCTGGTTGTGAATTACAGCCTACAAATACTCCCCCAAGCATTGTTGCTGCTAGTCCTAATGCTAATACTTTTTGAAATTTCTTCATTGAAATCCATCTCCTTTTACTTACTTAATTTTTATAGATGATTTTATGTAAGTTAAATTATGCCCTATTCATCGATCACTTCTCATATATTTATGCTATAAATTGATTATAACATTTTATACAAATTTGGTAATAAGATAATTTTGTCTTTTGTATTATTTTTTTGGTATATTTGTTTAATATCTCTATAATTTATCACTTCATTTTTGATTATCTAGATATTTTTTATATATCAATCATTAATTTTATTGATCTTTCATTATGACATTATCTTAATTTTTATGCACTCTATTTTACTTTTTTACAGCTAATATAATAAAATAAGTCTCTTTATTAAATAAAGAGACTTATCACTAACGATATAAGATATTACCAAGCTCAATATGAGAACTACTTAATGTTTCTCCATTATAAACTAACTCAATCCCATCTATCCATGTATAGTTAGATTTTCTTTGGAGCAGACTTTCTTCTAAAATTGTTAACGTTACTCCAGCTCCTGTTGATCCTTGAAAATAATTACTCATCCAATTTAATTCTTCTTCATTATCTTTAAGATTTATTGTTGCAATTTCTTTATTTCCAATTGTCTTAATTTCTTCTACCTTTATTTCAAGATTTTCGAAACATGTCTTTGAAATTTCATTCGCTATCTGCTGAAGTTTCTCTTTTATAGTTTCATCTTTTGATAAACTTATTGTTTCTAACTCTACAATCTCCCAAGAATCTACATCTCTAGTATAAAGAGTATACTGCTCTTCATCTAAAACTTGTATCTCCTCTTGTAATTTTGTATTTTGCTCCATTAATTCATCAATTTGCTTTGTTAAGCTTTCAACTTGTTTTGCTAAATTTTCATTCTCTTTTTGTAACGTAGTAACTTGTTCTTCTAAAGGATTCACTTGATCTAATTGTTGTGTACATCCAGATAGGCCTATTGCACTTAAGGCTAATAAGATGACTGCTATTTTTTTCTTCATGCTAAAGTCCTCCCTTTGTTTGCTTATCTTTAGATTATCATATTTATATTACAATCTAATTAAAAATACTCAACATGTTTATTACACTTCTAATATAAATTTTTCAATAACGTATGCTACACCATCTTCATCATTTGATTTAGTAACAAAGTCAGCAATTGCTTTTACCTCTTCAAAAGCATTCTCCATAGCCACACCAAGACCTGCATAACGAATCATATGTTCATCATTTCCAGCATCACCCATACAAATAACTTCTTCTTGCTTAATATTTAAACATTTCGCTAAAGCTTCTACTCCTGCACCTTTATTTACACGTTTATCTAAAAACTCTAAGAAAAATGGTGCACTTCTTACGACTGTATATTTGTCATAAACTTCTTTAGGTAATTTCTCAATAGCTTTTTGTAAGATTTCTGGTTCATCTATCATCATGATTTTAATAAGTTCTTCATTTTTAGGAACTTCATTAAAATCTACTTCGTGTACCGCAATACCATTGATTTCACCTTCTAAGATTGTATAAGCTGACATTCTTGGTGTAATACATCCATCTTTTGAAAAGGCATGAATATTTACTCCTAATTCTTGTGAAAGTTGATATAAATATTCGAGATCTTGTCCTGTTAAGGTAATACGACTAACTACCTCTTTCGTATTTGTATTTTGTACAATAGCCCCATTAAAGCTTACTACATAATCATCTTGATCTAATAATTCAAGTTCTTCTAAGTAACGCTCAATTCCTTCGATTGGGCGCCCCGATGCTAAGACAATTTTAACACCTTTTTCTTTTGCCTTTTTTATTGCTTCCTTTGTATTTTGTGATATTGTTTTATCTTCTCTTAAAAGAGTACCATCCATATCAAGTGCAATTAATTTATACATTTTAGTTCTCCTATTTGTTCTAAACTATTTTATATATTTTAAACTACCTATTTATTATATCAGTAATTACAATGTTCTCATACTTTTTTACATGTAAAAAGGAGATTCTTATTGAATCCCCTCTACTGTTTTGTTAAATATACAGCTACTTTTTTTATTAGTGCTTTTATATCTTCTTCTTTATATTCTTGCTTCTTCCATTTTTCAACTTCTATTACGATGCCTTTATTATTCAATATTTTAATTTGTAAGTCATAATCTAATTTAATTAGTTCTAAGCTTATTTTTTCAACTAGTTGGGCGGTATATCTTACAGTAGGCTGTGGATACCATGCATTTTTTATATTGATAATTTGTTTTTCTATCAAAGTATTTACTGCTTTTTCGTATTCTTGATCTATTTTTTCAACTGTTGAAATATATTCTGGTGGCTTTTTCCCTAAATTTAGATCTTTTATTGATAATCCAAAAGTATATTGAAAATGAGGTGTATCAGAAAAACTAGACCAACTTCCTCCCCATTCTAATCCTATACTTTGACCTAACTTTCCTACTCTTTTCAAAATATTACTATCATATTCAGCTCCTTTTATATTTTGATAAATATCAAAAGCTAATCTCCATTGATGATAAGATGACATACTACTTCCTCTAGCATTTGTTACAATATTGCCTGGTCTTGTTCTACCTTGTTCATAAAGATAATCTTGCCTTTCAACTGTTCGATAGGTTTCTCCTATTTTTATATTTAATCCTTCTCTTTTACATAATTCTAATAGTGCTTCTGCTAATTCTTTAACCTTAGGATGTAATTCATTAATATCTCTGCACATTTCTATCATTTAGTCACCCCATATCATATAATATACCTAAACTTATACTTAATTATATTCAAGCTCCTATCTCTAAGTTCATACGAATTTAATAATAAAGAGGCACCTCCATTTAGGAAGTGCCTCTTTTAGGTTGGTATTATGAAATTTTACGGGTTGAATAGCATTACATACGCCTATATTATACCATATTTATCCATGATGTCTACATAATCCCTATATAAAAGTCTAAATAATTATGGCTTTACTACATAAGGGGTGCAAAACATCTAATAACTGATCGCATTAATCTCGTATACCATTTTACATTGTGACATTCTTCTAATGTAATAGGCAAACAAACTTCTAATGTTTCTAAAAAATCTTGCTTAATCTCTTCTATCGCTAATGTCTTATACATAAATACTCCACATTCAAAGTGCAAATATAAGCTTCTAAAATCTAAATTAATTGTTCCCACAACTCCTATTTCATCATCTACTACAAAAGTTTTTGAATGTATAAAGCCTGGTGTATATTCATAGATTTTAACTCCGGCTTCTATAAGCTGTTGATAATATGCCCTTGTTAAAAGATGAACGTACCATTTATCTGCAATATGTGGTGTTACTATTCTAATATCTATACCACTTTTAGCTGCTAATGTTAATGCTGTCATAAGCTCATTATCTATAATCAAGTATGGTGTATTTATATATACATATTCCTTCGCTTGATTAATCATATTGATATAAACATTTTCTCCAACAGTCTCTTCATCAAGAGGACTATCTGCATAAGGTTGAACATAGCCTTCATTATTGAACTTATCTGGTATTCTAACTAAATATCGTTTATAATCCTCTCTATTTTTTTCTGACCTATCAAAATTCCAACTTTGTAAAAACATTAATGTTAAACTTGTTACTGCATCTCCTTTTAGTAATATACTGGCATCTTTCCATTGACCATGTTTAACAACAGCATTAATATATTCATCTGCTAGATTTGCCCCTCCTGTAAAACCAACTACTCCATCGATTACTGTTATCTTCTTATGATCTCTATTATTCATCTTTAAAGATAATTTAGGCTGTATCTCATTAAATACAATCACCTGTATTCCTAAACTTTGTAATTTTTCATGATATTTATAAGGTAATGTTTGAATACATCCTGCATCATCATAAAGAACCCGTACCTCTACCCCTTCATTTACTTTCTCAACTAAGATATCAAGTATGCTATCCCACATAACTCCTTCTTCAATAATAAAGTACTCCATAAAGATAAAGTACTTAGCTTTTTTTAATTCGTCTTTTAAGACATTAAAGAAATTTTCACCGGGAGACAAATATTGAGCTTTTGTATTTTTATACACAGGGAAACTAGAATAGTTATAAATATATTTAACTTGTTTTGCAATATTTTTATCGTTTTCTTGCAATTGTTTTATTAATTCTTCATTCTGAATCAAGAAACCTTTTGTATCTTCATAAGTTCTTTTTACAGATTTTTTAAAAGCTTTACTTGTTTTATCTCCTCCAAATACTAAATAAAAAAGACCACCAAATATTGGAAATAATAATATTGGTATCGTCCATGCTAATTTATAAGAAGGATTATCCTTCTTATTCAATATATAAATTACTACTGCTATACTAATTATAGTAAATAGAATATACATATATACGAAGTAATTAGTTAATTTCCAAATTCCAATTCCTAAAATAATCGCTTGTATAAGTATAAGTAGACCGACAATAAATAGACGACTAAATAGTACTTTTAAGATTTGTTTCATAATTTCCCCCTTATACTGACGATAATAACATAGCTCTAATATTATATGCAATTTTCTGTAAAATAAAAATAAGTACTCTATGTTTCCTCGAGTACTTATTTTGTCCTATATTAATTTTACTTATTTATTATTAAAAAAATGGCTTTATTTATCAATCCTATAATTGATTTTTAAGTTCTGTGATAAGAGTTTCTACCTCTTGCTCAAGATCTGAAATATTAATCAATTTTTTAACTGATTTATCTCTTGTCATTAATTCAACTTGTCCATTTTCAAGATTTCTTTCACCTACTACAATACGTACTGGAATACCTAAAAGGTCTGCATCTGCAAATTTCGCACCTGGTCCCATATTACGATCATCCATGATAACTTCCCATTTATTATTTAGACGGTTATAAATATCTGTTCCAACTTCATTCATATCTATTTTTTTGCTACCTAATACACAAATGTGTACTTGCCATGGTGCAACTGAAATTGGCCAAATTGGACCATATTCATCATGATGAGATTCAATGATACAAGCAAGTAAACGTCCTACTCCTATGCCATAACAACCCATGATAGGTGTTTTTGCTTTTCCATCTTTATCGGTATATGTCATATGCATACTTTCTGTATATTTTGTGCCTAACTGGAATATATTACCCACTTCAACCCCACGTTTGAATTGAAGCTTTCCATTACAATGAGGGCATGTATGACCTTCATTTACTTGAGCCACATCATGGAAGCTTTCTACATTTATATCTCTTACTATACTTACGCCTGATAAATGATAATCATCTTTATTAGCCCCACAAATTAAATTTGTTTCACCTTCTAATGAACTATCAAATATAATTTGTGCATTTCCTGCATTTAATCCTACAGGCCCAATAAAACCAAAGTTTAAATCAACATTTTCGTAGTTTGTAAGCGGTGTAACATTTGCTTGAACAACTTTACTAAGTTTAGATTCATTTACTTGTAAATCTCCTCTAACAAATACAATAAGAGGTTCTTTTCTACCTTCAACCTCGAATACTGCAGCTTTTAAAAGTCTATGTGTTTCTACGCCAAAGAAATTTGCTAAAGATTCAATATCTTTAATGCCTGGTGTATGATTTTCTTTTATTTCTTCTTCTGCAATCTCATATTTATCAAGTTTAGAAATAGCTACTTCCATATTTGATTGGTAATCACAAGAATCACAGATAATGATTGTATCCTCTCCAATATCAGTAAGTAACATAAATTCATGTGCTACTTTACCACCCATCATACCTGTGTCTGATTGAACACATACTACTTCTGGCACACCAGCTTTTCTAAATACATTATGGTATGCTTGTAAACATTGTTCATAGTATTGTTCTAAATCTTCTTGAGAAGTATGGAATGAGTAAGCATCTTTCATTGTAAATTCTCTTACACGGATAAGTCCCCCACGCGCTCTTGGTTCATCTCTAAATTTAGTTTGAATTTGATAAATCATAAATGGATATTGAGCATATGAACGCGCTTCTGTACGTGCTAAATGTACTGCTGCCTCTTCATGTGTCATACCAAGAACCATATCTTTTCCTGAACGATCTTTGAATCTTACAAGCTCATTACCTACACCTTCAAATCTACCTGATTCTTGCCATAAATCTGCTGGAAGTACTACTGGGAACATAACTTCTTGCCCATCAATAGCATCCATTTCTTCACGAATAATATCTTCAATTTTAGTTGCAATACGCTTTGCTGGCATTAAAAGTGAGTAAATACCATTCGATACTTGTCTGATATATCCGCCTCTTAATAAATAAATATGACTAATACTTGTTGCATCACCTGGTTTTTCCTTAATACGTTCACCTAATAATTTGCTAAGTAACATGATCTTCTCTCCCTTAATTTCATCATTTTTAAAATTATAGACAATAAAAAAATCCCTATGCATTGCTGCATAGGGACCAAATCGACATTCGGTGGTACCACCCTGATTATGATAAATTCTAAAGTTATCATCACTCTTTACTCTATATCGGCAGTAAACCGTTACGCTTAATCACGTAATGCTCCGAGCTAGGACAATAAGTCTTTTCTTTAAGAGTCTCTCAGCCGGTGAACTCCTTTTCTGTTAAAGTATTAAACTTATTGATTTCTCTTCATAGCGTTAGTGTATTATAATCATATATTGTAATAAGTATTCTTAAAAAAATCAAGGATTCTTTTTTATTTCATTGTTAAATTTTCTATTTCCTTAAGCAACTCTTCAGGAGTAGTAGTATTTGCTACATGTATACGTTTAATATCTTGGATTTCTGTACTACCTTTATATTTTACTAAATTGGTTACTTGTAAGTTTACTCCTATACTTTCAATCCATCTTTTGGTCTTATAATTATGCTGGAATTGTGGATAAGCAAGTACTTTTACATCTCTTTTCCCTAGATTCTCTTCTATTTTTTCAAATGATAAACTGGCTTCATAGATTACTTCACCATATGGTAATTGATCTAATAAATTATGAGAGTAAGTATGACTTTGTATATCAATTAATCCACTTGCTTCCATTTCTTTAGCCTGATCCCAAGTAAAATGAGGCATCATCGTATCTATCCCAACATACTTAGGTGTTATAAAGTATGTTGCTTGCATATCTAATTCTTTTAATATAGGGTAAGCAATCGTATAATTACTTAAATAACCATCATCTGTAGTAAGGATAATGGGTTTCTGCGGCAGTCCCCCTACTCCTTCTAAATAATCTTTTAGATCTTTAAAGTTTATAGTAGTATATCCTGCGTTCTTTAAAGCAATGAGCTGCTCTTTAAACAACTGCGTACCTACTGATATACTCTGCTCACTATCTGATTCACCAACTTCATCTTTAAATTCATGATACATTAAAACAGGTATATATAGATTATCATAACTACTTTTTTCTTCTACTTTATAGTTCTTAGATACACGCCTTTGTCTTTCACCTATACTTTTATTTCTTTTATTCTTTAAATAATATGTTTGTACTATGACGTCTTCTTTATCTCTATATTTAATAATTATTTTTAACCTATTTACGCCATCTACTAATTCATACTCATCAGCCATTAACTTAAAAGGATAACGATACGTCTTTAAAATAGTTTCTTCATTTAATTTATAATCAATTTGTTCAATATTTTCATCATACTCTGGCATAAAACTTACTTTATTTGCTTCATCTGATATAACAATACTTATGTTATCTTTATTCTCTAATGGTTCATGTCTATACTCTTTATTTGAAAGAATCTCATTATAGAATTCTATGATTCGATAATGTGCCGTATTAACATTCCCCTGTTGAAATACTACTGTTATATTAGGTAGTTTCATAATGGTAGAATAATATAGTTGGCTCATTAAATCTAGCTGTTCACTAAGTTCTTCTTGTTCTTCTAATATATAGTCATTAACGATTATTTCAACTTCTTGCTTAAAATGTATAGATAGTTCTTCTAATAAATCCATATCTTCTTTTTGCTTTATATCTATATAAGCATATTTAATTGGTATATCCTTATAGACTTGTACGGCTTTATCTAATGGTATAAGTACTTCTATATTTGTATACTTTCCTTGTATTAATTCTACTTGTTTATATATTTCTTTTAATTCTTTTTTATTTATATCTTTATCTAGTTTCAAACTCACTAGTATTGTTTTACATTCTTTATACTTTTCCCCTATTATTTCTAATTTATTTTTAATGTTATCAGTAGGAGTCTCCAATATTTGGATATATGTATAATCATGATTACTACTTAGATTTTCATAGTTAATACTTGTCCATTTAATCCTTTTATTTTTGCTAGAATAAACTTCATTTACTCCAAATTCTATTGGCAATTCTTGAACTTGATGGCTAGAATAGATTTTTAATTGATCTTCACTATTTAAATTATGTTGAATTATAGTAACTGTTCCCCATATTGTCATTACTATTCCTATTACTCCGGCTAAATACTTAATATATTTAAATTTTTCCATTCCCTTCTCCTTTTATAATCTCTTTAAATATATTCTATCATACCTAATACACTTTTAAAAATCATGCTCTCTCTACTTTAAAGAGACTGTATTATTAGTAATATGAATGTTATAAGTTTTTTTCATTGACTTGTATATAAAAATGAATTAATATAAGGATAGATAATAAATAATTATTATAAACTAAATTAATATTTATAAATATGCTAGGGGAGCCCAAAAGGGCTGAGAGTGCATTTTAGCAGACCCTCAGGACCTGTACACAGATAATGCTGCAGCAGGGAAGTGTGTAAAACATTAGATAGTAAATATAGCACAATAAGTGTGTTCTTTATTATCTTTATTTTATATTAAATCCTCCCTTAACATATTTATTAAAAAGGGAGGATTTTTAATGTCAGATTTTTTATCAGGTCTTCAAGAAACCCCATCTATGATTTGGGTATGCTTAAGTATTTTTTTAATTGTGTTAGTACTAAGTATTATTATTAAAACTACAAATAAACAATCCGTAGGGCCTAAACTAACTACTAAAACTTTAGCCTTTGGCGGAATGTGCGTAGCTCTTTCATTTATTCTTTCTTATATAAAATTGTTTGAAATGCCTCAAGGTGGTTCTGTAACTTTAGTAAGTATGCTACCTGTTATGCTTTTTGCATTTGTATGTGGACCTACAGCTGGTATTATTGCTGGTTTAGCATATGGTTTCTTACAATTTTTCCAAGGTGCTTATGCTGCACACTGGGTTTCTATTTTACTAGATTACCCTCTTGCTTTTGCATGGCTAGGCCTTGTAGGTATTATTCCTAAAACAATCAAGTCTCTCCAGATTAGATTTGGCATTGGTGCTTTTATTGCAATAATAGGTCGATTCTGTATGCATTTACTATCAGGTGCAATCTTCTTTGGAGAATATGCTCCTGAAGGTATGAATCCATGGATTTATTCAAGTGTATATAATGCTGGTTATTTATCTGTTGAATTTATTACTACATTAATTATAGGTATTATTATTTTAACAACACCTATTTATAAATATTTAAAAGTTTCTTTTATGCCTTCAACTACTAGTACTTTATAAATGTTTCACGTGAAACATTAAAAAATATTCTTATATAAACGCTCAGAGAGAATTTTTTCAATCTCTTTGGGTGTTTTATTTTTTGCATTTATCATTAATACACCATGCCTTATATCTACATGTTCATTTTGTGCTAAGTTTATTAAGTTATTTTGCATTTCTACAAACTCTTCTTCATTATTCTGTTCATAGATACAAGCATGTACTGGCCCTATATATTGGTCAGAATTATATACTTCATATTTCCCTGTATTTTCTAAGTACTGCTTAATATAATAAAGGCTATTATCTACTGTTACAACCATATTTTTCACTCTCTTTCTCTTTTTAACTTATTTTAGCCAACTTATAAAGATTCATACTTTATCTATCAAAAAACATCTCAGATACTTGTAATATTAATAATCTATTAGCTATAATCTGATTTAAATATGGCTAATTTCCAAACTATAACGCTATTATTTAATATGAATGTATTTAATATCTCATTTCTATTCTGTTAGAATCTAAGATTTTTATAATTTCTGCACTATATAATATCTAATTCAAAAAAGATGGCTAATATGATATAATCATACTAGCCATCTTTCTTATTATTTAACTGCTTTATTATTTTCTATAGCTAATCTAATAGCTTCCTTTTCTTCATCTGACAATTGATAAGTTGATGTACCTGATTTGATAGGTTTTGAATAAATATATGAACCATCTCTACTATAAATACCATTTAATACAAGCCCATTATCTTCTGCATCCATCATTGCAATTGCAAAAGATAAATCTGCTCCCACTTTTTCTATAGCATTATATCTTACAACGCCTACTTTCTGTGTACAATACTTAATTTCATTACTTAATTTATCAATTTTATCTAATATCTTTTCTTCATTATCTTTTACTTGATTAACTTTTTTTGCATAATGAATCAGTAAATTTTCCAAATCTACATCATCTTTTATCATAAATCTTTCATACTTACGTTGTATCTTTTTCATTTTTATAAAACTTATGATAAACATAATAAATAGAATAAAACAAAATACTACTAATACCATAACTATGTATAACATATATGGTTCAATTAAAGCTATAACATTTTCCATACAATCTATACTCCCTTAACTTATGACTACTGTATCTTACTAAGAATTCTTTCTAGTTCTTCATGATTATAAAACTCAATTTCTATTTTCCCCTTACGTTTTCCTTGAGTAATATTGACTTTTGTTCCTAAAGATTTTTGAAGATTTTCTTTTACCTCATTAATAAATACATAATTACCTTGCTGTCTTTCAAGTACTTCTTCTTTCTTTTTAAGTTCTTTTCGTTTACTAATTTCTTCTTGATTTATTAATTGTTGAATATATTTTTCAGTATCTCTTACAGTTAAATCATTCTCAATAATATAATTTACTGCTTCTTTTTGTTGGCTAGCATCTTTTAAAGTTAATATAGCTCTTGCTTGTCCATAACTTAATATACTATCCCTAACTTTTTGTTGAATATCTGTAGGTAATTTTAATAGTCTTAATATATTTGCAATTTCTGATCTACTTTTCCCCACTCTTTTAGAAACTTCTTCTTGAGTATAATCAAATCGTTCCATTAATAGACTATATGCACAAGCTAATTCCATACTATTTAAATCAGATCTTTGGATATTCTCTATAAGTGCAACTTCTAATACTTGTTTATCATCAAAATCTTTGATCAAAATAGGAATTTCTCTTACCTTAGCAAGACGTGCTGCTCTATAGCGTCTTTCGCCTGCTACTATTTCATATTTATCACCTTTAGTTCTTACAATTAATGGTTGTAAAATACCATGTTCTTGAATAGAAGCCATTAATTCAGTTAATTCTTCTTGATCAAAGTTTTTTCTAGGCTGGTCGTAATTAGGCTCTACCTCATTAATATCTACCATTTTAATGCCTTCATTTTGATGATTTAGTGCTACTTCTTCTGATAATAAAGCATTTAAGCCTTTACCTAAGCCTTTTGGTCTCATTTTTTCTTATTCCTTCCTAAAAATTCTTTTGCAAGTGCACGATATTGTTCTGATCCTTTGCATCTCGAGTCATAACTTATACATGACATTCCATAACTTGGTGCTTCACTTAAACGTACACTTCTATTAATTTTAGTTTCATAAACAAATTTAGCAAAATGATTATTTACTTCATTAACAACTAATGTTGAAAGATTAGTTCTTGTATCAAACATAGTAAATACAATTCCCTCTAAGGCAAGTCCCTTATTCGTTGATTCTTTTACTAACTTAATTGTTTGCATTAATTGTGATAGTCCCTCTAATGCATAATACTCACATTGCATTGGAATCAGAACAGTATCTGCTGCTGTTAATGCATTAATTGTTAAAATATTTACCGCTGGTGGACAGTCAATAAAAATAAAATCAAATTTATCTGTAACTTTTTCAAGTGCTTTCTTTAATATAAACTCTCGTTCAGCTTTATCAACTATTTCTATCTCTGTACCTGCTAAATTCATATTAGAAGGGATTACTTTAATTTTCTCATTAGGCGAATCATAAATAACCTCTTCTATATCCTTATCTTCTGTAAATACATTATAAATTGTATATGGCATACGATTCTTAACAAGCCCGCATCCACTTGTCGTATTACCTTGTGGATCAATGTCTACTACTAAAACCTTTTTCTTTTTTTCTACTAAGGCTGCTGCCAAATTAATTACTGTCGTAGTTTTACCTACGCCCCCTTTTTGATTAACTACTGAAATGATTTTACTCATGTAGGTGTACCTCGATTTCTTAATTTATAACGCATATTTTATAATCAGTATATCATAAAATATTTAGTTATTACATTATTAATATCTTTTTATCATAAAATATCTTATATGAATAATATAATAGCATAAGCAGTTAATAAATTTTAATGTTTCACGTGAAACATTTGTCTTTTGGAGTAGAAAAATGAAAAAAAATAAATTCAGTTTACTATCAAAATTTGTATTTTTAATTACCATTATATATATTACTATTTTTATTAATTATCACTTTTATACACCTGATATAGGAAGTCTTGATATAATAATAGGTGCTGATACAGATAATGTAGAAACTGTACAACTTACTATTAGTCCAACTAAAGATTTAAAACATTATTATATTTTATTATATGAAGATGGTTTACAAGATAATTGGTTATATTTTATTTCCAATACCTATAATAAGGAAGCTCAACATATACTTGATGAAATTTTACCTCAACATACTAGTAAATATGTTTTTGTTGAAGGCTCTCCTAATAAAGATACATATACTTTTACAATGAAATCTAAATATCCTATTAATCACTTGACAGATCAAAATCATACTTTTCATGCTTATTTAATTGTACCTTATCGCATATATCCCTTTCCTAAATTCTACTATGCTAAGCATCAAGTCTTTTTTATTAATTTTAGTATTTAGGAGGCCTTTATGAAAACAATACTTGTAATTTTATTAATTATTTCTTTAGCACTTGAAGCTTCAAAAAAACAAAATGAAAAGGAATCATTTTTCTTTGTAAAATGTGTTATTTATCTATTTTGTAGTAGTATACATTCTATTATATTAGGTATACCTGCACCAATAGGGGCATGCATTATGTATTTTTTCTCTCTTTTTGATCCTAAAAATCATATTTTTAAAATTAAACTTATACTACTAGGCCTATTTATATTTTTACTATCTGTATTTAACTTTAGTAGCATTACTGCACCACTACAAAAAGCCTATTTAACTACTTGTACATATAATGTATCTAAAATAGAAGTTTATAGTAAATCCAATGATCATTCTAAATACTTATTTTCAATATCTAATGAAGATCAAATCAATAAGTTAACACAGAGTATTCAAGATAGTGAACCTTATGCAAATTGGTATCATAAGACTTTAAATGATGATATGGGATACTTATTAAAACTTTATTCTTCTCAAGGTATTAATGATGTTTATATTAGTTTATATCCTACTGATGATTCTAATATCTATATAGGTAAGTATAATTTAGCCTATAATAATTTAGATATTCTTTCATATGTGGATCAATTATATTCTAGAAATCCAACTATCCTTACATTAAATACAACTCAAAATGTCTCTATTAATATTACAAATTCATCTTTACTTTCAAATTTATGGAGATGTATTATTTGGAATAAACCTATTGATGAAATTAATCGACCTGAAGAAAGTTTTAGTATTCCTGCTTATCTTTTCTTTGAAAACTATCTAGGTTGTAATTTAAATTTTTCATCAGATTTTAATTATGCCCAACTTGTAAATGGTGATATTATTGCTATAGACCCTTTCCTTCAACATATGTTAAGCGAACAACTTATTTTATCAGAATTAGATTTAGTAACCGAATTCCAAACATTTGATAGTGCACATACTTCTAATTATAATTCTACTAATACAAACTTTACTATAGAAAGAGATCCTAATGATCAATATTATGGACTCTATCATTATAATTACAAAAAAGATGAAAAAGTTTTTCTACATACAGTTAACTCTGCTTTTACTAAGTTTTTTATACTCAAATATCCTTATATATTAATATTAGACCATAATAATAAGTCTGAATATTATTTGATGCTTATTAATCAAAATGTACCTGATAAACATCGATATATCTCAAAAAATGAAACAATCCTACCCAAATCACTTTCAATCTGTCCCCAGAATACTAACTTTGCATATATTGCAGAACATGGACAAAACTCTTCACTCTTTTTGGTTACTGATTATTATCATTCACCTAAAGTTATTGCAACTGGTGGTATTATTGACTCATTGTTTCTCTCAGATGATTATATTGTTTTTACACAAAAAATGGATGATTTAAATCTATTATGCGTATATAGTATTGAGCATAATCAATTCATTAAGTATACACCTATTCCTGGAGATATTACTCTCATTAAAGCAGCTGATAATAAAGTTTATTTTTGTGTACAACAAAAAAATAATAATAATCTTTATGAAGGTATTTTTTATATTGATACATTCCTAAAGATCTATAAAATTGATTAGAAATAGCCTATTACAGATTAGATATACTTATCTAATCTGTAATAGGCTATTTCTATTATATATTTATTTTTTCAAATAAAATCTTAATAAATTTTGTTTTGCTTCTATGCTTAGTGGGAACTTTGGTCCTTCCTCCCCATCTACATCAGTAACAAAATTTTTCTCCTCATTATAACATCTTATATTTACTCTATTAGTTACCCAATAATCTATATTGGGATCTGTTAAATGCTCTCCTTGTAATACCTTTAAAAATAACATAGGAATATCATGAATTTCTACTTTTTTTATTCCTATAATATCAAACTCTCCATCCTCAATACTTGCATTTTTAGCCAATCTAGTAAATCCTCCTGCTGCTTTTCCATTGAATACTAGAATAAGTATATAATCTCCTCTAATCTTTATATCTGGTAATTCAATTTCTAAATCCATCGCTTGATAGTTTTGAAGTTCTTCAAATCCCTTTACATAATATGCGAGTTTTCCAAATTTCTTTTTTAACTCTAAATCCACAATATGTGATATACCACTAAACAACCCCATATTACATACATTAATAAAGTATTGATTATTCACTTTACCTATATCTACATATTTAATTTCTCCACATTCAATTAAATTTAAAGCCTCCTCTATATCATTTGGAATATGAGCACTATATGCAAAATCATTTGCTGTTCCTAATGGTAATACTAGTATAGGAATATCTATTTCTTTTTGCATCATACCATTTACTACTTCATTGATAGTTCCATCCCCACCTGAAACAATTATTAAATCTAATTCTTTCTCTTCTAAATGATCCACAATATATTTTCTAATACTTCCTTTACTTTGACTTCTATACAATCTTAATTCATATCCTAGCTCTTGTAACCTTTCTGCAATATGATCTACTAAATTTATAATTTGTCGATTTCCTGCTTTAGGATTATACATTAAAATAGCTTTTTTCATCTCTAAAATCCTCACTTTACTTCTATTCATCTTATAATTATCAAGCTTATTTATTTATATTATTAGGCTTGTTCTTTTATTTCATTTTATGTTATTTGTAATCTAATTTTTATCTTAATACTTGTGGATAATTTAATATTTTAATTAATCTAATTCATTATTTACAATACTTATAGAATTTTATACTTATTCACAGGGTTGTTGATAAGTTGTTTTTTTTATAATTTATTTTTTCATGTGGATAATTCTATTTTAAATTAATAATATTTATTTATTATAAACTCCTAATATTTATCCACAATATTTTTTATTTTATTTTTTATAAAGTTTTCCACAATATAAAAACAGGATTAATTACTATAATTAATCCTGTTTTTATATTTTACATCTGTTCTGGCGCTTTAATACCTAGTAAATAAAGTGCATTTTCAAGTACATATTTAATACTCATAACAATTGCTAGTCTTGCTTCTTTTACTTTTTCATCCTCAACCAAAATAGCATTGTCATGGTAGAATTTATTGAATGCTTGTGCTACATCTACAGCATATCTTGCCATATATGATGGTTCATATTTATTTGCTGCCTCTTCTATTGTTGTTTTAAAATCAGCCAACTCTTTAATTACATTAACTGTTGCTTCATCAGTTAAAATACTGTAATCTATAGAACCAAAATCATGCCCTTTTTCAATACCTGCTTTTCTAAGTACGCTACATGCTCTTGCATGAGTATATTGTACATAAGGACCAGTTTCTCCATCAAAGTTTAATACACGCTCCCAAGAGAATTGAATATCCTTGATAATGTTATTATACATATCATCAAAGATAACAGCTCCAATACCTACTTGCATCGCTATTTCCTCTTTATTTGGAAGCTCTGGATTCTTTTCTTCTATGACTTTTCTTGTTTTATCTACAGCTTCTTTAAGGATATCTTCTAACAAAAGAACATTACCTTTACGTGTAGATAATGATCCTGATTCCATACTTACCATACCAAATGGCACATGTACAAGATCTTTAGCCCAATCATACTCCATTTTATCAATTACTTTAAACCACTGAGCAAAGTGAAGATTTTGCTGAAGTGCAGTTACATAAATACATTTTTTGAAATCATAAGTGGCTTTACGGTACTCTGCCGCTGTAATGTCACGTGTTGCATAGAGTGAACTACCATCTTTTTTAGTAATAAGACATGGTGCCATATTTTCATCATCTAAACGTACAATTTTAGCACCTTCACTTACTTCAATAAGGCCTTTTTTCTCTAATTCTTCAATAACAGCAGCCATTTTATCATTGTAAAATGCTTCACCATTGTAACTATCAAATGTTACTCCAAGCATTTTATAAACACGCTCAAATTCTTTTAAGCTAATTTCTTTAAACCAGCTCCACAGCGCTAAAGATTCTTCATCACCTTGTTCCATTTTTGTAAAGTAATCACGTGCTTCTTGTTCAAGCTCTGGATTTTTTTCTGCTTCTTCATGGAATAATACATAAATTCTAAGAAGTTCAGCAATACCTTTTTCTTCAACAGCTTCTTTACTAGAGTAATTTTTATAAGCTACGATAAGCTTACCAAATTGAGTTCCCCAGTCTCCTAAATGATTTACACCTATACAATTGTATCCTAAGGCTTCATAAATACGATATAAGCTATGTCCAATAACGGTTGAACGAAGGTGTCCTACGTGGAATGGTTTTGCAATATTAGGTGAAGAATAATCAATTACTACATTTCCTTTATCCTTAACTGTTTCTAATCCATATTGATTTTTTTCTGCTAAAACACGTTCAAGTACACTTTTTACTAAGTCTTCTTTATTTAAAAAGAAGTTAATATAAGCATTTACATTTTCTACTCTTGATAAGTAACTTACTTCACCAATTTGTCCTACAATATCTTGTGCAATCATTGGTGGTGCTTTTCTTAACTCTTTTGCAAGTTTAAAACAAGGAAATGCATAATCTCCCATATCAGTATTTGTAGGTACTTCTATCATATTGTATATTTCGTCTTGTGTTAAACAAGCAATATGTGAACTTAATAACTTAGCTATTTCTAATTTAAAATCACTCATGTCCGATCTCCTTTTACTAGACTTTTTTTGAATAGGCCTTTATACATAATTTCTATTGTACATAATTATACATTAGATAGCAAGGTACTATTCTAAGCATTGTCTAGTTTTAGCGTATTTAAACATTTTAATTGCATATACTAATTTAACTAGTATCATAATAAATTTTTCTATAAATAGGAGCCTCTTATGTCTAAGAAAAAATCTAAATCTATTATATCTAAAACTACAACTAGTGAACCTATTACTCATGTTCCAATCTTAAAAGACTGTAATACAGAGCCTAATGGGCCTTCTCCTATTCGTAATGATGGTATCTTTATCACAAGTACCGATTTTAATGATGGTTTTGCATCTATTAACACCGTTCGCTATGGTGAAGAAGTAGATGTTGATGACTTCTGATTCTAACATCAAAAAAGTAGTATCATATTTATGATACTACTTTTTTGCAATTCCAAAGCTGTCTTATTTATTCATTGGTATTTTAATACGAATTTCATATCCGTCTTCTTCTTGTTTCATTGTATATTTAGCATCAATGCCAGATTGTTGAATCATATCAACTGCCTGCGTAATTGTATTTGTAAATAATCTTATATCTCTTACAAAGGCTCTGAATTTTTGATTGTTTTTCTTTTGTTCTGCCTGTTCTTGAGTTAGCTGTACAAGAATTTGTTCAATCATTTGTTCTGTCTTTTTAACATTTAATTCTTGTTTTCCTACCTTTTCAACAACATCTAATTGAAGTTCTTCTGTTGGTAGTTTAAGGAGTGCCCTTGCATGTCGCTCTGTTAAGTTGTATTCAATAAGTTTCTTCTTTACAGCTGATGAAAGTTTTAAAATTCTAAGCTTATTTGCTACTGTAGATTGATTTTTCCCAAGTGTTTTTGCAAGTTCTTGTTGTGTATATCCATAGTCTTGCATAATTGTTAAAAATGCTTCACTCTCTTCTAAAAAGTTAAGGTTCTCTCTTTGAAGATTTTCAATAAGTGCTAGGACAGCACTATTTTTATTTGTTACTTCTACAATTACCGCTGGTATTTCAGTGAGCCCAGCTAACTTAGATGCTTTTAATCTTCTTTCCCCTGCTATAAGCTCATAGGAGTTACCTATTATACGAACTGTAATAGGCTGCATTAAACCGTGTTCTGCAATTGAATGTGCAAGTTCTTCTAAAGCAGACTGTGAAAAGACTTTTCTAGGTTGATATGGATTAGGTCTTACACGATCCACGGCTATATATTGTATCGTTAATTCTTTTTGCATCTTGGTAATACTCCCCTCTTGAACTATTCATTGTACAATCGTAAATATTAGTATATCATATTATATTACCAAAAACTACAATAAGTAGAGTAATTTTTGTTTTTATACAATGACATTTATTATTATATTGTCTAATAATATCATTATATATCTAACCTGTGCCTATTTGAACACTTATCTCTTTTTTTACATTAAAAAAGCTAACTCTATCTTTTCTCTCTAAATAGATTGATAAGATAAAATTAGCTGTTTCTATAATTATTAAATTAATAAACTATTGTATTTGTCCAAGAGGCGCTTTAGTTGGTTCACCGGCTTTCCTTGGAAACTTTCTAGGCGTTTCTTTAACTTTTTTTATTTTTGCAATACGATGATTAAGATCTGTATAAGGAACTACTACATCAAAAATTTGATCGATTTCTCCACCTAAAATTTTAATTGCTTTTTCACCTTCTACTAACTCTTCATCTAATTTTTGTCCCTTTAAAGCAATTAAATAGCCACCTTTTTTTACAAAAGGTAATGTGTACTCACTTAATACTGCTAAATTAGCAACGGCTCTTGAAGCACATACTTCAAATTTTTCACGGTATAGTTTATTTTTTCCTAAATCTTCTGCTCTTCCATGAACACATTCAATATTTTGCAATCCTAATGTATCTATAACGTGTTGTAAGAATTTAAGTCGTTTATTCAGTGAATCAATAAGCGTAATTTTTACATTAGGAAAAGCTATCTTAAGTACAAGACCTGGAAACCCTGCTCCTGTTCCAACATCTACAAGTGTCTCTACTTTTGTTAGGTCTATACTACTTTGTACCGTTAAGCAATCTAGAAAATGCTTTGTAATAACTTCAAAATCCTCTGTTATAGCTGTTAAGTTCATTTTTTCGTTCCATTCAACAAGAATTTCCTTGTATTGTATAAGTTGTTCTACTTGTTGATCTGTTAATTGAACATTTAAATTTCTTGCACCTTCTATAAGTTGTTCTTTAATATCCATAGATTATCCTCATTAAACTAGTTTCTATTTTTTTGTTGTTCTAAATAGACTAGAAGTACTGAAATATCTGCTGGAGATACCCCTGAAATACGAGATGCTTGTCCTATAGATACTGGACGTACTTCTTTTAATTTCTGTACTGCTTCAAGCCTTAAACTATATACCTCATCATAGTTAATATCTTCTGGAAGAAGTCTCTTTTCTAACTTTTTAAACTGTTCTACTTGTTTAAGCTGTCTAGAAATATACCCTTCATATTTGAGTTCTATCATAGCCTGTTCTATGACTTCTGCTGGAAGTTCTGGTCTTGTCTCATCTACTTCTTTAAAGTCATTATAGCTTAATTCTGGGCGTTTAAGGAGTTCACTTAATGCAATACCTGAACGAAGTGGTGTACTTTCTTTAGCGGCAATAATAGCCTGTACTTTCTCGCTTGTTCCTACATAAGTATTTTTAAGTCTTTCTAGTTCTTCATCAATTGCTTGTCTCTTCGCAACAAATATATTGTAACGTTCTTCTGGTACCAATCCAGCTTTATATCCTTTTTCAGTTAATCTAAGATCTGCATTATCTTGTCTTAATAATAATCGATATTCTGCTCTTGAAGTCATCATACGATATGGTTCTTTCGTACCTTTTGTTACAAGGTCATCAATTAGAACTCCAATATAGCCTTCGGAACGGTCAATAATAAGTGGCTCTCTTCCTTCAACTTTAAGTGCTGCATTAATACCTGCAATAAGTCCTTGGCAAGCAGCCTCTTCATATCCCGAACTACCATTCATTTGACCACCACTAAAGAAGCCATCAATATGTTTAAATTCTAATGAATGTTTTAGTTGAAGTGGGTTAACACAGTCATATTCAATTGCATATCCTGTACGCATTACTTCTACCTTCTCCATACCTGGTAAACTACGTAACATTTCAAGTTGCACTTCTTCTGGAAGAGATGAGCTCATTCCTTGTACGTACATCTCTGTAGTGTCTTCACCTTCTGGCTCTAAGAATACCTGATGACGGTCTTTATCAGCAAAACGTACTACTTTATCTTCTATAGAAGGGCAGTAACGTGGGCCTGTTCCTTCAATTACACCTGAATAGAGCGGTGAACGATGAAGATTATCTCTAATTATTTGATGTGTTCGTTCATTTGTATATGTTAAATAACAAGGATGTTGATCACGTTTAATCTTTTCCTCTGTATTTTCAAAAGAAAATGGTACGATATTTTCATCACCATGTTGTGGTTCCATCTTACTAAAATCTATTGTACGGGCATCTACACGTGCTGGCGTTCCCGTTTTAAAACGTCTAATTTCAATTCCTAGCTCCTTAAGTTGCTCACTAAGTACTGTAGAAGTTTTAAGTCCATTAGGGCCTGTATATTCAATATTTTCGCCTGTTAAGCAACGTGATTTTAGGTAGGTTCCACTTGCAAGAACAACTGCCTTACAATTATAAATAGCACCTCTATTTGTTACAACACCTATTACTTTATTATCTTCTACTAATACTTCCACTATTTCTTGTTGCTTAATGGCTAGATTTTGTGTATTCTCTAATACTTTTTTCATTTCTTCTGTATACTTTTTCTTATCTGCTTGCGCACGAAGTGAGTGTACAGCTGGACCTTTGGCAGTATTAAGCATACGAGATTGAATATAGGTTTTATCAATGTTTTTTCCCATTTCTCCACCAAGTGCATCAATCTCTCTTACAAGATGTCCTTTAGATGTTCCCCCAACATTTGGGTTACAAGGCATCATCGCTACACTATCTAAACTCATGGTAAACATAATCGTTTTTTTACCCATGCGTGCTGCTGCAAGTGCAGCTTCACATCCAGCATGTCCACCGCCAATTACCGCAATATCAATTGTATCTGCAATATATGTCATGTGAACCTCCTTGATTGTTCAATATTTATTTTTCTATAATTATAAACTATATTAATTGTTCTTTATCAAAAATATTTTCTATTATACACCTTTTTAATCAAGAAGTGTTATAACACATCTTTCCTAAATTGGCTATTTTATTATTTTCCTAAACAAAATCTTGAGAATAGCTCACCTATAATTTCATCTTTAAGCGCTTCTCCTACAATATTTCCAAGATGACCGTATGCATCATGTAAATCAATTGCTATGCAGTCTTCAGGCATACCTATATCTATCGTATCCTCAACTTTATCTAAACTTTCTATAGCCTTAACTAAACTTTGTTTTTGTCTCTGATTAGAAATTGTTGCCTCTTGTCCAATACTTATACCTTGTTTAACAATAAATTGTTTCATCGCTTGTCGTAATGTATCTAATCCATTTTGTTTCATTGCTGAGATTTGAATAATAGGTTGACCTTTTGTATATTGTTCTAAAATTTCCTGGGTAATGACTGAATGTAAGTCTATTTTATTAAGAACAAAAATAACAGTTTTATTAGTAAGTTCATTAATAATATTCAATTCTTCTTCATCTAACGCCCTAGAACTATCTATAAGCATCAATACAAGGTCTGCCTTTTCAATAGACTCCTTAGAACGTTCTACACCTATTTTTTCTACTATATCTTCAGTTTCACGAATGCCTGCTGTATCTAATAATACAAATGGCATACCATCAATATTTAGATATGCTTCTACAACATCACGAGTTGTACCTGGTATATCTGTTACAATGGCTTTATTCTCTTCTAATAAAGCATTTAAGAGTGAAGATTTACCTACATTAGGCTGACCTACTATAGCAGTTTTAATTCCCTCACGGATCATTTTTCCTGTATCAGCAGTTGCAAGTAACTTCTTAAGTTGGTCATTTAATGCTTTAATTTCATCCACAAAGTCATTTGCAAGCGGTTCATCTTCATCATATTCCGGATAATCAATGGATACTTCAATACGCGCTATAATCTGAATTAAAGTATCTTGATACTCTTTAATTTGTTTAGAAAGTTTACCTTCTAATTGATTCACTGCTTGAGATAATGATACCTCTGTTTTTGCTTCAATTATATCCATAATAGCTTCAACTTGAGCTAAATCAATTCGTCCATTTAAAAAGGCTCTCTTAGTAAATTCACCTGAATCTGCTAGTCTTGCCCCTTTTCTAATAACTTCCATTAAAACAGCTTCTAATGGTACAGGACCACCATGGCAATTTATTTCTACTACATCCTCACGTGTAAATGTTTTTGGAGCTTTCATTAACATTACAAGTACTTCATCTATTACTTTACCTTCTTTATTCACAATATGGCCATAGTGAATAGTATGACTAGGTGACTCTTGAAGTGTTTTCTTACTTGCACCTTTAAAAACTTCATCTACAATTTGGATAGCATCCATGCCACTTACTCTAATAATACCAATTCCACCTACTCCTGGAGCAGTGGAAATAGCCGCTATTGTATCATTATAAATCATAAAACAAGCTCCTTTCAGCTTAACTCTAAAGATTACTATACTCTATATTCTATACATAGACAAGCAGCAGAGCCTTCTCTAAAGAATGCCCTGCTGCTTTATTAAAACTATTTATAGGATTTATTAACATGTAGTGGTGTAATTACAACTCTTCTAAAAGGTTCTTTACCTTCACTATGTGTTTTTACATGCTTGCTATCTTGTAAGGCAGAATGAATAATTCTTCTGTCATATGGATTCATTGGCTCTAAAATAACTGGACGCTTTGTTTGAGTAGCTTTTTTAGCAAACTTATAGGCTACTTTGCGTAAGGTCTCTTCTCTTCTACTACGATAATCTTCTGTATCTAACATAATCTTAACGTAATCATTATGGCCTTTATTAACTACAATATTTGTTAGATATTGTAAAGCATCTAGTGTATCACCTCTTTTACCAATAACCATTCCCATTTTATTACCTGAAATATTGATATAGACTCTTTCATTTTCAACTTTAGATTCAAATTCTGCTTGGATTCCCATTTCTTTAAGCACAGAACTTAAAAACTCTGTTGCTGATTTAATGGCATCATCTACATTAAGATCAGTTTTCTTATGTTCTACCTTAACTTCTTCTTTTAAATCCTCTTTAATTGTTTCTTTTATTTCAACTAAGACATCTTCTTTAATGGCAGATTGTAGCTTATCTTGGGTACTGGATATTTCTTTAAGTGTTACTCTTACTCTAGCGTATTTAGCACCAAGCCCCAAAAATCCTTTTGAGCCTCTCTCTAAAATCTCAACATCAACTTCTTCTGTTGTTGCACCGAGTTCTATTAAAGCTTCGGTTATAGCATCATCTATTGTTTTGCCAGTTTTTTCTACACTCATCATTATTATCTACCCCCAGATTTATTAATCCTGTTTTGTATTTTCTGATGTCTGATCTTTAACTACTTTTTTCTTTTTCTTCACCGGTTGTCCATCTTCAGTAGCTGGCTTTACTTTCTTAGCACTCTCTTCTTGTGTTCCTTCTTTTGCTTCAACAGGTTGTCCACCCTCAGTTGGTGGTTTTGGTTTTTTCTTCTTTTTCTTTTTAACTCCTGCTTTAGCCATTTCAGCTTCTCTATCTTTTCTGAGTTGCTCTTCTAAAATAGCCTGTTGCTTATCAACATATTTATTAACCCACATTTGTTGAACCATCATGATAATGTTACTTGCAATCCAGTATAATGCTAAACCATTTGCTACTTGATATGAGAATACCCCCATCATAATTGGCATAATGATATTCATTGTCTTAATCATAGAGTTTGCTGGATTATTATCTGTCCCTTGTGTTGGTTGGCTCGCTGCCATTGTAATTTTACTAAAGATAAATGTTGATGCACCTGCTGCAATTGGAATTAAAAATGCCAAGTATTGACCGTTTGCTACAAGCTGAGCTGGTGAATCTACTAAGTTTACTAAGAAATACTCAAATCCATGTTTAGCTTCTAATAATTTTTCTAATAATGCAAAAACCTGAGGTGATACATTTTGATGTAATAATGCCCATTGATCTGTAGTAAAATGACTCAATGTATCCGCAAGTGTTACATTCTCACCTAATCTTTGAATTTCTATCATAGCATTTTGGCTAAGTGGAATTTGCTCTAATATCTTATTGATTACATCACTTACATTTGTCACATTATTAGCTAGTACATCTGCAATTTGAGTATATAACTCACCAAGTTTTGTAATGTATGTGCTTGGCTGTCTCAGTACATTATAAAGAGCAATAATCAGTGGGAATTGAATAAGCATTGGTAAACACCCTGCAAATGGACTGATTTTATACTTTTTATAAAGTCCTTGCATTTCCTGACTATATGCCATCTGAGATTGCTGGTCTTTCTTATTTTCATATTTCTTTTGGATTTTTTGTAATTCTGGTTGAATTTTAGACATGGCACGTGTTGTGCGCATTTGTTTAACTTGTAGCGGTGTAAGTAAAAGTCTTGTTACAATAGTGAATACAATAATGGTAATACCTAATGTACACACCGGTGTAATCATTGCTACACCCTCAAATATAAGATTGAGGATCATGCCAAAAAAGTTGTTTATAATTCCCATTGGGTTCCTCCTAGGTATTTTATTGACTTACTGACATTTTTTCTCTTTAGGTGGTACTGGATCATACATAGGTTTATGAAGTGGATTACATTTTAATATTCTTTTAAGCCCAAGATAGCTTCCTTTAAAAACACCATGCACCGAAATCGCTTCATACGTATAAGCTGAACAGGTTGGTATAAACCTACATTTTGCACCAAAGAGGGGTGAAATATACTTTTGATAACCTCGAATAGCCCTCAAAGCCATTCTTTGCAATATATTCTTCATTATTATACCTCTTAATCTCTCCAAAAACTACCTTTTCTAATTATTACACACAAAATAAAAATATACACCTAATCTTAGAAATGTATATTAAAATGGTAGAATTAATAGGAACTGAAATATCAAACCTTACACTCACTCTATATGTCATATAACTCTATATTATATTACCATATTTTTGTAAGACTGTTATGAATTTTCCTTAAAAACTTTTTGTTGTTTTACTAATTGATTTAATGCATCCGCAATTTCTTGATAACTAGCTTCTTTTGCTGCTGTACGCGCTACAATAACAAAATCCCATCCAGGTTGCGTAATAGTTTCTTCTGATAGTCTGTAACTTTCTCGTATTAATCTTGTTACTCTACTTCTTACAACACTATTACCTACTTTTTTACTTACGGATATGCCTAACCTATTAATCTCTTTTCCATTCTTATACTTATATAGAACAAGAAATCTATTTGCTACAGATTTTCCTCTTCTATAGACATTTCTAAACTCAGGTGTTTTCTTAAGAGATACTGTATATTTCATTATTTATACTCCTAAATTTCCTTAGATATGCAAAAGAAGGCCACCATTGGCGGCCTTAATTCTTATGCTGTTAATTTTTTTCTACCTTTTGCTCTTCTTCTAGCAATTACCGCTCTACCGTTTTTAGTTCTCATTCTTTTACGGAAACCATGTTCTTTAGATCTTTGACGTTTTTTTGGTTGGTATGTCATTTTCATTATGAAGCACCTCCTTATATTAATAATAAAGTCGCCACATAATATGCACATAACTAAACACTAAATAATATAAAATAAAAATTCGCACACACAACTCTATATAGAGTTATTGAACAAATAAGCACTATTCATAGTATAGAAGATTTCTAAAAACTCGTCAAGCATCTATTTCTGGGAATTTTTATGATTTGATTTATTACTTTTCGTCATGTTTTGTACTTTTTTGTCACTCTTTCATCAAAATATCCACGAAACTTTTATACACCAACCTGTGGATATTTTTCTAAATCTGTTGCTTTTCAACAGCTATTTTGATATTATTATTTTAGTTGTGTATAAGTTGTTGAAATATTAAAGTTATTCACATTCTGTTGATAAACTTGTGTATAACATATATTTTATTCGTTTTTTCCTTATTTTTTAACAAATTTATACTTATTTTTAAGTGGATAACTTTATCCTTTAACGAGACTTTCATATTTTTTTTGATTACTTACTTAAATTAGTCCCATATTGTTTATAAGAATTGATTAAATTAATCACATGTTGACAATACTAAAATAACTTGTGAATAAATTGTGTATTTGTAGGAGGAGTTTTGTATGATGCACCATTATGATGACCAATGGAACGCTATCCTCAGTATTATTGAGCCCGAAACCTCATCTGTTAGCTTTAACACTTGGTTCAAAGAAACAAAGCTTATAGATATTTTTGATAATACTATGGTAATCAGCGTAAAAAATGACTTTAATAAAGAAATTCTAAGTACTCGTTATCTCGAGCTTATTAAGAATAGTGTGCTTCAGGTTCTCAGTAAAGAATATAACTTTGACTTTGTTGTTGTGTCTGAAGATGGCCAATATGTATCTAAAAAACCTTCTCCAAAGAAAGAAGCCATTATTGAAGACCCTTTAAATATAAGAAGTAACCTAAATCCAAGATACGTATTTAATTCCTTTGTTGTAGGTAATAGTAACCGCATGGCACATGCTGCTGCTCTTGCTGTTGCTGAAGCACCTGCTCGTGCGTATAACCCCCTCTTCCTATATGGAGGTGTTGGCCTAGGTAAAACTCACCTTATGCATTCTATTGCACACTATATCTTAGATCAAAACCCTAGTGCAAAGGTATTATATGCTTCCTCAGAGAAGTTTACTAATGAGCTTATTAACTCTATCCGAGATGACAAAAATGAAGCTTTTCGTAATAAATATAGAAATATCGATGTTTTATTAATTGATGATATTCAATTCATTGCAGGTAAAGAACGTACTCAAGAAGAGTTCTTCCATACATTTAATACGCTACATGAAGCTAATAAGCAAATTATTATCTCGAGTGACCGTCCCCCTAAGGAAATTGAAACCTTAGAAGATCGTTTACGTTCTCGTTTTGAATGGGGGCTTATTGCAGATATTCAAAGCCCTGATCTAGAAACACGTATTGCTATCCTTAGAAAAAAAGCTGAACTTGAAAGTCTTTCTGTTCCTGAAGATGTTTTACTTTTTATTGCTAAAACCGTTATCTCTAATATTCGTGAACTTGAAGGCGCACTTAATCGCATTCTTGCTTTTTCTTCTCTAGCCAATAGGCCTATTACTGTAGAATTAGCTAATGAAGCACTTAAAGATCTTATTTCTAAGGACAAACCTAAGATCATTACAGCTGATTATATTCAAGAAATTGTTGCTGACTACTTCCATCTTAAAGTAGATGAGCTTAAATCAGCTAAACGTACTAGAAATATTGCCTATCCACGCCAAATTGCAATGTATCTATGTCGAAAACTTACAGATCTTTCACTCCCAAAAATCGGTGAGAAATTCGGTGGTCGTGACCATACAACGATTATTCATGGTTTTGAAAAGATCTCTAAAGATTTAACTAAAGATATTGAGCTATCTCAAATTGTTACTGAATTAGAGAATAAAATAACAGGAAAATAATTATTCACACCCTCATGTGAATTCTATCTTGATGAGGTGTGGATATTTATTTTAATTTTTTTTATTTGTTAATACTGTTGATAACTCACTTTAATACACACCCATAATCCACAGGCCTATATACATGGACTTTTATCCACAAAATATAGGTTTTTAATGGTTATACACATTATCAACAGCCCCTATTACTATCATTGCTAAATTACTTTAATTATTATAAAAGATTTTCGAAGGGAGATTATCCACATGCATATTCGTTGTAAACAAGATCTACTACTCAATAGTATCAATACTGTACTTAAAGCTTGTTCAACAAAAACAACAATGCCTATTTTAGAATGTATATTACTCAAAGCTCATAACAATCAAGTTACATTAGTTGGGTATAACTTAGAACTTGGTATTGAAAGTACTATTGAAGCTGAAGTTTTAGAAGAAGGTTCTATTGCTCTTGAATCAAAAATCTTCTCTGAAATTATCAGAAAAATGCCGAACCAAACGGTAGATATTTCAACTAGCTCAAATCATATGACTAATATTATTTGTGAAAAATCAAAGTTCTCAATAGCAGGACAATTAGGAGATGAGTTCCCTGATTTACCTAAGGTAGAGCAAATGAATAAATATACAATTTCACAAGTAGTGTTTAAAGATATGATTAGACAAACTATTTTTTCTGTTGCCCAAGAAGAATCAAGACCAATCCTTACTGGTGAGATGATTCAACTTAAAGATAATAGTTTTCGTATGGTTACTGTAGATGGATATCGTATTTCATACAGGAACATACCTATCTCAACTGAGAATCAGGAATGTGAAGTTGTCGTTCCTGGACGCACACTTAATGAGATTAGTAAGATTCTTTCAAGTGATGAACATGATGAAATGGATATTTATTTTGAAGATAAACATGTTTTATTTGATTTAGGTGAAAGTAAAGTTGTTTCGAACTTATTAGAAGGTGAATTTTTAAAATATGAACAAGTATTTTCTTCTGATTATGAAACAAAGGTAAAAGTTGATCGTAAAGAATTTTTAATGAGTATTGAACGTGCTGCACTTATTTCAAGAGAAGGTAAGAAGAATCCAATAAAAATTGAAATAGATGGCGATAATATGATTATTACATCAAGAGCAGAATTAGGTACTGCACTTGAAGAAGTAGCTATCGAACTTGAAGGTAATAACTTAAGTATTGCATTTAACCCTAAATACCTTATTGATGCATTAAAATCTATTGATGATGATGAAGTAAGTATTACTTTTATTTCATCACTAACCCCTTGTATCATTCATCCAATAGAGGGTGATCATTATAAATATCTTATTTTACCAATTCGTCTCAATGCGTAGATAAGACATAACAATAATCGCTCTTTGTTTCTTTATCTAGAAACATAGAGCGATTATTGCCTATATGAAAAATAGTTTAAATTAAAGGAGAAATTAATATTATGAAACAAGTTAAAATTACAACAGAATTTATCAAATTAGACCAGCTTATGAAATATGCTGAAATGGTGCAAAGTGGTGGAGAAGCAAAGATGTTAATTGCACAAGGTCTTGTATTAGTTAATGGAGAAATTTGTACTCAAAGAGGTAAAAAGATTAGAGTTGGTGATAAGGTTGAATTTGATGGAAATGACTACGAAATTATATAAGCAGTAGAAGTTATATAGAGGAGGCCTCATGTATATTCAAGAAATCACTTTAAGTAATTTTAGGAATTATAAAGAAGTGCAGTTAAAACTTGATAATGGTATCAATATTTTTAAGGGAGACAATGCACAAGGTAAAACAAATATATTAGAGGCTATTTACTTATGTGCTACAGCTAGGTCGCATAGAACATCTCAAGAAAAAGAAGTCATTATGTGGAATGAACAGGCTGCACATATTACTTTAGATGTACAAAAGAAAACATTTGAGGATAAAATAGATTTTCATCTTACCCAAAAAGGAAAAGCTGTTGCTATTAATAAAATGCCTGTAGCAAAATTAGGTGAACTATTCGGAACATTAACAGTTGTAATGTTTTCACCAGAGGATCTTCAATTGATTAAAAAAAGTCCTAAGGAGAGGCGACGTTTTATAGATATTGAGTTATGCCAATTTAATAAACTATATTACTATGCTCTTAAGCAATATTATAAGGTGCTTAAACAAAGGAATAATGCTCTTAAGCAATTTCATCAGAATCCTAATAATGAGATGCTAGATATATGGGATATGCAATACGTAGAGTACGCAAAGGAAGTCATTAATCGTAGACAAGAGTTTATACAAGAAATTAATAACGTTGCAAAAAGAATACATGCAGATATATCTGGTGGAAAAGAAGAACTTGAAGTGGTTTATGAACCTAACGTCTTAAGTGAACATATAGAAACTAAAATAAGTAAATATAGACAAAAGGACATTATGACTCAAAGTAGCTCGGTAGGTCCTCATAGAGATGATTTAAGGTTTTTGATTAATGGTATGGATGTAAAGGTATATGGATCTCAAGGGCAACAGCGTACAGTAGTTTTATCTATGAAGTTAGCAGAACTTTACTTGATGAAAGAGCATCTAGGAGAGTCGCCTATACTCTTATTAGATGACGTATTATCAGAATTGGATGATAATAGGCAAAAATATTTATTTTCATACACAGAAAATATCCAAACACTAATTACATGCACAGGTGTAGAACAAAGTGTATGGAATAGCCAAAAAATTGGTAAACTATATAATGTCAGAAAAGGCACCATATATTGACAAAGTTTGCCTTTGAAAGAGTTTTGAGGTATAATGAAGTTTGGTATATTATGCATATTCGAAAATTTAAAGGAGTGAGATCTTATTATGGCAGCAACGTATAATGAAAATCAAATACAAATATTAGAGGGGCTGCAAGCGGTACGAAAAAGACCAGGTATGTATATTGGTAGTACTTCTTCAAAAGGTCTTCACCACCTAGTTTATGAAATAGTAGATAATGCCGTTGACGAAGCATTAGCTGGAGAGTGTGATACTATTGTTGTTTCTATCCATCCAGATAACTCAATTTCTGTTTTAGATAATGGACGTGGGATTCCAGTTGGTATTCACGCACAAAAGGGAATTCCAGCGGTTGAGGTTGTATTTACTATACTTCATGCAGGAGGCAAGTTTGGTGGAGGAGGCTATAAAGTTTCCGGAGGTCTACATGGTGTAGGTGCTTCAGTTGTTAATGCGTTATCTGAATGGCTTGTGGTAAAAGTATACACTGGAGGAAAAGTTCACGAAGAAAAATTTGAACGTGGGCATGTAGTAAGTCCTCTTACAGTAGTAGATGATACAGATAAAACAGGTACATTTGTACACTTTAAACCTGATTATGAAATCTTTGAAGATACAATATATGATTTCAATGTACTTAAACAACGTTTGCAAGAAACAGCCTTTTTAACAAAAGGATTAAGAATTGAATTAGTAGATCTAAGAGAAGAGCATAAACATAAAGTATTCCACTATGAAGGTGGAATTAAAGAATTTGTTAGCCATCTAAATAAACACAAAACACCTATCTATGAAGAAATTTTTTACGGTGAAGGTGAAAAAGATGGTATCAATGTTGAGGTAGCTTTCCAACATAATGATAGTTATGTTGAAAATGTTTATAGCTTTGTAAATAATATCAATACATCAGAAGGTGGAACACACTTATCTGGTTTTAGGTCAGCAATTACAAAAACTTTAAATGATTATGGAAGAAAAATGAATCTTTTAAAGCAAGCAGATACTAACTTAAGTGGTGAAGATATTAGAGAAGGCTTAACAGCTATTATTAGTGTTAAGATAGGTGAACCTCAATTTGAAGGACAAACCAAAACCAAATTAGGAAATAGTGAAGCACGTGGAGCAGTAGAGAGTGTATTTACTGAACAACTTACTTATTTCTTAGAACAAAATCCAAATGTTGCTAAAATGATTATCCAAAAAGCAACAATGGCAGCACGTGCACGTGATGCAGCAAGGAAAGCAAGAGAACTTACTCGTCGTAAAAGTGTACTTGAAAGTACAGCATTACCAGGAAAATTAGCAGATTGCTCTGAGAAAGATGCAAGTAAATGTGAAATTTATTTAGTCGAAGGGGATTCTGCGGGTGGCTCAGCTAAAAGTGCAAGATCTCGTCAAACACAGGCTATCTTACCACTTAGAGGTAAGATCTTAAATGTAGAGAAGGCTAGAATTGATAGAATGCTAGAAAGTGAAGAAATTCGTAATATGATTACTGCATTTGGTGCAGGAATTAGTGAAGATTTTGATGTAAATAGATTACGTTATCACAAAATTATTATTATGACTGATGCCGATGTTGATGGTGCTCATATTCGTACACTTCTTTTAACATTCTTCTATAGATACTATAAACCACTTATTGATCATGGGTTTATATATATTGCACAACCACCTCTTTATTTAGTAGAGAAAAATAAGAAAAAGCATTATGCTTATGATGATAGAGAATTAGAAAAAATCCTTGAAGAAATCGGTAGAACAGGTATTTCAAGAATGCAACGTTACAAAGGTCTTGGAGAAATGAATCCAGATCAGCTATGGGAAACAACAATGGATCCAGAAACAAGAACACTTGTAAGAGTCGATATTGAAGATGCAGCAGCAGCTGATGAAATATTTACAGCACTTATGGGTGATAAAGTTGAACCTAGACGTGAATTCATTCATGAATATGCACCGAAAGTAACGAACTTAGATATATAGTAGGAGAGGAGGAATAAAATGGACGAATTCAATGAAAGTTATGATAAAATTATATCAGTAGATATTGAGCAAGAAATGAAAAAATCCTATATAGATTATGCTATGAGTGTTATTGTATCTCGTGCACTCCCAGATGTTAGAGATGGTTTAAAACCAGTTCATAGAAGAATCTTATATGCAATGGATGAGTTAAACTTAGGGCCAGATAAGCAATACAGAAAATCAGCACGTATTGTTGGGGATACCATGGGTAAATATCACCCTCATGGTGACTCCTCCATTTACGATGCTATGGTTAGAATGGCACAGGATTTCTCTATACGTTATCCACTTGTCGATGGACATGGTAACTTTGGTAATATCGATGGAGATAGTGCAGCTGCCATGCGTTATACAGAAGCAAGAATGAGTAAAATTACAATGTCTATGCTTGCTGATATAGAGAAAGAAACAGTTGATTACAGACCAAACTTTGATGAATCTTTAAAAGAACCAGTAGTATTACCAGCAAGATTTCCAAACTTATTAGTTAATGGATCATCAGGTATTGCTGTAGGGATGGCTACTAATATTCCACCACATAACTTAAGTGAAGTTGTAGATGGTGTTGTGAAAATGATTAATAACTATATGGGACTTAATGAAGAAAATGAAGTACGTGAGACAGAAGTTGAAGAACTCATGGAAATCATTAAAGGACCAGACTTCCCAACAGGGGCTACAATTCAAGGAAGATATGGGATTGACCAAGCTTATCGTACAGGTAAAGGTAAAGTTAAAGTTAAGGCTACTGCAGAAATTGAAGAGATGCATGGTGGTAAATCACGTATTCTTATAACAGAAATACCTTATATGGTTAATAAGGCTAAGCTTATTGAGAAAATTGCAGAGCTTGTAAAAATCAAAAAAATAGATGGTATTACAGATCTTCGTGATGAATCTGATAGAAATGGTATGACTATCGTAATTGAACTTAGAAGAGATGTAAATCCAAGTGTTATTCTGAATCAATTATATAAATACACTCAGTTACAAGATACTTTTAGTATCAATATGTTAGCTCTTGTAAATGATAAACCAAAAGTACTTAATCTAAAGCAAATGTTAGAAGAGTATTTAAAACATCAAAAAGATGTTGTAACAAGAAGAACTCAATATGACCTTAAAAAGGCAGAAGATAGAGCACACATTGTAGAAGGCTTAAGAAAAGCGTTAGATAAGATTGATCTAATTACTCAATTGATTCGTTCTTCTAAAACAGTTCAAGAAGCAAAAGAACGTATTATGGAAGAAATTGTGCTTACAGAAATACAAGCACAAGCTATTGTAGATATGCGTCTTAGAGCCTTAACTGGATTAGAGAGAGAAAAGTTAGAGCAAGAATATGAAGATTTACTTGGGAAAATTGCTTACTACAAAGAAATCTTAGGTAATGAATATAGATTATATGAAGTTATCAAAGAAGAAATTGAAGAAATACGTAATAAATATGCAGATGCAAGAAGAACTGATATCACTGCATCTGACGATGATTTTGATATTGAAGACTTAATAGATGAAGAGCAAGTAATTGTAACAATGACTCATTTAGGTTATATCAAACGTATTCCATTAGATACGTATAAGCAACAGAATCGTGGTGGCAAAGGTATTATAGGTGTTAATACTATTGAAAATGATTTCATTGAACAGTTATTTGTAACAAGCAACTTAGATGAAATTATGTTCTTCACAAATAAAGGAAAAGCTTATAAGATTAAAGCTTATAGAATTCCTGAAGCAGGAAGAACAGCACGAGGCATGGCTATTATTAATCTTTTGCAACTCGATAAAGATGAAAAAATAAGTGCGGTATTCCCAGTTCAGAAAAAACAAGATAATGTATTTTTAACAATGATTACTAAAAAAGGACAAATTAAAAAGACAGATCTTGATGCATTTAAAAATATTAGAAAAGGTGGAATCATTGCACTTACATTAGCTGAAGATGATGAACTAATGGGTGT
>NZ_LN875034.1:0-439 GCF_001282685.1 Niameybacter massiliensis | reverse complement strand
AACTTGTACTTTGAAAAACAAATACTGCAAATAACGGATTTAAACATTATTAATAATATTTAAATCTACAATTTAACCGAAAATAAATACTTATTCTGTTATATTTAACAAGAACAAGGCAAATATTCAATGACATAATCATTGTATATAGGTCAAGCTACTAAGAGCGTAGAGTGGATGCCTTGGCACCGAGAGCCGATGAAGGACGTGATAAGCTGCGAAAAGCTACGGGAAGTTGCAAATAAACTTTGATCCGTAGATGTCCGAATGGGGAAACCCGGCTGAGTAAACCTCAGTCATCATACAGCCAATCCATAACTGTATGAAGGGAACGTTGGGAACTGAAACATCTAAGTACCAACAGGAGGAGAAAGAAAAATCGATTTCCTAAGTAGTGGCGAGCGAACGGGAAACAGGCCAAACCAAAGTGCTTGCACTT
>NZ_LN875033.1:2500-186209 GCF_001282685.1 Niameybacter massiliensis | reverse complement strand
ATCTAAGCGTGAAACAGACCTCAAGATAAGACTTCCCATCCAGAAATGGAGTAAGACCCCTTGTAGACTACGAGGTAGATAGGTTGGAGGTGTAAGCATGGTAACATGTGTAGCTGACCAATACTAACGGTTCGAGGGTTTGACCTAAAAAACAGGTTAAAAAATGGTTATGTTTAGTTTTGAAAGTATAATGCATAAAATAAAATTTATTGCATATACTTTAAGAGTAACCCCTTAATTAGTGGGCCTCTTAAAATAATATTCCTCGATAGCTCAGCGGCAGAGCATTCGGCTGTTAACCGAAGGGTCGTAGGTTCGAACCCTACTCGGGGAGTTTGTAAGGCCCATTGGTCAAGCGGTTAAGACACCGCCCTTTCACGGCGGTAACAGGAGTTCGATTCTCCTATGGGTCATTTTTGGTGACGATGCGACTTAGGGATACACCCGTTCCCATACCGAACACGTAGGTTAAGACTAAGTCGGCTGATGGTACTTGGCTGGAGACGGCCCGGGAGAGTAAGTGGTTGCCAAATTTACGGCGGCATAGCCAAGTGGTAAGGCAGAGGTCTGCAACACCTTCATCACCAGTTCAAATCTGGTTGCCGCCTTTAAAAACAGCTTAGATAATATCTAAGCTGTTTTTTGTTATGTAGAAACTTATATTGGCTAGACATTTAAAGAGTACCATATTATAATCCATAGATAGAACTTGAAAGAAGATATAATTGGAATAGAGGCCAAGAGATGGAAGAGAAAATTACAGGTAAGCAAGTTGCTAAAGGTATTCTTATTTTAAGTATTGCAACAGTTATAAGTAAGATAATAGGAGTGCTGTATCGAATTCCTATTGTTAACATATTGGGGGATGTAGGAAATGCCATATATGGGCTTGCATATCAAGTATATATATTAATCATCACAATAAGTTGTTTAGGGATTCCCAATGCTGTTGCTAGATTAATTGCAGAATGTATAAGCCTTAAAGCTTATAATGATGCTAAGAAGATCTTTAAAATTACATTTATTTATACAGCTGGTATAAGTGTAATTTTAGCTTTAAGCTTATGGTTTGGAGCTGATAAAATAGCTCATCTTTTAAAAGGAGGGGAAGATATAGTCCTTCCTCTAAAAGCACTAGCACCAACAGTTGTTATAGTAAGTTTGATGGCAGTCATGAGGGGATATTTTCAAGGAATGGGTAATATGATGCCTACAGCTATTTCACAGACAGTAGAGCAACTTTTTAATGCTATTTTCAGTGTAGTATTAGCTTCATTGTTCCTTCCATATGGTGTTAAAGTAGCTGCTATGGGAAGTACATTAGGAACAGGAATAGGAGCTATAGCAGGAACTATAACGATAGCTGTTATATATAAAATGACAGCTTCTCAATATAATAAAATAGAAGATATAGGTGTAACTAAATCTATATATCCAACGAATAGACATATTATAAAGCAACTACTTATTACTGTTATACCTATCGTAATGACAGCGGCTTTATTTGCATTAATGACATTAATAGATAATACAATGCTCTTTCATTATTTACCTGGCACGGTAGAATATTTGAGGGGGGGAGGGGAGATTAGTAGGATACCGGTTACAAATGCTGCTCTCATGGATACACAGACGATAGTTACAAGTTTATCAGGGCAATTTCTAAGTAAGTATACGCAGTTTATTAATATACCAGTAGGGATTATTGTTGTAATTGTAACTTCTACAATTCCTGCTATAGCAGGTGATTATGCTAGAAAAGATCAACAGGGACTAACACACAAAATCAATAGAATACTAAAGATGGGTATGCTTATTGCAATGCCAGCAACAGTTGGTTTAACCTTATTTGGAGAGCCAATTATGCAATTGATTTATGCTTCAGCTCCGGATGGTGGTAGCCTATTTACAGTAGGATCAATAGCTATTATATTTATGACCATATCTCAACTTACCACAGGTGTATTACAAGCAATAGGTAAACAATATTATGTAACAATATATGTAATGATAGCGTTGGTGGTAAAAGTAATTTTAAATATAGCATTATTATCTAATCCTGCTATTCATATTTATGGAATAACTATTAGTACAACTATTTGCTATATGATTTATACAATACTTAACCTAATAGCTATTAAAAGAATATTGAAGGTTAAGATAGAATGGAAACAAGTAATCACAAAACCTATGATTGCTTCAATAGGTATGGGTGTAATGAGTTTTTTCCTATATAAAGGGTTTATAATAGTTACACATAGTGTAATAAGATCCACATTAATTATAGTTCCAGTAGCAGTTTTAATTTATGGTATAGGATGTATATTAACTAAAACAATTACATTAGATGATATTCAATATATCCCACTAGCTAATAAATATATAAAGAAATTCAAAGATAGAAATGTAAAAAATATATAAGTTAAAAATATATAAGTTAAAAAGTAGGCTTAACAGTCTACTTTTTAATATTCAAAGATAATTACATTATAAAGTTAGATAATGAGATTATTTTTATAATAGTGAAGTTCTCTTTTTTATTATAAAGGGATTTAATTTATAATTCTTGAGGAATCATGTATAATAAGAATTAAAAATGGTAATTAATCAAAGGAGGGTAAAGAAGTGAACTATCAAATTGGAGATGTAGTGCAAATGAAGAAGCCGCACCCTTGTGGAACTAATGCCTGGGAAGTTCTACGAGTGGGAGCGGACTTCAAATTGCGCTGCCAACAATGTCAGCATATTATTATGTTGCCTCGCGAGAAATTTGAAAAAAGTGTAAAAAAATTAATTAAAAGTGCCGACATACAAGCTTAAAAAGTAACATTATCCAGTATTATTTTTATCTAAAGTGCTTGTATAAAGAATATAATTATGATATCATATTAAACTGTAATGTTAATCCTTGCTCTACACACAGATGTAGGGCCAAAGTCCAAAAGGAGGTGCCAAGATGAAAAACTACGAATTAGCACTAGTATTTATCCCAACTTTAAGTGAAGAAGAAAAATTAGCTAACCTTGAAAAAGTGAAAGAATTAATCACTCGTTTCGGTGGTGAAGTTACTAATGTTGATGATTGGGGCAAAAGAAAACTTGCTTACGAAATCAACAAACAAAAAGAAGGTTTCTACTACTTTATCCAATTCAATGCTGAAACAGCTACACCAGCTGAGCTTGAAAGCAGACTTCGTATTACAGAAACTGTTCTTCGTTACTTAATCGTACGTCTTGACGAAAAATAATAAATAACCATGAGAAGGAGGTTATGATATGAATAAAGTTATCCTTATGGGACGCTTAACTCGTGATCCAGAAGTTCGTTATTCACAATCAGCCAATCCAGTTGCAGTAGCAAGATATGGACTAGCTGTTAGAAAACAATTTGCAAAACAAGGAGAACCCGATGTGGATTTCTTCAATATAGTTGCTTTTGGAAAAGCTGGCGAATTTGCCGAGAAGTTCTTTAGAAAAGGACAGATGGTTTCAGTCGTAGGTAGACTCCAAACTAATAGTTGGGAAGACCAACAAAAAGTTAAACATACATCGGTTGATATCGTTGTTGAAGAGCAGCATTTTGCAGAGAGTAAAAATTCAGCTGAATCAAGAGGCGTTATGACAAATAGCCCACTTGATACTATGTCACCTGTGTCTACTCCTCCTTCAACTAGTCCGGTAGATGGGTTTATGCCTACTACTATGGAAGAAGACGACGATTTACCATTTTAACTAAAACATTTAAAATGTAAAGGAGGGAAATACAATGGCAATGCAAAAAAGACGTGGTCGTAGAAGACGTAAAGTTAATCAATTTGCTGGTGATAATATCAAAAAGATTAATTATAAAGATATTAATACACTTAAAAAGTTTATCTCTGAAAGAGGTAAAATTCTTCCTAGAAGAATTACTGGTAACTCTGCAAAAGCACAACGTAAACTTACAGTTGCAATCAAACGTGCTAGACATATCGCAATTTTACCATACACTCAAGATTAATTAGTAATTATTAGATTCAATTCAGCACTATATAGAGAGACAAATAAGCGCACACACAATATGCACACGCACTGCCTTTGGCAGTGCTTTTTTTTATTGTCTAGAAACCCTAAAACACAGGGGGTATATATAATTTCTGATTTATGATATAATATGAAAATATATGAGTAGATACATGGCAACTTATACGCAGTATAGGAGGCTTAAGAGACTATGAATCAACAAGTAAAGCAAAATTTAAAATTAGTATTGATGATAACAATATATATTTTATTAGGAGTAATAGGGATATACTCTACTACTTTGATCTTTTTGACACCAATACTCATGGTGCCTATGGCAATCTTTTTAATGAGTAATAAGAAAAACTATAAAAGAGACTTACTTATACATTTGATTATTTCAATTATGTTATACCTTTTAACAAGAAGTATAGCTGAACCATTATTATATATTATAAGTGTGGCAGTTCCTGCTCATATATTTGTAACTTGTTATAGAAATAAATTAGCACTACCACAAGTAGCTATGTACACAGGTGTTTGTACAGTAGGAGTATTTTGTTTTTATGCTATAGGAATGAAGTATTTTAACATTGATTATATACAAATGTATAATACTTTTTTAGATACTGCAAAAGAGCAATATACAGCTTTAATTAATCAAGCAATGAAGATACAAAATCAACCTATATCTAACGATATGGAAGAGCAACTTTTACTTATGAGAAAACAATTTAGTATGAGTGTAGATATGCTAAAATATTTGTATCCATCATTATTACTTCAGATAGGAATAATAATAGGGGTTGTAAGCACAATATTTATGACACTCATGGGGCGTATTAAAAAGTGGAGAATGTTACCACTTAGCCAATTTGTACAGTTTAAGTTTTCTAGATGGATGGGTATCCTTTTAGTAATATCTAGTTTTATTGCATTATTCGTGGGGGAGGACTCTATGACTACAGCAGCATTAGCTATGAATCTATATTCCTTTACAGTATATTTATTACAGATAGTAGGCTTTATAGCTTTAATTATGCTGATTAGAAAAAGCAAGCTCAACAGTACAACTAAGACAATGAGTATTGTATTGTCTGTATTAGTATTCTTTATGATGCCTTTTATAATGATGCTAGTAGGCCTTGCAGATACCTTATTTAATTTTAGAAAAGTTGATATTATCGTTTAGTTAGGAAGGTAGTGAATATGAGTACAAAGAGAAAGAATTCGTTAGGTTATATGGCATATATCCTAAGATTTACTCAAATTGGCTTTATTATAGGGATTTTACAAGGAATCATAAGTATTTATTTTAATACTTTTATTGGAATATTTACTGCATTAGTATTTGTAGGGATGCTAGCCTATAGTTTTATACTAGAAAATAGGCTTATGCTCAAAATGCAAAAGGAAATTACCAATCAGGTAGATGTATTAAGCAAGATAAAAAAAGATATGTTCGTTGATTCTCCTATACCAGTAGTTGTACTAGATAAAATAGGAGCCATATGCTGGGGCAATCATTCTTTTAAAGAAATGATAGGAGAAGAGGAAGTAGCAGACAAGCATATTCGATCTATTTTTTCTGATTTGCAAATAGAAAACTTCCCTAAGCAAGATGAAATATATGAACGAGAAGTGATTAAAGACAGTAAGCATTATCAGCTCATCTGTAACAAAATTCTTTGGGATGCGAATAATACAGGTTATCAATATGTCATTTATTTTATGGATACAACAGACCATAAATTATTGGAAGAAGAAGTTCAAAAACAACGTTGTATGATTGGTTATATATATGTAGATAATTATGAAGAGATCATGCAAAGTATTGAAGAAGTAAGAAGACCAATGCTAGGTGCGATTATTGATAGAAAGATTAATGTATGGTTTAAAAACAACGATGTTGCAGTATGTAAGTTTGATAGGGATCGTTATATGATCTTCTTTACTCAAGATAGCTTAGAGAAAATGCAAAGTCGTAAGTTTGATATACTAGATGAACTGAGACATATTCAAGTTGGAAATGATTTACCTGTTACCGTAAGTATTGGGATAGGACGTAACTTTAATTCACTTACTGAATCAAAAGATGATGCAAGAGCTGCATTTGACCTTGCTATAGGTAGAGGTGGCGATCAAGCTATTATCAAACGTAGTGATAAATATACATTCTATGGTGGTAAAACAAAAGAAGTTGAAAAAAGTACACGAGTTAAGGTTAGAATTAAGGCATATGCTTTTAAGGAATTACTTCATGATGCTGATAAGGTTCTTATCATGGGGCATAAAAATATTGATATGGACTGCCTTGGAGCTGCTATGGGTGTTTATAGAGCTGCAACGCTTATGGGCAAGAAAGCACATATCATATTAAATGAATCTACCTTTGCAGTACAAGAGCTTTACAACCGTATTATGGAACAATCTGAGTACCAAGATTTATTTATTACAAGTGATAAGGCAGACCAGGAATTAACTAAGCAAACATTACTTGTAATGGTAGACGTGCATAGAAAGAGTTATGTAGAACATCCAGAACTTATTGATAAAGCGGAAAATGTAGTTGTATTTGACCATCATAGGTTAAGTACGGATTATATTGAAGATGCAGTGCTCACATATATTGAGCCATTTATCTCTTCTACATGTGAGATGATTTCTGAGATTCTTATCTATCTAACAGATAAGGTTAAATTAACACAAATAGAAGCAGATGCCCTTTTAGCAGGTATTACAGTTGATACTAAGAACTTTGCTTTTAAAGCTGGAGTTAGAACATTTGAGGCGGCAGCGTTCTTGAGAAGAGCAGGGGCTGATAGTACAAGAGTGCGTATGTTGTTCCAAAATGATATGGAAACTTACAAAATAAAAGCAGCATCTATTAAAGAAGCTGAAATATGGGAAGAAGATACAGCGGTAGCTGTTGTATTAGGCAAGCATGAGCATTCTAATATTATAGCAGCACAGGTAGCAGATGAACTTCTAACCATAAAAGGTATTCAAACTACATTCGTTATTACTGAAGGTGGTGAAGGACTTATGATTAGTGCACGAGCATTAGGAGATACTAATGTTCAACGTATTATGGAGATGTTAGGTGGCGGTGGTCACAAAAACATTGCTGGTGCACAGCTTAAGGACTGTACAATTGAAGATGTGAAGATTAAACTAAAAGAAGCGATTCAAGATTATAAACAGGAAGGTGAATAAGATGAAAGTTATATTAACACAAGATGTAAAAAAAGTAGGTAAAAAAGGTGATATTTTAGAGGTTAAAGATGGATATGCACGTAATGCTCTTTTCCCAAAAGGGTTAGCAGTAGAAGCAAATGCAGTTAACATGAATCAAAGAAAAGTAGAACAACGCTCAGAAGATAAGAAAAAGCAAGAAGAATTAGATCATGCGAATGAATTAAAAGCATCTATTAATGATAAAAAAGTAATCATTCCTATTAAAACAGGTGAAGGTGGAAGAGTATTTGGTTCTGTAACAACAAAAGAAATTGCAGAAAGTATTGAAGCTGTATTTGGAGTAAAAGTAGATAAGAAAAAAATTCAACTTTCACAACCTATTAAAGCAATTGGTACTAAAACTGTAGAAATTAAATTACATGCAAAAGTTACAGCTGAAGTAACAGTAGAAACAGTTGAATCTAAATAATAAGGAAGAAAGTGAGGAACGTTTATGGATGAAACACAAATAATGCGTATTCCTCCACACAATATAGAAGCAGAGCAATCTGTTCTTGGTGCGATTATTATGGACCATGAAGCCTTAATAGTGGCAACAGAAAGTTTAAAACCAAGAGATTTTTATAGACCTGATCATCAACAAATTTATGAAGCTATGGTAGAACTACATACTTCTAATAGCCCTGTAGATTTGGTAACAATACAAAATAGATTAGATGAAAAAGGTGTATTAGAACAAGTTGGAGGAATTAGTTACTTAGCAGAGCTTGCAACCATAGTACCAACTTCAGCACATATTAAAGAATATGCTAAAATTGTTCAAGAAAAAGCGATGCTTAGAAGGCTTATTAAAGCCAGTCAAGATATTAGTGCTAAGAGTTATGAAGGCGATGAAGGTATTCATGATATTATGGGATTTGCTGAAAAGCAGATTTTTGATATTACACAAAATGTACAAACAGATGCCTTCTCTCACATTAATGAAATTGTTGTAACAGCAATTGACAAAATTGAGGAAGCCCATACAACCAAAGGTGGTATTACAGGTGTACCTACTGGATTTATAGATTTAGACTATAAGACAGCAGGGATGCAACCTTCAGATTTAATTCTGGTTGCAGCTAGACCATCTATGGGGAAAACAGCCTTTTCACTTAATATAATTCAAACTGCGGCAGTTAAGTATAAGAAAAAAGTTGCTGTATTTAGCCTGGAAATGGCGAAGGACCAGTTAGTAAACCGTATGTTATGTGCGGAAGCATTAGTAGATGCTCAAAAGGTAAGAACAGGTAACTTAGATCCTGAAGACTGGGACCGTATCGCTATGGCTATTCCTAATCTAAGTGCAGCAGATGTATTTATAGATGACACACCAGGTATTTCTATAATGGAGATGCGTGCAAAATGCCGTAGATTAAAAATGGAAAAAGGCCTCGATCTGATCATGATTGACTACTTACAATTGATGTCAGGAAATGCTAAAGGAGATTCTAGACAACAAGAAATCTCTGAAATCTCTCGTGGACTTAAAGCACTTGCTCGTGAGATGCAGGCACCGGTAATAGCACTATCTCAGCTTTCTCGTGCCTGTGAAGCCCGTGCAGACCATAGACCTATGTTATCTGACTTAAGGGAGTCAGGAGCGATTGAGCAGGATGCTGACGTTGTTATGTTCCTTTATCGTGATGAATATTATCATGCAGATTCTGAGAAGAAAAATATCGGTGAAGTTATCATTGCTAAACAAAGAAATGGTCCAACAGGTACAGTAGAACTTGTATGGCTTGGACAATATACTAAGTTTGCCAATAAAGACCGTGAATAATAAAAAGATAAGCACTCTATAGCTATATTGTATAGCATAGGGTGCTTATCTTTTTATTAATAATATTATTTGCGAGAGATCATCTTATACAAATAAGTAATAAGAGTATTTAAGTGAATGAAAATTAGGCGATTACAAGAGCAGATTCAATTTCATTAAAGATATCTTCAACATATTCTAACTTAGTAGCTTTATAAGCATTGCTACCACAGAAGAGAAGAGCGTTATCAACATCTCCTGTAACAGCATTAATAAGTGCTTTAGAAATACAGTAGGGAATATCTGTTACACCACACTTATGAAGGCAATCAAAGAAACAAGCTTTATTACCTTGTGGAGAAGTAATGTAGGTGTTAAGGATAGCCCTTCCTGGCATTCCTACGGGACTTTTAACAATACCTATAGTCTCTTCAGTAGAGTTAATATAAGCTTCTTTAAAGGCTAATGAGGCGTCACATTCATGGGTTGTAACAAAGCGAGTAGCCATTTGTACGCCATCAGCCCCTTTTTCTAACATCTTAGCTACATCTTCGCCATTATAAATACCACCAGCAGCAATAACAGGGATAGATTTATTGTATTTTTCACTGTATTCTTTTACTACTTCTTTAACTTCTAGAATAATATCTTCAAGTAGTGGAGAATTTTCTAAGTGAGCAGCTGAGAAACCTAAATGTCCACCGGCAAGAGGACCTTCCACTATAATTGCATCGGGTGCAAAATTATATTTACGGTCCCATTGTTTACAGATGATAGTAGCAGCTTTTGCTGAGGAAACAATAGGTACAGCTTTAGTATCACTATCTTTTGTATATTTAGGAAGGTCTAGAGGAAGTCCAGCACCTGATATAATAAGGTCTATTTTAGCTTCTACAGCAGCTTTTACATACTCAGCATAGTGTTTCATGGCTACCATTAAGTTAACGCCAATAATGCCGTTAGAAGCAATTTCACGCGCTTGCTTAATTTCTTGTTTTAAAGCAACTAAATTGGCACGTAGAGGATCTTTTATAAAATCTTTATCTCTATAACCGATTTGAGCACCAGAAATAATTCCAATGCCTCCACACTTAGCTACATGACCTGCAAGTGAGCTTAGTGAAATACCAACTCCCATACCGCCTTGAATGACTGGAAATGTCGGTTTAAGATTACCTATAATAAGTTGTTTATTAAACATAAATCACCTCAATTAATAAAATTTGATTTACAAATAATTTGAAATTCAAAGTATACAACTAGTATAAATACTAAATAAAAAGATGATATGAAGAGAAAAAGTAAATAATATTGAAAAAATGGAATAATATGGTATAATTTAATAAAAGAGTGTGTTACTAAAGCTGAGGGGGATTGAGATGAACGAAAAGATTTATACTATCAAAGAAGTAGCTACAATTTTAGACATTGAAGCGTATGTATTGAGGTATTACGAGAAAGAGTTAGATTTACAAATACATAGAAATCCACAAGGACATCGTATTTATACACAAAAAGATATAGTAGTACTACAACAAATTAAAGAGTTACGCGAGCAAGGGTTAGAATTAAAGGGAATTAGAAATGTGATTCATACATTAGATGAAGAAGGGATTGAATCATTATCACAAGTAAGTGCAACATCGATAAAAGGAATAACACATCCACATCCAGCAACAGTTGCAGATATAGATATAGATATTACAGATAAAGATGATCAAAAGGTAAAACAGTTTAGTTTAATTATTAAAGAAATGTTAAAGCAGACATTGGTAGAGTATGGGGAAGAGAATAAGATACAGCTTAAAAATGAATTAAGTCAAGAGATGGATATTATGATGAGCAAGAAGATTATGGAACTTGAAGAAGCACAACAGCTCAAAGATGAAGAGTATTATAAGAGAATAGATGAGACAATGCGAGAAATGCAAGTAATGAGAAAGCAATTAGCAGATTTAGAGCAAGTCGGACAAAAGACATCAGTATGGAAGAAAATTTTTAAAGGAAAATCACCAGGAATAGAAGAAAAGAGTATGTAGGGGCAAACTACATACTCTTTTCTTTTTAACATATTAAAAGGTTTTTATACAAATACAGGTAAGTTATGCTTTTTAAAGATACTTTTAGCATGTTCAACTGATTCTTTTGAAGGTTGCTCAGTATCCATTAAGGAATACTCATATCCAAGTTGTTCCCATTTAAACTCACCCATTTTGTGGAATGGTAAAATATCTACACGTTGAACGTTATTTAGTGTAGTTAAGAATTGTGCTAAATCTTCAATGTCTTGTTCATTATCTGTTATATTAGGAACAAATACATAACGAATCCATACAGGAATATTACGTTCATTAAGATGTTTAGCAAAAGCTAATGTAGGATCTAAAGGAACCCCTGTTAATTCTTTAAATACAGTAGGGTTATATGACTTAATATCAAGTAACACAAGATCAGTATAATCAAGTACAGGATTAGCTTTTTCGATATCAACAAATCCAGAGGTATCCAAACAAGTATGAACACCTTCTTGTTTACACTTCATAAACAGATCTTTTACAAAGTCTGGTTGAAGAAGTGGTTCGCCACCGCTTACTGTAAGACCGCCACCAGAAAACTGCATGAAAGACTTGTATTTTACAATGTCTTGAATCAGATCTTTAGTATCTTCTTCCTTTCCATCATTCATTTTCCATGTATCAGGGTTGTGACAATATTTACAACGAAGGGGGCAGCCTTGTGTAAATAAAATGTAACGAATCCCAGGACCATCTACAGTACCGCAGGTTTCTACTGAGTGAATTCTGCCTATCATGTCATATACCTCCCGTAATGTAACAAGATAAGAGGATAAGTTATCCCCTTATCTTTATAAATTTATTTATCTATTAGAATTTTTCGTGGAATGTTCTGTTGATAACGTCTAATTGTTGTTCTCTTGTAAGACGAATGAAGTTAACAGCATAACCAGATACACGAATTGTTAATTGTGGGTATTTTTCTGGGTGATCCATAGCATCAAGTAATGTTTCACGGTCAAATACGTTAATATTTACGTGGTGACCATCTTGAACGAAGAATCCATCCATCATACCAACAAGGTTGTTGATACGTTCGTCTTCTGTTTTACCAAGAGCACCTGGAACAATTGAGAATGTGTAAGAGATACCATCTTCTGCATGTTGGTATGGAAGTTTAGCAACTGATGCAAGTGATGCAACAGCACCTTTTGTATCTCTACCGTGCATTGGGTTAGCACCTGGAGCAAATGGTTCACCAGCTTTACGTCCATCAGGTGTATTACCTGTTTTCTTACCGTAAACTACGTTTGATGTAATTGTTAAGATAGACATAGTTGGGTAAGCATTTCTGTAAGTTTTGTGTTTTCTAATTTTGTTCATGAATGTTTCTGTAATTTTAACAGCAATATCATCAACTCTGTCATCGTTGTTACCATATGCTGGGTATTCACCTGTGATATCGTAATCAACTACAAGACCATCTTCATTTCTGATTGGTTTAACTGTAGCATATTTGATAGCTGATAATGAGTCAGCAGCTACTGAAAGACCAGCAATACCTGTAGCAAATGTACGAAGGATTTCTTTATCATGAAGAGCCATTTCTAATTTTTCGTAGCAGTATTTATCATGCATATAGTGAATGATATTTAATGCGTTTACATATGTTTCAGCTAACCAATCCATTACGTTATCGAATTTAGCCCAAACATCATCAAAGTCAAGTACGTCTGTAGTAACAGGTGCAAATTGTGGAGCAACTTGGTCACCGTGTTTTTCATCTTTACCACCGTTGATAGCATAAAGTAATGCTTTTGCAAGGTTAGCACGAGCACCGAAGAATTGCATTTGTTTACCAATTCTCATTGCAGATACGCAACATGCGATACCGTAGTCATCACCCCAGTAAGCTCTCATAAGGTCATCATTTTCGTATTGGATTGAGCTTGTTTCGATAGAAACTTTAGCACAGAAATCTTTGAATCCTTTTGGAAGGTGTGTTGACCAAAGTACTGTTAAGTTTGGTTCTGGAGCAGGTCCTAAGTTAACTAATGTGTGAAGTACACGGAAGCTTGTTTTTGTAACAAGTGTACGTCCATCAAGACCCATACCACCGATTGATTCTGTTACCCAAGTTGGGTCTCCTGAGAATAAATCATTGTATGCTGGAGTACGAAGGAAACGTACCATACGTAATTTCATTACGAAATGATCCATTAATTCTTGAGCTTCTTCTTCAGTTAAAGTACCAGCTTTGATATCTCTTTCCATGTAAATATCAAGGAATGTAGATACACGACCAAGTGACATAGCAGCACCATCTTGCTCTTTAATAGCACCAAGGTATGCAAAGTATGTCCATTGAACAGCTTCTTGAGCTGTTTGAGCTGGAGCAGAGATATCGAAACCGTAACCTGCTGCCATTGCTTTAAGTTCTTTTAAAGCACCGATTTGTTCTGTAATTTCTTCACGAAGTCTGATGATGTCTTCTGACATGTTAGGTACTTCAAGAGAAAGTTTTTGAGCTTCTTTATCTTGGATTAATCTATCTACACCGTATAATGCAACACGACGGTAGTCACCGATGATACGTCCACGTCCGTATGCATCTGGAAGACCAGTGATGATACCTGAGTGTCTAGCTTTTTTAATAGCTGTTGTATATGCAGAGAATACACCATCATTATGTGTTTTACGATATTTAGAGAAGATTTCTTGTGTATCTTTATCTAATTCATAGCCATAAGCTTCAAGTGCGTTTTTAACTGTACGCATACCACCGTTTGGCATAATATTTCTTTTTAAAGGTGCATCTGATTGGAAACCTACGATTTGTTCTAAATCTTTATCAAGGTAACCAGGACCATGAGAAGTGATTGTTGAAGGAATTTTTGTTTCAACGTCTAAGATTCCTTTTTCACGTTCCACTTTCATAAGTTCAGCTACTTCATTCCATAATTTTGTTGTTCTTTCAGTAGCACCTGCTAAGAAAGAATCATCACCTTCATATGGTGTGTAGTTTTTTTGAATAAAGTCACGTACGTTTACTTCTTTTTGCCATTCACCAGCTGCAAAACCATTCCATTGTTCAAACATGCTAAGGTCAACTCCTTTAATATTTAATATAAGCTTATTATTTGATTTCACCATAGATATATTCTTAAATATGGGAACTAATAATAATTATTAGCTAAATCATTTTACCTTTTTATTATATAATGTATACTGTATACACGTCAATAGTAATACAAAAAAATATTATTATAAATTTTCTATACAAATATAAAAATTAATTTATAATTATTAAAAATTTTGAGTATAATTTAATCAAATAAAATAAGATTCTAAAAGAACCTTATATAAGGAAAGAAAAGCATAATTAAGAAGGATATTATTGTAAAGGGAATAGACAGGCATTATAATAGTAAAGCATATATAGTACATATTTTTAAAGGAGCCAAGTATGATTAAACATATTATGAATGTATTGTATGGTGTTATTTTAGGTGTATCTAATGTTATTCCTGGAATTAGTGCGGGGACAATGGCGGTTATCCTAAATATCTATGATACATTACTTGATGCAGTAAGCTTAAAAAAGGATAAGTTAAAAAAATACTTTCCTTTCTTAATGGCAATAGGTATAGGAATGTGTGTTGGTATTATCCTATTTAGCAATGCAATCACATTCTTATTTGAAAATTACAATATACCTACAAACTTTTTATTTATCGGTATCATAATAGGAAGTATTCCGATGGTAGTTAATCATGCAAAAGAAAAAGATAAAATTAGACCAATTAATTGGATTCCATTTGTAGTATGTTTGGGACTTATGATTATAATGGCTATTACAGATAATGTGGAAGGGAGTACTCCTATAATAAGAGAGATTGACTTGACCATGGGATGTTGGTTAATTATATCAGGAATGATTAGTGCATTCTCCATGATTATCCCAGGAATAAGTGGTTCATTTATTATGCTTACATTAGGTGTGTATACTTCTGTTATTACTGCAATCGCAGAATTTAATCTATTCATATTAATACCTGTTGCAGTTGGTGTACTAATTGGTTTAATTGGTGGAATTAAAATTGTAAAAATATTATTATCAAGATATAATCAAGCAACGTATATGGCTATATTAGGTCTAGTAATAGGTTCAGTGTTTGTGATATATCCAGGATTTACATTTAATGCAACTGGCTTTTTTGCTTTAATATGTATGTGTATAGGTATAATTAGCACTTATTGTTTTTCGGATAAATGATTTGAAAAGAATAAGGATATACTAAATTTAGTACAACAGTGTAGAGATGTACGTGATAAATTAAGGAGAGAATTATGGGAAAAGAAACTTATGTATTCGGACACAGAAATCCCGATACAGATTCTATATGTTCAGCAATTGCTTATGCACATCTTAAAAGTGCATTAGGTGATAGTAATGTAAAAGCAGTTAGATTAGGAAAAGTAAGTAAAGAAACAAATTATGCATTAACTCATTTTAATGTAGAAGCACCAACTTTAATAGAGCATATCAAACCACAGGTTAGTGATATGAAATACTATGCAATTCCACCTATCTATGTAGTGGATTCTGTAAAGAAAGCATGGGATGTAATGACAGAGCATAGAAGACCTATGATTCCTGTTCTTTATCCAGATCATAAATTAGCTGGAGTTGTATCTATTTCTGATATAGCTAAAACTTATATCGGTTTAACAGATGGTTCTGTACTTAAAAATCATCGTACACCATTTGTAAATATTCCAGCAGTACTTGAAGGAAAACTTATTTATGGTGATTACCCACAACCATATGTAGAAGGAGATGTATATACTACAGCTTCTATAACAGATGAGGACAAGCTAAATGATGTAGATATTGTGATTACAGGTAATAATAAAGCACTTATTCAAATGGCTATTAATTCTGGAGCAGGTTGTGTTATCATCACTGACCAAGATATGGAGCAAATTGACTTTACACAAAAACCAGAAAATGAATGTGCAATTATCTGTACACCATACTCATTCTTTAAAACAATAAAAATGATTTCACAAAGTATTTCTGTTAAGAACCTTATTGGAAATCAAGATCTTATCTATTTCCAAACAGAAGATACAATTGATGAAGTTAAAGAGATTATGCTTAATACAACACATAGACATTTCCCTATTGTTGATGAAGAAGGAAAAGTTAAAGGGATTATCTCTAAACGTCATATCTTAGATATTCAAAAGAAACCAGTTATCTTAGTGGACCATAACGAGAGAGACCAAAGTGCAAAAGGTATTGAACAAGCAGAAATTCGTGAGATTATCGATCATCACCGTATTGCTAATATTGATACAGTAGGGCCTGTTTATTTAAGAGCAGAGCCAGTAGGTTGTACATCTACAATTGTAGCTAAAATGTACGAAGAGCATAATATTATGCCACCAAAAGAAATTGCTGGATTAATGTTAAGTGCTATTTTATCAGATACACTTATTTTTAAATCACCAACTTGTACACCAACAGATGAAAAAATGGCAAAACGCTTAGCTAAGATAGCAGAAGTAAACTTAGAAGAGTATGGTATGGACCTTATTGCAGCTGGTACATCATTAGAAGGCGTTCCAGCAAGTGAGTTATTAGAAATGGACCGTAAACCATTTACATTAGGTAAATATAGCACAGCTGTAGCTCAAATTAATACAGGGGATTTCAAAAGCATTTATAAAATGAGAGATGAAATCTTATCAGAGATGGAAGCACTAAGAGAAAGAGAAAATCTTGATCTTGTTGTACTTATGGTAACTGATGTTATTGTAGGTGGAACAGAATTATTTGCTGTAGGGCCAGAAAAATGGGTTGTAGAGCGTGCATTTGAATTACCAAAAGGTGACGATAGTATTTTCTTAAAAGATGTTTACTCAAGAAAGAAACAAATCATCCCTCAATTAACAGCTGCAAGTCAAAATAATTAATACATTTAAAGTTGATAAATAGGACAATTGTATTATAATGAAAGAGTAAGAAAAATTATTTTTTACATTAAAAGGAGAATAGAAAAATGGCTAAACAAGTTTCAAAAGACATGGTAATTGGTCAACTTATTCAAGTAGATAGAGGAATTATTCCAATTCTTATGAGAGCAGGTATGCACTGCCTAGGCTGTCCATCAGCTCAAATGGAATCTATTGAAGATGCATGTGCAGTTCATGGAATGGACGTAGATGTTCTTATCCAAGAAATCAATGATTACCTTGCAACAGTAGAAGAATAAAATAAAAAGAAAGACCTAAAAGTAACTACTTTTAGGTCTTTTTTATAAATAATTAGCTAATATATCAAGTGCATTAGATTCAATAATAGCTTTGCCGTGTTCTTTTAAGAACATCTCATTTAGGTCACTAAAATTACCTGGTTCTCCAAATTCATCTAATAAGCTTTTTACAAATTCTATATTCCCGTTATTGTTATTATTTTCTTTAAGAATAACATAGTAGCGGTTTTGATACTTGTAAAGAGAAGTTTCCCCAAAATAAAGATGATTGATATGATGAGATACCGCACTTACATCATCTAAATTTCTAAATGCATACATGAGTGCAGCAGGAGCAAGTTTAGTTGGATGAAGAGGTTGTTTAGTAGATGGAGCTGTAGTAGAGGTAGATGAAGAGGCCATCATTTCAAGCTCAGCTAAATTTTTAGCAATAGAATCTTTGAAAGTACGATGAGTCGGTCTTTCGCCTATAATCTCTAGTTTTTGTTCTATTTGTGTAGGATCTTCTACTTTGGTAACAACAATCATAATGCTATCAGTAGAAAGAGGTACAGCTTCTATCATAAGAGGAACATTCTCCGCTTCAAAACCAAAATCTTCATAAGCTTGTGCCATCATGTCCCTAAAAAGAGCCTGTGCCTTTGTAGAGCCGTAGGCAAGTTCGCCTATTTTAATATCTCTATTTTGCAAATCAGAATGATTTAGAGTGACTCGGATTTGTGTATCGCTAATTTTTTCGATTTTCATACAACTCACATCCTTTCATACAGTCACATTAAATGTAGGATAAACCTTAAGATATAAATAAGTATAAGATAATGCTAAATAAAAGTAAAGAGGATAAATCTATCAATTCTTGAAATGACCATAAAGAGTGTCTAATGTATTATATGATAGTTGAAGTATTTTTATTGCCAGTTGATTCATTATACCTAAAATATTATTTTATTAAAAAGTCCTATGGTAAAATTATAAAACAGGCTAGGAGGATATTTTAAGAGTATGTTATACTTATCAGAGTGAAGGAGGCAAAATGATGCTGAAAAAAATATTATTAGGGATGTTAATGTGCATGATTTTAGGAGTTGGTGCTATATTTACTTTTATTATGATGCCGGGGAAAGAACAAGTAGATCCTCTTACATACTTTAATGAGTTTAAAGAAGGACAGTTAAACGCAGTGTATGAGGATGTGAGAGTAGATATAGAAAGACCAGTTATTGAGCAAGATGGATTATTATATGTATCATATCCTTTTGCTAGAGAATATATAGATGAGAAAATTTATTATGATTATAATGAGGAAACTATTACCATCACTAATTTAGAGGAGTTAAGAAGAATAAAACCTAATGATAATAAGATGGTAGTTAATAAGCAAGATAAAGAATTAGTAACACCATTTTTAACTTATCAAAATGAATTATATATTCCGGAAGATTATTTAGAAGAAGAGTATGGAATTGATATTCAAATAGGGAGAGATGAAAGATTAGTATGTATCTCAAATCTTAATATACAAAAGCAGATAGGTACAGTTAAAAAGAAAGAATCAGAGCTTCGTACCCATCAAGATAGAAAGGCTCTCATTGTAGATAAGGTAGAAAAAGGCCATCAACTTACTGTATATAGTGAAGAAGACGGTTATATGAGAGTACGTGATGAAAATGGAGTGATTGGATATATTCAGAGTAGTGATGTTAAACTAGGAGAAATGACTTCAATTAAGCAAAATAAGGTATATACATTAGCTCCAATGAGTAAACCAATAGATGGTAAGGTTAAATTGGCATGGGATCAAATGACAAGTAGAGGAACAGGAGACTGGTCTACACCTAAATATAGACACATTAATAATGCAAATATTATCGCACCAACTTGGTTTGAGTTTGCAGATGAACAAGGAAATCTTATAGATAGAGGTTCTAAGGAATATGTGAATACTGCGCATGCAAAGGGACTTCAAGTATGGGCACTTATTAGCCATAACTTTACAACACCTGAACTTACTAGAACGGTATTAACAAGTACAGCTAAACGTCAATATGTGATTAATCAATTATTAGAAGCTGCGAGAGAATATGGATTTGATGGTATTAACGTAGATATAGAGAATATCCAAGCTGACTTTGGGGTAGAATGGATACAGTTTATGAGAGAGCTATCTGTGCAAGCTAAGCAAGAAGGGCTTAGTGTAAGTGTAGATGTTTATATCCCATCTGCTTGGTCAACGCACTATCAACGTGATAAGTTAGCTGAAGTAGTAGATTACTTCTGTGTAATGGCTTATGATCAACATTGGGGTGGATCAGAACAAGCAGGTCCAGTAGCAGGACTTAAGTGGGTAGAAGAAGGTATACAACTGAATTTACAGGAAGTACCTAAAGAAAAATTAGTGTTAGGCATACCGTTTTATACGCGTATCTGGCAAGAAACTAATGGTGAGTTGACTTCTAGTGCATATGGAATGGGGGCATCTCAAAGCGTTATTGGAAAATGGAATGTAGATCCAACCTATGATGATGAACATGATCAATATTATGTACAAAAAACAGAAGGTGACACAGTTTATCAGACATGGATAGAGGATGCATCAACTGTTTTAAAACGTGTAACCTTAATTAATCAATATGATTTAGCAGGTTATGCAGGATGGAAATTAGGGTTAGAGACTCCTGATGTATGGGATTCGTTAAAACAAATGAAAGAGTGACGTAACGGAGGCTAGAAATGATTAGTGATGATAGATATGAGAAGATGATCTATAGAAGGTGTGGTAATAGTGGTCTTTTGTTACCGGCTATTTCTTTAGGGTTATTAAAGAATTTTGGAAAGACAAATAGCTATGATAATAGTAAAGAAGTAATTATATCAGCTTTTAATCATGGGATTAATCATTTTGATTTGGCTAATAATTATGGGAATCCACCTGGCTCAGCAGAATGTACATTAGGACGTATATTAAGAGAGGAGCTAATAGGGTATAGAGATGAACTGCTTATCTCCACTAAAGCAGGCTATACTATGTGGAAAGGACCATATGGGGACTGGGGTTCAAGAAAACATTTGCTATCCAGTTTAAATCAAAGTTTGAAAAGATTAGGGCTTGATTATGTAGATATCTTTTATTCTCACAGAAGAGATTCCAATACACCTCTTGAAGAAACAATGGGAGCATTGGCAACTGCCGTTCATCAAGGAAAAGCATTATATGTAGGGATTTCTAATTATAATGCTTTAGATACGAAAAAAGCAGTAACTATTCTAAAGAACATGGGGGTACCATGTCTCATTCATCAGCCATCCTATTCTTTGCTTAATAGACGGGTTGAAGATGGATTAATTGATTTATTCAAAAAAGAAGGAATGGGAGCTATTGCATTTGGTTCATTAGAACAAGGATTATTAACAAGCAAGGGATTAGATGAAGAAACATTAAAAGGAGCTAGAGCATTAGATTCAGAAGTGCTAAAAGGTGAAGAAACACTAGATGAAGTGCTTCATAAAATACAGCAATTAAATGAAGTAGCTGCACATAGGGGACAGACATTGGCGCAAATGTCTATAGCATGGACACTTAGAGAAGGTGGTGTCACATCTACACTTATTGGAGCAAGCTCTAAGGAGCAAATTGAGGAAAATGTTAAAGCTCTAGACAATTTAGAGTTCACAGAAGAAGAACTTACAATAATTGAGCGTATTTTAAATAAGTTAATATAGAAAAACTAAAGGGTACTGGACTAGAAAATTAGACAGTACCCTTTAGCTATATATTTGATATGAAAATATATAGTATAGGAATTTAACTAAAGAATAGACATAAAAGTAGTGGTAGAGATATTTTAACATACCAATAAATGAGTATAATAGAAGATGCAAATGAAGTAATTATAAAACAAAGTGAGGAGCATCATGAATAAGAAAATAAATGTAAAACTAGCGAGTGTTCAATTCTTTTTAATGGCTGCATATGCATCCTATTTTAATTTTTTTATTTTATTTTTAAGTGAACAAGGCTATTCAAAATTTGAATGTGGTATTATACAGGCTTGTATTGCTATTGTAAGTTTTATTTATCAACCAATATTAGGATATATTACGGATCACTATCTTTCTTATAAGAAATCAGTCTTGCTAAGTATAGGATGTGTACTTATTTTAGCTGTATGTATACCGAGTGTTGCATCTATTCTATTTCTATTAGGATTATTTGTAGTTATTCATGCAGCAACCACTAGACAACTTCCAGTTTTACTTGATGGCTGGATTGTATCTATAAGAAACAAACATCCAGAAGTAGATTATGAAAATACAAGGGGGATAGGATCAATAGGAGCAGGGATTGCATCTATTGTGATGGGACTTGTTATAGGTTATTTAGGATATGATAAGGTGTTTTATTTTAATGCCTTGCTGATGAGTCTTGCAGGAATCTTGCTTGTTACTTTAGAAGATATTAATGATGAATATAAGCAAGAAGCTAAGAAAATACCTCTTAAAGGAACTATTAACCATTTAGTAACTAATAAAACATACATGTGCTTTATGGTGAGTGCATTTTTCCTTAATGTGGGGATTAAAATGGTCAACACTTTTGGACCAATTATGATGCAAGAAGTAGGTGGGAATAGTGTTTATTATGGCTATGTAATGTTTATATGTGGAATTGTAGAGGCAGCTACATTTGCATTAGTTGGGAAAATGTTAATGAAGCGTAGCTTAGAGTATATATACATATGGGCAGTGATTTCGCTAGGTGTTGGTAGCATATGTATTTTTATGGTTAATAATTTAGTTTTATTCATAATAGGGAGAGTCATTATGGGGGCTACTTATGCTATTTATACAGTTATGGCATTATCCTATGTAAATAAAGTTATTGCACCTTATTTAAAAGCTACAGCTATGGGCGTATTGGTAGCTGGAACAGGCGGGATTGCTCAGATTTTATCTAGTTTATGTGGTGGATATATATTGGAATATTTTAATATGACGCAAGTGACATTTGTGATGATAGGACTAATCATTTTAACAGCGGTTACCTTTATTCCTAATTTATTGAAAGAGAAAAGGACAACACAATAAGATAATGGCATTTTTTCTTAACCTCTCTAATACAATAAAAGTAGAACTAGTACAAGTAAGAAAAGAGAGGAAAGAACATGGGGCGTATCATCAAAAAAAATAGTCTAAATATGCTAGTATTAGGTTTAGCTTGCTTGATTGCATTTTGCACTTACTTGAAGTTTGCTAATGGGTCTTTTGAAACTTTTAGCTTATCTACAGCTTCTAAAGTAGTTGTCATTGATGCAGGACATGGAGGGTTCGATCCTGGTAAGGCAGGAGCAAGTGGAACAAAAGAAGATGAGATTAATCTAGCTATAGCATTTAAATTAAAGAGTTACTTGGAACAATCAGGCGCTACAGTTATTATGACAAGGGTAGATGATGAGAAGTTACAAGGAGAAAAAGGAAATACACATAAAAGAAGAGATATGAATTATCGTAAACAGGTTATTCAAGAAAGTGACGCAGATATTTTAGTAAGTATTCATCAAAATGCATTTACACAGCCACAAGTAAAAGGCGCTCAAGTATTTTATTATCAAGACTCTGATAAGGCAAAATTATTAGCTAACTGTGTACAAAATAGCATTAAAGCATATGCCGATCCTGAGAATAAGCGTAAGATAAAAAGTAGTAAGGACTACTATATTCTTAAGATTAGCCAAATGCCAGGAGTAATTGTAGAATGTGGCTTTTTGACTAATCTAGAAGAAGAGGCAAAACTTGCAAGTAATAGTTACCAAGATAAAATAGCATGGTCGATTTATGCTGGCATAGTAGAATATTTTGAGGCACTAGATGCTCAGTAGAATACATACCAAATAGAAATAGCTCTCCAATGTTTATAAATATAACATTGGAGAGCTATTTCTATAAATCTTATAATGTTACCATACCTTGTAAGGCATCAATAACTAAAGGGAGTGTTGTATCATTAAGATGAGCAAGAGAAAGTCGAGAATAAGAACATTTAGATTTCATAGTAAAAAGTTCACCAGGAGCTAAGATGATATGTTGCTGTAGTAAATATTTTTCCATAGCAGATGAGGATATAGCCTGAGGTTTAAACCAGAAGAATAGACTACCATGTTCGGAATATAAGTTAATAGTATCTTTCAATTCTTTTAAAATAGGCATAATCACTTTAAAGTATTTGTAATTATGTTCTATAATTTCTTGGCGAATAGAAGAAAAAATAGAAGAATCTAAGTAATACTGTAAAAAGCGTTCATTAAAAGTAGACTGCATAGGTTCATTAAATTTCTTGGACAGTGCTGGAGGCAAAGCGATAAAGCTATACTGTAAAGTTGGTAAATAAAGCTTAGAAAAATGATAAATATAAATGACATGATTGTTATGATCTAAGCTATAAAGTGGCATAAGAGAGGTTTCAGTATAAGCAAAATCAGAGAGGGTGCCATCTTCTATAATATAAAATTGATGATGTTCAGCTAGTTCAAGTAAACGTTTTTTGTTTTCTAATGCATAAGAAATACCTGTGGGATTCTGAACATATGTAGATACCCATATAAACGAAATATGTTCTGTTTGTAATACTTTTTCTAAATGATCAAGGTCTAATCCATTTTGAGTAAGAGGAAGCTCGATCACTTTAAAGCCTAACGAGCGCAAGAAAGAGCTGTAGCTTAAATCGTGATAGGCCTCGATACCTATTGTAGAGTTAGGATGGATCTTGAGTAGGTCAACTAGAAAGCTTAAGAAATCTTTTGTATAGCGAATTTGACTAGGATTAGAAAGAAGTCCTACTGATTTGAAGAATTCGCTAATACTTTGTTTTAATAAAGTATGTCCTCGATAAAGTGGGTCAGAGAAGACATTCCAACCTTCAGCAGCAATCATTTCATTAGCAAGTTCATTAATAAGTGAAGGTGGAAAATAGCTTTTATTAAAAAATAGACTACTACAAGATATGGTTTCTTGAGATTCAGATGGTTGACTAACTTGGGAAGAAGAAACATAGGTACCACTTCCAACATAAGCAGTTACTAAGCCTTGGTTTTCTAATAGTTTGTAGGCATTTACAACAGTATCCCTATTTATATTAAGTTTTTTTGAAAGGGTCCTAATAGTAGGTAGTTTAGTGTGATTAGGGAGCTCACCTATTTTAATGAGATGAGCCAAAGAATTGGCAAGTTGAATATATAAAGGAGTTGGATCAGATTTTGATAAATGAATGGTGCAAAACATAAGAGCCTCCTTGGAATGAATATTTTATAAAAAATCAAGCTTTATAAAGTATATTAACAAGCTAAGAAAAATATCCATAACAAGACAAAATCAAAAAGCTGCATACCCAGTTATTTGCGGGTTGCAGCTTTTTGGTTCCATTTTTTTAAAAGACGAATATCTTCTCCGAAGAATCTAAGAATACTATATTCACCAAAAATACGAGAAATAATACGTTCAGAATATAGGCTACGCCAGTCACTAAGTGGTAAGTTAGTAGAAATAATAGTAGAAGTTTTATTAAGTGCTCTTGTATTAATAACATGGAATAAATCAGGACCTGTAAAACTATTAGTAGCTTCAGTGGCGAAGTCGTCAATAATAAGAAGATCTACAGTGAGTAGAATATCTAAATTATTCTTTTCATCTTCCTCCATATCTTCACGGTGGAAGCGAGATTCTTCAAATAATTTAAAGAGTTCTTGAGCACTTAAATAGAGAACACTGTATCCTTGGTTAAGAAGTTCCTTGGCAATACAATTACACAAGAATGTTTTTCCAAGGCCAGTAGGACCATGCAATAGCATATTATTTTTCTTATAGGCAAATTGCTCTACAAAGTTGATGCATTCTTGATAAATAAGCTCCATATTTTTTCTAGGAGATTTATTATACTCTTTATCTACTTGATCAGAATAATAATTAAAATTAAAGTTAGAAAAACTTTGATCAGCACCAATAGATTTTAAATTAGATTGATCATAAGAGAGATTAATAAGAGCTTGTTTGAAACATTTACAAGGTTGATGATGTGCATATTCATTAGCAATGCTATCCCTATGACTAACATCACTAATAAAGCCTGTATCTTTACATACAGGACAGTCATGGTGCATATCTAAGTAATCAACAGGATAACCATATTCAACTAAAAGTTGTTTTTTTAGACGACGTAATTCTTCATTTTTGTGACGATAATTTTCAATAAATTCATCAGGGGAAGCATTAAGAGCACTTTTGACAAGACTAATTCCTAATTTATTAAGAGATTGATCTATTCTTTCAATATCAGGGATTTTTTTATAAATTTCCTCTTCACGATTACGTTTAGCTTCTGCAGCACGTGTACGTTTCTGATCGTATTGTTTCAACAGTAATTTATACTGAAGTTCTTTAGTAGTCATCTATTAATTTCCTCCATAAATCTTTTGCTCTAAAAATTGGCGTTCACGTTTTTCAAGTTCATCTAAGTCCCAATTATGTGAATAAGTTGTTGTAAAGTGAGGGTTTTTACTTTTAGCAGTTTTATTTCCTTTTGACTTAGCAGCTTCTTGTTCCTTAGAATGGTTTTGATCAAGGGTTGCAACTTCTTCCAAGGTGTGAATACCTTTTTCTTTCCATTTATCTAAAATAGAACCTAAATAATTTAAGCTAGGAGAAGAGGAATAAGTAACTGTTCTATTGCATGCTTCTAGTATTACCCCTATGTCGAAGGCATAATCATTAAGCCATTTATCTATGAGTTCTTTCTGATGTTTCGTAATAGTTTCACCTGTCATACCTAAAGCTTTTAAAATCGTACGATATTTTTTTGTAATAGAAGCTTGAGCTTTAGCGTCTTCAACTGTTTTAATACCTTGGTCAACCCAACCTAAGGCAACTTTTTCAATATAACGAATATGGGTATGATTATTTGAAGCACAATATTGAACGAGATATTCTATAAGATCTAGTGGTAAATTAAGCCAATCATATAAACCATATAAAACTTGTTGGTCTGTTGAAGAAAGAAGACGTCCTAGATATTTTTCGCATACAGTGAATAAGTTAGCAATAGAAGTATGCTCTTTACAATATAGAGTAAGTTCATCAGAAGTATAATGAGGTCTTGTTTGTTGAATAAAGGTACGTTGAGTTTTTGTTTCTACAGAGGCAGTACGTCCTACTGTAGGAGCACTAGTAGGCTTGTCTAATTCAAAGGTAAGTTCAAAGTCTTCATCTGAGAGCATTTTAAATTGAAGTACTCCGTGAGTATTCCAATATTCTAAAGCTGTAGTGAGTTCAGAACAAAGCATATTTAGCACTTTAGCAGAGTCTTCAAGAGATATACCCTCTATAGAAGGATCATGATAAAGTGCAAAAATATAAAGATAAACTTTAACATAGCCACCTAATGCTTGAGGCATATAATCTGTAATAAACCAATATGGAATGCTAATGGATGTTGGGGGATTTGAAATAAATTTTACATATGCCAAAGCAAGCGCCTCCTTTAATCTAAATACTATCGTGTTAGTATTATAGCACAAAAAATAAAAAATAGTATGTGGCAAAAAACAAAATCCCCTTAATAAAAAGGGGATTTTGAGGATAAGCTGTTAATAAGTTATTATATTATTCACATGAGTTATAAACAGGTGCCTGTGGATAATGTGGATAACTATTTTCCTAATAAGATATCTGCTACTTGATTAACATTTCCAGCACCCATAGTAATGATTAAATCACCTGGTAGACAATGTTCTAGCAAATAATCTGCGATTTCGCTAAAATCTGACAAGTAAACTGCATTCGTATTAGGATTGTGGATTTTTTTGACGATATCTTGTGCATGAATATCCCCAGGATTTTTTTCCCTCGCAGCATAGATATCTGTAACAATAAGAAAATCTGTGTTTGAAAGTGCTTCAGCAAACTCATCTAAAAAGGCTTTTGTACGTGTATAAGTATGAGGTTGGAATACTACAAATAAACGTTTGTGTGGATAAGCCTTAGCTACTTTAAGGGTTGCAGCAATTTCTGTTGGATGATGTGCGTAATCGTCGACTATTGTAATATCATGGATACGTCCTTTAATTTCAAAACGTTGATCTGGTCCAGTAAAGAGTGTTAATCCTAAATTAATTTGATCAATATTAATATTTAAGAAGTGACAAACAGCACATACTGAAAGACAGTTAAGGACATTGTGCATACCAGGTACACGAAGGTGGATACGTCCTTGATATTTTTCTTTATAATAAACATCAAAGGCAGGACATGCATTTGCATCCATTGTAATATTTTCAGCATACCAATCAAAATGATTTTCTAGGCCAAAGGTTTCAACTTTACAAGTCATATTATCAATAATATATTGTACGTGATCAATATGTCCATTAATAGCTAAGAAACCATCCCATGGAATTAAAGTACCAAATTTTTTGAAGGAGTCACGAATTTGGTTAATATCTTTGAAGTAATCCATATGGTCTTCTTCTACATTAAGGATAATACCTATCTTTGGGAAGAAGTTTAGGAAACTATCGCAGTATTCACAGGCTTCAGTGATAAAATATTCACTTCCACCTAAGCGGATATTTCCATCAATAGATTTTAAGATTCCACCAACTGTTATAGTAGGGTTAAGACCTGAACTAATAAGTACTTCTGAAAGCATAGAAGTAGTAGTTGTTTTACCATGTGTACCAGATACACAGATTGGATAATCATAAGATTTCATAAGACTACCTAAAAATTCTGCACGTACTAGAACGGGAATATTATGAGCGCGTGCAGCCATTAATTCAGGGTTATCATCATGAACAGCAGCAGTATAAACAACTAGGTCGATATCAGGTGTGATGTTTGAAGCACTGTGAGATGGGAATACTTCAACACCTAAAGACTCCAGATGTTTAGTAACGGGAGAAGACTTCATATCAGAACCAGTTACTTTATTCCCTCTATCGTGCATAATTTCAGCAAGGCCGCTCATACTAATGCCACCGATACCAATAAAATGAATATGATGTTTATTTGAAATTGTATTAAAATCAATCATGTAATTATCCTTCCAATCTTTATTAATTGTTTCTATAATTGTATTATACTATAAGCAATCCTTTACGTGCATCATTAATTATAAAAGCTTTTTAAATATAATTCGAATGTTTTGGTTTAAATTTATTGAAATATTCGGTTTTTGATGTATAATAAAGCTATTCAAAATGAGAAAGGAATTAAAGGGTGATGAAAAAAGTACAGAAAAACGGTAGAATCGGTATCATATCTAGTATATTAACAGATAATCCGAATCAAATATTTACGTTAACACACTTTTGTGATGTATTTGATTGTGCCAAGTCAACCATTAGTGAGGATATAGATACAATACGAGAGCTATTTCAAAATTATGGATTGGGTAATATTGAAACAGTTTCAGGTGCAGCAGGAGGCGTCTATTATAATCCTTTAATGAATGACGAACAAATTAAAGATTTTACAAAAGAACTTTGTTCTATTATTGACCAACCAGATAGAATGATTCCTAGTGGCTATATTTATACAAATGATTTGTTATACTCCCCTCAACTTTCTAAAAAAATAGGAGCTGCATTAGCTAGCATGTTTAATGGGCAAGAAATAGATTATGTAGTAACTGTAGAAACAAAAGGTATACCTATTGCGCTTATGACTGCACGTGCCCTTAATAAACCAATGGTAGTAGTAAGAAACCAAAGTAAATTAACAGACGGAACAGTTATCTACATGAACTATATTACTGGTAGTAATAACCGTATTAAAACAATGTGCTTGCCTACACGCGCTATAAAAAAAGGTTCTAAAGTACTTTTCATTGATGACTTTATGAAAGCTGGAGGAACAGCTAAAGGTATATTAGATCTTATGCAAGAATTCCAAGCAGAACTTGTAGGTGTAGGTGTGCTTATGGCTACTAAAGAACCTGAACGTAAATTAATTGATGATTTTAAAACTTTAGTATGGCTAGATACCGTGGATACTATAAATAAAAAAATTAATATCTATAGTGCGTTTGAATAAGAGCTAATGAAAATTAGCTCTTATTTTTGTTTAAATGATTTCTTTATAGTATACGAATGCTTATTAAAAAAGATACATATATAAATCCCACAGGAAGCCAAAAAAAATATTTTTAGATAAAAATGTTAAAAACTTGAAAAAATTATACTTAAATGGTATATTTAATTATGATTTATTTAAAAAATAAAAAATATATTAGTCAAGCTGTGGAGGGGTGCGCATGAATCAGCCAGAGATGATGGCCATGTTATTAGCAGGTGGACAAGGAAGTAGACTTGGAATTCTAACTAAAGAAATTGCAAAACCTGCTGTAATGTTCGGTGGTAAATATCGAATTATCGATTTTCCATTAAGTAATTGTATTAACTCAGGGGTATACACTGTAGGGGTTCTAACTCAATATGAGCCACTTATCTTAACGAAACATATTGGTATAGGAACACCTTGGGATTTAGACAGAACAAATGAAGGGGTGACTATGCTATCACCTTTTGTAAAAGGTAATCAAGGGGAATGGTACTCAGGAACAGCTAATGCTATCTATCAAAATATCCGCTTCATAGATAGTTATAATCCAGAATATGTACTTATTTTATCAGGGGACCACGTATATAAGATGGATTATAGTAAGATGCTCGACTTCCATAAAGAAAATCATGCTGATGCAACGATTGCAGTAATGGAAGTAAGTTATGAAGATGCTAAGCAGTTTGGAATCATGAACACAAATGAAGAAGGTCAGATTATAGAGTTTGAAGAAAAACCACCTGTACCGAAAAGTAATTTAGCATCTATGGGAATTTACATTTTTACATGGAAGGAATTGAGACAAGCTCTTATAAGGGATCATGAGCAACATGAAGATAGTGACTTTGGAAAGCATATTATTCCAATGTTAATAGGGGAAGAAAAGAAATTATTTGCTTACAGATTTAAAGATTATTGGAAAGATATTGGAACAATTGATGCATATTGGCAAGCAAATATGGAACTTACAAATACATTGCCTGAATTTAATTTATACGATGAGTTCTGGAAAATTTATACTAATATTGAACATCAACCACCTCAATTTATTAGTGACACAGCCATTGTAGAAAAGGCACTTCTATCTGAAGGGTGTGAAATCAAGGGGAAAGTTTATAATTCAGTTATAGGACCTAGAGTTATTATAGAAGAAGGAGCAATGGTAGCAAATTCTATTATTATGCAAGATACAGTGGTAAGATCAGGTGCAGTTATTGAACGATGCATAGTATCAGAAAAATGTGATATAGGGGAAAATACATATATAGGTCAAGGGGAAAATATCCCACATGAAACGAAATCACATATTTATTATAGTGGAATTACTGCAATAGGTGCATATACAACGATTCCTGATAATGTAGTAGTAGGGAAAAATTGTGAGATTAGTGGAGACACAAAAAAAGAAGATTATCAAAACGGTAAGCTTGAAAGCGGCCGTTCACTAGTTTTGTAGGGGGGATATTATGAAAGCGGTAGGAATTGTATTGGCAGGGGGAAAAAGAAATGCACTTGGTGCATTAACAATGCAACGTAATGTTGCAGCAATACCGGTAGGTGGATCATATAGAGCAATAGACTTTGCTTTAAGTAATCTAAGTAACTCAGGAATTAAAAAGGTAGCTGTTATTTCACAGCATAATACAAGATCATTAACAGACCACATTTCATCATCAAAATGGTGGGGATTTGGTCGTAAAAAGACAGGATTATTCCTTTTTACACCACATATGATTAGTGCAGAAACATTTAGCTATAGGGGAACAGCAGATGCAATTTATCAAAATGTGGATTTCTTAAAAAAGAGTAATGAACCTTATGTAGTGATTGTATCTGGTGAACAAGTTACTAAGATGGATTATGATAAATTGATCCAATACCATATTGAAAAAAATGCCGATATTACTATCATGTGTAAAAACATGCAAGGTGAAGATGTAAGGGATTATGGAGTAGTTAAATTAGATGAAGAATTAAGAATGGTAGATTTAGAGGAAAAACCATTAGAGCCTCAAGGTGACACAGTCTCACTAGGCGTTTATGTAATTGGTCGAGAACTACTTATTCACCTTTTAGAAGAATTAGAAAGTGAAGCAAGATATAATTTTGTAAGCGATATCCTAATCCGCTATAGACGTAAACTTAAAATATATGGATATATGTTTGATGGATATTGGAAAACCATTAAAGATATTCCTGCATTTTATGAAGCTAATATGGATTTCTTAAATCCAGAAGTTAGAAAATTCTTATTTAATACAGCACCTCATATTTTTACAAAGGCTAAGGACGAGCCACCTGCAAAATTTAATGATCATTCTAACATTGCTAATAGTATTATTAGTGGTGGTGATATCATAAACGGTACGGTAGAGCAGTCAGTATTATTTAGAAAAGTTTTTGTAGGAGAGAATGCTGTTATTAAAAATAGTATTATTATGGAAGGTTGCACCATAGGAAGAGGTGCTGTGCTTGAAAATGTCATTTTAGATAAACAAATTTATGTTTCTGAAGGTCAAAGACTGATTGGTACGCCAGAAGATATATTAGTATACCCTAAACGTAGTATTATTTGATGACTGATGACGTGCAAAACTTACAATAAGACTAAATTTTTACATCATTTTATATACAATCTTTAAAAAAATATTGATTATTGTTTAAAAATCGTATATAATTTAAAATATAATACACAGGTTAGCTTAAGGATGGGGACACCTTGGCTCGACTTAAAAACAGGAGGGTTTGCTAAATGGAGATTACAGATATCAGAGTAAGAAAAATCAATAAAGAAGGAAAGATGAAAGCGGTAGTATCTGTTACTTTTGATAATGAATTTGTAGTTCATGATATCAAAGTAATTGAAGGAGATAAGGGCAGCTTTATTGCAATGCCTAGCCGCAAAACTCTAGATGGTGAATTTAGAGACATCGCTCATCCAATTAACTCTGAAACTCGTGATCGCATCCAAAAGACAGTACTTGAAAAATACGAAATGGTATTGCTTTCAGATGATGATGCAGTAAGTGATGAAGTAGCAGTTTCAGAAGAATACTAAGACAAGCTAAAATAAACCTCTTAAAAGCCTAGGCTTTTAAGAGGTGTTTTTTTGGTGCTATGCATCTTGCATAAAACGTAAATAAATGAGAAAATAGAACCAGTTTAATCGAGAGGATGTGCAGTTTGTGAAAACAAAATCTATTATATTAGCAGCAGGACAAGGAACAAGAATGAAGTCAAATACTTCAAAAGTTTTACATGAAATTTTTCATCAACCACTTGTTCACTATCCGATAGAAGCTGCTAGATACGCAGGAGCAGAGGAAGTATGCTTAGTTGTAGGACATAAGGCAGAAGAGGTTATGGCTACATTTGGAGAGACTGTACAATATGCACTTCAGACAGAACAACTTGGAACAGGGCATGCAGTAATGCAAGCTATGGATTTTATAGAAGATGAAGGAGAGGTACTGATTCTTTATGGAGATACACCTCTTATCACAGCGGAAACAATAGAAAAAATGCTTGCTTTCCATAGAAGAAAGAAAAATGCAGTTACAGTTCTTTCTGCTATTGTAGATAATCCAACAGGATATGGTCGTATTGTAAGAGATGAAAGCAAACACTTTGTAAAAATTGTAGAACAAAAAGATGCTACAGATGAAGAAAAACGTATCTGTGAGATTAATGGAGGAATGTACGTTTTTGAAGCGAAGTTATTAAAATTTGCACTTTCTAAAATCACCAATAATAACGTGCAAAATGAGTACTATTTAACAGACACAATAGAGATACTTCTTCATGAAGGGTATAATGTAGATGCAATTGCTATTATGAATCCAGATGATATTTTAGGTGTTAATTCTCGTGCGCAATTAGCAGAAGCTACCGCAATTATGAAACATCGTATCAATACAAAACATATGGATAGTGGCGTAACTATCATTGACCCACAAAATACTTATATTGATCCCTCTGTTGTCATTGGAAAGGATACTATAGTAGAACCTGGATGTATTATTGAAGGTAATACAACGATTGGTGAAAATTGTGTTATTGGATTTAATACAAAAATTAAAAATTGTGTTATTGAAGATGAGGTATGTATTGAATCTAGTGTATTAACAGATAGTAAAGTAAAGAAGAATGCACATATTGGACCATTTGCATATATTAGACCAAATAGTACAATCGGTGAAAAAGTAAAAATTGGAGACTTTGTTGAAATTAAAAATGCTTCAATAGGTAAAGGGACAAAAGTATCTCACTTAACATACATTGGAGATGCAGATGTAGGAAGTGGAGTAAACTTTGGGTGTGGTACAGTTGTTGTTAACTATGATGGGCAAAAGAAACATCGTACAACAATTAAAGACAATGCTTTTATAGGATGTAATACAAATTTAGTGGCACCAGTAACAGTTGAAGAAGGCGCATATACGGCAGCGGGTTCTACTATCACAAAGACAGTTCCAAAAGATAGCTTAGGCATAGCTCGTGCGCGTCAAGAAAATAAGGAAGAATGGGTTACAAAAAAACGCCAAAATTAACCGAAATATTTGCTAAATGTGTATAAAAACGTTCATATAAGTTGCAATTTATCCTCAATATGGTATAATGTTGTCGATTTAGTGGACGTAGATTCTTAAGGAGGACTTAATCAAATGATTAGAAATTATGCTGATATCAAAGTGTTTACCTGCAACGCCCATCCAGCATTAGCTGAAGAAATTGCTAAGTGTCTTGGTGTAACATTAGGTAAATCTGAGGTTTTAAGATTTAGTGATGGAGAAGTTTCCGTAAAAATTGATGAGAAGGTACGTGGTACTGATGTATTTATTATTCAACCTACATCAACACCTGCCAATGAACATCTTATGGAATTACTTATTATGATTGATGCGATGAAACGTGCATCAGCAGGCCGTATTACAGCAGTTATTCCATATTATGGATATGCAAGACAAGATAGAAAAACTAGAGCGAGAGATCCAATTAGTTCAAAACTTGTTGCAGATATTCTTCAAACAGCAGGTGCTGATAGAGTTCTTACAATGGACCTTCACTGCTCACAAATTCAAGGATTCTTTAATATTCCTTTAGATCATTTAGTAGGTATGCCTTTACTTACAAAATACTATACAGATAAATTAGGCGACAATACAGAAGATGTAGTAGCTGTTTCACCAGACTTAGGAAGTGTAGGTCGTGTTAGAGGATTTGCTACAAAATTAGATATTCCTATCGCAATTATCGATAAAAGAAGACCAAAAGCTAATGTATCAGAAATTATGAATATCATTGGTGAAGTAAATGGTAAAAGAGTTATCTTAGTTGACGATATGATTGATACAGCAGGTACAATTTGTAATGCAGCAAATGCATTAAAAGAAAGAGGTGCAACAGCAGTTTATGCTTGTTGTACACATGGTGTATTATCAGGTCCAGCATTAGAAAGAATTGAAGCTTCATCTATTGAAGAACTTGTAGTATTAAATACTATTGTTCTTCCACAAGAAAAGAAAATCTCAAAAATTAAAGAGATTTCAGTAGCAGAAATCTTTGCAGATGCGATTAGACGTATACACGAAGACTTATCAGTTTCTAAATTATTTGATTAATAGAGCGTTAAAAGGGTTTAGATTTTTATCTAAACCCTTTTTGTTATATCTATAAAAATGTATAATATAAAGTACAACAATACAATGCTATACATAAGCAATAAAATTGGAGGAACAAAATGAAATTAATCGTAGGACTAGGAAATCCTGGCATGCAATATGAGACTACAAGACATAACATAGGATTTATAGCAATAGATAGATTAGCTGATAAATATAACATTAGTGTTAATAGAAGTAAATTTAAAGCACTTGTAGGAGAAGGTACGATAGGTGGAGAGAAAGTTATATTAATGAAGCCACAAACTTATATGAATTTGAGTGGAGAATCTATTTCAGCGTGTAAAAGTTGGTATAAACTAGAAAATGAAGATATAATTATAATGTATGATGATGTATCTTTAGGGGTAGGAGATATTCGTATCCGCAAAAATGGAAGTAGTGGTGGACATAATGGAATTAAGAGTATTATTGCCCATTTAAGTTCAGAAGTATTTCCAAGAGTGAAAATTGGAGTAGGTGAGAAGCCAAAAGGATGGGATTTAGCAGACTATGTATTAGGCAAGTTTACTCCAGATGATACAAAGGTATTAGATGAAAGACTAAAAGTAGTCTGTGATGCTGTAGAGACAATGGTTGTTAAAAATGTAGATACAGCTATGAATAACTATAACGGTAAAATGAGACGGTGATCATATGAATTATGGCAAACAAACACTTATTAAACCATTAGAAGAATTAGAAGGGTTTAATAAATTTGTATATGATTTTAATAGTACGCACACAGGGAAAATAGTGGGTACAGTAGATGGATGTAAAGGACACTTGATTTATGCATTAACAAGTGAAACAAATAGGATTCCAACAATTATCACTGCGGATGAAGTAAGCGCAAAAAAACTTTATGAAGATTTGCAATATCTATATGAAGGTCGTGAAGTATATCTCTATCCTGCTAGAGATATACTCTTTTATAATGCAGATGTACATAGTACAGATATTACTGCAGAGCGTATGAAAATCATAGAGAGTTTGCTACAAGGGGAAGAGGCTGTCATTATTATTCCGGCAGAAGCACTTCTTAATCCTTTATCACCTAAAGAGACTTGGCTCTCCTATCAAAGAGTACTCAAAGAGGGACAAGTTGTTGATTTAAAAGAACTTAATAAGTATTTGGTTGAGATAGGGTACGAACGTGTTGCAAAGGTGGAAGCAATAGGGCAGTTTGCCATAAGAGGGGGGATTATAGACTTTTTCCCACCTAATGTTATGATGCCTTACCGTATTGAACTTTGGGATGATGAAATAGACTCTATTCGTACGTTCAATGCTTCTACGCAGCGTTCTGTTGAGAAGGTAGAACAAATTATTGTTATTCCTAACCAAGAGATTATTTTCCCACTTAGTCTATTACAAAAGGCTGCACCAGATATTAAAGCAGACTTGAAAAAAGTAGTAGAGACATTAAGAGGAGAAGGTAAGAAAGAAAGTGCAAAAAGCATAGAAAGTCAAGTAAAGGCACATTTAGAGCAAATAGAAGAAGGTATAAGTATTGAAGGATTAGAAACGTATATTCCTTATACTAACCTACAAACGGTTAGCATATTGGACTATTTGCCTAAAAATACAGTTGTATATATAGATGAACCAGTTAAAGTTAGAGATAAGTGTGAACGTCTATATGAAGAATACGAGATGAGTATGCTAGATCGATTAAATTATGGCCATCTTTTGCCTAAACAACTTGATTTTATCTTTAAATATCAAGATGCAGCCTTTAGCTTAATTCAAAAGCCTTTTATCACATTAAATAATTTTATTACTAATGAAGAACATTTTGAAACGGATAATGAGCTTTCTATTGCTGTATATGAAAATACTACGTTTTATAATAGCCTAGAGTTATTAGAAAAAGATGTTAAGGATTGGAAGGCTGAAGGTAAGAAGGTTTTAATCTTAGCAGGCCTTAAAGCTAAAGCTATGCGCCTTATGGAAGAACTAGAGGAAAGAGGGATTTTAACAACTTACTCAGAAACCTTACAAGATCCTATTCAGCCAGGACAAGTAATTATATCAAAAGGTTCACTTAATAAGGGATTTATGTATGAAGGTGCGGGCTTCCACGTAGTCGCAGATAAAGATTTGTTTGGGAAGGAAAAGAAAAAGCCTAAAGCTTCTAAAAAGCATAAAGGAAGCAAGATAGATAGCTTTTTGGACCTAGTACCAGGAGATTATGTGGTGCATGAAAATCATGGTATAGGCGTTTTTAAAGGTGTTGAACAAATTGTTATAGAGGGTATAGCTCGTGATAATTTAAAAATAGAATATGCAAATGACTCAACTTTGTACGTAAACATCAATCAAATGGATATGGTCCAAAAATATGTAGGGGCAGAAGGAAAAGCACCTAAGTTGAGTAAGCTAGGTACAGCTGAGTGGAAAAAAGCAAAATCTAAAGTTAAAGGTGCAGTACAAGATATTGCAAAAGACTTAATAAAGCTTTATAGCAAAAGACAGCATGCTAGGGGATTTGTTTACGAGCCAGATTCTATTTGGCAAAATGAATTTGAAGAGATGTTTCCATATGAAGAAACAGGGGATCAAATTAATGCCATTGAAGAAGTAAAAGAGGATATGGAAAGTGATAAAATCATGGACCGACTTGTATGTGGAGATGTAGGATATGGCAAGACAGAGGTTGCTATAAGGGCTGCTTTTAAGGCTGTACAAAACAATAAACAAGTTGCCTACCTTGTACCAACTACTATTCTTGCACAACAGCACTTCCAGCGATTTGAAGAACGAATGGCTAATTATCCAGTGAATGTAGGCGTGCTCTCAAGATTCCGCACACCTAAGCAAATTAAAGCAACTTTAGAAGGTATACGTAAAGGAACTATAGATATCGTTATAGGAACCCATAGGCTATTATCTAAAGATGTACAATTTAGAGATTTAGGGTTATTAATTATAGATGAAGAGCAACGATTTGGTGTAACACATAAAGAGAAGTTAAAACAGATGAGAACAGAAATAGATGTTTTAACTTTAACCGCTACCCCTATCCCAAGAACGCTTCATATGAGCCTAATAGGTGTAAGAGATATGAGTGTTCTAGAAGAGGCGCCGTTGGAAAGACGACCTGTTCAAACCTATGTATTAGAGTATAGTGAAGACTTTATAAAAGATGCCATACACAGGGAATTAGCTCGTGATGGTCAAGTTTATTTCTTATATAATCAAGTAAGAGACATAGAAGAAAAGGCTGTACAAGTACAAAAGATGATACCAGAAGCAAAAGTAGGCTTTGCTCATGGGCAGATGAGTGAGCGTGAACTTGAAAGTATTATGCTTGCATTTATTGAGAAAGAAATAAATGTATTAGTATGTACAACCATTGTTGAAACAGGTCTTGATATTGCTAATGCAAATACGATTATCATTAATAACGCAGACCATATGGGTCTTAGTCAGCTTTATCAATTAAGAGGGCGTGTAGGAAGGTCTAATAAACCAGCCTATGCCTACTTGATGTATCAAAAAGATAAGGTGCTTAAAGAAATTGCAGAAAAGAGACTACAGGCAATTAAGCAGTTTACCCAATTAGGAGCTGGATTTAAGATTGCTATGCGAGATTTAGAAATACGAGGAGCGGGGAACCTTTTAGGTGGACAACAACATGGACACATGGAAACTATAGGATATGACTTGTATTGTAAGATGCTTCAACAAGCAGTGGCATTAGAACAAGGAGAACCGCTTAAAGAAAACTTTGAAACAACAATAGAGATGAAGATAAATGCTTATATACCAAGCGAGTTTATTACAGATGAAGTTCAAAAACTAGATATTTATAAGAAGATTGCCTCTATACAGGGTGAAAAGGACTATTATGAAATGCAAGAGGAGATAGAGGATAGATATGGAACTATGCCACTATGTGTCCAAAATCTGATTGATATAGCACTTATTAAATGGGAAGCTAATCAATTAGATATTACTCTTGTTTCTGAGAGTCCAGAAAGTATTTTATTTAAATTTAAAGAAGATGCAGCTTTAAATCCAGCGGTATTACCTGAGATCGTAGCAGAATACCCTCGGAAGGTAAATATTCTAACAGGTAAAGAACTTAGCCTTAAATTTAATTGTGGGGATGTAATCAAAAAAGATAGAATCACTTATATTAAGAATGTGTTACATTCCTTGAAAAAATTGAAGCAGTCATAATTTTATTTTATAATGAGGAAGAAGATAATGGATGAATAATAAAGTAAAATTGACAGGCTAAGGAGAGATGGCAGTGAAAAAACTAAAAAGAATAATGGCACTAATGCTTGCAAGTACTCTGCTAATGACTGGCATAACAGGATGTGCATTTGGAAAGAATTCTACAAGTAATGCGATAGTTGCGATAATAGAGGGTGAAAAGATTCCTGAATCTTTATATAGAATATATTTATGGTATACTCAGCAATATTTTGAGCAAATCTCAGGTCCAACTATATGGAATATGCAAATAGAAGGACAAAATACGAGTGATTTAGCCAAACAGCGTGCTTTAGAGTCTACTATTTTATCAGTAGTAGCAGCTAAAAAAGCAGAAGAATTAGGAGTCCAAGTAACTAAGGACCAAGAAAAAGCGGCTAAAGAAAATGCGGAGAAATTTGTGAAAAATAATTCTGAGATTATTGAAACCTACCATTTTGGTGAAAAAGACATTGAGAAATTCTTATTGGCTACAGATTTAGTGAGTCTAGTTGAAGAAAAACTAGGACAAAATTATATGCCTCAAGAAGCTGAAATTACTAAATTTATTGAAGACAACAAAGGGATTTATGAGCAAGTTACGGCAACACATGTTCTCTTAAAAACAACAGATGATGCATCCAATGAACTTCCAGAAAATGAAAAAGCTAAAAAATTAGCACAAGCAGAAGAAGTACTTCAAAAAGCATTAAATGGAGAAGATCTCTCTAAACTTGCAACTACGTATTCTGATGATGCTGGTTCTCTTAATCAAGTAGATGGAACACCAGATGGTCAGTATACTTTTAGAAGAGGGAAAATGGTTAAAGAGTTTGAAGAAGCAGCATTTGCAGGAAAAGATGGTCAAGTATGGCCAGAACTTGTAAAAACTGCTTATGGCTATCATATTATTAAAACAGATGCACATATTCCAGCAGATGAAGAAGTAATGCGTAATGAATTTATTAGTGCTTCAAAACGTGAATTTACCAATAATGAATTTAATACAATGATTAGTAATGCACAAGTTGAAAAAACCGAGCTTTATGAGGAAATCAATATTATAAATGCTACTGAAGAAACTATAGAAACTGATAGTGCTAGCAAAGAATAAAACCGCCTTTTATAGGTGGTTTTTTTATATGTAAATGTGAAAGTCTTACTAAAAATGTATATTCTAGAAAAAATAGTAGCATAATATACCTAAAGATAAAAGAACATTTATTCCAAATCAGACAATTAAGGAGGTTGTTTACTTGAAAGCAACAGGCATCGTTAGAAGGATAGATGATTTAGGACGTGTAGTTATCCCGAAAGAAATTCGCCGTACTCTACGTATTAGAGAAGGGGATCCACTTGAAATATTTACGGATCATGATGGACAAGTGATCCTTAAAAAATATTCGCCAGTAGGAGAATTAAGTGCGTTTGCAAAAGAATACGCAGAAGCTCTTGCTCAAGCTACAGGTCATATTACATGCATTTCTGATAAAGATCAGATTATTGCTATTTCAGGAGGCTCAAAGAAAGAATTTTTGGATAAAAGCATTAGTAGTAACTTAGAACGCGCTATAGAAGCACGTAGTCTTTTACATGCAGATAAAGAGGATTCTAAGTTTGTACCTATATTATCAGAAGGTAGTACAGAAGGTTATCACTCTGAGATTATTTCTCCTATTATTTGTGAAGGAGATGCTATCGGAGCTGTAATTTTCTTATCAACAATTAAAGGAACCCATATGGGCGAAGTAGAAGAAAAGCTTGCACAATCTGCATCTGGTTTTTTAGGACGCCAAATGGAACAATAATAAGATGCCAGTAACTATTTTAATCTAGTTGCTGGCATCTTATGTGTTACAATATAAACAGATTTCTTAGTTAGAATGGAGATTTAATACCATTTAGACTATGGTTATCGGGTAAATAGCAAAGGGGTGATGAGTATGGAAAAGAAAAAATATACATACCAAGATTTGAAGGATATTATTGAATTACTGAGAAGTGAAAATGGATGTGCCTGGGATAGAGAACAAACTCATGAATCCTTAGTACCTTCTCTGATTGAAGAAACATATGAACTAGTAGAAGCGATACAAAACAAAGACACAGCTAATTTAAAAGAAGAATTAGGCGATGTACTAATGCAAGTAATGATGCAATCACAAATTGCTAATGAAGCCAGTGAATTTACTATGGAAGATGTAATAGATGGTATTGCGTCGAAACTAGTATATAGACATCCTCATGTGTTTAAACAGGGAGAAGAAACTAATAATACCAAAGAAATCTTAGAAAATTGGGAGAAACTAAAAAAGAAAGAGAAAAAACAAGAAACTCAGACGGAGTCCATGGATCAAGTAGCACGTGCCTTACCTGCCCTTATGCGTGCCTATAAAGTGCAAAAAAAAGCGGCAGAAGTCGGATTTACATGGGATAGCTATGAACCTATACTGGATAAGGTTTTTGAGGAAATTGAAGAGTTGAAAATAGAGATAAAACAGGGGAGATTAGACAAAATGAATGAAGAATTAGGTGATGTTTTGTTTTCTATGGTTAATTTATCTTATTTTTTAGAAATAAATCCTGAATTTGCCTTGACAAACAGTACGGAAAAGTTTATAAATAGATTTAGATATATTGAAAATTCGGCGTTTGCTAAGGGAAAACAACTATCGCAAATGACATTGGAAGAGATGGATCAGCTATGGAATGAATGTAAAAAAGTTGAATCAAACATCTAATTTTCAATACATAATATCCATGTAAATGCATGAATAGAGGAGGATTTTTATTATGAACAAATCTGAATTAGTAGCAGCTATGGCTGCAAAAGCAGAAATTAGCAAAAAAGACGCTGAAAAAGCATTAAAAGCTTTCGAAGATGCAGTTATGGAAGAACTTACAAATGATGGTAAAGTTCAATTAGTAGGATTCGGTACATTCGAAGTTACAGAAAGAAAACCACGCGTTGGTAGAAATCCTAAAACAAACGAAGAAATCCAAATTCCTGGTGGAAAAGCTCCTAAATTTAAAGCTGGTAAAGCTTTAAAAGATGCTGTAAACCAATAATAAATGAGAGATAGGAGAATCTACACATTTGTGTAGGTTCTTTTTATCATTATGGAGGAAATGGTCAATGAGAATTGATAAATACTTAAAGCTTACGCGTATTATTAAAAGACGTACTATTGCACAAGAAGCATGTGACCAAGGTCGTGTGAGTATTAATGATAAAGTAGCCAAAGCATCAACCAATGTAAATATGGGTGATATTATTCAAATTCAATTTGGTGAAAAACTATTAAAATATGAAGTTTTAGATATTAAAGAACATGTAAAAAAAGAAGATACAGAATCCTTATATCGTATGTTGTAATAAAACTGAGTCCACCTCAATATAAATAAGTAGTAAGAACTTATTATAAAGGGGTGGATTTTATTATGGAGGAAAAGATCGCTAAAAAACATACTTTAACTCTGTTAGACCGAACTAGGCTTAATATGACAGGTGTAACCGATGTATTTGCGTTTGATGAGAAAGTGATAGAGCTTGAAACGTCTCAGGGATACTTAGATATAGAGGGTGATGACTTACACATTGTCAAAATGAATTTAGACAGTGGGGAATTAATCGTAGAAGGGCATGTATCAGGATTAATCTATCAAGAACAAAATAACTCTAGCAAAAAAGGTTCATTGCTAGGCAGATTATTTAAGTAGTAGGTAGATGATATGAATCAAGTAGTAAATACTCAGAGCGGATTATTCCTAACCTGTATCCTAATAGGAGTAATTATGGGCATGCTCTATGACCTTATAAGGATTTTTAGAAAGATTATTCCTCATCCTAACTGGAGTGTACAAGTTGAAGATACAATTTATTGGATATGTTGTGCACTCATAGGTTTTTCTATTTTATACATGCATAATTATGGACAAATTAGATTTTTTGTATTTATAGGTATTATATTAGGAGCTATATTTTATTTTTGCACGTTTAGCATTGTATTTATGAAGTTTGCCACCTGGCTTATAGAAGTCGTCAAACATATTCTAAGAACTTTAATACATATTATAAGTATTCCTATTAAGTGGATGATCAATGTTGTTAAAATACCACTTAGAATGCTTAAACGATTTGGTATTCAATTAGATAATAAACGTAAGTGGAAAATGAAGAAATTGCAGAGAAGATTATACTTTAAAAATGCAGATATTAAGAGTGGAGTAAAATATAAGCGCACAAAGTGATTTACAACACCTGTTAAAAATATTAAGATAGAAATAGAACAATTAATAGGTGGGATACACATGATAAATAAGAAAATAATATGGCGTATAACCTTTATAACAAGCATGGGCATATTACTTTATTTAGGAGCAAGAACAATTGAGTTAAATAAAGTTATCAATAAGCTAGATAATCAGCTTGTTGAAGCTACAAAGAAGCTAGAAGAAGAACAGAATGAACTAGAGGAGCTTAATAAAGAAAAAGACAATATGGAGACTCTAGAGTACATAGAACGTGTAGCCAGAGACAAGCTAGGGATGGTTAAGAAAGATGATATTGTATTTAAAGAAAAATAAGGGCTGTTGCAACTAGAGGGTAGTGTGCAAACAGTCCTCTTTGTTTGCCAAAAGAATTGGATAAGGACTAGACAATAGCAGTTGTTTATAGGTAGAATCAAGCATAAGGGTATAATGGTAATATCTACAATATGAGTATAAAGTTAAATAAAAAGAAAAGAGATGATGAGAGTGAGTAAGGTAGGACTTGTATTAGAAGGCGGAGGAATGCGAGGCCTGTATACAGCAGGAGTTCTAGATTATTTTTTAGATGAAGAGATATATTTTCATAATGTAATAGGTGTTTCAGCAGGAGCATGTAATGCAGTATCATATATTGCAAAACAAAGAGGAAGAAATCTCAAGGTTAATACAGAGTACATTGGAGATAAAAGATATCTAAGTATGCAAAATCTAATAAAACAAGGAAGCTTGTTTGGGATGGATTTTATATTTAAAATGATCCCGGATGAGTTAGTGCCCTTTGATTATGATGCTTATTTTAATTCACCAATGCATCTTACTATTGTAGCAACTAATTGTGAAACGGGAGAACCAGAGTATTTAGACGGAAGAAATACACAATTAGTAAATGAGTATTTGAGAGCTTCAAGCTCTATTCCTATGTTTGCACCTATAGTAGAGCTTGAGGGGAAGAAGTTGTTAGATGGTGGAACTGCAGATTCAATTCCAATTCAATATTCAATTAAACAAGGACATGACAAGAATATAGTAGTAGTAACAAGAAATGCAGACTATATAAAAAAACCAGAACCATTTAAACACATTTATACACATAAATATAAACAGTATCCAAAGCTTATTCATACGATTGGTAATAGACATGAAAACTATAATAATACATTGAAATCTTTGCAAGAATTAGAAGCAGAAGGTAAGATTATTGTTATAAGACCTACTAAGCTTATTAAGATTGATAGATTTGAAAAAGATAAAAATAAGTTAGAAGAATTATACTATGAGGGATATGAAGATGCAAAAACACTTGGGAATAAAATTAAGCTATATTGTAGTAATTGCGATAATGTAGATATGAGATAGGTGTTTATACTTTACTCATAATCCTGTAGTATAGTACATTGAAGTAGGTATTCAATGAAATGAACTATACTTAAAAGGAGTGAACAAATTGAAAAAGAATACAACAGATTTGGGTAAGGATAGTATTGGAGGGTTGCTTTTTAAGTTAGCGCTACCAGCTATTATCGCACAAATGGTAAATGTACTTTATAACATTGTAGATAGAATGTACATTGGTAGGCTTCCAGATAGTAATGCAATGGCAGGGGTAGGGATTGCGTTTCCTGTTATTATAATAGTATCTGCTTTTAGTGCATTAGTAGGAATGGGGGGCGCTCCTTTAGCAGCTATTAAGCTAGGAGAGAAAGATAAAGATGGTGCAGAGCAAATTATGACCACTAGCTTTTCTTTACTTTTAATAGTCGGAGTTGCTTTAATGGGATTACTTTTGATTTTCAAAGATCCAATTCTATGGGCATTTGGAGCTAGTGATGCAACTATTGAATATGCATCTGACTATTTAACGATTTATTTAATTGGTACGCTTGCAGTACAGTTAGCACTAGGGATGAATTCATTCATCAATACGCAAGGTTTTGCTAAAATAGGTATGTGCACAGTTATGGTAGGTGCAATTATTAATATTGTTTTAGACCCAATTTTTATTTTTGGATTTGGTATGGGCGTAAAAGGTGCTGCATTAGCAACTATACTTGCTCAAATGGCTTCGGCTGTATGGGTAATCTATTTCTTCTTTGGAAAAGAAAAGCATTTTAAAAATGGTATTTTAGATGAACTACTTGGACAAAAAAGTACAATTAAAATAAGAAAAGAATATTTAAAACCTAATATGTCAGTAGGATTTAAAATTATGGCATTAGGTATTTCACCATTTATTATGCAATCAACAGAAAGTTTAGTGCTTATTAGTTTAAATAATCAATTACTTACATATGGTAATTTACTAGGTGAGGGAATTGGAAACTTAGCTATTGGATCAATGACAATTATGAGCAGTATTATGCAAATAGTAAGTTTACCAATGCTAGGATTAACACAAGGGGCACAGCCTATTATCAGTTATAACTATGGTGCTAGACAAATGGATAGGGTTAAAAAGACATTTAAATTATTACTTACATGTTGTTTAACTTATACAGGTATAATGTGGCTAGTTGTTATGTTTGCACCACAAATACTTGTAAGCTTATTTAATAATGATCCAAATGTAATGGAAATGACAACATGGAGTATGAAAATATTCTTTGCAGGACTCTTTATGATGGGTGCACAAACAGCGTGTCAACAAACTTTCTTAGCATTAGGGCAAGCTAAAATTTCATTATTCTTAGCTTTATTAAGAAAAATTATTTTACTTATTCCTCTTGTATTTATTTTACCATTATTTATGACAGATCAATTAGCAGGTGTATTAATGGCAGAGCCAGTAGCAGATATCTTAGCTGCACTTACAACATTAACTTGCTTTATTATCTTCTATAAGAAAACTTTTGCAGAAGATAAATAGAAAATAAATAAAATGAAAAGAGATTTAGTCGTATTATAAAAAGACTAAATCTCTTTTTAATAAAGGAAAGAAAAAAACTAGAAAAAAACCAAAAAAAAATTAAAAAACTACTTGCATTATGACAAGTAATAAGATATACTACAGAAGTGCTTGAGGCAAGGCTTCAAGAAAATGAATATGGCGGAATAGCTCAGTTGGCTAGAGCACATGGTTCATACCCATGGTGTCGGCGGTTCAAATCCGTCTTCCGCTACTTTGGTCGCTTAGCTCAGCTGGGAGAGCACCTGCCTTACAAGCAGGGGGTCATAGGTTCGAGCCCTATAGCGACCATTTTAATTTTGAAAAAAGCTCTGATATGTTTAGGCATATCAGAGCTTTTTTGTTATGGTGTTGTAAAGTATACGGAAGATGTAGCATCATCGTATTTAACATTAAAGCCTAGTGATTCTGCTGTAAAGCGAATAGGTAAATAAGTTTTACCTTCATAAAGCATAGTACGTACATCTAGACTAGTTTGATCTACATTTACAGTAGAGGCTTTTGATGGACTATTTTTGAGATAACTTATGGCTTTACGATATCCTTGGGGCATCTCTAGACGTTTTGAAGCAGTTTCTACAATAGCTACTTTGTTAGAGCCATTCCAACCGATTTCAGCTCCTAGGATTTCTCCAACTTCACGAAGTGGAAGATACACGCGACCTTTGTAAGTGAATGAACGATTAGATAAAGTAATAGGCTTTTTGTCAAAATAAACTTTAATGGTTGAAAAACTTGCGTCTTTGCCTACATCTACAGATACTGCTTGTTGCTCTTTGAGTAATTTAAGAGTAGTAGTATTAAGTGTAGTATCTACTTTATCACTAGGAAGACCAAATGTTATGTTTGAAGTGCAAAGTAGACAAATTAATAGTATAAAGCTGTATTTTTTCATAATCTCCCCCTAAAATAATAATATTCACTTATAAGCTTAACATTAATTAGAAAAAAAAAATATTCTAAACTAAATAATCGCTTAATAGAACAGAAATAGGGAAGACATTATCGGTTATCCAAGAATTAAACTCACTAGCATGAGCTTCTTTTTCTAAAAAAAGTTTATAAAGGACAATAGGGATGTGTTCGGTGCGAATATCTCCAAAAGGAGTACCAAGGTGAGTATTAGTTTTTTCGAGAGATCCATTTAGATATAATGTAAATACATCACATAGATGGCCATTGATCCTTTTTTGATGACCAACTAAACCTATTGGTACAGCATAATTTGGTGTACAAGAATTAGAGATATAAATAGATGATAGAAAGTCTTTTTTATAATTGTGTGAATCAAAATAGTCGGTAATACTTTTAAGTAGAACTTCAGGAGTGTGTGTAAATAGATTCATAATATTTGCCTCACCATTTTATATTTTTTTGTAGTCTTTCCATATGATGAAGAAGCTATACAAATGGTAAGAGTTATAAAATAAGAGAAACTAAAAATAGGAGGGCTGTCATAGACAGACCCTCCTATTTTTAAATTATTTCATTTCTACTGTGTATTTAGCTTTAAGTTCAGCTTGTTTTGCAGAATAAACGTCATTGTGTTTAACTGACATTACAAATTGTTGAACTTGATCTTTAACTTTTTCAAATTCTGCTTCTTCACCATTGTTAATAGAAACAAGTTTAATTAAGTGGTAACCAAATTGTGTTTGAACTGGTTCACTTACTTCATCAGCTTTCATAGTAAAAACAGCATTTTCGAATTCAGGAACCATTTGGCCTCTACCGAATTCACCTAAATCTCCACCACGTTCGCTAGATGGGCAGCTTGAGTATTTTTGTGCAGCATCTTCAAATGCAAGACCAGCATTGATTTCAGCTAAAATTTCTTCTGCTTTTTCTTTAGAATCTACTAAAATGTGTTTTGCACGAGCAGTAGCAGCAGAACGGAAAGTATCTTTGTTGTTATTGAAGTATTCTAATGCTTCTTCGTCTGAAACAGTTACAGTACCTAATAATTTGCTAAGTGCATATTGTTTTAAAAGGTTGCTGTACATACTTTCAGCAGCTGTTATAAATTCTTGATCTTTATCTAATCCATTTTCAATAGCATCAGAATAGAAAAGCTCTTGAGTAATAAGTTCTTCGATAAGTTTTTGACGACCATCCTCAGATGCAAATCTTGCAGCATTTTGTCCTAAGCTGTGAACTAAGCTAACAAGATGACTTTCAGTAATTTCACGGCCATCAACGATAGCAATAACTTTATTTTCCATAATAATCTCCTTTTAATAAGTAGTTATAGTGCTATTGCTATTGTACCATAAAACAAAGCCGGTCATAAAGTATATTTATTTTGTATAAGATATTAGAAGGGGGTGGGTAAATGAAGGAGGAAGTAGATCAAATAAAAAATACAATTGCAAGGTATATAGAAACGTATTATAGAATGTTAGGAAATCAAGATTATAATCCTTATCTTTTGAAAGATTATTTTGCCTATAGCTTAAAAGGAAATCATAGTTTTGTCCAAGAAGAAATAGCACTTAAAAATCGAATTAACCATAATAGTCAGTTAGCAAATTATTTATTATTTGAGCAGCCTGAGATTGATATAAAATGGAGATTAATCAATAAATCAGGTAGGCAATGTCAGGTACACATGGGATTGGATATAAAAATGCAGTATAGAGGAGTAGAGGACTATACAACTATCAAGAATCTAGAACACTTTTTTACATTAACACAAGAAGGAACAATATGGCGTATAGAAGAGGATCGATATGAAAATGAATTTAAGTGTATAGAGATAGAGGATGGGAAGAAAGAGAAAAAAAAGAAAAATAGAAAGAAAAATAGAAAGAATAAAGAATGGCTTTTAATGGAACGTGAGGAAAAATCACAACCAAAAGGGATTTATATGAGAGAAAAAGCTGTTGCCTATGCCAAGAAGTATGCTCTTACTCCTAATACAAAAGAGTGGAAAAACTATGAAGAATGGGGAGGAGATTGTACTAATTTTGTATCACAATGTCTATTTGAGGGGAATATACCATTCGACCACCAAGGAAGATATATAAATGATAAATGGTACTGGTACTCGGATCATTATCGTACACCCAGTTTTACAAGTGCCACAGCTTTTAAGGATTATATGCTTAGAAATAAGGGGTTTGGATTAGTGGCAAGGTTGGGGAGTTTGCAAACGATGCAGCTAGGAGATATTGTACAATTAGGCGATTTGCAGGTGACAACGCATAGCATGATTGTAGTGGATATAGTAAAAGATGAAAATGATATAAATGTGACAAAAGATTTACTCATAGCCCAACATTCGGGAGTGGGGGGGATAAGAGGTTACAATATTCCACTTAGTAGTAAGCCTAATGCGCGAGTTTACTATAATATTTTAGGGTATAATCCTTAAATGTGCTAAAAGGTTAGCTGAATTTGTCTAAAAGTTTTTTGAAAAAAATTCCAGTTATTTACAAATATTTCAACTTATCTCTTCTATAATAAACATTACGTAGGAGGGAAGATAAATGAATGGTGTAGAGACGAAAGAAAAAAGCCCAATGGGGTTAAAAGTGAAAATTCCAGAATTAATAATGATTTTAATGTCGTTTGCTTTTGCAAGAGTAGGATTTTATGAGTATTTTTATACTGTAGGAATTGCATATGTTGGCAGTTTGTACGAAAAAACAGAAATACGAAAATGGTCTATACTTTTTGCGACTTTAGGCGTTTTTTCTTTAATGCGTTTTGATGTAGGTACTTTGAAATATGTACTTATGATCGGTCTCATTAGTTTAGTACGTAAATGGTTAGAAATGAATCACAAAGAATGTACATTGCAAAATCAATTAGTGAGTACATTTGCAAGTATTTTCTTGGTGGATTTATTGAGTACACTCATCCAAGGATTTAATCTTTATACATGTGCTATTTGTATTGTAGAAGCATTAGTTGGGATGGCATTGACTTATATATTTGCATGTGGTACTTCTATAATCTTACAACGTAGACAAACGCCTTTAACAAGTAAGGAGAGTATAAGCATTACAATCATGCTTGCATTAGCAGTTGCTGGAGCATTAGATTTCTATATTAGTGTACCTATATGTAAAGAAATTTATTTTAGGGATATGGTTGCATATATAATCCTTATTGCAGTTACTTATTTAGGTGGAGCAAATAAGGGTGTAACAATGGGAATTGTAATGAGCAGTTTACTTGTAATAATAGGATACATATCTCCTGCATTTGTAGCTATATATGCCTTGACAGCGTTAGTAGGTGGAGTGTTCTTGCCTATTGGCAAATGGGGAGTTATACTTGGAGGATTAATAGGACAACTTGTAGGATTCTCTATTTTTAATGGAGGAAGATTAGACTGGAGTTTGATAGGAGCTTATGGTATAGCAGCAGTTATTAGCTTTATTATTCCTAAAAATTATTTTGGAATTGCAAGTTGGTTTTTGGAAAAGAGTATAGAACAGAATGAACAAATTCACTTAGAACGCATTCAAAGGATTATGACTACTAGATTAAAACATATTGTAAGAGGATTTGAACAACTGGGAGATAGTTTTGAAAAAGTACGACCTAAAAGAATGGAATTTACGCCTAAAGATATGCGAAATATCATTGAAGACACGGGAGAAAAGCTTTGTGTTGATTGCTCTATGAAGCAGTTTTGCTGGGTTCAAGATTTGAAGACAACTTATCAACATGCCTATGAAATGATTGATACATTTAAGGATAAAGGGTTCATTTCTGAAGCAAGTATACCTCCTCTTTTCAAAGAACACTGCCCTAATGCATCTAATTTTGCTTATGTAATGAGTTTTAAGTTAGATTTATTGCGTCAAAATACAATGTGGCATAACAGATTCATAGAAAATAGAGCATTAATGGCAGAGCAACTTAAAGCGGTTTCTACTACTTTGAATAGTTTAGTAAATGAGATAGAAAAAGAAATTTACTTTAATAAGGAAGAAGAAAATCTTTTGAAGGAAAATTTACTAGCACAAGGGATTCACTTAAAAGATGCAATGGTACTAGAGAATAAAGGGAAAATCCAATCTATTGAAATTTATACAAGTAAACAAGATGATGATTACCCTGATATTATGGCTAGTGTAATTGAAGATACCTTAGGGTATAAAGTAGCACTAGAAAGTATGATGAGTAGAGAAGAAAATTATGAGTATAAGTGGAAAATTAAGAATACCTATCGTGTAACAGCAGGTTATGCAATTTGTGCTAAAGAAGAAATTAGTGGAGATGTTTATACCTTTATGGAAGTAGATGATGATCAATATTTACTTGCTTTAGCAGATGGTATGGGAAGTGGAAGAGTAGCTTATGAGGAAAGTGCAGCTACAATTGAAATGCTAGAAGATTTTATGGAATCAGGATTTAGAAAAGATTTAGCGGTAAGAATGATTAATTCTGCTCTTATTCTAAATGATGATGATGAAGTATTTTCTACTGTAGATGTAACGTTAATTGATCGTAAGACAGGTATGGCAGAATTCCTTAAAGCAGGGGCAGCGACAAGTTTTATTCTACATGATGGAGATGTAATGCCAATTAGGATGAATAGCCTGCCAATAGGTATAGTAAAAGATGTAGATTTAGAGATAAAACATGTACAACTTCATGATGGTGATATACTGATTATGATTACTGATGGAATCCTAGAGGCTTCAGGAGATATACTAGGAAAAGAAAAGACGTTTAAACATTTTATCTTAGAATGTAAAGGACAAGCACCTCAGTATATGGCAGATTATTTAATGGAAAAGAGTAGAGACTTATTAGGAGTTCAAGTTGGGGATGATATGACAATCATTGTAGCGCGTATCTGGAAAGAGCATTAAAATGAAATGGAAATGAATATTTCCTTGAGATTATGGCATACTTTAAACACAAGTATGTAATGGGAGGAAATATGAGTAGAAAAGTAGTCGTTAATGGTAAAAAGAGTGATTGGTATGAAAGTGCTACTTTTGTATTGAAAGATACTACACAAGGATGTCAATACCCGCGTGATTTAGAGAATTATGCAGAAGAACTCATAGAGAATTATTTAAAAAAAGGTGGGAGGTCACATCAGAATACAGACTCCTATAAATGGATTGATAACTTTTTCTTTATAAGTATAGGAATACTTATTTTTATAAGCATCATAGGGCTTATATTTTGACTTTAAGGTGTATGATAAATATGCCTTTTTTTATTGTATTTTAATTTTAAATATGTTCTAATACACATAGAAAATGGCAAAATTAAAAGAGGATAAAAGATGGTAAAAGACATAGAAGAAAAGGTGAAACGATATATTATAGAGAATCAACTCATTTCTCCGGGGGATACTATAGTAGTAGGTGTATCTGGAGGAGCAGATTCTATGATGTTATTACACTTTTTAAATGCATATAAAGATTATTTTCAAATTCATTTAAAGGTAGCTCATATACATCATGGTATTAGAGAAGAAGCTAATGAAGATAGAGATTACGTAATACAAGTTGCAAAAGATATGGATCTACCGTGTTATGTTCATCACTGTAATATAAAGACGCTAGCAAAGGAAAAAAAACAAAGTGAAGAAGAAATTGGAAGAGAAGAAAGATATAGTTTCTTTATATCTTTAACAAATCAAAATGATAAAATTGCTACAGCACACAATACTAATGACCAAGCAGAAACACTTATTATGAGATTTTTAAGAGGAACAGATATAAAAGGGCTTGGAGGTATCGGGGCAAAACGGGATAATATTATACGCCCTATTCTTTGTTTATCAAGGAAGGAAATTGAAGCGTACTGTGAAGAAAAAGGTATTAAATACAAAAATGATCACACAAACTATGAAACAGTATACACGAGAAATAAGATTCGACTAGAATGCATTCCTTATATTCAACAAAATATTAATCCCAATATTGTAACAACGTTATTTGAACATAGTCAAACTTATAAAGAACAAGAAATATTTTTAGAGGACTATACAAACAATATCTTTAATAAAATAGTAAAAGTAACTACTCATCAGATAGAAATTTTAATAGAACCTCTTTTAAAAGAGAAGACTTATATTCAAAAGAGAGTTTTATACAAATGTGTGTCTACTTTTATGGGACATAGTAAAGATATTACTCTAAAACATATTGAGCAATTGGTTGATCTGCTAAGTATGCAAAATGGAAAAAAAGTTTATTTACCATATGAAGTTATTGTATATAAGAATTATGAAGTACTTTTGATAAGTCATCCAATTAAGGTAGGAATTTCTAATTATGAGTATACCCTACAACTGGGTATAAATAAGATAGAGGCTTTAGACTTCACAATTCAGTTACAGTTTGTTGACAGGAAAACATTTGAACAAAGCCAGCAAAATATGTATACTAAATATATTGATTATGATAAAATAAAAGATAACCTATGCTTACGTACAAGGCAGTTAGATGACTATATTGTCTTAAAGAATGGGTCTAAAAAGTTGAAGAAATTCTATATTGATGAGAAGATTCCACAGCACCAAAGAGACTTATATCCTATTATATCAGATGGGAAAGAGGTCATATGGGTTTTAGATTCAAGACTGAATATCAATTATTTTGTCACGAATCAGACTGACAATATACTAGAAATCAAAATGATTAAATGACAAAAGCTCAGGAGGGATTATGTTGAAATTAGAAACGCTCATAGCAGAACAAGATCTTCAAAGAAGAATAGAGGAATTAGGAGCGCAAATATCAAAAGACTATGAAGGTAAAGAAATCATAATGCTTTGTGTGCTTAAAGGTGGCGTTATGTTTATGACTGACCTTTCAAAGCGTGTTACTGTACCTATGAAGATGGAGTTCATGGCTGTATCTAGCTATGGAGATGAGTACAAAAGCTCAGGTATCGTAAAAATTATTAAAGATTTAGATGAGCCAATTGATGGAAAAGATGTATTAATTGTAGAAGACATCATTGACTCAGGACGTACACTAAGTTATCTGAAAAATATCTTAGAAGGTAGAAATCCAAACAGTATTAAAATCTGTACATTATTAGATAAACCTGATCAACGTGTAGTTGATGTTGAAGTAGATTACGTAGGGTTTACTATCCCAGATAGCTTTGTTATAGGTTATGGTCTTGATTATCATCAACTTTATAGAAACCTTCCTTACATTGCAGTCAACAAAGGAGAATAAGTGCCGGGTTTAAAGCCAGGAAGGAGGAGAGAAGAATGAAAGGTAAAATGAAAGGTGGTATGCTCTACTTAATTATTGTAGGTGTACTTCTTATTGCCATATTATTTGGTGCTAACCAAAACTTTGCACCAAAAGAGCAATTATCACTTGGACAGTTAATGACTAACTTATCTGAGGGTAATGTAGATCAGATGACAGTTAGGTTATCTGGAGATGATATTGCTTATGTAACATTTACACTTAAAGGTTCAGATAATGAATCAACTATTCCAGTTGTACAAAGTGAATTTGCTGAATATTTAAGAACGTTACCAAATGATGTAATTGCAAATATGAAACTTGACAGTTACGTACAACAACAAAGTATGTTCTGGCCAATCTTCCAAATTGTAATTACAATTGGTATGTTTATCTTTATCATGGTATTCTTTATGCAACAGATGCAAGGCGGTGGCGGCGGCGGTGGCCGTGGTGTCATGTCATTTGGTAAGAGTAAAGCTAAAATGACTGTAGATGACAAAGGTTCCACTACTTTTAAAGATGTTGCAGGTTTAGATGAGGAAAAAGAAGAGGTATCAGAACTTGTAGACTTCCTCAAAAATCCACGTAAATACACTGAGATTGGAGCAAAAATACCAAAAGGTATCCTACTTGTAGGACCTCCAGGAACAGGTAAAACACTTCTTGCAAAAGCTGTTGCAGGAGAAGCTCAAGTACCATTCTTTAGTATTTCAGGTTCTGACTTCGTAGAAATGTTCGTTGGGGTTGGTGCATCTCGTGTGCGTGACTTATTCGAACAAGCGAAAAAGAACTCTCCAGCAATCGTATTTATCGATGAGATTGATGCTGTAGGTAGAAAGCGTGGAGCCGGTCTTGGCGGTGGACACGATGAAAGAGAACAAACATTAAATCAATTATTAGTTGAAATGGATGGATTCGGAGTAAATGAAGGGGTTATTATTATCGCTGCAACTAACCGTGCGGATATTCTTGACCCAGCGCTTCTTCGTCCAGGTCGTTTTGACAGACAGGTAGTTGTAGGAAGACCTGACGTAAAAGGTCGCGAAGCTATCCTTAAAGTACATGCAAAAGGTAAGCCACTTAATGAAGACATTGACTTAAAAGTTGTAGCACGTACAACTCCAGGTTTTACAGGGGCAGACCTTGCTAACTTAATGAATGAAGCTGCATTACTTACAGCTCGTCATAATAAACGTGCTATTGATATGGAAGAAGTACAAAAAGCATTTATTAAAATTGCTGTAGGTACAGAAAAGAAAAGTCATGTTGTTACAGAAAAAGAAAAACGTATTACAGCATTCCATGAAGTTGGGCATGCACTTATTCATGAGTTATTAGATGATATTGATCCAGTACACAGTGTATCAATCATTCCAACTGGATTTGCAGGTGGTTATACAATGCCACTTCCTAGAGAAGATAGATTATATAGAACAAAATCAGCTATGCTAGATGAAATTGTATCTTTATTAGGTGGTCGTGCAGCAGAAGAAATTACATTTGGTGATATCACAACAGGCGCATCAAACGATATTGAACGTGCAACACAAATTGCTCGTGATATGGTTACAAAATATGGTATGAGTGAACTTGGCCCAATCAAGTTTGGTGATGAACAAGAAGAAGTATTCTTAGGACGTGACTTCTCACATCAACGTAACTATAGTGAAGATGTAGCAACTGCTATCGATCAACACATTCGTGCAATTGTTGAAAATGCTTACCAAAGAGCAAAACAATTACTTAATGACAATATCGATATTTTAAATAGAGCATCTGAAATTCTTATGATTAAAGAAAAAATCACAGGACATGAATTTAGAAAAATCATGCGTGGTGAAGAGATTAATATGGAAAAAGTTGAAGAACAAAGCATTTTCAACTTTGATGAAGTAGAAAAAGAAGCAAAACAATTCTTCCAAGAAGAAGCAAAACTTGAAGAGGCAACTCATCAAGATGTAATGGATGAAGATGAAGAGATTTAATAAAAAAGCTTAGGGTAGATACCCTAAGCTTTTTTTATTGATGTACATGAGTTTGGTTGTGGTTCGTATAGAATAAAAAAGATAAAGTTTAAGAGTGTGACCTCATTTAAGAGGTCTGTCTATCAGTAAATAGTATGTTATAATATACCGTAGAAAATGTATATCTGGGGGGAACTAGATGGAGCTTAATTGGATTAAACAAAGTAATACATTATGTTTAGGAAAAGAAATTGCTTACTATGAAGAAATAGATTCTACAAATACAAGATTGAAAGCATGGGCAAAAGAAGGAGCAATGGAGGGAAGTATAGTTATTGCAGAAGAACAATTACAAGGTAAAGGTCGCTTAGGACGCATATGGGATTCACCTAAAGAAACAGGTATTTGGATGAGCATCTTAGTTAAACCACAAATAGGAATAGAAAAAATACCTCAAATAACTTTATTAGCAGGACTAGCTACCTGTGAAGCGATAAGGAAAACGACAGGCCTTGAGGCAATGATTAAATGGCCTAATGATATTGTGGTCAATAATAAAAAAGTATGTGGTATACTATGTGAGTTAGTAAACACAGGGAAAGACACAGCTGTTATTATAGGAATAGGAATTAATGTAAATAGTAAAAAATTTCCTGATGACTTACCTTATGCAACTTCATTATATTTAGAAGGTAAAGAAGTTTACATGAGAGAGCCTATTATAAGTTGTTTACTTGAACAATTAGAAGGTTATTATATACAATATAAGAAACAACTATCACTACACAATATTATTGAGCAATATAAAGATAAGTGTATTAATATGAATAGAGAAGTTAATATTGTTAGTAGTACTGAAAGCTATAGAGCAACAGTAAAAGATATTGATGTAGAAGGTAGATTGATTGTACAAAAGCAAAATGGAATAGAAGAAACAATTTTAGCAGGTGAAGTCTCTGTTAGAGGACTTTATGGCTATATATAGAAGGAGTTTAAGATGGAAAAACAAATTGTAATTAGTGTATCACCTTATAATCATAAATATTATTTCGATCCAAAGTTTAATGATATTCCAACTGAAATTAAAGAAGAGTTAGCAGAAGCTATTGCAGCTATTGCAGAAAAAGTAAATGCTATTATTTCAGTAGGATTTAATGAAGACGGCCAGATCTTTATAGACCAAACGGCAGATGAAGAAATTTTTGTAGATGAGATAGGTGCAGCTTTGGAGATAAAAAGACTTCAAAAAGATAAAGCAGAGCTTCTTAAATCATTACAACTTTGGTATATGGTTTACCGTAGTGAACAAGGACAAATAGTAAAAGAAATTGTATTGATGCAAAGTCAAGGCAAAACAACCGAAGATCTATTAGATATAATTGAAGAGAAATATGGTTTAGAAGGAAGAACTTTTGCACAGGCTTTATTAAATTAGGAGGGAATCTATGATTTTAGCGATGGACGTAGGGAATACTAATATTGTACTTGGTATAATGAAAAATGATAAGCTGATTACAAGCTTTCGGCTTACTACGCAAATGCCTAGAACGTCAGATGAATTTGGTGTAACGATTACAGGGATGCTACAGCAAAAAGGTATTCAAGTAAATGAGATAAAAGATGTTATCATTGCTTCGGTTGTGCCAGATATCATGTATTCTTTAACTAATAGTATTAAACGTTATTTTAACCTAAAACCTATGATAGTGGGGCCGGGATTAAAAACGGGTATTGCTATTCGTACGGATAATCCTAGAGAAATGGGTGCAGATCGTATTGCTAATTGTGTAGCAGCATATGAAAAAATAGGTGGTCCATGTATAGCTATTGATTTTGGAACAGCTACAACCTATGATGTAGTTAATGAAAAGGGAGAGCTTATAGCGGCAATTACATCTCCAGGAATACGTATTTGTGCAGATGCTATGTGGCATAGAGCAGCACAGCTTCCGCCTATAGAAATAAAGAAGACAAAGAGTATATTAGATGCAAAGAATACAATAACAAGTATGCAGACAGGCTTGGTATATGGTTATATCGGACAAGTTGAATATATAGTGAAACAAATAAAAAAAGAATTAAATGATCCAGAGATAAAAGTCATTGCAACAGGTGGCTATGCAAGAATTATTCAAGATGGTACTGATGCTATTGATTATTATGATGGTTTATTGACATTAAAAGGACTTAATATAATTTACAAAAAGAATAGATAGGATGATTTTAAGTGAAATTTAAAAATGTAGTAACACCGAATAACGTGTTTTTAGCACCGATGGCGGGTATTACAGATTTGCCTTTTAGGCTCATATGTAAAGAATTTGGTGCGGGTATGGTCTATACTGAAATGGTAAGTGCGAAAGGTCTATTTTATGATAGCGATAGATCTAAGTTACTTTTAAGTGTAGAAAAAGAAGAGCATCCAGTGGGAGCTCAACTCTTTGGAAGCGATCCTAAGATATTAAGCGATATGGCGAAGGTTGTTTGTGAAAGTGATGTAGACTTTATTGATATTAATATGGGATGTCCAGCACCTAAGATTACTAAAAATGGAGAAGGATCAGCGCTTTTAAAAAGACCAGAGCTTATTGGTGAGATTGTTTATGCTGTTGCAAATGCAATAGATAAACCTCTTACTGTAAAAATAAGAAAAGGTTTTGATGATGAATCTGTTAATGCGGTCCAAGTAGCAAAGATTATAGAGCAAGCGGGTGCAAGCGTTTTAACCTTACATGGACGTACAAGGGAACAGTTTTATAGTGGTGTAGCTGATTGGGATATTATTAAAGAAGTAAAAGATGCTATTAATATTCCTCTTGTAGGTAATGGAGATATACGTACTCCAGAAGATGCAAAGCGTATGATGGATGAAACGGGATGTGATGCAGTATTAATAGCACGTGCAGCGCAAGGAAATCCTTGGATTTTTAAACGTACAGTACATTACTTAGAAACAGGAGAGCTACTTCCAGAACCTACTTTAGAAGAACGTATTCCTATTATTTTAAAACATGCTGAAATGTTAACAGCACATAAAGGGGATTTTATTGGAATTCGTGAAATGAGAACCCACCTTACGGCATATGTAAAAGGACTTCATGGGGCTACTGAATTTAGAAGAAGATTAACACAAGTAGAGTCTTTAGATGACATTAAGCATTTATTAGATGAAATGAACGAAGAACTTAAAAAGCGCTAAGAATGTTCTTGTACATGCTCTCATAGAATACATATGAATAGATGTTTTCTAGGGGGAAAATAGATGAGTAAATTTGCATGTATATATTTTATAGAGAATAATATAATATTATCTAAAGATAGGTCTTTTAAAGGAAAGCATCCAAGAATGACTATTGAATCTACATGGTATGAACAAATAGAAAGTTATAATGTAACAATCTATGCACCATATCAGAAGTTAACACAGAAAAATTGGCAATACCTTGAAAATCAACTTTTGTTGAAAAATGTGGAATATGCATATATACAAAATGGAGGTAAACAAAATCAACTATTTGAGGAGATCCATATTATAAGTGGACAAGAAATTTTGCCTTTAACTTCATACTATATATTGAAGTATATAGAAAAGTATAAACTCGTTCCAAAAGATATATTTAATAATAAGGTAGGAATCATTGCCGGTGAATTAGAAGAAACTATTGATCTCATAGGGAATATAATGGATGATATTACAGACTTAACTTTGTTTGCACCACAACCTTTAATCTATAAGGATATTGTTATTGCTTTACATCAAAAGAAACGATTAAAGGTAAGGGTTGTTAAACCTGAAAAGGTGATACTAAGTAAGATGGATATTGTATTTGATTTAAAAGATAGAGGCATCTACGCAACATGGTGCAGTCCCAACGCTATCTATATAGATTATAAGAATAAAGTAGTAAGGTATATGGATCAAATTGGAGGGGCGCTGCCTAGAATATGGTATGATTTTGATATAGTATGGGAGGGTCGGTTAATTAAGCTTTTTGAATTGCAAATGATATTAGCAGTTCAAGGCATAACAGGACGCTCTTTAAGAAAAGAATTTAAACAGCTAAACCTAAGCATTCGAGATGTCTACACTAGGCGCATAAGTTGACATCTAGCTTAGAGTGGGTTATAATTTTAAAATTAATAGTTGAATGCGCTTTAGAAAGGGAGTATTTTAAAATGGCAGAGAAACAAATATTACTCACATATGAGGGGATTAAAGCCTTAGAAAAAGAACTTGAAGAACTCAAGACAGTTGAACGTAATAAAGTCGCTATTGACTTAAAAGAAGCGAGAGCACAAGGTGATTTATCTGAAAATGCTGAGTATGACGCAGCAAAAGATAGACAAGCTGAGATTGAATCTCGTATTGTTGAAATTGAAAAAATGCTCAAAAACGTTGTTGTTATTGACGCTGATGATGAAGAAACGGCTGATAAAGTTAAGCCAGGACATAAAGTAAAATTACAAGACCATACATTTGAAGAAGAAGTAGAATACCTTATTGTAGGTTCTACAGAAGCAGATCCTGTAAATGGTAAAATTTCAAACGAATCACCAGTAGGTGCAGCTCTTATCGGGCGCCAAGTTGGAGATGAAATCGTTGTGGAAACAGAATTTGGAACAGATCGTTATACAATTTTAGCTATATCAACTAACTAAAGATTAAGTTGAAGCACGGAGGAGGAAAAATTTTGTCAGAAGTAGAACAAAATGTAGTAGAACAAAGTATAAATGTAAATGAGCTTATTAAAGTACGTCATGATAAGTTAAAAGATTTACAAGAAAAAGGTAAAGATCCATTCCATATTACAAAGTTTGATGTTGATGCACATAGTCAAGATGTTATCAATAACTTTGATGAAATGGAAGGCAAAGATGTAACAATTGCTGGACGTATTATGGCAAAAAGAGATATGGGTAAAGCGTCATTTATTCATATTCAAGATCAACAAGGTAGAATCCAATCTTATGTTAGAAAGGATGAACTTGGTGAAGAAGATTATGCAGAATTCAAAAAATACGATATCGGTGACCTTGTAGGGATTACTGGACTTGTATTTAGAACACAAAAAGGTGAGATTTCTGTACGTGCACATAAAGTTACGCTTTTAGCAAAGAGTCTTCAAATTCTTCCAGAGAAATATCATGGATTAAAAGATACAGAAGTACGTTATAGACAACGTTACTTAGACCTTATTGTAAATCCAGAAGTAAAAGATGCATTTGTTAAACGTTCTATGATTATCCGTGAAATTCGTAGCTTCCTTGATCAAAAAAGCTTCTTAGAAGTTGAAACACCAGTACTTCACTCAATTGCAGGTGGTGCTGCGGCTAGACCATTTATTACACACCACAATGCATTAGATATTGATATGTACATGCGTATTGCTCTTGAACTTCACTTAAAACGTCTTATCGTTGGTGGATTTGATAGAGTATATGAAATTGGTCGTGTATTCCGTAATGAAGGTATGTCTGTAAGACATAATCCAGAGTTCACACTTCTTGAACTTTACCAAGCATACGCAGATTACGAAGATATCATGAACCTTACAGAAGAACTTATTCGTCACGTATCAAGAGCTGTAAATGGTACAGCTGTTGTAGAATATAATGGCGTTACAATTGACCTTGAAAAACCATTTGCTCGTTTATCAATGGTAGATGCAGTTAAACAATATGCTAACGTTGACTTTAGAGCAATTGCGGATGTAGAAGAAGCACGTAAAGTTGCTAAAGAACATCATATTGCATTTGAAGCACATCATGGTAAAGGTGATATCCTTAACTTATTCTTCGAACATTATGTAGAAGAACACCTTATCCAACCAACATTTATTACAGAACATCCTGTAGAAATTTCTCCACTTTCAAAACGTAAACCTACAGATCCTGAATACACAGAAAGATTTGAGTTATTCATCGTAGGACGTGAGCATGCAAATGCTTTCTCAGAACTTAATGATCCAATTGACCAAAGAGGACGTTTTATGCACCAAGAAGAACTTCGTGCAGCTGGTGATGATGAAGCAACTGAAATGGATGAAGATTTCCTTACAGCACTTGAATATGGTATGCCTCCAACAGGTGGTTTAGGTATTGGTATTGACCGTTTAGTAATGCTCCTTACCGATTCTTACTCAATTAGAGACGTACTCTTATTCCCAACAATGAAACCAATTAACGAATAATAAAAGTGAAATCAACGATTTTAAAGATTGAAAATTAGAATTTACGACTGATTTACGACTAAATAAAAGAGAATACGTTCAAATAAGCAGAGTGAAGAAAAATCTTTACTCTGTTTTTTGTTTTAAGATTGCTTAAAGGGACACGATATGTGTATAATGTGTGTATAGATTTTGGGGGAAAGGAAAAGAAAATGAAGAAACGAATTAACATATCGTTAGATGAAGCTACGGCTGAACAATTAAAAAAACTAGCTACACAAGATCATAAGAATGTTTCACAATGGATTTCGGACGCTGTATGGAGAGAAGAAAAATTAGAAAGAAAAGGAAAGGCTAGGGAAGAATAATGGAGAGAACAGTAATAATAAATACAATAGGAATTGAATATCATACACCCAATATTGAAGGTGGAGAATATAGTTATGTTCAAGAAGCAGGTTCAAAAGCAAAGCTTGAAAAAGCAATGGGTCGAGAAGTAGAACATTATAAATTAGATATAAGATTTGAATCTGGAGATGTTGTTGTGTTGGTGGAAACAAAACAGAATTTTACATCAAAGGACGAAAAGCAATTAAATGAATATGTGGAGGAAGAAAAAGCTTTACATTGTGGTAAAAAGATAATTGCGATATTGGCTAATACTAATAATGATAAGATTAAGGTATGGAAAAATAGTATTGATGATGAGAGTATTCTTACTACTGAGACTGTCCTAGATAAAATGGAACATTATGTAAGACTATTCGATATAAATAAAGAGAATGATAGAGAAAAGGTACTAAAAAATACTTTAGCTTTAAATGAATTACTTCATAAAATGGATATTAAAGAAGACTTGAGAAGCCAGTTTGTTGGAACGACTCTTTTGTATATTAAAGATATGGTTAATAGAGCAGGTGCCACAAAGATAGACAATGAACTTAAAAATGATCTAAATAAAGTATGGTCTATGATGGATGAGAAGTCTATTAGAGCCGGAATAGAATCTACTCTAAATGGATTATTAGACGGATGTGATAATAAAACAAAAAAAGTAGAGCTTCTTCAAAAAAATGTTTTAAATAACCAGAAAGTAAGAAAACTTAACAAAGAAAATTGGATTAAGATTCTAGATACAATCCTCATAGATATATATAAGTATATTGATGCAGATAGTTCAGAAGGACAAGACATATTGAATCTATTTTTTATTGCATTTAATAAATACACAGGAAAAGCAGATAAAAATCAAGCATTTACCCCTGATCATATTACAGAATTTATGTGTAGATTAACAGAAGTAGATCGTGGAAAAGTAGTACTTGATGCAACCTGTGGTAGTGGTTCATTCTTAGTTCAGGCAATGGTAAAAGAGCTTGCAGATTGTCGTAAGGGAAAAACTGAAGAAGAATCTATAGAGTTAATGAAGATTGTTAAAGAAAAACATATCTATGGGATTGAGGTTGAAGAGAAAGCATATGGACTTGCTACTACCAATATGTTGATTCATGGAGATGGAAATAGTAATATTAAATTTAAAAGTTGCTTTGATTGCGTAGATTTTATTAAAGAAGCAGACCCAGATATTATTTTAATGAACCCGCCTTATAATGCTAAACCAATTGGAATTCCTGAACGTTACAAAACCAATTGGACTAAGGCAGCTAAAGAGGGAAAAGAAGATCCAACAAAAGGGTTAGTATTTATTCATTTCTTGTCTGATATTATTAAGGAAATGAATGATAAAAGAGAGAAGAATAACGAATCGAGAAAGTATGTGAAGCTTGCAGTATTATTACCAGTTTCAGCAGCAATTGGAACAAGTAATATTATTAAAAAAGAGAAAGAAGCCATGTTAGAACATAATACTTTAGAGGCAGTATTTACATTGCCAAATGAAATATTTTATCCAGGAGCCTCAGCCTCAGCTTGTTGTATGTTATTTACCTTAGGAAAATCACATGTTAAAAGTGATGGAACAGTAAATGAAACCTTTTTTGGATATTTTAAAGATGATGGTTTTAAAAAGAAAAAAAATCTAGGAAGAGTGGAACAATTTGATGAAAATGGCTCTTCAAAGTGGAAGAGTATAGAGGAAAATTGGTTGAAGCTATTTCATAATAAGAAAGTAGTTGATGGATTATCTGCAACAGCTGAAGTAGATAGTGAATCAGAATGGTTATGTGAAGCTTATATGAAAACAGATTATAGTAAGCTATCAGAATTAGATTTTCAAAATACTGTTAATAATTATCTTGCATATTTAATGAAAGAGGGAAAGATATATGAATCTGGAAACTAAGAGTTGGGAAGAATTCCAGATTAATAGATTGTTTGATGTGGAATATGGTAATGGCTTTACATTAGATTCTTGCGAAGAAACAACAAAAGAAGATAGTGAAAAAGTGAATTTTGTGGCAAGAACTAGAGAAAATAATGGTGTTACAGCATACGTAAAACGTATTGATGGAGTAAAACCGAGCCCAGCAGGACTAATTACAGTAGCAGGAAGTGGAAGTAGTACGTTATCCACATTTGTTCAGGAAGATGAGTTTTATAGTGGGTATCACCTGTTTATTTTAGTTCCAAAGGAAGAATATCCCAAAGAATGTAAACAGTTTATTTGTGTATGTATTGAATTAGATAAGTATAAATATTGGTATGGACGACAAGCAAATAAAACACTTCCATATATAAAAATTAGATTACCAATACAAAGAGATCAACAAGGGAATGCTATTTTAGATGCTGAAAATAAGTATTCAGAAGAGGGTTTTATCCCAGATTGGGATTTTATGAAAAAATTTATGAATTCTTTGAATCATAAACCTCTTACTACTAACAATAAAGATAAAGTAATTAGCTCTTTACAGATTGAGAAGTGGGAGGAGTTTACATTTAACGATTTATTTACATTAAAAGGGGGTTTTTATAATAAAAAACCAGAACACTCAAAAGAAGGAAATATACCTTTTTTAGCATCAACTGAAAATAATAACGGAGTAACTGAATATTATTGTTTAGAAGATATTCAATCATGGGATAAAGTTGGCAATAAAGATGATACGCTTGAAAAGAAAATATATAAAGGAAATTGTATTGCGGTTACTGTAAATGGATCTGTTTGTAATGCCTATTACCAAAAAGAGAATTTTACTTGTAGCCATGATATTACAGCCTTTTATATAAAAGGTTATAATATGAATGTATATCTAGCAGAATTCCTTTGCACAATAATTATGCATGAGAAATATCGATGGAGCTATGGAAGAAAGCCACATGATATTAAAAAATTCGGGAAATCAATAATTAAGCTTCCAATTCAACGAGACAAGGAAGGAAATCCTTTAATTGATAAAAATTGTAAATACTCGGACAAAGGATACGTTCCGGATTGGAAATTTATGGAGGAATATATAAAGTCCTTACCTTATGGTGACAGATTGGAAGGATAAAATAAAAGAATTCAATTATATTCAAGCTATTGTCTAATAGAGTTTGAAAAAGCTATCAAAATACGATAAAAATCGTTTTTGATAGCTTTTTTTATTCCTCAAAGTTATCAAAGACTTCTGGGCAATGTTCAGCCATAAATAATGCATTTGCTAAATATTGAATTGCAGATTGTTTTTGTGTACTTAAGGAATTGAATAACCAGTCAATATTTTGACAGTCTACACTGGCTCCACCGTTAGGACCCTTAAGATGTCTTATTTCTTCAGCAGGGATATTAAGTACAGTACAAGTATCTTCAAGCAACGCACTGTTAATACTTTTTCTACCCCTGAATGATTCATATGTTTTCCTATTTGTAGAATAATCGAAAGATTTGTTTAGTAATCTGTAAAGTTCTTCGTAACCAATATTCATTAATTCCATATTATCCGATATTTTCTTGTGAATAGCATCATTAGTACTAGTATACTTTTTTGAACTATTCATTTGTACAAGCATACAAGAAACAATATGTTTATGAATATGATTCAATGAAGAATATTTTTCTTTAAACTTATGTAGTTTCATATATTACCCTGCATTAGGCTATGCAGGGTATACACCTCCTTTGTTAGATTGTAAGATGAGTATAACAAGGTTAACCGAACAAGTAAAGCAAGCGCTAGCTTTACTTAGAAAGGAGGAAAAAAATATGCAACTTATAGGGATGGCTTATTCAATTAACGGCAATGGTGAGAAGGTAACTACAATTCATGTAGCCGAAGAGTTTAACGCCTATTACACCAATAGCCAAACGGGTAGAGGTTGTGTGGGTATGAGAGTAGAATCAATTTATGTTGGTAATTATGATTGTTCAGGGTTCAAAGTAGGAATGGATGTAGATATACTTTACGATCGAGCTATAACTTCAAAAGGAAAAACATTTCAACCTATTAAGCGTATTGATGTTTTAAATAAATAGTATTAATAGCATAACTGAAAAAACTATGGATTTAAATGTAGAAAGTATTCTTGATGAATATTTTTAACATACGAGCGATAGGGGAATTTAGCTGTATAAAGTATGAGTTTTCATTACTTTATAAGAGGTATTGATATGGTAGGCTGGCACAGCGTGCCTTCAGGCTTTAGCACCTAGTACGGTTTTTGCTAGGTGGTGGAGCCTGAACCCAAGCCTGAGATACCGTATCAATGGGTTCCTGTTGTCAAGTATTTAATAGCCTAGGGGTTAACAGCTACTTGAAGGAAATTCTAGGCGTTAAATTTAATGCTAGAAGTTAATATGATGACTGGGTTAATAACTAAAAGTATAGATTTTAAGAGAGGGTGATATGATTTGGAACTCGTAAAAATAATAATGATAGTATTGTTGTTATTTATTTGTGCATTGTTAGTTGAAAAGGCGTTGCATATGTCCTTTTCATTAAAGCAACTTGTATATCAACTAAAAACTGATATAAGGGTAGTTATAAAAGCTCTAACCTCAAAAGAAGTTATAAGACACTGCTTTTCACAACAGCTAGCTGAAGAGCTTAAAAATGTTTCAAGACCCTACTCGAATATTACATTTGATATTGATATAGCTACATCGTTTAATTCAGGAACACCATTTATTGGGGTGCATTTCATTCCACATCATAAAATGGAGGTTGAAGAATTAAATGAGGTTACAAATTTACTACTATTAAAGTTCAGAAGATACTTATTGATAAATAACTTAAGTTGGAAAACCTTTGCTTGTTTCAGTAGTGGTCATGACTTTGTAAGAGTATATCTATACTATGCAGAGGTGCAGGAGGACTCAGAAAATTTTAAATATAGATATAAGATGACGATAAGAGAAAATACTGATACTGACTACGGAATACTTGAAGATGATGATTTAAACAAGGAACTAGACGATGTTGATTAAACTTGGATATAACGAGACAAAATGGAAAGATGGCATAAAGGATGTTTTTTTTTGGAATACAGCAAAGGTACCACATATTTTAATATCTGGAATAACTGGTGGTGGAAAAACAGTGCTATCACAGATGCTTGTAAATCCACTCCTTGCTTCACGAGTAGATATTGCAATATGTGATTACAAAGCAGGAGGAGATTGGAATGGCATTATCCCTAATTATGCTGAGTTTACGAAGTGTGAGGAAGTTCTAAATGAGTTTTATAATTCTTTTATTGAATCAGTTGAAAGTAAAGTATATAAAGAAAAATATCTTGTGTTTGATGAATTTTCAAGTTATGCATTATCTAAAGATACAAAAGAATTCAAAGAACTTATGTCAAAAATTAGCCATATTGCATTTATGGGGCGTAGCTTCGGGTACCACCTAATATTTATAAGTCAGCAATTCAATGCAAAGGTATTGGATACTGCTATTAGAGAACAATTTGGAATTAAAATATATATGGGGTCAACAATTTCAACAGAATCAGCAACTATGCTATTCCCAAATTGTGAAATCAACAAAAGCCTACATCTTCCTAGTTGTTGTGGATACATATCAACGCCTGAAAAAAATATAGATATTATTCGAATTCCTTACATAAAGGAACCAGATAAATTAAAGAAGTTATTGGTTCAAAAAGGACAGGCATATTTTGCTTAATTCGTTAAAGTGGGTGGCGGTGGCGTAGACACAAGCCATCCACTTTAACATAGGTGAGCTGTTAGTATTACCAGCTCACTTGTGTAACTGTAAATTTTATAGTTAATATCTGAGTATTCAAGAGGTCTGGGGTTACATGAAAATTGTAACTTGTGAAGGAGGAGGTGTAACTATGGGGAAATTTTCAAAAAGTATAAAAGGTCGTGCATGGATAGGAACTGTTCAGATTGCTAACATGGAGAAAGCAGGGTTATCTAAAGTAGAATATGAAAACCCGGAACAGTTAGCAGAATTTATATCTGAGACATGGTCTGCTAGTGGTAAGCGGCGTGTTGCTGGCGTTGCAGTATGTGTTAGTGCTAAGGGACTATATCACGCACATGTAGTATTATATGGAAATCTAACTACACTAGGAAATGTTGCAAAGATACTATTTGATTCGCATATTGAACCGCAATTAGGTGGTAAAAAAGAATTAAAAAGTTATTTATTAAAAGAACCGCCGTATGACGAAAAGGGTGAGCAGGTTTTACACACTAAGGGATTAGATAATATACAAGATACTAAAGGTAAAAGGTCTGATCTTGAGGATATAGAAGAGTTATTAGAACAAGGATTTACTCCAAGAGAAATAATGGAAAATTTTCCGTATAGAAAATATGAAAAGATGATAAAGTCAGCATTTATCGATAAACGAATACAAGAAACACCATTGTTAAAAGAAGATAAGAAATGTATCTGGATTGTTGGAGAAAGTGGAACAGGAAAGAGTTATTATTATTACCAATTATGCCAAGAGCATGGTGTTGAAAATATCTACTTTGCAACAGATTTTGAAAATGGTGGTTTGGACTTTTACATAGAACAAGGTGCACCGCCTATTCTTTTTATGGATGAATTTAAAGGGGATATGAGATTTGCACAGCTTTTGGTAATGTTAGATAAATTTTCAAGAGCACAGGTTCATTGTCGTTACTCAAATTGTTTCTGTCTATGGAGTACGGTAGTTATTACATCTGTTTTTCCACCAGATGAAGTCTATGCAGGAATGGTTGATGATGCAAAAAAAGATAGGGATAAAATTGACCAACTTATTAGACGGCTAGATGTGATTGAATATAGATATAAGCAAGATGGAGAATATAGAACTTTTTCTATTCCTGCAAAGGAATATGTAGATTATGATGATTTAAAGAAACGTGCATTAGAAGAAAAATAGATTACTCCTAGAGGGTGTTTGTGCAAAGGGGGATTATATGGCTAAAGAAGTACCAATATGGGAAAAATCAAATCTTACACTTGAAGAAGCATCTGCATACTTTGGGATAGGTATTAATAAGCTAAGAGACCTTACAAACGATAGGAATTGTCGTTTTGTACTATGGTGTGGTAGCAAAAGACTTATTAAGCGGAAGCTATTTGATAAATACATAGAAGAAATATATTCAATATAATCAAATATTAATGTAATTTTATAATAGACAATAAGAACACGGTTGAGATATAATAATTTTGAGCGTGTTCTCTTTAATGTTATGAAAGGAGAAATTATCATGGCAGTAGAGAGACGAAAGGATAATAAAAATCGAGTATTAAAAGATGGAGAATACCAAAGAGCAAATGGTACATTTGAGTATAAGTGGAGAGACAAAAGAGGTAAACGTCATTCTATTTATGCGAAGACCCTTGAAGAACTACGCAATAAAGAAGCAGATGTTCTTAAGGATGTATTAGACGGAATAAGAGCAGATAAAAAAGATTTCACAATAAATGATTTATATAAGCTATGGATACAGTTAAAAAGAGGATTAAAAGATAATACACTTCAAAATTATAAGTATATGTATACACAGTTTGTAGAATCAGAGTTTGGAAATACTAAGATAGTAGATTTAAAAAGGACAGATGTTAGAGCATTTTATAATCTGCTTTTGGATGAAAGAAAACTTAAAATCTCAACTATTGATAGTATTCATACAGTGTTACATCAAGTTCTAGAGATTGGGGTAGAGGATGAGTATCTTAGATATAATCCTTCAGATAATGCTTTGAAAGAGTTAAAAAGGGCTCATAATAATGACTCGGAGAAAAGAAAAGCACTTACTGTATCGGAACAAGAATTATTCGAATCGTTTTTACGTAAACAAGGGCAATATAATAGATGGTATCCTATTTTTATAATACTGCTATGGACTGGAATGAGAGTAGGAGAAATTACTGGATTGCGTTGGTGTGATATTGATTTAGAAGATGAAACGATAAGTGTTAACCATACCCTAGTTTATTATAGTAGGGGAAAAGCAGAAGGTTGTTCATTCGCTATCAATACGCCAAAGACAGAAGCAGGAAAAAGAATAATTCCTATGGTGCCAAAGGTAAAAGAAGCATTTCTTTTAGAAAGGCAATATCAAGAAGAATGTGATTTAAAGTGTAATGCAGTTGTAGATGGATATACAGATTTTATTTTCATCAATCGCTTTGGTGGCGTACAACATCAGGGAACACTTAATAAGGCATTAAGGAGAATTATTCGAGATTGTAATTATGAAGTATTAGATCATAGTAAGCAAAATGTAATTACACTCCCTAGATTTAGTAATCACTCCTTACGACATACATTTACGACAAGGATGTGTGAAGCAGGAGTAAATATAAAGGCAATGCAGGACATTCTAGGACATGCTGATGCAGAGATTACAATGAATATTTACGCAGAAGCTACAAAGGATTTTAAACGTACAGAGTTAATTAACTTTGAAGATTATTTTAATGAACAGAAGACAGTTCAAGTTAAGATAATCTAGCTTACGACAATCTTACGACAGATATACGACCACTTATATAAAGTAGCATAGAGTTTTAAAATAAATAATAAAAAGGAATATCCTAAAATAGGGATATACAGAGTAACAGAGAGTTATAAATGAAGGGGTAACATTTCCCAACAATGAAACCAATTAATGAATAATCTTAATAAAAAAGATACCCGCATATTAATATGTGGGTATCTTTTTTTTATTTAAGGTATTGTTTGCTTCAATGGAAGAAACAATATAAGGCATAAGGTTAGGTGTATCAGAATAATAGCTTAGTATAAGTATATTAAGTGTATAAGAAGCATCTACGGTTAATGGAGAACATAGTATCTTGCCATATAACTTTATAAATTCAGCCTGTGAGCTGATAGAACAAGAAGAGATATAGGTCAATGTCTGATCTAAAATAGTATTTATTCTTGAGGAATCAAGTTTTAATAATATTTGATTTAGAGCAAGGCAGGTATATTTAAGTGCAATATCAAATTCTTTCTGGGTGGCATAAATACTAGCAAGATAGCCATAGATTTCAATCAAATCATCTCCATAGCTAACTTTTTTGTAAATATGAATAAGTGGTAAGACTTTCTCAAAAAGCTTATTAGCTTGTAAGAGGTTTGAACATTCTAAATGAGTATGTATAAGATGTAGATTAATCTTGATTTCTTCTTCTAGGGCTAAATCATGCTGTTTTAATAAAGAATCATACAAGGAAATAGCTTCTTTAGGTCTGTTAAGCTTACGAAGGCAATGCGCTTTTATAAATTTTAATTCTGTTGTTAAAGTAAAATGCTCCCGATAGATGCTTATTAAATCTAATGCTTCTGCATATTTAAGGAGTTTATAATAAGAATGAATAGTATAGTTATAAACTTGTTCAGTATAACAGGAGGAACAATGAGGCTGATAATGTAAGAAGAGATATGAGTAATCCAGAACGTCTTTAAACTGATTTAAATAATAGTGACAATGCATAAGATGATAAGTTATATCGATGTATTTAGGATCCGCATCTTTTTGGTTAATACATTCTAAGCTAACTAGAAAATAAGTTAAAGCCTCTCTATAAAGGTGTTGTGATTCAAAAAAAGTACCTGCAATTTCAAAAAGAATTGTACGTTCTTGATTAAGATTATATTTTTCTAATAGGAGAGACATTTGAAAGAAATCGTTATTATGTAAAGAAGTTTTAATTAACTCAGGATGTGATATAAGATTAGAAATAAAAGTTGATGCGATAGATTGTGCCTGTATAGTAGGAGATTCTAGTAAATATTCTAGAGTGGTATTGAATGGTAATCCTTTAGCTTTACAAAGCTCCCTCATATTTTCAAATAATACTTGGGCAGTAGAGGGATTAAGAGCAGTTTTATTTGTTTCAATCATACTAAGCATATTTCTTGTAATGTATGTTCCACATAATTCGGATTGTTTAATTTTATATTGCTGACGTAATACTTTGAGCTTTTCACCGGGAGACAGAATTTTAATATCCATGATTAACCTCCAGATTATATCAAATAAGTGTTAATATAATCATATAGAAAATTGTACAAAAAGTAAATAAATATTTAGACTAATTACAAAATAATAGTATATATCTAACAAAGTGATAAAGTATGTTGACAATAAAAGGCATAAGGCATTATACTATTAGTAGTTCTTTTTAAGACTACTAATAGTGAAACTATATTGAAATAAAATAATTTAATATACTACGAGGAGGGCAATAAATATGAGTACAATTAAAGTAGGAATAGTAGGTTACGGTAATATTGGACGTGGTGTAGAGGCAGCATTAAATCAAAATCCAGATATGGAACTTGTAGCTGTTTTTACAAGAAGAGCGCCAGAAACACTTCAAATTCATAATGCTACAGCAAAAGTTGAGCATATGGATGCTTTAGAAAGTTATAAAGGTAAAATTGATGTTATGATTTTATGTGGAGGATCTGCTACTGATTTACCAGTACAAGGGCCAGAAATCGCACGTCACTTTAATACTATTGATAGTTTTGATACACATGCGCGTATTCCAGAATACTTTACAAACGTAAATGAAGTGGCAACTGAAGCTAATACAACAAGTGTTATTTCTGTAGGTTGGGATCCAGGTTTATTCTCAATGATTCGTATGATGTCAGGAGCAATCTTACCAGTAGGAGAAGATTATACTTTCTGGGGTAAAGGTGTAAGTCAAGGACATTCAGATGCGATCAGACGTGTTAAAGGCGTTAAAAATGGTATCCAATATACTATTCCAATGAATGAAGCAGTGGAGAGTGTAAGAAATGGTGAAAATCCAGAACTTGCAACAAGAGATAAACATCTTCGTGAATGTTTTGTAGTTGCAGAAGATGGAGCAGATTTAGCTGAGATTGAAAATACAATCAAAACAATGCCAAACTACTTCTCAGATTACAATACAATTGTAAACTTTATCAGTGAAGAAGAATTAAGAAGAGATCATGCAAAAATGCCACATGGTGGATTTGTATTTAGAAGTGGTGCTACAGGATTTGAAGAAGAAAGTAAACAAATTATTGAATTCTCACTTAAACTAGATAGTAATCCACAATTCACAGCAAATGTTTTAGTAGCATATGCTAGAGCAGCTGTAAGAATGAATAAAGAAGGTATGAAAGGTGCAAAATCAGTATTTGATGTACCACTTTCATACTTATCACCAAAAACAAGTATGGAATTAATGACAGAATTACTTTAATAGCTAATATAAAAAGAAGCTCATGTATTTTATATACATGAGCTTCTTTTTATATTAATAACGTTTAATTATTTATGAGCAAGAAGTAGTGCAACTTCTCGGACTACTTTACAACATACGGCAGTAGATACGCCAGATGGGTCATAGTGAGGAGACAATTCTACAATATCAGCTCCAACGAGATGGTTAAGACATGTTAATGATTTAAGAGCGGATATTAATGTATTAAAGCAGATGCCACCTGGTTCAGGGGTGCCGGTGCCAGGGAAAATTGAAGGATCTAAAACATCTAAATCTATTGTTAAGTAGACAGGGCGATCCTTTAACTTAATAGTGATATCTTCAAAGGTCTCTAAATTAAAGGGATTAAGATAAGTATGTTCTTTTGCCCAATTGAACTCTTCTTTAGTACCAGAGCGTATGCCGAATTGATAAATGCGATGATCACCTAAGAAATCCCAAGCGCGTCTAATAACAGAAGCATGTGATAGTTTTTCGCCCATATAATCATCACGTAAATCAGTATGTGCATCTAAGTGGATGATACATAAGTCAGGATGTTTTTCGTAAAGTGATTGAAGAGCAGGGAGTGAAACCAAGTGCTCTCCACCAATCATTAATGGCTTTTTATTATCATTAACAATTTGTGTGATAGTGGTTTGAATTTCTTTAAGTGCGTTTTTGGTATTACCAAATGGCAGTTCGATATCTCCGATGTCACAAAGACTATAATCTTCAAGATCTAAATCTAAATAAGGAGAATAGGTTTCAAGCCCATAAGAATCAGGACGAATAACGCTAGGGGCAAATCGAGTACCTGGCCTAAAACTAGTTGTTCCATCAAAGGGAGCACCTACTAAGACTATCTGTGAAGACTCATAAGAGGCATCAAAACCAATGAATTGTTGTGTAGTACTTACATTATGCATTTTCTAGACTCTCCTTTACGTAGGTTGGGAGCATAAAAGCGCCCATATGTAAATCTGTATTATAATAACGTGTACGAAGTCCAAAATTCATCCAGGTTTCTTTTTGAAGATCTGCTAATGGGTCATACTTTTTAGATGCAAAGCCAAATAACCAATGACCGGAAGGATATGTAGGCATATGGAATTGATAAACCTTTGCGATAGGGAATGTAGCTTTGATTTTAGAGTGTGCACGTTTCATTTCATGAGCGTAAGATTCATAATAAGGACTTTCATGTTGATTAATTAAAATACCAGCATCACTAAGTACACGTTTACAGTTGTTATAAAAATCATAAGTAAAGAGACCTTCGCCAGGTCCGATAGGATCAGTTGAATCTACTAAGATGAGGTCGTAAATTTCATCATTCGCTTCTTGAACGAATTTAAGCCCATCTTCAAAATAAAGAGTAAGACGAGGGTCTTGATCTAACTGACAAGCAGTCTGAGGAAGATATTGCTGACATAGACGAACAACACGCTCATCAATTTCAACCATATCTACTTTTTCAATATGATTATAGCGGAGAATTTCACGTGCAGTACCACCATCTCCACCACCGATAATGAGAACTCTTTTTATACTAGGATTAACCGCCATAGGAATGTGAGTAATCATATCATGATAAATAAATTCATCTTTTTGGGTTACCATCATTAATCCGTCTAGAGTAAAGAAACGACCAAAGGTATCACTTTCAAAGAAGTCAATTTGTTGAAAAGGACTTTTTTCAGAATGCAGATGCTCTTTTACTTTAATTGAGAATCTAGTATCTTCTTGATGATTCTCTGTATACCATAAATCAATCATAGTTATCTCCTTCATGTTATTAATAATCATCTATTGTAAACATGGCTTCTGTTACATTAGTGCCATAGAAAATTTCGTCCATCTCATGACGGACTTTTTTTGCAATAGATTGTGCTGTACCAGGGTGTAACTCATCTTTTGTATATCCAAATAGATAATTGTTAAGATCAAAGTTTTTTAACTTGCATTTTGTATGGAAGATATTTTCTTGATAAACATTTACATCAATCATATGATAAAGATGTTTAATGTGTTCAGGAATAAAGTTTTGGATAGAATCTATTGGATGATCGATAAAGAGTTTATTACCTGTAATATCACGTGTGAAACCACGAACTTTATAATCAAGTGTCATCATATCAGCATCAAAAGAGTGAATAAGATAGTTAAGCGCTTTTAACGGTGAAATTTCTCCGCATGTTGAAACGTCGATGTCAGCTCTAAAAGTACTAATACCATCTGTAGGATGATATTCAGGATATGTATGTACAGTAATATGGCTTTTATCAAGGTGGGTTGCAATAATCTCAGGAATTGGTCCTGGTGAAGCACATTGTTGATCAACACTAGGTTGAGGTAATGGATTCTCTGAAATTAAAATAGTTACACTGGCACCTTGAGGTTCATAGTCTTGCTTTGAGATATTAAGAATGTTAGCCCCAATAATTTGAGTAACAGTAGTTAGTATTTGTGTAAGTCTATCCGCGTTATATTGTTCATCTATATAATCAATATAAGCTTCTCGATCCTTAGGGGTTTTGGTATAGCAGATATCATACATGTTAAAACTTAAAGTTTTTGTAAGGTTATTAAAACCATGTAACTTCAGTTTTGGTACGTCTAAATGTTCCATGTGCGAATAGACCTCCTAGAAAATAATCATAAATTTTTAACATTGATATTATATTCATAGATGGAATAAGAATGCAATAGAAAATTTTATATAGCTATATATTAGGTTTAGTAATAGTGTTATTAAAATGGACAACTAATAGATGATTAAAAGTTTTTAAATACTAAACAAAAAAAGAAAAGGCTTTGTTTGTTTTAGAATATAACGTACTTATATATTAGAAGAAAAGATAAAAAACTATTATTTGATAATATAAAAAAATTAAAAATCATAATTTCAAAAAATGGATAAGTTTAGTAATGGTTTATATTAAAATTATAAATATTAAGTTTGAAAAAATTTGTTAATATCAATTTAATCTGTGAAAATATGTCAGAAATCGACGAAAATTGTAAAGCATATAAGCCTTCTTGAATATAGTGTAATTATGGGGGGGTCACTATGAAGAACAACTTAGAGCTTAAATGGGAAGAACTCAAAATCCCATATACAAATACAGGCATTACCTTTAGTACAACAGATGAAATTAAAGCGGATGAAAGCATAATCGATCAAGAAAATGCTCTGGCAACACTTGAATTTGGCTTACAGTTAGGTGCAAAAGGTTATAACATGTATATATCAGGATCAGATCAGAAAACTATTTTTGACTACGTACTTGGAAGGCTTAAGGATAAGGCAACCAAACGAAATGTTCCCCCAGATATGTGTTATATATATAATTTTGAAAACCCTTCCACACCTAAAGTTATATGGATGCAGCCAGGGGATGGTATACGCTTTAAAAATGATATGAAAGAATTTAAACAGTTTTTAATAAATGAATTAAAAGATAGACTTGATACTCTTGAGGCAGAAAAGAAAAGACAAAAATTAATAACTGAACTAGATGAAAAAAAAGAAGAGGCTTTAGCTGAATTAAAAACATATGCGAAAGACATGGGATTTCAAGTAAAAATGGCAGAAGAAGGATTAGGTTTTATTCCTCTTACATTAGAAGGAAAGCCTCTTTCAATGGATGCATATGAAAAATTAGATGATGCAGACAAACATACGATAGAAGAAGGTATAGATCAACTATCTGAGTTCTCAGAAGAAGTGCTGAAAAAAGTAAGAGATATTGAAAAGTTATATAGTCAATATATGGATGATATAGATGAAACAATTGTATTAAATGAAGTAGGCTATTACATGAAATACCTTAAAGATACCTATGGAAGCTATGATGAAGTTAGCCAATATCTAGATGATATTGCAAATGATATTTTAGAAGATGTGAGCATCTTTGCTGGGAATAGCAATAGTGAAGGGCAGGATATTAAAGGTCTTTTACCATGGCTTGGGAACAGTGGTGTTAGTGAAAAAGTTAATCATTATAGCATTAATGTACTTGTTGATAATGGGGGATTAAAAGGTGCGCCGATTATAACATCAAGAGATTTAAGCCAGGGACATTTAGTAGGAAAAATACGCATTGATACTGAAGTCACTACAAGTCATACAGATTTTAATCAAATTTCAGCAGGGATGTTACATCAGGCAAATGGAGGTTATTTATTACTTTATGTAAAAGACCTTTTAGATTATCCGGGTTCTTTTGACCTTATTAGAAGAACATTAAAGACAGGAGAGGTAAATATTGAAAGCATGGGTGGAGGAAATAACACCAATACTATTGGTATAACTCCTCAGCCTATACCTGTAGATTTTAAAGTTATTTTAGTAGGTGATTATGAGATTTATCATTTATTAACTGAAATGGATTTAAGTTTTAAAGATCTCTTCAAGATTAATATTGATTTTAAAGATACAATTACAAGTGGTGAAGTAGCTATTATGAATATAGCTAGTCAAATAAAATCTCTGTGTAATAAAGAAGATTTACCACCAGTAAGCTGTGATGGCATACTGCAACTTGTGGAGTACAGCCATAGGTTAGCGGAAAGCCAAGAAAAAATGAGTGCTAACTTACAACCTATAATGGATTTAGTAAGAGAAGCAAGTGTATTTGCACAAGGGACTATAACTAAGGATAATATTATCCAAGCAAGACGAATGAAGATGCTTTTTAAAGACACGTTACAAAAAAATATAGAAGAGAAATACGCCAAAAATATATTTTTAGTTGATGTAATGGGGAAAAAAGTAGGACAGATTAACGGATTAGCTGTATATTCAGTTGGAGATTTTTCTTTTGGAAGGCCTGTTAGAATCACAGCAACGACTTATAGAGGGAAGAGTGGTGTTGTTGATATTGAAGGCGCTGTAGGGTTAAGTGGAAGTATTCATTCAAAGGGTGTTCAAATTATTACAGGTTTCTTAGGTAATCACTTTGCACAAAACTATCCATTAAGTTTATGTGGAAAGATTTGTTTTGAGCAAAGCTATGGGGGAGTAGACGGAGACAGTGCATCAAGTGCAGAACTTTATGCAATTTTATCAAGCTTATCAGAAGTACCTCTAAGGCAAGGAATAGCAGTTACAGGTTCTATTAATCAATATGGACAAATTCAACCTGTTGGTGGTATCAATGACAAAATAGAGGGCTTTTATAGAGTCTGTAAGCAAAAAGGATTAACTGGAAAGCAGGGGGTTATGATTCCAGATCAAAATAAAGGTGATTTGGTCTTGGATGAAGAAGTAATTAAGGCTGTAGAGCAAGGGAAATTCCATATTTATGCTATTACTTCTTTTAGGGAAGGAATCGAGGTCTTAACTGGAGTACCGGCAGCTCAAGTTGAAGAACGAGTAGCGCATAAGCTAAAAATATATAGTGTGGATAGCCCAGAGAAGCTTTCTAGGTTAAAAAAACAAAAAGTTAAAAAAAGTAAGTAATAAAAAGGGACTGTTTAATGTAACAGTCCTTTTTTCATATTTATTAAGGATTATCTACAGGATGCTGAATATTATAAAAATAATAGTAAATAAAATATGGAATATGGTATAATAATTCATATAAATAAAAAGGGGAGTGACCACATGAAAAATACTATTATCTCAGTACTTGTTGAAAATAATTATGGGGTAGTTGCACGTATAGCAGGTCTTTTTACAAGAAGAGGATTCAACTTAAATAGCTTTGCTGGAGAAGAAACTCATGAAAAACAAATCTCTAGAATTACTATTTCAGTTACTGAAGATGAAAATTCTATTTATCAAATACAACAACAAGTTGAAAAGTTAGTAGATATTAAAAAGGTAAAAGTATTAGATGCTAAAAAGGATATTATAAGAGAACTTGCAATTATTAAGGTAGCATTAAAGCCGGAGTTATGTAGTAAAATTAAAGAGCTTACTGAACGTTATAGCGTAAAAGTAATAGATATTGATACTGAAGTAGTTGTATTTGAAATATGTAATAGTAAAGATATGATTGATGAATTTATTGATACAGTTAGAGACTATGAAATTATTGAAAGTGTAAGAACAGGTGTGATTGCACTACAAAGGGGTAATCAACATATCTAGTGACCAACTTAGGAGGCAGGTGAGTGGAGAACATATTGAACTTACAAGATGTCATTATAAATGAAATCTTGGCAGAACTTATTGATGAAATAGAAGATTGGTTGGTTATTTATGATAAACAGGGGAAAATGATCTATATCAATAGACACGTAGAACGCTTATCTGGATATTCAAAAGAAGAAATTTTACAAGATCCTATGAAGGCACCATGGGATATAAATACATATAATACAACCCTTAAAGAACGTGCTCTTCTTGCTATAGGACAAAATAGAAAGTTTGAGACCATTACACTAAATAAAAATAAAAAGCAAGCAGAATTTTATCTTTCATTAACATTATCCGGTATTAAGGATAGGAATGGTGAACTTGTATTATACATAGCTATAGGAAAAGATATAACAGGAGCAAAACGCTTACAAGAAAAATTACATCGATTAAAATATATTGATGAAGTTACTGGATTACCAAATCAAGCAGCTTTCATAGAACATATTTATAGTAAAGTAAAGAAAGAAAATGCAAGTTTTGCAGTTGTTTTGTTTGATATTAGCAAGATGAGCTATATTAATAATACCTATGGATTAACAACTGGTGATGCATTAATGAAGGAAATTGCAGATAGATTATACAAAGTATTACATAAGGATGGGGCGATAGCAAAACTTAATTCAGATATTTTTGCTGTAATTTATGAAGATGTAGAAGAGCAAGCAGAAGTAATTGAATTCATTAATATTATTTTTAACCATATACATAAGCCATTTAAAATTGAGGAAAAAGAAATTTATATTGAAATGTCAGTAGGAGTGAGTATGTTTCCTACTCATGCAAAAAAACCAGGACAGCTCATTAATAAAGTACAAATAGCACTTGCGAGAGCAAAAGAATGTCTAGGGAAAAATAAAGTTATTTTTTATGAAGATCAGATACAAGATGAAGTACAAATGAGGATGTTACAAGAGAGTGATATACACCAAGCATATAAAAATAATGAATTTATTGTATACTATCAACCATTTATTGATTTAGAAAGAGAAACCCTTACGGGGATGGAAGCATTACTAAGGAGAAAAAAACAAAGTGGTGAAATAGTAATGCCGAGTAAGTTTATTGATTTACTTGAGCAACTAGAACTCATTGAGCAAGTGGGTGTACAGGTCATTGAAGAAGTATGTAGACAACTAAGAGAATGGATTGATGAAGGATATAGTATTGTACCTATTTCGATTAATTTATCAATGCTTCAATTTAAAAATCCTAATCTATCTAATGATATTATTAATATGTTAGAAAAATACAATATTCCACCAAGCCTTATTGTGCTTGAGATTACGGAAAATATGGTGATACAAGAAGTTGAAATGGCACAACAAACTATTTTAGAACTTAGAAATTATGGATTTAAGATAGCCATAGATGATTTTGGAACAGGTTATTCTTCATTGGGGTATCTTAAGAAGTTTTTATTTGATCATCTAAAAATAGATATTTCGTTTATAAGAGAAATCACTAAGAATCCTCAAGATAGGGCCATAGTAAGTGCTATTATATCTATGGCAAAAGCATTGAGTTTGCAAACTATAGCTGAAGGTATAGAAACTCTTGAACAATTAGAAATTATACAAGAAATGGGATGTGAGATGGGTCAAGGCTACTTATGGGATGCACCTCTCAAACCAGAAGATATTAAAAATAAGTATCTATTAAAGCTATACAAATAAGTAAAAGAGGCAATGATTATTATTGTCTCTTTTTATATAAAGTGTAAAAGTACAAAAAATGTGAGTAATAGGTAAAAAATGACCTTGTAAATGCGGGCTTAAATATGCTACACTAAATAAAAATAATAGAAAATAAAGGAGCTAGTATTGAATGGATACAATTCAAAACATGACATTAGCTCAGTTAAGAGAACTTGCAAAAGAAAAAGGTCACAAGAATATAAGTAAGCTTAAAAAGGCTGAAATTATTGATCTTCTTATGTCTAACAATTCTAATCAAGTTGCCCCATCTTTAATTAACCAATCTGACTCTGTTCAAGAACAACAAGTAGTTCAAAGTAATTCAAGTGTAGAAATGAAAGTAAGTAATGCTTCAACCTATGAAGAAAATGTTGAAGAAGCAGAAATTGATGAAGAAGAAGTAGAAGAGCCAACACAATTAAGTCGTACAGACCGTATGACAGGTGCAGGAATTTTAGAAATTATGCCTGATGGATATGGCTTTTTACGTGCGCGTAATTTTATGCGTGGTGAAAATGACATTTACTTATCTATTTCACAAATTCGCAGATTTAATTTAAAGACGGGAGATTGGATAGAGGGGGATATGCGTAAGCCTAAAGAAGGAGAGAAGGCCGGAGCACTTTTATATGTTCATAAAGTCAATGGTGATCGTCCAGAAAAGGCTAAGTATAGACCGAACTTTGAAACACTCACACCGGTATTTCCAAAGCAAAGACTTTCTTTAGAATATGATGAAAGTGTATTATCAACTAGAATCATAGACTTAATTGCACCTATTGGAAAAGGGCAAAGGGGGCTTATTGTAGCACCACCTAAAGCAGGTAAAACTGTTCTCTTAAAGCATATTGCTAATGCGATTACACATAATCATAAAGATGTATCCCTGATCGTTCTTCTTATAGATGAAAGGCCAGAAGAGGTAACAGATATTAGAAGAAGTATAGAGGGACAAGACGTACAAGTTGTCGCATCAACATTTGATGAACCACCAGAGCATCATAAACAAGTTGTTGAGATGGTACTTGAACGTGCAAAACGTATGGTTGAACAAGGGAAAGACCTTGTTATTTTACTAGATAGTATTACAAGAATGGCAAGGGCCTATAACTTGACAATTCCACCAAGTGGACGTACTTTATCAGGAGGGCTTGATCCAGCTGCACTGCATATGCCGAAGAAGTTTTTCGGTGCTGCAAGAAAGATAGAAAATGGTGGAAGTTTAACTATTTTGGGAACTGCTCTTGTAGAAACAGGCAGTAAAATGGATGAAGTTATTTTTGAAGAGTTTAAGGGAACGGGTAACATGGAACTTGTTTTAGATAGATCTCTTTCAGAACGTAGAATTTTCCCTGCTATTGATATCTACAAGTCAGGTACTAGAAGGGATGATTTACTTTTAACACCAGATGAAGCAAATGTAGCATATAACATCAGAAGAGAGATGTCTCGTGGAAGTTCGGCAGAAGTTACAGAGGGGCTTATCAGTAAAATGCTTAAATATCCAACAAACACATTTTTTGTTGAAAAAATGAAGCAAAACCCATAGGATTTGTCCTTGCAATTTGAAAATAAGCATGATATAATACTAACGTTGTCATAATAGTATTGTTAACGTTTGAATTAACATAGAAAGAAACATGAAAGAGGTGAATAGCATGAATAAAGAAATCCAACCAAAATACGAAGAACTTGAAGTTGTATGTAACTGTGGTAACACAATTAAAACACGTTCAACTAAATCAGATATTCGCGTAGAAGTTTGCTCTAATTGTCATCCTTTCTACACTGGTAAACAAAGAGCTGCACAAGCTAAAGGTAGAATTGATAAATTCAACAAAAAATACAACGTTTAATAATCGTAAACGAGAGGGGTTGAGAGGATGGTCTCAACTCTTTTTTTTTATTCGACACGAAAGCTTTACTTTTATGTTGTATAATTTAATATAAATAGAGGTCTTAGTTCAGATGGTACTTTGATTTTATCTGAACTTTAGATTTTATAGTTTCTTAAAATGAGGAGGTGCAATAATGGCAAGAACAGACATTGGTGGCCAAGCAGTTATTGAAGGCGTTATGATGAAGGGTAGAAAAATCTACGCTGTCGCTGTTAGAAAACCAGATGAAGAGATTGTAGTTGATGTACAAGATACAAAGAGTATTTTAGACAAATATAAAATACTTAGATGGCCTATATTAAGAGGTATCGCAGTCTTTGTAGAGTCCCTTACACTTGGTGTCAAAACTTTGAGTTATTCTGCGGAAGTCTTTGGCGATGATGAAGAGCTAGAAGAAAGTAAGTTTGAAAAATGGCTTATGGAAAAATTAGGCGATAAGGCAGAGAAGTTTTTAATTGGTGTGACCATGTGTATTTCCTTTGTCCTTGCAATTGGAATCTTTATGATTTTACCAATGCTTATGAGTACCTTATTTAAAGGCTTCATAGAGTCCTCATTTGTGCTCAATTTAGTAGAAGGTGCATTTAGAATTGCCATCTTCTTAGGATATATGAAATTAGTAACTTGCTTGAAAGATATTCAGCGTACATTTCAATATCATGGAGCTGAACATAAGACAATTAACTGTCTAGAAAAAGAGCAAGAACTTACTGTAGAGAATGTTAGAAAGTGCTCTAGACTTCATAAAAGCTGTGGGACAAGCTTCTTATTTGTTGTTATGATTGTAAGTATTCTAGTATTTAGTTTATTTACAACAGAGAGTGTCTGGTTACGTATGGTAGTACGTATTGTAATGGTACCAGTTGTAGCTGGTATTTCATATGAATTTATTAGATGGGCTAGAAAAGCAGATAGTAATAAGCTTGCTATTCTTCTAAGTAAACCAGGTATGTGGCTTCAAAAATCATTTACAACTCTTGAACCAGATGATAAACAAATAGAAGTAGCGATTGCTGCAGTAAAAGGAGTTTTAGATAATGAACATAGCGAGGGAACAACTAAAAGATGCAACTGTTAATCAGATGATAGCATTAGGTAGAGACGTACTTATGAGCTATAATAAACCTGATGCAACAATCGATGCAAGATTACTTGCTCTTCATGTATTACACTGCAATATGAGTGAACTTTTGCTACATGGGAATGAACGAATGACAGAGCATTTAAAAGAATCTTTTATGTATATGATAGCAAGACGTGCTGGTGGTACACCTCTTCAGTATATTACAAATAATCAAGAATTTATGGGATTAGAGTTTTATGTAGATGAACGCGTACTTATCCCGAGACAAGACACAGAAAGTCTTATTGAGGCTATCATAAACTATAGCAAAACACATAAGTTAGCAAAAGCAGTTGAAGTAGGTGTAGGGTCTGGGTGTATTAGTGTTTCTTTAGCACATTATATAGATGGACTTATATTAGAAGGAATAGATATTTGTCAGAATGCCTTAGATGTAGCAGATAAAAATATTAAAAAACATAATTTACAAGAACGTATTACCCTCTTGAAAAGTGATGTGTTTGCAGATTATGATGGAGAAGAAGAGAGTTTAGATTTAATCGTTTCCAATCCACCGTATATTACTTTTGAAGAATGTAAGGGGCTAATGCAAGAGGTAAAAGAATTTGAACCACGTAAAGCCTTAACTGATGAAGGGGATGGGCTAAGGTTCTATCGTGAAATTACAAAAGAGGGTAAAAAGTATTTAAAACCTAATGGATTATTAGCTTATGAAATAGGTTATTTACAAGGAAAAGATGTATGTGCTATTTTAGAACAAGAAGGCTTTAAAGATGTTCAATTAATCCAAGACTTAGCACATCGTGATCGTGTTGTTATTGGTACTAAAATATAATTTTTTTAATGAGGTGAATGAATGTTTGATCAGTTAGAAGATCTGGTACAAAAATTTGAAGACATAGGTGAAATGATCAGCGATCCAATGGTTATTGCAGACCAAGACAGATGGCAAAAACTGATGAAAGAACACAGTGATTTAAGACCTATTGTGGAAAAATATAAAGAGTATAAAGATACGTTAGCAGCAATTGAAGATGCATTAATGATGCTTGAAGACAAGTTAGACGATGATTTTAGAGAACTTGTAAAAGAAGAGCTTTCAGAAAACAAAAAACGTGTTGAACCACTGGAAAATGAAATCAAACTTTTACTTCTTCCAAAGGACCCTAATGACGAGAAAAACGTTATCGTAGAGATTCGTGGTGGTGCAGGTGGAGATGAAGCAGCATTATTTGCAGCTGACCTTTACCGTATGTACAATCGTTATGCAGAACGTCAAAAATGGAAAACAGAGCTTATGGAAGTTAACGAAAGTGGTATCGGTGGATTCAAAGAAGTTATCTTTATGATTAAAGGGCAAGGTGTATATTCTAAACTTAAGTATGAAAGTGGCGTACATCGTGTGCAACGTATCCCATCAACAGAGTCAGGTGGACGTATCCATACATCAACAGTTACAGTAGCAATCTTACCAGAGGCAGAAGAGGTAGATGTAGAACTTAACATGAATGATGTACGTATTGACGTATTTAGAGCATCTGGTAATGGTGGTCAGTGTGTAAATACAACAGACTCTGCTGTACGTGCAACACACGTTCCAACAGGTCTTGTTGTATCTTGCCAAGATGAAAAATCACAGCTTAAAAATAAAGAAAAAGCACTTAAAGTATTACGTGCTAGACTCTATGATATGGAACAAGCTAAGCAACATGCAGAAATGGCAGCAGAAAAGAAAAGCCAAGTAGGTACAGGTGACCGTAGTGAACGTATCCGTACTTATAACTTCCCACAAGGGCGAGTAACAGATCACCGTGTAGGTCTTACATTACACAGATTAGATACTATCCTTGATGGTGACTTAGAAGAAATTGTTGATACACTTACAACTGTGGATCAAACAGAAAAACTTAAACTCGTAACAAACGAATAATAATATAAAAAAGCTGTTGCACTTAGTGCAGCAGCTTTTTTATGTAAATAACTTAATCAAAGATAAAAATTAGAATGAAGATAAATATTAAGTTAATATGAAATAAATTTAAAGAAAATTATAATATATTTTGATTAAAATGTTAAATATGTTACAATTATTATGAATGATAGTCCTAAATAGTAATATACATATACTGTAGGACTAAAATTACCAAAATATAGGGGGTTACAAAATGAAAAAAAGTACAAGGAAAGGTTTGAGCTTTTTACTATCTTTAGTCATGGCTTTTGCAATGATTATACCAACTTATGTAAAAGCAGCAACACCTGGCAGTACAGAAGTTAAGCTTACGATTTTGGGCACAAGTGACATGCATGGTAATTTGACAAGTTATGTGTACGAAGCAGCAAAAGACTATGAAAATAGTGGATTTACTAGAACTGCAACATTGGTTAAACAAACACGCACGGAGAATCCTAATACATTAGTAATTGATAATGGTGATACAATTCAAGGAACCATTATGACAGATGACTTATACAATACAGATTTATCTAAGCCTAATCCAGTAATGGATATGATGAACTACATTGGATATGATAGCATGACACTAGGAAACCATGAATTTAACTTTGGTGTTCCGATGATTGAAAAACTTAAAAAAGAAGCTAAATTCCCTATTCTTTCAGCTAATATTTATGAGAAAGCCACAGGAGAAAACTTTGCTACACCATACATAGTAAAAGAATTTGACGGTGTAAAAGTTGGTGTACTTGGGCTTACTGTACCTTCAGTTCCATCATGGGATGCAAATAAGGAAGGTGTTAAGGACTTAGAGTTTAAGCATATGGCTGATGAAGCCCAAAAATATGTTAAGATTTTAAAAGAGAAAGAACAAGTAGATGTTATTATTGCTACAGCTCATGCTGGTCTTGATTCAAGACATGAACAAGATGGAGGAGATGCTGCAAGATTAGTGGCAGAAAGATGTCCAGAGATAGATGCTTTCTTAGTTGGGCATGACCATATCACAGTCAATGAAAATATTAATGGTGTGCTTGTAGCAGCACCTTATAAAGACAGAGAAGTTGTTCGTTTTGACTTAACAATCAATAAAGATACAAAGAAAGTTACAGATAAGCAAACAACTATTTTGAAACTTGCAGATTATACAGCTGACGAAGGTGCAACAAAAGTAGCGGCACCTTATGATAAAGAAACAAAAGCATTTTTAGAAAATACTATTGGTGTGGCAACAGAAGACTTCCATCCAGCTTCCGAAGTAAAAGGTATTCCAGAAGCTCAAATTAAAGATACTGGTCTCATTGACCTTATTAATAATGTTCAGTTAGAAGCAACAGGGGCCGATGTTGCAGCAGCAGCATTATTTAAACCATCAGCAAACCTACCAAAAGGTGAATTAAACTTTGCTAATGTATTTGATATTTATCAATATGCAAATACATTAGTAGGTATTGAAGTAACAGGTAAAGAACTTAAAAATTATATGGAATGGTCTGTATCTTATTACAACACATTTAAACCAGGCGATTTAACAATCAGCTTTAATCCTAATATTCGTGTGTACGCTTATGATATGTTCCAAGGTGTAGATTATACAGTAGATATTAGTGAGCCAGTTGGTAGCCGTATTAAAGATGTTATGTATAAAGGGGAACCTTTAGCAGATGATACAGTACTTAAATTAGCGATTAATGACTATCGTTATAGTGGAATTGGGCCAAGTGGTGAAAAGATTATTAGTGGAACACCTTATTTCACATCAGATCCAAAAGCACTTAGAACTTACATTAAAGAGTATATTGAAAAAGAAGGTACAATTACTCCAGTAGCAGATAATAATTGGAAAATAGTAGGGAATGAATGGAATCTGGAACTTAGAAAAATAGCAGTAGAAGCTATTAACAATGGTACAATTGTACTTCCAACATCAGCTGATGGTAGAACAGTAAATGTTGGAGCTGTAACAGAATTAGACCTTATTCAAGCAGGATTACATCCAACCTATACAGACTTTATGACAGTCATTCATACAAATGATAGTCATACAAGAATTGAAGAAACATCAAGTGATGGAATGGGATTTGCTAAAGTAGCAGACAAAGTAAATCAATTAAGAACAAGATACGGAAAAGATCATGTGCTTCTTTTAGATGGTGGAGATACACTTCATGGTTTGCCACTTATCACGACAACAAAGGGCGAAGCAATGACAAAGGTAATGAATGCATTAGGATATGATGCTATGGTAGCAGGTAATCATGATTTTAACTATGGTTATGAAAGACTTATTGAACTTGATAAGATGTTAGAGTTCCCAGTCCTTAGTGCGAATGTAACTAAAGGAAATGATGATATTTTAACTCCTTACATCATTAAAGAAGTAGCAGGTAAGAAAGTAGCTATATTTGGGCTTGAAACACCAGATACAACAATTATGACACATCCAAAAAATGTAGAAGGACTTACATTTGAAGATCCAAGTAAAGCTGCCCAGAAGATGGTTAAAGAATTAGAAGGAAAAGCAGACTTTATTGTTGCATTATGCCATTTAGGATTAGACAGTAATAGTTCTATTACAAGTGAAAAAGTAGCAGGAAACGTAAAAGGCATTGACCTTATTGTAGATGGACATAGCCATACAACCTTGCCACAAGGTAAGATCGTTAATGACACATTAATTGTTCAAACAGGAGAATATACTAAGAATTTAGGGCAAGTAAATATTCTCTTTAAGAAAGATGGAACATTTGATATGGCTCCGATGCATATTACAAAAGCAGATGCAGCTAGCTTAACAGCAGATAAAGCTGTATCAGACTTAATCAAAGAGCTTAAGGCTAATTTTGATGTAGTAACAGAAGAAGTAGTAGGCACAACACCAGTTGCGCTTCAAGGAGAACGTGAATTTGTAAGAAAAGGTGAAACAAATTTAGGAAATCTTATTACAAATGCACTTATTGAAGCAACAGGAGCAGATGTAGCTCTTACTAATGGTGGTGGTATCCGTGCATCTATAGATGTAGGGGATATTACAAAGAAAGAAGTTATTACAGTACTTCCATTTGGTAACTATGGTGTAATGATTGAAGCAACAGGGCAAGAAATTAAAGATGCCCTAGAAGTGGGGGCAGCAAAATATCCAGAAGCTAATGGTGCTTTCTCACATGTGGCAGGTATGAGCTATCAGTTTGATCCAGCACAACCTGTAGGTAGCCGTATAGTAGAAGTATTAGTAAATGGAAAACCAATTGATTTAAATAAAACTTATAAATTAGCAACTAATGACTTTATTGCAGCAGGTGGAGATGGCTATGTAATGTTTAAAGGTAATAAATCATTGGGTGAATTTTCTGCACTTGATGAATTAGTTATTGAATACCTTAGTACAAAAGGTGTAGAAGGTATTGAAGTAAATGGTAGAATTGTACCTGTTACTTCAGAAGTAGAACAAGTAGAATTAAAACCAGCTGCTTAGGTATATAAAAAAGAGACATAGGGTATGACCCTATGTCTCTTTTTTATATACCTAATACTAAATTTTAAATGTAACAAGGATATGATAATATTAATGATTATTTTCTGGATTTTTGTTCCAATGTTTCTTAAAAGCAGTTGTTTGTGTGCCTGGGTCATTTTCTAGGCCACTATGTTTTCTGCTTTTTTGAGAACCTTGTTGTGGAATATTCTTTTTAATAGCTTCATCCATTTAGTATCACCTCACTTTAAATTTCTTAATTAGTATGGAATAACTAGAGAAAAAGTATTTATAAAAGATAAAAGCTTAAGTTGTAAAAAAATAACAAGTTTAAAATGGGAACTTTCTTGGAACATACCCCGTCTAAGAATACATATAAAACAATTAAACTGTATAACGAGGAGAATTCAAAATGAAAATAAATAAAAAATTAATGGCAATGATGATGACTTTAGCAATCGGAGGCGCACTTGTAGGATGTAGCAGTACACCAGAACAACCAGTAACACCACCAGAGGTTGTAGCACCAGAAGTGACACCAGAGGTAACACCAGAAGAAGTACCAGGTGAAGGACAGGAAGAACAATCAGCTTTAGCAGCAGATGTAACAAAAATTACAGAAGGTATTGAACTTCCAGGCTCAATGCCAATGACAGAAGATATGTTGAAAGATACTTATGGGATTGATACAAGCTTACTTAAAGATTACTACGTATCAATGCCAATGATGATGGTACATGCAACAGAAATTGCTATCTTCGAATTAAATGACGAAGCAGATGTAGATGCAGTTATGGCAGGAATTGAAAAAAGACAACAAGGTTTAGCAGAACAATGGAAAACATACTTACCAGATCAATATGAGCTTGTTCAAAACTACAAAACAGCTATAAAAGGCAATAAAGTATTATTTGTAGTAAGTGAATCAGCAGAGCAAATCGTAGAAAATTTCAATGCAATGAACTAATAGAGTAAATAAAAAATATCCTCTTAGACTAGTATGACTAGTCTGAGAGGATATTTTTTATGGGCTAGAAAAAGATAGGTAGCATTATGTTATAACTGGTTCTAAATAGTGTGTGCACCTCCATAATATATAAGAGGAGGTGGACAAGATGAATATTGGGAGTATGATCTTATTAGCATTATTAGCTGAAGGTTCAGGTGTTTTAATAGGAATTGTTCTCTATTATCTATTCGATATCAAAAGTAAGCGTTTAATAGGAATGCTATTTGGAACAACATCAGGTATTATGATTGCTATGATTTGTTTTGATGTATTACCTCATGCTACTAAGTCAGGGGAAACCACACTTATGATTATAGGTGTTGCCATAGGCATTCTAATAGGATTGTTCCTAGAGGATCTGACAGATTTATTAGGAAATGGTATAGGGGGCAAGCAAAATAAAACAGCACATACTGGACTAATGCTGATATTAGGGATTGCAATTCATAATATACCAGAAGGTATTGCACTAGGAACATTAGGAGCGACTTCGCCTGAAACAATTATGCAATTTGCTTTTGTAATGTGTATACATAGTATACCAGAAGCTATTGCCATAGCTATTCCACTAAAAGCAGGAAAGACTTCGGGGAAGGTAGTAGGCTGTATCCCACTAGTTTTAGGGGGAATTATGGCAGTAGGAGCAGGTATTGGATATGTAATGAGTCAAGTAGCAAGTGACTTTATAACAGTAGTGTTAGGATTAGCTGCTGGAATTATCCTCTATATTGTATGTGAAGAACTTATCCCAGAATCACGTAAAATATGGAATGGTCGTATGACAACCGTAGCAACTATTATAGGTATTATCTTAGGAATGCTTTTGATTGGATAATATTACATTTTAAATACAATTATTTCAAAATTACTTAGGTAAAGAAAAAGTATGATAAACTAGTTATAAACAGACAAATTTAGACAAGAGGGAGACTACTAATGAAAGCTAAAAATTTACTAATGAGTATTGTAGTTTGTGCATTTGCACTCACTATGCCTACTTTTGGTGAGCAACATATAGAGTACGTACAAAATAGTTACAATGAACTTGTAAAAGAAATCTCAATTAATTTGAGTACTGATAAAACAGTGCGTAACTTTAATAATACATATTACATATCAACAGACTTTATCAAAAATAACATATCAGGAGCAAGCTTAACTTGGAATAGTACGAGTAAAACCACTGAAGTAAATATCGAAGGGAAAATCTATAGTTTTAAAGCAGATGACCAAGAGCTGATTTCAAGTGGTATAAGCTATCCATTAAGTGCTCCTGTACTTGTAAAAGATAACAAAACATGGGTGCCTATGAAAGGGTTTATGGAAGCCATAGGTGGAGGCATTCAATATAATGCTTCAAATAAAACAATGAAGATACAAATGCCACTTACAGAGATTGAAAGGCTTAATAATCCTCCAGTAGCAGATTTTGGATTTGAAGCAGAGAGCTATATTGAGGGAGAAGACTTCAATGTTGTTGAAAAGAGTATGGACCCAGATGGACATTTAATAACAGATAAGTCTTGGAAAATACAAGGTGATTCTAAAGAATATAAAACTTTTGAAGAGTTAAAACCTAACTTAAAAGTAGGTACTAATATCATTAGCTTACGTGTAAAAGATAGTATAGGTAGATGGGGAGAATGGACAAGCAATGAGCTAAAAATTACTGCTAATCAAGCACCTATTGTTACTGAGCTAAAAACAGATAAAGAGTCTTATAGCCAAGGCGAGCCAATTCTCTTCAAAGATTATACTTATGAAAATGAAGAATGGGAAGAAATTGTAGAAGAAAAGTGGACCTATCAGTATATGGGACAAGAGGATAGCCAAATCCATGAAGATAAACCTTACAAACTTTTCTCAGAAGGCACTTATAAAGTAACTTTAGAAATTAAAGATAGCTTTGGGAAATGGAGTAAACCATATAGTATAGAGGTTAAAGTAACAGATAAAGTGATGCAGAGTGAATTGATGTATCGTTTTACAGAAGGTCGTATGGGCGATATACTAGAAAACTATAATAACTTTAATTTCCAAAACTTTGAGGCTATTATACCAACAAGAGCCACATATACAGGTGCAACACTTCTTATGAGTAATTCACCAGAATCTATTCCTACAAAAGGCATTCTATATGAAGATACTTTTGAAGGAGAAGGTCGTATTTTATATCATCATAAAAATGCATCAACAGATGGTAGTAAAAAACGCTTTGTTATTATAATGGAAAATATTAATGAGTTTCCTATAAAAGTTATTAATATGAATGAAAGTCATAAAGGGCCTTCTACAGATGTATTATATCTTGGGCAACAAGTAACACAAGATATACTTGGGCAAGGTCGTGAAAAACAATATACATTAGAACCAGGTGAGAAAAGATACCTTTATGATACAGGTAATAGAAGCTGGTACACAGGACAAACTATTTCAGGAATGTTAGATTTATATTCTCAAAGTCCTTTGAAGATTACAATTGCTATGGTTGGTGATAAAACAGAATTTCAACATATGGAAGGTTTAACTTACTTACCACATGATGGTGTACATACAAGAGGTACATTCCCCAATGCTGATCGTTACTATACAGTAGACATTGATAAGAGTAAGCCTTATAAGCTTATGCTAGGATTACCTTCAGGAGATATTGAACAACCTATTACAGGATATGATGCGCTTACAGGTAAGGATGCAGTAAATAAAGGTAACTATGGTGTTAAATACCATATTCAAATTACGACAGAAGAAAATACTGGTATTTTATTAAATCCAAGAGGAAATATATTTAAAGGAGCAGTCGGCTGGGTGAATGGACGTAGCTTTGCTGCACCAAGTGGTCACTTAAATGGTGGTAAAAATGCTGTAACTATAGGGACAGTTCAGCCAGATAAGAAAAAAGAGTTACTTTATATGCTTCCGAATGGTTCTTCAGCACCAGTATTGATTTGTTTTATTCCAGAAAGTATGTGGAATAATTATTAAAAATTAAATGATATAAATTAATCGTATAAAAATCCTCCAAGGTGTAAAAATAAAGGTGTATTTGAACCTAAATTACGCTAAGGAGGATTTTAAAATGCCAAAATTAAATTGTGGTGTAGAAAACTGTGCATATAATGCAGAAAGATGTTGTTGTTTAGGAAATATCAATGTGGATGGATCAAATAATACGGAGCATACAGAAGGTACTTGCTGTAATAGTTTTACAGAAGATAGTGGAGCTCATAACTGTAGTGGTGTACCAGCTGTAGATTCAGAAGTAGACTGCCAAGCTACAAACTGTACACATAATGATAATTGTAAATGTCATGCAGATAGTATTGAAGTAGTAGGAAATGGTGCATGTCGTTGTGGTGAAACAGAATGTAGTAGTTTTTGTAAAGAATAGGTAAGTATAAAGTAAGTGTAAAATCATATACTAACTATGCTTAGATGACATCTTAGGAGGAGACAGACTATGAAAAACTCAAAAAATTCAAGCTATAACAATGCATCAAATTGTGGGTCAAACTGTGGATCAAATTGCGGGAATGTAACTAATAAAGCATCAAATAATGTAACAAGTTCAACATATGATGAAGTTACAGATTGCGGTAATTGTGATCGTTGTGGTAAAAAATAGTTTAAGGTAGAATTAAATTTCTAATAAAGAGAGGCTGTTAATATAAACAGCCTCTCTTTATATTTATATAAGGTTGAATAAAACTTATTTCTTAAGATATTTGTAGAGAGAATATGTTGCATATAGATGTCGAACTGGTGTACGATAAATGGGGAGTTAAATCTTGTACAACAGCTTCTTCTTTTTTAGTACATAGTGTATGATAGAGAGAAGTAGAAGCAATACTTTTATTAGTTAATAAAATTAAGATAGAAGGGAATGAAAAGCATGGAACAAAATAAGCCCTTTAAAATAGAATCGGCATTTCAACCTATGGGTGACCAGCCACAAGCTATTGAAAAATTAGTAAAGAGCATTGAAAAGGGTAACCGATACCAAACACTTTTAGGTGTTACAGGTTCAGGAAAAACTTTTACAATGGCTAATATTATAGAAAAGGTTCAAAAACCTACTTTGATTATCGCACATAATAAAACACTAGCAGCTCAGCTCTATAGTGAGTTTAAGGAATTCTTCCCTAATAATGCAGTTGAGTACTTCGTATCTTATTATGATTATTACCAGCCAGAAGCTTATGTGCCATCTAGTGATACTTATATCGAAAAAGATTCGAGTGTTAATGAAGAAATAGATAAGCTTCGTCACTCGGCTACGGCAGCTTTATCAGAGCGTAATGATGTTATTATTGTAGCCAGTGTATCCTGTATATATGGGTTAGGTGACCCGATTGATTACGAAAATCAAGTTCTTTCGCTGCGTACAGGTACAGAAATGGATAGAGATGATGTCCTAAGAAAACTTGTGCAGATTCAGTACAATCGCAATGATATGGACTTTGCACGTTCCACCTTTAGAGTAAGAGGTGATACGGTGGAAATTATCCCAGCAGGTGCTTCTGAGAAAGCCGTTCGTGTAGAATTTTTTGGAGATGAAATTGATCGTATAGCAGAAATTGATCCTTTAACAGGTGCAGTACTAGGCTATAGAGATCATGTATCTATTTTCCCAGCATCTCATTATTCTATTAGTAGAGATAAGATGGAACTAGCTATTGAAGGCATAGAAGAAGAACTTAAAGAACGACTTGCTGAACTGAAAAATGAGGATAAATTATTAGAAATGCAACGCTTAAGTCAACGTACAAACTTTGATGTAGAGATGTTACGTGAAATGGGATATTGCTCTGGCGTAGAAAACTACTCTAGGCATTTATCAGGGAGAGAACAAGGGAGTACACCTTTTACACTTCTTGACTATTTCCCAGATGACTATCTTATTATGATAGATGAATCTCACATGACAGTCCCACAAATTCGTGGAATGTATAACGGTGACCAGGCACGTAAGAATGTTTTAGTAGACTATGGGTTTAGATTACCATCTGCATTAGATAATAGACCATTAAAATTTGATGAGTTTGAAGAAAAAGTAAATCAAATTATGTTTGTTTCAGCAACACCATCACAGTATGAATTAGAACATTCACTAAGTATTGCAGAACAGCTTATTCGTCCAACAGGACTACTTGATCCACCTATTGATGTACGCCCTGTAAAAGGACAAATTGATGATTTACTTGGTGAAATTAATAAACTGACTGCAAACGGGGAAAAAATATTAGTAACAACTCTTACAAAACGTATGTCAGAAGACTTAACAGACTACTTAAAAGAAATGGGCGTAAAAGTAAAATATCTTCACTCAGACATTGATACATTAGAACGTATAGAAATTGTACGTGATTTAAGGCTAGGTGTATTTGATGTATTAGTAGGGATCAACTTATTACGTGAAGGGTTGGATATACCAGAAGTTTCACTTGTAGCAATCTTAGATGCAGATAAAGAGGGCTTCTTACGTTCTGAGACTGCTCTTATTCAGACCATTGGACGTGCAGCAAGAAATGCAGAAGGCCATGTTATTATGTACGCTGATAAGGTAACAAGGTCTATGGAAAATGCTCTTTCGGAGACCAACAGAAGACGTCAAATCCAGATGGATTATAACGAAGCACATGGTATTGTACCTCAGACTATTAAGAAAGATATTCGTGACTTAATTGTAGCAACAAAAACAACGAAGAAAGAAGATGAATTCTTCAAAGAAAAAGATCCAGAATCTATGAATCCAGAAGAGCTTAAGAAAACAATGGATAAAGTAGAAAAGGAAATGAAAAAGGCTGCTCGTGACTTACAATTTGAACGTGCGGCAGAGCTTAGAGATACACTAATTAAGCTTAAACAGCTTTCTGTATCTAGATAAGTAATATTTTAAATTGACTAACATTACAAACGAACATATGTTTGATTTTGCCTTCTAGTATGCTATAATAACTCTAAAAAGATAGGCAAGAAGGGGATAAAATGAAAAATAAGATTATGATAAAAGGTGCGCGTGAGCACAATTTAAAGAATATTGATCTTGAACTTAACCGTGACCAGCTTATTGTTTTTACCGGCCTAAGTGGTTCAGGAAAATCTTCTTTGGCCTTTGATACGATTTATGCAGAAGGTCAAAGACGTTATGTAGAATCTTTATCGGCTTATGCAAGACAATTCTTAGGACAAATGGAAAAGCCAGAAGTAGATTATATCTCTGGACTTTCTCCAGCTATTTCTATTGACCAAAAGACAACAAGTAAGAATCCTCGTTCAACTGTAGGGACAGTAACAGAAATCTATGATTACCTTAGATTACTTTTTGCTCGTGTTGGTGTACCACATTGTCCTAACTGTGGCAAAGAAATTAAAAAGCAAACCATTGACCAAATGGTAGACCAACTGATGGAGTTACCAGAACGTACAAAAGTACAGTTACTTGCACCTGTAGTTAGAGGACGTAAAGGACGCCATGAGAAGGTTCTTGAAACAGCTGTGAAGCAAGGCTATATTCGTGCACGTATTGATGGTGAAGTTTATGACTTAACGGAAGCAGAGTTAGATTTAGATAAGAACAAAAAGCATTCTATTGATATTGTAGTTGACCGTCTTGTTATAAAGCCAGGTATTGAAAAACGCCTAACGGACTCTATTGAAACAGTTATGAAGCAATCAGGTGGACTTATGATTGCAGAAGTTAATGGTGAAGAAGAACTTAATTTTAGCCAAAGCTTCTCTTGTCCAGATTGCCAAATTAGTATTGATGAGATTGAACCACGTTTATTCTCTTTTAATAACCCATTTGGAGCATGTCCAACTTGTACAGGCCTTGGAGAAAAGCTAGAAGTAGACCCAGAACTGGTTATCCCAAATCCAGAGCTTAGTTTAAGACAAGGTGCGATTGCTGTTATAGGGTGGGGCTCTATTGCTAATCCAGATAGTTATGCTTATGCTCTTTTTGAAGCTTTAATGAAAAAATATAAATTTGATCTAGATACACCATTTAATCAGTTATCAGAGAAGGTTCAAAATATTATTCTATATGGAACAGGTGATGAAAAAGTTCAATTCACATTCCATGGAGAGTATGGAACAAGAAACTATGATTATGCTTTTGATGGTGTAGTGGGTAATACGAAGCGCCGTTATGAAGAAAGCTCTTCAGAAAGTATGCGTGATGAATACGAAAGTTTTATGACAAGTATTCCTTGTAAGACTTGTAAAGGTGCAAGACTTAAGCCAGAGGCACTTGCAGTAACAGTAGGTGATAAAAATATAAATGATGTAACTAACATGTCTATTGGAGATCTTAGAAACTTCTTCTTAGATGTAGAGCTTAGCAATAGACAAAAGGCTATCGGGGCTCAAGTATTAAAAGAGATTAATGCAAGACTTGGCTTCTTAGTGGATGTAGGGCTAGATTATCTTACACTCTCACGTTCTTCTGGGACCTTATCAGGTGGAGAGGCACAACGTATTCGTCTAGCAACTCAAATTGGTTCAGGGCTTGTAGGTGTACTTTATATTCTTGATGAACCAAGTATTGGACTTCATCAACGTGATAACGAAAGACTTATTCAAACATTAGTAAGACTTAGAGATTTAGGTAATACCCTTATTGTTGTAGAGCATGATGAAGATACTATGCATGCGGCTGACTGGATTGTAGATATTGGACCAGGAGCAGGAGAACATGGGGGAGAGATTATTGCAAGTGGTCCACTAGACACTATCTTAGCCTGTGAGGGTTCAGAAACGGGAGCATATTTAAGTGGACGTAAGCAAATAGAAATCCCAGAGCAAAGAAGAAAAGGTAACGGTAATAAAATTAAAGTTGTGGGTGCTAAAGAAAATAACCTTAAGAATTTAAGTGTTGAGATTCCTCTTGGTACATTAACTTGTATTACAGGTGTGTCCGGTTCAGGGAAAAGTACATTAATTAATGAGATTCTCTTAAAACGCCTTGCTCGTGACCTTAATCGTGCAAAGGTGAAACCAGGAGCTCATAGAGATATTAAAGGGTTAGAAAACTTAGATAAGGTTATTCATATTGATCAATCTCCAATTGGGCGTACACCACGTTCTAATCCAGCAACTTACGTTGGGGTATTTGATATGATTCGTGATGTATTTGCAGGTACACAAGAAGCTAAGATGAAAGGGTATCAAAAAGGCCGTTTCAGCTTTAACGTAAAAGGTGGACGTTGTGAAGCGTGTCGTGGAGATGGAATGCTTAAAATAGAAATGCATTTCTTACCAGATGTCTATGTGCCTTGTGAAGTATGTAAAGGAAAACGTTACAATAGAGAAACCCTAGAAGTTAAATACAAAGATAAAACCATTTCAGACGTACTTGCAATGACAGTAGAAGAAGCACTTAAATTCTTTGAGAACTTCCCAGCTATTAGCCGTAAGCTACAAACACTTTATGATGTAGGGCTTGGGTATGTAAGACTTGGACAATCTTCTACAACACTTTCAGGTGGGGAAGCACAACGTGTTAAACTAGCTACAGAACTTAGCAAACGTAGTACAGGCAAAACCATGTACATTTTAGATGAACCAACAACAGGATTACATTTTGCAGATGTGCATAAATTAGTAGGTATTTTAGATAGGCTTGTAGAAGGTGGAAACAGCGTAGTTGTTATTGAACATAACTTAGACGTTATTAAAACAGCAGATTACATTATCGACTTAGGACCAGAAGGTGGTAGCCGTGGTGGAGAAATCGTTGCAACAGGTACACCAGAGCAAGTAGCAAAAGTTGAGAAATCTTACACAGGCAAGTTCCTTAAAAAAATGTTATAAATGTATGATGTATTTCCTCTAATCATAAAAATAGGTGTTGTACTTAGTACAACACCTATTTTTATTTATCTATAAGAATATAATGTTAATTCACTATCTTCGTATTTAACAATCATACGTTCTGTAGCTGTAGAAATTATACCTGAGTATTCAGAACCACCATATTCTTTTTTGAAATCTTCAATGATATTAGTTATGAAGTTTTCAAGAACACGTTTTTCTAAACGAGTTGCATTGCTTGCAAAATCATTCCAGCTATCTTTTTTAGCTACTGGAAGGTCAGTGAAAATGTTGAAGATTACAACACCATCTACTAATTCAACTTCAGCATCAATAATTTTTACTTTTACGTCTGTCATGAGACCAGAATTGATAGCTGGAAGTTCTACTAAATCAAGAATATCTTCTTCCATGTGTTTTAATGAAGCATTACTAATCTCTGTATTGTAGTTAAATTTACCTTTTGTTGAATGAGTGAATGAACCAAGGGTTTCATCTTGGTAATCATCTTGAAGAGTACCTCTGATTTCAACAGAACCTAGATTCTTTTGAATATCTTCACAAATGTCTTCTAACATTGTATTAAGCTTAGTACTTGAGATACGGTTAAAGTCTGTTTTATCTACTTTACTGCTGTAAGATACAGTCAAGTCTAAAATTTCTTTTTTACTATCATAAGTAAGTTTGAAGTCCCAATCTACATTGTATTTATCATCATAATCATTTTCAATAGTAGCAACCATCTTTTTGATACCTGATGCTGATAAGTCTGGTTTTTTAGCTTCTTCTTCTTTTTTATCTTCTTCTTGTTTTTCATAGTATGCAACTTTTTTCTCAGCTGCTGCTAATTGGTTTTTAAGAGTAGCAATTTCTAAATTTTTATTTGCAAGCTCTTGGTCTGTTACAGATGTAGAAGGTGTTTTTGAAGAAATTTGAACAGTTTTATTTGAACTATCCCAACCTACATTGTTATTAGTCATTTGACCAGCATCACGAAGAGATACATAAACAGTACCATCGATCATGAATGGTTCATATTGAGGCGTTTGGAAACTACCATCGTATGTAACTTTAATATTGTTATAAACTGCTTTTACATTTTTTGTAAGGTTTGCTGCACTTGTAGAAAATGCACCTGTTCCAATAGCCATAGCACAACCTAATGCTAATGCTTTTTTCATTTTTTTGCTCATATAATAACCTCCTTTAAGTATACATAGTTTAAATACAAGCTGTTAAACATAAGTATACTCAATAGGAGGCAAAAATTCAATTTAACTCTGGAAAATTAATGAAATTGTAATAAAGTATTATTTGATGTCTAATTTTCCATTTTTAAACATGAAAGTATAGGTAGGTTGTTTTGCATCATCTTCTTTAATTATACCTTCAATAGGAATAGTAGTAGTACCTAGATTTGTTTGAATCTCAGATATAATAGAAGTAAGAAGTTTTTCAAGGTCAGCTTTAGAAATTTGTTTGAAGGCTTTAGCATCTTCTTTATCATATTCTATAGCAATAATAACACGGCCATTACTAAAGAGAATATCAAAATCCCAATCTACTTTAAATTGTTTATCGTAGTTTTTTTCAAGTTTATCTTCTAATTGTTCTAATACATAATTAATAGCAAGGGGATTATTAAGGTCTACTTTTGGAGCGCTTGCAAAAAGAGTGAGAGATTGGCTTGCAATAGCACCAATACATAAGGTTTTAAGGCAAAAGTTTTTAATAGACATATGAAGTCCTCCTAAAATTAAAGTCTATAAATAGTATTTAAAGTAATGAGAAGAATATTCTGGTAAAAATTAGTATATATAAACCATTAAAAGTAGTTTATACTTGAATAAGAGAAGAAAAAAGGAGTAACGCTATGTTTGATATAAAAGAAGAACTCAAAAAGTTACCAGGTTCACCAGGTGTTTATCTGATGAAGAATGAACTGGATCAAATAATTTATGTAGGCAAAGCTGTTAGTCTTAAAAATCGTGTAAAACAGTATTTTCAACAGTCAAAAAGTCATTCTATAAAAACTATTAGATTAGTAGAACAGATTAAGAGTTTTGAATATATTGTAACGACATCCGAGCTAGAAGCTTTGGTTTTAGAATGTAATTTAATTAAAAGATATAACCCTAAATATAATATAAGGTTGAAAGATGATAAACATTATCCTTATATAAGAGTAGATATTCATAATGCCTTTCCAAGGGTAACAGTAGTAAGGAAGATGAAAAAAGATGGTGCTAAATATTTTGGGCCTTATACAGATTCCAATGCTATGTGGGAAATGGTAGAGTTTATTAAGAAGACGTGGCCACTTCGTACGTGTACAAGGGTACTCCCTAGAGATATTAATAAGGAACGTGCTTGTTTGAATTATCATATTGGACAATGTAGTGGACCATGTATTGCTGAAATTAACGAAACAGACTATAAGGCAATTATAGAAGAAGTGGTATCTTTCTTAGGAGGGAAATATCAAGATATTATTAAACGTCTTGAAAAAAGTATGGAAGAAGCGTCTATGAACTTAGAGTTTGAAAAAGCAGCACTCTTAAGAGACCAACTTACTGCTATTAAAAAGATAGAACAAAAGCAAACTGCAAGTAATAGCAGTATGGAAGACCAAGATGTTATTGCTTTTGCAAGAAGTGAAAAAGATACATTAATGCAGATTTACTTTGTACGACAAGGTAAGCTCATTGGTCGAGAGCACTTCTTAATCAATGACACACAAGGAGAGGACATAGAGCAAATCTTTAGTGATTTCATTGTACAATTTTATTCAGAGGCAACATTTATTCCAAAGCAAATTCTAGTAGAGAAAATGCCAGAGGATCAACAAGTTGTTGAAGAATATTTAACCATGCATAAGGGAAGTAAAGTCAGTTTAATTCTCCCACAAAAAGGGACAAAGCATAATCTATTAGAACTAGCAAGTAAGAATGCCTATATTACTTTAAGTCAATTTGGCGATGAGATTAGGCGTCAAGAAGCAAGAACCCAAGGGGCATTGAGTGAAATACAAGAAGCTCTTGGATTTAATATACAGCTTAATCGTATAGAAGCGTATGATATTTCTAATACACAAGGGATTGAATCTGTAGGTGGTATGGTTGTCTTTGAAAAAGGTAAGCCTAAACGTAGTGACTATCGTAAATTTAAGATTAAAAGTATACAAGGCCCTAATGATTATGGAAGTATGGAAGAGGTACTAGATAGAAGAATTGCAAGGCTTGTCCAAAAAGGCGAAGAAGATAGTTTTACCAAAATGCCAGATCTAATTTTAATGGATGGTGGAAAAGGGCAAGTCGGTGTAGCAGAGAAAATATTGGATAAATATAAACTCAATATTCCAGTATGTGGTATGGTTAAGGATGATAAACATAGGACAAGAGGGTTATTGTACCAAAATGAAGAGATATTATTAAAACCCACTACAGAAGGCTTCAAGCTTATTACCCGTATCCAAGATGAGGTACACCGATTTGCTATTGAGTACCATAAGAAACTTAGAAGTAAAGCACAAGTTCAATCTGTCCTAGATGATATTAAGGGGGTAGGTAAGGAACGTAAAAAATACTTGATGAATCACTTTAAAAGTGTGGAGCTTTTAAGACAGGCATCTGTAGAAGAGATAGAATCGGTACCAGGGATTACAAAAGATGTAGCAATGAATATTTATACTTTTTTCCATAAAAGATAGATGATATAATGTAATATAGTGTAAAAAAACAGAAAAAAGGAGTAAAGGCATGTATTCTGTAAAAGTAAGTAAATTGATTGAACATTTTAAGCTAGAGCCTTTAACACCAAATATTGAGTATGAAAATAGACAAATAAAGGACTCAGATGTTAATAGACCAGCTCTTCAGTTAGCAGGGTTCTTTGACTATTTCGATCCAACAAGATTACAAATCATTGGTAAAGTAGAACATACCTACATGGAACAAATGCCAGAAGATGAGAGGAAAAAGTGTGTAGAACGTCTTATGAGCTATACAGAAATTCCTTGTATTGTATTTTGTAGAGAAGAAATAGAGCCATTCCCAGAAATGGTTGAGTATGCTGAAAAAAGTGGCATCCCATTATTTAAGACCAATATGTCTACAACTAGCTTCTTAGCAGAAGTGAATAGATGGCTACACGTAGAGTTAGCACCTCGTATTTCTATGCATGGTGTACTTGTAGATATCTATGGAGAAGGTGTACTGATTACAGGAGAAAGTGGTATTGGTAAGAGTGAAACAGCCCTAGAACTTGTAAGAAGGGGACATCGTCTAGTAGCAGATGACGCTGTAGAAATTAAACGTGTTTCAGGAACCACTTTACTTGGTTCAGCACCAGAGGTTATTCGCCACTTTATAGAAGTACGTGGTATTGGCATCGTAGATGTTAAACAAATTTTTGGTGTAGGTTCAGTTAAAGAAATGAAAAATATTGACCTTATTGTTAAATTAGAAAATTGGGATCAGAAGAAGCAATATGATCGATTAGGTTTAACAAATGAGTATATCGATATATTAGGAATTAATGTAGTAAGTCACTCAATTCCAATTAGACCAGGTAGAAATTTAGCTATTATTTGTGAAACTGCAGCAATTAACTTTAGACAAAAGAAAATGGGATATAATGCAGCAGAAGCACTTAATGAACGTGTTATGAATAACTTACAAAATAATTTTAATAATTAAAGCTTGATGGAGGATTAGGGATGTATTATATTGGTGTAGATTTAGGTGGGACAACAATTAAAGTAGGATTAGTAAATGATGAATATCAAATTATTGATAAAATTGTTATTCCTACAGGAAGAGAACGTTCATCAGAGGCAGTACTTAAAGACATGGCAGATGTATGTAGACAGATTATGAATAAACATGGTCTTACAGAATCTGATGTACACTCAATTGGTATTGGAAGCCCAGGAATTGCTTCTCCAGTTGAAGGGATTATTCACTATGCAAGTAACTTAAACTTCAATGAGGTAAATGTAAGAGAAGAAATTCAAAAGTATATTAACCTTAATGTGTATGTAGAAAACGATGCAAACTGTGCAGCTTTAGCAGAAGCTATTTGTGGTGCAGCTAAAGGTGAGAAAGATGTAGTTGTTGTAACATTAGGTACAGGTGTTGGTGGTGGGATCATCATCGGCGGTAAAGTATATAGTGGTGCTTTTTGCGGTGGTGGTGAAATTGGTCACCATGTTCTTGAGTTAAATGGTCGTCCATGTGGCTGTGGTCGTAAAGGATGTTGGGAACAATATGCTTCTGCAACAGCACTTATCAATGATGCAAAGGTAGCGGCAACAGCTAATCCAGGTTCTCTTCTTGCAACTATGGTAGAAGGAAACTTAGAGGGCATGACAGCTAAAATTGTATTTGATGCAGCACAAGCAGGTGATGTGGTAGCAAATGAAGTACTTGATCAATACTTCAAATATGTAGCATATGGTGTAGCTAACCTTGCTTATATGTTACAACCAGGTGTAGTTGTACTTGGTGGTGGTATGAGTGCACAAGGTGAGAACTTAACAGTACCTGTTACAAAATATGCACAGGCGCAGATGTGTCCAGGGCTTGAACTTAGAAATCCAGTTAGAGCAGCTATTTTAGGTAATGATGCAGGTATTATTGGAGCAGCCTTAGTAGGTACAACTCTTCAATAGTATATTTCTAGATAAAATATGTTTCAAAGGAATATTGGGAGAGATTTTGAAACATACTACGGGCATTACCTTAATAGGAGGGACATATGCTAAGGCACGAAATCGTAAGGCAAATAGAAGAGGCAAGACAAGAGCTGAATGATATGTTGGGGACTTACGAAGATGGGCAAGATGATGAAGATATTATTCATTTAAGTCAGAGTTTAGATGAGCTTATTGTACAGTATATGCAGCTCACTAAATAGACAGATTTTTTACAGATGTTAGTCATGAGATAAATCGGGACTGTTATGACATAGGTTGTAACAGTCCCTAAATTTGTATAGATAATAGCTTTTAGTATTTGGGTTTATAGGGAGGTAAAAGATGAATAGTCAAGACGTACTAAAGAAATATATTAATAAGTATAAATGGTTGTATTTAATAGGCATAATGGTTTTATTAGCGGTAGACTATATGCAACTCTTTATTCCAAAGATAACAGGTAGTGTTACAGATGGAATTAAAGATGGAAGTATGACATCAGAGGGCATACTACAAATGGTCATGCTCCTTATAGGTGTAGCCGTGATTATGGGATTATGCCGTATAGGATGGCGTTATTGTATCATTGGGTCAGCTAGAAAAGTAGAAAGAGATGTTAGGGAAGACTTATTTGAAAAATGGGTAACACTAGATAGTCAATATTTTAATGAACATAAAACAGGAAATTTAATGGCATATGCAACTAACGACTTAAATGCTATTCGTATGATGGTAGGACCTGGTGTTATTACTATATTTGATGCTGTTATTATGACAGTTATGGTTATTGGGCAAATGGCATTTGCTATAGACCTTAAGCTTACTTTGGTTGCAATTTTACCGATGCCACTTATTGCTCTTTCAAGTTACTATTTTGGAAGAATTATAAAAAAGCGTTTTAAACAAAAACAAGAAGCCTTTGCTCTTCTATCCGATAAAGTACAAGAGTCCTTTTCCGGGATTAAAGTTATTAAGTCTTTTGTACAAGAGTACTATGACTTACAAGACTTTGATGAAATAGCAGAAGATAATTATACAAAGAACTTAAAACTTGCTAAACTATCAGCATTTCTTAATCCACTTGTTATCTTTTTAGTAGGTTCAAGTTTATTAATCTCAATAGGATATGGTGGTTATTTGACTATGATTAATGAGATTACAATAGGTGAATTTGTAGCTTTCAATCAATATATTTTAATGCTAAGTTGGCCAATGCAAGCTATCGCTATGGGGATTAATACTTTTGCTCAAGGCATGGCATCTGTAAAAAGAATAGATGAAGTGTTAAGCGAAACAAGTCAGGTTCAAGATAGAGAAGATGCAGAGGTATTACCTAAGTTAGAGGGACATATTCGCATTAATCATCTTAACTTTAATTTCCCAGATAACAATCAACCAGGTTTAAAAGATATATGCTTAGAAGTTAAACCAGGTGAAACGTTAGCTGTACTTGGACGAACAGGAAGTGGGAAGTCAACATTAGTTAATTTACTTCTTAGAATTTATAATGCACCAGAGGGAAGCATCTTCTTAGATGAAACAGATATTATGGATGCAAAAATACAAGATGTCAGAAAACAAATAGGATATGTACCACAAGATAACTTCTTATTTAGTGATACAATTATGAACAATATTGGATTTGGTGTAGATCATATATCTCGTGAGACAGTAGAAGAAGCAGCCAAGAAGGCAGATGTACATAAAAATATTATCGACTTCCCACATCAATATGAGACAGTAGTAGGAGAAAGAGGAACAACACTTTCTGGAGGTCAAAAACAAAGAGTATCTATTGCAAGGGCACTTATTTTAGATACACCAATCTTGATTCTAGATGACTCTTTATCTGCAGTAGATACAAAGACAGAGGAGCTTATCTTAAATAATCTAAAAGAAGTAAGACAGGATAAAACGAACATTATTATTGCCCATCGTATTTCAACAGTACGTCATGCAGAACATATCGTGGTACTTGAAAATGGCCATATTGCTGAATATGGAGACCACGAGAGTCTACTTGCAGTTGATGGAATTTATGCAGAAATGTATAGAAAACAACAACTTGAAGAAGAGATTAGTGAGGCATAGGGGGGATATGAGAATGAAAACACAAGATAGTGGACTTATTAGACGTTTATTAGCTTATGCAAAACCATACAAAGGTTGGTTCTTTGTTGTACTGGCCTTAATGCTTATAAGTACAGTGGCTGATTTAGCTAAGCCTGTGCTTATAGGAAATGCTGTAGACTTATTTACAGAAGGTTATAAGACACCTTATATCGCTGTAACAGACTCAGAAGGTACTGTAACTTTTGAAGGGGAGAATATAAGACAGCTACAAGCAAATGATGTAGTAGATACTGTACATCAGATGATTCAGTATAAAAATGTATATTACTGGATTGATGAGATGAAGCTAGAAGATAGCAAAGCATTAGAAGGTATGACACCGGAAGATTATAGTCAAGCATTAACCATCCAAACAGAGGGTGTAAGTCTAGAATTAAATGGGAATACTTATGAAGGACGTGTACTTTTAAAAGAAGAGTTGAAAGTATTAAGAAGTCTTAATCTACCAGAGTTAGGTAGGCTTGCAATACTCTTCTTACTTGTTCTTGTTATAAGCTTTGGATTTTTATATTTACAAGCAATGATCTTACAATATATTGGACAGAAGATTATTTTAGCAGTACGCCATGAAATTTATGAAAAAATGCTTTATTTACCAGATAGATTCTATCATCAAAATCCAATAGGTAAACTGGTAACACGTGTAACAAATGATACAGAAACTTTAAATGAAATGTACACAAGTGTACTTGTAAACTTACTCAAACAAGTATTGTTCCTATTAGGGGTTATGGTCATGATGCTTGCTACAGATGTAAGAACAGCTCTTTGGGTGTTTGCACTCATTCCATTAGTAGTAGGCGCAACCTTTGTTTACAAATACTTTTCAAGAATCGCATATAGAGATGTACGTAATCGCCTAACACAAATGAATACATTTTTATCAGAGCATATTTCAGGTATGCGTATTATACAAATTTTCACAAGAGAAGATGCTAAAGTTAAACAAATGAAATCTATTAATACAAAGTTATATAAAGCAGGCATGAGAGAAATGACAGCATTCATGCTCTTTAGACCATTTATTTTCGTTCTTTCAACAGTTGGTGTGGGTCTTGTCCTTTTAGTAGGTGGAAATAGTGTACTTAAAGGTGCTATGAGCGTAGGTGCATTAATTATTATGGTTTCTTATACAAAAGATTTCTTTGGACCTATTGAACAATTAGCAGAGAACTTCAGTGTACTTCAATCAGCACTTGCTTCAGCAGAGAAAATCTTCACAATTTTAGATGAAGAGAATGAAATTAATAATGGAACTTATAAGATTGAAGAAGAGTTTAATGGCTCTATAGAATTTAAAAATGTTTGGTTTGCTTATGAGGAAGAAGAGTGGATCTTAAAAGATGTTTCTTTCACGATTGAAGCAGGACAAAAGGTAGCCTTTGTAGGTGCAACAGGAGCAGGTAAAACATCTATTCTGAGTCTAATTTGCCGTTATTATGACATTCAAAAAGGACAAATTTTAATAGATGGTAGAGATATTAAAGAATATGATATTGCTTCTTTAAGAAGTCAAGTAGGACAAGTACTTCAAGATGTATTTATGTTTACTGGAGATGTAAAAAGCAATATTCGCTTAGGAAACGACACTATTTCCCAGGAAACGATTGAAAAGGCAAGTAAGCTTGTTAATGCTCATGAATTTATTGAGAGATTACCACAAAAATACAATGAAAAAGTATTAGAAAGAGGGGCGAGCCTCTCTACAGGACAACGTCAGCTCATTTCCTTTGCTAGGGCAGTTGCTTATAACCCTAAAATCTTTATTTTAGATGAGGCCACAGCTAATATTGATACAGAGACAGAAAGCTTAATTCAAGATGCACTTTATAAGATGATGGAAGGTCGTACAACATTAATGGTAGCTCACCGCTTGTCTACAATCCAACATGCTGATAATATTATTGTGTTACATAAAGGTAAAATAAGAGAGATGGGGAACCATCAAACCCTATTAAGTAATAAGGGCATTTACTATAACTTGTACCAATTAGCATTACAAAGTCAGGTTATGTCTTAAACAAAAGATAAAAGATGAATCAGAGATATTAACAATGTAAAGAGGTGTGAAAATGACAGAAACGAATGAACTTGCAGTGAAGATTAAAATGAAAATTAGTGACGTATGGCGCTATAACGTATGGGTAGGTTACCGTACATGGTTTAGCAAAATACTTGTTGTAATAGGATTAGGTATCCTAGGATGGATAGGGTATCAATTTATCCAAAATACTGGACGTATAGATTTATTTTTTGCAGATAATATTATATGGATTATTGCTGCAGCTCTCCTTTTAATCGGGAAACCTTTTAAAATATGGAATATAACAGCATCTCAGATGCAATCACCAGTGTTTTCAGGTACAACAGAGTATGTATTTTCTAAAGAGAATATTTACCTTAAAGTAGGTGAACTAGAAGATACAGTATCTTGGGATACTTATGTAAGAATTGTAGAAACAGGCAAAGACTTCAGATTTTTTGTAGATCCTGTACAAGCACAACTTTTACCAAAGCATAATATGGATTCTGAAACTGTAGCAAAGCTTAGAGAACTCATCAAGGCAGCAAAACCAGCAACAAGTTATAAATTAAAATAGGACATTAAACAATAGGCTTAGAAAGAGGATCAAATGGAAAGATTATTTCATATTTCTACAACACCCAAATATATTGAATGGTTCAATGATGATTGGGATAAAATTAAAGCATTTAGTGAGAAACATCATATGGAGGGTATAGAGCTTGGACTTACCATGGACTATGATATCAATAAAATTCCAGAAGGTGTTGTAAAAGGTGTACACTTAAGTTTTTACCCAATGTGGTTAGACTTTTGGAGAGGCGATACAGCTAAGGTAGAAGGCTTACTAGGTGGTCACCAAGCTATGTTAGATTATTATGGTGGGGCAAGTAAAGAAGTAATGATAGAGTGCTACAAAGCACAATATGCAAGAGCAAAAGCTCTTGGGGCTAAGTATATGGTATTCCATGTAAGTCATATTTGTATGGAGGATTCATTTACTTGGCAATTTGATTACACAGATGATGAAATCGTAGATGCTACAATTGAACTTATAAATGCAGTCTTTCCAGCGGATGAAGAAGGGCCTATGTTATTATTCGAAAATCTTTGGTGGCCAGGACTTACTTATCTTGATAAACAGGTAACTAAAAAACTTTTAGACGGTGTGAAGTATGGACAAAAAGGTTTGCTTATGGATATCTCTCATTTGATTTTAACCAATCTTAAAATAGGTAATGAAAAAGCTTGTTATACTTATGTGAAAGAAGTGGTGCAAAACCTAGGAGAACTTAAAGAGTTTATCTATGGTGTGCACTTAAATAAGACACTTCCTAAACATTATATGCAACAAGATCGCAGTTACTTAGTTGAAAGGTATAGAGAAGCTAAGACACCACAACTTAAAATGCGTGTTTTAAAACAACATATACAAAAGTTAGATCCTCATCAACCCTTTGATCATGAAATTGCAAAGCAAATCGTAGAGTATATTAACCCTAAGTTTTGTGTATATGAGACGAATCCTGTAGATATATATGAAATGGCATACTTTATCAAGCGACAAAACCTTGCATTAGGTATTTCATATAAATAATATCATGATAAAATAATTAATCATGTGTATATTGTTGACAGCGTATTTCTTTTTTCTTATAATAGTTTTGTAATAATTAGTTAATAAATTATGAAAAACACGGAGGAAGTAGAAATGCAGCTGAAAAAACCATTACTCATGTTCATTGTAGTCGTATCAGCAATGTTTATGCCAACTTTTGTATTTGCTCAAGCATATGGAAAAGTTAATGTTGCTACACTTAATATGAGACAACAGCCTGATTCAAAAGCTACTAACATAGGTCAACTAGATCAAAGAGATGAAGTAGACATTATTGGACGCGCAAATGATGCATGGCTAGAGATTAAGACAAGTAGTGGGAAAACAGCTTATGTTTTTGCAGAATACGTATCTATAGAAGAAGCCCAAGGAACAATAATAGGACAAGGCGTTAGGCTTCGTGATTATCCTTCAGTAACAGGTTCAAGTGTGTTTGACACTTTAAGTAAAGGTGAAAAAGTTGTTATTGAATACGTAGTAGATGGATGGTGTAAAGTTATTCATGATGGAAGAGAAGGCTTTATTAGTCAAGAATACGTAGAGTCTAAGTTTATGAAAGAAATTAAAACGAAGACTATGGCAGAAGTAAAACGTGTCGTACCAGCTCAAAAGGTACAAGAAGCTACAGGTACAAGTAGTAATAATCAAAGTAATAGTGGAAGTACAAGTGAAAAAGAAACAGTTGCGACTTCAGGCATGAGCTTAGGCAGTACCATTGTAGAAGATGCTAAGCAGTTTGTTGGTAACCCATATGTTTATGGGGGGAATAGCTTAAGTACTGGTGTAGACTGCTCAGGATTTACACAACAAATTATGAAAAGACATGGTATTAGTATTTCACGTACATCACGTTCGCAATATGAGAATGATGGCTATCAAGTAAGCAAGAGTGAATTGCAAAAAGGTGACTTAGTTTTCTATGGCTACAATGGTTCAGTATCACATGTAGCGATTTATATAGGTAGTGGCAAAATTGTTCATGCTAATACAAGTAGTACAGGCATTATTATCAGCTCGTTAGATGGATCTGGTAAGCCATACATAGGTGCAAAAAGAGTAATTTAAGATAGATTTATCAATCTAAACATAGATTTTGTAAAAAGATGAGTATAGAGACATACAAATGTATATGGTATTACAAAGTTAATATCGTATAGAGATTTGTATGTCTTTTTTTGTTTTATCTTAGAACCTATCTGTACATATATTCTTTAAACCAATAAAGTTTATTATTCTTAGAGAAAATGATAAATAAGTATAAATATGGTATAAGAAAATACATTGATTTATTAATGAAAAGAGGTATAGAATAGAGAACGAATTGAAAATAGAGGGAGAGTAAGAATGAAAGAAAACATAAAAAATATGACAGTAGGTTCTCCGATGAAGTTAATCGCTAGCTTCTTTATGCCCCTATTACTAGGTATGTTATTCCAACAGTTTTATAGTATGGTTGATACAATGATAGTTGGAAGATTTTTGGGTGCAAAGGCATTAGCAGCAGTAGGTGGAACAGGTTCTATTAACTTTATGATTATTGGTTTTTGCATGGGTGTATGTAATGGATTTGCTATTCCAGTAGCACAGGCGTTTGGAGCAGGGGATGAATCCTCAGTAAGGAAGTATGTAGCAAATAGTGCATGGCTATCGGTTGTATTTTCACTGGTAACAACAGTAATTGTATGTGTATTATGCCGTAAGATATTAGGATGGATGGATACACCAAGTGATATTTTTGAAGGGGCATATGATTATATTTTTGTTATCTTTTTAGGGATACCTGTTATTTACTTATATAATTTATTGGCAGGGATACTAAGGTCTCTTGGAGATAGTAAGACTCCGCTCTATTTCCTTGTGATATCCTCTTTATTGAATATTATACTAGATTTGGTTGCTATTTTAGTATTAGATATGGGTGTTGCTGGGGCTGCATGGGCAACAGTTATTTCACAAGGTATTTCTGGTATTTTATGCCTTATATATATTTATAAAAAGTTTACTATTCTTAAGATAAATAAGGAAGAGTGGCAACCAAAATGGAGATATATGCGTGGGTTATGTATGATGGGTATACCTATGGGACTTCAATATTCTATTACTGCTATTGGTAGTGTTATTTTACAAACAGCTGTTAATTCATTAGGTTCTATGGCTGTAGCGGCAATAACAGCAGGTAACAAGATTAATATGCTATTTTGTTGTCCATTTGATGCGATGGGGGCGACTATGGCAACTTATTCAGGGCAAAATGTAGGTGCTGGAAAATTTGATAGAGTAACAGATGGTTTAAAAGCATGTAGTTTAATTGCGCTCTTGTATTCAATTGTTTCTTGCGTCGTATTATTTATTTTTGGAGAGCAATTATCCCTAATGTTTGTCGATGGATCAGAAGTAGACATTATAAGGGATGCAGCATTATTACTTAAATGCACAAGTACATTTTTCTTCCCATTAGCTCTTGTGAATATTGTAAGATTCACTATTCAAGGTATGGGATTTGGAAATTTAGCTATTTTAGCAGGTGTATGTGAAATGATTGCTCGTAGTGTAGTTGGTTTTGTATTTGTGCCAATGTTTGGATATACGGCAGCATGTTTTGCTAGTCCAGTGGCTTGGATTATGGCAGATTTATTCTTAATACCAGCTTATATTTATGTTATTAATAAGTTGAAGAGGAGAAACTTAGAGCAAGACCATATGAATGTGTCATTGAGTCAGTAAAAATTTAAGTTTGATATAGAAGATTTATTAATCTCTTTAAAATGATAAAAAGTAAGAAGCTACTGTCTAGATGCAGTAGCTTCTTACTTTTTTTGTGATATTTTTAAATATAAAACATATAACTTTCTTCAGGATTATATTTAGCTAATTCTTCTTTGAGCGTGGCAAGAGTAATCGTATTAAGTGTAGTATAGATGGAATCATCAAGAGTTTGCCATACAAAATGATTTATTGTTTTTTCAATAGCATCATCTGTCACAGAGCTTTCAGTTTTTTCGAATAAATTTGTTTCGATAGCTTGAAGAATTTGAGCAACAGTGATCTCTTCTAGAGGGTGTGCTAATTGATAGCCACCTTGAGCACCTTTAATAGAGATGACTAAATGAGCGCGTTTAAGTAGAGAGAAAACTTGTTCAAGATAAATTTTTGAAAGACCGAGTTTTTCAGAAATGGTGAGTATGGTTATACATTCACCAGAGGTAGAAACTTGTGCAAGTGCAAGCATAGCTGCTAAACCATAACGGCCTTTAGATGAAATACGCATAGATAATCCTCCAATACCTAGTAAACCAATATGTTTTGCTTAAATATAGTATAGAGCATAAAAAAAATAATAACAATAATAAAAATAATTTTTTAAAATAGATTGACAATTTAGAGTGAGAGGCATATATTATTAGCATAGTAAACAGATATGTTTTATAAGATAAATGAAAATAGATTATTTTATAAGGAGTGATTGATATGGCAAAAATTTATAAAGGTTTAACTGAACTTATTGGGGGAACACCTTTACTTGAACTTGTTAATTATAATAGAAATCATGATTTACCAGCTCAGATATTAGCAAAACTAGAATATTTTAATCCAGCAGGTAGTGTAAAAGACCGTGTAGCCAAAGCAATGATTGAAGATGCAGAATCAAAAGGGATTTTGACATCAGATTCAGTTATTATTGAACCAACAAGTGGTAATACAGGTATTGGTCTTGCTGCCGTAGCAGCAGCTAGAGGCTATAGAGCAATCTTAACTATGCCAGAAACAATGAGTATAGAAAGACGTAATTTATTAAAAGCTTATGGGGCAGAAATTGTTCTGACAGAAGGTGCAAAGGGAATGAAAGGCGCTATAGAAAAAGCTGAAGAACTTTCTAAAACTATTCCTAATAGCTTTATACCAGGTCAATTTGTAAATCCAGCTAATCCAACAGCACATATTCATACAACAGGCCCAGAAATTTGGGAAGATACAGAAGGAAAAGTAGATATTTTTGTTGCTGGTGTAGGAACAGGCGGTACTATTACAGGCGTAGGACAGTATTTAAAAGAAAAAAATCCTAATATTAAAATAGTAGCAGTAGAGCCTGCTGACTCACCAGTACTTTCAGGAGGTAAACCAGGACCACATAAGATTCAAGGCATAGGGGCTGGCTTTGTACCAGAGGTACTCAACACAGGTGTATACGATGAAATTATTAAAGTTAAAAACGAAGATGCTTTTACAGTAGGTAGAGAAGTGGCAAGAACAGAAGGCATTCTTATTGGGATTTCATCAGGAGCAGCTGTTTATGCAGCCACTGAGCTAGCAAAACGCCCAGAAAATCAAGGTAAGACAATAGTTGTTTTATTACCAGATACAGGTGAACGTTATTTATCTACACCATTATTTAGTGAATAATTAAAATGAAAAAGAGTTGGAGATGTTTATTGAAAGTTAGGATAAACGTATTCAGCTCTTTTTAGATAAAAAGGCATAATTAGAGTGCTTTAATAATAAGATTATAAAAGAGCTTCTTTACCATTTTTTTCAAGGGGGGCGGTCAAATGAAAAGAAATAGAAGCATTAGTGTATTTTTTATAGCTCTTCTTATTTTAATCCTACTTTTGATAGGCTATTGTACTATGAATCAACCGGAGCAGGTAAATGAAAAAGCCTCACTAAGTGAAAATATTACAGAAATAGCTATGAGCAAAAGAGGCAGTCAAATAGTAAATCATATTGCCAATATATAGGTAAGATAAGGAATATGTAAAATGCATTGTAAAGGAATGAATGACAAATATAGCTTGACAAGTATTAGACCGTTCTCTATACTAGTTCTAATTATTCAAAAGGAGGTTAGGACATGAAAAATATTGCAGCATTTTTTGATATAGATGGGACGATATATAGAGAAGGGCTTATTACTGAGGTATTTAAAAAGATGATCAAGTATGAACTCATTGATGCAAGTAAATGGCATAGTGATGTAAGACCAGCTTTTTTAAACTGGGATAAGAGATTAGGAGATTATGATACTTACTTATTGAAGATGGTTGATGTATATACAGAAGCTGTAAAGGGTACAACACCTTATCACATGTCCTACATTGCGCAAAAAGTAATAGAGCAAAAGGGAGATCGTGTATACACATTTTCTAGACAACGTATTAAAAATCATAAAGAAAACGGACATAAAGTCATTGCTATATCAGGTTCACCTATTGAACTCGTAAAAGAAATGTCTAATAAATATGATATGGATGACTACAGGGGGACAATCTATAAAGTAAATGAACAAGGTACTTATAGTGGTGACATTATTCCAATGTGGGATGCTGTAAGTAAGCGTAAATCTATCTTAGAAATGGTAGATAAGTATGATATAGATCTAGCTGAAAGCTACGCTTATGGAGATACAACGGGAGACTTAACTATGCTTAAAATGGTAGGCCATCCGTTTGCAATTAATCCAACTAAAGAATTACTGAGCAAGATTCTAGAAGATGAAGAGCTCAAACAAAAAATTACAATTATTGTAGAAAGAAAAGATGTAACTTATCGTATGTCTTTAGAGCATTTAGATCTTATTTGATAGCTTAAACCGGAACTGTAAAAATTTTGAAAAAATAAATCTAAATAGTTTGAAAACTTACTGATTCCCTCGTATAATTAGAGTATTAGTGTAATCGAATTTATCAGTTAAAGGGGGAGCATATGGGCAAAGTCAAATTCTATGAAGAGAAGTGGTTTTGGTATATTATCTTAGTAATGATTAGTATTATGTGTCTCACAAGAAGCAATAAAATTATCGTTAAGGGGAATTGCAACGGAAATGGGAATGGATCAGGTTCTAATAATACGGCCAATAATCCATGATATAAGGGAAGATGTTTTATAGATATGCACACAACTTGTTTATAAAGTTAAGTTAAAATAAATTCACTTGACAGAAGTTATGTAATGTGTAAAAATAAAACATCTTGAGTATATACAGGAAGGGGAATAGGATGAAGACATTAGAATTTTACAAACACCTCTTACAAGAAAAAGGTATCGAGCTTGAAGCGGGGGTATTAAAGAATGAAGAGCATTATTTTACAAAACTTTATGTGGCACACAAGCTTGAATCAGTAGACTGTAATGAAGAAGCGTATGAAATTTTACGTGGTCTTTATGAAAAAAGTGCAGTCCGTTATGATAGACACCTCTTTGCAAGTTATGAGGATTATTTAGAAGAAAAAGTAAAATATTTTGTAAGTCTTGCAAACTTAAGCTATAGCTTAACAGGGGAAGCAGCAAAAAGTTTACCATATTTAGATGAAGCTTTAATCACTTTAGATGGTGAAGAGAGTGCTTACCCATATATAGATAGAGATGAAATAGAAAAATTAAGAGATCATTATAGAAGCCTTGTTGGATAATCCAACAGGCTTTTTTCAATACTTGGGTCAAATTCTTACCAGGTGCATAATTACGACAAAAACGGTGTCCAAGTTACGTAGAATTGATATAATAGAAGAAAAACTAAGAAGGAGGAAGGCATGTGGTAGAGTTTGTATTAGGGGTAGCCAAGAGTGGCAAGACCACAGTATGTTACAAGGAGATTCAAGAAGCTTTAAGAGAAGAGGCATATCATAATCTTATTATGATTGTCCCAGAACAATTCAACTTACAAATACAAATTGAGCTTGCTAAGCTCCTTAAGCCTGGACTTCTTAGAACAGAAGTTATGAGCTTTAAGAACTTAGCTAAAAAAGTACTTAAAGAGGTTGGTGGGATTAAGCAACCACTTATTGACGACTTAGAGCGTGTCATGATCCTCAAAAAATTATTAGAACAGCATAAAAAAGAGTTATCTTATTATAAAACAAGTTATAACAGTGAAGGCTTTGTTGATGGCATGAATCGTCTCATTACTATTTTTGAACAAAATGAAGTGGATAAGGTGATGTTAGATGCTTTAGCAGGAGATGACAAAAGTAGTGATGTGTTCAAATGCAAGATGCAAGATATCACAGCTATTAATGAATGGTTCCATGGCTTTATTAAAGAACGTTTTGTGACTGTTGAAAAGACAATGGAGCGTTTGGCAGGCTCTATTTCTAAAAGTCATTATTTGAATGAGGCTGTTGTATGGATTGATGGATTTTATGGCTTTACAGCAACTCAGCTTAAAATTATAGAAGAGCTTATGCATAAGGTGCAAAAGGTAGTTATTACCCTTCCTATTGATCGCCACTACGATAAGGGTGAATATGTTTATCCTAATAATCCATTCTATGATAGCATTAAAAATTATCAAGCACTTATTAAGCGTTGTGAGATAAGCCAAGTAGAATTTAAAACAGAAGTGATAAAACCTGAAAATGTAGATACAGATGCCCTAAGCTATCTTAATGAAAATTATCTCAAGCCTTATGCTAAGCCTTATGGGCTACCGCAAGAAGCAGTCAAGCTTGCGACCTACGCTTCAAAAGATGATGAGGTCGTACAAGTAGCAAGGCAAATAGTGAAGCTTATTCGTGATGAAGGCTATCGCTACCATGATATGGCTGTACTTGTAGGAGATATGGGGCAGTATAAATCTACTATTGTAAGTACCTTTAAAGAATATGGTATCCCAGTATTTATGGATGACAAAAAAAGTATCCATACCAATAGTCTAGTCGCTGTGATTGATGCAGTATTAGATGTGATGACAACCAGTTGGAACTATAAGAGTATGATGACATTCTTACGATTTAATATGTTAGACCTGTCCCGTGAGGAAATAGACTTATTAGAAAACTACATGCTAGAGCATGGTATACAAAATAAGAGAAAGTGGCAGGCAGAGTGGACAAGAGAAAGTAAAGGTATGGATTTAGAAATTATTCAAGGCATTAAAGAACGTGTAATGAATCCACTCATTCATCTGGAAGAAATATTACAACAAGCCAAAGATACCAGTGGAAGAATACCTATTAGTGAAGCGAGTAAAGCAATCTATCTATTCCTTGAAGAAATTCATGCTTATGAAACCATTCAAGCACGTATTGCATATTATAAGCAGAATGGAGAACTTGCGCTTGAATTAGAAAATACCCAGATATGGGGACAAGTTGTGGATACATTAGAACGTTTAGTAGACCTACTTGGGGATGAAAAAGTAGCTTTAAAAGCTTATAAGAATATTCTTAAGACCAGCTTTGGCTATATAGAGATGGGGATTATTCCACCTTCGAAAGATCAAGTCATTGTAGGAAATATTGATAGAAGTCGTATTCCACAAGTGAAAGCGCTATTTATATTAGGCGTTAATGAAGGGGTTATACCAAAAGTAGATGAAGGTATGCCACTCTTTTCAGATATGGATAAGCTGACCTTGATGCAACTTTGTGAAACTGGAGATGAGAAGCGTTCTAGGCTATACGATGTTATGGTGAATAACCCACTCTATATGGGGCAGTTTTTAGTGTACTATGCTTTCACAAGAGCAAGAGAAAAACTTTATGTAAGTACCATACAAGCAGATGAAACAGGGAAAGCCCTAAGACCATCTATTGTATTCTATAAAATGAAGAAGATCTTTGGAATGGAAGAGATGAACAAAGATACCTTAGACCCACTTCAATTACCACGTCCAGCACTAGGGTATGTAGGCTGGGAGATGAGACGCTACTTAGATGGGCAAGGAGAAGAGGGACCATGGCAAGATGCCGTAAGTTGGTTTATGACTTCACCACAGTGGCAAGATAAGTTTAAACATCTGACAACCTATATGGCTTATAGTAATCAGCAAGACCAGCTCAAAGAAGAAAATGCGAAGCTCCTTTATAGTGAAGGCCTAGTGACTAATATATCTCAGTTAGAACTTTATCGTAACTGTCCATGTTGTTACTTTATCCGGTATGGGCTTAGAGCTTCAGAGCGTAAAGTACTTCAGTGGAATGCAGCAGATCTTGGAACACTTTTCCACCAGACATTAGAACGTTATCCAAAAGAGCTTAAAAAGCGTCAGGTAACCTGGACGACTGCTACGGAAGAACAACAAGATGAGTCTATTGAAGAAGCACTTCGCTATAGTGCGGCTAAGCTTAGTCAAAATGCGAAGCAAGATGGTAGATTTGCCTACACTTTAAAAAAGGCGAAGAAGATGACAAAACGTGCAATAGGTGCTATGACGTATCAGTTAAAGGCTGGAGAATTTGTACCAGAAGCCTATGAAGTAAGCTTTGGTAGTGAAGAGATGCCACCTATTGAAATTGTATTAGATGATGAACATACCATTTATCTACGTGGGCAGATTGACCGTGTGGATGTCTATATGAAAGATGAAGAAGAACGTTATGTTAAGGTACTAGACTATAAGTCAGGTAACAAAAACTTTAGTCTCCTAGAACTGTATCATGGTCTTCAGCTTCAACTTTTACTTTATTTAGATGCTTATCTACGTCTTAATGAGCGCAATAAAGCTGCGGGTATGTTCTACTTCCATATAGATACACGTACCATCAAGTACGAGACAGGGATGGCGCTTAGTGAAGCACTCACTAAGCAACTTAAACAATACAAATTATCAGGACTTAGTATTGATAACCTAGATATTTTAGAAAAAATGGAATCAGGCATTAAAGGAGAAATTGTACCAGCTAAAGTGAAAAAAGACGGTACACTAGGTAGTACATCTCAAGTTGCTAGCGAAAATCAGTTTAAAGCATTGATTGGCTATATGCATGATTTGATTCGTAGTTTAGGTAAAGATATGTTAGCTGGGAAAATCAGTGCAAGACCTTGTAAACTCAAAGAAAAGGATGCTTGTGCATTTTGTAAATATCATACGATTTGTCAGTTTGATCCTGCTACAAAAGACAATCATTACAATCAATTAGAGCCATTAGGCAATAAGGAAATATGGGAAAGGCTTGCAAAAGGAGGGATGAATGATGGCATGGACACCGATGCAACAAGCTGCGATTGATAAACGTGGTGCAACCATACTTGTATCAGCAGCAGCTGGTTCTGGTAAGACAGCAGTCCTTACAGAACGTGTATTTAAAAGGATTATGGGAAATGAAGAAGAAGTAGGTATAGATATTGATAGATTCTTGATTGTAACCTTTACAAGTGCAGCTGCCCATGAGATGAAAGAACGTATCGCTGATAAAATGAGCAAGGCGATAGAAACATTGCAACAAGAAGAGGAAAGTGAAAAGGCTATGGAGAAAGTTGCCTATTTAGAAAGACAACTTGCTCTTTTACCGAAGGCATCTATTTCTACCATTCACTCCTTCTGTCTTAAAGCCATTAAGAACTATTTCACCTACTTAGAGATTGATCCTAACATTAAAGTAGGCAATGAATCTGAGTTACAGGTTATGAAATTAGATATCCTAGAAGAAATGCTAGAAGAAGCCTTTGAGGAAGAAGATAACGAAGACTTCTTAGAACTTGCAGAGACTTATGGAAGCATTCGCGGATTAGAGCCATTAATGGATCTTATCTTAGATCTTTATACTTTTTCTAAGAGTACCATATTCCCCAATGAGTGGTTAGATGAGATGAGCAACAAACTTTGTGAGCCACATGAAGGGATTGGTGAATCAATCTGGGAAAGGGAACTTATAGCAGAGATTTTAGAAGACTTTAAAGATTTGAAGCTAGTCTATGATGAGGCACTTAAACTTACTCGTAGACCAGATGGGCCAGCAGCCTATGAAGAAACGTTGGTTAAAGATTTTGAACAAATTGAGTGCCTATTAGAAGTGCCAGTATCAGATGTAGAGATGCTTTTAGCTTGTATAGATGGTATAAGTTTTGGACGATTATCCAGTAAGAAGCAAGATTGTAGTGATATTCTTAAAGAGCGTGTCAAAGGCTATAGAGAACTTGCTAAGGATATTGTGAAGAAAGCTCAAACAGTAACCAAGCTTCTACGTGACCCTTATCTAAGCAGCAAGACATATAAAGCAGGTGAACTTATGCAGACACTTGTAAAATGGGTCAAAGCTTTTGATGCACGTTTTAGTGAGGCGAAGAGAGATAAAGGACTTGTAGATTATAATGACTTAGAACATTTAGCCTTAAAGCTTTTTGTAACACATGGTGAAACGGAAGATGGATATACCGAGCTGATTTATACAGAAGTTGCTAAGGAATTAGCAGATTTCTATGAGGAAATTTATATAGATGAGTACCAAGATAGTAACGCCGTGCAAGAGACGCTCCTAGGTGCTATTGCCTTAGCTAAAGAGAATGGGCCAACTCGTTTTATGGTAGGGGATATGAAACAGAGTATTTATCGCTTTAGACTTGCTAACCCACTTATTTTTGCAGATAAGTATGAACGCTATGAGAAGTTTGAAGAGGGTGCTATACAACCTGAAATCTGTATTGACCTTTCACAAAACTTTAGAAGTCGTGCCAATATCTTAGAAGCGACCAATGATTTATTCAAACAAATTATGAGTAAGCGTGTAGGAGAGCTTTGCTATGACGAAGATGCCAAGCTTAAAGTAGGTAACCATTATACAGAAGGTGACTACGAGGCCTATCAGGAAGAAGTGGCAGACCATGTGGAGGTATGCTTAGTAGAGACACAAGATACAGATAAGGAAGAGAACGAGGAAGCTTCAGGAGAAGATACACCACAAGACCTTAAAAATATAGAGGTTGAAGCACTTATGGTGGCACAAAAGATTAGTGCAATTCTAAGAGGTGAAGCTAATCCAAAGGTTGTCTATGATAAGGAAGAAGGGAAGTATCGTAAAGTAGAGCCGAGGGATATTGTAATCTTACTCCGCTCTGTACAGGAAAAAGCTAACTTATTTGAAGAAGCCCTGTTGCGTGAGGGGATAGATGCTTATGCTGATGTAAGTAGTAACTTCTTTGAGGCGATGGAAGTTCAGATTATGATAAGCCTTCTAAAAGTTATTGATAACCCAAGACAAGATATACCTCTTCTGACTGTATTACGTTCACCGATGGTAGGTTTAGATTTTGATGAGATTCTACAAGTACGTAAGCTAGATGAAGAGGTCGACCTCTATACAGCACTTTGTAAATATGTAGAAGAAAGAGAGCCATCTATAGCATTACAAGAATTTGTAAAATTACTGGCTCATTATAGAGAAGAAGCCCCACTTATGCCATTAGAAGAATTGATGGCAAGACTTTTTATAGAGACAGGTTACTATAGCTATGTAGGCATGTTACCAGCAGGGGCTAAGAAAAAAGCCAATTTGAAACTGCTCAAGAAATATGCCGAGGATTTTGAAGCCAATAATGGTGTAGGACTTTTTGCATTTTTACAATACATGGATAAGTTGAAAGCATCAGGTGCAAAAATTGGAGAAGCGAAGCTAGTAGGAGAAAGTGAAAATCTTGTTCAGATTATGACCATACACAAAAGTAAAGGGTTAGAATTCCCTATTGTATTTGTGTGTAATACCAACAAAACTTTTAACAATCAAGATATTATGAAAAACGTCCTTATGCATCATGAACTCGGTTTAGGACCAAAGTATACGGATAAAGATACCAATATTCTTTATGAAACGTTACCGTTTGAAGCCATTAAACGTCGTATTATCTCTGAGAATATTTCAGAAGAGATGCGTGTACTTTATGTAGCACTTACAAGAGCAAAAGAAAAGCTATTTATAACAGGGACAGTTAAAGATATAGATAAAGAAGTTAATAAATGGAGTCCATTTGCCATTAGAAATAGTGAAGGGATTCTACCACTAGGACTTAGAAAGTCACCAACTTATTTAAGCTGGATTGGAATGAGCTTATTCGCACATGCAGACTTTGATGATTTGCGTGCTAAACTTGGTGTAGAACCTACTTATCTCTTTGAAGGTAAAGGAAGATGGCAGCTGAGCTGTATACCTAAAGAGGCACTTCTTAGTAATCATCAAACTTTAGAAGAAAAAGTAGAACAAAGAGAAGCACTATTAGAAGATTGGAATGTAGAGACGGCATATACAGAGCATAAGGATGCCCTTTATAACTATTTGAACTATGTCTACCCCCATGAAATGGCAACAACGATGCCAGTCAAAGTTACTGTATCAGATTTGAAAAAACAAGCTATGTTAGAACATCAAGCTAAGGAAGTAAATGTTCAACAAAAAAATATGAAGGCTACAAGTATAGAGTGCCCAAGCATCCAGCGTGAGAGTAGTAGAGTGAACGCATTAGGAGAGAGTATACAAGAGGGGGATGAGTCTGTTATACTAAGTACCCAAATGTATGGACAAGATCAAGAAGAAAATACGGCATATCATATCTCTAAGCGTGTAGGTGTAGAAACTCAACAAGCTACAAAACAGGGTGTGAATGTAGTAGATGAAGTACTTGCCACATCTGGTGATGATATAAGATGGGGAATGTTTGAAGATAAGGTTGTTCCAAAGTTTATGCAACAAGAAACAACGATGCAGGCAACTGTAAGAGGAACATTAATCCACAGTGTATTTGAGCAACTCGATCTCCTCCAATGTAAAACAGCTGACCTTATTATGTCAGAACTCACACGTCTTGTAGAGACGGGTAAACTTCATGAAGAAGCAGCAAGTTTAGTAGACTTAGCAAGATTAGAGCGTATGGCTCATTCTGAAATGTTAAAACGTATGGCAGAGTGTCAGCATATTTGGAAAGAAAAAGCATTTGTTTATTTATTACCAGCTGATGAAGTAGAAGAAATCTATGATAGAGAAGAAGAAATCTTACTACAAGGGGTAGTAGATACATGCTTTATAGAAGAAGATGGTTTAGTCATTATTGATTATAAGACAGATTATATTGATAAGCATGGCATAGAAGAAGGCATTAAGCGTATTAAAGAACGCTATAGTGTACAGCTTGAACTCTATGCAAGAGCCTTAAGCGAAATTACAGGGCTTCCTGTTAAAGAGAAATGTTTATACCTTTATCATATCGATACATGGGTAACTTTAGATTAAAATGAGGGAGAATGAAGATGATTAGATTAGAACGTACAGATGTTATGAACATTGAAAATGCTATTCGCGGAGCAAGAAATCCAATGAATAGCTGGCATAGAATGGACAGTCATTATGACGAAGAAGGTAACTATATCCTTGGAGAAAATGATCTAGATTTAGGATCAAGACTTTGTAAAGCAGGAAGTGATCACCGCAAATTCTTACGTCAAATCTTTGTTTCTGTAGATATTACAGCACCTCTTTACTGGTGGAAAGAATACGATACTTACAAAGTAGGTACAACTGCAAACTCTACAAGTACAATGCATAAGATTCATAGTAAAGCTTTTGAAGTAGAAGATTTCAGCACAGATCATATGAATGAAGCAACACTTGCAACAATGGATTTAATCATTAAACAGTTAGAGACACTTCGTGTAGATTTTAACGAAACAAAAGATAAAACAACTTGGTACAGTATCATTCAATTGTTACCATCAAGCTATAATCAAATGCGTACATGTTCAATGACTTATGAGAACATCCGTAATATGTATACAGCGCGTAAACATCATAAATTAGAAGAGTGGCATACTTTCTGTAGATGGGTAGAAACTTTACCATATGCAGAGGAGTTTATAATAAAATAATAAAAAATAAAAATACCCCTAAGGTAGATTGCTTAGATAGAAGCAACAATACCTTAGGGGTATTTTTGTAATACTTAGTTTTTAGAATCCTCCTCAACCATACGCCAGCCTATATATTCAGTAAGACCTGCGCCTAGGTTATCCGTATTCATTTCTACCCCTCCACCAAGATTTTCGGTAGAGAGCATAGCTGCTAAAGGAACTTTGATAGGGGTTTCATCACATGAAACTTTACGATTTTTTGAGTTCATTTCATCAACCTCGCTTTGTGTTTGAAATGTTCTTTTAGTATTTGTAGTTATGAACGGATTATGTAATAAGAAATTTGAAATAAGCATAAGTTTAATTGAAAAATTCAATTCATCTTAGAATTATTTGATAAAAATATAACAAACTTGTTGATTTGAAGTAGAATTGAATATATTATAATATTATGTTAAATTTTAAAAATAATAAGGGGGGCACAATGAAAACAATTAGTATTTGTATAGGGAGTGCGTGCCATGTTAAGGGTTCTTATGAAGTCATTGAGGTGTTAAAAAAACTTATTGTTGAGCAAAGCTTACAAAGTGAGTTGGAGATTACAGCAGCTTTTTGTCTTAAAAATTGTGTAGATGCAGTATCAGTCAAACGTTGGGATGGTAAGGTTTTATCTGTATCCAGGGAGAATGTTTCTCAGATCTTTCAAGATGAGATTGTAGCTTATTTATAATAAGGGGGAGAAACATAATGAGAACTTTTGAAACAGATGTGCAGTGGATTAGATATGAGGTACTTAAAAAGGTTATTCAAAAAACAATAGATCAAAGTTTCGATACAACTAAATATCAAATTCCTAATGAAATTTTACCAGGGAATAAGCCGATTTCAAGATGTTGTGTCTATCATGAGAGAGCGATTATAGAAGAGAGGGTTAATTTAGCCTCTAATCTTATGCTACCAGGACAAAATATTATTCATACTATCGAAAGTGCTTGTGACGAATGTTCAAGGGAACATTATACTATTACAGATTCATGTAGAGGATGTTTTGCACAACGCTGTATGCAGGCATGTAAATGTGGTGCCATTGAGAAAATTGATGGCAAAGCCCACATTGATTATAGCAAATGTGTGAGTTGTGGGAAGTGTAAGGAGGTCTGCCCATTCAATGCTATAGTAGATAATTTAAAACCATGTATACGTGCTTGTAAGGGGAAAGCCATTCAAATTTGTGATGATAATAAAGTAAAAATAGAAGATGAAAAATGCATTAGCTGTGGTGCATGTGTTTACCAATGTCCTTTTGGTGCAATAAGTGACCAAAGTGAGATTATACCTATTACCAAGTTGATAGAGCAATCTAGAAAAGATAAAAATGTTAATGTATATGCAGTTATTGCACCAGCAATAGTCACTCAGTATACAGCTAATATTGGTCAGATTGTGGGTGCTATCAAGCAAATAGGATTTACTGATGTAATAGAGGCAGCTTTAGGAGCAGATTTAGTAGCTTATTATGAAGGAAAAGAATTTGTTGAACGTGTCATAGAGGGAGAAGAATCTTGTATGCTGACCTCTTGTTGCCCAGCATTTGTATCCTATGTAGAAAAACAGTATCCTGAGCTTGTGGGGAATATCTCTACAATGGTATCACCCATGATTGCTACGAGAAGATTGATTAAACAAATTGATGACAAGGCGGAGGTAGTATTTATAGGACCATGTATGGCAAAAAAAGAAGAAAAGCTACGTTATGAGAAAGCCGGAGAGAAAATTTATGCAATGACATTTGAAGAACTAGAAGCATTAATAGATGCCTATGGCATTAACATGAGTGAGTGCACAGAAGAAGTTTTGAATAATGCTTCATACTTTGGGCGTTCTTTTGCAAGGACGGGAGGCGTATCGGATGCAGTTGCATCCATTATAGAGACAAAAAACTTGCCACCTTCTAGTTATAGACCTCTAGTTTGTAATGGGCTACAGGAGGTAGATAAGGCGTTGAAGATTCTCAAGATGAGGAAGAATACCTTTAATTTTATAGAAGGAATGGCTTGTGTTGGAGGATGTATTGGCGGAGCAGCTTGTCTGACACATGATCCGCGCCAGAACAAGAATGTAGAAATATACGCAAAGAAGGCAGTTGAAAAAAGCATTAATGACTCTCTAAGAGTTATAGATTATACACATTTAGATTTGCATAAACCCTATTAGAGCACAAAAAGTCACCCTAAGACAGTCTTTTCCTCCCTGTGCAGTGCACAAAGACTAGACTTAGGGTGACTTTTCGTATGTGTGGCAAAGTTTGTAACTTTTTTAGACTTCCTAAGGGTGTAGTTATTACAAATGGGGAATAACGGTAGCCGTTGGTGTAGTACTCTTGGACTTACCAGGTTACACGAGCGTCTAGATGGTGTGCCTGCAGTGAAAGGGATCCCTAATGGATGTATCATGCCAGGTGTCCAAGCTGACCTTGTGTACGCTGGATTTACCTCATACGTGACCGTGGGCATAGGTTGTTTGCCATGTGTAAGAAATACATATAAAGGCGGAAGCCATTGTAAAGTTATAAGGAGCCAGTGACCTGTGGTTGCCACCACCTACAGGGCTGGTGTCTAAGAAGAGGAGTAGCAGCAAGTCGAGGGAGGAGGAGGCTTGAGAGCTACTCAGACTTCTTAGGAAGGTATCATAGAGAAAAGGGGCCTAGGACTTGTCCCATCTGATACTATATAAGGCGATTTGTTTTGCCTTATAACTATACATACGCCGCAGAGGAGCTGAATTCGTCGCTATTTTTATAAAAAGATTTGATTTAGTAAAAATTAATAAAGTATGAAGTAGTTGATTATACAATGTTGCTAAGTGATTGATTTTTAGTCTGGGCATATTCATTAAAGAAAAAGGCTAATTTACTTAAAAAGTAAATTAGCCTTTTTCTTTAATGAATATTAATCATATTATTTTTTAATGAATAGCGTTCTGCAGCTAGGTTTTGAACCAGTTCTTCAAATGTCCAGTGGATAGAGGTATCTGTTACAGTAGCCATAAGTGGTCTCGCAATACGGAACTTTTTCAAGCTCTCAATGAAAGCAGTGATTCTAGGAGAAGCCACATTATTAAAGACAATTGCCTTGTAAGGAGGTAGTTCTACCGGAGTAGATTGTTGAAGTGGATTATTCTCTAGTAGATCAAGTACAGTAGTAGTAAGTGCTGTTTTGTTTACTAGAATTTGATCACTAAGTCCAGTTAATCTTGCAATATTCTTAAGGGTTTTAAGTTCTTGTGATGTAAAACCATAAAGCATAATACAAGTTCTAGCATGTATAACTGGTCTATCGTTGTCTTGCATTTTTTCAAATGACATGGGTAGTCACCACCTAGCGTTTAAATTATTTGTTAAGTAATGTCATTAAAAGTTCGTTGTTGCGTTGTAAGAATGCTTGCATTGCCTCTGCACTTAAGGTTTGATTTGAAATAAGGGCTAAGTCATAGAGGTGATGACAAACTAAATCTTTTGTATGCGCATCTAAGTCTTTGTCAGCAAGTGTTGTGATGAGTGGGTGATTTTCATTAAGTATTAATGTTGCTTCACTTGGTGGCATGTTTGCTGTATCCATGCCATAGAGTTTCATCATTTCTTGCATACGACGGCTTTCTTCAGAAATAAGTAACATAGATGGTACAGTAGTACTCTTAAGACTTTCAAGTTTTACTTTCAGCTTATCTTGTTTTAAGATCTCACCAAAGAGTTTACCAAGTTTTTCTTCTTTAGCTGTATCAATTGCTGCGTTATCTTGTTTAAGAGCAGAAGAGATATCTGAGTCAATACGCATAAAGTGAACATCTTTGTTCTTCATTTCAGCATGAGAGATAAATGAAGAGTCAATAGGATGATTTAAGTATACAGCAGACATACCATTTTCTTTGAACATACTTACATATTGCGCTTGTTTTTCTTTGTCTGATACATAGAATACTTTGTTTTCATTGGTATCTTTAACTTTTTCAAGATAGTCTTTAAGTGTAGTATACGTATCATCTATTGTTTTATAAAGGATATAGTCGTTCATTTTATCTGCAAATTTTTCTTCTCTTAAGCAACCGTATTTAACGAATGGTGAGATAGAATCCCAACATGCTTCATAGTGCTCAAGTTCTTTTTTATAAAGAGAAATAAGCTTGTCTGCCACTTTCTTTGTAATGTAGTCAGAGATTTTCTTAACGAAGCCATCATTTTGTAAGAAACTACGTGATACGTTAAGAGGAATATCTGGACAATCAATAATACCTTTAAGAAGTAAGAGGAATTCTGGAATAACTTCTTTGATATTATCTGCAACAAACACTTGATTATTATAAAGTTTGATTTTTCCTTCTACCATTTCATATTCATTATGAAGTTTAGGGAAGTAGAGGATACCTTTTAAATTAAATGGATAATCCATATCTAAATGAATCCAGAATAGTGGTTCATTATAATCCATGAAAGTTTTGCTATAGAATGCTTTGTATTCTTCATCTGTACATTCAGATGGTTTCTTTGTATAAAGTGGAACAGGATCATTTACTGGAGTTGGTACGGTAGGTTCTTTTGTTTCACCTTCTTGAGCTGGCTCTTCTTCTTTATTGGCATCAATCACATAGATTGGTACTGGCATAAAGTTGCAGTATTTTTCAATTATAGAAGAGAGTGTGTAGTAGCTAAGGAACTCTTTGCTTTCTTCGTTTACATGTAAGATGATATCTGTACCGCGTGTTGTACGTTTACCTTCTGAAAGTTCATAAGTTGTACCACCATCGCAGTTCCAGTGAATCGCTTCACCACCCGTATAGGAAAGGGTATCAATTTCTACTGTATCAGCAACCATGAAGCTTGAGTAGAAACCAAGTCCGAAATGACCGATGATTTGATCTTTATCCATTTTATCTTGGTATTTGTTGAGGAAGTCTTCAGCACCAGAAAATGCGATTTGAGTAATGTATTTTTCAACTTCTTCTTCTGTCATACCAATACCGTTATCAGAAACAGTAATCGTACCTTCTTTTTCATTAACAGTTACTTTTACTTCAAAAGGAAGATTAAGTGTATCTGTTGTTTCACCCATATCACAAAGTTTTTTGAATTTTAAAATGGCGTCACATGCGTTGGAGATTATTTCACGAACAAAGATATCGTGATCAGAATAGAGCCATTTTTTAATAATAGGGAAGATGTTCTCACTATGAATTGATAAATTTCCTTGTTTAGACATATATAAAACCTCCTAAAGATAAAATTTGATTAAGTAATTATATAACTCCTTAAACATATCTATAATACTATTAACAAAAATTGATTGTCAACCACCTATAAGCAAGTAATCGAAAGTGTAATGCTACTTATATTTAAAATTGGAAATAAACATGCAAAACTGCCAAAATTTGCTGGTAATAATACAATGCATGTTTGGGTAAAGTATGACTATAACCAGCAACAAAAGCGCTGGTTAATAAAATCTAATTCATATTTTCAAGGAGGCAACTCAAATGAAAAACCAAGCATTAGACGCAATGAAACAAGAAGTAGCATCAGAATTAGGTGTACCATTAAAACAAGGTTACAACGGAGATATCACAGCTAAACAAGCTGGTTCTGTTGGTGGAGAAATGGTTAAACGTATGATCGCTGCTCAAGAAGCTCAAATGGGCGGACAATCAAAATAACAATTAAATAACGCGGTATCTTAACGACTTATGTAGTAGTACGAAACATAAGCAAAGGATATAGGTAGTAAAAAGGAGTAATCTTATGATTACTCCTTTTTATCGTTTATATGCTTATTTGTGTAAAATAATCCACCAATACATAAGAGCATTGCACCTATGGAAAGTAAAGTAATGAGTGTATGATGCAAAATAAAAATAGCTACTAGCAATTGGATAATTGTCATAAGTAAAAGGAGTAGAAAGCTGGTTTTTAATTTACTGTAATCCATAAGATCCCCCTATAAAAATTCATATTTAAAAAGAAAGTTTTTAATCTTAGTATCCCAAATATTTTCTGGTGATTTATCAAGTGTGAAAGTTTTATAGGCTACTCCAGTACTAACTGTAATCTCAGAAGCTTTAAAGGTGATATTAACAAAGAAAGTATCTACTTGATCGGATATGGCTTCTGTTTTTTGTTTATTGGTACATAAAATAATTTTAAAATAAGAAGGAGATTTACTTCCAGTAATAAATTGATAAATATAAGGTCGCATTTCTCCCCAAGTGAGATAGTCACTAAGACCTTCGCGCTCATCTGTATTGTAGAAATCTATATTTCTATGTCCATCTAATACGGATTTGAATGCAGTATGAATGACTGCTTCGCGTAATTGGAAACTATCAAAGAGATCTGATTTGATAAGTTTGTTCATGAATTCTTTTTTATGAGCAATAATATAAGCTTCTATAAAAATCCCTCCTTATACACTTTATATAATCTTAGTAAAGCACTTCTTCAAGGAAAAGTCCATGGCTTGGTGCAGTAGGGCCAGCTAAAGCACGAGATTTGCCTTCTAAAATGGTAAGAATAGCTTCTGGTTCCATATGACCTAGTCCTACTTCTAATAAAGTGCCTGTCATAATACGAACTTGATGTTGCAAGAAGCCATTACCATGATAATAGATAACAATACCACAAGATGTAGGCTGAATGTCAATACTGTGAATATGTTTGATCGTACTCTTCTTTTTATTTTTCATTGATGTAAAGCTTTTAAAATCATGGGTACCAAGAAGATGGGAAGCTGCTTGTTCCATTTTTTCTAAATGAAGTGATTCAGGTACATGATAAGCAAAGCGTACTGAGAAAGGGTCAGCAAAGAAGTTTGTATCAATATAGTAACCATAACGTTTTGTAAGACAGTTGTAACGTGCATGGAAACGTTCAGAAGCGTCTTTAAGACTAGTAATGGCAATATCTTGTGGAAGGTATTGACGTAAATAATGCAGAATCTCTTCTGGATTTTTATAAGTTGTTGTATGGAAGTTAGCAACTTGCATACGTGCATGAACACCTGCATCAGTACGTCCAGATGCAATAACTTGAATAGGTTCATCAAAAAGTTTTCCAAGGACATTTTCAAGTTTTCCTTGAATGGTTTTAAGTGGTTGATTACTTTGAACTTGCCAACCTAAATATTTGCTGCCGTCATAGGCAAGAGAAATTTTATAATTATACATAATAAACTCCTTTTAGGATTTCTATTTTAAGTGTTAACTAACGGATTTAATCTTATACAGTATAGCATAAGATTGAAGTCAACTAAACTAACTTAAAATAGGAGAAAAGTATAAAAAGACAAAAAATGAAAATAAAGATAGAACTTTTATGAATGTTTAATAAAAATTTATATTATGATACAATAGAGTTACGGCTTAAAATAGGGGGAAAGGGATGAATTTGGCGAAATATAGAATGAAGACCTCTATTAAAACAAAGTGGACTATTTTTGTTTTAATATTAGTAATTTATCCAACGATTTTAATTGGGTATGTAGGTTATAAAAACTATGAAGAAGTCATTACAAAGCATTTTATTAATTCGGTGCAAAAGGATGTGCTCGTAACATCAGATTGGTTTGAAGAGAAGTTGCATGATATAGAAAAGTTTCTTACAGATACTCAATATGATGAAGCTATTTATGATTTTATGCAATATTATTATGGCCGTCTGAAAATGGCAGGGATAGATCCAAAAGATCATACGCCTGAGAATATTGAGAAAATAGATAAGATGTTAATGAATGACTATAATATGAAAGAAGAAAAGGTAGGGAAGTACTTAAAGTCATTAGTTTTATCAAGGCAAGATATTACGTTAGCAGCTTATCAGTTTAGGGAACAAAATCAATTCAGTTATATGGAGTTTAGAGATGAGTTTAGGGACCGATCTAAAGCCAATTATGAGCGTGATCAATTTAATAAGTATAATGTCTTTAATAAAATTAATCAAAAGCTTGAAGATGAGGATTTGAATAAAACTTACTACATAGATGAGTTAAATAATATTTATTTTGCTCAAAAACTTTTTTATAGGGATACTTATGAACATACAGGTACAATCGTTATTAAGCTAGATAAAAAACAACTCATGCACAAGTATGAAGAGCTACTTGAAGGGGCAAAAGAAGCTATTTATATACAAGCTAATAAAGGTTCAGAGCTTGTAGCTATCGGAAATTTAACGGAGAAGAAGAAGTTTAAGTTAAATGATTTTATGGAGATGCAGCCAGAAAAAGATATTGTCTATAAAGAAGAAAATAAAAAAGAGGCGATTATCTATAATTTATTTTCTACACAAAACCTAACAGTAGGAACAGCAGTCTATATATCAACAGACATACTACTAGAAGAGATAAGAGCCTTATCAAGATTTATGTTTATGCTTTGTATTAGTACATTACCTATTTTCTTATTAGTTGCCAATAAACTTTATAAAGAGTTGATTTATCCAGTGTACCTGCTAAGTGATAAGATGCAACAGATTGAAAAGGGGGAAATGGGTGTTCAAATCAAGGGAGATTATCAAGATGAGATTGGATATGTTTACTCGTCTTTTAATAGAATGAGTAAGCAGATTCAATATCTGGTGAATTGCGTATATAGAGAACAGATTATATTAAAAAGCTCAGAGTTGAAGGCATTACAATCACAGATTAATCCACATTTTCTATACAATACATTAGAAATGATAAACTGGAAAGCACGTATGAGTGGAAATGATGATATAGCACAAATGATAGAGGCATTATCAGGGATTATGGAAGTAAATATAGATAGACGGGATAGTCATTATTTAACACTTCAAGAAGAAATAGAGTACTTGAAAAACTATATTTTTTTGATTCAAAAACGTTTTGGAGAACGTATACAGTTTGAAACGAAGGTACCAGAACATCTATTAGATTACAATATACCAAGGCTAGTACTACAACCACTCATTGAAAATGCTATTTCACATGGTATTGAGCCAGTAGGGGAAGGCATTATTAGTATTGAGGTGGTAGATAATGAAGAAGAACTTACAATCTTTATTAAAGATACAGGCGCTGGTATTGAAGCAACTAGACTAGCGTATTTACAACATGAACTTAATAATTCACAAAAAGTCTTTATTGAAAGTGAATCAGAAGAGAAGGGAAAAGGAAGAAATCATATTGGTGTTATTAATGTGCAAAAACGTATTAAGCTTTTATATGGAGAAGGATATGGGATTAATATAGAAAGTGAAGAAGGAAAAGGCACAGCCATTATTATGAAATTGCCAAAAACATCAAGTGAAACACTTTAAAGGGGGAAGGAAATTGTATAAAGTATTGATTATTGATGATGAAGTATTTATTAGAGAAGGTATGAGACAGGTTATTCCGTGGAAAGAACTAGGGTGTGAATTAATAGGTGAAGCCCAAAATGGTGAGGAGGGCATAGAAAAACTTATTCAATATAATCCAGATATTATTATATCAGACATACGTATGCCGAAGAAAAATGGGTTAGAAATGATAGATGAGATGAAGAGTATTAATCAGGAGGTACAGATTATTATTTTAACAGGATTTCGTGAATTTGAGTATGCACAACAAGCTATTCGCTTAGGTGTATTAAGATTTTTACTTAAACCTTCTAAGTTAGATGAGATTAAAGAAGCAATTACAGCAGCAGTAACCCAAATTAAGCAAAATCCACATAAAAGAGATAGAACTGAAATAGAAGCAGTAATAGAAGAGGTAGCAGCAACAGAAGTGGCTGAAATAAATAATGAAAATGAAGAGCTAGATAAACCACAATATCTAGTGAAACAGGCAATAGAATATATTAATAAATATTATAATCAAAAGCTAGATTTACAAACAATAGCAGATGAACTCTTTGTAAGTACATGGCATCTAAGCAAAGTGATTAAGAAACAAACAGGAACTAATTTTGTAGATTTATTAAATAGTGCACGTGTTGAAAATGCCAAAAAACTTTTGGTGGAAAGCAATATGAAAATTTATGAGATTGCAGAGTATGTAGGATATACAGATACAGCATATTTTTCTAAGATCTTTAAGAAAATTACACAAGTTACACCTAATGAATATCGTAACAAAATGTATTAGTAAGAATTAATAAAATAGGGAAAAAGAAAAGGCTAAAGGCACTATCTAATAGATAAGTTGAATTTAGCCTTTTTTATATTTTGTGAAGTATTCTAGTTAAGATATGATGCAATTTATCTAGCTTATCCTTAGATAAAATTATAAGAATAAATAAAACACAAAAGTATGAGCAAATTTAAACAATAAACAGCAAGATAGGCATATTCAAACTGTATATTTATAGTGATATAATTAAATCAAGTTAAAAACTTACTGGCATTTCGTACATTTTGTACTAAAGGATAAGTAAGTAACAAGATATATGCAAAATAAGAAAGGGGGCTTTTAAGTGATTTATAAGGACAAGAAAATTATAGTATTATTTTTATTTCCAGCAATCTTATTCTTAGTAGGTTTCTTATACATTCCATTTTTAATGAGTGTAGCAAATAGTGCCTACAATATCACTGACTTGGCAGGAATCAACAAAACATTCATTGGGTGGGGGAATTATGCTGAGTTAATACGTGATGTTAATATTCACACAGCTATTAAGAATACCTTCATCATGATGATACTTTGTGTAGTGTTTGAATTAGGTTTAGGTGCATTGTTTGCACTATTTGTAGATGGTATTAGAAGAGGTGCAAAATTCTATAGAACTGTATTCTTCTTCCCAGTAGTTATCCCTGCAACAGCAATTGGTCTTATGTTCGTACTTTTCTATGATTATAATATTGGGTTATTCAATCAACTAATCATGAAATTTGGCGGAGATAAAGTACTTTGGATGACAGAAGCTTCAGCAATCTATATGATTGCAATTCCAACAATTTGGCAATATGTAGGCTTCTATTTTGTTCTTGTGTTAACAGGTATTTCAGCAATTCCAGAAGATATTTATGAATCTGCTTACCTTGATGGTATTACAGGTATTAAAAAGACAATTTACATTACGATTCCTCTTATTAAAGGAGTACTTAAATCAAGTTTGATTCTTGTTATAACAGGTGCACTAAAGATCTTCGACTTGGCATGGACTATAGCACCTAAAGGGGTACCTAGTGGGAAAAGTTACTTGTTAGGTACTTATCAATACAATATGGTTTATGAAGCGTACCGAGTTGGTTACGGATGTGCTATTGCTGTACTGATTGTAGTACTTGGTCTTGGTATATCTCTTTTAGTTAATAAGTTCTTAAAAGAAGAAGAATTATAGAAAATGAAAATGATAAAGGAGAGGGGTGTGGTTATGGCCAAAGATTTAGCTACCGTTAAGGCAAAGGATCTTAAACTCAAAAAGAGCTCTGGGCCAATAGAACAGTTCTCAATAGGAAAAGTATTTATTCATATTATACTTTTACTTTGGGCGAGTACGACAATTTTCCCATTAGTTTGGGTTCTTAATAACTCTTTTAAATTAAAAGGAACAATCTTAATTGACTCATTTAGTCTTGTAAAAGAACCAGTCATTACAAACTATATAACAGCTTTTGAACGTATGAATATTGGAAGAGCGTATATGAATAGTTTAATTATTTCAGGTACAGTAGTAGTTGGAGTAATGCTATTTGGTGGTCTTGCGTCATATATTTTAGCGAGGTACAATTTTAAAGGTAAGTTAGTTATTCATTCAATGGTAATGGCAGCATTATTATTCCCTGCATTTGCAACAATCGTTCCAGTATTTACAATGCTTTATAATGCAGGTCTTACAAATACTCATCTTGGTGTTATCTTACCTCAAATAGCAGGTAACTTAGCATTTGCCATTACGATTATGGTAGGATTCATGTCTACTATACCTATGGAACTTGAAGAAGCAGCAGTAGTAGAAGGCTGTGGAGCATGGCAAATCTTCTGGAAAATTGTTGTTCCAATTTCAAAACCTTCATTTGCAACAGTTGCAATCTTTACATTCCTATGGTCATACAATGACTTATTTATGCAAAAAGTTATTATTCGTAAAACACAAGTACGTCCAATCTGTGCATTACTTGATACAATTAGATCACAATATGGTACAGATTATGGCTTAATGTGTGCTTCAGTAATACTAGTAGTAGTACCGGTACTTATAGTATACTTATTCTTACAAAAGTACATTATCAAAGGGCTTACAGCTGGTGCTGTAAAAGGATGATGTAAAACTTGGGGAAGTGTTACGCAATATTAAGTAACCAAAAAGGAGAGAAACATAATGATTAAATTTGGTACAGGTGGCTGGAGAGCTATCATCGGTGAGGATTTTATTAAAGATAATGTTTTACTTGTAGCGCAAGCTGTAGCTAATATTATGAAGTCAGAAAATGTAACTGAAAAAGGATTAGTAGTGGGATATGATAGACGTTTCCTATCAGAAAGATCTGCAATATGGGTAAGTGAAGTTATGGCAGGAAACAATATACCGGTTCAAATTATTAATAAAATTTCTCCTACTCCTCTAATTATGTACTATGCAAAAACTCGTGGCAATCATTATGGTATGGCTATTACCGCTAGCCATAACCCAGCTGATTATAATGGAATTAAAATCTTTACACTTGGTGGGCGTGACGCAACAGAAGAAGTAACAGAAAAAGTTGAAGCAATCATTGCTACTCTTACAAAAGAAGATGTACAACATATGGATTATGATGAGGCTAAAGAAAAAGGTATTATCAAAGAAGTAAATCCTTTCAATGAGTATATTGATACTATTTTAGGCATGCTGAATGTAGAAGCAATTCGTGAAAAAGAACTTAAGGTACTTGTAGACCCAATGTTTGGAGTATCTAAGAATTCTCTTCAGGCACTTCTTATTAGTTGTCGTTGTGAAGTAGATGTTATCCATGATCGTCATGATACAACATTTGGAGGAAGACTTCCTTCACCAAGTGCAGTAACACTTAGTAGACTTGCAAATATGGTTGTTGAAAAGAAATATGACATTGGTATTGGTACAGATGGTGATGCTGATAGACTTGGTATTATTGATGAAAAGGGTGATTACATACATCCAAATGATATTATGGCATTATTATACTACTATCTTCTTAAGTACAAAGGATGGCAAGGTGGGGTAGTAAGAAATATTGCTACAACACATCTCTTAGATGCTATTGCTGAGCGCTTTGGTGAGAAATGTTATGAGGTTCCAGTAGGATTTAAACATATTTCAGCTAAAATGGATGAAACAGATGCAGTAATTGGCGGAGAAAGTAGTGGTGGTCTTACAATTCGTGGTCATATTAAAGGTAAGGATGGTATCTTTGCGGCTGGCTTACTTGTAGAAATGATGTGTGTAACAGGTAAACGTCTTGGAGAGATGCTTGATGAAATTCATCATGAATTTGGTGACTTTGTTATGACAGAAGCAGATTGTCGCTTCTCACATGCTAAGAAAGATGAGTTAGTAGAATTATTATTCCATGAAAAGAAACTTCCTACATTCAATACTCCAGTTGCAAAAGTAAGCTATGAAGATGGATGTAAGGTTTACTTTGAAAATGGAGGATGGATTATTGCACGTTTCTCAGGTACAGAACCTCTTATTCGTGTATTTGCAGAAATGTCAACTAAAGCAGAAGCAGAAGCAATTAGTAAAACAATGCTTGATTTCTTAGGATTATAAGTTTTAAGGCAATCCCCTATTACCCCCAGGGGGATTGTCTTAAACTTGTTAAGTAATGTTAGGTAATAAAAAGAAATATATATAGTAATTTTGATAGATATAGTGGTAAAATAGAATATATTTTATCTATTTAGGAGGAAAACATGTTTAACGTACAAGAAGTCTTTAGTCAAATGACACTCCGTGAAAAAATCGGACAAACATTTCTTCAATATTATCAAGGGTATGAGGATCTTCCAGAGTCTCTTATTGAAATGAATAAACGTACAGAATTAGGTGGAATCATCTTTTTCTCCGGAAATAACGTAAGAAGCCTTGAACAATTCCGTGAAATGAACAAACGTATTCAAGCTCATGCACAAGAAAATCGTTTTGGTATACCAATCCTTCTTACTATTGACCAAGAAGGTGGACAACTTACAGCTATTCATCAAGGAACAACCATGTTCCCAGGTAACATGGCAATGGGGTTTGCAAATGATGAAGAGATGGCTTATAAACAAGGTGCACATGTTGCGAAAGAGTTACAATATGCGGGTATCGATGTATGTTATGCACCAGTATTAGATGTAAGCTATGATAGAGTAAATGGTGTACCAGTAGTAGATAATCGTATGTATTCAAGTAAACCAAATGTTGTTGCAGATATGGGAACAGGATTTATTAAAGGTCTTGAAGAAAATGGCATTGCTGCATGTGGTAAACACTTCCCAGGTATGCGTTTAACACAAGAAGATACACACTTTAAGATGGACGTACATCCAGGAGATATGAAACGTCTTGAGGAAGTAGAACTTGCACCATACAAAAAAGCAATTGCTAATGGCCTTGGTTGTGTCATGATGCACCATGGTATTTTCCCACCACTTGATGGGGAGAAACCAGCTTCAATGTCTAAAAAGGTAGTGGATTACTTAAGAAATGACCTTGGATTTAAAGGGCTTATCGTTACAGATGACCTTATTATGAAAGCAGTACTTGATGCATATGGAGAAAGACAGCCATTAGTAGAAGCTATGAATGCTGGTTGTGATCTTCTCATGTCTACATGTGCAGGTGAATGGTATGTTGATTTCATGGAAGAATGTGTACAAAATGGTACAATCTCAGAAGAACGTATTAATGAAGCATGTCTTAAAGTACTAGAATATAAAGCAACATATAACTGTGGAACATTCCCAGAAGAAAAAGAATTTGATAAAGCAAAAGGTGATGAAATCGCTTATGAGATTGCTAAGAAGTCTCTTATTCTTTATAAAGGAGAAAAAGCTGACTTCCCAGTGAAATTAGATGAAAAGCAAAAGTTAGGGATTATCTTTGGAAATCCAGCACGTCTTGTTATGAGTGATGCGATTAACCTTTATGATAAACTCTCTATTGAAGAAACAGTTAAGAAACATGGTTACCATAATAATACAAAAGAAGTAATTATGCCATGGAGACCAACACACATGGAAATGGTATCTGTAGGTGATATTGCAATTATTTCTGACTTTGTCATCTTTACAACAGTAAATGCTTATTGCTTTGAAGAACAAATTGAAACAATTAAATATATCCGTGACTTCTGCCCAACAAAGAAAATTATTGGAGTAGCAACAAGAAGTCCAGAAGATGCAAAACCTTTAGCAGAGTATTGTGACTATGTTATTGTTACCGGTGGGTTAACACAAGTTACACTTGATGCATTAGTAGAAGCAGTCTTCGGTGATGGAGACTTTGAATTTAATCCAGCAAAACAATTATTTGAATAAACTTCTGACAGGGGCCACTTTGTAAACAGGGTTTACAAGTGGCTACTTGTATGTATAAAAAATAGACGAGAGGTGAATAAAATGAGCTTTTTTAATAATGTTAATAAATATGTAGCAGAATATCATACTTTGCAAAATAATCCTATTGTGGCAAAGGAAAAAGCGATGCCAGGGAAGGCTTACTTTATTGAAGATAACAATATTTTAGCTATTCCAAGAGAGGATGGAGATTGTAGATATCCATTTGGACAAAATGGATTTAACTATTGGGTATATGCATCAGGCTATCTTCATTGTAATGAAGGGCTTTTCTCACCTTATTTAAGAGCATCTGAGGGGCAAGAACCCAAAATTGCTTTCTTTGCAGGATTTAAAGGAGAGGAAGGGTATAAAGTTATTCCTATTCTTTCAGTACCAGTTATGGATGAACAAGTCCAAACAGAAAGATATACTGTCTTCACAAAAGCAAGTGCCTATTATGTAACAGAGGCAGAAGGGATTACTTTTGCTATCCGTACTTTTGTAGATGCTGATAAAAAGATGTACTATACAATATCAGCAACAAATAATACAGATGAGAAAAAAGAATTCTTTATATCATCATACTTTAATCCATTCTTGAAGAATGCAGTGATGGAGGGTGCAGAAAACCGTTGGTTTAGACAATGTACAGTACTTCCTGCAAACGAAGGACAAAACCTTGATAACTTCTTGATTGAAGTTTATGAAGAGAGAGATAGAGGGGCAATGGCTCCAAACTATGGTGTATTTACAAGAAACCTTACATTAAGTGAAGGGGCAGCACTTGTAAAAACTGAAGAAACAGCATCACGTAATGATTATGTAGGGGGTGTGAGAAGTTCACTTCATACACCAGCATCACTTTACAGAGGAACATTTGGTGAGAACACTAAGAAAGTTGCAACATTTACAGAAGTATCAGTAGCTGCTGATATGCTGCATTTAGAGTTAGAGGGAAAAGCGCATATACGTGAAGATATAGTTATGACATACTGTTTTGAAGATGAGGATATGGAAGTAGCTATTAAAGAAGTACCAACACCAGAAGTGATTGACAATGCTGAAGCTACAATTATTGATGCCGAGGCAAAACACGGAGAAACGATGAAAGCTGAGTTTGGTAAACGTCTTCATGGTGAAATCAAAGAAGAAGTATTTAACGCATTCTTTGAACATCTCAAAAAACAAGTTGAGTTCTGCTCAGTTATTAAAGGTTATATCCAACTTTCTAGCTTCTCACTTATTGGGATTCGTGATGTATTCCAAGCCCTTGAAGGTCTAGTATTCTATGAACCAGAAGTAGCAAGAGCAAAGATGTTAGAAGCACTTAACTTTGTACAACCAGATGGACGTTGCCCAAGACAATATTCTCTTCCCAGATTTGAAGGGGATACACCTAATATGGACCTTAGACCATTCATTGATCAAGGTGTATGGGTGATTTCAACGATTGCAACTTATCTTCGCTTTACACAAGATTTCAACTTCTTAGATGAAACATGTGGGTATTATGACTTTGTAAATGACAAAGCACATCTAGCTAAAAAATCAGATAAGACAAGTTCAGTCTTAGATCATTTATTTGATATTATGGACTACCTTCTTACAAATCGTGATCATGAATACACAAAATGTGTATGTGCCCTTTATGGTGATTGGAATGATGCTCTTGATGGACTTGGTGTAAGTAAACGTAAGGACCGTGAATATGGTACAGGTGTATCTGTCATGGCTACACTTCAAGTTTACCAAAACTGTCATGAGATGATTGAGCTTCTTGAAATCTTAGGAGCAGATAAGTATGCAGATAAAATTGCTGAATACAAACAAGCAATGGCAGAGATTGAAGAAGGTCTTGTTAAATATGCAATTATTCAAAATGAAGCAGGCGAAACCCGTCTAGTGCATGGATGGGGAGATGAAAGAAGCTACTTTGTAGGAAGCTTTGATGACCCTGATCATCAATCACGTGATGGTATTACATCAAATGCATTCTGGGTACTTGCGGGAATGTATGATAAAGATATGAGTATTAAAGATACTATACTTTCTGCATATGATCGTTTAGGCTCTAAATATGGTCTTAAAACATTTGAACCACACTTTGAAAAAGGTACACCAGGTGTAGGACGTATTCCAAACTTACCAAAAGGTACAGCAGAAAATGGTGCAGCGTACATCCATGCAAGTACATTTGGGGTTATGTCACTCTTTAGAATGGGTGAAACAGATCGTGCTTGGGAAGAACTTTCAAAATGCTTACCATTTACACATGAAACAGTGTCTGTATCGCCATACGTTATGCCTAATTCATACGGTTTCAATGAAGAGAAACAAATTGATGGTGAATCTATGCAAGATTGGCAAACAGGCAGTTCAAACGTTGTTCTTAAAACATTCATTAGATTTGTTTTTGGTATAGAGCCACAGTACAAAGGTATTTGGATTCAACCATCGAAAAATATACCATTTGAAACAACAGAGTTCACTATTAAAGTTAGGGAAAGTTACTTAACAATTAAGTACTCTAATAATCAAAACGCTGATAATAAGGCAGCTGGACGTGTCTTTAAAGTTAATGGAGAAGTGCAACAGGGAATTTATGATGATGTGATGAAGCTTAATAAATTATGGTTATCTAATGACTTTATTACAAATAACAAAGAAATTATTGTAGAAGTTCTTGACTAATTTGATAGTTAGAGTAACAATAATGTTATAGTTACTTTTAGGCACTTATTAATAAGTGCCTAAAAGTATGTAGAAGGAGGGGTACAATGAAAGCTATAGTAAATGGAAAAATTCTATTTGATGGACAAATAATAGAAGGGAAGGCACTGTTATTTGAACAAAAAATAGTAGGTATAGTTGATCTAAATGAAATCCCAGCAGATGCAGAACAAATTGATGCAGAAGGTAGATTTATTGCACCTGGTTTTATTGATGTTCATATCCATGGTTATGATACAAAAGATACTATGGATGGTACAGAAGATGCTATACGTACAATCGCAAAAGGAATTGCTAAAAATGGTGTAACCAGTTTTTTACCTACAACCATGACAATGTCAAGAGAAGAAATTGCAACAGCGCTAGAAGCATGTAGAGTAGTAAAAGCAGAAGGTAGTGAAGGTGCTGAAGTATTAGGTGTACACATGGAAGGTCCTTATATTAATGAAGCTTTTAAAGGAGCCCAAAATGGCAAGTATATTCAACAACCTAACACAGAAGCAATTGAGTTTGTAAAAAGCTATCAAGATATTGTAAGACTTATTACAGTTGCACCAGAGGTAGAAGGAGCAAAAGCATTTATTGAAGAAATTTCTAAGAATACAGGTATTACTTTATCTATGGGACATACAATGGCAGATTTTGATCAAGCAATGGAAGGAATTGATGCAGGTATTACACATACAACACATCTTTTCAACGCAATGACACCATTACACCATCGTAATCCAGGGGTAGTAGGTGCAGCATTAGCATCTGAAAAAGTAAGCTGTGAGATGATTTGTGACACAATCCATGTCAATAAAGGGTTATACCCACTTGTAATCAAGGCTAAAGCTCCAGATAAATTTGTACTTGTTACAGATTGTATGTGTGCAGGTGGTTGCAAAGAAGGACAGTACGCTTTAGGTGGACAAGCTGTATTTGTAAAAGATGGCAGTGCACGTCTTGAAGATGGTACATTAGCAGGTAGTATTCTTCGTCTTAATGTAGCACTTAAAAATGTAATCGAACATACAGAATATGGTGTTGAAAAAGCTATTGAATTTGCAACAATTAATCCAGCGAAAACAATAGGTGTAGATACTTTTAAAGGTACGCTTGATACAGGAAAAGATGCAGATATTATTCTTTTTGATGATGAAATTAACATTTACCATGTAATCAATAGGGGGAAAACAATCTATGAAAACAATTAAGATCAACAACATGACAATCTATGTTACTAAAAACTATGATGAAATGAGTAAAAAAGGTGCTGAGATTATTGCAGAATTTTTAAAAGTAAAACCAGCAGCTAACTTAGGTCTTGCTACAGGTGGTACACCAGTTGGGATGTATAAAGAGCTTATTGAAATGAACAAAAAAGGCGAAATTAGTTTCAAAGAAGTTTCAGCTTATAACTTAGATGAGTACTATCCAATTGAAAAAACAAATGACCAAAGTTATGATTACTTCATGAAAGATAATTTATTCAATCATGTAGATATCAATATCAATAATACTCATATTCCAAATGGAATGGCAGCTAACTGTGAAGCAGAAGGTAAAGCTTATGATGAGCTTGTACGTGCTACAGGTGGTGTAGATATTCAAGTATTAGGTATTGGCGGAAATGGTCATATTGGTTTTAATGAACCAAGTGATATATTTGAACCAATTACACACCAAGTAACATTAGATGAAAGAACAATTCAAGATAATGCTAGATTCTTTAACTCAATTGATGAAGTTCCAACACAAGCTATTACAATGGGAATTGGTACAATTATGACAGCTAAAAGTATCTTACTTTTAGCAAGTGGTAGTGGAAAAGCTACAATTCTTAGAGAAATGCTTTTAGGTAAAGTTGACCCACGTGTACCAGCTTCAATTTTACAATTCCACAAAGATGTTAAAGTTGTTTTAGATGAGGAAGCAGCAGCAGAACTTTTAAGTGAAATTAAATAAAAAAGCAATACTTTAATTATGGTATATAGTAGATGTTGACAGATAAAAAAATGTTAGATATAATCTCTATAGATAATTAATATAGTTTACAAGTGTGTTACTGACTCGATCAGGCATAAACTTTATCTTTTCCTTTTAAATAAGGGAAAATACTGTTTATGCCTTTTTTTAATTTCAGTAATAAATCTCGGTAAAACATAGCAAAATATATAGATAGTAAGTCTAAAATTTGAAGGAGGAATATATTATGAAACAATTAGTTGTAACAATTCAAGGTGAAGCAGGATTACACGCAAGACCAGCAGGAGCAGTAGTTAAAAAAGCAGGTGAATTTGCGTCTAAAATTACAATCGAAAAAGATGGTAAATCAGTAGATGCTAAAAGATTATTAGCAGTTCTTTCTTTAGGAGCAAAACAAGGTGATGAACTTACAATCACAGCAGAAGGTGCAGATGAAGAAGCAGCAGCAGTAGCAGTTAAAGAAACAATCGAAACAAATCACTAGAATTCGAATAAATCACTAGAATATAGGAGTGGACAAGATGATATTAGATGGAATTGGGGCTTCTAGCGGTGTAGCTATAGGCAAAGTATTCATAAAAAAACAAGGCACATCAAAAGTTCCAAATACAAAAATTGAGAATGTTGAAGCCGAAATCAAGCGTTTTGAAGAAGCAAAAGAAGAAGCGTTAAAAGAGCTTCAAGTATTATATACAAAAGCAGTTGAAGAAGTTGGTGAAGAACACGCAGGTATTTTTGATGTACATCAAATGCTTGTACAAGACTTAGATTTAAATGATCAAGTTGTAAACTTTATTACTGAAGATAAATATAATGCAGCTTATGCAGTATCTGAAGCAGCAGTAATTATTGCAGCAATGTTTGAAAGCATGGATGATCCTTACCTACAAGAACGTGCAGCAGATATTCGCGATATCTCAAAACGACTTATTGGGATTTTAACAGGAGAAAAAGAAGTATCTTTAGCAGACCTTCAAGAACCTGTCATCTTAGTAGCAAAAGATTTATTCCCATCTGATACCATTCAAATGAACAAAAAATTTGTTTTAGGATTTATAACAGAAGATGGTGGAAAGATGTCTCATTCTGCTATTCTAGCAAGAACAATGCAAATTCCAGCGGTAGTAGGTTTGGAAAATGCATTAACAAAATTCAATAATGATGATATAATTATTCTTGACGGTAAAAACGGTAAAGTATACACAGAACCAACTGAGGAGATGGTAGCTGAGTGGACTTTAGAACAAGAAAAATACAGAAACTATAAAGAAGAGTTACAAAAACTTATTGGAACTCCAAATGTAACAATTGATGGTGTTCATATTGAAGTTAATGCAAATATTGGTAGCCCAGATGACATAGAGAACGTACTTGCAAATGATGCAAAAGGTGTTGGGTTATTTAGAAGTGAATTCCTTTACATGGATGGTAAAGCATTACCAACAGAAGAGATGCAATATGAAGCTTACAAAAAAGTTTTAGAAGCAATGGAAGATCGCGTTATTATTAGAACATTAGACGTAGGTGGGGATAAAGAACTTCCTTACTTAAATATTCCTAAAGAAGAAAATCCATTCTTAGGATATCGTGCAATTCGTGTATGTTTAGATCAACCAGAACTTTTCAAAACACAATTACGTGCCCTTTTAAGAGCAAGTGTACATGGTAAATTAGGTATTATGTTCCCAATGATTGCTACTGTTGATGAAATTAAAGCAGCAAGAAAAGTACTTGAAGAAACAAAACAAGAACTTCTTGCAGAAGGTATTGCAGTAAGTGAAGATATCGAAGTAGGTATGATGATTGAAACACCAGCAGCAGCACTTGTATCAGACTTACTAGCAAAAGAGGTAGACTTCTTTAGTATTGGAACAAATGACCTTACACAATATACAATGGCTGTAGACCGTATGAATGCAAAAATTGCTCATTTATATGATACACATAACTTAGCAATTTTAAGAAGTATTAAAATGGTTGCAGATAATGCTCATAAAGCAGGTATTTGGGTTGGAATTTGTGGAGAATCAGCAGCAGATACTACATTAACAGAAACATATCTAGCTATGGGAATTGATGAACTTTCTGTAAGTGCACCTTCTGTACTTGAAGTAAGAAAGAAAATACAACAAGTTGATACACAGAAAGCTAAGGCATCATTAAATCTGTAGGAGGTAAAGAGATGGAGTACCAGATCATAAAAGTGTTTAATAATAATGTGGTGTTGGCAAGTCAGGAGCAAGATCAAGTTATTTTGGTCAGTAAAGGTATTGGTTTTGGCAAGAAGACAGGTGACACCATAAAAGAAAATGCTAATATTGAAAAAGTATTCCATGAACTTCCAACAGATGCAGAACATCTCGATTTGAAAGAGATGAATGCATTAACACGTAAGATTAAACAAGTTACACATAAAATTATTCAAATTGCAGAAGAAAATCTAGGTTCCTTAAATGAGAATAGTGAAAAGATGCTTAAAGAGCATATAGAATTTGCGATTGAACGTTTAGGGATGGGCCTTACTATAGAGAATCCTTTTATAGAAGAGATTATTGATTTATATAAGAAAGAATTTGAGATTGCTGGAATTGCAAGAGATTATATAAATGAAACAATAGGAATAGACTTAGGTGAAGAAGAACAAGGTTTTATTGCACTCCATTTACGTTCAGCAACAAGAAATAAACCTGTTACTGAAATTATGAAAATGACACGAATTTATAAAGAATGTTTACACATTGTAGGCCAACAATGTAATGTTGATATAAATCATGAAGGTGTAAAAAAAGAATTTCATACTATGCTTAAGTTTTATATAGATAATGGAAATAAATATAATGATATAGAAATGCTTATTAAGAAAGAAGTAGCAAAACATCTTAAGGGTGCATATAAAGCAGCACAGATGGTAACTGTATATCTAGAGAAAGAGAGAAAAGTACAGTTTAAGGAAGGATTAATAGCTTATATGGCTGTTGATATTCAAAAGCTTATTTCTTTAAGTAAGATTAAATAAAAATAATGGATTAATTTAAGGAGGCTACTATGTTTGGTTTCTTCAGTAAGTTTAAAGGTATTGAATTATGTTCTCCAATGACAGGTGAAGCAATAGATTTATCACAAGTACCAGATCCAGTTTTCTCAGAAAAAATGGTAGGAGACGGTATTGCTATTATTCCAACAGAAAAAGTTGTAGTAGCACCATGTGATGGTAAAGTAGTACAAATCTTCCCAACAAATCATGCCATTGGTATTGAAAGCACATCAGGATTAGATTTACTTATTCATATTGGTATAGACACAGTTGATTTAAAAGGTGAAGGTTTCAAACGACTTGTAGAAGAAGGAGATACAGTTAAACAAGGTGATCCTATTTTAGAGGTTGATATTGAACGTGTTAAAGAACTTGGTAAACCACTTACATCTCCATTTGTTATTACAAATACTGATGAAGTTGAGTTTAAAAACCGTACAACAGGAAAAGTAGAAGCTGGAAAAACTTCTGTAATGACTTTAAAGAAAAATAAATAATCGTAATAAATAAGAAAACAGTAAATGAAAATTTACTGTTTTTTTATTTATTTTTATAGAGAGGACAAGTCGTTTAATGTGGATATTTAGAGGTGAGATAGAAAGAAATAATTGAAAAAATATGGAAGTGTTGTGTAAATGCACAATAAAACATATAAACACATTGTAAAATAGTAACTAACTTACAATTAAGAGTAAAAAAAGTGTGGATAAAGTAGCCACAATAGCTTGACAAAAATAAATAATACACATATAATAATTATGTAACAATTACTTAATAAATATAACGACTTAAATAGATAAATATAAATTATAGGGGGTAACAAATGACTATCAAACAATTTATGGGTATTACGATGTTATCAATTGTCGGATTAGGAAGTAGTACTTATGCAAATACGGTAGAAAATGTAGCACCTCAGCAAGTTATTACAGAAGAGGGGTTCGTATTAACAAAGAATACAGCAATTAATAGTATGTCAAATGTATCGGCTGTTTTAGGAACTCAAATCATAGAAGAAAATATAATTACTAATGTAGATAAAAAAGAAGGCCTTGTATCATGTGTTGTTGTTGATGAGGCAACAGTAAGAAGAGAACCAAGTCCAGATTCAGATATTATTAACTTTATTGCAAAAGATGTACCAGTATTTGTAACAAAAAGAATTGATAATTGGTACCATATCCAAATTGAAGGTATTGATGGTTACATATATAAGGATCAGCTCAATGAAGATACTCTTGGTTTAATTCCTTATACAAAGACAGCAGTAGAAGAGCCAGAACAAGCAGAAACATATTTAGGTGAAGAAGTTATTGCTTATGCAAAGCAATTTTTAGGAAATCCATATGTATATGGTGGTAATAGTCTTACTAAAGGAGCAGATTGCTCAGGATTCGTACAACAAGTATATAAAAACTTTGATATTAGCTTACAACGTAGCTCAAGATCACAATTTGCAAGTAACGGTACAAAAGTAAGCAAAAATGATTTATTACCAGGAGATCTTATATTCTATGGTTATAATGGAAATATTGATCACGTAGCAATTTATGCAGGTAATGGATCAATCATCCATGCAAGTACTCCTAAAACAGGTATTACAATGGGTGAATTAAATTATGGAAAACCAATCATCGGAATTAAACGAGTAATTTAATAAGTGAGAGTAGAAGAGATCATGGAAATATGGTCTCTTTTTTGTATATATAGTTATTGAGATTTTGGGAGTAAAATAGATAATTTGTGGAGAATTAAGAGGACTTGCATTTAAGAATGTGAATAATTTTATAAGAATAGAAAAAACTAGGAAAGAAAAAGAAAATATAAAATGAGTGGAGGTTGAATAGTGAAACGCAAGCATATTATAACTTTTATACTTATTAGCGTAATGATATTGAGCCAAGTGATAGTACAGGCCAGGTTACTTCCTATTTATTCTGTTTCGACAAATGATAAAAAGGTATCACTAACATTTGATTGTGCATGGGGAGCAGATGATATTGATGATATACTAGCCACATTAAATCAAGAGGGGGTTAAGGCTACATTTTTTATGGTAGGAGATTGGATGAGAAGTAATCCTGAAGCAGTAAAAAAAATAGCAGAATCAGGTCATGATGTAGCTAACCATTCAGATAGACATCCTCATGTGACCAATATGTCTAAAGAGGATATTAAGAAGGATATCCGATTTGCTCATAATACGATTAAGGAATTAACAGGACAAGACTGTATACTATATCGTGCACCTTATGGAGAATATAATGATACAGTAGTAGAAGCAGCTACAGAATGTGGTTATTATACGATTCAATGGGATGTAGATTCTTTAGATTGGAAGAACTACGGCAAGCAAGAGATGATAGATCGTGTATTGAAACATAAGAACTTAGCACCTGGTTCTATTGTGCTATTACACAATGCTACAAAGTATACAAAAGATGCGCTACCTGAAATTATTAAAGGACTTAAGGCGAAAGGGTATGAGATTGTACCTATTTCTGAGTTGATTATAAAAGATGGTTATACAATTGATCATACAGGAAGACAATATAAACAATAAAAAAGGCCTGCTACAAAAGTAGCAGGCTAAATTTATTTTATACCTAAGGGGGTATAAGTTTATGTCGTAAAAGGATGAGAGAAATTTAAATATTCATTATAAAAGTCAAGTTGCGTTTGAAATGCTGGAAGCATAAGTTCATCTAAATGTCTACTAAGTGATAGCACTTCTTCTGATTGTAAATTATACTGTCCGTCAATGATAGCTTGCACAAGTTGTTTTTTTGTTTCAAGGATAGATTCTTGGTCTAGCATTCTATTACGCATGCTATTTTCGCCCCATTTCACAAAGTATGTTAACATGATGTCACTTAAGCTGCCTACTATATAAAATATGCAAAAACTGTAAGAATGTTACTATTAACTACATCCAGTTGTTGTACCACATTCGGCACATACTTTACATGTGCCATTTTTAATGAGTTTGGTACTACCACAGTTTGGGCAAAGCTCACCTTCTAGTGAAAAATCAGAATGGCTAGTAGACGTTCTGATAGTCTCAGCAGTAGGAGGGAAAGCTATATTAGCAGATAAGCAGGAACGTGTAGAGATTGATTGTGAGTCTGGTTTAACTTGGCAGTAAGTAAAGTCTCCTAATTCAATATCGATAATCTTGCTAATAAGATCAGAAATAGAATCTACACGTTTAATATAAGGGTGTCCTCCTACAAAGCCACTAGGCTCGAACTTTTGTCCTCGATACATTTTAGCAATATCTTGAGCGGGTACACCATACTGGAGCATTTCTGAAATAGTTGTAGAAATACTATCTAAAAGCCCTTTTACAAGAGAACCTTGTCTACCTGCGGATACATAAATTTCACCAAGTTTTCCATTATCAAAGAAGGATACTGTAATATATAGCTTTAATCCATTAATTTCAGCTTCATGTACATGTGCATTACGAATGCCTGTAGGCTTGGTGCGAATAGGTGTGTAATGCTTTTCAGGATGTTTAACATAGTCTAGAAGCTCATTGTATGATAAATCTTCTAACTTTTTGATACCAGTAGTATTAAGACTTGTGCTAAGAGGTTGAGAGGCTTTACAGCCATCTCGATATAGAGCGATAGCCTTCACACCTAATTCAAAAGAGAGCCTATAAATATTCGAAACATCTTGTTCAGTAGCATCATGTGGTAAGTTTACTGTTTTAGAAATGGCACCTGATACATGTGGTGTAAGGGCAGCCATCATTTTAACATGGGCCTCAGGTGAGATATAACGAACGCCTGAACCACATTTATTAGCGGTATCAAAGATTGCATAATGTTCTTGCTTAAGGTGTGGGGCGCCTTCAATTTTTCCATCAACTAATATGCTATAGCCATCACGTTCTTCTTTTCTCATAATATAGTCAATAATTGCTTGAGCTTCTTGTTGGTTATAACCTAATTTTTTTAGCGTAAGAGGAAGAATGGGATTAACAATTTCCATAAAGCCTCCACCTACTAATTTCTTATAAGTTACATGACTAAAGAAAGGTTCCGATGAAGTTGTAGCACAGTCCATAGCAAAGGCAATTGTACCCGTTGGTGCTAAAACAGATACCTGGGCATTTCTATATCCATTGGTCTCTCCAGATTCAAGGGCTTTATTCCATACCTCTTTTAAGGCATGGCTAAGTGTACTTTGATGTAAGTTCGCTAAAGCTGAATGAGAGATAGTAGGTGGGAGATAGCCCAATCCTTCAAATTGAGGTTGTATAAGTTGTAATCCACTGCAACGTGCATGATTGCGTAGTACACGCATCATATAAGGCTTGTTTTGCTCAAAGTAGGTAAAGGGGCCTATTTCTTGAGCCATTAAGCTAGAAATATAATAAGCCTGACCTGTAAGTAAGCTCATAAGGCTAGCGCCAATAGTACGAGCGGCTTCACTATCATATGGAAGTCCCATAAGCATAAAGAGTGCACCTAGATTAGTTAGCCCTAAACCAGTTGTTCTAAAGTGATAAGAACGTTCAGCAATTTCAGGAGTTGGGAACTGACCATGATGGATAGTAGCCTCTAATACTAGCTGAATAAGCATGATGCAGTGAAGGTAGCTTTCAATATCAAAAGTATCTGTATCAATATCATAGAATTTTAGGATGTTGATACTTGCTAGATTACAAGCTGTATCATCTAAGAACATATACTCAGAACATGGATTACTTGCATGTATACGATTCTTAGGATCATCGGCATTGCCATTTTCGCCAGCAGGACAAGTATGCCAAGCATTAATTGTATCATCAAACTGAATACCGGGGTCACCACAACGCCAAGCAGCATGAATGATTTGTTGCCATATATCTTTTGCAGGAAGTGTTTGATGAATAGTGTGGTCTACACGATTAATTTGTGAGAATGTAGCTTCAGGATCATTTAAAGAATTCATAAAACTATCACTAACACGGATGGAGTTGTTAGCATTTTGGCCAGATACAGTAGCGTAGGCTTCTCCATCGAAGTGTGTATCATATCCCATCTTACCTAATGCAATCACTTTATCTTCTTCTTTTGATTTCCAATTGATAAATTCGAGGGAGTCAGGATGTTCTAAGTCTAGAACATTCATTTTAGCGGCACGTCTTGTTGTCCCACCAGATTTGATAGCACCGGCATTGCGGTCAAAGACTTTTAAGAAACTCATAAGACCAGAAGATTTGCCACCGCCAGAAAGAAGTTCGCCTTCAGCACGAATAGATGACCAATTGGTACCTACTCCAGAGCCATATTTGAATAGTCGTGTTTCAGTAGTAAGTTGATCTGTAAGGGATTTAGGACCAAGTAGAGAATCCTTGATACTTACAATAAAGCAGGCAGAGCCTTGTGTACGTGTATAGGTGTCAGATGCTTTAACGACACATTTTTGTGTTTGGTCAAAGAAGTAGTGGCCTTGGCCTTTACCTTTAATACCGTAGGAAAGAGCTAAACCGGTATTAAACCATTGTGGACTGTTGGGTGCCCACATTTGCATAAGCATCATATAGGCTAGCTCATTATAAAAAGTATTTTTATTTGAATGGTCAATAAGGCCTTCATCTAAAGCAGCATTTACCCAGAAGTTAACCATACGATGGACAAGTTGTTTAAAGGAGGTCTCGTATCCCAAATCAGTTGGAATACCACTTTTACGAAAATATTTGCTTACAATGATGTCACAAGCAGATTGCGAAAAGTGTTCAGGAAAATCTAAGTCTGTCATATGTACGAGCACTTTACCAGTCATATGATCTGTGAGGTGGACATTTACTTTTTTCCATTTAACTAAGTCATAAACAGATTGGTTATCTTTGAGTTGGACTGTGAAGTGGGGTTTTAATAAATTTTTTAACATCATTTTAAACCTCCAATAATTTTATCTTAAAAGAATGATTATTAATTAACTCCTAATCTAACACAAAAAGAAGAAATTAACAAGGAGAAAAAAGTGACATATATAGTATCTAGAAATAAAAAAAATCAATATATATACACTGTGTCAAGATTGCCAAAGTTTATAGAACATAAAATAGAATGCTTAGTAAACACTAAAATTACAACATGAAATTATCATTTTTTACATAAGAGGAGGTTACTTATGATTACATTAGCTGTAAACAGTTGCGCGGAAAGTAGTAAAAAGGCTTTACAACTTATTTATGATCAAAGTATGCAAAAAGGATTAAAGCTCTTGCATATAAAACCTCAAGATACGTCTGTATATTTTAATAATAAAAGAATTCCTTTAAGGAATTATATTAATACATTACAGGATAAAGAAGCACCAGACTTATTAGTCGTTGAACTTACTAAAGAGGGAATTGAAAAAGCAATTTATGAAAAAATTAAATTTAATGTAGCACTTTTCTTTGATAAACCTCTTACCAAGCATATCTTAAGTAAAAATGGCATTTATACGAGACTTTTTAAGCTTATTCAAGCAACCTATTATATCATTCCTGAAACCTATCATCATAAGAATCAAAAATATATTACCTATGGATGGAGTGAAGCAGCGAATATATCTGCTTCTAGTGCAGAATTACAAGTTGATGGTTCTTTAAGCTTACAGTGTTGTGTTAATCCAAGTGAGGTAATACCAGAAGGTACATTAGATGTACTGCGAGAATTTACAGTAGAGGTACCTTTTAACAACGTAGAGGCAGCTCTAGCGGGTATTGCAACAATGATGATTTATGGAATAGAAATTAATTAGGATAAATGTTAAAAACTGTAATAAACTTGTACCATTGTTAATATAAATGATAGTGACAAAAGAATCAAATCAATACAGAACAATAAGAGGATAAGGGAGAGGTGTAAGATGATAGAACACATTTTAGAAAATAATGAAGTACTTATAATAGGAAAAGCGGTAAGTGAACTCACGTATAGCCATAAAGTATATGGAGAAGGATTTTATAGTTTTAATTTAGAGGTTCCTAGATTAAGTGATTCCGCAGATATTTTACCAGTGACAGTTTCTGAAAGGCTTCTAGCTCCACTTGGAAATATTCAAGGTAAAGTATTAGATATAACAGGACAATTTAGATCTTATAATCAGTATGAAGAAGGAAAGAATCGCTTAATTTTAACTATATTTGCATTAGAAGTAAAAGAAGTATCAGAAGAAGAAATGAAAAAAAATAAAAATACTATTTATTTAAGTGGCTTTGTATGTAAAGATCCTGTTTATCGTACAACACCTTTCGGTAGAGAGATTACAGATTTATTACTTGCAGTAAATCGTTCATATCATAAATCTGACTACATACCATGTATTACGTGGGGAAGAAATGCAAGGTATGCGCAAAATCTTAAAACAGGTGCTCATATTGAATTATGGGGTAGAATTCAAAGTAGATCTTACCAAAAGAAATTAGAGACAGGAGAAGCTATGAGTAAGGTAGCTTATGAAGTTTCTATCTCTAAAATGGAGATATTAGAAGAGGAAACAACTCCAATTGAGGGAGGAGAATCCTAAAAGAAAGTATAGGTGAAGGAATCGGCACAGAACCTTAGTGACGATTCCTTTTTTAGTGGAAAAATTCTTTATTTTAGAGTATAATCTAGGGATAAGAAAGGGAGAAAATATGTATAAGCTTGTTAGACAAAAGAGAAAAACACTTGCCATTTATATACAAGATGATTTAACAGTTTTAGTAAAAGCTCCATATACAATAAACAGTAAGATGATAGATGAATTTGTAGCTAAACATCAAGAGTGGATTAATAAAACAGTAGAAGAGAAACAGCAACGATTACAAGCAAAGGACTGGCTTGCAAAAAGAGAAATTTTATATTTAGGGGATAAATTAGCAGTTGAGATAGAAGAAAGTTTAACATTAAAATCAACTATTACAACAAGTGATAAGCACTTTATTATTATTACTCCGAATAAAAATGACCTCTTTCTTATAAAAAAACAGGTTGAAATGTACATGAAGAAACAAACACTAAAGTTACTGACACAGTTTACACAAGAGTATTGTGACTTATTAGGGTGTAAATATGAAAGAATAACCATCAGAAAACAAAAGACAAGATGGGGAAGTTGTTCTGCAAGAGGAACATTATCGTATAACGTAAGACTAATAGGTGCGCCAATAGAAGTTATTCGATATGTAGCTTTACATGAAGTTGTACATTTAATTCATTTTGATCATAGTAAGGCCTTTTGGCATACTATAGAACAAATTATGCCAGACTATAAGTTAAGGCAAAATTATTTAAAAGAAAACGCAAATATTTTAAACATATAAATTGAAGAGGTGACAAAGATGAAACAAGGACTTACGCAGGTTTATTGTGGACCAGGTAAAGGTAAGAGTACAGCAGCTATTGGGCTAGGAATACGTGCACTAGGCAATAACCTAAAAGTCATTATGATTCAATTCCTTAAAAATGACAATACAGGTGAATGCAAGACATTAAAGTCATTAGAACCTGGATTTAAAGTTTTTCACTTTGAAAAGGAAAGAGGATTTACTTGGACCTTATCAGAGGAGGAAAAAGCAGAGCTTGCTCAAGAGATTCACATGGCACTTAAATTTGCTAAAAAAGTAATGGATACAGGAGAGTGCGATATCCTCATTTTAGATGAAATTTTAGGCGTACTTCAACTTGGATTTGCAGATTTAAAAGAAGTTTTACAGCTTGTAGATGATAAGCCAGAATTTATGGAACTTGTACTTACAGGGCGTCAATTACCAGATGAGCTAAAAGAAAAAGCTGATTATGTAAGTTATATTGATGCAGTAAAACATCCAATGGAAAAAGGGATTCAAGCAAGGGCTGGTATTGAATTTTAAATGTATACCAAAGAGAAGGTTAAAGAGGGGATTAGGATGAAAAATAATTTATTAAGTTTCGGTATTGGGGCTGTGACGTATTTATTACTTATTTTACTAGCTTATTTTAACTTTGAACTATTTAAGTTTGCACCAATCCTTATTGTGCTAGGGACATGTGGAACCTATTTGTTATTAGGGTATCTATTAGATAAAAAAGGAATATGGGGAAGTAGAATAGCTATCTTCTTAACCTATATAGGAGCAGGTATTATTTATGCAGTAGGAAGAGGGATCCAAAGTACAGAACTTATTACTGTATTTAGAAGAATGGTACCTCAAGTATATCATTCTATCGGTAAACTAGGTGGAGCGATAGGGGTAGAAATTTCAAGAGATGTAGATGTAGCTATTGGGCTTGCTGTATTCTTAATTGTAGCATTAGGAATGTTAGAATTAGGTAGAATCATTAGAGGGAGCAAAGGTCAAGCTTGGGGTGTATGCTATAATTTGATACTCACAGGAACAGGTTACTTCTATCTCTTTATGATAACTCACATTATAGTAATGTCCTTCCCGACACTAATAAACGATTCGAAACAAAAGATGATTTTTGGAGCCATCATGACAATAGTCATTTTTGTAACATGTTTCTTCTTAGGTAAGCTTTGTCGTACACTACAAAGTAGAGTGTTACAATGCTTATCTAGCTGTGGTATAACAGTTATGTTATTTGTGTTATATGGGTTAGGCGTATTTTTAATATGGGATATAGGAATCTATGAACGCTATATGTTACCTGTTGCAACTTCATATATAGGTACATTGTGCAGGTCACTTGGTGTAGTACTTGGAGCCAAGGCTCAAGTGATTAGTCAATATGGAGTAGTCGCAAGTAGTCTTATGATTTTAGCACCTACTTTACTTATTATAGCTGGTAAATTCTCTTCTTTAGATAAAACAAAGACTGAAGAAGTAGAAGTTTTAAAAGAAATAATAATAGAATAGAAGAGGCTGTTGCAAAAGACGTAAATAGCGTATAAAAAGTTTTGATATATGAAAATGAGCTATAAAACTAATTAGAAGTTTAGTTTTATAGCTCATTTATTTGTTAAGACAATAATTATTAATTATATGACAGTCTTTATTGATTTAAAAGATGTTCCATATTATATAGTCCAGGTGTTTTAGGAGCTAAGAAAGCAGCAGCTTTAAGAGAACCTACTGCAAAGACTTCTTTAGATGCTGCAGAATGAGATAAAGTAATCACTTCATCATTTCCAGCAAATAAGATGTCATGTTCGCCTACAATAGTACCACCACGTACTGCGTGAATACCTATTTCGTTTTTAGGACGTTTTTCACGTACACCTGAACGGTCATATCTTAATTCATAATTTTGATCAAGAGTATCTGTAATTGCATTTGCAATAGCAAGTGCAGTACCGCTTGGAGCATCAACTTTTTGATTATGATGTTTTTCAATAATTTCAATGTCAAATCCGCAATCAGCGAGTACTTCTGTTGCACGTTTTGCTAATGTAATAAGAAGATTGACACCAAGAGACATGTTAGCAGAAAAGAAGATAGGAATCTCTTTACTAGCCTCATGTAAGAAGTCTATATCTTCAGGAGAAAGTCCGGTTGTACAAACAACAACAGGAATTTTCTTTGAAATAGCATGCTCAAGAAGAGGTCTAACAGCACTAGCAGTAGAAAAGTCGATAATAACATCTACAGGCATAGTACAGTTTTCGATACGATCGAATACAGGAAAAGCATTTGGTACAGAAAGATTAGGGTCTACACCAGCTACGATGTTTAAGTTTTGATGGTCTTTAACGATACGTGATATGGCTTGCCCGATTCTTCCATTACAACCATGTAATAATATATTGGTCATGTGTGTCACCCTTTCTATAAAGTATTAGTCAATAAGTGAAACTGCACGAAGGGCAGCTTTAACTTTTTCTTCGTTAGTTGGCTCTAAGTTTGTTAGAGGTAATCTACATGGACCAACTTCAAATCCCATATAATTAAGTGCAGCTTTAACCGGAATTGGATTAACTTCACAGAAAAGTGAATCTACAAGAGGAAGATAATCTAATTGAAGGTTAAGAGCCTCACGAGTCTGACCTTGAAGGTATAAATTAACGATATCATGAGTCTCTTTAGGAGCAACGTTTGAAAGTACAGAAATAACACCTTTACCACCAAGTGCAAGTACAGGAATAATCTGATCATCGTTACCAGAGTAGATAGCAAAATCAGGTCCGCATAAACGAGCAATTTGTGCTACTTGTGAGATATTGCCGCTAGCTTCTTTGATACCAACTACATAATCACGTTTTGAAAGCTCATAAGCTGTTTCAGGAGCAATGTTAACACCTGTTCTAGAAGCCACACTATAAAGGATCATAGGAACATCGCAAGCTTTACCAATAGCATCAAAATGTTCAATAAGTCCTTTTTGAGTTGCTTTGTTGTAGTAAGGTGTTACTTGGAGTACTCCATCTACACCGAGAGCTGCAGCACGTTTAGTAAGAGTAATACCATGGCGTGTATCATTGCTACCAGTTCCAGCAATAACAGGAACGCGACCATTTGTGCGATCTACAGCTATTTTAATACATTCTAGTTGTTCTTCATCTGTCATAGTAGAAGCTTCACCAGTTGTACCACAAATTATAATAGCATCTGTATGATTATTTATTTGAAAATCAATTAATTCTTCTAACTTACCAAAGTTAATACTTCCGTCTTCGTGGAAAGGTGTAACGATAGCTACACCTGCACCTTCAAAAATTGCCATTTATCATCAGTCCTTTCGATTTACATCATATGTTGGATAATCCATTCAGCGATCTGAACCGCATTGCTAGCAGCACCTTTACGAATGTTGTCTGCTACAACCCATAAGTTCACACCGTTATCAACACTTTCATCACGACGAATACGTCCTACAAAGACTTCATCATGACCAGTAGCGTTTATTGCAAGTGGATAAACATTATTAGCAACATCATCTTGAATAATAATGCCTTCACCTTTTGAAATTACATCTTTAAGTTCATTTATCTCAAATGGTTTATTAAGTTCAACATTTATACTTTCGCTGTGGCTGTTGAAAACAGGTACACGTACAGTTGTAGAAGTGATACGAAGAGACTGATTATCAAAAATCTTACGTGTTTCTTCTACCATTTTCATTTCTTCTTTTGTATAACCATTTTCTAAGAATACATCAATGTGAGGTAAGCAGTTATTTGCGATTTGATGAGGGAATTTTTTAGGTGCATTACCTTTAAGTCCTTCTTCAAGATCACTCCAGCCCCCCATACCAGCGCCTGATACAGCTTGGAAAGTAGTGTAAACTATTCTCTTAATACCATAGTATTCATTGAGTGGTTTAAGTGCAACAACTGCCTGGATAGTTGAGCAGTTAGGATTTGCAATAATACCTTTATGTGATCTAATTGCTTCTGGATTAACTTCAGGTACAACTAGAGGAACATTTGGATCCATACGCCAAGCAGAACTATTATCAATAACAATACAACCGCTTTCGGCAGCAATTGGAGCGAATTTTAAGCTTGTGCCACCACCGGCAGAGAAAAGAGCAATATCAATTTGGTGTTCTTTGAAACTTGTTTCAGTAAGTTCAAGAACAGTGTATTCTTTACCCATGAAAGTAAGTGTTGAACCTGCTGAACGAGCAGATGCAAATACATAGAAGTTTTCAATAGGTAAGTTCTTTTCTTCTAACACCTTTAAGAATGTACGCCCTACCATGCCTGTTGCGCCAACAACAGCTAAATTAATTTTTTTCATAATTAAATCCTCCCTAAAATTGTTAAAATAATAAAAGCCAGCTTAGTGGGTAAGCTGGCTGTGAATCCAAATGATGTAAAGTCATTTATAAAAATCATTTACGAAAATCATTTAAACACAGTAGCACACCACCTATTGTATAGCAAAAGGTGACAGTTGTATAGTTATTAACTATACCCCCAGGAACAAAGTGTGCAAGCGTTTTACTCCTTCGGCGATACGTCCTTTCCTATTTAGTCATTTCTTCTTGCAAAGATCATAAAAAGTACTGATAAGCATCGCGCCTCTACGTGATTGGAAAAATGCGTATTTAATTGTGTCTAATGATAGCATGGGTTAAAAGATGTGTCAAGGTTATAAAAATTAAAAATAATTACAAACAATTATATATAACCATATAAACAATATTATATGCATGATTTGAGAAAAGGTGTAAGAAAAATAAAAAAGTAGGGTAAGGGTGTATATTTTAAGGATAAACTATCCATACTTTAGAACATGAATACAAAAAAGGAAGGGTATATTATGAACAATAATGGAAATTCAAAAGAAAAGTTATTTGATGCACTTTCACCAGATCAAAAAATGAAATTAGAGATTGCAGAAGAACTTGGACTTTTAGAAAAAGTACAAAAAGATGGATGGAAAAGCTTATCACCTAAAGAAACAGGACGCATTGGTGGACTTATGACTAAGAAGAAACGTGAACTTAAAAATAAAGAAAATGAAAATATGTAAAGAATAGTTGAAAGGAAATAGACATTGAAAACAGGAAACTGATTCAATGTCTATTTTTTTATGCGAAAAAAGAATTTTGAATTGAAAGAAATATTGTGATAGGATAGGCATAAGAAAATTTGAAAGAGAAATGATGTGATTGTATGAAAGCAAATTTAAAATTGATGAAGTCCTGGTTTGTAAGATTGTGCGTACTTAGAAATTTAAGACAAAGTGAGTTAATAAGTCAATTAGAAGAGGTCATTGAACATTTTTTAGAAGAGAAGGACTTAGAAATATTAATTGAAGCCTATAATAGCTTTACTTATAAATTTTATACTATACAGCCTTATCAATCTTTAAAAGGTTATATAGAAAATAAGCTTTTATATGGAGAAAATCTTATAACATATTATTTGGAGCAAGAAAAATTAATCCCTCAAACTATTAAGCAAAGTTTAGAAGTAGAATTAAATCTTTTAGAACAAATAAGTGGTATAAACTCTAGGATATTTAAACAAATTTTATTAGAACATAAAGATGCAGTTTGTATGCAAGGAGCAATAGAAGGACTTTTAGATTGGGGAAATGAGGAAGAGCGTTGTGTCGAAGTATTAGGAAGAGAGGGATGGGGGGATAAAGCAGAAACTTTACTTGAGTTTTATCATCAGAGAGGTTGTGGTAATTTTGCTAGATACTATGCATTTAAATGGGATGATAGTAAAGGATATAAGGAGATTGTAGGTATTAAGAAACCTGACTCAATAGGGCTTAATGATTTAATTGGCTATGAGTTACAAAAACAAGATATATTAAAAAATACTCATACCTTTTTAAAAGGATATCCAGCCAATAACCTGCTTTTATATGGAGCTAGGGGAACAGGTAAATCTTCTATGGTAAAAGCTATACTTAATCATTTTGCAAGTACAACAAAGTTAAGAATGATAGAGATAAGAAAAGACCAGTTAATGCATTTAAAAGAGTTAATGGGGTTAATTCAAAATAAACCTTACTATTTTATTATTTTTATAGATGATTTGGCCTTTGAAGATAAAGAAGAAACTTATACAGCGCTTAAAACCATTTTAGAAGGTGGATTAGAAGAAAAGCTAAAACATATGGTTATTTATGCAACGTCTAATCGTAGACATCTTATTCAAGAACAGATGAGTGAAAATGAGTTACATGGAAACGATACAGTAGAAGAAAAACTTTCTCTTTCTGATAGATTTGGTATGCGAATTGGTTTTAGTAGTCCTAATAAAAAGGAGTATTTAGATATTGTAAAGGGAATTGTAGCCCAGAGAAATATTCAAATAGATGAGCAGGTTTTAGAAAGAGAAGCATTGAAATGGGAAATGTGGAATAACGGAAAATCAGGACGTACAGCTAAACAATTTGTTAATTACATAGAGGGAGAGTTAGAATCTTTATAGAACATTTGAGGAAAAAATGATACACTAATACGGTTAAACTAGGAACAAAGGGGAGTGGAGTATGCGCAAGATTATACACGTTGATATGGATGCTTTTTTTGCACAAGTAGAAATGCGTGATAATCCACGCCTAAAAGGTAAGCCACTTATTGTAGGTGGTGATCCTAATGAACGTGGTGTTGTAGCAACGTGTTCTTATGAAGCGAGAAAGTATGGGATTCATTCTGCAATGCCAGGAAAAACAGCAAAGGTACTTTGTCCCCATGCTATTTTTGTTAGACCGCGTTTTGAAGTATATAAAGCTGTATCAGCTCAAATAGGTGAGATTTTTAGGCGTTATACAGATAAAGTAGAGTTTTTATCATTAGATGAAGCCTACCTAGATGTAACAGAAAATAAGAAGCAAATGTCCTCTGCTACACAGATTGCTAAGGAAATTAAAGCAGCTATATGGAATGAACTGCATTTAACGGGTTCGGCAGGGGTATCTTATAATAAATTTTTAGCTAAGATTGCATCAGATTATGAAAAACCTAATGGTTTGACAGTTATTACGCCCGATAAGGCACAAGAACTTTTAGATAATCTACCTATTAATAAGTTTTTTTTAGTAGGTAGAGTGACTGCAGAGGAATTGAAGAAAATAGGAGTACATTACGGAAGAGATTTAAGGAACTTAGAGCTGAGTTACTTAGTAAGTGTATTTAAAAAACGAGGTTATCTTTTATATGACTTTGCAAGAGGAATTGATGAGAGAGAAGTGGAATGTAGCAGGGTACGCAAGTCAATAGGAGCAGAGACAACTTTTAATGAAGATATACGTTTAAGTAGTATAGAAGCTAAAGAGGCTTTAGAAGCACTGGCGGAAGAAGTAAGTTTAAGAGTAAAACGTCGAGGTGTATGGGGAAAAAATGTAACCTTAAAAGTTAAGTTTAGTGACTTTAATCAAATTACAAGAAGTATGATGACCAGTTCTTCTATTATTGAGCCGCAAGAAATTATGAATTATGTGGAACAATTGATGCATAAAGTGGATAACTTAGATGAAAAGGTAAGATTATTGGGGATTACATTATCTCATCTTATGACTGAAGATGAACGTAAGCATGAAAATATTTCATTATTTGAATATATGGATAGTTTGAAATGAAAAATAGACCATGAGAACGAGTTTCTCATGGTCTATTTAGTGGATTGAAGGGAGAAAAATTTATGTCTATCATTAATATAACCAAATCAAGTATAATTTATGATAGAAACCAAAAGAATATTTTATTAGAAGGAATTAATATGTAAATTTTAAATTACATTTGCATAGAAAAAACTGCTAGTGTACAATAAAGTTTAGTCGTCAGATAAAGAGGTGGAAAAATTGGACATTTATAATGATTTTGCAATGATTTATGATACTTTTATGGAAGATACACCTTATGTACAATGGGTAGACTTTATACAAAGTGTGATTAAAGAACACGGTATTGAACCTAAACTTATTTGTGATTTAGGTTGTGGCACAGGAACAATGTGTGAACTCTTTGCTGATCGTGGTTTAGACGTTATTGGGATAGATGGGTCAGAAGAAATGTTGATGATTGCTAGGGAAAAGGAATTAGAAGCTGGGCGTGGCATCTTATACCTTATGCAAGATATGACAGAGTTTGAGCTTTATGGAACAGTTGATGTTATTTATAGTAGCTGCGATAGTATTAATTATCTTATGGAAGAAGAAAAAGTACTATCTATGTTTAAATGGGTAAATAATTATCTTGAAAAAGACGGATTATTTATCTTTGATGTGAATTTACCACATAAATATAAAACCCTTCTAGGGGATAAAGTATTTGCAGAGCAGACAGAAGAGGCCGCATATATTTGGGAGAACTTTTATGATGAAAAACAACAAATCAATGAGTTCTATGTAAGCTTCTTTGTACAAGATGAAGATGGACGTTATGATCGTTTTGAAGAAGTCCATTATCAAAAAGCTTATTCAATAGAATGTATTAAACAAATCATCGAAAAAGCAGGCTTAGAACTTGTTGCAATTTATGATGATTATACACATAAATCTTATAATGAAGAGACACTTCGTGCTACTTTTGTAGCAAGAGAAAAACAAGTAGACGGAAAAGTTTACGTGGACTAAGGAGGATATGATGAAAAACTATATTGTAAGAGGAACAGATAGTAGTAGACAATTTAGATTTTTTGGTGCGAATACAACAGAACTTGTGAATGTTGCAACGGCACATCATGGTACATCACCAGTAGTATCAGCAGCACTTGGACGTACAATGACAGGTACACTTATGATGGGTGCTATGTTTAAAAATGACTCTGATAGAGTATGTGTTATGATTAAAGGGGATGGCCCTATCCAAGGTATTACAGTAGAGGCTGATGCAAAAGGTAATGTTAAAGGTTACCCTCATCAAGCGATTGTAGATATTCCTAAAAAGGAAAATGGTAAGTTAGACGTAAGTGGTGCAATAGGAAATGCTGTCATGACAGTAATTAAAGATATTGGTATGAGAGAACCATATACAGGACAAGTACCTATGCTTTCAGGTGAAATTGCAGAAGACTTTAGCCTTTACTTTGCAGACTCAGAACAAACGAATACAGCAGTTATTCTTGGTGTACTTATTGACCGTGACTATAGTATTAAACAAGCTGGTGGAATTATTATTCAAGTACTTCCAGATGCTACAGATGAGGCAATCACACAAATAGAAGAAAGACTTAAGACTTTTACATCTCTTACAAGTTATATGGATGAAGGTAAATCTATTGAGGATATAATTAAAATGCTTCTTGGAGATGATATTGACATCATGGATACGATGGAAGCTAGATTCAAATGTGATTGCTCAAAAGAACAAATGGAACGTGCTCTTATTAGCTTAGGAAAACAAGAACTTACAGATATCGTAAATGATGATCAAGAAGATCTAGAACTTGTATGCCATTTCTGTAGTACAAAATATGAGTTTGATAAAAAAGATTTAAAAGAAATTTTAGATGAACTTTAAAAAAATTTAAATAAAACATTTAAACAATAATAAATGCACAAATGAAAATTGGTGTTTTAGTATAAAACAGACTAAATGCACAAAAAAATGTTTTGAATTGTTGACAACCATGTTGGGATTTGCTAAACTAATTTTAGCAAATATCGAACGGGGTGTTACTGGTAAAGCAGGCAAAACCAAATTTTGCGGACATAAAAATACATATTTTAGTAATTTAAAATATATATTTTTTGTGTGTCCCAAAATTTGGTTTTTTTGTTTTCTAGGAAACGTACGATATTAAGCGGTGAAGGTGGATAAACTGTACATATTATACTTATTAAAACATATCACCTTTAAAAATGAACAAATACAAAATAAGGGGGAAATAATTATGATGAAGTATCTTCAAAAACTCGGTAAATCATTAATGCTCCCGGTAGCATGTTTACCAGTTGCAGGTATCCTTATGGGAATAGGATACTGGATTGACCCAAACATTATGATTACAGGAGATGCAAATGTTGTAGCAACATTCTTGGTTAAAGCAGGTGGTGCTTTAATTGATAACATGGCTATTTTATTTGCAATTGGTGTTGGTGTTGGTATGTCTGATGATAAAGATGGAACATCCGGACTTGCAGCATTAGTATCATGGTTAATGATTACTAAATTATTATCAACAGGAACAGTTGCGGCATTAACAGGTGCAGAAGCTAATATGGCATTTGGAAAAATAGAAAACCAATTCATTGGTATTCTTGCAGGTATTATAGGTGCTACATGTTACAACAAATTCAAAAATACTAAGTTACCAGATTTCTTATCATTCTTTAGTGGTAAGCGTTGTGTAGCAATTGTTACAGCAACAGTCAGCCTTATTGCAGTATTAATCTTATTCTTTGTATGGCCTATTCTTTATACAGGACTTGTGGCTATTGGTAAAGCAATTATTAGTACAGGTGCAGTTGGGGCAGGTATCTATGCATTCCTTAACCGTTTACTTATCCCAGTTGGTCTTCACCATGCACTTAACTCAGTATTCTGGTTTGACGTTGCAGGAATCAATGACTTAGGTAACTTCTGGGCAGGTACAGGTACACTTGGTCAAACAGGTATGTACATGTCAGGATTCTTCCCAGTTATGATGTTTGGTTTACCAGCAGCAGCTTTAGCTATGTATCATACAGCTAAAGATAACAAGAAAAAAGTAGCATTTGGTTTATTAAGTGCTGCAGCACTTTGTTCATTCTTTACAGGGGTTACAGAACCACTTGAATTTGCATTCATGTTCTTAGCTCCAGTATTATACTTAATCCATGCTATCTTAACAGGTATTTCAGCATTTATTGTAGCTTTATTACCAGTAAGAGCTGGTTTCAACTTTAGTGCAGGTCTTGTTGACTTAGTACTTAGTTTAAAAGCACCAATGGCACTTAACCCATTATGGTTAGTTCCAATTGGCTTAGGTTTTAGTGTAGTTTACTATGCAGTATTTAGATTTGTTATTACTAAATTCAATCTTAAAACACCAGGTAGGGAAGACGATGATGTTGATGGAGATGAAACACAAGTAACTCTTGCAAATAATGACTACACAGCAGTAGCTAAAACAATCTTAGAAGGTCTTGGTGGAAAAGGTAACGTTGCATCTATTGATAACTGTATCACACGTTTAAGACTTGAAATCAAAGATTACACATTAATTGATGAAAAGAAAATTAAATCATCAGGTGCTCGTGGTGTTATGAGACCAAGCAAAACAAGTATCCAAATTATTATTGGAACACAAGTACAATTTGTTGCTGATGAATTAGCAAAACTTTGTAAATAAAAAAGACTATATAGAAGGGCTACTACGCAAAATGCGTAGTAGCCCTTCTTATACGTTGAATTATAGAATAAATATTTTATAGAGTGAGGGTGTGCTTATATTTAGTCTACTTGCGTGAGTTAGCTAGGTGGATTCTCCTCCACCTGCTACACTCAGCTTTCAGAGAAATGTAACTCATTCAAAATAATAACGGTGTGAACTCGCTACGCTCAAACAGCACACCTAAAACCATTATTTTTTTATTTCGTACATTTCTTATCTGAAAGCTACGTAGGCAGATTCCGGAGAACGCACCTATCCAGCTCACTGAATCAAGTCTACGAATATGCCTCCCTCACTTTGTGGACTGTGCCGGCGGAGAGATTACTAAACTGCATGTAGCTTATATTCTAAGTCCATCCTCGAAAAAAGCTCCAGTGAGGTTACCCACGTATTACTGCCCTTTTCTACTCACGAAGGTAAGTTTTCACTTCCAGTGACACCCCGTGGTGAAGAGATAGGAGTAAATGTTTCTTCTTCGGAAGGCAAAATCTTGCAGGTATCAATGCCTTTTGCTACTGGGTTAAGTAAGACACGCTTTGTAGAATTGATAGTGCTTTTGATTTAAACTTCTAAATGATTAAGCATTTTCACATGAAAGATGTTTAGAAAATACATCAGTAGTTTAGCTATTTTTCTATCGGAAGGGGCTATTATGTGATGGGCTGTAAGGTAAGTTATTGTATGGAAACTTCCTCCGCAGACTTTTTAGAGAGGCTTAGTGAATGGAATCAAACTGGTTTTAGGGAAATGTTTGAAGAAAAGTGAACTTGTTTTCTGAGTTTTGACCGTTAGTTTGATGAAATGAACTTAGCCTCTCTTAAAGGTTGAGGACTAAAAGTTGGAGTATAATAAGCTTGCCTACATGCCCTCACACTTAACCAAATATTTATTTTATCCTCATACTAAAAATATTCAAAAAGAACATTTAATATTGGGGAAAGTGAACAAGTGGTCACTCATATATTGAATTAGAGGAGTCAGAGGAGGCATACAATGATTCAATATAAAGTCTGGACACAAAAGTATGGAGAACCTTTTAAGACGAAACTAGAGAGTGCTTTAATAGAGCAAAAGTTTCAAGGAGAGAAATGGGAAGAAGAGCACTTTGCGCATATAGATAGTTTTAAATTTACTCCGAATAAAAAAGATAAAGAGCAAAGCTTGAATAATATGGTAACTTTAATAGGAGATTTTATTCAAGAGGAACTTTTAAAGGGATTTGCAAAAACTTATTTAAGGGCTCGTAAAGACTTAGATAAAATGGAGAAAAGAGAAATAGAAAAATTATTTATCCATAATAACTATATAGCTAAGGAAGATGGTGTATCTTATATTTCTTATTATGTAATTTATACTCCTATATATAAAGAATTAGAGAAATATAAGGAAATTAACATAGATGGCTGGATTACTTTTAGAAGTGAAAAATATAAAGTAATCCTTGAAGATGTAATAGAACAGACCATATATGACTATGAGATGCAAAAAGACTATATACAATTTATAAATTTTTTGCTACAAATGAAGGGATTACAGGAAGAACAAATAGAGCTTGTTCATTTAGTGCCTAGACAGGATGGTACTATTTTATTGTTTGATGAAGAAGAAAAAGATCAAACGGATTATTGGACCAAACTGTATTGTGAAGACTTGGAAGATGAAGCACTTACTATAGAAGACCGCGTGTTGCATATGCTTATCACTTTATCTCCAAAAGAGATTGTATTACATGATTTCTATGAAAAATTAAATAAACCATTTTTAGAAACACTCAAGACTCTTTTTAGAGATCAACTTATATGTTGTAAAGGCTGTGAGTTTTGTCAAAAACAGCTGTAAAAAACTACTATGTTAAGAATGGTGTTGACAGTGATGGGGAATTTGAATAGAATGAGTATAGAATATTTAAAAACGTTGAAGAGACAAGTAGCTTATAGAACTTTTTCAGAGAGAAGATGCGTTGGTGGGAGCATTTTTAAAGCAATATAGGTGAAGACCAACTCTGAGTGATTGAGAACCAATCCGTTGACTACGTTATAGTCGAAACAAGAGGTTTCTAAAAGAAACAATAAGGGTGGAACCGCGGGAAATGTACTCTCGTCCCTTTTCTAGTTTTTGTGGCTAGAAAAGGACGAGAGTTTTTTGATGCCCAAATTCTAGAAATAGTACACACTATATTGAAAAGGGAGGGAATGTTATGATTAACATTACTTTAAAAGATGGTGTTGTAAAACAATACGAAGCAGGTATTAGTGTACTAGATGTAGCAAAAGACTTAAGCGAAGGCTTAGCAAGAATGGCTTGTTGTGGTCTAGTAAATGGTGAAAGAGTAGATCTTAGAGATACTTTAGATCAAGATTGTGAGTTAGAAATTGTAACTTTCAAAGATGCAGATGGTAGATGGGCATTCCGTCATACAGGTGCTCATATTTTAGCTCAAGCAGTTAAAAGACTTTATCCAGATACAAAACTTGCAATTGGACCAGCTATAGAAGATGGTTTCTATTATGACTTTGATAGCGCAAGACCTTTCACAGAAGAAGATTTTGTAGCCATTGAAGCTGAAATGAAAAAAATCGTAAAAGAAAAACTTGCTATTGAAAGATTTGAGCTTCCTCGTGAAGAAGCTATTAAAATGATGGAAGAAGCAGGTGAACCTTATAAGGTAGAGTTAATTCAAGATCTTCCAGAAGGTGAAGTGATTTCCTTCTATAAACAAGGTGAATTTGTAGACCTTTGTGCAGGCCCTCACCTTATGACTACAAAACCAGTAGAAGCTATTAAACTTCTTTCTGTTGCAGGTGCATACTGGAGAGGTAGTGAAAAGAATAAAATGCTTTCTCGTATTTATGCAACAGCATTTGCAAAAAAATCAGAGTTAGCAGATCACTTAGCTAAAATCGAAGAAGCTAAAAAACGTGATCATCGTAAATTAGGGCGTGAACTTGAATTATTCACAATCCTTGATGAAGGTCCTGGTTTCCCATTCTTCTTACCAAAAGGAATGGAACTTAGAAACACACTTATTAATTATTGGAGAGAAATTCACAAAAAAGCGGGTTATCAAGAAATCTCTACTCCAATTATTTTAAATAAAGATTTATGGCTTACAAGTGGACACTGGGATCACTACCGTGAAAACATGTACACAACAGTCATTGATGAAATGGATTATGCGATCAAGCCTATGAACTGTCCAGGCGGTATGTTAGTGTATAAGACAAAGATGCGTTCTTATCGTGACCTTCCACTTCGTATGGGTGAATTAGGACTTGTACACAGACATGAGCTTTCAGGTGCGTTACATGGTCTTATGCGTGTACGTAACTTTACTCAAGATGATGCACATATCTTTATGCTTCCAGAACAAATTAAGAGTGAGATCAAAGGTGTTGTAACACTTATTGATGAAGTTTATAAAGCATTTGGTTTCAAATATAAAGTAGAAGTTTCTACAAGACCAGAAGATAGTATGGGTAGTGATGAAGCTTGGGAAACAGCAACAGAAGCTTTAAAAGAAGCTTTAACAGATTTAGGCTATGATTACAAAATCAACGAAGGTGATGGCGCATTCTATGGTCCAAAGATTGACTTCAAACTTGAAGACTGCTTAGGTAGAACATGGCAATGTGGTACAATCCAATTAGACTTCCAACTTCCAGAACGCTTCGAACTTGAATATGTTGGAGCAGATGGTGAAAAACACAGACCAGTTATGATTCACCGTGTTATCTTAGGAAGTATTGAACGTTTCATTGGGGTTATTACAGAACACTTTGCAGGTGCATTCCCAACATGGCTTGCTCCAGTACAAGTAAAAGTACTTCCTATCTCAGAAAAATACCATGAGTATGCTGAAAAAGTTCAAGCAAGCTTATTAGATGCAGGTGTAAAAGTTGAAATTGATGAACGTGCAGAGAAGATTGGTTACAAGATTCGTGAAGCACGTATGGAACGTGTACCATACATCTTAGTTGTAGGTGCTGAAGAAGAAGCAGAAGATAAGGTAGCTGTTAGAAGTCGTGAAAATGGTGAAGAAGGCAAGATGCCACTTCAAGATTTCATTGGCAAAATTACAGAAGAAATTAAAACTAAGTATAACTACCTAGTTTCAGGCAATAAAACAGAAGAAACTACAGAAGAATAAACTTAAAAGTTTAGAAGACTAAAACAGTATCTAAGTAAGGGCTGAAGTTTATTTGTAATATAAACTTTAGCTCTTCTTAATATAAAGAAACTATACAATATATAGAGGTGAAAAATGATTAATATTACTTTAAAAGATGGTACTAAGAAGCAGTATGAAGCAGGTATCACTATTTTAGATATTGCTAAAGACCTTAGTGAAGGTTTAGCACGTGCTGCTTGTGCAGGTAAATTAAACGGTGAAATGGTAGACCTTAGAACACCAGTTACAGAAGATGCGAGTATTGAAATTCTTACATTCAATGATAAAGAAGGGAAATGGGCATTCCGCCATACAGCAGCTCATATTTTAGCTCAAGCAGTTAAGAATCTCTATCCAGATGTAAAACTTGCTATTGGACCAGCTATAGAAGATGGTTTCTACTATGATTTTGATCGTGAAACAGCATTTACAGAGGAAGAATTTAAAGCCATTGAAGCTGAAATGAAAAAAATTGTAAAAGCAAAACTTCCTATTGAAAGATTTGAACTTCCTCGTGAAGAAGCTATTAAAATGATGGAAGAAGCAGGTGAACCATATAAAGTAGAACTTATTCGTGACCTTCCAGAAGGTGAAATTATTTCTTTCTATAAACAAGGCGAATTTGTAGACCTTTGTGCAGGTCCTCACCTTATGAGTACAAAACCAGTAGATGCTTTTAAAATTCTTTATGCTGCAGGTGCGTACTGGAAAGGTAATGAGAAAAACAAAATGCTTGCTCGTATCTATGCAACAGCATTCCCTAAAAAAGCTGAGCTTAATGAGCATTTAGAAAAACTTGAAGAAGCTAAAAAACGTGATCATAATAAACTTGGTCGTGAACTTAAACTCTTCACAACAGATGAAGCAGTAGGACAAGGGCTTCCACTTATGATGCCAAAAGGTGCACGTGTTATCCAAACACTTCAAAGATGGGTAGAAGATGAGGAAGAAAGACGTGGCTATGTACTTACAAAAACACCAAGCATGGCTAAAAATGACCTTTACAAAATTTCAGGTCACTGGGATCACTACAAAGATGGTATGTTTGTAATGGGAGAAGAAGAAACAGATAATGAAATTATTGCACTTCGTCCAATGACATGCCCATTCCAATTCTGTATCTATAACTCAGAGCAACACAGCTATCGTGATCTTCCTATCCGTTATGCTGAAACAGCTACCCTTGCAAGAAATGAATCTTCAGGAGAAATGCATGGACTTATTCGTGTAAGACAATTTACACTTGCAGATGGACATATTGTATGTACACCAGAGCAACTTGAAGATGAATTTAAAGGATGTCTTGACCTTATCAAATACATTATGAATACACTTGGTATTGATAAAGATATTTCTTACAGATTCTCTAAATGGGATCCATCAAATACAGAGAAATATATTGATAACCCAGCAGCTTGGGAAGAAACTCAAGTTATCATGAAAAATATCTTAGATCATCTTGATATTGACTATACAGAAGCAGAGGGTGAAGCTGCATTCTATGGCCCAAAACTTGATATTCAATTTAAAAATGTACATGGTAAAGAAGATACAATTATCACAATCCAAATTGACTTTGCATTAGCAGAACGTTTTGGTATGACTTATGTAGATTCAAATGGAGAGAAGAAACGTCCATACATTATCCATCGTTCATCAATTGGATGTTATGAAAGAACACTTGCTATGCTTATTGAAAAATATGCAGGGGCGTTCCCAGCATGGCTTGCACCAACAGCAGTTAAAGTACTTCCTATTTCAGATAAATATGCTGATTATGCAGCAGAAGTTACTAAAGCACTTAAAGATAACGGCGTAAAAGTTGAAGCAGATTACAGAACAGAAAAAATCGGTTACAAAATCCGTGAAGCACGTATGGAACGTGTACCATACATCTTAGTTGTAGGTATGGATGAAGAAGCGAATAGAACTGTATCTGTAAGAAGCAGACAAAATGGTGATGAAGGTGCTGTAGCACTAGACATATTTGTAAGCCGTGTTTCAAACGAAATTAAAACTAGATATAATTACCATCTAGAAATGAAGGATCAAAACGAGAACAACTAGTTGACAAACCTAATTGTCTATGGTAAGATTTCATATGTTATCAGATGCAAGTAGAAGCTATCTCTTCTCACCTTACAACGACTTAAGTTCGTAAGGTCATACTAATTGAATTTTAAATCGACAGATTTAGTATGATATAGAAAAGAAGTGGGTAGGTTGAATGCATCTATCCACTTCTTTATTTTAGTGCGTTCACATCAACGCAAAAAGAGATGTTTAAATTCATACAGGCAAACAAATTTAGGAGGTGCCCATTATTAACGAATTAATGATTAACGAACAAATTCGTGACAAAGAAGTAAGACTTATTGGTGCAGATGGAGAGCAAATTGGTATTGTATCAATTAGAGACGCTCAACAAATGGCCAGTGAAAAAAATCTTGATCTTGTCAAAATTGCTCCACAAGCAAAACCACCAGTATGTAAGGTGATGGATTACGGTAAATACAAATTTGATGCAGCTAAGAAAGAAAAAGAAGCTCGTAAAAATCAAAAAACAGTTAGTGTTAAAGAAGTTAGATTTTCAGCAAGTATTGATAAACATGACTTCGAAACTAAAGTCCGTAATGCTCAAAAATTCTTAAAAGCAGGGGACAAAGTTAAAGTATCAGTTATGTTCCGTGGACGTGAGATGATGCATACACAAAAAGGTGTTGAGATATTAGATCAAGCAATGTCACTTCTCGAAGAGTATGGCGTAGCTGAAAACAGACCTAAATTAGAAGGTAGAAACATGGCTATCGTGGTAGCACCAAAATAGTTACCTTAAGATAAAAATTAAATTATTAAAAGGAGGATCCTACTCATGGCTAAATTAAAAACAAATAGAGCAGCAGCAAAACGCTTCAAAGTAACAGGATCAGGAAAACTTAAAAGATCAAAAGCATACACAAGTCACATCTTAACAAAAAAATCTCCTAAGAGAAAACGTAACTTAAGACATGCTGGACTTGTTGATTCAACAAACGAAAAACAAATGAAACGTTTATTACCACATTTATAAGAAAAAGCAGTAGGAGGTTAGGAACATGGCGAGAGTAAAAGGTGGCATGGCTACTAAAAAAAGACGTAACAGAGTATTAAAATTAGCTAAAGGCTATAGAGGCGCGAAATCTAAACAATTCAGAACAGCTAAACAAGCTGTAATGAAATCATTAAGCTACTCATATGCTGGTAGAAAACAAAGAAAACGTGAATTCAGAACATTATGGATTGCTCGTATTAACGCAGCAAGCAGAATGAACGGTTTATCATACAGCCGTTTCATGAATGGTCTTAAAAACGCTAACATCACAATCAACAGAAAAATGTTAGCTGATATGGCTATCAATGATGCAGCAGCTTTCACAACATTAGTTGAAACAGCTAAAGCTAACTTAAAATAATTTAAGCTAATTTAAAATATTTCAAGTTAATATAAAAAGAGGTCTAGGCAATTATGCCTAGGCCTTTTTTGGTATATAAAATCTATTTTTTATAGAACGTAAGGGATAGTAGAAAGTTTTAAGTAAAGTAAGGACATTAAGAGGACAAATAAGGGACAAGTAGGATGTTGACCTAGGGACATAAGTTGCGAAATAATGTAGATGACCAATATAAGTAATAAATGGAGATAAATATAAAAATATTTAAATATATAAGAAGGAGCTTAATATGAAATTAGGTAAGATAAGAAAACTTATGGCAGTTGTTCTTGGTATGACTATGGTATATGGTGCTATCCCAACTTTTGGGACAGTATTGGCAGTTGAACAAGATAGAGTAGCAAGTAGACCGGAAGATTTAGAAAGAAAAATTGTAGGTTATTTTCCAGAATGGGCATATAAGTCAGCAGAGCATAATTATTTTAATGTAACAGATTTACAATGGGAAGAACTAACACATATTCAGTATTCTTTTGCATTTGTAGATGAAAAAACAAATCAAATTACTTTCTCTGATCGTGAAGCAGCGATAGAGGAAACATTTGAAGGCATGGATTTAAGTTATAATGGAAAACCTGTAACACTTGATCCAAACTTACCTTATCAAGGACATTTTAATATTCTTCAACAAATGAAAAAGCAGTTTCCAGATGTAACATTATTAATGTCAGTAGGTGGATGGGCTGGTTCACGTGGATTCTACACAATGATGGATACAGACCAAGGTATTGATACATTTGTACAATCATGTGTTGACTTTATTAGAACATATGGATTTGATGGTATTGATATTGACTTTGAATTCCCATCATCAACAAGCCAATCAGGGAATCCAGATGATTTTGATGTATCTGAGCCACGTCGTCAAACAATTAATAAACGTTACAATGTGATGATGAAGAAATTAAGAGAAGGACTTGATAAAGCTGGTAGAGAAGATGGAAAATACTATATGCTAACAGCTGCTGTGTCAGCATCTTCATGGGTGTTAGGTGGTGTTGAGTCTAATGAATATGCTAACTACTTAGATTTCTTAAGCATTATGTCTTATGACTATCATGGTGGATGGAATCAATATGTTGAAAACCAAGCTAATATTTATCCAGATCCAGCAGATACAGAAACAAAAGGAATGATTATGCCAGTATTAGGTATGGATTGGTCATACAATTACTATCGTGGTGTACTACCTCCGGAAAAAATTCTTATGGGGATTCCTTACTACACAAGAGGTTGGGAGAATGTACAAGGCGGAGATGGTACAGGTTTACATGGTAGCAGTAAAACACCAGCAACAGGTAAGTACAATATCTGGGGAGATTATGATACAACAGGCTATCAGATACCAGCAGGTGCAAACCCATTATGGCATGTACTTAACTTAATGGAAGAAGATCCAAATTTACAAGTATATTGGGATAATGTTGGTAAGGTACCACATTTATGGCAACCAGATGAACGTGTATTCTTAAGCTATGAAAATGAAAGGTCAATAGATGAACGCTTAAAATATATTGAAGAGAAAAACTTAGGTGGTGCATTAATCTGGGTTATGGATGGTGATTATGGTTTAAATCCAAACTATGTACCAGGTTCAACAGATATTAATGAAGGTAAGTACACCTATGGAAATACACTTACTAAGAGATTAAGTGATGGTCTTGAAGTAATGGGGCCAGCTAACAAAACAGATGAGAGTTTAAAAGGAACATCAGAAATTGGTGTTGAAGTAGAGCTAAAAGGTAACTATGATCATCCAAACTATACATATGAATTTATTATTACAAACCATACAGATGAAGAAATTAAAGGTGGATGGGAAATTGCTTTTGATTTACCAAAGTCAGCTGAATTCAAATCTACTTGGGGTGGAACAGTAACAAAACAAGATAATGGTGAATTCACAAGAATAACTATTCAATCTTCAGGATGGCAAAACTTAGCAGCAGGTGCAACAACTAATCTTCAAGGAATGATCGGTTTATGCTTTAGTGGTGTAAGAAATATTACGTTTAATGGTATGATACCAGCAGGAAAAGATGCAAATGTTAATCAAGCTCCAGTATTTATAGGCATAGAAGATGTAATTTTAACAGTAGGGGATACATTTGATCCTATGGCAAATGTAGTAGCAACAGATAAAGAAGATGGAGATTTAACAGAAACAATTACAGTAGAAGGTGCAGTAGATACAACAACTGTAGGTCAATATACATTAACTTATACAGTGTCAGATAGCCAGGAAGTTACAACAACAGTAGTACGTAATGTTGTTGTAAAAGAAAATACAGCTCCAGTTATTACAGGGGCAGACAATATTGAAATTAATATAGGACAAGATTTTGATAAGATGGCTGGTGTAAGAGCACATGATGAGGAAGATGGTGACTTAACAACAGCAATTCAAGTAGTAGGAAATGTAGATACAAACAAAGAAGGTACTTATGTACTAACTTATAAAGTTGTAGATTCAAAAGGCTTAGTAACAGAAGTAGAGCGTCAAGTAGTCGTTACAAAATTACCAAATACAGCACCTGTTATCAGTGGTGTAGTAGATGTAGAAATTAATGTAGGTGAAGACTTTGGTGTAATGCATGGTATTAGTGCATATGACAAAGAAGATGGTAACTTAACAGGAGCAATTCAAGTAACAGGTCAAGTAGATACAAGTAAAGAAGGAACATATATTTTAATCTATACTGTAGAAGATAAAGATGGTGCACTCACATCACTAGAGCGTCGTATAGTGGTAACTAAAGTACCAAATACAGCACCTGTTATTCGCGGAGCAGAAGATATTGTACTTGAAGTAGGGGATGCTTTTGATGTAATGGCTAATGTAAGTGCCTATGATAAAGAAGATGGTGATTTAACACATGCAATCAAACTAGATGGTTTTGTAGATGTAAATGTACCAGGTAGCTATGAAGTCATGTATACAGTAACAGATAGTGAAGGTTTAACAACGATTGTTGTAAGAAATATCACAGTTAAAGAAGTACCAACAACACCAGAACCAGGTGATACATATAATCCAGAAAGAATTTATAATACTGGAGATAAGGTTATCTACAAAGGTGAAGAGTATACTGCAAAATGGTGGGTACAAGGTGAAGCGCCAGATAACAGTAGTGCATGGGAGAAAGCACCTCAAGTTAATGAAGATGGTACACAAGTTTATATTCCAGGTAAAGCTTATGTAGAAGGGGACCGCGTAAACTACAATGGACAAGTATATAAAGCAAAATGGTGGACAAATTCAACTCCAGGTAGTGATAGTAGTTGGGAGTTAGAAGGTGCTGGTAACAGTGATGAAGATCAATCAAATGATAATAATTATGTACAAGGTGGAACATATGTAGGGGGCGATATTGTAACTTACAATGGAGAAACATATAAAGCGAAATGGTGGACAACATCAACTCCAGGCAGTGATGAAAGTTGGGAAAAACTATAATAGCTAAGATATAGAAATGCTATATAGAATGAATAATTAAATTATCAATAAAGGTCTATGGAACGAGTTATAATTTTCTAGTTTCATAGACCTTTATTTGTTTATGGGATTATGCAATAGACCTAAAAAGATATTGAAAAGTATGAAGATGATATAATATGATAAGAACATATTAATAAATTTTAAAGCGAGGAGGAAGAAGTATGATTTGTACAACAAGAGTTAGTAGTTGCTCAGCAGGATCTATTAATAGATAAAGGCGATTGCCTGAACTGAGCTTAGTTTAAAGTCGCCTGCTCTATTTCATAGATACTGCACCTTGGAGAATGACAACATACTTTCTAGGGAGAGCGATATTATGAAATATAGAAAAGCAGAAGATATATTACCACAAGAATTATTAGAACAAATACAATACTATATACAGGGTGAAATACTTTATATACCCAATAAAAAGGGACATAAAAAGAAATGGGGAGAATGCTCAGGGGGAAGAAGTTATTTAGCTATGCGCAATGCTGCGATTAAGGAAGCATATGCAAGTGGAGAAAGTTGTGAAACTTTAGCAAGTTCTTATCATCTGAGCTTAGCAAGTATTAGAAAGATTGTATATGGTAGTAAATAAAAAATACATGATAGACATTTTATAGATTGCATTATAGACAGTAGAGTCATTATGATAAAAGTAATGGCTCTACTGTTTTTTCTTTAGGACAGAATAAAGGAGAGAAGAAAATGCAATTGATTGATATTACAAAGGGATTAAGATTGAGAAGATATGATGGTAACTATGATTTTGCATTAAGCTGGTATCAAGATGAAGAAATGTTACGTCTAGTAGATGGAAAAGATGCAAGCGTATATGATGCATTAAAGCTTGCAAGAATGTATAACTATTTAAATGAACAAGGAGAACTTTATTTTATAGAAATACAGGAAGAAGATGAATTTAAGCCTATAGGTGATGTTACATTATGCAAAGATGATTTGCCTATCGTAATAGGGGAAAGTAAATATCGTGGAAAAGGAATAGGTAAGCAAGTTATAGAAGTTTTAAAAGAAAGGGCACGAGAGTTGGGGTACACTACTCTAGGCGTAAGAGAAATTTATAATTATAATAATGCTTCAATAAGATTATTTGAAAACGTAGGTTTTATAAAAGATAAGTCAACTGTAGATGGATTTAGTTATAGATATGATTTGATAATGAAAAGGGGGAGTGAAGAAATGAAATGTTGTTATTTAGGTGAAGAATATACTGAGGAAATTGTACAACTTATGAGTAAGTACAATAAGTTACTTCAATATAGGATAGGGTATTGTTCAGTAAAACCGGAGAGTATTAGAGCGGATGTCAAAGAATCTTTTGCTGATCCTGAGAATAAAACTGTAGGTATTTTGCAGGATTCAAAACTTGTAGCAGTAATTGGTCTAGAGATTGATGAGGCCAAGCAAGTAGTAGAAATGGTAGGTCCTTTTGTAGAGGGGAAGGAAAAACAAATGTGGCTAGAACTTAGTGAACAGCTTATAAGTTTTGTGTTAAAAGAACTAGGGAATGCCTATACCTATAAGTTTTTTATTCATAAAGAGCATGAGTGGTGTAAATCATTACTTCGTTCAATGCATACGCATTTTATGGGGGATGAATATACTTTGAGAATTTATCCTAGTAACATAGGTGCATTAGAAGAAGAATACTTAGTAGAAGTACCATCGGTTGAAGAATATGAAGAGGTAAAAGCACTTCATGATCTAACGTGGCCAGGGGTGTATTATAGTGGAGAAGAAATAGTCACAATGTTAGATGAAGGACATCAAGTCTTTATTGTAAAGCAAGGAAAAGAAATAGTAGGATATACGTTTATTGAGCAGCAGCTTTCAGGTAAAAGAGGGTATATACATTTTCTAGCAGTTAAAGAAGCTTATAGAGGGAAAGGCATAGGAAGAGCACTTTTACAGTATGCTATTAAATGGTCTATGCAAGATGCAGAAGTTGAGAAGGTTTGTTTATGTGTAGAAGTAGAAAATGAGAATGCTTTAAAACTATACTATGGGATAGGGTTTGAAATAGAAGAAGCATATGAGGCTTATCATATAGATAAAAGTTGAAATTAATAGATGAGGTAGAACAATGAAAATAATTGATACATATGAAGAAATAAAAAAGTTAGAATCAAGCATGCGATTAAATACTACGGCATTTTTAGAAGAATGGAAAAGATATATAGCAAATATATCTCCGTTATTAGTAGAAAAGCTGATTCAAGATAGTAATAATTATAATCTAAAAAAGGAAGTAATACCTGTTATTGAACAAGCTTTTAGTGAGGAGGATATTTTAAGACAAGTTCATGAAATTTTTTTAGAGGTAACTAAAGATTTATCTAAAAAGGTAGAAAATAATTTAAAATACCAGTTGGATATAGATATTATCTTTTATTTAGGACTATGTAATGGAGCAGGTTGGCAACTAATATAGGAAACAGAAAAGTTATTCTATTAGGCATTGAAAAGATAATAGAACTTAAGTGGTATAATACAAAAAGTATGATTGCATTAATCTATCATGAAATTGGACATATATGGCATGATCACATATTAGAAAATAGTCCTCAACTAGATACCCAGTGGGAACATTCATTATGGCAACTCTATAGAGAAGGAATGGCGATGTATTGTGAGCAATTACTATATAACGATCATTCATTTTATCATCAAGATACTAATGGATGGCTTATATGGTGCAAAGAAAATAAAAAACAATTAATAAAAGAATATAAGTTAAGACTTGATAAGAATGAGAGTACACAGGAGTTTTTCGGAGATTGGCATAGCTATAAAGGGCATTCTGATATAGGTTATTACATAGGATGTGAATTTGTAAAGTGGCTTATTGCTAAATATAGTATCGTAGAAAGTTGCCATATGGATATGAAAAGTATGTTGTATGAACTAGAAGAGTATATGATGGCAGAGTAAAATTCATATTTTTAGTTATTTTAATTTTAAAGAATTAAAGTGAAATCATAAAAAATTAAAATTAACTAAATGGAAATAGAAGACAAAGGTAGGTTTGTCTTCTATTTTTGTATGTAAATAAAATAAATATTACTAAGTAGACAAAGAATACAACATATAAAAGAGGTAACAAGAAAAGGATTGACTTTAAAGATTAAATGTAAAACCAAAAA
>NZ_LN875032.1:2500-132031 GCF_001282685.1 Niameybacter massiliensis | reverse complement strand
AAACAGACCTCAAGATAAGACTTCCCATCCAGAAATGGAGTAAGACCCCTTGTAGACTACGAGGTAGATAGGTTGGAGGTGTAAGCATGGTAACATGTGTAGCTGACCAATACTAACGGTTCGAGGGTTTGACCTAAAAAAACAGGTTAAAATGATTGCAGTATTTGTTTTTGAGAGTATAAGGTTTTATACTTAAACTAAATATTCTAAGCATTTTTGGTGACGATGCGCTTTAGGGAAACACCCGTTCCCATACCGAACACGTAGGTTAAGACTAAAGCGGCCGATGGTACTTGTCTGGAGACGGACCGGGAGAGTAGGTGGTTGCCAAATTTAAGGAGGGGTTCCCGAGTGGCCAAAGGGGGCAGACTGTAAATCTGTTGGCACCGCCTTCGAAGGTTCGAATCCTTCTCCCTCCATATTAAAAGTGTAAGATGAAAATCTTACACTTTTTTATTTTATATGAAAATGATATTGGAATATACTTACTTATTTAAGGATATAGTTAATGATAGTGATAAGAAAGTATAGTACTAAGGAGAGAATATAAAAGATGTATTTTGAAGAAATAGGGGATCCAAATAAACAAACTATAGTTATGTTACATGGAGCAGGTATGCCTCAAACCTTTGTGGGTCAGTATGAGCTTGCAGATAAGTATCATCTTATATTACCTCATTTATACGGCAATGGAGAAGAATCAAATAAAAGTTATAATAGAGAAGAATGTATAGAAGGTATCTTAGAAATAGTAAAAGGTTTAAATAAAGATAAGGTAAGTATAGTTGGATTTTCATTAGGGGCACAGCTTATAATTCCTATTTTATGCTCTGCAGAGAATTATTTTAATAAAGCTATCTTAATAAGTCCTTGGATATGTAAAAGTGAACAAGGAATAGAAGAGGTAACAAAGGTTATAAAGAACCAAATGGTAAGAGCTATGAAAATAAACTGGTTTTTAAAGATTCAAGCTAAATGGATAGGTATGGATAAGATACAAAGAGAGAAGTTTCTTAAATACTGTAAGGAAACTACAGTAGATAATCTAGTAAATATGACTTTATATGGCGTGAATATAGAGGACTATAATGAGTATAGAGATATAAAGATTCCTATGCTAGCGTTAGCAGGATCTAAAGAGAGTAAAGAAGTCATAACTTCAGTAGATACACTAGAGAAATTAAATAAGAATTGTTATTCAAGAATTCTTACTAATTTTGAACATGATATTCCTTATAAGCAACCTAAGCATCTTAACGAAATTATTGATACATTTTTAATGGAAAGTAACTAATAAAAATAATAAAGAAGAGAGTATTTCAGGATTAATGAAATGCTCTCTTCTTTATTATAAAAATTTAATATTACCAATATGAGATGAAGATTATCAAAAATAATATAACTAAATATTTTAAAATTGATAAATAAATTTATCTAGATAAAATTGTAAAATATTTACAATTGTGTTATACTGATACAACTTAGGTTAGGGGGGATACACTAATGAAAAGAAAAGTTAGATTAATAAGTAGTATAGTAGTATTAATGATAATAGTAATAGGTTTTAGAGTAGGACAGCTATATGGAAGGGATATACCCATTGATTTAAAAACTTATATTGGACAGGCATCTAGTATACTTCCTAAAGGTTTAATGAGTAATGGGATAGAGAGTATAATAGATGAAGATAATATTATTACAAAGATACAAATAAATAGACAAGGGTATTGGATAGATAGTATTCAAGTTGGAGATAGTATAGACAAAATCTATAAAGTGTATCCAGAAGAGTGGATTAATGCAAGGGAACATTCTATAGAGATTATTTATGGTAAAGAAAATCATTTTGGAGTAGCTACCGAGCATATTATCTTTACTATAGGGAATGAAAATAAAGTCCAAAGTATTATATTAGGACAGATAACTCCTTTTACAGGTTTAGATTTACCTAATTCAAATGTAGAGGCAAAGCAATATCTAGAAGGTAAGTGGAAGTCAAATTCAGCACATATTTTGGAGTTTAATGGATATGCTATGAAAGATAGTTATTTAGATAATTTATGGACTAATCAAAGTTATATTATAACATCACCTAATAGCCTTATAATTTATAGACAAAAGGAAAATCAAGAAGAAAAAGTTAAAATTAATTTTTGGGTTACAAAGGATAGACTTTATGTATTTTCGATAGATCTGCATGGAAAACCTATACAAGAAAGTATAGAAATTTTTTATAAGATATAGTTTATAAAGATATAAAATTTATCTTATAAAAGTATTTAAATTAAAAACTATATATATCATAATAATACAAATTATATTTGATATTAAAATAAAAATTAAGTGAAACCTATAATGTTTATGTATGAATTGACTGGATTTAATACAAATTACACAAAAAGTATAAGCAAATTACTTGATTATTTATGGTGCTTATGATATCCTATTTATGTAAGTTAAAATATTGGAATTAAACGAAGGTAGGCCGCATGTTACACAAAACACTGGACCGAAAGCGTTTTGTAGTACAGTGTTTTAGCAGTAACTTTTTTTATAAGGAGGCCTAGTAATGGTAGGTAAAGTTAAATGGTTTAATGCAGAAAAAGGATTTGGATTCATTGAAAGAGAAGATGGAGATGACGTTTTCGTACATTTCACAGCTATCCAATCAGAAGGATTCAAAACATTAGAAGAAGGTCAAACAGTTGAATTCGACATCGTTGAAGGAAACAGAGGGCCACAAGCTGCTAACGTAACACGCAAATAATTTATGTTTATAAACCTGTGAGTTTAACTTACAGGTTTTTTTATTTGTAATCATATTATTAAGTAACCTTTAATAGATTAGTTAATGGGGAAATTTTTAATTTTTTATAAAGGGGGTTTGATATATGTTTACAAGAACTGAAGTAAAAGATCAGAGTAAAGAACAATTAAAAGGAAGATGGGCAGTTACAGGTGGATTATTTTTAGTTATTACTATCATTACATGTGGCATTCAATATATCCCTTATATAGGAGTATTAGCTTCTTGGATTGTAATGGGGGCTTTTACGCTAACATATGCATTAATAAGTCTAAAAGTTGTTGATAGGCAAGAATTATCTATAGAAGATGCATTCTCAGGATTTAGAAATTTTGTAAATGCATTAGGATTATTCTTTTGGCAACAACTATGGGTATTCTTATGGAGTTTATTACTTATTATACCTGGAATTATAAAAGCATATAGCTATTCTATGTGTTTTTATGTTTTAGCAGATCATCCAGACATTGGAATATGTGAAGCGCTTAATGAAAGTAAGCGTATTACGAAGGGATATAAGATGGACCTATTTATTTTAAGTTTATCTTTCTTAGGATGGGGAATTTTATCTGTATTAACGTTGGGAATAGGATTCTTTTGGCTTATACCTTATATGGAGGTTACCTTGGCAAATGTTTATAGGAAACTAGCAAGTCAATAGATTCTATAGAATAATAGACTAAAAAAATAGAAAGGACTGCATAGTAGCTCTTTCTATTTTTTTAGTCTATATATTATAATACGTAATTAAATACACACCAGTAATGGCATGCACTGCCTAATAGCACAAAAATATGAAAGAGTTCATGGAAACCAAATTGTTCAGATATATTTGGCTTTTTAAGGCCATAAATAATACCCCCAATAGTATACATGATACCTCCTAGTGCTAACCATGTAGTGCCACCTACACTAAGCGCTTTGGTAAGAGGATTGAGTGCTAGGAGAGCAACCCATCCCATGCCAATATAAAAACTCGTTGATATCCAACGTGGCATATTAATCCAAAACATTTTGAGTGTAATACCTATGATTGCTAAGGTCCAAACTAATGTAAGAATAGTAATTTGCCATACTCCAGAAAGCGTTAATAAACAAAATGGAGTATATGAGCCAGCGATAAGTATGAAGATCATAGAATGATCTAATTTTTTTAGCTTTAATAATACAGCATCTTTAGCACGTACAGCATGATAAATACCACTAGCAGTATATAAACTAACCAGGCTTAACCCAAAAATAATAATTGAGACAATAGCTGTTGTAGTAAGAGGAAGACCTTTACCACCATATATAAGTAAAAATATTGTTCCTACAAGAGATAAACCAGCACCTAAAAGATGTGTGTACGCATTAATAGGTTCTCTAACAGAATTATTCATTTAAACATCTCCTAACTATAATATGTAGTTTTTAATACTACTTAATATTATAACTAAAATATATCATATCATACATTCTATAGTCAATATAGTATCTAGAATAATTTGGCTTGATTTTATAAGGGGGATTAGTTATGATAAATTTAATAGGACTAAAGAAGGTGCGAATATGGAAAAGAAGTGGTTAGAAGAACAAGTAGCAAGCCTTAGATTAGATGAACATATGGCTTTAGAGGACATTCCTAATCTTGATTTATATATGGATCAATTGATTACTTTATTTGAAAGTAATCTTAGCCATACTAAGCGACATGAAGACGATAAGTTACTTACAAAAACAATGATTAACAACTACACAAAAGATAAAGTATTAATGCCAGCGCATAAGAAAAAGTATACAAAGGATCATATTGTTTTAATGCTACTTCTTTACCAATTAAAAAGTATTATTAGCATTAGTGATATAAAAGATGTATTTTCTGTGTTAAAGCAAGAAGATAATATAGATAGCGAGACATTAACAAATCTTTATAAGGCTTGTTTGAATAGTAGAGAGAAAGAAATGAGTTATTTTGAACTAGGTATAGAAAAAAGAGTTGATACTGTTAATGAGGAATTAGATAAATTAGGAATAAAAGATGAAAAGATAGGGGCAGCCCTTTTAGTCTTTACCTTAATTGAGCAAGCAATATATCATAAACGTTTGGCTGAAATTATTATTGATAAATGTATTAAATAATAAATAAAAAAGTTATGTTAATTAGTTAATTAACATAACTTTTTTATTTATTGCATAATATTTTTGATTAAATACAGATTTATATATATAGTTGTTAATTTATTAATAATATCTGAAATTTGTATTGACAAACATTGTAACAAATTAGATAATTATAATTGGGAAACGATTTTTTTTTGAGTAATATTCCTAATAGCTATGTATATTTTACTTATGTGTAAATAAGGAGGAGTTTATAATGGCAACAAAATCTAGATTTCCAAGAACTGAAATTGGTGCAAACAATCCTATCTTTGGACAAATTCGTACCACAATTGAAACAGCATTTTACGGTAATAATGTAACACCAGTAACTTCTTTAAAAGAAGCTTACAAACTTGCTGCAAATGCACCAGGTACAATCGTAACAGATATTCCTGTATATAGACCAGACCTACTTGGTTTAGATGATGATACAAAAATTCTTCTTTTCAATGATGGTGCTGTAAGTGGACGTGCAGCAGCAGCTCGTAAAATTATGGGTGAACCAGGTGTTAACCAAGGTGAATATGCTCTTAAGATTAGTGAAGCTATCTACAAAGCACGTACTAAAAAATTATATCATGCACAAGCTATTGTAGGTCTTGATAAAGATTTTTCAGTAAAAGCACATCTTTGTATTCCAGCAACACAAGAAAATATTATGTATTCATGGTTATTAAACTTCCAAGCAATTAATGAAGAAGTAGCTAAGATGTATGCAGATTCTAAGGTATATCCAGATGGAGACCTTTACATATTCTCAGATCCAGATTGGTCACACCCAGATCATCCAATGGGACTTACATTCTTCGATCCAGAACATAACTGTGCAGCTATCTTAGGTATGAGATACTTTGGAGAACACAAAAAAGGTACATTAACACTTGCTTGGGCTATGGCTAATCGTCATGGCTATGCATCATGCCATGGTGGACAAAAACGCTATAACTTAGAAGATGGTAAATCATTTGTTGCTGGTGTATTTGGTCTTTCAGGATCAGGTAAATCAACACTTACACATGCTCGTCATGGTGGTAAATATGATATTACAGTACTTCATGATGATGCTTTTGTTATCTCAACAGAAAATGGTTCATCAGTAGCACTTGAACCAGCATACTTTGATAAAACACAAGACTATCCACTTACATGTGAAGATAACAAATATCTTGTTACAATGCAAAACTGTGGTGCTACAATGGATGAAGATGGTAAAATCGTTCCTGTTACAGAAGATGTTCGTAATGGTAACGGTCGTGCAGTAAAATCAATTCTTTGGTCACCAAACCGTGTAAATAAATTTGATGAACCAGTTAATGCAATCTTCTGGATTATGAAAGACCCTACAATTCCACCAATTGTTAAATTAAGTGGTGCAGAACTTGCTTCTGTAATGGGTGCTACACTTGCTACAAAACGTTCAAGTGCAGAAAGACTTGCTCCAGGTGTTGATCCAAATGCATTAGTAGTTGAACCATATGCTAACCCATTTAGAACATATCCATTAGTAAATGACTATGAAAAATTCAAAGCATTAGTTGCTGAAAGAAATGTAGATTGTTATATCTTAAATACTGGCGATTTCATGGGCAAAAAAGTAACACCAAAAGATACTTTAGGTGCTCTTGAAGCAGTAGTAGAAGGTAAAGCAGAATTCAAACCATGGGGACCATTCTCAGATATTCAAATTATGGAGATTGAAGGCTTTGTACCAAACTTTGAAGATGCTCAGTATGTTGAACAATTACAAAAACGTATGCAAGATCGTGTAGATTTCATTAAATCTCGCGATACAGAAAAGGGCGGATTCGATAAACTTCCAGCAGACGCTTTAGAAGCATTACAAAAAGTAGTTGACCAAGCACATAAAGCTTAATAGATAATAAAAGGTGTTGCATGAATGCAACACCTTTTTTGTATGTTTATAAATTAATATGGATAGATACAAATACCTATTAAAATACGTGTTAATAATCATATGGCCTAGCAAATATGGGAAGCAAGGAGTTTTTCTACTTCTAAAATGTTAGTTCCTTTTGTAAATTCCATAGTAAAATGAGTACCTTTAGTGTATAATTTAATTTCGTTGTCTAATTCAAAAACTCCACCTTTTTCGACTCCGAAATAGTAGATAGAGTGGTAAGGAATAGATACTAATTGTTTTTTTGTTGACAAAGCTTCTTTATCAACAAAAATAATACGTTTATTAGTAAAACAAATTTCATCTAGAACGAGACGATATACTGCTTCGATTACTTCTCCTTCAATTAAATAATCATCAAAGTGTGAAGTATTGTTTGTTTTGCTACCACCAAATAGACCCATAAAATAACCTCCTAATAATTATTTGATAAATTAAGTATAGGTGAAGTTATTTAAAACGTCTATGGGTATAATAATATAAAAAGTTAAAAGGACATCAGAGGAGTACAACATGGAAAACAAATCTAATTTAAAGCGTGAACTGGGGTTAGCCGCAGCGACATCGATTGTTGTAGGTAATATGATTGGTTCAGGAATCTTTACCTCACCTCAAAGTTTAGCACAAGTAGCAAATCCTAAGATTACCGTACTTGCATGGGTCATTACAGGTATTGGTTCATTATTATTAGCCTTATCATTTGCAAATCTTGGAACAAAATATCCATCAACAGGAGGCCCAATTGTTTATACCAATAAAGCATTTGGCGAGTTCATGGCATTTCTTGTTTCGTGGACATTTTGGCTAGGTTCTTGGATTGGAAATGCTGCTATTATCACAGCAGTTATGCGTTATTTAACAACATTTATTCCTGCCCTTGGGACAAATGGAATGTTAGCATTTGCAGTTTCATCAGCTCTATTATGGTTATTTACTTATATTAATTATAGAGGTGTAAAGAATGCAGGCTATGTAAGCATTGTAACAACAGTTATTAAGATAGGTGTAATCCTAGTGTTTATGTTTATTGCATTAACAGGATTTGATGCAGGTAACCTTCAAACAGCTGCAACAGTAGAAGCAAATAGTTGGGGTGCATTACCAGCAGCTATTGCTATTACATTATGGTCATTTGTAGGCCTTGAAAGTGCAGCTATATCAGGGGGAGAAATTAAAAATCCTGAAAAGAATATAAGAAAGAGTACAGTAATGGGAACACTCCTTGCAGTATTAATCTATATTTTCTTATCTGTTCTTGCAATGGGAAGTATGCCACAATCCATGTTAGCACAGACACAAGCACCACTTGCAGATATTATTAATCATATTACAGGTGCAACTTGGGGGGGTTACTTTATATCAGGTGGTATTGTTATTTCAGCTATAGGAGCACTTAGTGGTTGGGTTCTTACAACAGCGCGTTTAGCTTATGCAGCAGGAGAAGATAATTTATTCCCTAAGTTCTTTGCTAAAGTACATCCAAAATTCAAAACACCACATATTGCTCTGATCATTACCAGCTTATGTACAAATGCATTATTAATGTTAAATTATGTATCTAACTTAACAGAAGCATTTGATTTTATGATTAACTTAGCAACATTATCATTTATACCAGCTTATGCCCTAACAGCATGTGCTGAAATTGTTTTAACCTTTAAAAAGGAACACAAACTTACAGTAGTAAATTTCTTAAAACATGGCTTCCTTTCTTTAATTGCTTTTGTATATGCGATCTATATTATTTATGGAGCAGGCTCAGAAAGTGCAATGTGGGTGTTTATATTAATGCTTATAGGCATACCATTTTACGTTTATAAAAAATTACAAAATAACGAAGAATTTGAAGCATAAAAATAAGGGGTTAATACCCCTTATTTTTATGCTATTTTTAATTACTTTTGGCTAGAGTTGTGAAAGCTAGCTTTAATAGACGCAAGAAGTGATTCATCAGTTAAAATATCGAGTGCAGTCAGAGCAAGTGCCTTTGCACCTATTATAATAGAAGAATCGGCATGATTGGAAATACAAGCATTTGCAAATTCTACAGTATGTGGGGGAATCTCACAATCACATATACGAAGGATTGGGTGGATTGTTGGGATAACATGGCTAACGTTCCCAGCATCAGTAGAACCCATAGAATGTGGTGTTAGATCTATCTCTTGGCCAAGTTCTTGGAGTTTTGCTATGAAGAGTTTATCAAGAATAGCATTAGGAGATAAATTATCTAATACATGCTGGATATGTGTATACTGTGTTGTACAACCAGTCATAAGCGCACTACCATCTGCAATATGTTTAACTTTGGTGATAACATCTTCTAAGGAAGTACGGGTGTCTGCTCGTAAATAAAATCTTGCACGTGTGTAGTCAGGAATAATGTTTGGAGCAGTACCGCCATCTAAGATCACACCATGTATACGTACATCGGAGGTAAGTTGTTGACGTAGTGCATTGATTCCATTATAGAACAGAAGAAGTGCATCAAGTGCATTAATACCTTCTTCAGGGCAACTTGCTGCATGAGCAGGCTTACCGAAGAATTCAAAATCCATAGGTGCAATTGCTAGTGATTTTGGAGTCGGTTGATTGTGTGAGCCAGGATGTGTCATAAGGGCAACATCTACATCTTTAAATAAACCAGCATGTACATAGCTTGCTTTAGCGCTGCCATTGACACCACCTTCTTCAGCAGGTGTACCAAAGACTTTGAGTGTGCCACCTGTTTCTTCAAGGATGGAGCTAAGAGCAAGGGCAGAGCCTAAGCTAGTAGCAGCAATGAGATTATGGCCACAAGCATGACCAAGTCCAGGTAGAGCATCGTATTCTACTAAGATACCGATAGTAGGACCAGGCCTTTGACTAGTATGTGTAGCAATAAAACCAGTAGAATGACCAGCTATATCTTTTTCAACTTTAAAGCCGTGTTTTAATAGTTCACTGCAAAGTAAGTCACAAGCGAATACTTCTTGATTTGAGGTCTCGGGATGCGCATGAATGATATGGCTGATTTCTTGTAATCTAGGCTGAAGTTGTTCAAGTGTATCAATGATTTTTGCTTTATAAGACATAAGGAAACCTCCATGATTTAATAGATAATAAGTATGGAAGTGGTTATATATTATTCCATACTTATTAGGAATGACTAGATATCTAACTTTATCTTAAAATACTGGAAGTCTTGAGCCACCATATACTTCATTAATAAGTTCTTTAACTTCTTCAGATTGATAAATCTCTACAAGACGATTAAGTGCTGGGGCATCTTTGTCACTTGTTTTAACTGCAAAGATATTATAGTAGTTTACTGCGTTTTCTGTATCGGTAGATTCAATATAAATAGAGTCGTCAAGTGGACTAAGCTTAGCATCTACAGCAACACCGTTATTAATGACAGCAAGATCTAAATCAGGAAGAGAACGTGGAATTTGGTTAGCTGCAACTTCAATAATTGATAAGTTTTTTGGATTAGCAGTAATATCTTTGAGTGTAGGGATAAGACCAGCAGCATCATTAATTTCAATTAATCCAGCTTCTTCAAGAAGAAGGAGTGCACGCCCACCATTAGTTACATCATTAGGAATAGCAACTTTGCCACCATCAGTCACATCAAGTGGTGTTTGTAATTTATCTGAGTAGATACCCATAGGTGCAAATACTGTATTTCCAATACCTGTAAGATCTAGGTTGTGATCAGAGATAAATTGATCAAAGTAGATATTAGTTTGGAAAGAGTTAATATCTATTTCACCTTCAGAAAGTGCAATGTTTGGTTGAACATAATCAGCGAAGCTAATAACTTCTAATGTAATATTTTCTTTTGCTAATTCTTCTTTTACATAGTTCCAGATACGTTGATCATTATCATTAACACCTAATTTAATGGTTTGAGTATCAGAGCTTGATGATGTTGGAGATCCACATCCAGTAAAGAGTGAAGATAAAGTTAAAATACCTGCTGCTAAAAATGCTAATTTTTTATTTTTCATAATTAAGTCTCCTTTTGATTTTAAGTTATAAATTTTAATTTTTAATTATCTCATGTAGTCTTAAGTAAAGAAATGGTATTAGAATTACATAATCTATCAAGTATAGTACAGTTTAGTGTGTAAACTTATGTGCGATAAAGTCTCCAAGGCTTTGGATAAGGGTAACAAGGAGAAGTAGGATGATAACTGTTACAACCATAATATCTGTCTTGAAAAAGTTGTAACCATATCTAATAGCGAAATCTCCAAGTCCACCTCCGCCTACTGTACCAGCCATAGCAGAGAAACCAATTAAGCTAATTAGAGAGATAGTAACAGCATGAATAATGTTAGGTAGGCCTTCTGGAATGATTACTTTAAAGATAATCTCTAAAGGTGTACTACCCATTGCACGAGCGGCCTCAAGTACGCCATGATCTACTTTATGAAGTGCAACTTCTACTTGTCTAGCGATAAAAGGTGCAACACCTACAACAAGAGGAACTAAAGTGCCTTTTATACCGATTGTTGTACCGACTACAAATCTGGTAAAAGGTACGATGGCTGCAATTAAGATAACAAATGGGATGGAGCGGAATATATTAATGGTCTTAGAAAGAATACTATATAAAGTTTTATTTTCTAAGATATGTTTAGGGCTAGTAATAAGAAGTAGAATACCTAAAGGTAAACCAATAAGTGTAGCAATTAACCCTGATAGTCCTACAGTGATAAGTGTTTCATTAAAAGCTTTAACAAGTTCAGGAAAATATTCAATAACGTTAGGCGCTAGTTCTGTTAGTAATGTATTCATCTTTTATAACCTCCACTTCTATATGTTGTTGAATATATTTTAAAGCTGATTCTACATCAGCAGGATGTCCTTGAAGATCAACAACAAGATTACCTACAAGAGTATCTTGAAGTTTTTCGATATTACCATAGGTAATGTTTGTTGTAACATCAAATTCTCTAGAAAGGGTAGAGATAAGAGGTGTTGCAGTAGAGTTACCAACATATTTAAGGTGCAACATAAGGCTTATCTCTCCTTGATTTGGTTGGCATAGTCTTTCATAATGCATATCTTTGGCTAAGAAGTCTTTAGTAATTTGACTTTTGGGAGCAGTAAAGACATTAATAAGGCTATCTGTTTCAAGTACCTTCCCATGTTCCATGACGGCAATCTTATTACAAATTTGCTTAATAACTTCCATTTGATGTGTAATAAGGACGATAGTAATACCAAGTTCTTTATTGATACGTTTGAGTAAGGCAAGTATAGATTGGGTTGTTTGTGGATCAAGTGCTGATGTTGCCTCATCACATAATAAGATATCTGGGTTAGTAGCAAGAGCACGAGCAATAGCTACACGCTGTTTTTGACCTCCACTTAGTTGAGAGGGATAACTATATGTTTTATCTTCTAAATCTACCAGTTGAAGTAGTACTTTAACACGATTTGCAATCTCATCTTTATTAGCCTTTTGTAATTTAAGAGGATAAGCAATATTATCAAAGACTGTTTTGCTATTCATGAGATTAAAGTGTTGAAAAATCATACCAATTTGTTTGCGTACATCACGAAGTTGTTTTTCTTTAAAGTGAGAAATATCTTGATCAAATACTCCTACTGAACCAGAAGTAGGAATTTCAAGACCATTAATACAGCGAAGTAGAGTACTTTTACCAGCACCACTGTATCCTATAATGCCAAAAATATCACCTTTATCTATTGTAAGACTAACATTGTCTAAAGCTTGAACTTGTTTTTTTGCAGCTGTAAATACTTTGCTAACATTTTGAATTCGAATCATGTTATAACCTCCTTAGAATCTTATAAAATCAAAAAGCCCCGTCTCTATAGCTAAATAGCTATAGAGACGGGGCAATATATACTCCGTGGTACCACTCTAATTCACCTATACCTTGCGATATAGATCTCTTCAAGTACGGCATCTATGATTATATTTATAGATGATTATACTCTATCGCTATAACAGGCGAATCCTGTTGCAGCCTAAGTCTACATGAGACTGTCGGTGCACCACTCCGAGGCCATATTCAGTTTATTATTCTCTGCTTCTTCTCAGCTACCGAAGCTCTCTGGTAAGAGACGTCCTAAACTTACTCTCCTCTTCAAGGCGTTTGTTCGTTCATTCATTTAATTAAGTTGAAGTTTAGCATAAGACAAAAATAAAAAGCAAGATATTTTTACGATAAACAATTAAAATTGTGAAAAATAAATAAAATTATTTAATATAGAAATGTAATTCTAGATAGTTTTAAATAAGGCTAATACTCTTTAATAAATCCAATTTTCCGTATCCTTCGATATAATTTGGATAGGAGCCATTGGTTGTTCTACTCGCACCTCTTATAAAGATTGTACGAGCTATATTAGTATTAATAAGATTAAAGTTATTTTCTACAACAGCCCATTCAAGTAGTAGTGCAGAAGCTGAGGCAGTAATTGCAGCAGCAACACTAGTTCCAGTCTGGGCTGTAAAGCCTCCATAGAGGTTAGGACCAGGTACATCAACGCCAGGAGCAATAATATCAGGCTTAATGACACTATTAGTAGTAGGGCCTCTTCCAGATGCAGCATATAGACTATCATTAAAAGAATTATAGGCACCCACAACTAATAATTTTTGAGTAGTAGAAGGAATACAGACTGTAATGTAAGGGTCAGGACTTAAAAATCTAGTGCCAGGTTGTATAAAGCCTTCTCTTGGAAGCCAAGTATTATAATCTCCTGATATAACAACATCACCATAAACATAAAATGTCCATATACCGGGTAAAGGATCCATTAGACGAATACCTATGCTTTCACTACCAGTAATAAGATTAGGAAATTGATACCGAATAGAGACCTTAGATTTTTCTAGATTAAAGGAGAAGTTCTGAGAATTAGTTAACTGTATAGGAATCTTATTGATACTATTGCCCAGAGGAGTGGTAAATCCTATAGAAAGTTTGTCTGCGCCTGTAGCCCATAGACCAAAGACAAGTCCAGTTTCTTGGTCTGCGATATTAAGCTCAAAGGATTGTAACTCATTGACACTAATAGTACTAGAAAAGTGATGGGCTTCAGAGGCCTCATTACCAGCAGAAGAAATTAGAATAACATTATATAAATCACAGACTTCTGAAAGAAATCTTTCAATAATAGTTAATCCATTATGAGCACCAAGATTACAACCTACTCCTAGGCAAATAGCAATGGGCATATTTTTTTCACGAGCAACTTGAAGTAAATAATTAATTCCTGTCATAATATCATTAGCTTGGTAAGCATTAACGGTAGGGCTTACTAAATAGTATGCTCTTAAAAGTTCAGTTGCAGGTCTAAGTTTAACAATTACGAGTCCACTATCAGGGGCACCTCCAGTATAATTAGTAGTTCCTGAACGCTCTTTTCCAGCAGCTACACCAGCGAGGTAAGTTCCGTGACCAACAGTATCTACAGAAGGAACAACAGATAAGGGGTCAGAAGAATTAAGGGCTTGATTGATTTGTGCATTACTATAAACAGAACCATAATTAGCTATAAAGTTATTATTGATAGGGGGATTGCCCTCGATAGTTTGGTCCCATATAGAGACAATACGAGAGGTGTTATCTTCGTATTTAAAAAGTGGATTGGTATAATCAATACCTGTATCAACAAAACCGATTAAAACATTCTTTCCTGTGAGTTCATTAGAGGGATAGGTATGAAGCTGTGAAATGTTAGCAGAACTTAAGACTTCTTGCATATTAGCGCCTACTAAAGATTCTTGTGCATTTAGACCGAATATTAAAGGAATAAAGACTGCGACACCATTATTCTTTAAAGCATTTAGCTCATAAGTAGCAGAAGGAGGAACATAAATAATAGCAATACGATCAGTAACGGGTTGGAACTGAATGTTAGGATAGAGAGTGCGTAGAATACTCAAGTTAGTAATATGTTCAATGATATAATATCCTAGAAGATTTTCATCTATATAGATCACCCCTTTGGTTATGTTTGTGTAGATGAGTTCCGTGAAATATTAAAAGCACTACTTTCTATTTTATATGCTATAATTTAAGAAAAAATAAGTGATTAGGAGATTAAATCCATGAAAATGTGGGAGCAACAAATTAGAGACTATAAACCTTATAATGAACAAGAAGAAAAGGATAAGGCTCTTATAGTAGGTTGTATGGACACTTATGATAACCTTCTTACAAGAGAAAACCCATTAGCACATTTCTCAAGCTCAGGTTTTATAGTAAATAAAACAAGAGATAAGGTACTTATGATTCATCATAATATTTATAATGCTTGGTCTTGGACTGGTGGGCACACTGATGGAGAGATAGACTTTTTAGGCGTAGCTATAAGAGAGGCTCAAGAAGAAACAGGGGTAAAAGAGGTAAGACCTATTTCTCAGGAAATATTTTCATTAGATGTACTTCCAGTAAAGGGACACATTAAAAGAGGAGAATATGTATCCGCTCATGTACATTTATCAATAGCTTATTTAGTTGAGGTAGATGAAACAGAAGAGCTAATGATTAAGCCTGACGAAAACAGTGGTGTGAGATGGATAGCAGTAGACGAGTTAGATACTTATGTTGATAATGAACCGGATATGCTTATTGTTTATAAGAAGTTTATGGAGAAAATTAAGGAATTTAAGTTATAATACGGTATGAAATCTGAAAAAATTAGTCACACTATAGAAAATATAGGTAATATTTTCAGGTATGGTTGTTGTCAATGGATACATTTGTATCTATAATACTATAAGAGATAATGAAAAATAAACTTTAAGGAGGCTAGGGCGTAATGAGCAAACCAACATTTTATATTACAACCCCTATTTATTATCCAAGTAATAAGCTTCATATTGGACATTCGTACACAACAGTGGCAGCAGATGCCATGTCAAGATATAAAAGACTTCGTGGATATGATGTAATGTTCCTTACAGGAACAGATGAACATGGACAAAAGATTGAACGTCGTGCGGCTGAAGAAGGTGTAACACCTCAAGCATTCGTAGATAATATTGTAGATTGGATCAAAGATCTTTGGAAAACAATGGACATCAGTTATGATAAATTTATTCGTACAACAGATGAAGACCATAAGGTAACTGTACAAAAAATCTTCAAGGCACTTTATGACAAAGGGGATATCTATAAAAGTGAATATGAAGGTATGTACTGTACACCTTGTGAAACATTCTTTACAGAACACCAACTTGTAGATGGTAAATGTCCAGACTGTGGTAGACCAGTAGAAAAAGTAAAAGAAGAATCATACTTCTTCAAGCTTTCTAAATACCAAGATCGTTTAATTAAACATATTGAAGATCATCCAGAATTTATTCAACCACAAACAAGACAAAATGAGATGCTTAATAACTTCCTTCGTCCAGGTCTTGAAGATCTTTGCGTATCTCGTACATCATTCAAATGGGGTATTCCAGTAGAATTTGATACAAATCACGTTGTATATGTATGGCTTGATGCGTTATCAAACTATATCTCAGCACTTGGATACGGTAGTGATAATCAAGAACTTTACAATAAGTTCTGGCCAGCAGATGTACATTTAGTAGGTAAAGAGATTATTCGTTTCCATACAATTATTTGGCCAGCTATTCTTATGGCTCTTGATCTTCCACTTCCAAAACAAGTATTTGGTCATGGATGGCTTGTAATTGATGGTGGTAAAATGAGTAAATCTAAAGGTAACGTAGTAGACCCTAGCGTTCTTGTAAATCGTTATGGTAGTGATGCAATTCGTTACTTCCTTCTTCGTGAAATTGCTTTTGGACAAGATGGTAACTTTACAAATGAAGCACTTATTTCACGTATTAACTCTGACCTTGCAAATGACCTTGGTAACCTTACATCTCGTACAGTTGCAATGATTGAAAAATACTTCGAAGGTGGTGTATTACCAGAAGTACATGAAGGCAATGAGTTTGATGCGGATGTACAACAAATTATCACAGAACAAATCGCTAAAATGGAAGCAAATATGGAGAAACTCTTCTTCAACAATGCTCTTGAAGATATTTGGGTAATCATTAGAAGATTTAACAAATACATTGATGAAACAATGCCATGGGTACTTGCAAAAGATGAAGCAAACAAAGCTAAACTTGCAGGTGTACTTTACACATTAGCAGAAGGTTTACGTATTGTAAGTATTATGATTGAACCGTTTATGCCTCGTACACCAGAACTTATCTGGGAACAAATCGGTTTAACACGTGGAGAGCTTACAGCTTGGGATACAATCCATACATGGGGTACAATGCCAAATACTGTACATGCTAAAAAAGGAACAAATATGTTCCCACGTATTGATAAAGAAAAAGAACTTGCAGAGTTAGAAGCAGCAATGAAAGCAACTCAAGCAGCTGCAGCACCACAAGAAGAAAAACCAGCTAAACCTAAAAAAGAAGAAATCACAATTGATGACTTCGGTAAAGTAGAACTTAAAGTTGGTGAAGTTATTGAATGTGAACATGTACTAAAAGCAGACAAGCTTCTTGTATCTAAAATTAAAATAGGTGATGAAGTAAGACAAATTGTATCTGGTATTGCTAAGTACTACACACCAGAAGAATTTGTAGGTAGAAAAGTAGTTGTTGTAACAAACCTTAAACCAGTTAAGTTACGTGGTATCCTTTCAGAAGGTATGGTACTTTGTGCATCAGATGATGAAGGTAACCTTGTTGCTGTAGGGCCACTTGGAGAAATGGTTGACGGAGCAGAAGTAAAATAATCTATTAGTAATAGATTATTAAAAATATATAAATAACCTATAAAAAGGGAGATAAAACTAATTTTTATATTAGTTTTATCTCCCTTTTGTTTAAGCTAAATTTTAATTAATAATATAATAGCAGTGTTTATAAAGAATGTCTATTTTTATAAATTGTTATGTACTAGATTTTAAACTTAGCAACTTCATGAGCAAGTTTATCTACGCTTTCTTTAGTTTCTAAAATCTGTTCCATAACCTCAGAAGAAGAGTGTGTAATACCGTAGACTTTATCTGCAATATTACTTGTACCAATAGCACCTTCACAAGATGCTTGAGACACCCATTCAATAGATTGTAAGATATTTTCCATGGAACTTGTGAGTTCCTGGGTTGCAGCACTGAATTCTGTAACTAGTGCATCTACATAGTTTGCATCATGACTATAGTGGTCTGCTACTTCTAGCATCATTTGATAATCAGCATCTACATCTGTTGTCACATAGTTAAGAAGCTCATTAGCACTATCAGATAGATTCCCTACTGAACTTTGAACAGTATCAGTAATCACTTGAATTTTAGTAACAGCTTCTTTAGATTGCTCAGCAAGCTTTCTAATCTCTTCAGCTACGACAGAGAAACCACGTCCAGCTTCACCAGCACGAGCCGCCTCAATAGCCGCATTAAGGGCTAAAAGGTTAGTTTGTTCTGTGATTTGCATAATAGATTCAGAAAGAACATCAATTTGTTTAACAACTTGAGAAGAGACAATAGCTTCTTCTAATTTAGCTTTGGTATCGCTGAAGATAAGTTGAGATTTCTGATGAGATTGATGTACATTTTCTTTAGTAGCAATAGCACGTTGGTTGATTTCTTTTGCATCTTGAGCACCCTGGCTAGATCTTTCAGCAATAAAACTAACTGCTTTTTGGATATCTTGAGAGATTGTTGTCATCTGTTCAGTAGTAGCAGATGTTTCTTCCATATTTGATGCAAGCTCTTCAGTAGTAGCAGAAATATCTTCTAAATGCATATTAAGAGATACAATATTTTCTTTAACAGTTGTGATTTTATCTTCAATAGAATGTGACTCATTTTTAATATTAGAAATGAGCTGAAGTAATGCATTTTTCATAGCATTAATACCCTTGAAGATAACACCAACTTCATCCTTCATATTTAAGAAGGATTCATTAATATCTCTAGAAAAATCTGTACGACTAATATCATTAAGATGTTCGGCAGAACGTTTAATAGGAATAGTAATACGTCTTACAACAAAAATAATGCAGGCACTAATAATAGCTAAGATTACCAGTGAGACTATAATGAAAAGTGTAGAGATTTGACGTGCAGTTGCTTTAAGCTCTTTATCAGTAATAAGAGAAGCGATAGTCCAATCAGTACCTTCAACTTTTTGTGCATTAACTTGGTAGGCTTGGTCATCAATTTTTATATTAAAGCTAGGTAAGCTTGTATCAAATATTTTTTCTAAGCCATCAATATTTACTTCATCAATTTGTTTATAATTATTATCAGGATTATTACCATCGGCCATAATCATACCCGTATCATGGACAAGCATGAAATAGCCTGTACGTCCAAGTTTCATAGAACTAAGAATATCGCTAATAGCAGATTGTTCTACGTCAATTCCAATTACGCCGAGAATATTACCAAGTTCATCAAGTACAGCACGTGCATTACTAATAATCATTGTATTAGTTGCATCAATATAAGGCGCTGTACGAATAATATTACCACGTGCTTGTTCAGCATCTTTATACCATGCCCTCTCACGAGGATCATATTGAGCAGATATAGTTGTTTCTGGCCAGTTTAGATAACCGCTATCATTTGTTGCAAAATAAACATATTTAGTTCCAGGATGATTAATGGCATAATGATCAAATACCTCATAAGCTATTTGTTCAGTGCCTCCATTAGTAGCTGGAGTCATAAAAGTTTCTGTAGGAGCATCTTTATAGCTTGTAATATGTCCTACACTTGTTTTGATAATAGGATTTGTAGCCATCATATTGATATTTTGGTCTACCTGTTCATAAAAAGTTTGGATAGTATCCGAAACAATATTCATTTGCTCTCTTGAATTTTGAGTGTAGTTGAGTTGAGCCATAAGGGTTACACGATGCATCATAAGAAATAGCATGATAGATAAGCCAATACAGATCATACCTACAGAAAGCAATAGGAATTTTGCTTGGATACTGGATGAAAGTTTTTTCATTCTAGTATTCCTCCGAAGATAATATAATTTTAAACTCTAGACTTTGAGTTAAAATTTAAAGACAATCTATATAATATATCGTAACCTATAACATTATCAATAGGATTTGTATAAAAATTAAATAATGGTATAAAAATAACTACCACTATTCTAGAAAATTAGTGGTAGTTATTTTTATACTATTCGCCTAGGTATTCTTTCTTTAAGATATCTTCAAGTTCGGCTGGGTCATTAATAGATAAATTCATAGCATTAGCTAGAATATTAGCTTTATCCATATTGGCTTGCCAAGAGAAGATACCACCTAAACAATTATCAATAACGTATTGACCTTTAAAGTAGATTGAAATATTATTATCAAAACTTAAAACGAAGTTACCATTTCGATCTACAATATAAGGTGCTTTAGCAACATTATCCCATCTTACAGTATAGCCATTTTTATTAATATAAGATTGTCTAATTTGATCATAGGTCTTTGTAATAGTTGCACCATTACGTCCATAAGAAGCAACACCTAGAAGGATTTTTTCTGAAGGCATACCAGCAGCTATAAGGTTTTGAATATAAAGGTCAGTGCTAATGTTATTAAATGCCATATCAGAAGGGAAAAGGTTAGATTGATGTTTAGCACCAGCAGCACCAGTAGCACCAGCGGTATAATCATAAGACATTAAGTTGAAGTAATTAATGATCGGTGCAATACCAGCAATATCTACATTTTTAATGTAAGTAGCATCACCTATACCAGCTACACTAATCCATGCATTAGGACCTAAGACATCTCTAAGTGCTTGAAGAAGAAGTGTAAAGTTCTCTCTATCTTGTGGACGAGATTTAATACCACCAGCACTTGAACCAGGATACTCCCAATCAATATCCACACCATCTAGTTTATACTCATCTACCCATTTTTTTACTTCACGAGCAAAGTTGTAGCGGGATTGAGGCGTAAGTGCAGCATCAGAGAAGCCATCATTACCCCATCCACCAATGCCTAGGATAACTTGTAATTCAGGATCAATTAAACGTAAGTCTGCGAGTTGTTGTAAATAACGTCTTGAGTAGACATCTAGTGTTAAGTTAGGTTGGATAAGAGCAAAGGCATAGACTACAAAATCTAATAAATAAGGGTCTACATTACTAGGATTACCTAGAACATATTGACCAACAATTCGTTCAATATCAGGGCATGCAGGATTAACTGGTTGTTGACGTATACTTTGAGGCTTGTGTTGTGAACGCAATGAATCAACAATATTAACTAAATGAGTAACAGTCAATGGGGAGCTTTCATCATTATGAAGGGCTGCTCTAAGTATATAATTAGAATCTATAATATAAAGAGTAGTATCAGATGTACGGGCTGGGAAATGCACAATTTCAATGTCATTTTTATTAAAGTAATCATTATGACCTAAAAGGTTAGAACAAGTATCATTGTTTGTATTTGAAGAAACACATACAATACTCCACTTACCTGTACTACTCGTTCCATGAAAATTAGGAAATACAGAACCAATCTGCGGAAGTCGTGACATGAAGGAACCTCCTTTAAAGTATTATATATTAATAATATTTCCAGTTATTTACAAGTGTGCTTGTCTAAGGAGAAAATGTTTAAAGTTTTGCAAAAAATATATAAAAAGATTAAAATAAAGCTTATAAGGATAAGTATGAGGAGAGAGTACATGAATAAGATTATTAAAATCAATGAGAATAAATCAATTTATGAAAACCGCTTTATTGACTTGATGACCTATTGTTTTAAAATGTGCACAGAAGAAGATTTTAAGACAGACTGGAACTTATCGACACCGGAGAGAGAAACTATATTAGGAAGTTTTGATGGTGAGGTATTAGCAAGTTGTATAACGATACCTTATCGTCAAATATATGTAGATGGTAAATGCCTTAAAATGGCAGGATTAGGTGGAGTAGCAACAGCAAGTACTTATAGGAGTGGTGGAATTTGTAGTAATCTTATTAAAGAAGGTATTAAAGTAATGTATGAACAAGGGGCTGTGTATTCTCTACTTGCACCTTTTTCTTATGAGTTTTATCAAAAATTAGGATGGAAATGGTGTTATAACAATTTAACTTATACATTTGAAATAGATAAACTCAAAAAGTTTAGGAATGAAGGATATATAGAATACTTAAGTGAAACCAATAGGTTAGAACTTAATAACTACTATGAAGGGTATATACAAGGTTTAAATGGATCTTGCATAAGGGACAAGCATCATTGGGAACGTCGTATAAGTAGAAAATTAGATTATTATACTGTATTATATAGAAACACAGAAGGTAAGATACAAGGGTATATGATCTATAAACTCATACATGCTACATTAACTTTTGAAGTTGTTGAGATGCAATATAGTAATATGTCTACCCTTAGAAGTTTATTGAACTATATTTCTACCCATAGTGCCCAAGTATTTAATGTTCAAATGAATGTAAAAGAACATGATTTAATATTAGATGTACTTAGTAATCCTAGATGTAATGCATCGATTCAAAGCTATATGATGGCAAAAATTATAGATGTACAAAAAGCATTGGAAGCTTATAATTTTGTAAAAAATGGTACATTTGTAATAGGCGTAAAGGATGATATTTGTGAATGGAATGATGGTTGTTTTGAAATAAACATTAATAAAGAAGTAACTGTATCAAAAACAGATAAACAAGCAGACTTTGTACTAGATATTAGAGACCTTGCACAAGTATTGATTGGATTCAGAACGCTACTAGATTTAGATACTCTTGAGAAGATACAATGGAATCAAACATCAGAATCTATGAAGTCGTTCTTTAAGACAGAACGTAGTAAGGTCGCTTTATATGATTATTTTTAAATCAAGGAGTTAAAAAATGATAAATGACATCAAAAGTATAGATGAAGAAATTAAAAGACGAAGGGTAGTTTTACAAACCTTAGATATTCAGTTTAAAAACTCACCTTATAATAAACAACCAGAAAACACTTTACGTAAAAAGGAAGCTCTATTAATGGAGATTGAAAAATTAAAACAAATAAGGAACGAAAAATTATCTCAATAATAAAATAATAGTAACCTAAAAGTGTAAATGGACAAATCACATCTATTTAGATATGATAGAAGACCCAGGAGTATTTAGCGATAAGGAAGGTGAGGACTTTGCAAAAACATAAACCTGTACTCTTAATTGACCAAGATGACGTACTGGCAGAATATATTAAAGGTGTAGTTGAAATCTTTAATGAGAAATACGATACAAACTATACAACAGATGATTGTGTGTGTTGGGACTTAGTATCTATTTTTGGTGAGGAAATATTAGAACTCATGCATCAACCGGAATTGTTTAGAAACTTAGAGCCTGTATTAGAAGCTATTGAAACATTCCAAAGGTTATATGAGAGTAATTTATTTGATATGTATATTGTAACGGCAGCTCATCCAAGGTCGGTAGAAGCAAAATATGAGTGGATTAGAAACTATATGCCATTCTTTCCACAAAACCACATTATTATATGTTCAGTGAAGCATATGGTAAAAGGAGATTATCTATTAGATGATGGTATGCATAATATTATAGATTTTAGAGAAGCAGGGGGAACACCTGTAATTTTTGATAGACCACATAATCAAAATGCTTGTTCTAGTTATCCTAGAGTTAAAGGGTGGAGAGATTTTGAAAAGTGGATTATAAATGAATGTTACCCTGATATACATGAGAAATATTATGAAATAGAAAAAGAAATTATTTAATAGGTTAGAGAAAGACTCTATTTAAATCACTACACAGCGATTTAGATAGAGTCTTTTAACTTAGATATAGTTTATTTTATAAAGAATACTGCTATAATACACAGTAAAGATTATTAATAAATGATAGAAGGAGATTGTTATGTATTTTGATTCACATGCTCATTACAATGATGAACGATTCGATGAAGATCGTGACATGCTTTTAAATAGAATACACCAAGAAGGAGTAGAGTTTATTATTAATATAGGTGCTGATATGCCTTCATCAAGAGAAAGTATTTCTCTTGCTGAAACCTATCCCTTTATTTATGCAACAGTAGGTGTACATCCTCATGATGTAAGTACAATGACAATGAATGACATTGAAACATTAGAAGAAATGGCGAGACATCCTAAAGTAGTAGGAATAGGTGAGATCGGATTAGATTATTACTATAATCACTCATCAGAAGAAGAACAAGTTAAATGGTTTAAAGCTCAGTTAGAGCTTGCAAAGAAGTTAGACCTGCCAGTAAGTATTCATAGTAGGGATGCAAGTCAACTCACATTTGATATTATAAAAGATAGTGGTATCAAAGAAGGTGTTATTCACTGCTTTTCAGGTAGCCACGAATTAGCTGTTGAATATGTAAAGAGAGGATTTTATATAGGAATCGGTGGTTCCTTAACATTTAAGAATGCAAGAAAAACTGTAGAAGTAGTGGAGCGTATACCGTTAGAATCTATACTTATAGAAACGGATTGTCCTTATTTAACGCCAGTACCTCATAGAGGAAAAAGAAATGATTCTTCTTATTTACCATTTGTAATGCAAAAGATTGCTGAAATAAAGGGAATTACAGAAGAAGAAGTAGCTAGAATAACGTTAGAAAACACAAAAAAACTCTTTAAGATATAGAAAAAAGTCTCTTCATAAACAATGAAGAGACTTTTTTGTTGAAATAAAAAGTTTAGTATTAATAAACATTGTGTGTATCTATATATTTATATATAAATACATAAAATGGAGTATAAAATGTTACAAAATGGTAAAAACTTAAAATATAAAAATAAAAAATGTATTTTTAGTACTAAATCACATTTAAGAACATATAAATGGTATTAAGTAAATGTTACAAAGATGTTAAATTGGAAAAATGGAAAATATTTTAAATTAATAAAGGAGGCATTGAAAAATAAGGGTTTGTAAGATGGAAGAAATGGAAAAATAGCCACTGCCTGGCAAAAAGTATTACAAAAAGCTTGATTTAAAAAATAATTTATATTACAATTCATAATATAGCATTTAAAAATTATGCTATATTTTATTTCCAGTAAAGCGCCGATAAGCACGATTGTAGAAATGAGAGGTTGAAACCTTACTGCTTTGATAAATAAAAATAATACTAAACTTTCTATCAAAGTAGCAACCGGATTCAAGGAGGTAATCATGAAAAATCGAATTAGGATAGCTTTATTGATTGTGGCGCTGTTTATGCTCGGTACAGGCACAATCACAGCGTATCAATCCCTATCGAAAACAGTAGCAATTGTTGAAGATGGGAAAGTAACACAGTATGAAACATTACATCAATCGGTGAGTGATATATTAGCAGCCCAAGAAATTGTTTTAGGTGATAAAGATGAGGTTGAACCAAGTATGGAGACAGCAATCGAGGATGGTATGAAAATTACCGTTACAAGATGGAAACCAACAGTAGTTCTTACTGTAAATGGATCAGCGAGTACATTTAAAACATCTGCAATGACAGTTGGCGAACTAATTGACAATAGACATATAAAACTTGATGAACATAGTGAAGTAACACCAGCTTTAGATACACCTATCACAGATGATGTTGAAGTAAGTGTTAAAACAAGAGAAGTTGCAGTAGAAGTTGTACAAGAGGAAATTCCTTTTGAAAAGACAGTAGAAGAAGTAACAACTCTTGCAGCTGGTGAATTAAAGGTTATAGAACAAGGTGCAACAGGCCTTAAAGAAAAAACTGTTGAAATCGTGCGCTTTGGCGGTGAAGTTCAATCTGAAACTGTCAAAGAAGAATTTGTAATAAAAGAACCTGTAACAAAAGTGGTTCAAGAAGGCAAGAAAAACATTATTAAAGATTCTGCTACTGGAAAAATGTATGAATATACAAAGGCACTTACGTTGGAAGCAACAGCTTACACAGACGTTGAAGGGGATCAATGGTCAGGAAAAACAGCATCAGGTATGCCTACATTCGTAGGAATGGTGGCTGTAGATCCTAAGATTATTCCACTGGGGACAGTTTTATATGTTGAAGGCTATGGCATTGCCATCGCAGGTGATACAGGCGGAGCTATTAAGGGTTATGATATAGACTTATTTATGAATACAAATAGTGAATGTAAACAATTTGGAAGACGTAGTAAACAAGTTTATATTTTACAAGATCAAAATGTTGATGTTCGTGCAGAACGTAAAAATTATTAAAATACAGGCTTAGAGGGACTGTTACATTAAGGGTAATAGTTCCTTTTTTGCGTCTAAAGTATGGTAGACTATACAATATTGATATGGGTATGGTATGATGATAAACAGTAAAGGAGTGAACGATATGAACCGAATAGCAACACCTGAAGGTACGAAGGCGATATTAAATAAGTATCCTTTTGCTTTCCAAAAGAAATTTGGCCAAAACTTTCTTATTGATCCAAGAGTTTTAGATAAAATCATTGCTGCTGCAGATATTACAAAAGAGGACTGTGTTATAGAGATTGGTCCAGGGATAGGAAGTGTAACACAAGCCCTACTTGAGAATGCAGGTAAAGTAATTTCTATTGAAATAGATGATCAGCTTATTCCGATTTTAAAAGAAGAATATGGACACAATGAGCATTTCAAGTTAATCCATAAAGATGTATTAAAAGTAGACCTTAAATCACTTATTGAAGAAGAATCTCCAAATAGAAAGATTAAAGTTGTAGCTAACTTACCATATTACATTACAACACCAATCATTATGATGCTTCTTGAACATAACTTACCAATTGAAAGTATTACAGTTATGGTACAAAAAGAAGTAGCAGATCGTATGGCATCTAAACCAGGTAATAAGCAATATGGAGCTATTACAGTGGCTATGAATTACTATTGTAGTACAAGCCTTGTAGCAAATGTACCACAAAATTGCTTTATGCCACGTCCTAATGTAGATTCAGCTGTTATTAAACTTTCTTTACATGAAAAATCTATAGTAGATGTAGACAATGCAGAACAAATGCTTAAAATCATTAAAGCAGCATTCTCTCAAAGAAGAAAAACCCTTTTAAATACATTAGCATCTAACGGAAATCTAGGCTTAGATAAGGAAGATCTTAAAAATGCTTTAGAGGAAAGTGGTATTGGTGCAAGTACAAGAGGAGAGACTCTTTCTCTTGAAGATTACGCTATGTTATCTAATTTTATAGACAATTATAGAAAAAAGTTAATTGACAAATAAAATCGTGGACTATATAATAGGTTTTAATTAAAAACTAATTATTATACATTTAATTAATATATTAAAAATTATGGAGGAAACAAAAATGGAACGTATTTCTATGTTTACAACAAAATTTTATACATTCTTTTTTAGCTGGGGCTACTTTTATTTTAGCGCTGGTACTTTTTGTTGTAAAAAAAATAGACGTACGCTGCATTTGTTATTAGGGTGATTCCATATTATTATTCGTAGAATAATCTAAGGCTCTATGCATCTAGCGTGCATAGGGCTTTTTTATTTATACAGGAGTGCAATAAAATGCTTTTATAAGCCGGCCATAAAAGTATAAAAAGCATTTCATTATACATCAGAATGAATAAACTTAAATTTGAAAGAGGTGTAAGAACATGATTATTGTTTTAAAAAGAGATATAGATGAAAAAGGCGTAAATAGTTTAATTGGAGAAATTACAGGGAATTACGAAGTACAAGTGCAACCTATCAAAGGAAGTGAATGTACAGTATTAGGTCTTGTTGGAGATACATCTAAAATTGTTGTTGAAGAATTAGGATCAGATGAACGTATTCATAAAGTAATGCGTGTAAGAGAACCATTCAAGAAAGCAAATCGCGCGTTCCATCCAGCAAACAGTATTATCCAAATTGCTGATCGTACAATTGGTGGTGAAGAATTTGCAATTATTGCAGGACCTTGCTCAGTAGAAAGTGAAGAACAAATTGTAGAGATTGCTAAGAGTGTAAAAACTTCAGGTGCTACATTCTTAAGAGGAGGCGCATATAAACCAAGAACATCCCCATATGCATTCCAAGGTCTAGAAGAAGATGGTTTAGATCTACTTAAATTAGCACGTCAAGAGACAGGGCTTCCTATCGTTACAGAAATCATGTACCCACAAACAATTGAGAAGTTCGTAGAAGATGTAGATGTTATCCAAGTAGGTGCAAGAAATATGCAAAACTTTGCTCTTCTTAAAGAGTTAGGAAAAACAAATAAACCTATCTTATTAAAAAGAGGATTATCTTCAACGATTGAAGAATGGCTTATGGCTGCAGAATACATTATGGCAGGAGGAAATGATAATGTAATCTTATGTGAAAGAGGTATTAGAACTTTTGAAAACTACACAAGAAATACATTAGACTTATCTGCTATTCCTGCGATTAAGAAACTAAGTCACTTACCTATTATCATTGATCCTAGTCATGCAACAGGATTCTCTTACATGGTAGAACCGATGTGTATGGCTGCCATAGCAGCAGGAGCAGATGGGGTTATCATTGAAGTACACAACAATCCAGCTAAAGCATTATGTGATGGACCACAATCAATTACACCAGCTCGCTTTGACGAAGTGGTTAGAAAGATGGAAAAATACACTGCCATCGAAGGACGTACAATAAGAAGGGGATAAGAGTATGGAGGAAAATAATTATAAAGGGATTCGTGAACAGCTAAAAGTATCAATAGAAAATTTATATATGGGTGACTTGCAAATTCTAGATGCAATAGAAAAGGGCTTACAATATAAACCTAAACAGATGCCTCAAGTAGGGTATCAAGGGGTAATAGGATCATTTAGTGAAGATGCAGCAACAAGATATTTTAAAGATCAAGATGCAAGCTATACGAGATATGATGAATTTGATGAGGTTTTTGAAGCCCTTGTAAGAGGGGAAATAGATTACGGTGTATTACCTATTGAAAACTCTTATACAGGGGAAGTGTTAGAAGTATACGACCTTATTGGACACTATAACCTTTATATAGTTGGAGAAGAGATTGTCAGAGTTACTCATCATCTAGCAGGTGTACAAGGAAGTAAAATAGAAGAAATAGAAGAAGTTTATAGCCATCCTCAAGCACTAGGACAATGTAAGCAATACCTCAGACAATACCCATATATTCAAAGCATCCCTTATGCAAATACAGCTATGGCAGCACAGTATATTGAGCAATTAGACAATAAGCATAAAGCTGCTATTTGTAGTGAAAAAGCTGCGAATCTTTATAATTTAAGTATCCTTCAAAGAGAAATTAATACTAAATCCAATAACTATACACGTTTCATAATTTTGTCAAAAACTATGCAAATCCTCCCGGAATGTGATAAAGTAAGTATAGCATTTACGACTAAACATGAAAGTGGAGCACTTTATCATATTTTAGCCCACTTTGCATACAATGGTCTTAACTTACTTAAAATACAATCTAGGCCTATGAAAGATAAGTCGTGGCATTATTACTTTTTTGTTGACTTAGAAGGACATTTAGAAGATGCTAATATGTTAATAGCATTAGGAAAAGTCAGCAAAGAGAGTGAGTATTTTAGTATATTAGGTGGCTACAGACAAAGTAAAAAAGTCACTTATTAAATAAAATTTAGGAGGAAATTAAAATGACAAAAAGAATTGTATCAACAGATAAAGCTCCAAAAGCAATTGGACCTTACTCACAAGCAGTTGTAGTAGGAGAAATGGTTTATACTTCAGGACAACTTGGTTTAGATCCAGAAACAATGGAACTTAAAGAAACTGTACAAGATCAAGCACATCAAGCATGCAAAAATCTTATTGCAGTATTAGAAGAAGCTGGTTCATCAATCAATAATGTTATTAAAACAACAGTTTTCTTAGCAGATATCAACGATTTTGTTGCTGTAAATGAAGTATATGCACAATACTTTACAGAACCATTCCCAGCTAGAAGTGCAGTTCAAGTTGGAAACCTTCCAAAACTTGCAAAAGTAGAAATCGAAGTTATTGCACATATAAATAACTAATTAAAAGGAGTCACTTAGGTGACTCCTTTATTTTGACTAAAAACAAAATTGTTCTAACGATGTAATTTTATTCATATATATAGTAATAAGTTTGTACAAGAAAAGAGGAGAGTACTATGTATTTGAATACTTTGATTTGCTTGGAGGAAAATGTGGCTGGGTATGGTAAGAGCAATAAAAATCCAAGCGGACATGTAACAATCATGTCACCAGGAATAATAAAATGCTATGTTCAAAATCTTCGAGACATACCTGGAGAATACACAGTATACTTGATTAGTAAAAGTCAGAATAAAGCTATACGTTTAGGCAATCTTAATACGGAAGATGGGAATAAACAAACTACTTGGAAAGTAGATTTAGATAATCTAGAAGGAACTGGAGTAAAAGGAAAAGACATAGATTGTGTAGCAATTGTAGTAGAAGGTGAAAGCATAGGTAAGACGGATACTGTACTTATTGGTTATACGAAGGATAAGTACTTAATAACAACTATGTTAGAAAGTGCCCTTCCTAAAAGACCAACTAAACCAACCACTCCAGCTATTCCAATAATAAAACCAGTTATAAAACCTACGATAAAACCAACAGAACCAGAAGAAAACTGTGAATGTGAACCTTGTGGATGTGGGTGTGAAGAACAACCAGGTATGAATAAGCCAGCGAAGCCAGGAGAAGGTCCCGGTCCAGTGATTATACCAACGCCAGATAGTAATAAACCAGGTATGAATAAGCCAGCAAAACCCGGAGAAGGCCCCGGCCCAGTGATTATACCAACACCAGATAGTAATAAACCAGGCATGAATAAGCCAGCAAAACCCGGAGAAGGCCCCGGCCCAGTGATTATACCAACGCCAGATAGTAATAAACCAGGGATGAATAAGCCAGCGAAGCCCGGAGAAGGTCCCGGTCCAGTAATTATACCAACGCCAGATAGTAATAAACCAGGCATGAATAAGCCAGCAAAACCCGGAGAAGGCCCCGGCCCAGTGATTATACCAACGCCAGATAGTAATAAACCAGGGATGAATAAGCCAGCGAAGCCAGGAGAGGGTCCCGGCCCAGTCATCATGCCAATGCCAGGTGAGAACGAACCAGAAGAACCTGAAGATGGTATAGGTCCAGTAATTATGCCGACTCCTGATGAGGATGATCTAGGCGAGGGGTATGACCAAAGATATCAAGATGAAATTAAAGTATTAACTAGATTGCAAAATTTATTCAGTGAGTCTTCTGATAAGGAAATGCTTGCTAGACGTGTTCAAAGTATTATAGAAGATAGTGTTAAACCTCTATCACAATCAACTTCATTCAACCAAAATAGAGCCAATGCAGTACCTCATAAAAATAGAGAAGATGAAGAGCAACAGTATTTAAATGAGATAGAAAATGTATTAAAGTCAATTCAAAATAACATGAATGCAGCAAAAGATGAAAAAAAAAGCCCTTTTAATGAAAAAGAGACAGTAGAAAATGAAAAAGTAGAAGACAAAGAGGATGAGGAGCAAGATATAAAAGGTGACTTACTCAGAGTAAGAGATATCTTCACAGATTCATCAGAAATAGAACCTTTTGAAGAAAAAGATGAAGAAATTGATTGGGTAAGGATTTCTATGGCAGAGCTTATATCTATGCCACAATTTTCTTATGAGTGGTGTACTAACCCATTTGTAACTTATTGTTATCATAAATTTGGATTCTTAATCTTAGGAAGAGATAAGAATATTGAGCAATACTATATTGGTATACCAGACATTTATGATACAAAACGTAAATTTATTTTATCGATTGATAAAATAGAATCTTTTAGAGGCAGAAGTAACAAGGCTCTTCAACCAGGTGATTATGGCTATTGGATTGTAAGGGTTTAAAGCAAAGAGGTGTGAAAAACACCTCTTTTTTATATGGCATAGAAAAAAAATTGAAATGATGGTATAATCTACAAAGAGAATTTTTCATAGAAAAGTAGTAAAAATACTATACTAAATAAAAAGAATAATATGAGGTGACCAAATGAATTTAGCAAGTTATATTGACCATACAATTTTAAAACCAGAAGCAACAAAACAAGATGTACTTAGACTTTGTGATGAAGCAAAACAATATGGATTTGCTTCTGTATGTGTAAATGCTTACTATACAAAATTAGTAGCTGATGCTCTTTGTGGTAGTGAAGTAAAAACATGTGTAGTAGTAGGTTTCCCTTTAGGTGCAACATTCACAGAAATTAAAGCACGTGAAACAGAAGTAGCTATTGCAAATGGTGCTGATGAAGTAGATATGGTAATTAACGTTGGTGCACTTAAAGATAAAGACTATGATATAGTTGAACAAGATATTAAAGCAGTTGTAGATGCAGCAAAAGGTAAAGCAATTGTAAAAGTAATCATCGAAACTTGTCTTCTTACAGATGAAGAAAAAGTTAAAGCTTGTGAACTTTCAGTTGCAGCAGGTGCTGACTTTGTAAAAACTTCTACAGGATTTAGTACAGGTGGTGCAACTGTAGAGGATATAACACTTATGAGAAAAACAGTTGGTGATAAAGCATTAGTTAAAGCATCTGGTGGTGTAAGAGATTTCAAAGGTGCAAAAGCAATGGTAGATGCAGGTGCAGACCGTATTGGTGCAAGCAGTGGTATCAAAATTGTTATGCATCAAGATGAAGAAGCAACACCAGGCGGAATGTACTAAATAGACAGCGAGAGGGGATAAAAGATGCGTCTGAGAAGAGACCCAAGAGCAACTGATTACTTAGCACAAGATGAGAGAGTTGTTCAAGACCCAACACAGTACAAGGGTAAATGGCACGAAGTATTTGGAAATAATAACCCTATCCATGTTGAATTTGGATGTGGAAAAGGTGGATTTATTACAGAACTTGCTAGAAGAAATCCTGATATTAATTATATTGCAGCTGAAAGAGCTGAAACAGTAGTATACAAAGCATGTAAAAAGGCCAATAGAGAAGAAACACCAGAAAATCTACGTTTCTTATTTGAAGACGTAGCAAATTGTATGGATATTTTTGAAGCAGGAGAAATTGAAAGGCTTTATCTTAATTTCTCAGATCCATGGCCTAAAAAACGTTATGCAAAAAGACGTTTAACATACCGTGATTTCCTCAAAAAGTATGCCGTTATCTTAGGTGAAACAGGAGAAATTCATTTTAAAACAGATAATAAAGGTCTATTTGCGTCTTCAATTGAAGAATTCTCAATTGAAGGTTGGCTTATGAAGAATGTAACACTTGATCTTCATAATAGTGATATGGAAGATAATATTATGACAGAGTACGAGAAGAAATTCTCCGAGATGGGCTTTACTATTAATAGATTAGAAGCAGTACCACCAAGAAAAGTCTGCAAATAATTCATTACTTCATATACTATAGTAAAAGTATATGAGGTGATAAATATGCGTTTTTTTGAACAAGTTCAATATAAATTACGAACCTTTTTATATGAACAAGAGCGTGCAAAAGCAAATAAGAAAACCGGCAGTTCTTATTCAAGTAATAAAAATGATGAAGAAAAGCCAATAAAAAAGATTATGAATTCTTTAGATGAGATGGATGCATACCTCGAGGAAAAAGTTGAGGAATGGAATCTTAAAATTAAGAGATAATAATTATAGAATAAGATATATTCAAGACTCAAAACATATGATAAAGTATATGTAATCAATGAAAAATGGAGGAAAAAAATATGTCATTCAAATTTACAGATGAAAACTTTCAACAAGAAGCTTTAGAATCAAACATTCCGGTTATCGTAGACTTTTACGCAGATTGGTGTGGACCATGTAAAATGATGGCACCAATTATTGATGAACTTGCTACACAATATGAAGGCAAAATCAAAATTGGTAAAGTAAATACAGATGAAAGCCGTGCTGTTGCATCAAAATACAACATCATGAGTATTCCAACAATTCTTTTCATCAAAGATGGTCAAGTAGTAGAAACAACTGTTGGTGCATTACCAAAACAAGTACTTGAACAAAAAATTAGCCAACTATTCTAAGAATAAATACTAATTGATTTAAAATAATAAGCCTTAGGATATGAGATCTCATATACTAAGGCTTATTTATATGCTTGATATAAACTAATTATTTTTTATTTTCTTCTTCAAAATGTAGATGAGGTGGATCATAAGGAATAACATCCTCAGGGGATAATTTAGGTAAGTCTATATCTTTTGTACGTAGGCGCTTATCAATCCATCTGTTAATCATAGAAAGAAGAACTGCAAGTATTGGGGAAGCAAAGAACATACCTAAAGGTCCAGCGATTGCTCCTCCTATAGTAATTGCTGAAATAATCCAGAAAGGTGTAATACCTATAGAATCACCTAATATTTTTGGACCTAAAATAAGCCCATCAAATTGTTGAAGGATAAGGATAAAGATAGCTACAATAATAGCTGCTTTAGGGCCTTCAAATAATGTAAGGATAACAGCTGGAATCGCTCCAATAAATGGTCCAAAATAAGGAATCATATTACATACACCTACAATGAAAGAAAGAAGAAGGGCATATGGATTTTGAAGTATAGAAAGACCAATAAAGCAGATAACACCAATAATTAATGAATCTAAAGATTTACCAATGAAAAATCTAATAATCGTAGCATGTGCTTCAGAAGCTACACTAACGATCTTGCTCGCTGTAGGATATTTAAAGAGAGCGTAGACAGCACGTTTTGTACCATTAGTAAAAGTCTCTTTTTGCATAACAGCATAAGACGCAATTACAAAGCCGATGACTAAGTTTAAAAAAGTACCTGTTATAGACATTGTACTAGAAACTAACTTATCGAAAACAGATTGTAAAGCAGAAGGGTTGATAAGCTCGCTAACCTTTGCAGGGTTAATGATTTCATTAACAAATTGAGATAAATCTGGATAAGCTAGTGCATCATTAATAGCAAATTGAAGTTTACCAAGGGCATCTTGGAGTTCTCTGAGATAGGTTGGTAAGTTATTTACTAGTAATCTAATATTATCTAATATCTGTGGAATTAAGAATCTGATGGTTAGAAAGACTGTGCCAAAGAGGCATAAATAAACAATAATGATTGATAAGACACGTAAGCGTTGATAATCCTTAGAGTTATTTGAATGTGTCAATTTAATAAGATGACGTTCAAAAAATGCAACTGCTGGATTCATCAAATATGCAATAAGCAATCCGTAAAGGATAGGGGTAAAAATACTTATAACTGATTTGACATAACCGTATACATTAGGGATGATATTATCGGTATTTGATGAAATACGGTAAATAAGAATAGAAGCAGTTAAAACAAAAAGGGTATATAGTGCAATTTTAATATATTTTGCATCCCAGATTTTTTTCAAAAGTAAATCCCTCCTACTATAATGTTAATTTATTTTATCATAGATAAAGCATGATGCCTAAGAAAAATTAATTAAGATTTATTAATAAATAGACATGCTGTTTTTCTATTAAAAATGTCATTTAAATTAGATACTATATACTATATATTAGATATGTTAAAAGGATAAGTAGATTAGAAAAAAATACGTTAAAATTAGAGGAATTATTGAAGCTTAAGAATATAGTTATTTAATGTTATACTGATTGCCTACATGTGTATAGAAATAGTTTTAGAAATTGAGTTATATAAGCAATAGTATTCCTATAGAGTATGTACAGAAATTGTATAAGTCAAACTTGAGTAGAAATGTAGATATATAATTAAATGAAGTAGTTCCTAAATTAGAGTCTATATGAATAAGATAGTGGTGTTAGAAGTATAGAGAAAATATAAGATATTTACTTTGAGAACACAAAATAAAAAAATATGAGATAAGTAGTTGACAAAAGTCCTTAGGTTATATATAATTAAACATGTCTTAAAAAACAAATACGCGATTGTGGCGGAATTGGCATACGCGCTAGACTAAGGATCTAGTGCCTGTAACGGGCTTGGGGGTTCGAGTCCCCCCAATCGCATACATAACCTTGAAACAGAAATGTTTCAAGGTTTTTTGTTTATCTAAAATTATAAAAAGGTTCTAGCATTTGCTAGAGCCTTTTTATTTTGCCAGCATTCGACTTTTGATGGCATTTTATATAAGATGAAATTTAAAATAGATAGTCTCTGATGAATAAAATAATGAGAAATTGGTCAAAATGTATAAAAAAGAAAAATGTTTTTATGCACTTTATTTATAGAATGAAGTATGTTAAAATGATAACATACTTTACTGAAGTAAATGAATTTGCTTACTTTCGTTTTAGATTACAAAATATACAATCTTTCTAGAATAAAATATAAAATATGTCTAAAAAAGTCACGACGTTTACAATTAGTTTACAAATAGGACAAATAATATTCATAAACAGGTGTTATTATATTACACGAACGGACAAGTAATATAATAATATTACTTTGGGAGTAATTATTTGTTACTTTTATTCCCCTAAACCCTTGATTAGATAAATGTAAAGATTCCGTATTTGCATCATTTCTAAACTCCCCTAAACATATAATTACACATAAAAGTAACAAAATTATTTCCGTAAATAGCAAACCCTTACAAAACTCTATTTTAAGGCATCGCATTTCCCCAATGCGATGCCTCTTTTTTTGTCTAAAAAATTAACAGACATATATGGAAAATTCTATAAAATACTTTTCTATCTAGCTTGACATGATTTAAACAGCGTTATAGCATAAGATTAGGATTATTTTGTGAAAAGGGAGGTGTCTCGTTGTTAACAGATCGAGCAGAGCAGTGGTATGAAAAAATGGGTAAAAAGTTTGGTCGTGTTATATCTTTTATATTGATATTGTTTGGTGTATATATTTTCTTTAAATATATACTAGAACTTATATTACCTTTTGTAATTGCTTGGATATTAGCAAGTTTGTTGGATCCTTTTGTAACCTTTTTGAAAAAGAAGCTTAAGGTTCATCGTGGATTGGGAACATTGCTATCTATGGCTACTGTATTAACAGCCTTTTTTGGATTAATTACCTTCCTTGTAAAGTTATTGTGGCAACAGATAGTTGGTTTTGCAGATGCATTTCCTAATTATGCAGAACAAATACAATATACATTGGAAAATATACAGGTTCAATTCCAAGGTGTGATGGATACATTGCCTTTACCTGAAGCTATTCAATCTTTAGATGATTTGATTAATACTGTTTTAAATAGTATCAGTGGATTTTTGTCAGACCTAGTAAGTAGTACAGCGAGTATAGTAAGTAAGGTACCAAATGGTGTGTTTTTTGTAATTGTTGTATTAATAGCAACTTTCTTTATGACTAAGGATAGAAAAATGATTAAAGACTTTGTGAAAGCACAATTGCCTGAAAAGCTTACAGATAAGGTAGTACTCCTACAAAATGGCTTGAAAAGAGCCTTAGGGGGATATGTAAAGACACAACTAATTTTGATGTGCTTTACATTTGTAATTTGTCTAATTGGTTTATTAATACTACAAAGGCCTTATGTGTTACTTGTAGCCCTTGGTATAGCTATTTTAGATGCATTACCTTTGTTTGGAAGTGGAGCAGTACTTATTCCATGGTCAATTTTCCATCTATTATCAGGGAATGTTGTTTTAGCAATAGGACTTATTGCGATTTATGGCATTATTGCAGTAATGAGACAAATTATGGAGCCTAAGGTATTATCTACTCAAATAGGTGTTTATGCCCTTGTAACGGTTATGGCTATGTATATTGGATTTAAAGTAATAGGTGTATTTGGCTTGATTATAGGCCCTATTATCGCCGTTATGCTTAAAACTTTACAAACAATAGGTTTATTGCCAAATTTTAAACCAGTTCCAGATGATGATAATGAACAGCCTATGAAAGGACAACTTAAGTTAGACCAACTAGATAAAACGAATAGCAAATAAGGAGAAACATATGAGAAAGATTCATGTAAATGAAATAATTGAAGCGGTGAAAACTGCCTGTATAGAGGCGAACTATAATCTACCTAAAGATATGCTTCAAGCCTTAGAAAGTAGAACAACTATTGAGAGCAATAATTTAGGCAAGGAAATACTTCAAGATATTTGTGAAAATGCTTATTTAGCACAAAAAGAAGCTATTCCTATTTGCCAAGACACGGGTAGTGCTGTTGTGTTTATAAATTTAGGTCAAGAAGTATATATAGAAGGTGGTTTGTTAAAAGATGCTATTAATGAAGGAGTAAGAAGAGGCTATAAAGAAGGTTACTTAAGAAAGTCTATAGTTGAAAACCCTTTATATAGAAAGAACACAGGAGACAATACACCAGCAATTATTCATTTTGATATAGTTGAAGGAGATGACTTTGAAATGGTTATTGCCCCTAAAGGGGGTGGCAGTGAGAATATGAGCAAAGTATATATGCTTACACCATCTCAAGGAATTGAAGGTGTAGAGGCAGCAGTATTAGAGGCAGTTAAAATAGCAGGGCCCAATGCATGCTTACCTATGGTAGTGGGTATAGGTATCGGTGGTAACTTTGAACAATGTACCCTTTTGGCAAAAAAAGCGTTGGTAAGATCAGTTGGAAGTCATAATCCAGATGAACGTATGAGTGTATTAGAACAAGAATTATTACAGAAGATTAATGCATTAGGTATTGGGCCACAAGGTTTAGGTGGAGATACATCAGCGCTAGCTGTACATATAGAAGATTATCCATGTCATATTGCATCTATGCCATTAGCTATCAATATAGGATGTCATGTTAATAGACATATTAGCGTAAGGTTATAGGAGGAAACAAGATGACAAAACATATTCAAATACCAATGACAAATGAAGAAGCAAGAACACTTAAAGCAGGAGAAAGGGTTCTTCTTACAGGAACAATGTATACAGCTCGTGATGCAGCTCATAAACGTATTGTAGAGGAAGTTAAACAAGGTAAGGAAATACCTATTTCACTAAAAGATGTAGCCATTTACTATGCAGGACCAGCACCAGCAAAACCAGGGCAAGTAATAGGAAGTTGTGGACCTACTACTAGTGGGCGTATGGATGCTTATGCACCTTGGATGATGGAACAAGGACAAACTGTTATGATAGGAAAAGGTCTTAGAAATCAAAAAGTAATAGAAGCAATGAAAGAATATGGAAGTACCTATTTGACAGCTATTGGAGGTGCTGGAGCTCTATTATCAAAGTGTGTAAAGAAAATGGAATGTGTAGGATATGCAGAATTGGGAGCAGAAGCTATTTATAAGCTAGAAGTAGAAGAATTCCCAGTGATTGTAACGATTGATAGTGAAGGTAACAATTTATACATAAGATGATTTTAAAATAAAATTGGGTAAGGGGATAGAGTGATGAAGGGATATTTAAGAAAAATTATAGCATTGTCATGTGTATTGAGTTTGGTAGCTATAGGAGGTTGCACAAAGCAAGCTTCCACTAAACCAGTTACAGTAGCAGCACTTAGTGGTCCTACAGGAATAGGGATGATTAAGCTTATGTCTGACCAAGATAATATATCAAAAAACTATGATATAAGTCTTTATCAAAGTCCTGATGAAATAGTAGGTAAGGTAGTAAGTGGAGAGGTTGATATTGCTTGTGTGCCATCAAATATGGGGGCGGTTTTATATAATAAGACCGATGGTGGAGTGAAATTGTTAGGTGTGAATACACTAGGTGTTTTATACATAGTAGAAAATGGTGATAGCATTAAATCTATAGAAGATCTAAAGGGGAAAACAATACTTTCAAGTGGAAAAGATAGTACACCTGAATTTGTCCTTAATCAAGTGTTAAGAGCCAATGATATAGATCCTATAGAGGATGTAACAGTGGAGTTTATGGGAAATCATGCAGATATAGCATCTAAATTAGTAGCAGAAGAAGGAAGTATAGCACTACTTCCACAACCTTTTGTAACAACAGTACTAGCAAAAAATGAAAACATTAAAGTGGCACTTGATATAAATCAAATGTGGCAAGCTACAGAACAAGTGGATTTACCAATGGGTATTATAATAGGTAGTAAATCTTTTGTAGAAGAACAACCAAAGCAGTTAAAAGCTTTTCTTAAAAGCTATGAAGAGTCGGTTGAATTTGTAACGAATAATTTAGAGGAAGCAGCTAAGTTGGCAGTAGCTTATGCAATTATACCGGATGCTGAAATAGCTAAAAAAGCTATTCCTGCTTGTAATATTGTATATCGCAATGGTGTAGATTCAAAAGATATGCTCTCTAAGTTTTATGAAATACTTGCAGAAGCAAATCCTAAATCTATAGGAGGCAAATTACCAGATGAAAATTTCTATACCATCCCAAATTAAAGTAATTATTAGAAAAGGGTGTATAGTATTTTTGTGGATTATGGTATGGCAATGTGTACATAGTCTTGTGGGGAAGGATATACTAATTCCTTCTCCGGGGGCAACTTTCAAAAAGTTAATAGAAATGATGAGTATGGGAGAATTCTATCAAGATATTCTCCTAACTTTTTATAGAGTGGGTGTAGGTGTAATACTTTCTAGTATATTGGGGGTTATAAGCGCATTGATTGCGTATATGATTAAGCTTGTACAAGAAATATTAACACCTTTTATTACATTGCTGAAAAGTACGCCTGTTATGGCAGTTATTATACTGGCATTGTTGTGGTTTACAAAAGATACTGTGCCTATTTTTGTATGTTTTTTAATGTGTTATCCAGTAGTGTATACCAATGCGTTAAAAGGTTTTAATAGTGTTGATAAAGAATTGCTGGAGATGGCCAAAGTTTTTAAGATTAAAACTTTTACAGTGATCTGTAAGATTTATATTCCTCAAATAAAGCCCTATTTAGAAGCTGCACTAGAAATGATTGTTGGACTAAGTTGGAAGGTAGTAATTGCGGCAGAAGTATTAGCGGTGCCCAAACACTCTATGGGGTACAATCTTTTAAGTTCAAAATCTTACTTAGAAACAGATAGTCTTTTTTCCTGGGTAATAGTTATTGTTGTATTAAGTACCTTGTGTGAAAAAGGTGTAAATAGGATGTTTAAAAGTTCAAAAAGATAAAAAGAGGAGTTAATTTATGATTCGAATAGAAGGGCTCTCTAAAAGCTATGAGAATATACAGCTTTATAAAGATTTTGATATAGAAATAGAAGAAGGTAAAACGACAGTTTTACTAGGTGCTTCGGGGAGTGGAAAAACTACTTTTATAAGGATGCTTTTGGGAATTGAAAGTTATGAAAAAGGAAATATTATAGGATTAGAGAATAAAAATATATCTGTTGTATTTCAAGAAGATAGACTGATTCCTTGGTTGAATGTATCAAAAAATATAGAGATAGTCTTAAAAGCATACTTAGAACCAGATGCTATTCAAAATAGAATTGAAGAAATACTTAAACTTGTAGAATTGTTGGAATATAAGGATTGTGAGATTAATAAATTGAGTGGTGGCATGAAACGTAGAGTAGCTTTAGCGCGTGCTTTGGCCTATGATGGAGAATTATTAATTATGGATGAACCATTTAAAGGCCAAGATTATGCATTGAAGTTGAGGTTATTAGAAAGAATAAAAATATTAATAATAAAAGAGAAGCGAACGGTTGTATTTGTTACCCATGATATGGAGGAGGCCTCTTTGTTAGGGGATGTATTATTGAAATTTGAAGAAAGACCTGTAAAATTTTACAAAATTTAAAAATTATCAAGATGAATGAAATATGTCTAAGAGTGTGATAAAATAGGCATAATCAATACATGAAAAGGAAGAGACGATAATGATACAGCAGAAAGAACCTTATATACTTGTTTTTGGTATGTCTATTTGTGATATTTTTGGATTCACAAATCAGAGTTACAGACCCTATGATTCAAATCCAGGAGTTATAAAAATGTCATATGGTGGTGTATGTCGTAATATTGCAGAAAATATGGCGAGAGTAGGTGTGAATACTAAGTTTATCTCTATTTTAGGAGATGATGAGAGAGGGAAAAGCCTACAAGAACATGCTAAAAAAATGCACTTTGATATGAGTGATTCGTTAATAGTAGAAGGGGCTGCCACTCCAACATACATTGCTATATTAGATGAAAAGGGTGAGATGGTATCGGCTGTAGTTGATATTAGTATTGCTAGCTTGTTCACTGAAGAATTTGTTGAATCTAAAAGAGAGCTTATTAAAAATGCGGAATTTGTAATTTTAGATGCAGATAATCCTGCTATTACAGAATACATTGTTAAAAATTTCTCAGAATATACAAATATTATTTTAGATCCAGTATCTGCTGCAAGAGCATGTACAGTAAAACACTTATTACCTTATATACATACGCTTAAACCGAATCGTTATGAGGCGGAGGTGCTATGTGGATTTGAATTAAATAGTGAAGAAGCAATAAGAGAAGCAGGTAACTATTTTAGAGGTTTGGGTATCAAAAAGGTATTTATTAGTTTAGACTGTGAAGGTATCTACTATCATGATGGTGTAGAAGAAGGAATTATTAAGGCGCAAGAGGCTAAAGTAATAAATGTAACAGGAGCAGGAGATGCATTTGTTGCAGGGATTGGCTATAGCTATATGAATGCTAAGACGATCAAAGATACTGTAAAGTTTGCAAATACAATGTCTCTTCTTACTATAGCTCATGAGGAGACAATTGATCCAACAATATGTGAAGTAAAGGTTCAGCAAGAAATGACTACTAGGGAGTGGATTGAAAAAACATATTAGAAAGGAACTAAATATGTTAGAAAAGCTGAAAAATTATAAAAGGTATTTTCCTATAGGAATAGGTGTTATTATTATAGGAATAATATTAATGTTTGCTGATAGGGTAATTGGTAATAGTCCGAATGTGTTAGGAATAATCTGGGGATATATTAAGCAGTTTGTAGATATTATCTCTCCAGTTATTTATGCATTTGCGATTGCTTATTTACTGTATTATCCAGTGCTATTTATCGAACGTTGGGTGGTGAAAGGGCTAGATGCTGCTTTACCAAAACGTGATAAAGAAAAGAGTAAAGGCTGGGTAAGGCTGTTAAGTGTAGCTGCTGTTTTTTTAATTGTAATTGGTATGATTGCCATGCTGATTAACTTTATTTTGCCGCCACTCTTTGAGAATATTAATATTTTGATTAATTCTATTCCAAAGTTTGAGGCACAATTCAATGCATGGATGACAGAAATAGCTGATACACTAGGGACCTTAAATATGGATAGAATTAGTGAGATAATACCTCCAGATGTATTTAATTATATTAAAAACTTCCTATTAAGTGGTGGTCAGCTAATTTTGAGTAGTATTGGAAACTTTATTGCATCTTTTAGTTCTTTTGTAATAGACTTTATCGTTACTGTTATTGTGACATTCTACTTCTTGAAGGATAAAGAAAGACTATTTGCAGGTGTAAGTAAGGTAGGTACTATTATCTGTACACCAAAAGTAAAAACACAAATAATAGACTTTATTAAAACATTAGATGATGTAGTTGGTAAGTATTTATTGGGAACCATATTGGATTCTGCTATTGTAGGAGCAGTATCGGTTGGTTTAATGCTAATGATTAAACATCCATTTGCCATATTGATAGGTGTTGCAGCAGGTATTACTAATGTGATTCCATATGTTGGACCTATTGTGGGTTCTGGACTTGCTTTTGTATTAGGGTCATTTACAAGCTTAGGTATGGGTGTAACAGGTGCTGTATTACTACTTTTATATCAACAAATTGATGGTAACATTGTTCAACCTAAGATCGTTGGGGACCAAGTGGGACTTCTTCCTGTTTGGATTTTGATATCTGTATTAATTGGAGGAAGTTACTTTGGTGGTGTTGGAATGATTGCATCAGTACCAATAGCTGCACTTATTAAAGTTTATTTGGATAGGATGTATGAGCATAAAATAAAGGGTGAAAAAAAGGTTGCTCGTTAGAGCAGTCTTTTTTTGCGCTTTTATATACATAAGACATAAAAGGGAGAACATGAATGAAAAAACAATCGTTAGGAAAGCAAATTTATGAGCATTTGATGAATGGAATCAATCATATGCTACCATTCGTAATAGGAGGCGGGCTTTTAATGGCTCTAGCATTCCTGTTTGATGATTATAGTATTAATCCGGCTAACTTTGGTTCTAACACACCGTTTGCGGCAATGTTAAAACAAATTGGAGACTTGGCATTTGGATTTATGCTTCCAATGTTAGCTGGTTACATAGCAGTAAGTATTGCAGGTACAAGTGGTTTAGCAACAGGTTTTATAGGTGGGGTAATGGCTCAACAAAGTGGTTCGGGATTCTTGGGAGCGCTTTTAGCAGGTTTTCTTGGGGGATATGTAATTATCTTACTTTCTAAAGTGCTAAAATTTATTCCTAAATCATTTGAAGGATTAAAAGTAATGCTTTTATATCCTTTGATAGGATTATTTATAGTAGGGACAACAATGATGTTGGTAATCAATCCTCCGGTAGCAGCTCTTAATGGAATGATTACAAGTACACTTACAAGTATGGGAGATTCGAGTAAAGTATTATTGGGACTAGTAGTAGCAGCAATGATGGCAGTTGATATGGGCGGTCCACTTAATAAAAGTGCATATATGTTTGCAGTAGTATGTCTTGAAGCAGGTAATGCATCAGTTATGGCTGCTGCTATTATTGGAGGCATGGTTCCAGCAACAGCTATTGCTTTAGCAACTACACTTTTCAAGAGTAAGTTTACAGAGAAAGAAAGAGAAGCAGGGCTTACCAATTATGTATTAGGAATGTCATTTATTACAGAAGGAGCTATTTCATTTGCGGCATCAGATCCTCTTCGCATATTACCATCTGTAACAGTTGGTTCAGCAGTTGCTGGATGTTTGGCTATGGTATTTAATTGTGCATCACGTGCACCACATGGCGGTATTTTTATATTGCCAGTGATTGAAAACCCAATGGGATTTGTTATTGCTTATGTTGGTGGTGTAATAGTAGCTGCATTGATGATTGGATTACTTAAAAAACCAGTAAATCCAAACACACAAAATTAAAATAAATATAATTGTTCTAGAACGGTTTTTGAAGGATTACTTCAAAAACCGTTCTTTTTATTTAGAAACAAATATAGTATAAAAAAGAAACTTCACTATTAAGAAATTATAGATTAGTATAATAAATGAAAGTCTTGGATTTTAAATGGAAGTCTGTTTTTTTACTTATACTCGATGTAGTTTATATAAAATAAGTAACGTAACAATGTTATAAAACATATATTGACAACGTAACGATGTTACACTAAAATAAACTTATAATTCATTCAAGTATAAAAGTTGAATAAGGGGGATGAAAAATGAAAGATCTCTTAATGAAGAGAAAGGGACAATTTATCATTTATATCATAGCTTGTTTTATGCCTGTTATAGATAGCTTAATAAGAATGGGATTGTTCTCTATGATATTTGGGGTTATTGAAAAAAGGGATATAGAGTATTTTAAGATACTTGTAATCCTTTCTATATTTGCAGCTTTATTAACAGGAGGCTTTCATATTGCTAGTAGGTTAATGCGTATTGGCTTTATGAAAAATATATTACTAGATGTAAGAAAGCAAGCTTTTGATAAGATTATTCATATTTCTTACAAAGACTTTAGTAAGCAAAGTAAAGAAGTTTACATGTCTCATTTAATCAATGATATTAATACTTTTGAGAATAATTTCTTTCTAAATTTACTTAATGTCATCTATATGGGGGGCCTCTACATAGTATGTCTCATTATTCTTTATGTTATAGACTATAAGTTAGCTATAGCTATGACGTTAGTATCTATAGGACTTTTCTTATTTGCATCATTATTTTCTAAGAAGACTGAAAGTCTACAAGAGGAAGTATCTAATCAAAATGAACAACTTACAGTAGAAGTTGCAAATACTTTTAACGGATTAGAAATACTCAAACTTAATAATATTGAAGATAAATTCCTAGATAAAAGTTTGAATGCCATTAATCGTGTAGAAAAGCGAAAGGTTGTTTTCAATATTTTTAGCGAACAGCAAAGAAGTTTGATGATGTTTTCAAGTTATATTGTACTCTTTGGAGTAGTTATTTATGTGGCTGCATCAATGAATTCTAGTAACTTTACGACAGCGATGTTTTCTGTTCAGTTATGTAGTAATTTAGTTTTTCCTTTAGTTGAGATCTTACCTAGAATGAATGTCATCAAATCTTCTAGACGTATTTATGAAAAGATTACGAAGCAAGAAACGAATCATGAAGAAGAAGAACAAGGAAAAGTACCTTTTGAATTTAAGGAATCTATAGAAGTTCAAGGTTTAAACTTTGGATATGAAGATAAGATCTTACTTAAAGATGCTCATTTTAAATTAGAAAAGGGTAAGAAATATTTGATCAAAGGGGTAAGTGGTTCAGGAAAATCTACATTAATGAAATTACTTTCTATGATTTATGATGAATATGAAGGTAAGATTTTAGTAGATGGAACAGACTATAAGACGATTCAAGAAAAAGATTTTAATAATCAAGTGGCATTTATCTATCAAGATGTATTCCTGTTTGAAGATACTATGAGAAATAATATAAGCCTTTATAAAGATATTAGTGATGAAATAATACAGGTAGCATGTAAAAAAGCAGGATTACAAGAGTTGATAGAAGAAAAAGAAGAAGGACTTGGAACAGTACTTTCAGAAAATGGAAAGAATTTATCAGGAGGCCAGCGCCAAAGAATATCTATTGCAAGGGCGCTAGCTAAAAATGCAGAGATTCTGTTCGTAGATGAAGGAACTTCGGCACTAAATGAGGACATTGGCAAGAAGATAGAGCAAGAACTATTGAATTTAGAATGTACAGTAGTAGCCATTAGTCATCGTTATTATGAAGGGGTTACAGATCAATATGACTACGTACTAGAACTTAAGAATGGTCATGTAGAAACCTATCAGGCAAGAGAATACTTTGGGGAGGTGGTAATATGCTAAAAAGATTACTAAGAGTAACACCTTATTTCATACTTGCGGCATTAACAGCAGCGCTATTAGCATTTGCAGATTCCTATAGTTTTGTAAAGATGATGGACCTTATGGATATTGCCTTAAGTGGGGATATGACTAACTTTAGAAGTGCATCTATTGACTTAATAGTGATGGCAATTGTTTTAGTTCCACTATGTATTTTGGTAGCAATAACAAGAGCCTTATATAAACGTAAAGCTAATTTAACTATTAAGCATTACTATGTAAATGGCGTATTTAATAAAAATATTAGTGAGTTTCAAAAAGAAAATAATGCGAAGTATATATCTTGTTTAACGAATGACTTTAATCTGCTTGAAGTTAACTTAATTGATAGTTTATACGAAATAGGAGCGTGTATAGGAAACTTTGCTGCAGGAATATGGATGATGACTATAGTATCTCCATGGGTTATTTTATTAGCTGTAGGTGTAATGATTGTGATGATTATATTCTCAACATTGACTTCTAAGCCAACTGCAAAGCATATGAATGAGAGAAGTACTTTATTTGAAGGTTATACTTCTTATACAAAGGAAATGTTATCTGCATTTCATATTATTAAGAGTAATAACTTAACAGAACGTGTACAAGAGAACTTTAATGATAAGAGTGAACAGGTGCAGCAAAAAGGATATATTGTAGATCGATTCTTATCTTATATTCAAGCATCAGAAAATATTATTATTGGCTTAATGATGTATATGATGTTGGCAGCTAGTGGATACATGGCTATACAAGGATTAATTACTGTAGGTGGGGCATTCCTGGTTGTACAAAGTATGCAAAAGGTAATGTGGCCAGTTATGAATCTTTCTGAGCAGTTACCAAAAATGTTTACTGTAAAAGATCTTATTAAAAAGATAGAAAAAACCCTTGAAAATGAAGATAATTATGAAGAAACACAGTCTATGCCAAGTTTTAATGAATCTATTACATTAAAAAATGTGAGCTTTGGATATGCAGATCAAGAGGCTGATTTAATCTTAGAAGATATTAATCTAGAACTTAAAAAAGGTGGAAAGTATCTTATTGTAGGGCCTAGTGGTGGAGGCAAGTCTACTTTACTTAAATTGCTTAGAAAGTACTTTAATCCAACTAATGGGGAAATCTTAATAGATGGTTATAACTTAAAAGATATTAAGAAAAACGATTTCTTTTCACAAGTAGCCAATGTAGAGCAACAAGTTTTTATATTTGAAGATACATTGAGAAATAACATTACACTCTACAAAGATTATACAGAAGAAGAAATAGAAGAAGCCATTAGAAAATCAGGATTAAGTGATTTCGTAAAAGGGCTCTCTAATGGGTTAGATACAATGATCTATGATAATGGTAAGAATATATCAGGTGGAGAAAGAAGTAGGGTGGTAATTGCGAGAGGATTACTTGCCAAAGCAAGTATAATCTTCTTAGATGAAGCTTTTGCAGCATTAGATATGGAAAGAGCTAAAGAAATAGAAAAAAGTATACTTGCATTAGAAGGGGTAACCGTTATTAATGTAAGCCACGTGCTTTTCAATGAAACAAGAAGTAAATATGATAAAATTCTTAAAGTAAATCATAGACAAGTAGAATACGTATAATAAGAAAAAGGGAGATATTGTAAAATATTTCCCTTTTTTATATAGGTTAAAAAAGATGATTGACGGGTGAATTTGAGAGGAATAAAATGAGGGAGATAAATAAAAATAAAAAAATCAAAATATTTGTATAGGCAAAATTAATGGGATGGGAGTGTAGTTATGCCTAAAGTATATTCACCGCAAAAAAGAGAAGAAATTAGAGAACGACTTATACAAGAGGCTTTAATATTAATCAAGCAGCATGGCATGCAAAGAATGAGTATAGAAGCTCTTACAAGTAGAGTGGGGATTGCCAAGGGGACATTTTATAGTTTCTATAAATCTAAAGAAAGTCTAATATACCATATTGTAAAATGTTATCATGACAAAATTAATATGCGTATTAAGCTGGTTAGAGAAGAAAAAGGTTACTTAGATAGAGATGATATAAGAAATTATTATTATAGTATGATGTTTGTAGATGATGATAATATTTATAATTATTTAAGGCAGGATGACTTTGTAAGTTTGTCAATAAACTTACCTGAAGAATATAGAACAAGAAGAGATGTCATAAGAGAGAGAATACAAGAAAATCTTAAATATATAAAAGGTAAGAAGGAACAGTATGATTTGGATGCCGTTATAAATTGGAGCCAAATTATTAATATTACCCTAGGAAATAGAAAGCTTTTAGCAGAAGAAGGGTTAGATAAGATTATTAATCAACTAATAGAAAATATGCTTGATGAGCTATTTGAAGTATAATGCGGATACTCATTCTTAACATATCCTAATGGTTTTTAAAGAAATCTTAAGAAATTTATACGTCTTTTAATAAGAAATAGTTCGTATAATGAGTAGGATGAAAAAAGAACCGTTTTGGAATTTGATAGAGAGTGGGTGAGAAAATGCCTAAACTAACTTGGATTCAACATAAATTTGAAAGACATTATAAAAAGCATGCGCTTAAAAAAGAGCAGCAATTTTATCAAAATATGCTAAGAGGTAATGACTATAGAGGAACAGATGTTATCTTTAATCAAAATACACTAGGATGGCTTATTGTTATTGTAACTGTATTTTTACAGCTGATTTCTTTAGCAACAACTTTTGAAGGGAGTAAAGTATACTTCGGAGGTGTCAATTTACCTTTTGGATTAAGTGCACCGCTTCTTTTTGCACTAGCTATTCAGCTAGTAGTATTTTGTATGAGCCATACTATAAGAAGACATTTTAAAATGTGGTTAGTTTTAATTATGTGTATGTCAACACTTTGCTCAACGTATTTCTCTTATATTGGTATTTATAATCATATCAATTCACCTGTAGATTACTTAGAAGAGCGTTACAAACAAATTTATGGCAGTATGACAGAAGAATATCAGCTGATTCGTGATCAATCTGAAAATGATATGAAAAGCTATGTGTTTGATATTTTTAGTGAGGTAGATAAAAGCTATAGTGCATTAACAAAGCAAGTTGTTGAAAATGAGGCACTTAGTAAAAAATTAGATGGTATTAAAATTGAAACAGGAAAGATTAATGCTCAAACAAATGCATTAAGAAAACCTAATATTAATAATTATGGTGATAACCTAGATCAATATTATGCAGATATGGCAAAGTATAATGCTGCTGTAGGTAATATGATTACAGATACAACTAAGCAAGATGCAACGCTTAAAAATGAGTTGTATGAGCAAGAAGTACAAGCTATATTAGGTGGACAAACTAAGGATGCTTTTATAGAAGCAAGTATTGAAACAAAGACGACACAAGAACAAATAGGAAAGCTTGTAGTTTCAATGTATAACCTTATACAAGAACAGCAAGAGGGGGTTTTAGGAGAAGAAGGAAAAATCTTAAAAGTAGAAGAGCAGATTGCTGCAATTCAAGATTATGTCTTAGACTTTATCTTAACAGGTAAAGGGAATAGAAATATTTTCTCAACCGTATTAACGAACTTCCATACACAAGTGGTAGCGTTAAAAGGAGAGGGAACCCTACCAAAATTTAAGCAAGATCTCAATCATTATTTAATCTTAGCAGACAAAGAAGCTTCTATTATGAAACCACTAGAAGAAGTTATGACTAGTGGTGTAACAGAAGAAGATGCGATGCAACTTTATACACAAATGCAATCAGAGCTTAAAAGTGCTGCTTATATTCTCAATCAAACGAAAGTATTAGAAAATCCTATAGATTTAACTTCACCAAGCTATGTAATGCATAACTTATATGTATTACCTATTAAAAATCTTTTAGATCCAGGTGCTCAAAGAGCCATGGCATGGTTTTGTTTAGCATTTGCAGTCCTTATCGATGGACTAACATTACTCTTTGCCTTAATGCAAGGTAGAGAAAAGACACCTCTTTTTGCTAAGTCTAACAAAGACATTGTAGGAAAGTCTAAAGAAGCAATAGAAGAGCTTCTTATTGCAACTTTAATGGCAGGAGATACCGAGAGTAAAGAAGGAGAGCGTCTACAAAACATGCTTATCCAATTAAAGTATTTCCTGGGACAATTTGAACTTATACCAGAAGGTATTGAAAGTGGTTATTCTATGTGGTGCCCATTAAGTAAATTGGATAAATACAGTGGTTTTGTAGCTATATTGTGTCAGTTTAATTTAGGAAGTATTTTAACAAGAGAAGAAATGTATAAACATAGAGGATTAGAGAACTTAACAGAAGAACAATACGTCTTAATAAAGACAAAGTTTGTAATCTGGGCAAATCAGAAGATGTCAGACCTCGCATTGAAGCTTGAGTATATTCAAAATCTACATGAGCTAGAGCAAGATTATTTATTAGAGGGGGATAGCATATAATGATTCTTATAGAATTTTTAGTCCTTTGTGTAGGGCTAACGGTGTTTATGATGCAACATACATTAAGAAGACGTATAAGTTTAGTGGGAAGCAAGGTGGTTTATTGGTGCACAATGCTTTTTGTAAGCTTAATGTTTAATAGTATTTTATATCATGCATATCCTATAAATTATAGATTAGGTAGTTATGCTAACTTGTCGACACTTTTCTTGTTGATAGGAATTATGTGTGGCTATATTATTATTCAATTACTTTCACCATCTAAGCCTTATAAAAAGATAAAAGATAAAATTTATAAAAATAATAAAAAGAAAGTTCTTAAGAAGGCATTACATGATAGTGAGGTAGATAGAGAAGAAATGATGATTAATCATTTAGAGGAAATAGAAGAACTGTCCCTTTTAGGTACATCAGAGAAAAATACTTACCTTAAGGAATTGCATTTTGAAACATTTTTAGAAACAATTTGTTGGCTTGCCATTATGTTTACGATTGCATTAGAGCTATTTAATATGTTCATGGGGCAAATATTTAGAATAGAATTTATGGCAAATGAATTAAAAGATATCGTTTGTTTGATGATGATGCTAACCATTCCAATTATCCTTAGACAAATTATGTATTATCTTTATTCGGTAAGAGGAATTAAAGAAGAACAAGATTTAAGTGAATTAGAAGTAAGCTTTTATCATAAGTTAAAAAAGAATCATAATAGATTATAAATATTTTAAGTAAGTTTAAAGCCTAAGATATAGTAAGGATGCCTCCTCCTATATCTTAGGCTTTTTCTTAAAGTATAAGACCAGATTTTATGTATTCTAATGCACCTAATGCGACGATACGCTTAAGATCTTTAGGTGTTGTAATAGTACAAGCAGTGTACATATCTTTTAAAGTATACTGGCTAGCAGTTGATAGAGCGTGTTCTAGATAGCCTGTGTAAGTAGAGGTGCTACCTCCTATTACGATGGTATCAGGATTGAAGAGATGAATAATGTTGGTAAGTGCTAGACCGAAGTAGTGTCCTGCTTTAGCGATGAGTGCAGTAGCAGAAGGGTCATTATTCTCTAAACGAGAGAGTAATGTAGGTGCATCACATTGAGCTAATCTTAAAATACCCATGCCTCCAGAGACGTCATCTAAGACAGTTGGACCATCTTCAGTTTGAATGACACAATACCCTAGTTCACCAGCAAATCCATGAGCACCAGTTATCATCTTACCCTTAGAATAGACACCAATGGCAAGCCCTGAACCTGCCATAATAACAGCTAAGGTATCACTATCAGGATGATTGCTAATTTCACATACAGTAGCAGCTTTTACATCGTTGATAAAGCGAATAGGAAAACGACCCTCGCTAAAATAATCTACAGTTACGCCTGTAAGGTCACTCATATCTGATAACTCTACCATATAATCACCTTTAACTAGACCAGGAATAGCCATACCAATACCTTCAGGGATAAAAGGAAGTTCTTTTAAGAAGGCTTCAAGTTCTTCTTTAATACGTTCTTTGGGACAATCTAATCCTGTGAGTGCTCTTTTTTCGATGTAATGATTATCTACTACTGCACAAAAGTACATTTTTGTACAACCGATATCAACGCCTACATAATTGCTCATAATACTTCTCCTTTAAACGATGTAATAGTATAAGATTATTATAGGGTATAAAAATAAAATAGGAATGGAATATCTTATATAATAAATGTAAAAATTTAAGTAAAAATAATAAGAGGAATATATTTTCTAAAATTTATAAAATTTTATATAAAATATATTGAAAAATGTTAGAGGGTAATATATTATTAAAAATTGTAGTGAAACTGTTGAAGCCTTAGGGGGAAAAGCTATGGTATATGCATTTGCGTTTTTACTATCATTAGCCATTATGTTGGTAATCACGCCAGAACTTAGAAAGATTGCTTATAAAATTGATTATGTGGAGAAACCAAAACAAGAGAATACAAGAAAAATCCATAAAGAGGCAAAACCGTACCTAGCAGCAGTAGGTATTTTTACAGTGTTTTGGATTGTATACTTCTTGTTTAGTAAAGAACTTACTACAAAAACAATGTGGATATTTATTAGTAGCTGTCTGATTTTTTTAGTAGGAATGATAGATGATTGGGTTAAAATTCGTGGAGGGGATCTGAAGGCTTGGCCTAAAATGATGATACAGGTGCTTGCTTGCATACTTGTATATGCAGGAGGCGTTCAATTTATAGGTTTTACAAATCCTTTTAATGGGGGATATATTTTGCTACCTACAATGCTACAAGCAATCTTGACAGTAGTATGGGTCTTTGGGGTAACAACGGTTATTAATTTTACGGATGGGATGGATGGATTGGCAGGAGGCGTATCTTGTATCTCAGCCTTTACATTATTTATAGTAGCATGCGGTAAGGGTAATGCAAATGCTGCACTTATGGGGATTATACTAGTAGGTGTATGCCTAGGATATGTAAGATATAATAAATTTCCTGCAAAAATTTTAATGGGAGATGCAGGTGCTACGTTTTTAGGCTTTATGCTTGCTATTATCTCATTAGATGGAGCTTTTAAGCAGGCAACAATTATATCTATATTCATACCAATATTAGCACTTGGGCTACCTATATTTGATAATTTGTATGTTATGTATATGAGAATGAAACAAGGTAAACCACTTTATGTAGGGGATACAAGTCAAGTACATTTTAGACTTGTACAAAATGGTTTAACACAAAAGCAGGCAGTCCAGGTTCTATACTTAGTAAGTATGTGCCTTAATTTAAGTGCAATTATACTATTTATGTTAAAAATTTAAGATATCTAAACTTAATAATAATAAATTAAATAAAAAAGGAGGCATGTATAGTGCCTCCTTTTAGTAGGTAGTACATAAATCAATTAATAATAAGTATTAAAAACTGAATTCATTGTTAGAATGTAAAGATTCTGTTGTGTATAATTTACAATTATAATTTTATGTATTTGTGTTTATAATTTATATTGTGTTAAAAATATAAAAATTGTAGGAGTAACTATGAAAAAAATATTAAAAAAATTAATAGTAGGAACACTTTTAGGAACAATGCTATTAGGTGTAGCAGGATGTAGCAGTACACCATTAACAGAAGGGGCTGAAGAAGGGAGCAAGACATTCATTACAAATATTGTTGCTTTTGGAGATAGCTTTTCAGATAATGGTGGTGCTAATAGAGTATCTACAGCGATTGTAGAAGCTGGCACAGAAGAAAAGGCTTTTATTAAACCAGGTGATCTTTACTGGGAAAATCGTTATTCAAATGGAAAAACATTTATTGAAGTGGCATCAGATTTAGCAGGTTTACCACTTACTAACTATGCTGTAGGTGGTGCAACAAGTGGTTATGAAAATTATTCAGAATGGATGGATAGTCAAGGTGGTACAGGTGTACTAGGACAAATTGAACAGTATGCAGCTTCTTTAAATGGAGAACAAGCAGATGGAACTACACTTTTCTATATCTTTGGTGGGCTTAATGACTATTTCAAATTTGTTGATTATAGTTTAGAAGGAACAGTTGAAGGTGTTGGAAATCAAGTTGTGGCTAATATTGAAGCAGCAGTAAGAAATTTAGCAGAAGTAGGTGCTAAAAACTTCCTTATTCCTTATGCTTTTGATACAGCATATATCCCTTATGAAATTACAGAAGGACGTCAAGAATATGCTAAAGATTATGCCAAAACAGTAAATGCACAATTACCAGAACTTGTAGAGACACTTTCAGCAGAATTAGGCTTAAATATTACAACTTATGATATCACAAAAACAACAGAGGATATTGTATCGAATACAGATAAATATGGTATTACAGAGTTCGTTAATGTAGTACAACCAACATGGCCAGAAGTATTACCGGCTGTTACAGAAAATGTAGAGAGCTATATGTTCTATGATGAATGGCATCCAACAGCAGCTACACACAAAATTATTGGTGAAGCTTTATACCAAGAAATTAAAAATATTCAATAAATAAAAAGAGAACATTGCATGAGCAATGTTCTCTTTTTATTTTAGGCTAATGAATAGATTATACATTTTTCCATTCTTCAATTGTAGCTCTGATATCATTGAAAAGAGCAATGATGGCTGGATCTTTTTCATCAACTGGTAAGAAAGGAAGTCTAGGGTCACCAATATTGCAACCATCCATTCTAATAATTGTTTTGCAAGCACCATACATAGATGGGAAACTGCATAAACGGTAGATTAGATGAGTGATTTTGTTTTGAAGCACTTGTGCTTTAGCAATTTCATTACGTCTAATTAAATCTTCAAGTTTTAAGTAGAGTTCTGGCATAGCACCATATGTACCGCCGATACCTGCATCAGCACCCATAAGACGACCCGCTAAGTATTGTTCATCAGGACCATTAAAAACGATAAAGTCTTTTCCGCCGGCTTCTTTGAAGCGAAGGATATCATGACAAGGTTCAGATGAATTTTTAACCCCAGCAACACGTTCGTTTTCTAACATTCTATTGAAAAGTGTCATAGAGAGATTGAAACCTGTAAGTTGAGGGATGTTATAGATAAAGAAAGGAAGGTCAGCAGCTTCTGTAATTGTTGTCCAATGACGATATACGCTTTCTTCACTTGGTCTATAGTAAACGCAAGGTACAGCTGATGTTGCAGCAGCACCGGCACTTTCAGCATGTTTAGCAAGCTCAGCAGCGTGTCTGCTAGATGGTGTGCCTACATGTACGATAATGTTCATTTCATTTCCAGCTTCTTCGGTAACAGCTTCAACAACTTGTTTACGTTCATTATCATCAAGTAAGAAGCCTTCTCCAGTACTTCCACAAACATAAAGACTCTTAACACCTTTATTAATATAGTAGCGAGTGAGTGCTTTAGCCGCTTTTAAATCAATATCACCACAAGCATTAAATGGTGTATTAAGTGCAACTGTGACATTTCTAAAGCGTGAAGTTTCGTATTTGGACATGTTAAACCCTCCTAGGATATTTATATGAATAATTAAATAACTTTTTACTATAGTATCACTCTTAAAAAAGGAAATCAATAAAAAAAGAAAATTTTGTTCATTTTTTTAAGAAAATAAGAATAAAAAAAATATCATCCATTATATATGTAATATAAACAAATTTAAAATGAAAAAGACAAGTTATTAATAAAAAGTGCTTAATTTATGAAAAAAATTTCCAAAAAACTATTGAAAAAATTTTTCTTTATGTTATTATAAATTCAGAAGATATAAACAAATATTAAATAAGGGGGATAACCTATGGATCACTCCGTACTAGATAAAGTCAAAGGTGGACTTATTGTTTCATGTCAAGCACTTGAACATGAACCATTACATAGCTCTTATATTATGGGAAGAATGGCATATGCAGCTAAGCTGGGAGGTGCTGTAGGGATACGCGCTAATACAGTTGAAGATATAAGAGAAATTAAAAAAACAGTCGATTTACCTATTATAGGGATCATTAAACAACAATATGGAGATTGTAACGTGTACATCACACCTACTATAAAGGAAGTAGATGCATTAGTAGAATGTGGAGTAGACATCATTGCAATAGATGCAACAAAAAGAGAAAGACCTGATGGTAAGACATTAGAGGAGTCTTTCAAAGAAATCAGAGAAAAATATCCAGACCAATTATTTATGGCGGATTGTTCTACATATGAAGAAGGTATACATGCAGCTGAGATAGGATTTGACCTAATTGGTACAACAATGCATGGATATACAGACTATACACAAGGAGCTACTTTACCTAACTTTGATCTCATAGGGTCATTAGTTAGAGACTGTGGCAAGCCTGTGATAGCAGAAGGGGGCATCTGGTGCCCAGAAGATCTAAGAAAGGCTATTGATACAGGAGCCTTAACAGCGGTTGTGGGAACAGCCATTACAAGACCAATGGACATTACAAAGCGTTACGTAGAAGCATTGCAATAATAAGTAGTTAGCCTAAAGGATCTAACAGATTGAATCTGTGATCAATATACGAATTTTATTCTAAGGGGGATAAATTTATGAAAAAAGCTTTCGCATTATTATTAACATTAGCAGTTTCTTTAACAACGTTTGTAGGATGTGGAACAGCAGCGGAGACATCAAAACCTGCAAATAATGAATCACAAAGCAGTTCATCAGAAAAGGATTCCTCACAAAAGGAAGAAGTAAAGACAGAAGAGCCTGTAGAAATTACATGGTGGAACTTCCCTAACTTTGCACCAATAGATGATACAGCAGGAAAGTATGAAGAAGGTATTATCCAAGCGTTCAATGAGAAATATCCAAACATTAAAGTAAACATGGAAATGATTGATTTTGCATCTGGTCCAGAAAAAATCACGAATGCAATCCAAGGTGGTACCGTATGTGATGTACTCTTTGATGCACCAGGACGAATCATTTCTTACGCTAAAGATGGTGTGTTAGCTGACGTAAATAGTATGTTCACAGATGAATTTATAAAAGACGTAAACAATGATAATATTATTAATGCTTCAAAAGTAGGAGATGATTATTTCATGTATCCTATTTCTTCAGCTCCTTTCTTAATGGCGTTTAATAAAGATATGTTAGAAAAACATGGATTATTAGATATGATTAACCTAGAAGGAGATAGAACTTGGACAGTAGATGAATATAAAGCACTTTTAGCAGCACTTAAAGAAAAGGGTGAAAAGGGTGCAGTAGTGTACTGTGTATCTCAAGGTGGAGACCAAGGTCCTAGAGCATTTATTTCTAACTTAGCAGGAACACCTATTACAAATGATGCACTTACAGAGTACACAATTAATAGTGAGGGTGGTATTGAAGCTTTAGCATTTGTTAAAGATGCAGTAGATTCAGGTCTCTTACTAAATGGTAGTGCCCTTGATGGTACAGCATCTATCGAAGAATTTACATCAGGACGTGTATCTCATACTATTCTTTTCAGTCCTGGTGTTTATAATAATAACAAAGCAAATATGGACTTTGAACCAATCTTTGTTCCATTCCCAACTCCAGCAGGTCAAGAGCCAGAACTTGAATACCTTATCGATGGTTTCTGTATCTTTAATAATGGAGATGAAGCGAAAATCGAAGCTTCTAAACTTCTTATTGATTTCATTTGTAATGATCCAACATGGGGACCAAAAAATGTTAAACAAACAGCAACATTCCCAGTTCGTGGATCATATGGCAACCTCTATGAAGGTGATGACAACATGACTTACTTAGCTAATTTAACAAAATACTATGGCACATATTACAACACAATTGATGGTTTTGCAGAAATGAGAACTTACTGGTTCCCAATGATGCAAGCAGTACTTGCAGGAGATAAAACTCCAGAAGCAGCTCTTAATGACTTTGTAAGTTACTCAAACCAATCAATCCAAAATGCTCAATAATAAGTAAGTTTAAAGGGCTGTCGTGAAATAAGATTTAAGTATTTTACGGCAGCCTATTAAGGAAAATCACCGAATAGGAGTGTGACTATGAATAAACATAATCTACCCAAGATTCGTGTTAGGGAAACTATAGTTTCTTATCTTTTCTTGGCACCTGCATTATTGTTTTTCTTTACATTTGTTGTATATCCAATGTTATCAGGGATTTTTACTAGTTTCTTTGACTACACTTTAAAGAAATTTAATTTTATAGGACTCCAAAATTATATTAATCTTTTTCAAGATGAAATTTTTTGGAAGTCTATGAGAAATACATTAGTTATTGTACTGGGTTCTGTGCCAGTAGTAGTAATTTTTTCTTTATTTGTAGCGGTAACTATTTATCAAAAGAAAGCAGGCGTACGCTCTTTCTTTAGAGGTGTATTCTACTTACCAGTTGTTACAGGAACCGTTGCTGTAACTGTAGTATGGAAATGGATTTACGATCCACTTAACGGTATTTTAAATTATGTTTTACAATCAGGCGGTATCATTGATGAGCCTATTATGTGGTTAGGAGATAAACGTTTTGCTATATGGGCAATTATTATTATCTTACTTACTACATCTGTTGGGCAGCCTATTATCCTCTATGTAGCAGCACTTGGTAATATACCTCAATCTTTTATCGAAGCTGCAGAAGTAGATGGGGGTAATAATTGGCAAATCTTTAGAAAGATAAAATGGCCTTGTCTTATGCCGACTACTTTATATGTAGTGGTTATTACTACAATTAACTCCTTCCAATGTTTCTCATTGATTCAGTTGTTGACTTCCGGGGGGCCGAACTATTCGACAAGCACAATTATGTATCTGGTATATGAAAAAGCATTTAAGCTTACTCAATTTGGCTATGCCAACGCAATGGGAGTAGTCTTAGCAATCATTATCGGTATCATTAGCTTTGCACAGTTCAAAGTACTCGGAAACGATGTAGAATACTAGAAGGGAGGGGCACTCTAATGCAATTGGCAAAAAAAGTTAGAGAAAAAGAAGAAGCACTTAGTACACGAGAACAGAAAATAACACCATACAGAGTTATTTCAATGGCGTTCTTATATATACTTACTTTTATTTTTATATTTCCTTTTTACTGGATTATAACAGGAGCATTTAAAGCTCAAAAAGTAACGGTACAAATTCCACCAGAATGGTTCCCGTTAAATCCAACGATGGAGAACTTTGTAAAACTTTTTAAAAACCCAGCACTTCAATGGTTAGGAAATAGTATTTGGATCTCATTAATAACTATGATTTTAGTATGCTTAACGGCAGCACTTGCAGGGTATGTATTAGCTAAAAAACGCTTTTATGGACAAAGATTTATCTTTGCAATGTTTGTAGTTGCAATGGCTCTTCCAAAGCAAGTTGTACTTGTACCACTTGTGCGAATGGTTAATGCATTGGGCTTTCATAACACATTAGCAGCAGTTATTTTACCAGCGGTAGGATGGCCATTTGGGATATTCTTGATGAAGCAATTTAGTGAAACAATTCCTGGGGAACTTTTAGAAGCAGCAAAAATAGATGGATGTGGTGAATTACATACCTTCTTTAACATTGTTTTACCTATTGTAAAACCAGGGGTAGCTGCACTTGCAATTTTCACTTTTATTACTTCATGGAATGACTACTTTATGCAGCTCATTATGTTAAATACAAGATCAAAACTTACAATTTCATTAGGTGTAGCAACACTTCAAGCAGAATTTGCAACAAACTATGGTGTAATTATGGCAGGAGCAACTTTAGCTGCAATACCTATTGTATTGATGTTTGTATGTTTCCAAAAATACTTTACACAAGGTATTACAATGGGAGCTGTTAAAGGATGATAGGGTAAGTAATATCAAGGGGCTTTTGCATATTTTATGCAATGCCCCCTTTTAAATATATAGAATAGAGAGGATGAACATAATGATTTATGATTTAATAACAAATATAGTAAATTACAAAGGAATAAGTGAACATTTGGATAAGGCAATAGAATTTATTGCAAGTAATGACCTAAATAGTCTTCCACTAGGAAGAACGGATATAGATGGTGACAATGTTTTTATTAATGTAATGGAGGCAACTACAAAAGGGGCAGAAGAATTAAACTTCGAATATCATAAGAATTATATGGATATTCAAATTGACTTAGTAGGTACGGAAATGATTCAAGTTGCTACAGAGGGGATAGAAGAAGTTGAAGCTTATAAAGAAGATATAGGATTCTTTAAGGCAAACACAGGAAGCTCATGTATACTTGGACCAGGACGCTTTATTGTATGTATGATAGAAGAATTACATAAACCAGGTATTCAAGTAGGATCTAATACAGCAATTAAAAAATGTGTAGTAAAAGTTAAGAAGTAGGTGAAGAAATGAGAATTGTAGCACTTGATATAGGTGGAACTTCGATTAAGGCAGGGGTATGGGAGAATAATCAACTGAGTGAAATTAAAGAGTACCCAACTAATGCTAAAGCAGGCGGGGAAGCTGTGGTAGCAAAGGCTATTTCTATACTAAAAGAATACGATGAATTTGATAGAATAGGTATTAGTACAGCTGGGCAAGTAGATTCGGTACAAGGTATGATAAGATATGCTAATGAAAATATTCCGGGTTATACAGGTATGAAGGTGAAAGAGATATTAGAAGGCACTTTTCATGTACCAGTAGCAGTAGAGAATGATGTAAATGCAGCAGCAATAGGAGAAGCTGCATTTGGGGCAGGACAGGGGTATGATCATTTCCTATGTTTGACTTATGGAACAGGGGTAGGTGGAGCAATTGTTATCAACAAAAAAATCTATACAGGTGCAGAGTTTTCAGCAGGAGAATTTGGAAGTATGATTGTTCATCCAGAAGATAGAAAAGAAGGGGAGTATTTTAGTGGATGTTATGAGAAGTATGCATCTACAACAGCTCTAGTAGCGAAGGCACAAGCGTATGATCCTACGATTACTAATGGACGCAAATTATTTGAAAGACTAGATGAAGACCCTATTAAGCAGATTGTTGATGAATGGATCAAAGAGATTATGTATGGACTTGTTAGCTTGATTCATATTTTTAATCCTCCATGTATTGTTTTAGGAGGAGGCGTATTTGCTCAAACATATGTAGTGGAAAAATTAGAGAAGATGCTTTACACTAATATCATGCCAAGTTTTAGAAATGTAGTCTTAAGACAAGCAGAACTCGGAAACACAGCAGGTCTTTTAGGTGCAGTGAAACTTGCTTGTACATTAGATTAAACAGCAAAATGGGGTGGAAAAATGGCAAGTAATGATTTGATAGGACGAATACGTGAGGGGTATTCTGGATATACAAAGGCAGAAAAGAAAGTAGCTAATTATATTTTAGAGAATACTAAAAAGGTATTATTCATGTCTATTACAGATTTAGCAGATGCCTGTGAAGTTGGAGATACAAGTGTATTTCGCTTTTGTAGGAGCTTGCGATTACAAGGCTATCAAGAATTTAAGATGCAACTGTCTTTAAGTATGAATCATGATGATCTAGAAGTAGAAGAAGAAATTGGTAATATTAATTTGCAAGATCCATTTGAAGTATTAGCAAAGAAGGTTCTTCAGAATAATATTAATGCAATCAATGAAACTTATGGGCTTATCCAGACAGCTGATTTTGCAAAAGTGATGCACTATTTAGAAACAGCAGACAGTATTCATTTCTTTGGGGTAGGGGCAAGTATGCTAACCTCCATGTTTGCAATGAATAAGTTTTTGAAAATTATTCCTAATGTAAGATGTGTAATGGATTCGCATATGCAAGCAATGTCTGCTTCTATGCTAGGAGAAGGTGATGTTGCCATTGTTATTTCATATTCTGGTGCGACAAAAGATACAATCCATGTTGCCAAACTAGCCAAACAAAGTGGAGCAAGAGTTATTTGCTTAACCCGATATGCCAAATCACCCCTAACAGTCTATTCAGATGTAACTTTGCTATGTGGGGCTAATGAAGGGCCTTTAGATGGAGGCTCAACATCATCTCAAATGAGCCAAATGTTCCTTATAGATATTATGTATAATGAATTCTATAGAAAACGTTTAGAAGTAACCAATAAGAATATTCATAAGACAGCAGATGCTGTTTTAGATAAGATTTATTAGATATGTAGAGGTCTTACTACTAAGAGTAGGGCCTCTTTTTGTATCTCTTTACCTTATTAAGAGGCGAGGTGTATGATGAAAGAGAGTATACTTACCGGATGATGAGAGATAGCTATGACATAGGATAAACAAAAGAAGAATAGGAGAAAAATAAATGGAAGTTAAATTTTATGATGAAATAGAGGATAACAAGCTAAAGTATGCAGTAATTGCGTCTAGATATAAGGGACAATAGGTATATTGCAAGCATAAAGAAAGAGATACATTTGAAGTACCCGGTGGACATAGAGAACAAGGTGAAACAATTTTAGAGTGTGCTAAAAGAGAACTATATGAGGAAACAGGGGCAGTAGCGTTTGAGTTAACACAGATAGGAGTATACTCTGTAGTACGAGGGGATATTGAGACGTTTGGTATGCTCTTTTTTGCAGAGATAAGTGAACTGGGTAAATTACCAGATATGGAAATAGAGCAAGTATACTTTTTTGATGATATACCAGAAAAGCTTACATATCCTTTAATACAACCGAAGCTAGTAGAGAAGATATCAAAAACATTAATAAAATAAAGTGAAGTATTTTTTGATTTTTATTAACCGAATTCATATTCATACGACTATATAAATAACAAATTAAAAAGAAAGGAGCAGAAGGAAATGGAAAAGCACGAAATAGATAGTAAGATAGCTGAAGTATCAAAATCCATATTGTCATATTGCATGACACGTACGTCTACTCAACATGAAGCAGAAGATTTAGCACAAGATATTCTGCTACAGCTCATTAAATCATTACCTAATATTCGTGATGATCAGGCTATTTATAAATTTATGTGGAGTGTTGCAGGTAATGTGTATAGTAGTTGGTACAGAAGAAAGATAAAAATAAAAGAGTGTGAACTGATTGAAGAAGGCTATTATGGCTATTTTGATGACATAAAAGATGACCATACTGAAATTGATTTACTAAGGCGAGAGCTGTCCCTTATGTCGGAAAAATATAGGAAGGTAACGATACTTTATTATCTCGAGAATAAATCATGCTTAGAAATTTCTCAAAAACTCTCTATTAGTGAGAGTATGGTAAAATATTTACTTTTTAAAGCAAGAAAAATTCTGAAAGAAGGTATGAATATGAATAGAAATTATGGTGAACAAAGTTATAATCCTAAACAATTATCTTTGATGTATATGGGAGAAGGACCAAATAGATTTTGGCAAATTTTAGATGGTAAAGCTATTCCGCAAAATATTTTATGGGCATGCTATAACGATGATTTAACAGGTGAAGAAATTAGTTTACAAATAGGAGTTGCATTACCATATCTTGAAAGTGAATTATATACACTTGTTAATGCGGGTATTCTTCTTAAAAGGGGGAATAGATATACCACTAACATTGTCATAATGTCGAAAGATTTTAGTAGAGAAGTTTCTAGTAAGCTTGCAGATATTCAAGATAAAATTGCAGATAGCATCAATCACTTTTTGGTAGCACATGAAAGTGATATTAGAAGTATTGGATTTTATGGGTGTAATATGAGCCATAATACTTATATGTGGCAGATGATGTGTATGGTATTAGCATCAACTTTTAAAAAATGTCAGGAGATTGATTTAGGGAGAGAAACACCAATAACAGCATTTGGAGAAAGAGCATATGTTTGGGGAGAAGAAGAGTGCAAGAATGCTTTTAATATTTGTCAAATACAAGGGGGAGGCGTGGAAATAGAAGATTGTATGCTTTATTTTATGGATTGGATAGAGAATCCAAAGGGAACACATCATGATTTTTATAATGATAGAAAGCTTGTAAATTTATTTATAAGGCTTGCAAAAGGTCAGGTTAAAGATCCAAATGAATATGAAAAAGAAATGATTGTTACCTTAATAAAAAGAGGTTATGTCCTTAATAAGAATGGTGAATTAGCTATAACAGTTCCTGTTTATACTCAGAAACAGATAGATAAAGTCATAAAAATTTTGGACCCTATTATTGAAGAAACATATCAGCTTTCACAGGAGATATTTTCAGTGATTTGTAGCATTTTAAAAAATCATACACCAATACATTTAAAGCAATCTATAAAAGGAATAGCGAGGATGAGATTATTTAGTGAAGTTGTATCTGCTCCTGCTCATATTATGCATTGTAAAGACTATATTAAAACAAATTGGAGTGCAAATGAAATGCCTACGACGTATATAGTTATAGATGAGACAATGTAAATCAATTAAATATTAATAAAGGCAATGGGGTTACTTATTAAATAGGGTAGCACCATTGCCTTTATTCTTTAATTAAAATTCTATTTTGTGAATAAGAGTGTAATAATAATTTTATATTAGAATAATGATAAAGTATTAGGAAGATGCATGGTATAATAGTAAAAAGTTCAAAGAATTATTTATATACTAAAGTATAAAATAGAGGTACAGAAATGAATTTAAAAAAAATCATTAGGCTATCTTTTCTTATCAACATTCTGCAGATTTTATTAATTATCGTAATCATTTTTTATATCAACTATGCACCAAGCCAAGATATGTTCCTTCTTCTGTATGGCTCAGCAGGACTAACAACATTTAATAGTATGTTAGCAGTAGTGAGCTATTATTTTTTAATAGCAAGAGAAGATAGAAAAGATGTGCAAGAAACAATCCAGAATCTAGAGAACTTGAATGCAACCTTAAGAGAGCAACGTCATGACTATTTAAATCATATCCAAGTGATCTATGGTTTGATGGAGCTTGAAGAATTTGAGGAAGCAAAGCATTATATGGAACCTGTTTATGAAGATCTACTTAAAGTAGGCAAAGCACTTAAGACCTCTCACCCAGCGGTTAATGCGTTGCTCCAAGCAAAGATGCAAAAAGGACAAAATGAAGATGTATCAGTCTATCTAGAGGTAAAGTCTAACTTGAAGGATATATCAATGGAGCCATGGGAGCTTTGTAAGGTGTTATCTAATGTTATAGATAATGGTTTTACTGCCTTAATGCAAAAAGAGAATATGAGAAAGTTATATATTGATATTGGTGAGGATCAAGCAAATTATAGCTTTTATATCTACAATAATGGACCTGTTATTCCACCAGATGTATTACCTAATATTTTTATACAAGGCTTTTCAACTAAAAAAGAAGAGGGACATGGTATGGGATTAGCGATTGTAAAGAAGACATTAGAAAAGGTTGGAGGGAGTATTCAAGTAGATTCTAATGTTGATAAAACTTGCTTTACTATATTAGTACCAAAGGTATAGGGGGTAAAAACGACATTTGAGGAGAGAAAATGTATAAGTTGTGGCGTATCTATAGAAAGTCAAATGTAAAAGGAATATGATAGTTCTATAACCAAAAGGTAATAAAAAGGGGGTGAAATAATGATAGCAGGACTACTAGATGGAATGACACTTTTTAGCATAATCTTATTAATTTTAGGTTTTGTATTAGTAGGGATAGAGTTAACTGCACCCGGTATTTCTTTTCCAGGTATAGCAGGTGCCATCTGCTTAGTAATTAGCGTATTCCTGACAGCTGACACGATTGTAGAGGGTATGATTATGACTATTGCTATCCTGGCAATACTGGGAGTAATGCTAGGAATCATGGTCTGGCTCTTGGCGAAAGGAAAATGGGTAAGGCCTATTATCTTAACAAATGAGCTTAACAAAACAGAAGGATACATCAGTTCCTCAGACTTAGATTATTTACTTGGAAAAGAAGGCATTGCTTCAACAGACCTACGTCCTTCAGGTGTTGGTAGTTTTGAAGGTGTAAATTTTGATATTATTTCTGAAGGTCAATATATTGAAAAAGGAACACCAATAGTTATATATAAAGTACAAGGGTCAAAACTAATTGTAAAAGTGAAAGCATAAATACAACCTAAGTTAAAGGGATAATAAATTAAAAAAGTTAGGGGCGAAAAAGATGGATGCAAGTATTATTAGAAGTATTGTTATTATAGGTATTATAGGTATTCTTATTATTTTATTCTTTATTTTTGTACCAATGGGATTATGGGTATCTTCATTAGCTGCAAATGTTAAAGTAAGTATCTTTAACCTAATTGGTATGAGACTACGTCGTGTTGTACCAAACCGTATCGTATTACCACTTATCAAGTCAACTAAAGCAGGTGTAGGCCTTAATGTTAATCAATTAGAAGCACATTATTTAGCTGGTGGTAATGTTGACCGTGTTGTAGATGCTCTTATTGCAGCAGAACGTGCAGGGATTGAACTACCTTTTGAAAAGGCAGCAGCTATTGACCTTGCAGGTCGTGATGTATTAGAAGCAGTTAAAATGAGTGTTAATCCAAAAGTTATTGAAACACCTAATGTATCAGCAGTAGCTAAAGATGGTATTGAACTTTTAGTTAAAGCACGTGTAACCGTTCGTGCTAACTTAGAAAGATTAGTAGGTGGTGCTGGAGAAGCAACAGTACTTGCTAGAATTGGTGAAGGTATTGTTACAACAGTGGGTTCTTCAGTATCTCATAAAGAAGTACTAGAAAACCCAGATGGTATTTCTAAAATGGTGCTTGGTAAAGGACTTGATGCAGGAACAGCATTTGAAATTTTATCTATTGATATTGCAGATATTGATGTAGGTCGTAACATCGGTGCTCAACTTCAAACACTTCAAGCTGAAGCAGATAAAAATATTGCTCAAGCTAAAGCAGAAGAAAGAAGAGCAATGGCTGTTGCTAAAGAACAAGAAATGCGTGCTTATGTAGTTGAAGCAGAAGCTGAAGTACCAAAAGCCATGGCTTATGCGTTAAGAGAAGGCAAAATAGGGGTAATGGACTACTATGAACTCCAAAACATTAATGCAGATACAAAAATGCGTCAAACAATCTCAACTACAAATAATGGCAAGCTACCATTAGGAGGTGGCAAAGATGGGGCGAAACAATCTTAATTCATTTGAAAGTAAGGTAATGGAGCTTAATAATTTTCTTGTTACAGGTCAACGGAATAATAATCCTATGGGAGACTTAGCGGCATTACAATCTATGGCTAAACAATTTGGTGAAGGAATGCGTGATAAGAAAAAGTCACAATGGAAAAACGCGTATAAGGCAACAGAACAATCTCAAGAACAAGATGAATCTACAAAACACCATCCTAAAAAGAATAAAAAACAAAAGCATCAACCGGTAGCAAAAGATAGAGATAGCCAGCTTGAAGAACAAATAAAACGTAAACAACAAGAAGTTCATCGTGAGGAAACTAGGTTAAGAGAAGAAGAAAATAGTAGCAATGAATATTGGAGAGATGCAATACTTCTGTCTGAGATCATTGGCGATCCTATAGCAAAGCGCAGACGAATGGAACGGAGAAGAATGGGGAGGATGTAATGGATATTAAGGTTTTACTAATAGAAGATGAGGCGGGTATACGCTTGTTAATGCGTAAGATTATCGAGAAGACACCTGGGTTTATAGTGGTAGGTGAATGCGAAGAAGGCAAAGAAGGTCTTAAAGTTTTTAATAAGCTTAAACCAGATGTTGTGTTTTTAGATATACAACTTAAAGAAGGTAGTGGACTTGATTGTGCCAAGGAAATAGCAGATATAGAGCCTAAAACAAAAATTATTTTTGCAACAGCTCACTGTGAGTATATGCCAGAAGCTTTCTCAGTTTATGCCTTTGACTATCTAGTAAAACCTTTTAATGTTGAACGTGTAACCCATACTTTAGAACGAATAAAAGCACTTCAGGAACCTGATCAGGCAACAAGTATGGATAAGATTGTACGCTATGAAAAAGGCTTAGAGAAGCTATTAGTAAAAGGTAAGGAGAGTATGAGTTTTGTAAATATCAATGATATTATCTTAGTGCAACGAGAAGATAGCAATACAGTGATATATACACAAAAAGATGCTTTTACCACCTCAGCAAGCCTTACAGAGGTAGAAGAAAAACTAGATCCAGACCAATTCATACGTAGCCATAAATCATATATTATTAATCTTTCTCAAATTACAAAGATTTCTCCATATGGTAGATGGACCTATATTGTTAAATTTAAGGATCTTGATAAAGATGCTTTGATAACAGGAGAAAAATACGAAGAAATCAAAAAGATGTTTTTGTAAAATTGACTTCACAAATATTATAACTTATAATAGATGTAACTTCGTGAGGGAGTAGTTTGCTTATTATGAAATAAGTGGCAAGTCAACATAATGATTACGTTGTAATCTGGTTTGCCTTAATGAACAAGACTCATGTATGGTATTTTTGCCATACATGGGTCTTTTATTTTTTGGAAAAAATAAGTATGTGCTCTCAGAAAATTATAAATTGAGGAGAGGTAATATGGGATTAATTGAAATTATTTTAATTGGAATTGGGCTAAGTATGGATGCAGTTGCAGTATCTATGACAAATGGTATGGTTTATAAGGATGCAGGTAAAGCTAAAACGTATGCAATGCCTATTTTGTTTGGACTATTCCAGGGTCTTATGCCACTGATTGGTTATTTTGCAGGGGGATTATTTGCAGATGTCATTAGCCAATATGCAAGCATTTTAGTATTTATCATATTAGGTTTTATTGGTGGTAAGATGCTTAAAGATGGTATTGAACATATCAAAGAAGAAAAAGAACAAGCAAAAGAAAAGCAGGAACAAAAGCAGGAACAAAAGCAGGAACAAAAGAACACCTTAGTAGATGAGACTATGGTAGATGAAGTAACAACACAAGAAGAAGTAGCAATAACAGTAGAGGTACAAGAAACAGAAGAGAAAAAAGAATTAACCTATAAGATGCTATTTATTCAAGCCATTGCAACAAGTATAGATGCCTTTGCTGTAGGTATTGGGTTTAGTGCAATGCAGGTAGATATTTTACCAGCAGCAGGTATTATTACTTTTACAACAGCAATTTGCAGTTTATTAGCTATCTTTATCGGAAAGAAATTTGGTGACTTATTAGGAAGTAAATCAGAGCTTTTAGGTGGAGCTATATTAGTATTCTTAGCTATTAAAGCCTTATTTTAGAATCATAGGATAAAGAAACTTTTACACTAAATTATAATAAAAGAGTTGATTTTCATATAACTGAAATCAACTCTTTTATTATTTAAGTTATTGTATATACTCATAATCTACCAGTACTTGAGAAAGGAAAGAGTCGGTTTTGACATAGGCAACTAATAATTGATAGGCTGTATAATTATCTGTTGCATTAATATACTTAGATAAATCCTGTTGCATAAATTTAAGAAAGTTAATGATATTAAATAGAGTAAGAAGAGTGTTACTTTGCTCAAGGGTAAGGTCCTGGACATTTTCATAAGGTTGTAGAGCTGAAGATAGAAAATCTATCTGTGTAGCTACTGTTTCCAATATTTTTGATTGAGCTTTTGTAGACTTACCTGTTATCTTATTAGCATAAGCAGATTGAGCAGCAAGTGCCATTTCAGATTGAATATTTTTAATATCATTTAATAAAGTTACTTCATCAAGAGTAAACGTATCACTAGAAGTTGCATAAATAGCGGTGTAGGGTAATAATAAGCTAAGAATAAGTAGACAAATCAGCAAAGGACGAGAGCGTTTAGTCAATGTAAATCACCTCTTTAAAAATATACTTTAAGTGTAGAGTTCTCAAAAAGTTAAAAAGGTATACAATATAAAGGTGTATTTTGAAGGTTAGTTGATATGTTTCAATGATTTGGAAAGTGATATTATATAAAAAATAACCAATAGATTTTACAAATATAATAATTCTACATAACAATGAAATATTGTATACTATAAATAACGGTATTTATACTACATACGAAAAGGATGAGTTGAAAATGAAGCAAACAACAAGTATGAAATATACCTATGGCACACCAATTGAAACAGATGCTGTCGTAGATAAGGGGATTCAACAAGGTAAAGAGTTAATAAGATTAGTAGAGGGAGAAGGTTGCTTTACCTATACACTAAAACCAGAAACAGTAGTATATGGATTAGGTGAAAATCTACGTGGAATTAATAAAAGAGGTTGGATTTATGAAAGTTTTTGTGCAGATGATTGTGTTCACACAGAGGCTAAGCGCTCTTTATATGGAGCACACAATTTCTTTATTGTAGCAGAAGATAAACCATTTGGAGTTTTTGTAGATTATCCTGGACGTATTAGTTTTGATATTGGATACTCCAATATTGATGAATTAATCATTAAACCAGAAACTATGAATTTTAATTTATATATTATAGAGGGTGAGACACCTCTTGAAATTGTAAAAGCCTTTAGACAGATGATAGGGACAAGTTATATCCCACCTAAATGGGCTTTTGGATATCAGCAAAGTCGCTGGAGCTATAAAACAAGTGAAGAAGTGAGACAAGTAGCAAAGAACTTTAAAGATAATGGTATACCAATTGATACAATTTATTTAGATATTGATTACATGGAAAGATTTAAAGATTTTACAGTAGATGAAACAGCCTTTCCTAACTTTGAGGTCTTTGTACAAGAAATGAAAGAGATGGGTATTCGTCTTATTCCGATTATTGATGCAGGTGTAAAAGTAGAAGAAGGTTATGAAACATATGAAGAAGGCCTTAAAGAAAATTGTTTTGTAACAGATGGTGAAGGTAACGTATTTGAAGGGGCAGTATGGCCAGGAAAAGTACATTTCCCAGACTTTTTAAATTCTAAGACACGTAGATGGTTTGGTCATAAATATGCCTTTTTATTAGATAAAGGTATAGAAGGATTTTGGAATGATATGAATGAGCCAGCTATTTTCTATACACCAAAAGCTGTAGAAGCAGCTATGGCAAATGTAGAAAAGCACAGAGGAGAAAATATAGATTTAGGCACATTCTTTGGTATTAAGGATAGCTTTAGTAATATCATGAATCAAGAAGCCTACTATAAGGATATGTATCATGATATGGATGGAGTGAGAGTGTGCCATTATGATGTGCATAACTTATATGGCTATAATATGACTCGCGCTGCAGGAGAGGCTTTTAAAGAACTACGTCCAAATACACGTACACTTCTTTTCTCTCGTGCATCTTACATTGGTATGCATCGTTATGGTGGTATATGGACTGGCGATAACTGCTCTTGGTGGAGCCACTTACTTCTTAATATTAAGATGATGCCATCCCTTAATATGTGTGGTTTTATGTATGCAGGAGCAGATGTAGGTGGATTTAGTGATAATACAACGGAAGAACTTTTGACAAGATGGCTTCAATTTGGTGTATTTACACCTCTTCTTAGAAACCATACGGCAGCCTATACTAGATTCCAAGAACCATATAACTTTAAGTATACAGAACGTATCAAAAAATGGATTGAAATGCGTTACGCACTTGTTCCATATCTCTATAGTGAATATATGAAAGTAACATTAAGCAATGATATGCTCTTTAAGCCACTTGCTTTTGAATATAATGACCCTCATTGTACTCAAGTTGAAGATCAGTTGTTAGTAGGAGAATCCATTATGATTGCCCCTGTATATGAACAAAATAAAACAGGACGTTATGTGTATTTACCAGAAAATATGTTGTATGTAAACTTTGAAAGTGCAACAAATTATACTGTAGAAGAAATGAAAAAGGGTCATCATTATATTGAAGCAGATCTTGATCATTTGCCAGTATTCATTAGACCAAATCATATGTTGATTTTAGGTGAGGTAGCAGCTAATGTAGAGGCACAAGACAGCTCTAAGCTTCATGCTATTGGTTACTACAAAGATCATTGTGCATATAAGCTCTATGAAGATGATGGTATAACACCTAAACCAAAATTAGAAGATTCTATAACTGAAATTTATATGTCTGATATAAACGTGAAACCAGAAAAACTTGAAAAAATAGAGGTATACAAAATCTCATCTTGCGAATAATAAAAAAGAATAAGCGCAAGAAGGAGACAATACTATGAAAAGACTTATCCGAAGAAGCTTGGCGGTTGTATGTCTATGTCTAACATTGGTAAGCTCTGTACAGGCTCAGGAAAGACCTCCAGAAGATCCTGTGGCATATAGAAAAGAACAGAAAGCTATTTTAAAAACGTTAAGAAAAGACATGGATAAGTCGTCAGATGAAGATGATGCTACCCTTGATTATGTAGAACAAATGTTAGCTTACTATAAGGCAGGTTCAGCACTTGCTAAGAATGTAATGGATCATGGCGATAATCAAGTGATTCGTCAAGCAGGACGTAGCATGCGTAAGCGTAATGCTACAGAAGTTAAAAAGATGGAAGAGATTAGGATCCGTCTAAAAGAACAAAAGGTAGAAGATGATTTAAAAGAAGCAGAGTATTTAAAAGTCTTTAAAGAAGCTCTAGATACTATGATAGATGATTTAGAGAAAGTTGAAGATGAAAATGTAGATCGTATGTTTTTACTTCAGATGATTTGCTATAACGAAGGGATTATTAAGATATCACAAAATATCTTAAACTATACACCTAATGTAGAAGTACAAGAAATCGCACAAAAAATCATAGAAAGACATACAAAAGAGATTACTTATTTGCAAAAGTTAGCAAGAGAAATACGTGCATAAAAAAGGCCACCTAAAGGTGGTCTTTTTATAATTAAAAATTATTTTAATAAAGACAGTAATGTCTTGCGAGCATCTTGAACAGTAACAGGTAAATTAGTAAATGCTAAGTGATCCTTTTCCTTAAGCACGTACATGAGTTGACCAACATAAGGTAAGCATAAGTCAGCAGTCTCAAGAATATGAGGTTGTGAAAAAACATCTGACACGGTACCAGATGTATGGAGTTGACCAGATTTTAATACATAAAGATAGTTACAGTATAAAGGAACAAGGTCCATATCATGGGTTGCGATGATTATAGCCATATTAAGATTTTGCTTAAGGGTATCTATAAGATCCATAATTTCTTTAACACCTTGTGGATCTAATCCAGCAGTAGGTTCATCTAGGATGAGAACAGTAGGTTCCATAGCAATAATCCCGGCTAGTGCAACACGCTTTTTTTGACCATAGCTTAGACTATGTGTAGGCTTATGACGTAGTTCATATGTTCCGGTTTGTTTAAGAGCACGTTCAATACGCACACGTGCTTCCGATTCGGAAATACCCAGGTTAACAACTCCAAATGAAACATCTTCATAGACACTTGCAGAAAAAAGCTGTGTGTCAGGATCTTGAAAAACAATACCTACAGATTGACGCAGTTGCTGAAGACCCTTAGAGGTATAAGAGATTGGTTGGTTATTATAAAGTACCTCTCCTTGAGTAGGCTTCAAGATGCCATTTAGAAGGAGAAACAGAGTAGATTTTCCAGCGCCATTACCACCTAAGAGACCTGTAGTAGTACCTTTTTCAAGATGAAGGCAAATATTGTCTAAGGCGTGGGTACCGTCAGGATACTGAAAGGATAGATTTTTAGTCTCCATAATGTAATTCATAGGTATGTTATCCTCCTAAGATAAATTCTATAATTCCTAATCCAATGAGCAAAGCCTCTACAAGGATTAAGTAAAGGTAGGGAAGAGACTTATAAGAGCCTTCATGTAAAACATTAAAGGAACCATTATAGCCACGACACTCTAAAGAAGTATAAAGAACATTGTTCATCTTCAATGTCCTAATAAGTAATGTACTAAGTAACATGCCAAATGAGCGTATGCCTAGATGGAAATTACGATAGCCTAATCTTGCTACTTGAGCAGTATACATGGTAGTAGCAGTATCTATAAATACAAAGATAAATCGATAGATAAGACTCATAATCTCTAATAAAAAGGTAGGACAATGCCATTTTTCCAATACTCTTAAGATATCATTCATAGGTGTAGACAAACATAAGAAGTATAGGCAACTTACACTAGCAAAAACTTTGAAAAACATGAATAAACATATTTCTATACTCCCTTTGCTTATCCCCATGTACATGTGGGTAATGTGGATAGACCACAAAAAAGAATTACTTTCTGTGGAGAAATCAAAAAGTAAAGTAAGCAAACTTAAAATTAAAAAGGTTAGAGGTACTAACATTAGCATAATATAAAGTTTAATAGGGGTTAGCCCTTTGCGGACAGTAAGCCACCCCATTAATAATATAACTGTGATATAGAGCAAAAGAGAATGCTCTATAAGACAAGTTATAAGGACTAATAAGCTAAATAATACTTTTTGAACAGGGTCAAAGTGACGTAGTGGTGAACGATAGGCGTATTGGTCGATAACTTTCATCGATTTTTTAGTGCCTTACTCTTACCGTTGAGGTAACCGAAGCCATAAGCAAGAATACCTGCACCTATAGCAGCTTGGAGTGCAAAAAGAAGGCTTTCAATTTCGCCGCTAGCAGGCTCAACAAGTGGCTCAAACCAAGGTTCATAGTCTTCGTTAATTTGAGTAATCATTGTTTCGGCTTCACCATCTGCACCACCAAATTCTGCATTTTTAATAAGAAAAAGAGGAGCAAAGCTTATAATAATAACAAGTAAAATAAGTAATAAATTAGTAGGGAAAGTATTTTTAGTCATGATTTAAACCTCCTTATTGAGTCGGCCTAAATGGATTAGACCTTCATCACTATATTTTTTTAATGCGTTAACTACAACAACGGTTAAGATACCTTCACTAATTGCAAGTGGAAGTTGAGTAAGTGCAAAGATACCGAGGAATTCAACTAGAGAACCCATAAAGCCACCTGTAGTACTTGGGAAGGCAAGAGCAAGTTGGATCGAGGTCATTACATAGGTAAGTAAGTCACCCAGTGTTGCTGCAAGGAAGATTGCTAACCATCTAGGGGCTTTTGTCTTACTAATAAGTTTATAGATAAAGTAGGCAACAAAGGGACCGACAATAGCCATTGAAAATACATTTGCGCCTAATGTTGTAATGCCACCATGAGCTAATAGGAGGGCTTGAAAGAGGAGGACAATACCACCGATTACAACCATAACAGTAGGACCCAGTAAAATTGCTCCAAGTCCAACACCTGTAGCATGTGAACAACTTCCTGTGACAGAAGGAATCTTTAACGCAGATAAAATAAATGCAAAAGCACCAACCATAGCAAGTAATAGTTTGTTCTGCTTATCCTCTGCAACAATCTTTTTAAGTGAGAGTAAGCCTACTACAAAGAAAGGTAAACAAAGTATTCCCCATGAAATACTCCAGCCAACAGGTAGGAAGCCCTCCATAATGTGCATAGCCTGTGTATCTAATGTTACAAGTCCTGCTACAAAACAAAACATAGCAAAAATCATTAATCTTCTTTTCATTTTCCTATCTCCTTTACGGTTAATAATTTATTTAGTAAATCAAAAACTAAGCTTTTAAAGCATCTAAAGCATGCTCTATAAAGAGGTGGCGAATAGTTTGACTTTCACCTAGACCTTTTAAGTGGATAATAGGGTCAATGTTGTTTTGTTCTAATAGGTTTTTCCAAGAATCAAGTTCATCTCCAGCCATATCGTTAATAGCATGGTCGCCTGCTACTAACATAAAAGGAGCAAGGTAGGCACGTTTACAGTGAGTTTGTTGGAGCTTTTGAAGCACATCCTCGATAGTAGGAAAGCCCTCGACAGTGCCGATATAGACATTAGTATTTACTTGATGGAACATATACTCTAATGCACAGTAAGCAGGGAATACAGGGTGGAAGGTGCCATGCCCCATAAGGATAAGTGCTTCATCTTGTTTTAATTCAGGGAAGAAATCTAGTGTGGCATGAACTGCTTTTTTGTAGTCTTCGATAGTTGTTAATAAAGGTCTGCCAAATTTAAGACTTTTGAATTTAGTACTAAAGGATTCAATTTCTGAGCTAAGCTTATGATACTCATCTCCACAAATAATGTGTAAGGATTGAATTAAGACTTCCTCGAATCCAGCTTCATAAATAGCATTAAGGGCTTCAACTGGGTTAGGTATAATGAGTCCATCACGTTTGGCAAGACGATCGATCACCATCCTAGATGTATAAGCCCTAAAAAAAGTATAGTCAGGAAAAGCCAGCTGTAGATCATGTTCGCACTGTTCAATAGTTTTCTTTCTTGTGTCTTCATAAGTTGTTCCAAAACTTACGACTAATAATGCTTTTTTGGTCATGTTTAACACTCCTTATAAAATGTAATAAGGGGATAAAGGCAATAAAAAAAGCCCTCTATGGAGGGCTCTATGTAAAAAATGCGCACAAAAAATACACAAAATACATATTACCTCCTTTCCCACCGAAAGGGTAATGCATCATTTTAGGCAGGTCTCCTGGCTGACGAATCATCCCAACTGCTCACCTTCCCATACTTATAGTACAGTGGTTAAGCTAAGCTTTTGAACAGATGGTCCTCGTCTACAGTAGCGGGGGCTGCAGTGTATCACACGTTTCCCTATTAAGCTAAAGTAGCACCTAAAATTCTTTTGTTTATATATAGATATTATTTAATTAACCATTTTATTATAGTTTAGAGGAAATAAATAATCTAGTATAAAATTTTTATAGGATAATTTATGCTAAGGAGTTATGCTATAATAAGTTAAGTTATATTCTTATCATGAAGAACAAAGGAGGCAAATCAGTGTGTTTCAAGAAATTTATAAAGCATTCTTAGAAAACATTCCTTGGCCGACATGGATTTCATCAGTAGATGCAAAAATATTATTTATAAATAAACCTTATGAAGCAGTATATAATATGAAATTAGAAGAGGTACAAGGAAAACATTTTAAAGAGATTGTACCTGAGAAAATAGCAGAACGTTATTATAATGAACTTATGCAATGTATAGAGAGTAAAGAAATTTGTAAAAATGAAGCATTAGTGAATGGGAAGTATTTAGAATGTACTTTATTTCCTATACTTAATGAAAAAGAAAAAATAGATGCGGTAGCCGGTATGATATTTGATGTTACTGAACAAAGAAGAAGAGAAAAGGAACTAAAGAATGGAAAAGATATTTTAAGAACCATTATAGATTCTCTACCAGAAGTTATTTTTTATAAAGATAAAGAGAGTAGATTTTTAGGTTATAATAAAGCATTTGAGAGGTATTATAATCAACGAGGTATTTATGATATTAAGGGAAGAACAGATCTTGAGATATACGGAGATCAAGAAGTTGCAAAACAGTTTATAACGTTAGATAAAGAGGTCATGGAGTATAAAGAATCTAAGAGATATGAACAGAAGATTATAGATGGTAACGGGATTATGAGAATAGAGGAGAATATAAAAGTTCCTGTACTTGGGGAAGATGGAGAAGCTTGGGGAGTAGTAGGACTATCTAGAGACATTACAGATAAAAAAGCATTAGATGAAAAGTTAAAGTATATTAGTGAAATAGATGCTTTAACGGGTTTATATAATAGATATAGTTTTGAAGAAAAAATAAATCTATATACTAGAGAGGAATATCTGCCATTAGGAATGATTATGGGAGATGTGAATGGATTAAAGCTAGTGAATGATACATTAGGCCATTTAGAGGGAGATGAACTCTTAAAGAGTATTGCAGAAGTATTAAAGAAGGTATGTAAAGCAAAAGGCCATGTATTTAGGTGGGGGGGCGATGAATTCTTTATCTTAATTCCTAATTGTACAGAAAGTATGTGCGAGGAAATGATGACAGAGATACGTGAATCCTGTGAAAATTATGAGAAACAATTTATTCAATTAAGTATTGCACTAGGAGAAGATGTTAAGTACAACTTAGATGGAAATATTTATGATGACATAAGATGTATAGAAGAAAAGGTTTATCGCCAAAAATTACTTGATAAGAAAAGTATGAAAAGTTCGGTACTGCATACGATGAAAAAGACTTTAGAAGAAAAAAATATGGAGACTCGTGAGCATGCAGATAGAGTAGCGAATAATGCAGTAAGTATTGGACGAGCTATGGGCTTTAAAATGAGTGAATTAGATGAATTAGAATTAACAGCGGAGCTTCATGATATTGGGAAAATAACAATAGCAGAAGAGTTACTTTTAAAACCATCTAAGCTTACAGAAGAAGAGTTTGAGATACTTAAAACTCATGCTGAAAAAGGGTATCGCATTATACATGCATGCGGTGAACTAATTGATGTTGCCAAGTCTGTATTAACTCATCATGAACGATGGGATGGTAGTGGCTATCCATTAGGGTTAAAAGAAGATGAGATACCTCTTATGGCAAGAATTATTAGTATAGCAGATGCTTATGATGTTATGACTCATGATAGAGTATATAAAAGTGCTATAAGCCAAGAAGAAGCTTTTGAAGAGTTGAGGCGTAATGCAGGGACGCAGTTTGATCCTCAGATTGTAGAGGTCTTTATAGAGTATTTAGTACAGTAAGTAGAATATGATTTAATTGAGTATATAGGAGAAAAACATGGAAAGAACAATAGAAATAAGAAGGCCATATAGACACTTCAAAGGGAAACTTTACTATATACATGACATAGCAGTACATACAGAAACAGAAGAATTAATGGTATCTTATCAAGCATTGTATCCACCGTATGGAATGTGGGTTAGACCACTTAAGATGTTCGTAGAAGAAGTAGAGCCTGGACGTGAAGATAATATAACGGGGCAAAAATATCGCTTTGAACTATATAGAGGATAGGTGAAAAGGCTGTTGTATAACAGCCTTTTATTTTTTATAAAGAATATAAAAATCTTTCCAACTTACCTAACACGAGTACGTATATAATAGTGTAAGACAAAACAAGAAAGGGGGATATGTCATGGATGTGGAGCAGTTGATTGATATGCACAAAGATCAGTTGTATAGGCTATGCTTATATTTAGAAAAGAATCAGGATAAGGCAGATGACCTATTTCAAGACACTTGGGTAAAGGCAATCGAGAGACTTGCAACCTATGATAAAACAAAAGCTTTTTATCCATGGCTGACCCAGATAGCAGTTAATAACTATAGGGATAAATTAAGACGTCTAAAGCTAGAGATAAAACGAAGGTGCTATGAACCTGAAGCTGTTATACAAGATAGGAAGAGTGAGGAAGAAAGTATAGAGAGTCAGCTTGTACATAAAGAGGAGCTCCAATGTGTACAACAAGCATTACAACGTCTAGGAGATAAACATAGATTACCTTTGATACTGACAATGGGAGAGCGCATGTCCTATAAAGAGGCTGGAGAAATCTTAGATATTAACGAAGGCTTAGTAAAGTCGAGAGTATATGAAGCAAGGCAAAAACTAAAAAAACTATTAGAAAAGGAGGGGTTATAATGGATGATAAAAAGTTAGATTATTTATTAGGTGAGCTATTTGAGGAAGATATACAAGTTGATATGAAACTAGTCTATGCCACAAAAAATAAAGTAAGAGAACGGGAATCTATTAAGGAACAGAAAAAAGCATGGTATCCTTTCATACTCGTTATACTCATGAACATCCTTCTTGTTTTAATAGAAGTAGGGTGCATGCTCTTTTTAGTAGATACACTGAAACAAGCATCAATGATTATTACTATAGGCCTAGGGTTAATGCAAGTACCTGTTGTAGCTTATTTAATAGGCCAAATTTATTATAAAGAAAATCATAAAGTAAAATAGATTAAAGGAGAGATGAGTGATGGTAGGAAGTATAGTGATGACGTTAATGTTAGCAGCCATAATGGTGATTCCAATAGGATTAATGATTGCATTAGGTGTAGTAGTTTATAAAGATGCTAAGGCACATCATATGAGTGCAGGGCTATGGACAGCAGTGGCGATCCTAGCACCCAACTTTATTGGGGTAATTATCTATTTAGTAGTAAGAAGTAATCAGGAGAAGATTTATACATGTTCTAACTGTGGAGTAGATGTTAAAGAAGATTATAATATGTGTCCAAACTGTAAATCTGTATTTGAGAAGATATGCCACGTGTGTAAGAGAGCAATTAATAATGATGTAGCGTATTGTCCATATTGTGGTACAGAAGTAGATGAAGCTGAACAAGTTCAAACAGCAACCAAGGTATCTAAAAAAACAAATATTGTGAAGCCTTTAGCTATTATTGGTGGTATCTTCTTAGCTTTTGCTCTTATACTTTTTGTTGGAATGTTTTCTATGGCTATAGCTAGTGGAGAGTTTAATAATAGTACTTCTGTATCTGTAATGAGCTATGAAGTAAGCATGGGAGAGCATCTTAAAGCCGGATTTAAGTATAATGAAGGTCGTGATAGTATTAAACTCGATAGACAAGCCGGAGAGGTAGTAGGCCTAGAAGGGGTTATGAATGTGACAAAAGGGAATATTACACTAGATATATTTAACCCAAAAGGTGAAAAAGTTTATACAGAAAAATATGAGGCAAGTGATGTAGAACAACCAGTTAATATTCAATTAGAGGCTCAGGACTCAGGGAAGTATAAGGTTGCATTGACGATATCAAAAGCTTCTGGTAGCTATGATATAAGAGGAAATTAAATAGAGATTAGGTTCATTTTTGATAGGCACGGTAAAGAGATCGTGTCTATTTTTTATGGCTTTAAGCATCTATATATTTATGTAGTAAGACATAGCAGAATAGAAAAATTTCGCACAACCTTCACATAGACAACAATTCATCCTCAAATAAGTAGGTCATAATGATACTATAGCAAGTCACGAAAGGAGCAAAATGGCATGAGCCAAAATGTATTTGAAAGAGTTGAGAAGAAATTTTTGCTTTCTGAAAAACAGTATCAATTATTATTGCAATATATGAATTCCTATATGACTATGGATAGTTATGGAAAACATACGATTTGTAATATTTATTATGATACACCTACTAATGACCTTATTAGTCACTCTATAGAGAAGCCTAAATATAAAGAAAAACTTCGCTTAAGAAGTTATGGTACACCTACTAAAAAAGATAAGGTGTATATCGAAATCAAGAAAAAGTATGATGGGATTGTCTATAAAAGACGTGTACAAATGACCTTAGAAGAGGCCGAACTCTATTTAAACAGACATATTAAAGCGGCACAGGATAACCAAATTCTAAAAGAAATAGACTACTTTATGGATTTTTACAGACCAATTCCTAAGCTATATCTTGCTTATGAAAGAATTGCATACTTTGGAAATGAAGACAAAAATGTGCGTATTACTTTTGACCATAATATTAGAAGTAGAGAAGATAATCTAAGTTTGGGGAATGGAGATAAAGGGGAGTCACTTTTAAAGGATAAGGAGTACTTAATGGAAGTTAAAGTACCTGGAGCAATGCCTTTGTGGCTTGTAAATATTATGTCTATGTTAGAAATCTATCCAGTTTCATTTTCTAAATACGGTAATATTTATAAAAATAAAATCTTACAATCAAGGAGAGATGAACCATGTTCGGTAGCATTATAGATTTAACTTCAAGTGATTTAACCTTAAAACTAATCGTACTTTGTACAATGACATCTATATTAGCAGGATTTGTGATTTCTTATATATATATGTACACAGGTAAGTACACCAAAAATTTTAGTATTGCTTTGGTCATCTTACCAGTACTTATACAAGTTGTAATTATGCTTGTAAATGGTAATTTAGGAACAAGTGTAGCAGTGCTTGGGGCCTTTAGCTTAGTGCGTTTTCGGTCGGTACCAGGAAGTTCAAAAGAGATTTGTAGTATCTTCTTTGCAATGGCAATAGGCCTTGCAACAGGGATGGGGTATTTGACATTTGCACTTTTAGCGACTGTAATCGTAGGCTTAATTTTTGTTATACTCTATAAAACAAGCTTTGGTGAAGTAAAGCAAGATGAAAAAGAACTAAGAATTACAATTCCAGAAAATCTAGATTACACGGAGATTTTTGATGATTTATTTGAAACGTATACATCAGAGTATACATTAGATAAAGTTAAGACAACAAATTTAGGAAGCATGTATGAACTTCATTACCACATCATATTAAAAGATCAAACAAAAGAGAAAAACTTTATTGATGATTTAAGATGTAGAAATGGTAACTTGACCATTATATGCAGTCGTGTTTCTAGTAGAAAAGAAGAATTATAAGACAGATAAGGAGATTAAAAATGTTACTTAAAAAAGTTAGAAAGAGTTCTATAGTAATGGCAATTATACTGAGTATGTCTTTATCTGTAGGATGTAATAATACACATGCAGCTACTGAAGTACCAGTACAAAAAGAACAATCTAATAGTGATCAAGGTGAGAATAACCCAGTAGAAACGGTAGCTACAGGAGATAGACAATTAATCGAAGTGTCCTATAAAACGGCAGATTTAAATGATAGCTTTGAACTAACTAATATGATTAATCTATCAGGCAGTACCATTAACTTTAATGGGAATGGTGCAACTGTATCAGGTAATAGTATTACCATTAATAGTGCAGGAACTTATGTAATAAGTGGAACGCTAGAAGATGGACAAATTATAGTAGAAGCAGATAAGGCGGACAAGGTTCAGTTAGTCTTAAATGGCGCAAGTATTCACTCTAAGACAAGTGCGCCAATCTATGTTAAAAGTGCAGATAAGGTTATTGTAACTTTAGCAGAAGGAACAGCAAATAAATTATCTGATAGTGCTAACTATGTTTATGAAGATTCAGCATCAGATGAACCTAATGCTACCCTTTTTAGTAAAGATGATTTAACAATAAATGGTAAAGGGACACTTGAAATCACAAGTGTATTTAAAGATGGAATTAGAAGTAAGGATGACCTAAAAATTGTAGATGGAACATTTGTTATTGATGCTGCTGACCATGGTATTGTAGGAAAAGATATGGTAGCTATTAAATCAGGTGATTTGACGATTAAAGCAAATGGAGATGCTATTAAATCCACTAATGATACAGATGCAGCTAAAGGCTTTGTATCTGTTGAAGGGGGGAGCTTTAACCTCATAGCTGGTCAAGATGGTATTCAGGCAGAGACAGCTGTACAAATCTTAGATGGTACTTTTGATATCACTTCAGGTGGAGGTAGTAGCAATGGGAGTAAGAAAGTTAATAGCCAAATGATGGGTGGACAAATGCCAGGAGGACAAAAACCATCAAGAAACCAAGAGACAGGTCAAGTTGCTGGAACTTCAACTACTCAGGCTACTACAACTACAGAACAAGAAAGTACAAGTTCAAAAGGTATTAAGGCTAAAACAAATCTTGCGATAGTAGGTGGAAGCTTCACTATAGATGCGGCAGATGATGCAGTACACAGCAATGGTAATGTATTTATTTTGGATGGAGCGCTTGAAATCGCAACAGGGGATGATGGGATTCATGCAGATCAGACTTTGCAAATTGAAGGTGGAGACATTAATATTACAAAGAGTTATGAAGGTTTAGAGGGTTCAGCGATTAATATCTTAAATGGAACCATCCATGTTGTAAGTTCAGATGATGGTATCAATGTTGCAGGTGATACAGGAGCAACTACTAATAGCGTTTTAACTATTACAGATGGCTATGTTGTAGTAGATGCTGGTGGTGATGGTTTAGATGCCAATGGCTCAATTGTAATGACAGGAGGAACGGTTATTGTCAATGGTCCTGAAAATGGTGGGAATGGAGCCTTAGATTATGATAGAGCCTTTGATATAAGTGGTGGCACACTAGTAGCAGTAGGGAGTTCAGCTATGGCACAAGGAATCGCAACCTCATCTTCTCAAAATGCAGTAATGATGACTTACTCAACAACTCAACCAGCAGGAACAATGCTACATTTAGAAGATAGTAAAGGTAACAATATCTTAAGTTTTAAACCAGCCAAATCTTACTCATCAGTGGTGATGTCTACACCTCAAATTGAACAAAATCAAAGCTACAAGCTTTATGCAGGTGGTTCAGTAAGCGGGGATGCTCAAGATGGGCTTAATGTAGATGGAACATATACTGGAGGAAGTTTGGTAGTAGAGTTTAAAACAGGTGATGTACAAACTTACTTAACAGAGTCAGGTGTGACAACAAGTACTTCAAACAGAGGCGGTAGTAAAGGAATGCAAAGACCAAGTGGGTTAGAAGGGCAAAATAGTACTATGGAGAAACCAACAGGTGGCCGCCCACAGAAAGAAGGCATGATGCCTCCAACAAGCGATGAAATAACATCAACTAATGAAAAAGAAACACCAAAAAGCACAACACCATAAAAGTAAAAATCAGCTCTTCCTAACTTATAAATAAGTTAAGAAGAGCTGATTTTTTATAAAAAACTTTTAAAAATATAAAATAGGCTAAAATAAAGTGAAATGATAGTGTATTAAGAGAAAAGTATTCTAAAAGAAATAAAAAGTAACAATATAACTAAACTTAATATACAGTAATAATAAAAAAGCTCTTGAACTCTAGATAAAATTATGTTATTTTTTGTTAGGCAAAGTATACATAAAGATTGGAGTTGACAATTAATTGAAAAAGAAATTATCAGTAGTACTATTCGGATTAACATGTTTATTAGGTATGAGTGTGGTGAGTTACGCAAAAGAAAGTAATCTTATTCCATTCCCAAAAGAGTATGATGCAACAGCTTCAGGAGCTTCTTCATATGATGGAATAGGTAACGTAGCAAACTCAGCATATTTCCCAGTATTTGATTTTTATAATATGGAGAGCAAAGGTAGTCTTACACTTTTACCAAAATATAAGACTTACCAACAAACTACAGAGTACACTTGTGGGCCTGTAGCAGCACTTACTGTTCTTCACCATTTTGGAGAGACAAACTATGAGGAACTTGAGATAGCGGATATTATGGGGTGCCATAAAGATCGTAACTACTCAAATAAACAAAATCCAGGCGTTGCTGATGAGCAAGGTGAATATGGAACTTCTACTTCAGGAATGGTACATTTCTTTGAAGAAATAGGCTGGGATGTAACTTCTAGCTTAACAGAGGCAGATGAAGCAGGTTATACATTCTATGATCCAGAGGATTTCAAAAACTTTGTACTTGAAAACTTAAAGAATAACACACCTATTATGGTTGAAAATATAGATTTTGGTGGCCATTGGCGTGCAATCATTGGATATGACACAATGGGAACAGATGCATTCAGTGATGATGTAATTATTATGGCAGATTCATATGATACATCGGATCACCTTCAAGATGGTTACATTTATACAAATGCAGAAAGATTTTTCTATATGTGGTTTGATTCACATATCTTACCAAACACTCAAAAACAACAACAATGGTTAGTGGCTAAGCCAGCTAATAAATAACAGAGATTTACATAAATAAAGAGGTTATTGCAAAAGATGCAATAGCCTCTTTGTTTATGTATAGAAACTTAAAAATATGCATGATGAAAAAGCCGTATATTCATATTTTCAAATATTTCATATAATGTAGTACAATTTTATTGCGCATAAAAATTAATAATGCTAAACTTCTATGTATAACAAATAAGAAAATATAAATCTTGTATGACAGGGGGAGCAATATGACTTATTGGCAAAAGGAAGAAGTTTATGACATTGAACAAAAAAGACAAGTTCAATCAGAAAGATTAATTACAACGGTTAATCGTGTTTATAATAATGTACCTTTTTATAAAGAAAAAATGAAAGCTATGGGGATTGAACCGGGGGATATTAAGGGGATAGGCGACCTTGATAAGTTGCCTTTTACAACAAAGCAAGATTTAAGAGACCACTATCCTTATGGGTTGTTTGCGGCGCCTATGGAAGAAGTAGTACGTATTCATGCATCTTCAGGTACTACCGGTCAGCCAACAGTAGTTGGATATACAAAGAACGATATTGAAATGTGGTCAGATATGATAGCGCGTTCTTTTACAGCTATGGGTGTAACAAAGAAGGATATTGTTCAAGTGGCTTATGGATATGGACTTTTCACAGGTGGTCTTGGTGCCCATTATGGCACTGAAAGATTAGGAGCAGCAACAGTACCTATCTCTGGCGGGAATACTAAGAAACAAATTCAGCTTTTACAAGAGTTTGGAAGTACTGTTATTGCGTGTACACCATCCTATATCTTGTATATTGGGGAGACCATGAAAAATATGGGAATTGACCCTAGAAGTACAAAATTACATACAGGTATCTTTGGAGCAGAGCCTTGGACAGAAGAAATGAGAGAGCAAATAGAGAGTATGTTTGGTATTAATGCCATGGATATATATGGTCTTAGCGAAGTATTGGGACCAGGTGTTGGGTTTGAATGTAGTGCAAGAAGTGGTATGCATATCAATGATGATCATTTTGTACCTGAAATTATTAATCCAGATACCCTTCAAGCACTACCTGAAGGGCAATCAGGAGAGCTAGTATTTACAATGATTACAAAAGAGGCACTGCCTTTATTAAGATATCGTACAAGAGATATTACAACCTTACATACAGGACAATGTTCATGTGGTAGAACACTTACACGTATGGATAAAATTGCAGGTAGAAGTGATGATATGCTTATTATCCGTGGTGTGAATGTATTCCCATCACAAATAGAAAGTGTTCTATTAAAAGTGGCAGAAACTGCACCACATTATGTCATTATTGTAGACCGTATTAATAACTTAGATACCCTTGAAGTATGGGTTGAAGTAAGACCAGAATTCTTTACTGACGCAATTAAATCACTAGAAAAAATAGAAAAGCATATTACAGCGGAACTGTTTAGTTTATTAGGACTTCATGTAAAAGTTAAGCTTGTGGAACCTCGTAGTATTGAACGTAGTGAGGGCAAAGCGAAACGCATTATTGATAAGAGAAATAAATAGATAATGAAGGAGTGGTATGGGTGATTTGGCAAAAGGAAGAGGCGTTGTCACGGGATGAAATGTGTGCACTTCAAAGTAAGAGATTAGTAAAAACAGTGGCACATGTATATGAAAATGTACCCTTTTATAAGAAAAAGATGGATGACATGGGGCTTGAAGTAGGAGATATTAGAGGGATTGAAGATTTAAATAAGTTACCTTTTACAACCAAACAAGATTTAAGGGATAACTATCCTTATGGTATGTTTGCAGTGCCTATGAAACAAGTTGTACGTGTGCATGCATCTTCAGGGACAACGGGCCAACCTACAGTAGTAGGCTATACCCAAAATGATTTAGATATGTGGGCAAACTGCATGGCTAGAGTATTAGCAGGTATGGGTGCTACAGATGAAGATATTGTACACAATGCTTTGGGATATGGATTTTTCACAGGTGGACTAGGATTTCACTATGGAAGTGAAAAGTTAGGAGCAACTATAGTCCCAATCTCTTCAGGAAATACAAAGAAACAAGTCCAAATCATGCGTGAATTTGAAAGTACAGTACTTGTAACAACACCATCATATGCACTTTATATGGGTGAATATTTAAGGAATTTAGGGATTGACCCAAGGGAATTAAAGTTAAGAATAGGTGCACTAGGTGGAGAGCCTTGGAGTTATGAAATGAGAGGACAGATTGAAGAAAGCTTAGGTATCAAGGCTTATGATAGTTATGGTATGAGTGAGATTGTAGGTCCAGGAGTAGGTTTTGAGTGTACACATAAAAACCATGTTCATCTCAATGAAGATCATTTCATTCCAGAGATTGTTGATCCAGAGACATTAGAAGTACTTCCGATGGGAGCTACTGGAGAGATAGTTTTTACTACTGTTACCAAGGAGGCAATGCCATTATTAAGGTATCGCACAAGAGACATTACAAGCCTTGTAGAAGGTCCATGTAGCTGTGGAAGAACAACGGTACGTATGCGTAAGTGTACTGGAAGAAGTGATGATATGCTTATTATCCGAGGTGTGAATGTATTCCCATCACAAATAGAGAGTGTACTTCTTAACTTAGGAGAAACAGCACCACATTATATGCTTATTGTAGATCGTGTCAATAATTTGGATACCCTTGAAGTATGGGTTGAAGGTAAAGAGGGCATTACTTTTGTAGATGGTATGAGACATATGAAAGAAATTGAAAAGCGTATAACAGCTGAGATTCACTCAGTACTTGGACTTCAAGTTAAAGTAAAGCTTGTTGAACCTAAGTCTATTGAACGAAGTGAAGGGAAGGCTAAAAGAATTATTGATAAGAGGAGGAATTAAAATGATTATTAACCAACTTTCTGTATTTGTAGAAAATAAATCAGGTAGACTTTATGAGGTTATGCAAATTCTAGGAGATGCAAATATTAATGTGTCAGCACTTTCAATTGCGGATACATCAGACTACGGTATTGTAAGACTTATTGTAAGTAACCATGAAGAAGCGTTAAGATTACTTAAAGAACATGGATTTTCAGTTCAAAAAACACCTGTAATAGGATGCAAGGTACCGAATACACCAGGTGGGCTTAAAATGCTCTTAAGTTATTTAGCAGAAGATGATATTAGCATTGAGTATATGTATGCATTCTCAATAGGAGATGATGCTTCTATTATTTTACGCACTGAGGATTGTAATAAGACAATCGAAAATTTATCTAAACATCAAATGGAACTTGTTAAAGCAAGTGATATTTATCAAATTTAAGCTTTAACTGATTCTTTACAAAGTAAATTGCCTATAATAAGATTATTAAGAGGCAAGGAGATGAGATATGTGAAGGATCAGATTATTAGAAAGATATTTAATGGCTTAATATATATTCATATACTTCATCATGGTAACGACGATAAGTTTTATGGAAGTTGGATGATAGATGAGCTCAAAGAGCATGGCTATAACATGAGCCCAGGCACATTATACCCAATTTTAAAAAACATGGTAGAAGAAGGACTTTTAGAAAAAGAAGATGTTAATGTAAATGGTAAGATTAGAAAATACTATAGAACAACTTCGGATGGAGCTAAGTTATTAAATGAATTAAGAGTTAATTTGAGAATATTAGTAGATGAGATAAGCTAAGGAAATGATGGAAATCATATTCTTAGCTTATTTTTTTGTTGCAATTAAGAAAAAGAAATGATAATATTTATAATCGATATCGGAAATCGATATAACTAAGATCCTAAAGGAGTACGACATGAGTATTATTACAAGTAGACAAAGTATACGAACCTTTCTAGATAAATCAGTTGAACAAGATCAAATAATGCAAATTGTAGAAGCTGGTATGGCAGCACCTTCTTCAAAAAATAAAAGACCATGGCAATTTTTAGTGATTAAAAATACAGAACTCCTACAAGAAATTTTAGCCTTTCACCCAAACTGGAAGATGGTAAAGGGAGCGCAGAAAGCTATTATAGTATGCGGTGATAAGAGTAAAGATGATAGAGAGCAGCAACTGACAATGACATGCTCAGCAGTAGCTCAAAATATACTATTAAAGAGTACAGAGCTAGGGCTAGGATCAGTATGGTTAGGATGCTTTCCAGATGCAGCCAGATGTAACTTTTTAATAGAAAAATTAGAATTACCTTCTTATATTGTCCCTATGGCACTTATTCCGATTGGTTATGCAGCTGAGACTTCTGAAAAAAATAGGGTAATAGATCTTCAAAAAATCCATATTGATAGATGGCAGTAAGATAGGAGTCCTACAGAATGAATATTTTAAGTCTAAAAGACATTAAGTATGTAGTAGATGGAATGGATATTTTAAAGGGAATTTCTACAGATATTGATAAGGGTGACTGTATTTCAATAGTAGGTCCTTCAGGAAGTGGTAAAAGTACGTTGATAAAGATATTAGCAGACCTCATACCAATGACACAGGGGGAGGTCTTGTATAAGAATAAACACTACAGAGAGTATGATCCTATTCAATTAAGAAGAGAAGTAAGTTATTGTATTCAATTGCCCCATCTTTTTGGATATACAGTAGAGGAGAATCTTATGTTTCCTTTTAAAATCAGGAAAGAGCAGATGAATAGACAAAGAGTGATTGATCTACTTGAACGGATGAACTTAAATGAGAGCTATATAAGTAAGGATATTCATGCCTTATCTGGTGGAGAGAAACAAAGAGTAGCTTTAATAAGGAATCTAATCTTTACACCACAAATATTGCTGTTAGATGAAGTAACTTCAGCATTAGATAAGGAAAATGCTTTAAATATAGAAACCTATATTAAAGAATTAAATGAGGAAGGTGTAACAGTTTTGTGGATTACCCATAACGAGGCTCAGAGTACAGGTATATTTAACAAAAGATGGATTATGGAAGAAGGACAACTTTTACGTCTGGAGGTTATAAGATAATGGATACACTATCTTTGATTATAGCATCAGCATTGATTCTTATACCTATTATAATCTCGTATAAGGAACAGTTGGGACTAGGGCGTGACATTGTAGTAAGTGTAGTAAGAGCTGTCATTCAGCTTGTTATAGTAGGATATGTTTTGGATATAATCTTTGGGTTAGAAAATCCTATTTTTACAACAATACTGGTATTCGTTATGATTATAAATGCAGCTGTACATACAAAAAAGCGTGCAGGTAATATAGAACATGCAAGATGGATTTCCTTTATTGCCATTACTGTAGGGGCCGGTATTACCATGACAGTATTAGTAATATCAGGTTCTATAGCTTTTACGCCTAATGAAGTCATACCAGTAGCAGGGATGGTTGTAAGTAATGCTATGGTAGCCATTGGACTTTGCTATCAAAATGTTAATAATGCATTTCATAATAAGCGAATAGAGATAGAAGTCAAGCTCTCATTAGGAGCAGATATAAAAGAAGCATCAAAAGATGCAATAAGAGAGAGTATTAAAATGGGGATTGTGCCAACGATAGACTCAGCAAAAACCTTAGGAATCGTAGCCTTACCAGGAATGATGACAGGGCTTATCTTAGCAGGTACTTCACCACTTATGGCGATTAAATTTCAAATTATGGTAACCTTTATGATACTATCGGCAACATCTATTTCAGGCATGCTTGCGACTTATTTATCTTATAGAAGTTTCTTTAATCATAGAAAGCAACTTAAATAAAAATTAGCGTATAATACATAGATTTATATATATGAAAAAGAGCTATAAAACTAATGTGAATTTCTAGTTTTATAGCTCTTTTGTTATTCATCTAAATAACTTTATGCTTCAAATCCGATTAAGATACCACCTTGTTCAGCGTAATAGCTACAAAGGCCACTCGTTGGCATAATTTCAATTTCACATTGTGGAAACTGCTCACGTACTTTAGAAGCAATGTATTCTGCAGTATCAGGAGCAAAACAGTGTGAAATAATCATTTTGCCACCTTTATATTGTCTAAGGAACATTTCTTCAATAGCTTTATCATAAGCTGTCATTTTGCCACGACATTTATGGAGTAAGCCAAGCTCACCTTCATCAGTTGCTACACCTAATAACTTAATGCCAAGGATACCTGCAATACTACCTTGGAATTTACTAAGACGTCCATTTTTGACTAAATTATCAAGGGATTTAAGGACAAATAAGAGATGTGTATGTTTGCGATATTCTTCGATGCGATCTACAATCTCTTCAAAGTCTAAATCTTGACTCATATATTCAGAAAGTTTTCTCACAATAAGTGTCATTTCAGGCCCGGTTGATTTAGAGTCAATGAGATGAATCCTACGTTCTGGATATTGTTCTTTGAATAAATCTACTGCTGTTTTTGCACTAGAATAGCTTCCAGAGAGTGTACCAGTAATGGTAATAGCAAATACACAATCTGATTTTGCATAAGCATTCACCCAATCTTGAGGACTAGGTGCAGCACTTCCTGTTTTACCTTTATAGGCATACATTTCTTTCATAAATTCGTCTATATTAAGATTAAAATCATCAGTAAATTCTTTATCACCGATATCCAGTTTGAGCGCAGCTCTACTAAAATCAATTTTATTAGCTACTTCAGGTGCTAAACTTGTTACGTCACATCCTGAATCAACAACTATTCCGTATTTCATAAACACCTCCAAAGTATTATATATGTATAGTTTTACTTGTTCAAATTGTACTATGTATACGTCTGTGATACAATTTACAAAAGTAGTGAAAATGTAAGAGTATTGGAGTAATGATAATGAGGATATCAGAAGGTGGTACAAATCTTACAGTTAGAAACCAGTACATTAGAATGTGTATAGCTAAAACTTTAATTCAGTTGATGGAAACAAAAGATTTTGATGATATAACAATTACCGAACTAGTAAAACAGGCTAGTGTATCTAGGATGACTTTTTATAAATACTATAAATCTAAGCATGAAGTGCTTGCAGACTATATGTATGAGATTGTAAATGAGTATGTAGAAGATATAAGACAAAGAAATGACATTGGAAAAGTGCATGAACTTAAGCGTATTTGTCACTGCCTTGAGTTTTTTAAAGGATATAGCCATTTAATCATAACCTTGGTGAATGCCAATATGTATAGTGTTATTATTGATGCAGTTAATAACTATATGGATACTTACGTAGTGCCAGAGTCCCACTATTCCCGTTATGAACTTTATTACTATGCGGGGGCATTGTGTAATATATTCATTAAGTGGTTAGAGTCAGGTATGGAAGAGTCACCAGAAAAAATAGCTGAAATGGTACATGGCCATTTTGCATAAGTTAAGGAGGCACTAGGAGTATAAGAGTGTGCGTCCTTTTTTGATGTTCAAAATGAATTTAGGGAGATAAATGTACACATAATAAGTAAAATATTGATTGATAGATATTTTTAAATGAAGAGGTGTTCTAATATTTGTTTATATAAAGATAAATAGTTAAATGATAATTATTCTTTTTAGATTAAAGATGATGTGGTATAGTAAGAAAGTTAGATTATAAAAATTTATTTTAACTCAATAGATATAATGAAAGGATAAAACAATCAATATGAATAAATTAATGAAAGTATTAAGCTTAGCAGGTTCTGTACTAATAGCAGGGATGCTATTTACAGGATGTAGCCAACAGAGTGGGGAATCAATTACCTTCTTCAACTATGGAGAGAATATAGATAAAGAAACACTAAAACAGTTTGAAGAAGAATATGGAATCAAAGTGAAGATGAGTACTTTTGATGATATGGACACTATGTATCTGAAATTATCTGAGAGTAATGCGCAATATGATGTTATTTTAGTTTCAGATGCAGTAATGCCAAAGATGATTGAAGGAGGTCTCCTTCAAGAGCTTAACAAGGATAACATACCTAATATTTCTCAAATGGATGAAGAGTATTTAGATTTATCCATAGATCCAGAAAATAAGTATTCAGTACCATATATGTTTGGAACTATAGGAATTATTTATGATAAGAATGTAGTTACAGAGGCAGTAAATAGTTGGGATATACTATGGGATGAACAATATAAAGGCAAAGTATTTATGTTTGATACGTATAGAGATACTATAGGAGCAACATTAAAAAGACTAGGTTATTCAATGAACTCAGAGAATCCAGATGAGCTTGAAGAAGCTAAACAACTTTTGATAGAGCAAAGAAAATTAGTAGATCCAATATATGGTGTTGACAATGGAACATCTATGATAGCATCAGGAGAGACAGCCCTTAATATGATTTGGTCAGGTGAGGGACTTAATCTTCAAGATGAATACCCAAACTTAGTTTATACAATTCCTAAAGAAGGGGCAAACTTCTGGATAGACAGCTTATGTATTCCTGCTAATGCAAAGAATGTAGAAGGTGCTGAGAAGTTTATTAACTTTGTAAGTGATAAAGAAAGTGCATTCAGAATAGCTGATGAAATTGGCTATACAACACCAAACAAAGAAGCAAGACTAGAACAACCAGAGCATGTGAGAAATAATCCTAATGCTTATATGCCAAAGGAATTAATGGAGTTAAGTGAACTTTATGTACCTTTATCACTTGATGTGAAAAAAATGTATGATCGTGTATGGACAGATATTAAAGTAGAACATTAAGAGCATAATAAATCCCCCTCCTAGAAGTGTTAGACAGCACTCTAGGAGGGGGATTTTAGTTTATTTTAATTTAGCTTCTAGTTCGTTTGAAATAGCTAAGTTATAAATATAAGCGTTATTTACTTCGTTGATGAAATCTCTTTTTTGTTCTTCAGATAAATTGATTTCAGCTAACATGTTATGGTACTTCATAACATACCCTCTAAGGTCATTAATTTCAGGGAATTGATAATAGTTGAGGCCTTCACTTTTAACTTTATAGGTTGTACTTAAAAGAGAAAGGAATGTTCTACCACCAAATAAGTCTGCTAAGAAGCGTGTATAAGCATAAGCTACTACAAGTTCAGGATTATATTTAGATAAATATTCGATTCGAGAGATGCAAGTTTCAGTAGAAGCAAGAAGCTTCATAGAATTTAACTGATCACCTAAAAGGAAGTTTAGATCTTGTCTCATAAGCTGTGAACGGTATAACTCTCTTGTTACGAAAGGTTTAACTGTTTCGTTAGATTCATTTTGATCAAGAGCATCTTCTATAGCTTTGTACATTCTTTCTAAATTGAAGATGTATTCTGCATAGCCATCAATAGAAGCTTTGCCATCTACTAGTTTCTTAATATAGCCTGTATTTTCTGCTGCACTGTGTAATAAAGAAGTTTTTTCTCTAATGTCCATCATGAATTTCATATTTCTCACCTCGTTGGTTAAAAATAATGAAGGGTAATAACTAAAAATATGTATGTGTTTGTATGTATGATGATAATATATAACAAATGATAAATATTATCAAGTAAAAAGTGTGATTTTGTAAAAAAAGTTTTATGTATAGGCTTTAGATGACTTAATAATACAAAAAGTGAATAGATGTATTTAGAAGATAACAAATATGATATAATAAGGATTAAGTATAAGCTATTTATATATAATAAGATTATATCAATAGGAGAAAATATAAATGAATGAAATTCAAAGAATAGAAGAATTAAATGATAAATTCAGAGATGCTTTAATTACTGAAAGAGAGTTATATCATAGTAGAACAATGGCGAATCCGGCTGAAGAAAAAGAAATGCAAATACTTATGAAACAATATATTAATGAAGCCAAAGAGATTTTAACTCAACAAGGTATTAAAACAAGAGAAGAGTTAAAAGCAATAAGCAAAAAATACTTTATGGTAGAATTTTTAAATGAATTATTTAAAGATCAGACCTATAATAGTGAAGCATATAATGTTGAAATTGATATAGACTGTGGTTTGTAAGAATGGTATTACTAAATAGAAAAGCTCTCCTCAATTAGAGGAGGGCTTTTTTTAAAGTGTACACAAAACGAAGGCCAAAAGTAGTTGACCACTATAATATAGAAGATAATTAATAGAACGTAAAATAGGATATCTATCAGCAAAGAAATAAACAAAACATAATATGATATCAGATAAGACAAATAAAATAGCACCGAAGATAATGAAAGGGCTATGGGTACAAAAAGCAGCAATTAACATAAATGTGATAATAAAGGCATAGATAGCAACAAGGAAACGCATAGCACCGAAATTAAAGGGATCTTTAATCATAATTAAAAAGATATTAAAAGCAATAATGATAGGAATGAATACATAGTACATAGGAATAGAGGCACCAAGCAGGATAAAACAATAAATAAAGCTTAAATGGGCACAGCCAAAAGAAGTAATACCAATTGCAGCTGGCATATTATATTGCAAAGGATAGCCATGAGAAAAAGCTAATGCTACATCACCTATTACACATAGTACAAGTCCTAGAAGGAGGTAAGTAGCTGAAGGTATACCATTGCCAAGTAAGTAGCCTATTGTGCCAATAGTTAAAAAGCCTAAGCTTGTCAATGTTTTAAATACGACACATAGATTTGAATTAGGTTTTAAATAAGTGATAGTCATAAGGATGACAAGTGAAAGAAAGAAAAGAAATGTAAAAGGTATGACCAAGTTATCCACTCCTTACAATAAGATCTTAATACTATTCTATTCAGGCCTAGGGATGACATACCACAAAAATGAAGGGTTGATGAAAAGAATATTTCTAGACATAAAAAAAGGACTGCTTTAACAGTCCTTTTTAATCTATTTATAAGCTTTCTAAATCAGCTGATTTAAGTTCTTTTTCTTGCTGTTCTTCTTGTTTAAGGTGTTCAAAGTATTTCTTCGTTTCTGATACCACTACACCAGATAAGGCAAGAAGGGCAATTAAGTTAGGGAATGCCATAAGTGCATTTACGATATCTGCAATTGTCCATACAAGTGCAATTTTGAGGAATCCACCAAGGCCTACCATAAGAACGAATATAATACGGTAAGGTACAATACCTTTTACGCCAAATAAGAATTCAATACAACGTTCACCGTAGTAGTTCCAGCCAAGAATTGTTGTAAAAGCAAAGAGTACAAGACAAATAGATAAAGTAGCAGCACCGAAGTTGCCAAACACTGTACCAAATGCAGCTTGAGTCATAAGTGCAGCACTCATATCTGTAGACCATACGCCTGTAATAACAAGAGTAAGACCTGTTAGAGTACAGATGATGATACTATCAATAAAAGTACCTGTCATTGAGATAAGCCCTTGTTCTGCTGGCCAATGTGTTTTTGCAGCGGCAGCAGCAATAGGTGCACTACCAAGTCCTGACTCGTTAGAGAATACTCCTCTAGCAACACCTTTACTAATAGCTTCTTTCATAACGGCACCAGCAAAACCACCAAGTGCAGCATGACCTGTAAAGGCTGAAGAAATAATAGTTGAGAATGCAGCTGGGATAGCTTTGAGGTTAAGTGCAAGGATGATAGCACAAGCCAAAATATATAAAATTGCCATAAAAGGTACAACTTTACTTGATACTTTAGAGATACTTTTAATCCCACCAATAACAATGACACCTACTAAAATTGCAACGACAACAGAAATAATTTGAGGTGCAATACCTGTAAGGTTATTAATACTGCTTGTAATAGAGTTAACCTGTGAAAATGTACCGATTCCTAGTAAAGCAACAAGTACACCACTAATAGCAAAGAATACAGCTAGTGGTTTCCACTTTTCACCCATACCATTTAAGATATAGTACATTGGTCCACCAGACATTTGACCATTTTCATCTACTTTACGGTATTTAATAGCAAGTACGCCTTCTGCGTATTTGGTTGCCATACCTACGAATGCAGCCATCCACATCCAGAATAATGCTCCAGGTCCACCAGCAGCAATAGCTGTAGCAACACCAACGATATTACCAGTACCAACGGTTGCAGCAAGGGCAGTACAAAGTGCACCAAAACTATTGATATCACCAGCACCATGATTCTTTGCTGTAAAGATAAGTTTTAAAGCTTTTGGAAGTTTTACAATTTGAATAAGACCAAGTCTTACTGTTAGGAGCAAACCTGTTCCTAATAAAAGCGTGAGTAGGGGCCATCCCCATGCAAAGTCATTGACTTTACCTAAAAATACTGTGAGTTGTTCCATTTTGATATCTCCTTTTAATGTTAGATTTTACTCTGCATAAAAAGGGATAGGGAAAGTATGTAATTGTAATATAAAATTAGAATCCCTGTCCTTTTGCCTGAGAGTTTGAGCATATATGCTATGCCTTGCACCTTCGGCGCTTGCTTTACGCAAGTCTCTCCAGAGTTCCGTCAGCTTGGCAGTCCCACTTATACATAAGTACCTGAGAGCGTTACTCCTTCGGTAGTCCATAAGGACGTTCTTCTACTAAGCTTCAACCGGATTTGTCACCATTATAGCAGAGGACAACCCTAAATGACAATACAATTGTGTTAAATTAAGAGACATTGTATAATGGAGACAATAACATAATGAGACAAGGAGAACGTATGAATTTTAGAGAAAAACTAATCTTGTTAAAAGAAAAAGTTATTCAATGGATTATAACGTATAAAAATGTTGTCATTCCTTCTGTAATAGGGGTGTTTATATTTGTTTTGGTTATTATAAACATGAACCTCTTCCAAATTACTTATTTTAGAATGAAACATATGCCTGATAAAGTAGTAAACATTCTAACTAAAGCCAAAGAGCAAAATTATGATGACCTTTATTTTAAACAAGGTCTACAATACTTGGTAGAAGATGCATCTGAGGTAAGCCGTGTGTTTTTAGAAAAGCATTTTAAAAATTTAGATACAGCCAGTCAAGATAAGATTCTTGAAAAATATAATGCTGAAGGTATTCAGTTTGTAAGTCAGCAAGAAATCTTTGATGTAATCATACAAGGCACAAAGACGGATACAATAAAGGCATATATGAAAAAGTTAGATGATGTAACATTTGAACGTGCATTAAGTGAATACTTTGATGCTAGTGCGAAGCTGACTCAGGATTCTGTAGATGCACTATATACATTATTGAGTTTAAAAGGGGAGCGAATACCTTTAAAGAACTTCAAACTAAGTATCTTTGAGCTACTTAATTTCCCTCATAATGGAGATGCTGAAAGTATATCTGTTAAGATTCTTGATTATATTCAACCAGAAAGTGTAAAGACTACGCTTACTAATGAACTTAAAACTAATGAAATAGAAGTAAAGACTTTAAGCATATGGGTAGATATCCTTAATAAAAAACGTATTATAACAGCTCAAGAGTATTTAAACTTTACAAATGCCTACGGAATGATTAAAAAGTCTCAAGAATCCCTTAAGCAAATTCAGCTACAAGAGGTTGACTTAATTAATATGAAACAAACTGTAGATGTAGAAACAGATGTTATAGCAAATCAGATAGTACGTTTACAAAAGGATATAAAAACAATGCAAGATCAGACAGCGAATATAAATGAGCAAGTAAGTACACTCAAAAATTATAAACAAATCGACTTATATATCTTAGATAAGTACGAAAATGGAGAATATGAGGCAGCTATTCCAGAAAAAAGTTGGTTATTTGGGACATATAAGCCAAGTTCCCAAAAGGTAAGATTAAAGACAACGCGCTCAAGTGTTGGTGAGATAGGAGTACATAGTTTTAAAGTATATGATGGTGGAAGAATTGATGGAAATGTGCTTTATTATACAGAAGTCTCCGAAGAACAATTAATAAAGATAGAAGGTTTAGAAGACCAAATACGTGATGCAAATGCTCAAATTAATACTAAGAATGGTGAAATAGATAAGTTAAATAAAGAGATTGATGAAATACGCAAAACAAATAATTATGATGCAACATTAAGTTTAATAGAAGAACTAGAGCTTAAAAAGAACAATATAGCTGTAGAAATTGAAAAAAATAGATTAGCGATACAAACCTTATTTGGCATTGGAAATGTAATAGTATAATTCCCACTATATAGGAGATAATAACCAAAGAAATCTTTTATTTAGGAGGAAAACCAATGAAAGCAAGAGTTGATAAAGATACTTGTATTGGATGTGGACTTTGTCCAGCTACATGCCCAGAAGTATTTTCATTAGAAGATGATGGTTTAGCAGTAGCAATTGAAGGAGATATTCCTGAAGATGTGACAGAAGAAGCTGAAGCTGCAAGAGATGGCTGTCCAGTAAGTGCTATTGATATTGACGAAGATTAAGAAATACAGATTATAAAAAAGCGATACTCTAATTATAGAGTATCGCTTTTTGTTTTATATTTACTCTAGAATTCTTCTAAGATTGCACAACCTACTACACCAGGGCCAGTATGAACACCCATAGAAGGACCAACTACTTCTAATGATAAGTGATTAATATTTGGATGTCCTTTTAATATTTCATAAAGGTCTGTGCCACCTTGTAGTGCATCCCCATGAAGAACCCATATACTACATTTACCCTTATCTAAATGAGAAAGGATAATTTCTTTTACTTTTGCAAATGATTGTTTTTTGCCACGTACTTTACAGTAAGTATATAAAACACCATCATCATTTGATGAAATAATAGGTTTTAATTTGATTAATTCACCAACTGTAGCAGTTACTTTTCCGATACGACCGCCTTTTTTTAGATATTCTAAGGTATCTAAAGCAATATAGCCATAAGTACGTTTTCGTACGTCTTCAAGTCTTGCTAAAACCTCTTCTAAACTAGCGCCGGATTGTGCCATTTTTCCAGCTTCCATAGCAATAACACCTTGTGGATAGCCAAGAGTAAGTGAATCAAAGAAATGGAAGTTGAGGTCTGGAAAATGCTCACTTAATATTCTAAGGGCATTAAGTGTACCTGAAAGTTGAGAAGAAACAGTGATGATAATAAAATCAGTGTAACCTTGCTCCTTAAGTTCATGAACTTTATTTTCACAATAATGAAGGTCTGGGAGAGAAGTAGTAGGTACTTCTTCATGTAATCTGCTATACATTTCCTCAGAAGAAATTTCAATTTTATCAAGATATTCTTTTTCTTTATAAATAACACGAATAGGAAACATAGTTAAGTCATATTGTTGAAGTGAAGCGAATGTTAAATCACAACAGCTGTCTGTAATTACGGCAAATTTTTTCAAATTGGGCCTCCTCAAAGTAGGTATTTAAATCATTGTCACCATTAGTATATTCTAAAAATATGAACAGGAAATGAGCAAAGACAATGAAACTCTTGGAAAACCTCTAGACAGATTGAAAATACTAAAAGAGGTTGACAAAAAGAAAATGATTGCGTAATATCATTATGTAATAGTAATTATTAAATAACTATAATTAAATGAAAATAGAAGAGGTAATTGATATGAAAGCAAGAGTTGATAAAGATATTTGTATCGGATGTGGACTTTGTGAATCAACATGTTCTGAAATTTTTACGATAGAAGATGATGGTTTAGCTGTAGCGATTGAAGGAGATATCCTTGAAAGCTTAGTTGAGCAAGCTGAAGAAGCTAAAGATGGTTGTCCAGTAAGCGCAATCGAAATAGACGAAGAATAAGGCATAATGAGTAAAAGCGATATTTCAAATTTGAATATCGCTTTTACTCATTATATGGACTTTAAAATAAAAATCTACTAATATAAAATTTATTAAAAAAGTAGTTGACAATTCCAGAATAGTTGAGTACAATAAGTATGTAATAATAATTATTAGTTAACGACAATTTCAAATAAAACTAGAAAATCAAAATAATTAAATGGAGGGAATTAATTATGAAAAAATATGTATGTACAGTATGTGGTTATATCTTCGAAGGTGACGCAGCTCCAGCTGAATGTCCAATCTGTCACGTAGGTGCTGACAAATTCAAAGAACAATCAGGTGAGTTAGTATGGGCTGACGAACACGTAGTAGGCGTAGCACAAGGTGCTGATGAAAGAATTATTGAAGGTTTAAGAGCTAACTTTGAAGGTGAATGTACAGAAGTTGGTATGTACTTAGCTATGGCACGTGTTGCTCATAGAGAAGGTTATCCAGAAATCGGTTTATACTGGGAAAAAGCAGCTTACGAAGAAGCAGAACATGCAGCTAAATTCGCTGAATTATTAGGTGAAGTAGTTACATCTTCAACAAAGAAAAACTTAGAGTTAAGAGTTGCTGCTGAAAATGGCGCAACAGCTGGTAAAAAAGAATTAGCAACACTTGCTAAACAATTAAACTTAGATGCTATCCATGATACAGTACATGAAATGGCTAAAGACGAAGCTCGTCACGGTAAAGCATTCGAAGGTTTATTAAACAGATACTTCGGTAAATAATAAATAGAGAACATTATAAAAGGACTACTTTCGCCCCCTCGAAAGTAGTCCTTTTATAATGTTAAAAAGTATACAATCTTAAGTTGTCAGTCAATACTAACTAATGATAAGATAGAATTAATTAAATGTTAGAAGGAGTCTGAGATGGGTATTATACGTTTGATCTATGAAAATATAAGCAAAAAGCCTAAAAATAAAAAAGCAATTGCATACATAGAAAAGCAAGAATCAAATAGTAATATAAGTGAGTGCTATGAGCCTGCATTTATTCAAATGATGGAACGTCATAATGAAAAAGTTATAGAAGAGTTAGAGGCGTTAATAGATGTAAATATGCCAGCTCAGATATTAGATGTTACAGGAGGAAGAGGTCAAAATCTTTCTATTTTGAAAAAGCAATATAGTGATGCAGATTATACCTTGATTGAAAGGAATGAGGAAAATATAATTTATGCAAAAGCTATACTAGGGGAAGAAGTGACCTATATTAATAGAAATAGCCTACAATATCTACAAGTATGTTTACCTGATACATTTGATATCATTTTGTGTATGTGGCCTAATAAGGCAACAGTATTAGATGCTCTCATAGAAGAATGTACTCGTGTATTAAAGCCACAGGGGAAATTACTTATTATTACAAGTTTAAGAGATACTCTTCCAGAAATAGTTAATATATATCATAAATTATTTGTTAAATACAACAATAAGGTAAATGCAGTGAAATTAGTTAATGGATTACCTACAGATATAAAAAAACTAAATAAAAAATGTGAAAAAATGAAACTTAAAACACATGTATGTAAAGAAATAAGACATATTAGCGGTTTTGCATCAGCTAAAGTATTAGTCAGTTGGATTCTTCAAAGTGGAGTAATGACAGACTATGAAGCAATATTATCACTAAGAGATAAAAAAGTTAGGGATGATATGATAGCAATGCTAGAAGAAAAGCAAATCAATTGGGTTACTCAAAGATTTGTTTATGGGATATGGGAAAAAAATTAGAATCATAAAACCTTATTTTTCAATGGTTAGACAAAAAAGGTTAAAAAGTTTCAAAAAACCTATTGACATTTGTCCGGATTTAAGGCATTATAATACACGTCGCTAGTGCTTAACAGCGACACACAATATAGGCTCGTAGCTCAGGTGGTTAGAGCGCACGCCTGATAAGCGTGAGGTCGGTGGTTCGAGTCCACTCGGGCCTATATCCTTTATAATATTCCTCGATAGCTCAGCGGCAGAGCATTCGGCTGTTAACCGAAGGGTCGTAGGTTCGAACCCTACTCGGGGAGTTTTTATTGCGAAAGCAATAAGCAAAATTGAATATGCCGACGTGGCTCAATTGGCAGAGCAGCTGACTTGTAATCAGCAGGTTATCGGTTCGAGTCCGATCGTCGGCTTCATTCGACCTCTATCATTGATAGAGGTTTTTTGTTATCTAAAAGTCACCTAGTGGTTATTATACTACTAGGTGACTTTTGCTATTTCTTATTTAGTAGGATCTTTGAAAATATCAAAGCGAGTAAGTGGTTTAAATGTGAAAATAACAAAACCACTAATAGTAATAAGAATAATAAAGATACCAATCCAGTTAAAGATAGGTGGTAAAGGTGGAAGTGCAAGTATTTTATATAAGATAAAAAAGGCAAAGATTATACCTATTATAAACAAGGTAATATCAATCCAGGGAATACTATGATGAATAAAAAGTTTATAGAGATAGAAAAGTAACCCAATACTTACATTTAGACCAATAGAAGATAGAGATAGGCCAAATATAAAATTATTTACTTTATCTCTTATAAAGAAGTAAGTAATAAGTCCATAGAGTAGCAAGGCATAAAATCCTAGTTTGAAATGTTCCCAAACACTTTCACTAACGGGAGCAATGAAACTTATTAGGATGTTTTGATTACTCCAATCATATAGGAAGTGCAAAAGGCTACCTACAGCAGCTACAAATAAGATACCTAATATAATAAACTTCTTTAATGTAAAACCACTTTTAATCATATGAACACCCATACTAATTTAATATGCTATTAGGATGTGAGAAAAAGAGGGAAAACATTCTCTAAAATAGCATCGTGTCCTTAAAAACTAAAAATAAAAAGAAATTATAGAAAGGGTGTTGACATATGTAAGTATATAGCCTATACTAATACAAGTCAGCAGCGCACAGGCGCCACTGAGAAAAGGCTGTAGGCCTTGATAAATAAAANAACAAGGTAGCCGTATCGGAAGGTGCGGCTGGATCACCTCCTTTCTAAGGAAACGATTTGGTAATTAATCGGATACTATTTTATTTTGAGAGTTCATTCAATAAACCTTTCAAAACCGGATCTTCATAGAAGATAAGGTAATAAAAAGCGTTTAGACATTGAAAATCTCAACTTGTACTTTGAAAAACAAATACTGCAAATAACGGATTTAAACATTTNTTACTGTAACTTGATACTGAGGTTGGGTATTACATGTACAGGATAGGAGGGAGGCTAAGAAGTGTGGACGCCAGTCTGCATGGAGCCGCCGGTGGGATACCTCTCTTGTAATACTTAACTTCTAACCATAGCCCGTGATCCGGGTTTGGGACAATGTCAGGTGGACAGTTTGACTGGGGCGGTCGCCTCCGAAAGAGTAACGGAGGCGCTCAAAGGTAACCTCAGAATGGTCGGAAACCATTCGTAGAGTGCAAAGGCAGAAGGTTGCTTGACTGCGACACCGACGGGTGGAGCAGGTACGAAAGTAGGACTTAGTGATCCGGTGGTATGAAAGTGGGATTGCCATCGCTCAACGGATAAAAGCTACCCCGGGGATAACAGGCTTATCTCCCCCAAGAGTTCACATCGACGGGGAGGTTTGGCACCTCGATGTCGGCTCATCGCATCCTGGAGCTGAAGCAGGTTCCAAGGGTTGGGCTGTTCGCCCATTAAAGCGGTACGCGAGCTGGGTTCAGAACGTCGTGAGACAGTTCGGTCCCTATCCGTCGTGGGCGTAGGAAGTTTGAGAGGCGTTGTCCTTAGTACGAGAGGACCGGGATGAACAGACCGCTGGTGCATCTGTTAGGCTGCCAAGCCTATAGCAGAGTAGCTAAGTCTGGAGCTGATAAACGCTGAAGGCATCTAAGCGTGAAACAGACCTCAAGATAAGACTTCCCATCCAGAAATGGAGTAAGACCCCTTGTAGACTACGAGGTAGATAGGTTGGAGGTGTAAGCATGGTAACATGTGTAGCTGACCAATACTAACGGTTCGAGGGTTTGACCTAAAAAAACAGGTTAAAATGATTGCAGTATTTGTTTTTGAGAGTATAAGAGATATGGGCATCCGAGAGGATGTCTTTTTTGTTGTACAGATTTATATAGAGATATTAGATGAATATTTACTGAGTTATACGCATCTATGGATCTTTTTATAAAAGATGATATAAAAACAAAAGAAATGACTTAAGCTTAGGATAATACTAGATATGAAGCTTGAATAAAATGAATAGTACTAAATACAAGCCATGGATTACTTCTATTTATATAAGAGTAATTCATGGCTCTTTTATTATAGATAGCATCTGACTTTATTTTGAACAAATCAAAGGTTTAGAATGTATATCTAAAATAAAAGAATAAGAATAGCAAAAGAAATGCAAACTAATATGGTATTTAAAATTACTGATTATAAAGTATGGAAAATCCAACCTATTTCATAGGAAAATTGAACAATAGAGTAATAAATCTTAAGGTATATGTGCATAAAAATGATGATGAATACTAGTTAATATGTATATGTGATAAAAATTTAACCTTATTATTAGGTGTATATATACATTTACTGATATTATTTTTTGTTTAAAATAATAGAAATGTACATTTTGCCTAATATATGATTGTAAAAACTAGATAAACTGGTATAATAAAAGCAAGTGGTATATACCAGATGTATATACCGGATGTATATACCGGACTATACCAAGCGTAAGATTATTAACTTTATGTTTATTTATTATAAGGAGGACTAAGAAATGCATAAAATTTTATTAGTATGTTCAGCAGGGATGTCTACAAGTTTATTAGTTAAAAAAATGGAGGAAGCTGCTAAAGAGATGAACGTGGAAGCTAAAATCTGGGCAGTAGGCGATGCAGAAAGTGATAGCAACGTTGGCGAAGCAGATATTATCTTATTAGGACCACAAGTAAGATACTTATTAAGTAAAATGCAAGATAAAGTAGAAGGTAAAAAGCCAGTACAAGTTATTAACATGATGCACTATGGTACTATGAACGGTAAAAAAGTATTAGAAGAAGCATTAGCAACTTTACAAGGATAAATATAAAATCAAAAAATATAAGGGGATGAGATAGCTATGACAGAGTGGTTAGAGAAACACTTTTTACCAGTTGCAGCTAAAATAGGTGCTGAAAAACATTTAGTAGCTATACGTGATGCATTCATTTCAATCATGCCAATTACAATGGCAGGAGCTGTAGCAACATTATTAAATGTATTTTTTAGAGATTTACCAACACAATTTGGATGGACAGGATTTGTAGATACTATGAGTCCAATCATCGGCATTAACTCCAACGTATGGTGGGGAACACTTGCTATTCTTTCACTTGTGTTTGTTTTCTCTTTAGGATATAACTTATCAAAAGCATATGATGTAAGTCCATTACCAGGTGGATTAATTGCTTTTGCTGCACTTATTACACAAATGCCACAAACAACAGCTGATGGCAGCATGTGGGGCTATATTAACTGGTCATATACACAAGCATCAGGATTATTTACAGCTTTATTTATTGGATTTATTGCAACATTTATTTATATCAAATTAGTAAAATCTAAAGTAACGATCAAGTTACCAGATTCAGTACCACCAGCAGTAAGTCGTGCTTTTACTGCAATCATACCAGGTTTAATTGCTATTTATGTTATTGGTACTTTAGCATATGTAGTAAATGCTTTTACAGGCATGCCTATTAATGATGTAATTTCAAAATACGTACAAATGCCATTCTTAGGATTATCACAAGGCTTAATAAGCGTTGTCATTACAGTATTTGCAGTACAACTTTTATGGATGTTCGGATTACATGGAAGTAATGTTCTTGCACCTGTATTAGATGGTATCTACCTTACAGCTTTAAATGAAAACAACGTTGCATTTATGCAAGGAGCAGAGTTACCTTACATGTGGACAAGAGGTTCATTTGATGCATTTGTTTGGTTAGGTGGAGCAGGATGTTCACTTGCCCTAATTATTGCAATTCTTATTTTCTCTAAAAAAGAAGAATCAAGAACAGTAGCAAAACTTTCTGCACCGATGGGTGTATTTAATATCAACGAACCAGTTACATTTGGATTACCAGTTGTATTAAACCCTATTTACTTTATTCCTTCTATAGGAATTCCTATTATTTTAACAATAATAGCATACGTTTGTACTTCTATTGGTTTAATCCCACCAACATTTGTTGCGGTACCATGGATTATGCCACCAGTAATTTATGCATTCTTTGCAACTGGAGGTAGCCTGATGGCTGCACTAGTCGCTTTAGTTAACTTAATTATTGCGGTTGCGCTTTATGCACCATTCGTATTATTAGCAAACAAGGCAGATAGCCAAGTATAATCATTACCATTAGATAAAAAACATAACGATAAGGATTGAGAGAAGGATTTATATTAACTTCGATCAATCCTTATTTATAAGAGAGAAGATTTAATTATAAAAGAAAATTTACTATAAAAATAAGATAGGTAGGATAACAACATGGAAGAATTAGAATTATTATGTTTTGAAATTATTGCTAACGTAGGAAATGCAAGATCTTTATATATTGAAGCGATTCGTGCTGCTAAAACTGGAGATTTTGAAAAAGCTGAGCTTTTAATTAAAGAAGGTGAAGAATCTTTCGAGCTAGGTCATAAAGCGCATGCAAACTTAATTGTAAAAGAAGCTAATGGAGAACCTATTAAAGTAGGTGTACTTTTATTACATGCAGAGGATCAATTAATGAGCGCAGAAGGATTTAAAATCATTGCAAATGAGTTCATTGATCTTTACAAAAAATTAGAAGACAAATAAGAATACGAGCAATAAAGGAGCACTAAATATGATTTATATAAATTGTCCACTTAAACAAGACTACATCATTGACTTACTAGAAAACAATAATGGTGATATTCACTATAAATTTGTAACTAAAGTGGGTATGAAAATGCAATTTGAAGTAGATACAACAGATTTAGATGCAGCAATAGCTACGGCAAAGTCATTAATTAAATCAACAGAAGTAGGCAGTGTTCTTTACTTTCAAGTAACAAAATAAGTAAGGTAGAGGTGTAACGTATGAAAAGCTGGGGACTGGCACTTGCAAGTTTGGGATGTATAAGTATTATGGTAGGGCCTGCATTAGTGGAGAATTACTTATGGATGATTGTACAAGGCATCTTACTTCTGATCATTGGATTTGTATTATTGAAAAAGGGTAAGAGCTAAGGAGGATAAGTCATGCATGTAGAAAAAGTGCTTAAAGTAGGTGCAGAAGAATTTTTTGAACAGATTAGTCATTCTGTAGAACAAGATATTTATGCTACAACAAATAAGAAGGTAAAGGTTGACCAGCTAAAAGAAGGCTTTACCTATGAAAAGAATTTAAATAATAAAGTCGGTAAAAGTAATAGAGTAACAGTTGAAATAGTAGAAATACATTCACCTTCATCCTATATAGCAAAATTTATGAGTAGAGATGGAACAAATACAATAAGTTATCGTATCGAAGAACTAGGCCCACAGCAAATAAAAGTCTATTATCAAGAAGATTTTAAGGGTGCTACAAAAGCAAAAAATCTTAATGCAAAAATCATGCAACTCTTATATAATTTTAATAGTAAAAAGAGAACAAATAAGTTATTATGTAATATAGAAACTTATATTATTGACAATAGATAAAGACACTGTGGGAGAGATAACGACATTTTAGGAGGCAACATGAAAAGATTAGGAATATCTCTTTATCCACGCTATGAAACGTTAGATAAAGATAAGGCATATATCACATTAGCAGCCAAATATGGCGTAAAAAGAATATTTTCTTGTTTAATTAGTTCTAGCGAACATAACACAGCAGACCAAATTAAAGATTTATATAAACAACTTACAGCACACGCGCATCAATACAATATGGAGTTTATTGTAGACGTAGCACCTGTTGTATTTGAAAAGTTAAATATACCAGCTTATGATATGACTTATTTCCATGAAATAGGTGTAGATGGTATCCGCTTAGATGAAGGCTTTAATGGTCACAATGAAGCACTGATGAGCTATAATCCTTATGGATTAAAAATAGAGATTAATGCAAGCTTAGGTACAAAGTATTTAGACTATATCTTAAGTTATAAAGGAAATAAAGAAAACATTATTACCTGTCATAATTTTTATCCTCAAAAATATACTGGATTAAGTTATGAGCATTTCAAAAAATGTAGTGAAGATATCAAGAAACATGATGTTCCAGTAGCTGCATTCGTTTCTAGTCAAGAACCAGGCACATATGGTCCATGGCCAGTAAATGAAGGATTATGTACATTAGAAGAGCATCGTTTTTTACCGATAGATGTACAAGCTAGACATTTATTTGCAACAGGTTTAGTAGATGATGTTATTATTGCTAATGTTTATGCTAGTGAAGAAGAGTTAAGCCGCCTTGCAAAGATAAATCCTAATAAGTTAAGCTTTACAATTGATAAGGAAGTTGACTTATCAGAGGTTGAAGAAAAGATTTTATACGAGCACTTACATTTTGTACGTGGTGATATGAGCGAATACATGGCAAGAAGTACAATGACACGTATTACTTTTGCAAATGAATCAATACCTCCTAAAAATACGAGAGATTTAAAACGTGGTGACGTTGTTATCCTTAATGACCAATATGGTAGATATAAGGGAGAAATGCACATTATCTTAAAGGATATGCCTAACGAAGGCAACAAAAATGTAATAGGGCATATTGCAAACAACGAACGTATGCTATTAGATTTTATTGAACCATGGGTGGTCTTTGAATTTATAAAATAGATTGGGTAGGGGTAGGATGAACGAGATAGAGAAACCGGTTTATATACAAGTAATTGAAAACTTAAAAGAAGAGATTATGCATAAATGTCCAAATGAGCCTATTATGTCTGAAAGAGAATTGGCATTACACTTTAACATCAGTCGTATGACAGCTAGAAAAGCTGTAGATGCTCTAGTTAATGATGGCTATTTATATCGTATTAAAAATAAAGGGACATTTGTAGCAGATAAAACTTTATATAAATCAAATACATTATATGAGGAGCATGAAGATACAGTCTATAAAAATCTATACTTTAATGTTATACCAGCAGATAAAGAAATTGCTGAAAAACTTAATGTAAAGGTTGAAGAACTAATTCTTAAAATAGTTAGGACTGCACATTACAAAGGTCAGCCACAAACACTAGATGAAATATATTTTGTAAAAAAATATTTGAGTAGTGATGATATTGCTAACATTAGTAAGGTAGTAGATATAAAGAAATGTATCAATGAAAGTGTTGTAGAACAACGCTTTTATCCTATGATTGTACCATTCAAATATGCAGTTTTATTAGAAATTGCGCAAGGTACACCTATTATTAATGTACAAAGTATTATGCGTAATCATTTAGGTGTTCCTACCCTATTCTTTTCAAGCTACCTTAATCCACATCAAGTAACCATTCAGATTAAGAATTAAAATATACAATGAATCGTATTATAATAGAGGTAAAGGAGGAGGATAATATATGTTAATTATTAAAGCATCAAGCTATGAGGACTTAAGCCGTAAAGCAGCAAATATTATTTCAGCACAGGTTATTTTAAATAAGAAAAGTGTATTAGGATTGGCAACAGGATCTTCACCTTTAGGAGTATATAAGCAACTAATAGATTGGTATAACAAAAATGATATTGATTTTTCATCAGTAACTACAGTTAACTTAGATGAATATTTAACTTTATCAGGTGATAATGTACAAAGCTATCGTTACTTTATGAATCAAAACTTTTTTGACCATATTAATGTTAAAAAAGAAAATACTCATGTGCCAAATGGATTAGCAACAGATTTAGAAGCAGAATGTATAAGATATGATGAACTTATTGAGAATCTAGGTGGTATAGATGTTCAACTCTTAGGTATCGGACATAATGGTCATATTGGTTTTAATGAACCAGATGAAGCTTTTGAAAAAATGACTCATGTAGTTGATTTAGGTGAAACGACAATAGAAGCTAATACAAGATTTTTTGAAAGCAGAGATGAAGTACCTCGTCAAGCAATTACAATGGGTATTAAATCTATTATGCAAGCTAAAAAAATCATCTTAATAGCAAGTGGAAATGATAAATTAGATATTTTAAGAAAAGCACTTAAGGGACCAATTGTTCCACAAGTTCCAGCATCTATTTTACAACTCCATCCGAATTTAACAGTTATTTATTGCTGTGACGAAGAAATTTAAAGAAATCATAAAAAAGACTTGACCTATGTAGGCAAATGGTGTAACATAGTAGAAGTCGTCAAGTGAATAACACAAGACGGAAATATTTTTGGTGGCGATGCGACTAGGGGACACACCCGTTCCCATACCGAACACGTAGGTTAAGACCTAGTCGGCCGATGGTACTTGTCTGGAGACGGACCGGGAGAGTAGGTGGCTGCCAAAATTTTTTTATAAGTATAACAACATAATGACGCGGAGTGGAGCAGTTGGCAGCTCGTCGGGCTCATAACCCGAAGGTCTCAGGTTCAAGTCCTGACTCCGCAATTTGTAAAAGGCTTTGTCCAATTAATCTTAGTGATTAGTTGGACAAAGCCTTTTTTGTGTTAGAAACAAAAAAGTCAGCAATTTAGAAAAAACGTGAAAAAACTTTTCATTGATTCCCCTAAGCTAGCATATATATACACTGTACAACAACATTTAGGGTGTACCAAAAGGGGGATATAAATGAAAAAGAGCATAAGGCGATTTTTGGCAGCAGCATTATCAACAGGGCTTATATTAGGTACTATGGCAGGATGTTCTACATCCTCTAATTCAAATGATACAATAGATAATTCTACAACACCAGAAACGACTACTAAAGAAGAAACAAAAGAAACAACTAAGGATGATAAGCTCAATATCACACTTTACTATTCTGACAATGCCACATTACCATTTAGTGAGAACTGGCTTACTGTACAAGAAGTCCAAAGTAAATATAATGTAAAACTTAATTTTGAACCTATTCCTATTGCAGATTATCAAACAAAAGTATCACTAGCACTTAATACAGGAAATAATGCACCAGATGTTATTCTCTATCAAAGTACTAAAGGGGAAAATGCTGCTTTAGCATTAAATGGAGCGATTGTACCTATTAGTGATTATAGTGATTGGACACCGAATTTCAATCAAATGGTTGAGAAGTTTGGACTAGAAGAAGACATAGAGACCATTCGCTTAAAAGATGGAAAGTATTATTACTTACCAGCACTTTTTGATCAACCATTCTATGATGGTGGACTTATTTTAAGAGAAGACTTATTAAAGGAATATGGTTTAGAAGCACCTAAAACCTTTGATGATTTATACAATGTACTTAAAACATTTAAACAAGAAAATCCAGATTCATACCCACTTACAATTTTGGCTGGACCAAGGGTACTTTATCGTATGACAATGCCTTCTTATGGGGTAAGCCTTGGTAAGAACGCTGCATCAGGTAGTGGTACATTGAGTTGGGATTATGATAAACAAGAATATTTTGCTGGAGCTATTGATGACCGCTATAAAGAATATGTAAGTTTTGTTGCAAAGCTCTATGCAGAAGGTTTACTTGACCCTGAAATGGCAGAACCAATTGATGGAGACCGCTGGACACAAAAACTTGCAACAGGTAAATCTTTCGCAACATATGCTTATTATGATCAAATTGGTGGTCTAGAAGGAACAAGTGATATTGAAGGTATTAAGTTCCAAATGTATGCACCACTTGAAGGACCATCAGGTGCACATCATCAACCAAAGAGTAAGACTGGTAGTGGTATTCTCTTCCCAACTAAAACAAGTAAACGTGATGACTTTGAACAAGTAGTACGTAAAATTGATGAGATTTTCTTCTCTGAAGAAGGTGCTAAGATTTGGTGTCTTGGTGTAGAAGGTACAACGTACACAGGTCAAGATGATGCAATTACATATACTGATGAAATTGTTAATTCACCAGATGGCATTTATAAGACAATGCAAGTGAAATATGGATGTGGCTCAGACGTAACACAAATGATTTGGGTAAATGTAAGAGAGATGAGTAAGTATGATGAAAACTATTCACGTATTAATAAAGAAGTAGCACAAATGGATAACGCTATTCAATATATCCCACCAACACCAATGCTAGATGATCTTCAAGCAGAAGAAGCAGGCATGTTACAATCACCACTTCTTGATGCTTTTGAAAAATGGGATAATGCATTTGTTACTGGAACTAAGAGCGTAGAAAATGACTGGGATGACTATGTACAAGAAATGAAAAACTTGCAGATTGAAAAATTATGTAGTATTTACAACGATAATTTGAAATAAATAGCATTACCCTGAAGTATCTAAAGGGGCTGTTATATTAAACAGCTCCTTTCTTATTAAAAGGAGGAGGAGCTATGCATAAGCAAGATAATAAAGAAGGCTGGGGAATGCATCTTAGGCGTTACTGGCAACTTTACGTTATGATTCTCATACCATTAATTTATTTTATTGTATTTAAGTACATCCCTATGTTTGGAAATGTATTAGCCTTTAGACGTTATCGTCCTGGGATGAGTCCCTTTGGAACAGAATGGGCTGGTTTAAGATACTTCGAAATGTTTATAAAAGATCCTTCTTTTTGGCGTGCATTCCGTAATACTATTACGTTGTCTCTACTTAATTTGCTTGTAAACTTTCCAATTCCTATACTTTTCGCTTTATTACTTAATGAAGTGCGTAATTTAAAATTTAAAAAGCTGGTTCAAACAGTATCCTATATGCCAAGATTCATTTCAACAGTAGTTGTTATTGCAATGTTAGGAGAAATATTGTCACCAAGTTCAGGTATTTTAAATCAGTTTTTAAAAGATGTTTGTGGCATGGAGCCTATTTACTTTATGAATGAAGCACGTTTTTTTAGGTCTCTTTATATTTTCACAGATACGTGGCAGTTTATGGGGTGGACAGCAATTATTTATTTAGCAGCTATTACAGGAATTAGCGAGGACTTATTAGAAGCTGCTGAGATAGATGGAGCTTCACGTATTCAGCGTATTATGTATGTAACCATTCCAAGCATTATGCCAACTATTATGGTTATGTTAATTTTGGAAGTAGGAAGACTTCTGAGTTTAGGTTTTGAAAAGGTATTATTGATGTACACACCTAATAATGCAGAAGTAAGTGACATTATTAATACGTTGGTTTATCGTGTGGGATTAATGAATCAAAACTATTCTTATGCGACAGCTATTGGGTTGTTTAGTGGCATTATAGGGGTATTGCTTGTAAGTACAACCAATCGATTGAGTAAGAAATTTACCGGTGAAGGTATTTACTAAGGGAGGGTGACCATGAGTAAGCGATATAAATCAAAAAGTAATACCATCATGGATACTGTTATCTATATAATCATGGGGCTTGTTCTACTCATCTGTATTATCCCCTTTTTATATATGCTGACACTTTCTATATCTGATCCAAAGGCAATTGTAAATAATCAGGTGAAGTTATGGCCAGTTGGTTTTAATCTAGAAGCTTATAAACAAATTTTTACGTATCCTAACTTTTTTAAAGCTTATGGCAATACCATCTTTTATACCGTTGTAGGAACAGCTATTGCACTAGCAATGACGACCCTCTTTGCTTATCCATTATCTAAATCATTTTTAAAGGGACATGGTCTATTAATGAAGATGGTTATTTTTTCAATGTACTTCTCAGGAGGACTCATTCCTAACTATCTTTTAATTTCTAGTTTGCATTTAACAGGAACCATATGGGCTATGTTATTACCTTTTGCTATCAATCAATTTAACTTGATTATTTTAATTAACTTTTTTAAATCTTTACCTCAAGAGTTAGAAGAAGCAGCGCTTATTGATGGACTTGGCTACTTTGGTATCTTGAAAAAGATAGTTATTCCACTATCCAAGCCAGCATTAGCTACTATTGGATTATACACCGCAGTATTTTTCTGGAACGATTGGTTTAATGGATTAATTTATTTAAATACGAGTCAATTCCCAGTTATGCTATTTTTACGCAATATTGTAAATGGTACAGCCGTTATGGGTGAAGGGGCAGGATCAGCGGATAAGGCAACGATTGCAATTTCTATTAAATCCGCAGTTATAATCACTTCTACGTTACCAATTATTGTACTTTATCCATTTTTACAGAAGTACTTTGTAAAGGGGCTTACAGTAGGAGCTGTTAAGGGATAGGTAAATGAGTGAAGTAAAATAGACACCTATATGATTAGGGCATACATGGGAGGTAATCAATGGCGATTAAATTAGAAGGTTTAACAACAGAGGAGCGCAATCCATCCTCTAAACAAATAGATACAGTGAGTACTCAGGAAATGCTTAGAATTATTAATGAGGAAGATAAGAAAGTACCTGAAGCTGTAGAAAAAGAGATTGAACATATTGCAAAAGCAGTTGAAATTATAGTAGGTGCCCTTAGACAAGGAGGACGACTTGTTTATCTTGGAGCAGGAACTTCGGGACGCTTAGGTGTGTTGGATGCAGTAGAATGCCGTCCTACATATGGCGTAACAGATGAAGTGGTTCAAGGGATTATGGCAGGTGGCAATGGAGCCATGTTTAAGGCCAGAGAGGGTGCTGAAGATAGTAAGGACTTAGCAGTAGAAGATTTGAAGGATATAGGATTTAACAGAAAAGATGTGTTAGTAGGAATCGCAGCAAGTGGGCGTACACCTTATGTTATAGGCGGGTTAGAATACGGTAATCAAATAGGAGCAAGTACTATAGCTGTTGCATGTAATAAAGATAGTGAGATGGCAAGGGTTGCTCATATGGCTATAGAGCCAGTAGTAGGACCAGAAGTTATTACAGGTTCAACACGTATGAAGGCAGGGACAGCTCAAAAGCTAGTGCTTAATATGTTATCTACAGGAGCAATGATTCAATTAGGTAAAGTATATTCTAACTTGATGGTAGATGTTAGAGCATCTAATGAAAAGCTTGTGGAACGTGCAAAGTCTATTGTTATCCAAGCAACAGGATGTACACGAGAGCAAGCGACAAGGGTGTTAGAAGCTACACAGTATGAGGTTAAACAGGCTATCGTGATGTTAAAAACAGGCTTAGAAGTGGAAAAGGTAAAAGCATTACTAGATGAGCATCATGGACAAATGAGTATAGCCATTAAATCCTATGAAGAAGTAAGAAAGAAAGAGGCGTAGTTATGGGTAAACAATATGTCATAGGTGTAGATGGAGGTAATACCAAAACAGATTATTTTTTATTTGATATAAAAGGTAAGCTTGTTTCTCACCTTAGAGGAGCAACCTGTAGTCATGAAAAAATGGTAGATAGTTATGAGGGTACATATAGAGAAATGAAAAGGTGCTTAGACTATCTACTCAGTGACAAGGGTATTGAAATAGAAGATATAGTAAGTGGAGCCTTTGGACTTGCAGGATTAGATATCCCTAGTCAAAAAGAGTATCTAGAGGCAGTTATAAATAGGATTGGGCTGAAGAAATTTGTTGTAGATAATGATGGATATTTGGGACTTAAGGTAGGCAATGAAAGTGGAAGGGGTATTTGCTCTATTAATGGAACTGGAACAGTAACAGTTGGGATTGATAGTAAGGGACATAGGTTGCAAGTAGGTGGTGTTGGCTATTTATCTGGAGATGATGCAGGTGGTGCCTTTATTACAAGGCTACTACTTAGAGACATCTATAGCATCCTCTATAGATGTGGAGAAGCATCTAATCTAGTAGGGCCTGTTATGGAGTTGTTAGGAGTAAGGGACAAGTTGCTTTATATTGAAGCGGTTACGCAGCAGTATAGTAAGGGCCTAAATCACACCCCTTTTGTAACTTTAGTACTTGAATATGCCCAAAGAGGAGATCAACTTGCAAATCATATTATAGATAGAGTGGCATCATCTCTAGCAGAGTCTACAGTAGGGTGTATCAATAATCTTCAGTTTGAACAAGACGAAGTAGTAGATATTATTCTAGCTGGTTCTGTATGGGTAAAACCAACAACTCCTATTTTGATTGAACGTTATAAGGCATATGTAAAGATACTTAGGGAAGGGCGTTATAACTATAGTGTGCTTCAAGTGCCACCAGGTATAGGTGCAGTTTTATGGGCACTTGAGCTAGCGTATAATCAAGAAATAGGTGGTACACTGCGTAAGCAAATCATAGAGGAAATGGAAGCTATTTATAGATAGAGATAGAAAGGAAGGGGAAATCATGAGTCAAGGAATTAAAATTGTAACAATAGGTGGAGGCTCAAGCTACACCCCAGAATTAATTGAAGGTTTTATCAAACGCTATAATGAATTACCAGTTAAAGAAATCTGGTTAGTGGATTGTGAAGCGGGGAAAGAAAAGTTAGAAATTGTAGGAAATCTTGCAAAACGTATGATAGAGAAAGCTGGTGTTCCTATCACACTTTATATGACTCTTAATAGAAGAGAGGCTTTAAAAGATGCTGACTTTGTAACAACGCAGTTTCGAGTAGGATTGCTTCAAGCACGTATCAAAGATGAACGTATTCCCCTTAGTCATGGTATGTTTGGGCAGGAGACAAATGGAGCAGGAGGGCTTTTCAAGGCGCTACGTACCATTCCTGTTATTCTTGAAATCTGTAAGGATATAGAGGAACTTTGTCCTAATGCATGGCTTATTAACTTTACCAATCCAGCAGGTATTATAACAGAAGCAGTTAATAGATACAGTAATATTAAACGGGTTGTGGGATTGTGTAATGTTCCCTTTGATATGCATACAGCAATTGCTAAGATTGTTGAAAGACCCAGAAATGAAGTGCATATAACAATGGGTGGTTTAAATCATATGAGTTATGTAACAGGTATCTATGTAGATGGGGAAGATAAAACTGAATATGTACTGAATAGATGGGGTAGCCAGAGTATGAACAACATTACAGGTACTGAGTGGAATAATGCCTTTGTAAGGGAACTAGGTGCTATTCCTTCACCTTATCATCGCTATTATTACATGCAAAAAGAATCTTTAGAAGAAGCTATTATAAAGTTTCAACAACACGGTACCCGTGCAGAGACTGTAAAGAAGTTAGAAGATGAATTATTTGAGCTTTATAAAGATACGAGTTTGAAAGAAAAGCCCAAGCAGTTAGAAAAACGTGGAGGTGCCTACTACAGTGATGCAGCATGTAATCTGATTTGTTCCATTTACAATGATAAAGGAGATATCCAAGTTGTAAACACAATCAATAAAGGGGCTATGGAAGAGTTAGAGTATGATGAGGTTGTAGAAGTTAGTGCAGTCATTACAAAAAATGGTCCTATTCCTCTTGCGGTAGGTAAATTACCTAAATCAGCTAAGAGTTTAGTACAGCAAATCAAGTCCTTTGAAGTAGCAGCATGTGAAGCAGCTGTCACAGGGGAATATACAAAGGCTTTATATGCTATGATGATTAATCCATTAGTAGCCTCACAAAAATATGCAAAAATCGTACTTGATGAATTATTAGAAGCACATAAAGACTACCTTCCACAATTTTCTAAAGAAGTCTAGTAAACTACGGAGGAAGTAAGATGGATAAACGATATGTTATAGGCCTTATGTCAGGCACTTCCTTAGATGGTATAGATGCAGCGCTTGTAGGTATTGAAGGTTATGGAGAACAGACCAAAGTAGAGCTTATAGACTTTGTAGAAATGGCAATACAAGAACCATTAAGGGAGAAGATTAAGGCTGCTTGTAACCTAGAGACTTCTAATGTAGAAATGATATGTAGCTTAAACTTTGAGTTAGGTTATGCATTTGCAGAGGCGGCACAGGCGGTTTGTAAGCAGGCTGGAGTTAAAATGGAGCAAGTTGCTTATATAGGTTCTCATGGACAGACAATTTATCATATACCAATGGCAATGCAACATACTCTGTGTTCTACACTACAAATAGGTGAACCAGCAGTTATTGCTTATGAGACTCAGACGCCAGTTGTATCAAACTTTAGGGTAATGGATATGGCAGCAGGAGGGCAAGGTGCACCACTTGTTCCTTATACAGAGTTTTTAATTTATAAAGGTAATAAGAATAGATGTTTGCAAAATATAGGTGGCATTGGCAATGTAACGGTTATCCCAAAACATACAAAGTTAGAGGACGTATTTGCCTTTGATACAGGGCCTGGTAATATGATTATCAATGAAGTGGTTCAATCTTTAGTAGGTATACCTTTTGATAAGGATGGCATGATTGCAGGAAAAGGATGTATCAATGAGACACTTCTAAGAAATCTTATGGCAATACCTTATATTAGGCAGGTCCCACCAAAGACAACGGGAAGAGAACTTTTTGGGAAACAGTTTGTAACTAAGCTCATACAAGAGAATAGGCAACTTTCAGTAGAAGATCTAGCCGCAACAGTAACAATGTACACAGCACAGTCCATTGCCTATAACTATGAAACTTTTATTGCGCCTAAGGTAGCTATAGAAGAGGTAATCATAGGAGGTGGTGGGAGCTATAATCAGACATTGATGGCTATGCTTAGAAAGCTACTACCTTATGCTAAGGTTATGACACAAGAAGACATTGGTTATACTTCTGCTTCTAAAGAGGCAATTGCTTTTGCTGTTCTAGCCAATGAAACAATGCATGGTATGGCTAGTAATGTACTTGGTGCAACAGGTGCGAAGGAGAGAGTTGTCTTAGGAAATATTACACCTTTTACAAGGAAGTCTTAGATAGGAGGGGAACAAATTGAATTTAGCACAAAAAATAGGTCAGTTATTGGTAGTAGGTTTTAAAGGAACGACGGTAAATGAAGAGATCTATGAATTGATTACCCAATATCATGTAGGGAATATCATTTTATTTGAAGATAACTGTCAGTGTGCAGAACAAGTATTTCATCTCGTACAAGAATTACAAAAAATTGCTATAAAAAGTAATGGTGTTCCTCTTTTTGTAACTATAGATCAAGAAAATGGTATTGTAACAAGACTATATGATGGGGTGACAGTATTTCCGGGAAATATGGCGCAGGCAGCAGGTGCAACATTAGAAGAAACAAAGCAAATTGCTTATGCTACAGGAGTAGGGCTTAAAGCATTAGGAATTAACTTTAACTTAGCGCCTAGTCTTGATGTAAATAACAATCCTCATAATCCTGTTATTGGAATAAGAAGCTTTGGAGAAACGGCTAACGACGTTGCAATGCGGGGGAATGCTTATATAGAAGGATTACAACAAGCAGGTATTATTGCAACGGCTAAGCATTTTCCAGGTCATGGCGATACGAGTATAGATTCACATTTGGCATTGCCTGTAGTAGCACATGAGAAAGAACGTCTTAACAAGGTAGAGTTATATCCTTTTAAAGAAGCTATTAAAATGGGTGTTAAAGCAATTATGATTGCTCATATTAGATTTATGGCGTATGAGAAAGAGGAAGTGCCAGCAACACTTTCCTATCCTATAGTTACAAAGCTCTTAAGAGAAGAGCTGGGGTATCAAGGACTAATTATTACAGATTGTATGGAGATGAAAGCGATTGATACAGAATGGGGAACGGCTAAGGCCGTACCTATGGCAATCCAAGCAGGAGCAGATCTTATATGTATTTCTCATACCAAGGAAAAACAGTTAGAAGCCATCCAAGAAATTTATCAGGCAATAGAAGAAGGACGGATTGATGAGGCAAGATTAGATCAGTCTTTAGAACGTATATTAAAAGCTAAGAGAGAGTGGAATAGTACACAATTCATGGATATGACCTATGAAGAGGCTAGAAAGTACCTTTATCAAGAAAATTATGAAAAGCTGGCAAAGAAGGTAAGTTTAGAGAGTATTACGGTAGTTAAGAATGAGGGGGTTATACCTATTCGTGCTAGAGATATTTTAGTTATAGCCCCTAATGGAAGAGTGCTTACAGGAGCAGATGGTACAAGAATAGCGCCAAACTTTGCAACATTTTTTAAAGAGCGTATTTCAGATAGAAAAGTAGAGGCTTATGAAATAGATAATCTACCAACTAAAGAACAAGTAGAAGAGGCAGTAAAAAAAGCAAAAGAAAGAGAACTTATCATTTGCTGTACACATAATGGGATCTTAGCAGCTACACAGCTAGAATTGGTACGTAAAGTGACGGCAATTAATCCAAATGTTATTTTGCTTCCAATGCGTATTCCCTACGATATTGAAGTATTAGAAGAGGTTAAAGGGTGTCTTTTATCCTATGAATATACAACTAAAGCAATGGAGAGTTTGATACAAGTTTTAATGGGAAAAGCCGAGCCAAAAGGAAAACTTCCTGTAACCTTAAAATGATCTTCTAAAGGTTAGAAAATTTGATAGAAAGTAGGTTGCAAAGATGAATTGCTTAGTTAAAATCCGCCAGATATATGAAGCATTTACAACTTCAGAAAAAAAGATAGCAGATATTATAATAAAAACACCTGAAAATGCTGTAGGGCTTACAACAAATGAACTTGCAAAGTATAGTGAAACATCCCCAGCTTCAGTGGTAAGATTTGCAAAGAAAATAGGCTATTCGAGTTATGGAGAAATGAAAATAGAGTTAGCAAGAAATATTGAAGCAGAGACTAGGCCAGAAATAGGAACCTTACTACAATCTGATGATAGCCTAGAAATCATTTCAAAAAAAATCGTTAATAATATCAAACTTACCCTAGAAGATACTTTAGAACTTATAGACTTCACCAATATTAATCAAGCCGTAGAGAAAATAAAAGAAGCAGATACAGTATATCTTTTTGGGGTAGGAGCTTCGAGTATTGTAGCACAAGATTTGCAACAGAAACTTGTACGTATTAATAAAAAATGTATTTTTTATATGGACTATCACCTAGGTCTTGCAGGTTCTTTACATATTAGGCCTGACGATGCTGTAATTGCTTTTTCATATAAAGGCAATACAAAGGAAGTCAATGAAGCTGTACAACAGGCTAAAGCAAATGGAGCTACTTGTATAGGTGTTACGGAATGCTTAATGAATCCGTTACATCCATTAGTAGACATTCTTATTACACTTCCTAAAACCGAGCAAGAAGTACGTATAGGTGCAGTATTATCCCGCTATACTCAGTTAATGATAGTAGATATATTATTTACAGGTGTTGCAAAAGAAAACTTAGATGCAACACAAGAGTATTTAGTAAGAACACGTCAGCTTATAGATACATTGAAGAAAAAACCAGGCTATTAGTTGAAAATAACCACTAACATACCAGCTAGTGGTTATTTTTGGTTTAAAGTAGTAGTTAAGGTAACTGAATAATTTCTCCAGGATAAATTAAATTAGGATTAGAGAGATTATTAAGTGAAGTAAGCGTAGCAACTGTTGTATCAAATTGTTGGGCAATGCCCCAAAGGGTATCTCCTACTTGTACAGTATAGGTAGAGGAAGTGTTTGTAGGGATATTAGTTGATGTTTGGGAGATTGTTTGAGGGAGAATAAGTGTCTCACCTACATAGATAAAGTTAGGGTTAGAAATATTATTAAGGTCAACAAGCTCAGCAATCGTCGTATTATACTGAAGCGCAATAGCAGATAAGGTATCACCAGACTGAACAATGTAAGTTGGAGATGTAGTATTAGTATTAGAAGAGATGATGGTGGATGAAGTTGTATTAGTAGAAGAAGTAGGTGAAGTATTTGAGCTAGGAATAGTAAGAGATTCGCCTACATAGATGAAGTTAGGGTTAGAAATATTATTAAGGTCAACAAGCTCAGCAACTGTTGTATTATACTGAAGTGCAATAGCAGATAAAGTATCACCGGATTGAACAATATAAGTGATATATGAGAGTGAGTTAGAGGAAGAACCAGAAGATATATTGGTTGAAGAAGTATTAGAAGAAGTAGCATTAGAAGAAGTAGCATTAGAAGTACCAGAGAGGAAAATATCAGGGGTAAAATGATCTAAATCTACAGAAGTTGTGTTGATACCAGGTACAGTACCTGCATCAGAATATTGGAAGCCAACCCAATGATTCCATTTATCATTTGCTCTAGGTTCTGTGACATCATACTCAGCTACCCAAAGAGGATAAATAGTAAGAGAATTATCCCAAGTATTTATAGCATTATAAGTATCGCTATAAATAATCACATCTTTACCACTTAGTTCCCTGACTGTTTGAAGAAAAGTTGAGGCAATCGTATTAATCTCTCCATTATTAAGTGACCCAAAACTTTCAAAGTCCATAGCTAATTTGCAATTAGGGTCTAAATCTTTAGTAAGGGATACGAAGAATTTGGCTTGTTCTATGGCTTCCTCTGGCGTAGTAGCTGTTACATAATGATAAAAGCCAATATTTAATCCAGCAGCTTTGGCATTTTTATAGTTAGTATTAAAGTAAGCATCAATGTAGTTACTTCCTTCACCTGTACGAATATAAACAATATCAATACCTGAATCTTTAACTTGAGAAAAATCAATGTTACCTTGCCATTCACTTACATCAATACCATTATAAAGCGTGTTACTAGAAGGTGATAGAGAACTTGCAAAACAGAGCGTGCTTAATAATAAAGGAATAATAATAAAAAAAGCAGTAGTTATTTTTTTGAAAAAATGTGACATGGGTAAAGAACCCCCTTCTATAAGGAATAGGATATCAATATATACATATGATAAAAATGCTAGAAGGTGACAAGCTGAAAATAAAAATTAAAAGCAAAGAATGTATTTTATATTATTAGATAATAATTATTGAATGGCGAAAATATATTTAGTATAATAAAGAAAATAATTAAATTATTTAAGGAGAGTAATCATGGAAGCAAAGGATAAAGTACTTAATTTATTAAAAGAAAACAATGAACCAATGAAAGCTGGAGAAATTGCTGAAAGTTTAGGCGTAGATAAAAAAGAGGTAGATAAAGCAATTAAAGAACTTAAAGCAGAAGAATTAATTGGTTCACCAAAACGTTGCTACTATGCAGCTAACTAATTAAATAAGATATAAAAAAGAACTGCATATTTTGCAGTTCTTTTTTATATTAAGCTTGTTGTGCGTAAATTTCTTTTTCAACTTCGATAAACACATCAGCAATAACACCGTATGCTTGACCCCAAGCATCAATAACTTCATCAGTAGCAGCGTCACCTAATACTTCTTTAATGGCAATAAGAAGGTTTTGTCCTACAATAGGATAATGTTCTGGACGAATGCCTACCTCAACGTGACGTTGGCCAATTTTTTTTACAACAGGAAGTAAAGCACCTAAATTATCAATATTTTGTGCAGCAGCAAGAACTGTCATAGCAAGTGCCTTAGGTTGTTCTCCAGATGCTTGTTTGTCCATACTAAATAAAGATTTTACTTCTGGGTTATTAGTGAACATAGTTTTATAGAAATGAGTTGTAATTTCTAAACCGTGTGCTTTAAGAGCTGGTACAGTACTTTTAATGATTTCAATAGTTTTTTGATCTAACATGATATATCCTCCAATGTATGTTTAATAGTTTTAATTTTAAAGATAAAATAGTAGTAAAGATAAAGGTAAAGTCCTAGGATCACCAGTTTCCATGCTCCATTTAATATAAATAAAGGAAATAAAAGCATAGTTGAAGCAAAACTTAGTAGAAAAATCTTCCTTCCTAATGAAAGTTGTCTATGCTCTACAAAGTCTTTAGCATACTTTCGATAAACTTTACTAGATGTAAGTTTATTATGAAAGTGAGTAGAGCTCTTACTATATAAATAGCAACTTAGCATCAGGAGTGGTGTGGTAGGAAGAACAGGTAAGAAGATACCTAGAATTCCTATAAGTAGGGATAACGTACCTAGGAAAATATAAATATATTTTTTCATATGAGATATATGAGAACTCCTAAAATAATGTGTATTTGTTTTACACATTTAATATAACATGATAAAAATAAAAGTGCAAGTAAAATGCACATTTATTTTTTATATCCTTTATAAAAGATATAAGAACTGTTAAAATAGAGAAAAAAGTTAAGAGAAAGGAAATTTGAAGGATGCAATTATCTAAGTTCACAGATTATACGTTTCGTGTACTCATTTATATGGCAGCACATCAAGAAGAACTTTGCACGGTAGAGCAGTTGGCTACAAAGTTAGAGGTCTCAGAACATCACCTGAAAAAGGTTATTCATAAATTAGCAAAAACAGATTATCTTATTTCTATAAAAGGTCGATCAGGTGGATTGAAGCTAGGTTTACCGCCAGAAGAGATTAACTTAGGAGAAGTCTTAAAGATAACAGAAGATAATCTTACGATTATTGAATGTATCAAGCATGAGACAACTTGTAGCTTTATGACAGGAGAGTGTAAATTAAAAGGAATCATTCATCAGTCATTAGATAAGTTTATAGAGGAATTTAGTAAGTATACATTACAAGACATTATGTAAGTGGAATAAATAATAGAAAATACAAAAAGCTAACCTAAATCTGCCTTCCCCCTTATAACAATAGGCAGTTTTAAGTTAGCTTTTTATTTGTGGCAAAGCTTATACCATGTCCAGCCCAAGGCTTACTATCCAAGAGGCATCCGATACAGACCTATAGACTCTGAATAAGGGGCATGGGGCTCGTAGCTCTAAGTGAAAGGGATGCTATGCATGTATCACGTTGAGGGCAGTTGGCATGACGCTTAGTAAGAGGCTAGAGGGTTGGAGTAGACGCAACTTGTCAAGCAAACAACAATACGCCGATCAAACCTATAAGCAATTACCCTAACTCTACTTTAGATTGCCACCACCAGGGAATAGAGTAGGGGTGCTAAATGGAGCCTATATCTTAAAGTAAGAAGGGGGAGAACTTACTAGAAGATACACATTTCCATTTAGCGAATGATTGAAGGAGGAGATGCAAACGGCCTAGGATGTGTTTGCTAGCTCGTCCTTACACCTATATATATACGGGAAGGGTGGTCATTTTCCTCAAAATATTTAAAAGAAAAAGTGTTTTTGGTAAAAAGCTATAAAAGAGTAGTGGAAGTATTGTGCAGATTTGCTTCGTATTTGGCCTCTTGCCAAGCACGCTCTTTTGCTTCTAAAGCTTCAATGTCAAAATTATGGGTGTACATACGATTGAAAAGACGTGTAGGTTTTACAAAAGGTGTCGTAGAGGGTGCAGATAGAGTAGATAAGGGTGCACATGGAGAGCCAGCACAAGATGACACTTGAGATGTAGAGCTTGATAAAGCTGGAGCTGCAAATGTAGAGTCAGGCATAGAGGAGACAAAAGGTGCATAGTTCCCCTCTAAGATGGCAAAGAACTTGTCCGGCTTCAAGATCCAGCTAAGAGACGCTAGGAAGGTAGACGTAGAGAGCCTACCACATAAGAAGTCCGAAGCTTCCACTTGGCAAAAGACCGATTTAAAAGTCTCAAGTAGGTTAAGTTCTTTAGTGGTGATGACTTTGACTAAAGTATGTAGACGCATTTTGGTCGTGAGGGTGAAACATACTTTGGCATTAAGGCTAGGGCAATAGGTCTCAAATAACTTTTTCACATCTGATTCTATATCTGAAGAAGTATTTTGAATAGACTTGATAGGTTTAGTCTCTGAATACCCAAATGAGAGATTCAAATTTCTAAGAAGTGTGTTAACTAAAGTCTCATTACGTTCGTAGTAAGTGAGACGTTTGATCCGATCATAGTAAGACAGATAATACTTCCCTTCGAATTTATCCTTGCTTTCTAAGTAAGCCTTTTTAGATTTATACACTTTCCCGATGTTACTAAAAGCTGTACGAAACTCGGTCTTACCAAAGCTCAGCTCCTCTGTCCAGCTATCTCCAGTAACATACTGAGGGGCTTCACAAGGCTCAAGAAATTTATAAAAGGTTTTGCCACGGGTTACTTTAAACCAATACTCCAGTTGCATAAAAAGTAGACTAGAAGTAATGCTGCCTGTATATGGATTAAGCTCTGGGTAATAAATTAATGATTTCATCTGATCGCCTCCTAAATGAGAAAAACTGATTTCTATATCTCTTTATATACGGAATCCCTCTCCATTTTCCTCAAAAAAATTTAAAAAAGTACTCAATAGACCTTTTCCTAAGGAAAAGATAAGAAATCCCGAGGAAAAGTAGCAAAATCCTTAGGAAAAGGCGTACTTTCCTTAGGAAAAACACTAAAATCCTTAGGAAAAAGGATGAAATCCTAAATTTACGAAATGTTTTCTAAGAGGTAAAGTAAAAGTGCGCAAATACAAAAGCTGCAGCAGAAAACAAGGTGAAGCATGTGTGAAACAATGGAAGAGTTAGTAATGAGGAGCAAAGAACATAGTGTATATACCTATGAACTATGGAAACAATTTGAGCCTCTATGCTTTAAGTGGGCACATAAATTGAAAGAAGTTGATTATAGTGTGGAAGACCTTATGCAAGAAAGCTATTTGATTCTATGTAGGGCAGTAGAAACTTACCAACCAGCAAAGCAAACTTCCTTTTCAGCGTATTATAAGTTAATGCTCTATAGATGGGGTGGAAACTATAGGAGTAAAAAAAGAGAAATGCTAATTATAGAGGAGAAAGAAGATTTTTGGGACAAAATACAAGATGAAGGTGCAGGTATTGAAGCACAAATACTTCAACAAGAAATGATAAGAGTAATAGAAGAGGCTTTACATAGGTTAAGTGAAAAAGAGCAAAGTTTGCTTCTTAAGCTTTATTCAGAAGAAAAAAGTCTATCCGATTTAGCATTAGAAGAAGGTTTGTCCTATAAGGCTTTGACTAGTAAGAAATACTATCTTCTCAAAAAACTTAAGAAAATCCTTGAGGAAAATTCAGGCCTATTCCGTATATAGTAAGTATAAGCAACCGGTGCTTAAAACAGATTTAAACTTAAGGAGGAACGCACATGGCAATTCAAAGCGTACTTGAAGAAGTTAAAGTAGCACTTAAATTTACAAAAGGGTCACAAACTATTGGGCATTGTAATAAACAGGCATCAGATGAAAGCTTACATACTTTAGGAATGGCAATTGGTAGTTTAAATGCAGAAGCACTTCAGTCCATTACAAAAGTTACAGAGACCTTATTACTTGTAGAAGCCTAAGTTACCCTATAATGACAACTCATTCCACATCTAGTACACACCTTGTATATAATTTTACACAATTTATGAATTAGAAAGAACTTAAAGCTTTGATAAAGTTAAACATTAAGTCTATATGAAATTATGATAATAACTGAGGAGGAACTTTACTATGGAAGTTACAAAAAGGAACCTAGTACTCACCTTTGGCACACCTGCTAAGACAGAAGAACTTATCACAATCTCTAACCCAGCGGAAACACTTTCAGGTATTCAAGTTAAACAAGCTATGGCAAAAGCCTTAGGCAGTGGCGCTATTGGCGAGAATGTACAAGCAAATGGTATTATAGGTGCTAAATATGTAATTCAACAAGTAGATGCTATTGATCTAGATGAGGAATAAGCATTAAATAGTATTCTTCTTATATAGAAGAGGTACATGGAACGGATTCGTTTCATGGACCTCTTTTTTTATTATAAATTATTTTTAAACCAACTAACTGTAACATCTAAAACTTCTTGGGTTTGAGGTGCATCTGGAATAAAACAATTAAATGTATGGTCAGCATCTTTGATAAGGTAGAAAGCAGCATCCTTACTAGTAGCAGCATTTATCATATTTACACTATCTATAGGATTTACTACAGTGTCAGCAGAGCCGGCAATAGCAAGAAGCTTACCTTCGTATTTGGTAATATCTTTGAGAACAGATTGGGAATGAATTTCTTTAAACCACTCCAGGCTAAAATTAAGGGGAGAACGCCAATCGAAGTCTACTTTTGCAAAGCCATTTAATTTAGCTTCTTCATAATATGTATCAAAGAAAGACTTAAAAGCTTCCTCACCAGGACTTGATACACCGGACCAAGACACAAAAGCTTCTATATTTTCATTTTCAGAAGCAACCAATTGACCAATAAGTCCACCTTGGCTAAAACCGATAAGACCAATTCTATCAGTATTAAATTCAGGGCGATTAAGGAGG
>NZ_LN875031.1:5000-18361 GCF_001282685.1 Niameybacter massiliensis | reverse complement strand
TCTAAGCGTGAAACAGACCTCAAGATAAGACTTCCCATCCAGAAATGGAGTAAGACCCCTTGTAGACTACGAGGTAGATAGGTTGGAGGTGTAAGCATGGTAACATGTGTAGCTGACCAATACTAACGGTTCGAGGGTTTGACCTAAAAAAAATAGGTTAATTGATTGCAGTATTTGTTTTTGAGAGTATAATAAAAAAGAATACTCAAATATTTTTGGTGGCGATGCGACTAGGGGACACACCCGTTCCCATACCGAACACGTAGGTTAAGACCTAGTCGGCCGATGGTACTTGTCTGGAGACGGACCGGGAGAGTAGGTGGCTGCCAAATTTTCAATATGCCCGAGTGGCGGAACTGGCAGACGCACAGGACTTAAAATCCTGCGAGCTAACCCTCGTACCGGTTCGATTCCGGTCTCGGGCATCAAAGCTTATACCTAACATATACACAAGGTATAAGCTTTTTTTATGTAATCTTATTACGAGATTAAACTCTGGGGCTAGAGTAATCTTATTAACACACGAAAAAGAGGATTTGAATTGAATTCAAATCCTCTTTTTCGTTATATAAAATAAAAATTATTGTAATAAGCTAATTTCATATTATAAGGTAGACATCTCATTAAGATGCTTCCAATAGCGAGTTGGAACAAAATTTTTCTGTAACCTTGGATTTGCTCTTTCAGGAATTGTAACACTATCATAAAATGCTTTAAAAAGAAGTTCGAAATTATCATTAATTTGATAAGAACCGAGTAAGGTATTTTCTTGTTCAGTTAAAGTTTTTAGGTAAGAACTAGATTGGTCATAGATAAGTGCAGTTTTTCTTTTTAAATCATGAATGATAAAGTTCTGATCGGAAAATCTAGAAGTAAAATGTTGTTCAAGTAAAGGAAGAATATGATGGTCAGGTTCTATTTGAGCATAAAAACATAATGGGCCTATTTCAGAGAATCTTACAAATCCAGTGAAACGATGACATTCATGAGAGACTTTACGTACAAGGCTGTCTACAGAAACAATAATATCATTATGTTTAGCTAAATTGATACTTGTACCATATTGGTAACACAGCTTTAAATATTTTAATGCTAGAAGGTCACAATTATCCCATTCACTTAAGTAGAGATAGTAAATATTTTTGAGTACAGAATAGGAAAGTTTAGTTTGAATACTAGAGTAAACCCGTTCAAACTTATCAAGTTCTGTAGTAATGGAAATAGGCTCAAATAATAAATTAGGGGTATAGAGTTGTGTACGTGTAATATGCAATGAATCTTTTTCTGAGTAGGTATAAAAAAAGCAAGTTAAGAGACCTTCAAAACTTCCATCGTATATAAATTCTTTCATTCTAAGCTCCTTCATAAAAATATAAAATTAAAGTTCTCCTGTTAATGCACTTGGCAAATCATCTAAAAGCAATAAATGAGATGTAGGATTTATTGAATCAAATAAACTTAATTGTTGATGAGGCTGTTCTATTAGATTTAAATCTAGTTCAGGTTTCATAGCTCTACGAATTTTATCATCATCATAAGTAACATTTCCATTATATTTACCGCTACATAAAATAAAGTATTGGGCACGTTTCAATGTTATACGTAGCTTTTTTAAATCTTCAAATGATAATGGTCCTAATCTACGGCTACTCATAATTTTTTTTGCACCTGTAATCCCTATACCAGGGACACGAATAAGCATTTCAAAAGGGGCAGTATTTATTTCTATAGGGAATTCATTCATATGTCTAAGAGCCCAAGAAGTTTTTGGATCAAAGTTAATATCAAAATTAGGATTTGAGAGATCTAAAAGTTCATCAACTTTAAACCCATAAAAACGCAATAGCCAATCTCCTTGATAGAGACGATGTTCGCGCATGACAGGGGGCGACTTAATAATAGGGAGAAGGCTTCCTTTATTTACAGGTACATAAGCAGAATAATACACTCTTTTTAGGTCATATTTGTTATAAAGCCCTTCACTAAGTTGCATGATTTTGAGATCGCTTTCAGGAGAAGCCCCTACTATAAGTTGAGTACTCTGCCCACCTGGAACAAAAAGGGGAGAATGCTTAAAATGCCTTCTATTTTCTTTATTCTCAATAATATTATTTTGGATCATATTCATTGGTTTAAGAATATCATGAGCGGCTTTATTAGGAGCCAAAAGCTTTAGAGATTGTGAAGAAGGTAGTTCAATATTAATACTCATACGATCAGCATAAAGTCCACATTGCCTTATAAGTGATTCATCAGCACCAGGGATAGCTTTAACATGAATGTAGCCTCTAAATTGATAGTCTTCACGTAATTTACGAAGTACATTAGTTAATAGTTCCATCGTATGATTAGGGTTTTGTATAATAGCAGAACTTAAGAAAAGTCCTTCAATATAATTACGTCGATAAAAGTTAATAGTTAACTCAACAACTTCATCTACAGTAAAAGCAGCTCGTGGGATATCATTAGATTGTCTGTTAATACAGTAGGCACAATCATAGATGCAATAATTAGTAAGTAAAATTTTAAGTAATGATATGCATCTTCCATCAGGAGTAAAGGAATGACAAATGCCACTAGAGCTACTTGAACCTAGATCACCCTTTTGGGCTTTCCTATTAGAACCAGAGGAAGAGCAGGAAACATCATATTTTGCTGCATCAGATAGAATTTCTAATTTTGTTTTTATATCCATATTAATCACCTAAATATATTATACAGAACAAATGTTCGCATGTATAGACATAATAAATAAAATAGAAAATATAATTAAAGTTTTTAAAGAGAAAACCTTTACATAAGTCAAATCACATGTTAAAATATCTAAGTAATAAAGATTTGTATCCATAGCTCAGCTGGATAGAGCAACGCCCTTCTAAGGCGTGGGTCCGGGGTTCGAATCCCTGTGGATACGTATAAAAGGCTTACAAGCATTAGCTTGTAAGCCTTTTTTGTATTTAAATAAAAACTAGATTATATAGTGTAATTTTGTTATAAAAATATATATTATTTAGAAATATACATTGACAGATGAGGTATATAAGAATAATATATAAGAGGAATATTCAGAATAAATTTTTATTATTTGAAATAGCATGAAGGAGGATAAAATGTCTATTGCATCTGATCTTATAAGGGGACATACGGAAACGATTATACTAGCGCACCTTTTTGAAAAAGATAGCTATGGTTATGAAATTAATAAAGCTATACAAGAAAAAACGAATCAAACATATGAGTTGAAGGAAGCAACTTTATATTCAGCATTTAGAAGACTAGAGTCTGGCGGATTTATTAATTCATATTGGGGGGACCAAACAACAGGCGCACGACGCAGATACTACAAGATTACACACCTGGGGAAGGCACTATTTGAACAAAATTTAGCTGAATGGGAAGAAGCTAAAAGATTAATAGATCAATTAGTAAAGGTGGGAGATTTAAATGAATAGAAAATTAAAAGATTATATTGACCAGCTTTTTGCACAAGTATCAGACTCAGCGTATGCAAGAGAATTAAAAGAGGAAATGTTAATTAATTTAAATGATCGATATGAAGATTTACTTATTGAAGGGAAGAGTAAAGAAGAAGCATTTATTATTGTAACTTCAAGCATTGGGGATATTAGAGAACTTTTAAGTGGATTAGATGAGACAGCAGTCATTATTACAACTAAGGATATTGAAAAGCGCCGTAAAGAAAGTGCACTTATAAGGAGTATAGCCATAATGCTATATATTATTAGTCCAGCTATGTTAATTGCATTATCTATTTTTAATATGCCTGTATTAGGTGTTGTTGTATTACTAATAATAGTAGCAGGAGCAACAGGCTTATTAGTATATGATAATGTAAGTAAGCCAGAGAACTTAAAAGATGAATATGCAGAAAGTAAAAGAAAAGAAAGTTTAACAGCTGAACAAAGGAAAAAAGAAAATATTAAAGAAGCGATTCAAGCAATTTTTTGGTTATTAGTAGTAGGCATATATCTTCTTATGAGCTTTATGCTAGATATATGGGCATATTCATGGGTCATCTTCATTATTGCAGCAGCTATTAATAAAGTCATAGACTTATTATTTGAGCTAAAGGAGTAAGAAGATGAATAAAAAAACACTTGTTAGTATACAAATTGCAGCATGGAGCTGTATTATTATCTTTTTATTAAGCGTATTTATCTTTGCTTTATATAGAGAATTTAATCATGAAGAAATGGCTAGTTTTACAAGTGGTAGTACTATAGAGTATAGTGAATCAGTAAGTGATATAAAAGATATTACAGTAAGATTAGTAAGTGAGGATATACAGTTTGTCACAAGTGAAGGAAAAGAGTTGAAGATAGTACAAAATGCCTCGTATAACTTAAAAGAGTCTGATAAGTTAGAGGTTAATAGAACAGGTAATAATATTAGTATACAAAAGCCTAATGTAAATCATGTATTCAATATGTTTAGTAGTTTTAATAGAAGAGAGAGTATAGTTATTTATATTCCTTTAGAATATGAAAATGAATTAAGAGTTAAAACTGTATCGGGCACAATTTGTTTAGATGGAATAAATCTTTCACAAATAGAGTGTGGTTCCACTTCAGGGGATATTGAAATGAATTTAATGGATATAGAAAATGAAGTAATTTTAGAAACAGTTAGTGGCGATATTAAATTAGATGAGGTAAAGAGTAATAAAATTGACATCAATACAACAAGTGGAGGAATCAAATTAAGAGATAATAAAGTAAAATTTATAGATGCTTCTACAACTAGTGGAGATGTAAAATTTCAAGGGTTGGGAAATTATTTTAAGATTAATACAACAAGTGGTAAAGTAGAGATAGAATTAGAGGAGATGTTTGAGGAGATTACAAGTTCTAGTGTATCAGGAGATATCAGAATAAAAATCCCAGAAAATGATGGATTTAAATTAAAGTACTCTACAATAAGTGGAGACCTTAAAAGTGACTTTAATCTAGATGCTGGAGAGTATAAAACAGGCTCATCAAAAATAACACTTAGAACTACATCTGGAGATATAGATATAGAAAAGAAATAAATAGTAATTATAACAATAAGGTTATGAACCTATACAGGTTCATAACCTTATTGCATAAAATTAGGAAGCTTTTCAACAATCTCTAAGTTAGGGGAAGTTCTTAAATCACATTTATAATTTTCACGGGTCCTAGTTTGTAGATTATAAATAACTCTTAATAATGGTCTGCATAAGTCATCAGCAAAGTTTTGTTCTACAAGTGCAACGCAATTATTATTTAACCTTACAGTACAGCCAACAGGATAAGATGCAACAATATGTTCTAAGGTACCGATAACAGATTCATTTAGTTCCTCTTGCTTAAGTATAGATAAAGCACGACTTATAGGGAAGCCTGTACGATAGGGTCTAGTAGATACAAGGGCATCAAATACGTCAGCTACAGCTACTAGTTTAGCACCTACATATAAATCTTTACCTTTTTGTAAAGGATAGCCTCTTCCATCCTCGCGTTCATGATGGCATAAAATAATAACTTTAGAAATAGGGCTTAAATAAGCATCATTTTTTATAATATCGTATCCTAGTTGAGGATGGCTTTGCATAACTTTTAGTTCATCAGGCGTAAGTTTACCTGGTTTATTTAAGATATCCTTAGGAATGATTATTTTACCAATATCATGTAATAAGGCGCCGGTAACTATTTTATTAATATCATCTTGATTAAAGCCCATTTTTTTTGCTAAAGCACAGGCAATGATGGAGACATTGACACAATGAGAATAGGTATAATCGTCATTATGTTGTAGATCAAGGATATCTAAAATAACATCTTTGTGAGAGAGTTCATTCATAATAGAAGAAGTGATAGGGGCAATATCATTTAAATTGATAGTCATTAATTTTTCTATCTTTCTAAACTGACTATCTAGATGCTGATTAAGGCGCATTCTAACATTATGAGGGATAACTTCATTTGGAATAATACCTTTAGAAATTTCATCATCAATATATATTTGATAGATATAACGTTCTAATAGGCGATTTTTATATGCTAGCTTAAATCTTGATTGAGAACGTAGTAATATGCCACCTTCACTGGTAACAATGTCTTGTCCTATAATCTCGCCACCTTTAAGTGTTTCAATATTAACTAATCTCATAAGTCAATTTTCCTAATAGGAATATCCTCCCTCCAAGCTTTATGTTATAACGGTTGTATAAATAGATTATATATTAAAAACGTAGCTTTGTGTACAAATATGTACATATTAATATAAAAAGCGACAAAACCTATATGGAGTATCTAAAAGGTATATTGAATTAGACTTGAAAAGAGAATATGATATAAATAAGGATTAGTAAATACTAAAATAAAGAGGAAACTATGAATACGAAATTAGACTACTATAAAGTATTTTGTAAAGTAGCAGAATGTAAAAGCTTTTCAGGCGCAGCTAAAAAGCTTTATATGACTCAACCAGCAGTTAGTCAAACAATAATGCAACTAGAAAAAGAACTAGATATTTGCTTATTCAGAAGAGGTGCAAGAGGTGTAGTATTAACGAATGAGGGAAGTACACTATATGAGTATATACATACTGCATTAAACCTTATAGATGTTGGAGAACAAAAAATCAAAGAATCTTTAGATTTAGTTGTAGGAGAACTAAAGATAGGTGTAGGAGACACAATTTCAAGATTTTTCTTACTACCCTATTTAGAAAAATTTCATGAGCAATATCCAAATATTAAGTTGAAAATTATTAATAGAACTACAATCGAGCAATGTGAATTATTAAAGGTAGGCGAAATTGACTTGGCAGTATGTAACCTTCCGATAGAAGATACTGCACTAGAAGTACGAGAGTATTTTTATATACATGATATATTTGTAGGAGGAGAAGCTTATAAAAAATTAAGTAAGAATCCTATAGCATTAGAAGAACTTTCAAAGTTACCCTTAATATTTTTAGAGAATAAATCTAATTCTAGACAATATGTAGAGAAACATATGGAAAAAGAAGGAGTAAGGCTCAATCCAGAAATTGAACTAGGTTCACATGACTTATTATTAGAATTTGCAAGGATTAATCTAGGTATATCTTGTGTAATTAAAGAATTCTCTAAGGAGTATTTAGAGCAAAAAGGAATTTATGAAATAAGATTAATGAATCCTATTCCTAGAAGAAGTATAGGATGTTGTTTTTTAAAAACAGTGCCATTATCACCTGCATCTTCAGAATTTCTAAAGATATTGGAAACGGGTTTGGAAAAATAAAATAAGTATTTACATAAGTCAATAGCTATAGTATAATACTTATGAAATAGCGATGGCCCAGTGGTACAGTTGGTTAGCACGCCGCCCTGTCACGGCGGAGGTCGAGGGTTCGAGTCCCTTCTGGGTCGCTTATATGCCCAAGTGGCGGAACTGGCAGACGCACAGGACTTAAAATCCTGCGAGCTTACCCTCGTACCGGTTCGATTCCGGTCTTGGGCATAAAAAAACTACAACTTATGTTGTAGTTTTTTATTTTTTAATAATCTCTTAAAAAACCTCAAAAAAACTTAAGTTTTTTTAAAAAAAGGCTTTACATATGACAAATATGGTGTTATTATAAGAGAGTAATTGACATAACAAATTTGGAGAGGTGTCCGAGCGGTTTAAGGAGCTGGTCTTGAAAACCAGTGACTCCGAAAGGGGCCGTGGGTTCGAATCCCACCCTCTCCGCTTCAAAGCGTACGGCGTAAGCTGTACGCTTTTTTGTTATATAAACTAGCTTGTTGATTATATGTTGATCTATGAATAATAGTGTAGAAGAGAAAAAGATATAGAAAAAGCGACTTAGATTTCTAAGTCGCTTTTATTTATTAAAACATAATTTTAGATAATGGAATACCTATAATAATTACAGTAGCAAGCATGAGAATACTCATGATAGTAGTATATTTATAAATATCTTTTGTGTCTAACCATTCTTTGTTACCATGCATAATAGCAGCAAATGGTGAAGCAGCTGGTGTAATTGCTCCGAATAGAACCATAAAGATAAATATTGAAACGATAGGTTCTGTAGCAACTCCCATAGTTTGAGTAAAAGCTGAAATAATAGGAAGGAAGATAATTCCTACAACAACACTATTACAGAAGTTAGTAAGTACTAAACCTAGTACAAGAATAAGTACGATAAAAGTAAATTCTCCTGTTCCTTCAAACACTGGTGCTAATAGATTTTTTAAGAATGGTGTTACGCCTGTACCTTCAGAGGTTAAAGCATTACCGATAGTAAGTGCAGCACCTATTAAGAAAATAGTACTCCATTGAATATGGTGACTACTAATATTTTGATAATCAGCTAAGAATTTACCATCAATTTTAATTGCACATAATATACAAACCATGACTAATGCAAATCCAAATTTATTATCGTTGAAGAATGCTCTAATTGGTAAATCTGCAGGTAAAATACCTGGAAGTATCATAAATAAGATATATACAATAAAAGTTGTAGCAATGATTTTATGTTTTACATTTAATGGTGGAAGAGGATTTTTGTTAAACATCTCCACACTTACATCTTTGAGTAAAGATATGTCTGGCTTAAGGACAAACTTCATTAATACTATAAGAAGTCCAATAGATAATAAAGATAAAGGTATAGTTAAACCAATAAATGAAGCGAAGCTAATTTCTATACCAGTAAGTGAGGTATAGTTATTAAGAAGGATTACAGGACCATCTTTAAATGGTGCTGTACCAAATCCCATTAAGGCTACAACAACTACTGAGATAAGCATTAATGTAGGATATTTATCTTTTGGTTTATAGCCTAGTTCTTTAAAAATACCATATAGAATTGGCCAGAAAAGGAAGATTGGTGTGAACGCAGATGAAGTTGCTGCTAATGCAAAAACTCCTAGTAAAACCATAAAAGAGAACATCCAAGGTTTTCCATTGATTACTTTACGTGTTAAGAACCATCTACCAATATAATTTGTAAGTCCTGATTGTACAACAGCTCCGATAAGAACCATCATAAAGAAGAGCTGAACAACTGTTGAATCACCTAAAAAATTCATTAAGACTTGATTCATAGGGGCAAAACTGCTAGATCCTAGTAAGAATATTCCTAGTAAACTAGGCCAAATAGAATCAACAAATGTCCAAAGATAAATTACCCCAATAAATATACCTATTATTTCCATTCCTAATGGAGTGATAGGTTCAGGAGCTGGTATAAATCTAAATAAAATCATAAGTGATATACCTATTAAAGTATTAATAAGATAGCTGTAATTAGCACGTTTTTCGCTGCTATTCATAAGTGGAATCTCCTTCTTGCTCATATTTTTAGTTTAAATTTAAGTTTACTATCAAGTATGTTAAAATTATAACATACTTGATAGTGTGAAAAAAATAACGTATGTTACTTAATATAAAAAAATCATAAAGTATGTTAAACTTTTCATTCTATAAATACGTTAAATTAAAAATATAAAATAGGTTTAATTAAATAAAAAGAGTAGAAAATATTATATCTATAATATTTTCTACTCTTTTTATTTAATATGTGAGCATTTTCTTTTCATGAATATAATCTTCTAAGAGACTACGATCTCTAATAATAATACTATGTCCATCTTTTTCTATAGCACCCTCTTGTTTAAGAGAGCGCATAATGCGTGAAACGGTTACAGTGTGTACTCCTAAATATTTGGCAAGTTCTACATAATTAAAATGTTTATCAACTATATTACGTCCATGTGAAGGGCGGCTAAAATCTAGAAGTGTTTTACATAATCGACTTGGCGTACTAGATTCTTGCATAAAGTGAAAATGATTTAATACATCTGAAAAATAATTTGCAAATAATGACATTATATAACGATTTAAAGTAGGATTATCACTTAAAAGTTGATAAAAGTTAGAATATGGGATTTCGTAAAGCCTACAGTCGGTTTTAGCGTACATATAAAATGCACTTGTATTAGCATCAGGGGGAAGCGTTAAATATGCAGGGGTAAAGTTAATAATGCTACCAGCAGCAAAATAATGATAGATTTTTTCTTCGCCTGATTTAGTAATACTTAGTAAAGCGCAAAGACCATCTTCTAGACAATAAACGTAATCACTAGCAAAGTCTAAGTTATACAGGCACTCACCTTTTTTAGCAATTCTAAATTTACCAGCCTTACAGAATTCATCAAAATAAGTAGTATCAGTAGGTGTCAAGATGCATTCCTCCTAATAAGTATATAATAAGATATCTCGTTAAATAGATACTTTGAATTTGTAATTAAAATATATGATTTTATTAGCTAATTATAGCATATGAAAAAATAAATAGATATAGATAAATTGTAAAAGCCATGCCCGTATAATAGATTAGGATAACAAGAGAAATTATAAATATACTTAAATTTTATAAAACGTAACCTGGGTTATTTTTATAAAATTTAGAGAATGTTATACTAGTGTAGTAATAAGCGATAAAAAAATTTGAAGTTAATTGTTAAAAATTTATCTATAAAGTAATGAAATTATGGGAGGGAACTGTTGTGGCATTATATGACGTAATTATTATAGGTGCAGGACCAGCTGGTATGACAGCAGCAATTTACGCAGCAAGAGCAAATATGAGTGTATTATTATTAGAAAAGCTTGCTCCAGGTGGACAAATTATCAACACTCACGAAATTCAAAATTACACAGGTGTAGGAACAATTAATGGTGCAGAACTTGCATATAAAATGTTCGAACATACACAAGAATTAAGCGTAGCATTTGACTATGGAACAGTAAAAGAAATCAAAGAAGAAGGCAACGTAAAAATTATTACTTGCGAGGAAGAAGATAAAATCTTTGAAGCTAAGAGTGTAGTTATTGCAACAGGAACTATTCCAAGAAGATTAGGGGTAGAAAATGAAGATCGCTATGCAGGTGAAAATATTAGCTGGTGTGCTATTTGTGATGGTGCATACTACAGAGGTAAAGATGTAGTAGTAATCGGAGGAGGAAACTCAGCCGTAGAAGAAGCTGTTTATTTAGCAAGTCTTGCGAATTCAGTAAAAGTAGTTACTTTATTTGACTTAACAGCAGATCCAATCACATGTGATGAATTAAGAGAAAAAGATAATGTTACAATTTATGAGTATCATAACATTGAAGGCTTCACAGGTGATGAAAAATTAAAAGGTGTACGCATTAAATCAACAAAAACAGATGAAGAACTAGAATTACTTTGTGATGGCGTATTTGAATATATTGGACTTAAACCATCAACAGATGCATTTAAGTCATTAGGAATTTTAAATGAACAAGGTTATGTTATGGTAAATAGCCAAATGGAAACAAACGTACCAGGTATCTACGGTGCAGGAGATGTAGTAACAAAAGAACTTAGACAAGTTGTTACTGCTTGTGCAGATGGCGCGATTGCAGCTCAAGTAGCATCAAAATATGTAAAAACAATTTAAGCAGGACATAATAGATAAATAACATTTCCAAAGGAGAAAATAAAATGATTAAAGAAATTACAAGTTTTGAAGAATTTAATGAGTTATCAAAATCAGGAAAAGTATTAGTAGATGTTTACTCAAAAACATGTGGACCATGTAAAATGTTAGGATTCGTATTAGCAGATTTAGAAAAAGATCTTCCAGACTCAGTAATCTTAAAAGTAGATTTTGATCAAAATAAAGAAGTTGTAGAAAAATATGACGTAGCATCATACCCAACTATCCTTGTATTACAAGATGGTGAAGAAGTAAATCGTTTAAAAGGTTTACAACAAAAACCAGCTTTAAAACAATTATTAGAAGCTTAATATAGAAAATCAATAACTATTTAAAGGGAGGAAAGAACATGTCAGTACAATTAAAAAATACAGAACATCTTATTACATTACAACATAGATCTGAACAAGAAATGTTGGAAGCATTTAAAAATGGTAATCACACAGTAGAAAACCCATATGTTAAATTAAATCCTTATATTGTATGTCCTCTTACAGCAGTAATTATGTTTGATACTGAAGAAGAAGTTGAAGTAACACTTACAATTAAAGGTAAAGAAGAAGCAGGAAATATTACACATACTTTCCCAAAAGCTAAAGAACATAGACTTCCTGTATTTGGCTTATATGGAGATTATGAAAATACTGTAGAAATCAAATTATCAAATGGTGTAGAATCAGAAGTTAAAATTCAAACAGCTCCAATCCAAGATAACATTGGTAGATGCACATATATCAATACAACAAGTGAATATATGCAAGATAATATCATGTTCACAACTCCTGCAGGTTTAGACTATGCAGCAGGTTATGATTACAATGGTGATTGCCGTTGGTACATGACAGAGCCTTTTATTTTTGATATGAAACGTCTTAAAAATGGTAATGTTTTAATCGGTTCAAATCGTTTCATTGCACAACCATACTATATGGTAGGTATCTGTGAAATGGCTCTTTGTGGTAAAATCTACAAAGAATTCCGCGTTCCAGGTGGATATCACCATGATCAATTTGAAATGGAAGATGGTAACCTTCTTATTCTTACACAAGAACCAGGTGCTGCAACAGCAGAAGATATGTGTGTACTTGTAGATCGTAATACAGGTGAAATCCTTAAAAAATGGGATTACAAAAAAGTTCTTCCACAAAATGTTGGTAAATCAGGTAGCTGGTCAGATCATGACTGGTTCCATAACAATGCCGTTTGGTATGATAAGAGAACAAACTCTCTTACATTATCAGGTAGACATCAAGATATCGTAATCAATTTAGATTATGAAACAGGTGATCTTAACTGGATTATTGGTGACCCAGAAGGCTGGCCACAAGAAATGGTAGATAAATACTTCTTCAAACCAGTAGAAGGTAAAGAATTTGACTGGCAATATGAACAACATGCATGTGTTGTATTACCAGATGGTGATGTTATGATGTTTGATAACGGTCACTGGGGATCAAAAGATCCAGAAAAATATCTTTTATCAAAAGATAGCTATTCACGTGGCGTAAGATATAGAATTAATACAGAAGATATGACTATTGAACAAATCTGGCAATTTGGTAAAGAAAGAGGAGCACAATTCTTCTCACCATATATCTGTAATGTAGAATACTACAGAGATGGTCATTACCTTGTTCATTCAGGTGGTATTGGTTACTATGATGCAAAACCAACACAAGTGTTACCAGCATTCCTTGATACAAAAGATCCAAAAACAAAACTCCAAACAATTACTGTAGAAGTTGAAGATGATGTACTTAAATATGAAATGCATACTACAGCTAACTACTACAGAGCTGAAAAATTAAAATTCTACCATGAAGGTCAAAACCTTGTAATGGGTAAAGGTGAATTA
>NZ_LN875030.1:0-125000 GCF_001282685.1 Niameybacter massiliensis | reverse complement strand
CTTTCATATGCTTCATTAGTTATTCACCTCACTAATTGGTAGTTTTTACCTTCCCTAATATAGCATAATCATAACCCTTGACCATTGTTACCTTTTTGCCCAGTATAATTTTTCTATTAAGTTGATTCCTTCATACATAATCCATGCGCATAAGGCAAGTACAACGACTCCCATCATAACCAAATCCAACCTAAATACTTGACCACCATAAACGATAAGATAACCAATACCATTTCTTGAAACTAAAAATTCTCCTACTATAACGCCTACCCATGATAGGCCAATATTAATCTTTACGATATTAATAATATTTCCTATATTGGCAGGGAGAATAAGTTTAGTTAATATTTGCCACTTATTTGCACCAAAGCTTTTCAACATAAGTATCTTTTCTTCTTCTACGTTAGTGAAGTAATTATATCCTGACAAAATAGTACTTACAATTGAAATAGTAATAGCTATCACAACGATACCTTTAATCCCTGCTCCTGCCCAAACTATAATAATAGGGGCTAATGCCGTTTTAGGAAGTGCATTTAATACAACTAAAAAAGGATCTGATATTTTAGATAAAGTTGGAGACCACCATAGCATAATTGCTACGATTAACCCTAGTACAGTACCTATGACAAATCCTAGTATAGTCTCCCATACAGATACTGCAATATGCGTGAAAATGCTTCCATCAGAAAGATATTTCATGAATAACTCTACAATTGCTGATGGACTACTTAATAAAAATGTATTAATAACACCAAGTCTGGCTAATACCTCCCATAGCATTATAAAAATAACTATGGTAAGTAGTTGAATTAATATAATGTTTCTTTTCTTCCTTTTTTTATCTTTAATATAGTTTTCATATCCTATGCTTAGTTGCTGTGTTTCTCTATTCGCCTTCATAAACATCTAACTCCTTCCATAGTGCATCAAAATAGTCTTTAAACTCTGGTGCCTTTCTACATACTAGCGGAGTTTTTTCTTTATCTTTTACACTTAAAGATATGTTATAAAGGCTCTTAACAGTTGCAGGTCTCTTAGATAAAACCGCAATTTGATCGCACATCGAAATAGCTTCTGATATATCATGTGTAACTAAAATAGCATCTTTATGTTCTTTTCGTATAATCTTATAAATATCATCACTTACCATTAATCTTGTTTGATAATCTAAAGCTGAAAATGGTTCATCTAATAGAAGTACATCTGGATCAGTGGCTAATGTTCTAATAAGAGCTACCCTTTGCCTCATTCCTCCAGATAATTCCTTAGGATATCTATTTCTAAACTCCCATATCCCATACATTTTAAGTAAATGTTCAATCCTTTTTAAAGCTTCATCATTTACCTTCCTCTGTATTTCTAATCCAATAGTAATATTGTCCATAATTGTTCGCCATTCTAAAAGATGATCTTTTTGAAACATATATCCTATTTTTCCTTCTATTTTTACCTCACCACTTGTAGGCGTAAGTAAATTGGTTAATATATTAAGAAGTGTTGATTTACCACTTCCTGAAGGTCCTAAAATTCCTAAGATCTTACCTCTTTCTAGCGCGACGTTAACATCTTGCAAAACCGTTATCTCGCCTTCATCTGTGTAGAAGTTCTTATAAATATTTTTCATCTCTATAATGTTATCCACTTTTGACCCTCCCCTAATGTAAATAGTAGTATAATTTATAATATTAGTTGTAAGAGTCTAAAGTGCTTGACTACCAAAAGATAAAAGCGTAGGAGGTTCCTACGCTTTTATCTTTTCTATTATATTTTTACCGGATATGACACTTTCTTAAAGTTTCAAACTCATAATAATCTCTAAAATAATATTATTATTATAGAACAAATTCATCAAATAAGATTGTTCTACAAGTGCCTCTAAGCCTGAAAACTGTGGAAGCATTATAAGGAATGGAATAATTAAACATGCAATCCACACAATAAGCATTCCTTTTATAATTCCTACTATAAAACCACCCCAGGTATTTGCTGTTTTTAGGATTGGTAGCTTCGCTACTAAATCTAATACGCCCACTCCAATGGTTAAAGCAATCTTAATGACAACAAAACAAACAAGGAGTGCAATTGCCATTATACATATATTAGCTATAGAAGTTACAATATAGTCTATTAATGTTGAAACACCTAATAAATTATAAATTTCTGGGTTATTGTTTTCTATTAATTTATCAATTAAAAATTCTGGCATCCAATTGAAATTTTCTCGGATAAGCTGAGCTTGTCCTTGTAAACCTATATTCCCAACTTCAGGCAAGATACTTCTTACACCATCTTGGATGGATGTATAAAGGGGCGTGAGTTTTAAAATAGTTTCTATCACCGGATAAATAAAGAATGCTAATACAAGTGCGAGAATTGATGAAAAAAATTGATAAACTGTTCTTATTAAGCCTACCTTTGCCGCTATTATTGCTGTTATAGCAATAATAGCAATAATAATTAAATCAAGCATTAATTATTCCCCCTTTGATTAATAGGATTTAATACTTTAACTTCATTTTTAGTAACTGCTACTACTTTATTACCTATGTATAATACTTTACTTACATCTTGATTTGCCTCAAAAATAAATTTAACCTCTCCTGTTTTACTATATCCTGTAAAACTTTGCCCTTGACCTATTACAATACCACGATCCGTAGCATTAAAATAAGTTACTGGCTTATCAAATTCCTGGCTAATGACCTCATCCCCTGAACCATTCAATATAGTTAAGCGATCATTTGCAGAAGCACTAGATCCTCTTCCAGTACTTACAATAGGTAAATATTGACTTGATTTCAGTTCCCCATCTACATACGGTGTATACTTCAGATAGAAGTTCGGAATATCTTTTATCTTTTCACCTTGTAAGTTATAGAATGTTATCTTGCTATCCCCTATAGCAGCCCATATATTTGATGTTATAAATTCTATCTCATAGACAATATTATCCTTATCGTCTATTCCGTATTTTGTATTAAATACTTCTTCCGTCCCTGTCTTATTAATAATAACTGCATTTAATGCTGAACTTACAATTGGATTATATAAGTCTACATAGCTTACAAGTAACAATTGCCTATCTGGAGATACTTCTGCACTAATAGGAAATCCTGCATCTTTAATATAAGATACGCCTTTTACACCTAGCCCTTCACCACCAGCATTATATCCGGATGTAATATGTCCATCTTCTGTCTTTTCAATAACAGCAACATCACCATTAGAATTTATCGAAAAATAGATAATAGGATTAGTAGTCTGCACTTCTCCTCTTTTACCTTTTTCATTAAAAATTGATAGTGTTTTTCCATCCTTATTAGCAATAGCAAGATAGTTACCTTTATGTCGTACAATAGGTTTATCTAATGTTAATGCATTATTCCATACTTCATTACCCTTTAAATCATAGGCCGTTATACCATCTGATGTTAGACGAATAATTTGATTAGCATTTACATCTATGTACTCACTCTTTTGTTCTGAATGTGTGAATACGGTCTCACCTAATTCATAGTATACCAATCCTTCATTTACTTTCGCCCATTGTAAAATACCTATACCTGCAATACATATAAATAATACGCCTAAAAGGATCCAGGTTGTTTGTTTACCTGTAATGAGCTTTTTGTCCTTCTTCACCCTCATTCCTCCTATGTTCTCGCTTTTTTTATTTTTATCATACACCATCCCCTCATAATTTCAAAGTGATTGTTACTAATATAAAAAAAGAGGTGTTATATAGCACCTCTTTACTCTGTATTTTACTCCATAATGCGTCTATACATTTCTTCATACACTTCAGCTGAATGTTGCCAAGAAAAACACGTATTCATTGCATTAACTTGAATTTGTTTAAAATCACTTGGTTTTTCTTTGTAGTAGTAGTATGCTTCCTCTATTTTCTTAAAGAGCCAATAACCACAATAATCTACAAATTCAAAACCTGTTCCTTCTTTAGTTTCTTCATTATAATGAAGAACTGTATCTTTTAATCCTCCTGTCTGTCTTACAACAGGTACGCTACCATATCTCATAGCCATCATTTGACCTAATCCACAAGGTTCAAATGCAGATGGCATTAAAAATACATCTGAAGATGCATAGATTTTTTGAGCTAATTCTTCATCAAACTTGAGATTAATGCTTACTCTCTTATCATACTTTTCTTCAAAGTACTTAAACATCTGCTCATATTCATACTCACCTGTACCTAGTAAAACAAATTGGATATCCATGTCCATGATTTTATCCATAATCCATTTATTTTCTAGTGTTTGTTTCATAAGATCAAAACCTTTTTGATCTGTAATTCTTGAAATAATACCAATCATCATAGCATCTGACTGTTCAAGTCCATATTCTCTTTGGAATGCACGTTTATTAAGCTTACGCCTTTCAATATGTTCTGCATCGTATCTTTCATATATGTAAGGATCAGTTTGTGGATTATATCTTTCATAATCTATTCCATTTAAAATACCACATACTTTATGATAAAGTTTCTTTTCTAGAAGTTCATTAAGCCCACATCCATATTCCCAAGTTTTAATTTCTTCAGCATAAGTTGGACTTACTGTAGAAATCTGGTCGCAGTATAATAACCCCGCCTTCATAAAGCTCATACCACCATTAAACTCTATTGCCTCTGATGAAGTATATCCTTCATCTAATTCTAATACATCTAATACTTGCTCTTTACCAAAAATGCCTTGGAACTTCATATTATGGATGGTAAATACAGATTTTATCTTTTCATAGAACGGATCTAAACGATATTTCTGATTTAACAATAAACAAATAGGCCCTGTTTGCCAGTCATTACAATGAATAATATCTGGTTTAAAATCAATATGTTTTAACATTTCAAGAACACTTTTACAGAAAAAGGCAAATCTTTCATAGTCATCATATTCTCCGTAAAATCCATCACGATGGAAATAGTGCTCACTTCTTATAAAATATGTTGGAACAATTGTATCATCATAGTAGATCCCTACGCCTTCTTTTCTCCAGTTAAGCCACATATCAAAACTTGTTACAAAATGGGACTCATGTTCAAAGAATTTATTCTCTATTTGTTTGTAATATGGCATAGCGACTCTAACATCTATACCATTTTCCTTTAATTGTTTTGGTAATGCTCCGGCTACATCTGCCAGTCCTCCTGTTTTAGCATATGGCGCGACTTCTGATGCAACAAATAAACATTTTAATGGTTCTTTTTTCATATTTATTCCCCCTAGTAAAATTAATATAATTATACAAAAAATTCAACAAAATTACCAACAGAATTATTCTGTTGGTAATTTTAAAGTTTGACCTACATAAATATTATCCCCATTTTCTAAATCATTAAGAGCAATAATTTCTTTAGTTCTAAGCTCTGTTTTGTAATGATCATAGCTAATTTTTCTTAGTGAATCTCCTTCTTGTACTACATATTCCATGTAATCTTTATTAGAAGCCTCTTCTGATTCACTCTCTACCTTATCTTCCTTTTCTTCACTTACTACTTGTTTTTCTTCAGTTACAGCTACTTCTTCAGTCTTATCAACTTGTACAGTTTCAGTTTCTTCTACATTTACTTGCTCTACATTATCAACTACTTCATCTGTACTTACTTCTTCTTGAGCATTTTCATCTGTAGAAGATTCTGCATCTGAATTATCAACAATTGTTACATTAGAAGTTGCTGCATCTATTGTTTCTTCTGGGCTAATGATAAACTCTGCCTCTTCATCTGGTTTAGCTGTTGCATTTCCTATATTCCCCTGAGTATTTTGTGATACTTGTGTAAGCTCATTTTGTAAGTTTTGAATCTTAGCATTTTGATCATTCATCTTTAATACAACTGCTGATAGTGCAAGAAGAGCTATACTTGCAGCAATAACTGTAAGATTCATCTTTTTCTTTTGCTCGTACTCTTTCTTACGAATTTTACCTATTTCTCTAAATTGATTTACAACATTGTCTTCAACCTCTTCTTTTTCAGTACTTATAAAAGGTCTATCTAACATATATTGTTGCATACAAGGATTTTTATCGTAATATAAATAGTATCCACTTTGTTCTTTTAATGTATCATCTTCATATACATAGAATGTTTCGATTTTGTTAATAGGGTCAACTAAAAGTAATAAAGTACCTTCTTTTTCAAATACATCTCTATGTGCTTTTACTTCTTTCATTGTAAGCATTGTGCCATATCCTGGTTGCATATGTAACCACCCGATAAGACTTGCTCCTGGAAAATACTTTTCTTGTTCTTCTCTTAAGTTTGCTACTACATCTTCATTAATCCATTCTTCATCTTGTGAAAGTAATTCTTTATCAACTGGAATAATACCACATATAATAGTTTCTTTACTGTCTGGGTAGTACTCACCAACAATGACTGCAGAATGTTCACTTGCTAAGTCTGTATTCGCATACTGATAAATATATGTATAAACGTAGTCTTCTAAGTAAATTACATAGTCACAGTCTGTGTCACCCATAGGTCTTACAGAATCAATATTTTCAATTAAAGCATTATATCTTTCTTCAGCTTGTCCATTTGATTCTAATACCTCACTTGTTGCCGCTAATTCTTCTACAGAAATTACCTTTGCTTGTTGTTCTTGTTTGTTCTCTGGCTCTTTACCTTTTTTCTTTTTTGGATCATAAATAATTGTTCCCATAGTACACCTCTTCCATTTTTATCCATTTTGTACTTTCTTAGCATACTATATACATATCAAATAATTTAACCTTTCCTGTCGAGGATTTCTATTTTTTTATCCCTCTTTTTTTACACAACAAGACAGGTTATTTTTTACCATAAATTGTTATGGGTTTTTGTGTAAAAACATAAATAATTTCCCCATTAATTGGTAAACTATAATACTAATGAAAGTGGTGATATTTAGTGGATTCTACCTTACAAAAAAGAACTAAACCTCGTTATATTAGTATCGATGACCCAAATCATTTCGTTACTTTTTGTGATACATTATATAATCATTTAGTCAATCTCCTTCCTAGACATAATCATGAACTTGTTATTATATGTATTGGAACAGACAGAGCAACTGGAGATAGCCTCGGTCCTTTAATTGGTTACAAATTACTAGATTTGGATTTCGACAGCGTGCATGTCTATGGAAACTTAGACACACCTGTTCATGCTAAAAACTTAGAAGAAATAACACAACAAGTTCAATTCTGTCATCCTAATGCTTTAGTCATTGCTATAGATGCTTGCCTTGGCACCATGCAAAATGTGGGTTCTATTGCTATCGGGGAAGGTGCCATTAGGCCTGGTGCTGGGGTACAAAAAGATTTACAACCTATTGGAAATTTACACATTACAGGAATTGTAAATTTCAGTAGCTTTATGAATATGGTTGTTCTTCAAAATACTCGCCTTTCCATTGTTATGCGAATGGCTGACATTATTTCTGGAGGCATTAGACATTGCATAGGCCAATATTATGGCGAATAAAAAAATAGGCACAAGATATATTTTCAAAATATCTTGTGCCTATTTTTTATTTAGCTTCTATAAAAGCTTTTACACGGTTCATAATTTGATAGAATATGAGTAATGCTCCACCAAAGAAAACAATACTTAATATTGTTGATGAAATCATTTCTTGTTTTACAAGAGAAGTAATACCTACAAAAAGTAAAGGATATACAAAATAAAGTGCGCTAAAAATAGTTACAAACCATAGTACTCCTAAAAAGGTTAACGCCTTTGTTGAAGGAATACCTTTTCTAGCTAAACATACTATAAAGAGTGCTACCATTAATGCAAAAATTGGCAAACTCATATCAATTCCCATTCTTCCACCTGCTAATAACATAAGCATCGTAATAGGGAAAATATTGATCATAAATAGAGAAACAAAAAATAAAAATTTAATCAGTAAACATCTAATGATATTTCCTTCTACTACTTTCTGTTTCATAATAATATTAACAAATTCATGAACGTTATAAATAACTATTACTAATAGATTAATAAATATCCAAGCATACATAATGATATTACCTACCATCGTAGTTGCTAATATCGGAATTTGACTCCCCACTGTTAGCAGTAAAACAAATCCTATCATAGAAATCACTTCAAAAATATATATTTTTTTACCACCACTTAATTCACTCTTTATCTGTTCAAACATATACTTTCTCCTTCTATCAAATAAAATAGTACTACTATCTTAACATAACCAAACCTGTAATACTACCTCTACCAACAAAAAGAGGCTGTTTTCTACAGCCTCTTTCACTCCTATAATTCAAGTTGTAAATCACCCATTTTAATCCACTCTCTTTTTCTCATCATCTCAGAAACAAGCAGGCTAATACCCGCTGGCAAAATGAATTGAACAAGTAAAATTGCTATTGCTACTTCCATAGGTGGAGTTGTCTCAATCATAGTTTGCCATGTAAATATAGGTCCTACAAGTCCTGCCGTTCCCATTCCAGCACCTGCGGCTACATTTTCCATTTTAAATATCATTGTTGCAATAGGACCAGTGATTGCACTAGCAATAATAGGTGGTAGCCAAATACGAGGATTACGTACAATGTTAGGCACTTGAAGCATTGATGTTCCTAATCCTTGTGCTAAAAGTCCACCTACTTTATTTTCTCTATAGCTAATCACGGCAAAGCCTATCATTTGTGCCGTACAACCTGCAGTAGCTGCACCTGCGGCAAGTCCAGATAAGCCCAGCATCATGGCTATCGCTGCTGAACTAATAGGAAGTGTTAAGAACATACCCATTAGAACCGAAATAACTATTCCCATTAAAAATGGTTGAAGCTCTGTTGCATAACCTATTATACTACCAAGTCCTGTCATAAAACTAGAAATAGGAGGTCCCAGAAGAAGTGCAGTTGCACTACCTGCTAGTATTGTTACAGCTGGTGTTACTAAAATATCTAATTTAGTTTTTCCAGCCACAAGCCTTCCTATCTCCAAACCAATTACTGTTGCTAAAAAGGCGCCTACCGGATCTCCAGGACCTGAAAGAATAACCTTACCTTCTACAATGAGGCTTCCATTCAAAAACCCTGTTGCATAAGCACCTATTAAACCATTAATAGCACTCGTATAAAGTACAAGTTTAGATGCCTCTAATTGGTGAGCTGTTCCAATACCAATCCCTACACCTGTAAGTACAGTTGCTAAACCTGCTATTCCTAATAAAGCATTACCTATTGCTGTATCTGGAAAGAATAGACCTACCTGCTTAATAATAAGACCTATAATCAGTGTACAGAATAGCCCTGATGCCATTCCACCTAGTCCTTTAATAAGATATCTATCTACAAAGCTACGCATCTAGAAATCCCCCCATTATTCTTATAATGAGGTCATCATATCATGTGACAAGACACTTGTCAATTATTATACTAGATATCCTTTTTCTTTTAGTTCTTCTTCAATTACATCAAGATCTTCTTCAGTTGTAGCCTCTATTGTATGCATATGCATACCTGCTGTTAAAATAGATAACAAAGCTGCTTCATTATGCTTTACTTTTTCTACAAATCCCTTTACATCTCTTCTTGTTTTTAGCATGAGGTCACCTGTTAAATCACCATATACACTATGACTTACAATGACATTTCTAACTCTTCCACCATTATCAACAATAGTATTTAATTCGTCTTCTATTTGATCTGCAGTATGTTGTACAAGTACCACTCTACTTACCATATTGCCAGCTTCTTGATTAAGAATATAGCCTCTTGCTGTTGCTAATAAATCATATCCTTCTGCTCTAAGTAATGCAATATCTTGAACTACTACTTGTCTACTAATTCCAAATGCATTAGCTAAAGCTGTCCCACTTAATGGCTTAGTTGCCTCTAATAACATACGTATCATTTCTTTTCTTCTTGTTTGTCCATCCATTTTCTCACCTACTCGTATACTTTTTTCCTCAAGTATATCAAATCTTTACTTAAAGTGATACTCCCTAACTCCTACCCTATACTTCGTTGTATAACAAAGAGGTCGCTAAAAGCGACCTCTCTTTTAATTAATCATTAATTCTTTTTACAAGTACTTCTCTTAATTCTTCATATCCTTTTTTACCAAGTAAAGCAAACATATTTTTCTTATATTCTTCTACACCTGGTTGGTCAAAAGGATTTACACCTAATAAATAACCACTAATACCACATGCCTTTTCGAAGAAGTAAATTAATTTACCTACTGTAAAAGCATCTAATTCTGGCACATTTACAACAATATTAGGTACGCCACCATCTACGTGAGCTAAAAGTGTACCTTCAAATGCTTTTTTATTAACGAAATCCATTGTTTGACCTGCTAAATAGTTAAGGCCATCTAAGTCTACTGATTCTTCTTCTAATGTTACATCTAATCTTGGACTTTCTACATTAAGAACTGTTTCAAATAAAAATCTTTGACCATCTTGAACATATTGACCTAATGAGTGTAAGTCTGTAGAGAAGTTTAATGAAGATGGGAAGATACCTTTTTGATCTTTTCCTTCACTCTCAGCGTAAAGTTGTTTCCACCATTCTCCAAAGTATTGAAGACATGGTTCATAGTTTACAAGAATCTCAACGTTTTTGCCTTTTCTAAGAAGTGCATTTCTTACTGCTGCATATTGGTAGCAAACATTTTCTGCTACATTTTCATTTGAATATTCACTTCTACCTTCTGCTGCACCTTGCATTAAAGCTTCAATATCAATACCTGCAACAGCAATTGGTAAAAGACCTACAGCTGTAAGTACTGAGAATCTACCGCCTACATCATCTGGAATAACAAATGTTTCATAACCTTCTTCTTTTGCTAATGTAAGAAGAGCACCTCTAGCTGCGTCTGTTGTAGCATAGATACGTTCTTTAGCTGCTTCTTTACCGTATCTTTCTTCCATATATTTTTTAAATACTCTAAATGCAATAGCTGGCTCTGTTGTTGTACCTGATTTTGAAATAACATTAACACTAACTTCTTTACCTTCACAAACATCTAATAAGTTTTTAAGGTATGTACCAGAAATGTTATTTCCTACAAAATAAACTGCTGGTGTTTTTCTTTGTTCTTTAGATAAGCTATTATAGAATGTATGAGATAAAGCTTCAATACAAGCTCTAGCACCTAAGTAAGAACCACCAATACCAATAACGATTAATACATCTGAATCATTTTTGATTTTTTCTGCTGCTTGTTGAATTCTTTCAAATTCTGCTTTGTCATAATCTGCAGGAAGGTCAATCCATCCTAAGAAATCGTTTCCAACTCCTGTTTTATTGTGTAGCATCTCATGTGCTAATTTTACTTGTGCCTCAAAAAACTCTACTTCATGCTTATTAATACCTGTTTTAGAATAATCTAAAGTGATTTTACTCATCTTCATCCTCCTTAATTAAGGCATCTACTTGTGAAGTCTCTATTTAGTCTGCCTTTTTTCCAAACCCTATTATAACCTATAATCTTTAATATTCCAATAAATGTAATAGAATTTTCATTTAAAAAAGACTTTTGCACGTTACTCCACATAATATTGCATAAATATTTATGCAATAACCTTTTTTGAATACCATCATTTAAACTCCTACTTATTTTATGGAGATAATATTTTTTCATACAAAAAAGCATTCTCTTTTTAGAGAATGCTTTATAAATCTATTTTGCTAAGTAATATCTTAATGTCTTCTTCATTTATCTGGGTCGCTTGAGGAAGCTTTTCATTTCCCATATGATATTGTTCTAACTCTGCCTCTAATTCCTCTATCCTTGCAAGTAGTGCCTTAACATCTTTTTGTTTATCTTTCCATTTCATTTCACTTGGATAAGTATTAATCATAAAATCTTGAATCTTAATAAAAAGTTGTTCTCTTTCTTCAACAATATTTTTAATAACCCCCATTAAGGAAATGATTAAGCATAAAATTGTACTTGCAATAATAAAGATAAAATTCTTAATAGAACTTCCAGGTGATTTACTCAAAATCTCTATAAATACTTGTATACTTAAGACTCCCCACATAACAAGCTTACTTTTAAGTGCAATATTTTGTATCGTAATATATGAAAATCTACCTATTCTCTTCTCATAAAAGGCATTTTGAACCATTGTTTCTACTTCAATGTTCTCTCCATTTTGAGCTTCAAAAACACGTTGGTACTTATCAATTAAATTACGTATAAAATCTATTTCACTTTCTGTTTTATAGGCCTTAGGATTAAGATAGACCTGAATACTCTTATTAATTTTTTCAAAATGATTTTGAAGCATACGCGTTGTAAATGTAACAATTAAAGCTAGTAAAGCATTTATCCCAAACAATACCCCTATCATATATACCCCCACTTAATTATACTTAACTATATTATACCATTTTTTTACATTAGCACAAGTACGTTGTATACACAATTCTATCCAACTTTTGTTACAATGCTTTCTATCATCTTACTTGCATTACGTGCAGCTAAATTAACAAATTCCTCAAAATTCATTTCTGCACCACTATTTGCTTTATCTGAAATCGCACGAATTACAACAAATGGAATTTTATTTAAATAACAAGTATGTGCAATTGCTGCACCTTCCATTTCTGCACAGTATGCTGTAAATGTTGTATAAATATCTTGTTTTACTTTAATACTTGCTACAAATTGGTCACCACTAGCAATGCGTCCTACCCAAACTTTATGTTCTTTAAGTACTTCATTAGCTGCATCTTTTGCTAATTCTACTAATTGGTTATCTGCTTCAAAGAATGAATTATCCATTCTTGGAATAACACCTTTAGGATCTCCAAAAGCTGTTGTATCCATATCATGTTCTACTGTATCACTTGATATAACTACATCTCCAATATTTACTTCTGGATGAAGTCCACCTGCAACTCCTGTATTAATGATGTAAGTTGGATTAAATCTATCTATTAAAATTTGTGTACATACAGCAGCATTTACTTTGCCGATACCGCATCTTACTACAATAACTTGTACATCTTTCATTGTACCTTCATAGAATTCCATCCCTGCTATTTGATGAACCTCTTTAAGTTCCATTTTTCTACGAAGTGATATTACTTCCTCTTCCATTGCTCCAATAATACCTATTATTTTCATTGATTTTCTCCTTCTAATTATATTGATTTCATTATACTATAAAATGACTTTATTCTTAAAGCATTTATTATGACTTTCCTCATTAAAAAAGGTTATAACAAAGCTATCTATCTCTGTCATAACCTATTTTTTAATTTTTTATTCCTAAATCATTGAAACATCTTTCCTATTAATATCTTTTTAAGAGTATTAATTACTTCTGCTTGATTTGTTTCCCAATTTGCAGCTATATAATCCATTTGATCAATTGCAACATCTATAACTGTATTAATCCATGTAATAATCTCTTGTGGCTGCATAAAAGAATCATAATAAATCGTTACAACTCCGGAAGTAAAATCTGGTTGTATCTCATTAATACCTTGTTTTAATTTTAGAAATTCATATATATAAGGTGCAAACTGTAAATAGTCTTCATTTAGTTTAGGTAAGTTATTTACCTTTATCTTTAATATCCCCGGGTCACTACTTACTAACTGCATCTTTAAATAATTTTTGATAAGTTGCTTTTTTAGGCTCATATAGGCACCCCCAATTACACGAAACATTCCTATTCACCTATTTATATGCTTTATAAACTGATTTTATGTCTAATATCTTCTACCTTACCTACTCTTTCGAACGCTGCCTGTTCACCCCTTAGCTCCGCCTTTAACTGTTCATTATAGTACATCTGAAGTTCCATTTTTCCATCTAATACTTCATACACAGTTCCTTTCATGGCACCTTTATTCGGTGCTTTTAGCATATGTCCCTTATCATAATAAGTTTTTATTCGTATAATTTCTTTACCCTGTCTAATACATACTTCTATACTATCTTCTTCCTTTGTTATCTGTTCAATTCTTGCTCCTGTATAGGTTGCAAAAATTCTTGTTTCATCCTCTATACTTATAACGCATAAAAATCCTCTGAAATTACATGCTAAAAATGGAATATCCGCTATCGCTAGCATAACTGATAAAGATGATTGAGTAAAATGATTACATTGCATCCAGAGATAGCTTTTAGGGAAACTATTTCCCCAATCCCTCTCAATATAACCTTTTCCATTTTCAAAGTTCATAAGGTTATCGTTAATTAATAGCTTCCCCCATAGGTTATGTCCCATAGAAAGTACATCATGATAGCACTCCATAAAAGGTATATATCCAAACGGTCCCATTAATCCCTTTTGTAATATTTTCTTAGGTAATCTAGTAAAGCTATCAAAATAGATAATTCCTTTAATATTAATAGAACCACTAATATTTAGATATATATAGTCTTCAGTAAAAATACTATTGCCTATCCGTAAACTAAAAGGACTTTCTTGATAGCTAAATGTCTTGATGTCATAAGGAATATAATAACTCTTAGAATCTCCATTTCTAATTACCTGGATAAATGCTTCTTCACCTTTCTCCCTAGCCTTACCTACAATGAATACAATTGTATTCTCCTGTGTATTGCACTTAAAATACCATCCTTCAAAATAACATCTATTATTCACTTTGACTACTCCTATTCCATTTTGATCTAACGTTTACAATACATCTACTTATTTAGAGTCTTGTCGGAATGGATAAGTCTTATGCTTTCTTTCATAAAAAATAGAGATTACTACATCTCTAAAGTCTGTTAGCAATCCCTTATAATAATTTTCTATTCAAAAAATGTCCCATACTTTCTAAAACGTTCATAACGTTGATTTACTAAGTCCTCTTCATTTATTCGGTTAAGTTCATCAAGCTGACTTATTAAATAGGTTTCTAACATTTTAGCTGCTTCTTCTGGTGCTTTATGAGCTCCTCCTAATGGTTCATTCACAATATTATCTATGATTTGACTTTCTAGAAGGTCTACTGCTGTAATCTTCATCATCTCAGCAGCTTCCCTAGCTTTACTACTATCTTTCCATAAGATGCTCGCAAAGCCTTCTGGTGAGAGAATGGAGTAGGTTGTATTTTCTTGCATAAATACCCTATCCGCTACACCAAGTGCAAGCGCACCACCACTTCCACCTTCTCCAATAACACCTGCAATTATAGGCGTTTTTAATCGTGCCATTTCCATTAAATTTCTAGCTATAGCTTCACCTTGACCACGTTCTTCTGCACCTAAGCCACAGTATGCTCCTGGTGTATCAATCAAACATACTACTGGTCTATGGAATTTTTCAGCTTGTTTCATTAATCTTAAAGCTTTACGATATCCTTCTGGATGAGGCATACCAAAATTTCTTTCGATATTTTCTTTAGCATTCTTTCCTTTGTTTTGAGCAATAATGGTTACAACATGCTCACCAATCTTACCAATACCACCGATAATCGCTTGATCATCTTTAAAACTTCTATCACCATGTAGCTCTACAAAATCTGTAACAAATTGATTGATATAATACATACTTCTTGGTCTATCCATCATTCTTGCGATCTGAACTTTATCCCATGCAGTATAATTATCAATAATTTCTCTTTCTAATTTTGTAGAAAGGGTTTCTAAACGCCTAATTTCTTCTGCTACATCTATATCATTACCTACTGATTTAAGATCATCTATCATCTTCTTTAAGTGTTCTAACTTTTTAGTATCCTCCATTACTTACCTCCTTTATATGCAGTTTAAGGAGTGTATAGAGTTCTTCCCTCATGTTCTTTCTTTCTACAATGCAGTCAATCATCCCGTGTTCAAGCAAGAATTCTGCTCTTTGAAACCCTTGTGGGAGTTTCTGTTTAATCGTTTGCTCAATAACACGTGGACCTGCAAATCCAACTAGTGCATTCGGTTCTGAAATAATAATATCACCTAGCATAGCAAAACTTGCTGTAACGCCACCTGTTGTTGGATTAGTTAATACGCTAATAAAAAGAAGACCTGCATCATCGTGCCTAGCAAGTGCCGCACTGGTTTTTGCCATTTGCATTAAAGAAAAAATTCCTTCTTGCATTCTTGCTCCACCAGAAGCTGAAAAAATAATAATAGGTAATTTATGATCCGTTGCGTATTCAATAGCACGTGTAATCTTCTCACCTACTACAGACCCCATACTTCCCATAATAAATCTAGGATCCATAACTGCTATAACTGTTTCAATTCCTTTAATCATGCCTTTTCCTGTTATAACAGCTTCTTTTTGTTCTACTTTTTTCATAGTAGTTTTAATCTTATCTTCATAACCTTCAAAGTCCATTGGATTTGCACTGGTCATATCTTTATCAAATTCTTCAAAGGTTTCTAAATCTATTAATTTACTAATTCTTCCATTTGGTGAAATAGGTAAATGATTACTACAACTTGGACACACTCCAATATTTGATATAAGATCAATTACATAGATATTTTTCTTACATTGAGGACACTTAGTATACATTCCTTTAGGGACCTCTGGCTTAGCTTGAGTAGTCTTCGTCCTAGCATACTTTTTCTGCCTACCAATAAGTGCACTTAACATACTACTACTCCTCTCCTAAAATAACCTCTAAATTCTTTTCAATAAAAGATGTATCAAAATGCCCTTTATCAAATTCTTTTGTATGAATTAAATCATATTGAAACTCTATATTTGTATCTATACCTTCAACTACAATTTCAGCTAATGCACGTCTCATAATACTTAGTGCTTCTTCACGATTATCACCATAAGCAATAATTTTCGCTAACATAGAATCATATGTTGGTGGCACATTGTATCCCGGATAAATAGCTGTATCTACACGTACACCTCTTCCACCAGGTAAATGAAGTTCTGTAATTTTACCTGCACAAGGTCTAAAGTTCATAGCTGGATTTTCTGCATTAATACGGCATTCTATCGCATGCCCTTTAATCTGAATATCCTCACTTGTAAAACTTAACTTTTTCCCTGATGCAATACGTAGTTGTTCTTTGATTAAGTCAATACCTGTAATCATTTCTGTTACAGGATGCTCTACTTGAATTCTTGTATTCATTTCAATAAAATAGAAATTCTTATCTTTATCTAGGATAAACTCTATTGTTCCTGCATTTTCATACTCTGCAGCTTTAGCTGCCTTAATAGCTGCTTTTCCCATTTCTTCTCTAAGTTCTTCTGAAATACATGGTGAAGGTGCCTCTTCTATTACTTTTTGATGACGTCTTTGCATAGAGCAATCTCTTTCTCCTAGATGCACTACATGCCCATATGCATCACCTAGTATTTGAAACTCAATATGTCGTGGTTCTACAATATACTTTTCTAAGTACATGCTGCCGTCACCAAAAGCAGATAAAGCTTCATTACTTGCTGTATTAAAAGCCTTTTCTAAGTCTTTTTCTTGCCATACAATACGCATACCTCGGCCACCACCGCCAGCTACTGCCTTTAAAATAACTGGATATCCTACTTCTCTTGCTAAATTTTTAGCTTCTGATACTTCTTCTATGATTCCATCTGACCCTGGAACTACTGGCACCTCGGCTTCTATCATCATCTGACGTGCTCTTGCCTTATCTCCCATGGCTTCAATCATTTCTGGTGAAGGTCCGATAAACTTAATATTGCATTCACGACATATACGTGCAAACTTTGCATTTTCTGATAAAAATCCAAATCCAGGGTGTATTGCATCTGCACCTGTTAAAACTGCCGCTGTTATGATACTCTCTATATTCAAATAACTATCTTTAGGTTGTGCTTTACCGATACATACAGCTTCATCTGCTAATTTGACATGTAAAGCATCTTTATCTGCTACCGAATAAACAGCAACTGTTTCAATACCCATTTCTCTACACGCACGCATAATACGTACTGCAATTTCTCCTCTATTGGCAACCAATACTTTATTGATCATTCCCTCACCTCCTTTAGCCTATGGCAAATGTAAGTTCAGCCTTCGCTACGACTTTACCATCAACTGTAGCTACAGCCTCTCCTATTCCAATTGGTCCTCTTTGTTTTACAAGTCTACACTCTAACTTCAAAGTATCTCCAGGTACAACCTTTTCTTTAAACCTTGCTTCCTTAATACCACCAAAGAAAGCTACTTTCCCTTTAAATTCTTCTTGTGAAAGAATAGCTATAGCGCCTACTTGAGCTAATGCTTCTATAATAAGTACACCTGGCATAACAGGAAGTCCTGGAAAATGTCCTTGGAAAAATGGTTCATTCATCGTAACATTTTTATATCCTACAGCTCCTTTGCCATCTTCATCAATCTCAGCCTTATCTACTAATAAGAAAGGATAACGATGAGGAATGATTTCCATAATTTCTTGTGTTGTTAGCATGTTATCTCTCCTTATCTAATACGAAACATAGGTTGATCAAACTCTACCATATCTTCGTTTTCTACTAAAATTTCTATAATTTCACCATCTTGGTCAGCTTCTACTTCATTCATTAGCTTCATAGCTTCAATGATACAAATAACATCACCTTTTTTAACTTTTGTTCCAACTTGAACAAACTCTGGTTGATCTGGTGCACTTGCTCTATAGAAAGTACCTACCATAGGTGATTTGATAAGGTGTCCTTCTACTTTCACCTCACCTTGTGGCTGTTCTGTAATATTAATCTGCGCTGTTGCTACTTGTGGTGCTTGGATCATTGGTGCTGAAGCTACTTGTATAGATGTAGAACGTTCAAGTTCTAATTCAAACTCTTGACTCTTTAGTTTAATACGAGTTAAATCACTATCTTTAAATTCGTTCATCAGTTCTTTTACAAGTTCAATATTCATTACGCTTCTCCCTTCCACTTTTTAAGTAAAACAGTGCCATTGTGCCCACCAAATCCTAATGAATTGCTTAATGCATATTCAAGCTTTACTTCTCTTCCTACATTTGGTACATAATCTAAATTACATTCTTCATCTGGCACTTGATAACCAATAGTAGCTGGAATAAATCCTTCTTCTAATGCTTTTGCAGTTGCAATAACTTCAATAGCTCCTGCTGCTCCAAGTAAATGTCCTGTCATAGACTTAGTTGAACTTATTGCTACTTTTGTATCTTCTCCAAACACTTTTTTAATAGCAAGTGTTTCAAATTTATCATTATATTCTGTGCTTGTTCCATGTGCATTGATGTAGCCTACTTGGCTTGGTGTAATGCCAGCTTCATTAATAGCCTCTTCCATAGCTCTTGCTGCACCTTCTCCTTCTGGATCTGGAGATGTAATATGATACGCATCACCTGTTGCACCATATCCTACAACCTCAGCAAGAATTTTTGCACCTCTTTTTGTAGCATGCTCCAATGTTTCCATTACAACAATCCCTGCACCTTCTCCCATAACAAAACCATTTCTTTCTTTATCAAATGGAATTGATGCACGCTTTGGATCTTCTGACTTAGATAGTGCTGTGAGCGATTGGAATGATGCAATTCCCATAGGCGTAATAGATGCTTCTGCTCCTCCAGCAAGGATTACATCATTTGTTCCTCTTTGAAGTGCTCTAAATGCTTCACCAATAGAATGCGTACCTGATGCACACGCTGTTACCATACTTGTGCAAATGCCTTTTGCTCCTGTATAGATTGCAACGTTTCCTGCACCCATATTTGAAATAACCATCGGAATAAATAAAGGTGATACACGTTTTGGACCTCTTTCAAAAAGTGTTTTCATACCTGTTTCGATAGTTCCTAATCCACCAATACCTGACCCTACAATAACACCTACTTTAGTTGGGTCCTCTTGCGCCATATCAATAGCAGCATTTTCTAATGCTTCTTTAGCTGCATAAATGGCATATTGTGAGAAAAGATCTAGTCTTCTTACTTCTCTTTTATCAATATATTTACTTGCATCAAAGTCTTTTACCTCTGCTGCTAATGTAACGTCATAGCCTTCAACTAAGTCAAATTTAGTGATACGATCAATACCACATACACCTTCTTTGAGGTTATTCCAAAATGCTTCTCCTGTATTTCCAAGTGGTGATACCACTCCAACTCCTGTAATAACAACTCTATTCTGCATAGTTTTCCTCCTTAATCAACATTACATTGCCATGCCGCCATCAACTTTGATGACTTCACCTGTTACATAACTAGATAAATCACTTGCTAAAAATAATGCTACATTTGCTATTTCTTCAACATTTCCAAATCTATTAAGTGGAATACCTTTAAGGGTATTTTCTTTAATTGTTTCTGGCAATTTATCTGTCATATTAGATACAATAAATCCTGGGGCAATTGCATTAATACGCAAATTTTTAGATGCAAATTCTCTTGCTGCTGACTTTGTCATACCTATTACACCTGCTTTTGAAGCAGAATAATTACATTGTCCAATGTTTCCATGTAGACCAACTACAGAAGACATATTAATAATGCTTCCACCTTTTTTCATCATGAAACGTGTAGCATGCTTCATACAGTTAAATACACCTTTTAAGTTAATGTTAATAACACTATCAAATTCTTCTTCTGTCATTCTAAGAAGAAGCATATCTCTTGTAATACCAGCATTATTAACTAAAATATCTATTGTACCAAAAGTATCTACTGTCACCTTCATAAGTTGTTTAGCTTGTTCAAAATCAGATACATCTGCCATAACTGCGATAGCTTCACCACCCGCCTCGATGATTTCAGCTACTATTTTTTCTGCTTCTCCTTTTGATCTCTCAAATGGATAATTAATAACTACCTTAGCACCATTATGTGAGAACGTACGAGCAACTTCTTTTCCAATTCCGTTGCTACTGCCTGTAATTACTGCTACTTTATCTTTTAACATTATTGTTCTCCTCCTAAAATGTTCATTACATTTGTGAGTGATACCATATCTTCTATATTAAGAACTTGAACATCTGATGAGATTTTTCCTACAAAATTACAAAGTGTCTTTTTAACACCGATTTCAATAAAAGTATCAAAACCATCATCTATAAGTTTTTCTATACTTTCTCTGAATCTAACTCCTCTTACAATTTGAAGTGGAATATTTTTCATAGCTTCATCTTTATTCATATAACCTGCTGTTACATTACTTACAATAGGTGTTGTTACTTCATTAAATATATGATTTGGAAGCTCTTCTTCTAAATGCCTTGCTGCATCGTCCATAAGTGGACTATGGAATGCACCACTAACATTTAGAGGCATAACGCGTCTTGCTCCCTTTTCTTTTAATAGAGGTGTTGCTTTTTCAATTGCTATTTTTTCGCCTGATATAACAACTTGCCCTGGGCAGTTATCATTTGCGACTACGAGTTCCAATCCTTCTTCTCGAATTAGTTGACATATCTCTTCTATTAATTCAATCTGAAGTCCAATAACAGCAGCCATACCTCCATCTTTCTCTTGTGCACATTGATCCATATACTGTGCACGTTTATCTACAATCTTTAAAGCTTCTTCAAAACTTAAAATGCCACTTGCCACAAGTGCACTGTATTCACCTAAACTAAATCCTAGTACCGCTTCAGGTACAATTCCTTGTGACACAGCAGCATTAAAGGCAGCAATACTTGTAGTAAAAAGTGCAGCTTGCGTATAACGTGTTTGATTAATAAGTCCATTTTTATCTTCAAAACATACTTCTTGAACATCCCAATCTAATATGTTTGAAGCATCATTGAAAGCCTTTTTGCTTTCTGTATAATTATCATATAAGTTCTTACCCATTCCTGGATATTGGACACCTTGCCCAGAAAATAAAAATGCAATTTTCACCTTTACCACCCTGCCTCTAGTTTGATTTTCAAAGTTTGAAATACAAAGTTTGTTTTTCAAAGTATTTTACATAAGTTTTATTCATTAATGTGTGAAAGTCTTCTGTTCTCTTTTGTCATGATTTCTTCAATTATTTCTTTTGCTGTCTGCTCTTCTTTTACCATACCAGCAATTTGTCCTGACATCACTGTGCCATTTACAACATCACCGTCAACAACTGCAATTCTTAATCCACCTGCTCCTAATGCCTCTAGTTCTTCTACACTTGCTCCTTCTTTTTCAAGACGTGTAAACTCTCTAGATAACTTATTTCTAAGTGCACGCACTGGATGCCCTGTACTTCTTCCTGTAACAACAGTGTCAATATCACTTGCTTTAAGTACACGTTGCTTATAATTTTCATGTACCGTACATTCTTTAGCTACTAAAAATCTTGTTCCAATTTGAACTGCTTCTGCACCTAACATCATAGTTGCTGCAAATCCTCTATGGTCCGCGATTCCACCTGCTGCAATGACAGGAATATTAACTGCATCTACAACTTGAGGTATAAGTACCATTGTTGTAAGTTCACCAATATGTCCTCCCGCTTCACACCCTTCCGCAATAACTGCATCAGCACCTTGTTTTTCCATTCTTCTTGCTAGTGCTACAGATGGGATAACAGGGATAACTTTAATGCCTGCTTCTTTCCACATATTCATGTATTTGCCTGGGTCGCCCGCACCTGTTGTAACAATGCTTGCACCTTCTTCAACTACAATCTTTGCAACTTCTTCTGCATATGGACTAAGCAGCATAATGTTAACACCGAATGGTTTATCTGTAATCTTTTTCAATGCTCTAATTTCATTTCTAAGCCATTCCCCTGGAGCATTACCAGCGGCAATAATTCCTAATCCCCCTGCCTCAGATACAGCGGCAGCAATAGCGTGGTCAGCGATCCACGCCATGGCCCCTTGGAAAATAGGATATTGAATATTTAACATTTCACATAGTCTGTTCATTGTTCAATCTCCTTATCTTGCCTAATTCTTGTAAAGCTCAATTAATTATTGTCTTTCTGTGATGTATTGAACTGCATCACCAACTGTTTTAATACCTTCAACATCTTCATTTGAAATAGAAACACCAAATTCATCTTCAAGAGCCATAACTACTTCAAATAAATCTAATGAATCCGCATCTAAATCTTCTTTGAAACGTGCTGTTTCAACAACTTCTGAAGCATCTACTCCTAATTTATCAGCTACGATTTCTTGTAATTTTTCTAAAATCATTTCTAATTCCTCCTAGAATTTAAATATAATTAATAAATTTATTTATCCTTAAAGGCCTAAAGCCTGTACGGAACTATTCCCATATAAGGAGCACACTGCCCCATGTTACGCCACCACCAAAACCACATAAAATAACAGGATCTCCTGAAGCTAATTGCTCTTGTAAATCATAAAGTGCCATTGGAACACTAGCTGATGATGTATTGCCATAATGCTGTAGATTCTTCACGAACTTCTCACTATCAACTTCTAGCTTCTTAGCTACACTATCCATTATTCTTGAGTTTGCTTGATGTAAAACAAAATACTTAATATCATCTATGTTATACTCTGTACCTTCTAATACCTTTTGAATACTCGTAGGTACTACTGTTGTTGCAAACTTATAGACAGCTCGACCATCCATAAACATATATGGACTAATACGCTCACTTTGTACACAACAGTTATTTAGAGGTATGCTTGGTAAAGTTAGACATTCGCTAAGCTCACCATTACTCTGAGTATAGATGTTAATTATGTTATTTTTATGATGTTTTTTAAAAATTGCTGCACCCGCTCCATCACCAAAAAGTACACAAGTACTTCGATCTTCCCAATCTACTGTTTTACTCAGTACTTCGGCTCCTATAACAAGTGCATATTCACATGAACCTACTCTAATAGCATCTGTAGCAAGCTTAGTCCCATAGACAAACCCACTACATGCTGCTGCAACATCAAATGCCGTAGCATTGACTGCACCTATAGCAGCCTGTACCCTACATGCCGTACTTGGCATAATATAGTCTCCAGTTATAGTTGCTACTATAATCATACCTATTTGTCTAGGGTCAACGCCTCCATTTTTAATAGCTTCTTGTGCTGCAGCAATTGCTAAATCTGTAGTAGTCTCTCCCTCTGAAATATGTCTTTCTTCTATTCCTGTCCGAGATTTAATCCACTCATCTGAAGTATCTACAATTTTTGAAAGGTCATCATTAGTCATATTACGTGCTGGTACTGCCTTTCCCATTGATAAAAGTTTTACACCGTACACGTTGTATCACTCCTTTCTATTTTTTTACAAGGTGATACTTTTCCTTAAAGAAATCTGATAATCTAGTAAGTGACTTAATGAGTACTTCATTATCTTCATTAGATAGACCTTCTATCATATGGTTAACCATAATTTGATGGAAAGCTTCATGTACTCTATGGGCCAATTTACCTTTATGGCTTAACTCAATTTCTACATATCTCCTGTCTTCCTCAGAACGTCTTCTTGTTACATATTCCTTTTTAACAAGTCTATTAATAGATGTTGTAAGTGTTCCTACTGTGATACCTAACTGGTCTGCAACATCTGTCATTGTCCTAGAACCTAGACCAATAGCTTCTAGAACATGCATTTCTGTAATCGATAAATCTTTAAAAGGTGATTCTTGTAAAGCTGCTTTTTCAATCGTTAAGATTTCATTAAAGAGCTGTACTAATAATTCATTCACTAACTTTGCAGTATTCTGCAAATCTCTCGCCTCCACTCATTATGTTTTATATTATACTTTGTATTTCAAATTATTTTATATTCAAAGTATATAGTTTCCTTTTTTACTTGTCAAGTGTTCCTTCGTTTAAACATTCCCTATTCTTGGCAATACTTATCTTTATAGGAGGTTTACCATATGCTAAAATCTATTACCCGTAACCCCTTCTTAGATTTAAGAAGGAAATTAACTCTACTTTATATTCTTAATGCATCTGATATTGTATTTACTTTTGGTCTATTAAAAACAGGTATGTTTGAAGAAGTCAACTCACTTATGATTAATATTGTCGATAACCCTTGGTTAAGTATCATTACTAAGCTTATTGTACCTGCTGCACTAATTATTTATATCTTATTAAAACTTGAAGAGTTGCCTGATAACAATCTTAAAATATGTAATTACTTCGTCAATACTGTTCTTATTGTTTATATCATCATAAATATCATGCATCTAAGTTATTTAGGTCTATTTCTGTTTACGCTCTAACTCCCATTTAATTCATTTTACTTTTTGTGACTTTTTTATTATCATATAGAAGTAAAACAACTAACCAAAGGAGACAATATATGAGCGTTTTAACCGTAAAAAATGTAACCCATGGTTTTGGTTCTCGTAGTATCTTAGAAAATGTATCTTTTAGACTTTTAAAAGGTGAACACGTTGCTCTTGTAGGAGCTAACGGTGAAGGTAAATCTACTTTCTTAAATATTATTACGAGTAAACTTATGCCTGATGAAGGAACAGTAGAATGGTCTAACCGTGTAACAGTTGGTTACTTAGATCAACATTCTGCCTTAACTCCAGGTACAACCATTCGCGATAACTTACGATTAGCTTTCGACAATTTATTTGCACTTGAACAAGAGATGCTTGGACATTATGAAAAAATGGGCGATTGCTCAGATGAAGAAATGACCAAGTTAATGGAAGATGCAGCTGAAATCCAAAACATCTTAGATACAAGTGGTTTCTATATTATTGATTCAAAAATAGAAGAAGTTGCATCAGGACTTGGACTTGGCGATATTGGATTAGACAAAAAAGTAGATGAATTAAGTGGTGGGCAACGTACAAAGGTTCTTCTTACTAAACTTCTTCTTCAAAATCCAACTATCCTTATCCTAGATGAGCCTACTAACTACTTAGATGTTAATCATATTGAATGGCTTAAACGTTACTTACAAAATTATGAGAATGCATTTATCCTTGTATCTCATGATATTCCTTTCCTTAATGATGTATGTAATCTTATCTATCATGTAGAGGACTGTGAATTAACACGCTATGTTGGTAACTATGATGAATTCCTTCGTCTTTATGAACTCAAAAAACGTCAGCAAGAAAAGGCTTATGAACGTCAACAAAAAGAAATTGATAAACTTGAAGACTTTATTGCTCGTAATAAAGCACGTGTTGCAACAACTGGTATGGCAAAAAGCCGTATGAAACAGCTTGATAAAATGGAAATGATTGAAAAACCAAAAGAAAAAATCAAGCCTACTTTTAACTTTAAGTTTTCTAAGGCACCAAGCCGTTTCTTAATTGAAGCACGTGACTTAGTTATTGGTTATGATGAGCCACTAACTCGTCCACTTAATTTTAACATCGAACGTGGTAAGAAAATCGCTATCTGTGGTGTTAATGGTCTTGGTAAATCAACTCTTCTTAAGACCCTTTTAGGTATCTTAAAACCTATTAGCGGTGAAATCGAATTTGGTGAAAATGTAGATATCGGATATTTTGCTCAAGAGGATTCACGTGATAATAATAATACTGCTCTTGATGAGCTTTGGAATGAATACCCTTCACTTACAAATCATGAAGCTCGTTCTGAACTAGCTAAATGTGGTCTTACAACTGATCATATTACTAGTCCTATGAAAGTATTATCTGGTGGAGAGAATGCCAAAGTTCGTTTATGCAAAATCTTATTACAAGATTTAAATCTACTCGTTCTAGATGAGCCTACCAACCATTTAGATGTAGATGCTAAAGATGAATTAGAACGTGCCCTTAAAGATTTTAAAGGTACTGTAATTCTTGTATGCCATGAGCCATACTTCTATGAAAGCTTTATCACTGATGTATGGAATGTAGAAGACTGGACAACAAAAATCATCTAATAAAAAGTCCTTAGAAGAATGTCTATCTCTTCTAAGGACTTTTGCTATCTTATATAATATTTTCTATCGTTTTATTTAAATTATAATGTTCTATACATTTATCAAAGAGTTTTTCTTTTAATGGTTGGCTTATGTAGTATCCTTGTATCAAGTCACACGCTATACCTCTTAGAATTTCTACTTGAGGCTTTTCCTCTATACCTTCACATACTACTTCTAAATTTAAAGTATGTGCTAGGTTAATTAATGTCTCTACGATAGCTAAAGATTTATTATCATCTTCTATCTTAACTAACAAAGATCTATCTATTTTTAAAGTATCAATAGGTAGCATCTTGATATGATTAAATGAAGAGTAGCCTACCCCAAAGTCATCTAATGCAATTTTCACACCTAATAATTTGAGTGCATTTAAGATTTTAACGATATATTGCGGATAATCTAAAACCTCATCCTCTGTAACTTCTATTTTTAAAGCACTTGGATTCAAATTATATTTAAGTAAAGTACTTCTGATGATTTCAACACAATTAGGGTGTTTTAGTGAACGATATGACATATTGACTGATATAGTAAATTCTTCTATTCCTCTTAAACGCCACTGCTTACAAAACTCACATGCTTTATCTAAAATTTTATAATCAATTGCTATAATATCACCTGTTTTTTTAGCAATTGGAATGAATCGATCTGGTACAATAACTTCTCCACCCTTTTCCCATCTTACTAGAGCTTCTGCCCCAATAATTTTATCATTTCTAATATCATAAATAGGTTGATAATATGGTATAAATTCTTCATTTTTAACTGCATCTTTTAATGAAGCTTCAACTTCTAATTCTTCCATCATAGTATCTGTAAAAATATGAACACTATTTCCACCACTATGCTTACTTTTATACATAGCAATATCTCCATATTTAAGTAAAGTATTAACATCTAGTGCTTGTTGTGGATATATACTTACTCCAATACTTACTTTAATATCAAAATTATAAAGTGCATATTTAAAACGTTTATTAACTAATTGAATAATATCTTCTCCATATTTCATAGTATCAGTAGGGTCATATACCCCCTCTCTAACAACTATAAATTCATCTCCACCTAACCTCCCAATACACACATTACTACTTGCTAATTTCATTAATTCATTTGCTACATGATGTAATACCTTATCTCCTTCTCTATGACCTACTGTGTCATTTAAAGTTTTAAAATTATCTAAATCCATAAAATAAATAACAAATGGTTTATTAATACGTTTTAAAGAATGTAAATATTGATATAGACTAAACCTATTTTTCAACTGTGTAAGCGAATCATATTCTGCTAAATACTTCATTTCTTCTGAAAAACGTTTGAGTTCAGAAACATCATTTACAAGGATTGTAAAATAACCTTTTTCTATAATATTAAGTGTTAAGTCTACCCATTTATCCTCTCTTAATTTTATTTGATTAAAAACTATAGGTTTATGTGTATCATTAATTTGGCATAATACATCACTTAAATTAATCTCACCTATATATGTATTATTAATAAATTCACTAAACTTCTTACCTAACATTTCAGCTCGGTTTACATTCATTAATTGACTAAGAGCATCATTAAACTCTTCACATATGGCATCTAGAATACGTCCTTGTTCATCTCTCTCAATTCTATAATATGCAAACCCATTAGTCATAGTTGTTAATACACCACTATACTTTGCTTCTTTAGATCTAATATAATCATTTGCCATCTCAAGTGAATCAAACATTTCATTAATATCTTTTTCCAATGTACCAATCTCATCATCTATTTGATCAATTATAATTCTCTCTGAAAAATTTTTAGAAGTCTTAATGCTATTAATCCCTCTATTAATATTAACAATACGCCTTACAACAAACCTTTCAATAATCATTGCTAAAATAAAATTAATCACTATACATAATGCAATAAGAATAGTTGTAAACATATCTATATTTCTCTTGGTCTCTTGTTTCACTACAAGTGGCTCTGTAACTCGTATATAAAATTCTTCTTCTATATGGCTACCTAATAGTTGATAATAGGATGCTATATTATCATCATTGTAGATTAGCATGAGTTCTTGGTCACCCATCGGTTGTATTTTAGATATTCTATTTCTATCTAGTTCTTCAACAAGTTTAATATTTTTACCCATAGACTCTTCAATACTCGTTAATAATTGTTGATCTATTGCTTTTACACCTACAAAATAGCCTATTATTTCATTATTAACGTTATTTTTAAGCGTACTAATCCCTATCCAATAAACATGTTTTTCGGTACTTAAAATATCTTGTATAAAAGTTTTGTCATCATCTATTAAATCTAATACTAATTCTTGAATATATACTTTTTCTACTTCTGAAATTGCATGTTTATGTTCAAGTTCATATGTCTGCTTAATCTTTAAATTGGGTTCTATTAATATCTTATATTCTATTCCATCTGAAGCAAATTTTTTATAAAGCCCTAACTCTTCCATAAAATTTACATCATTTTTATCATCTAACTTTTCTATCATCTCAAGTATTGATGCATATTCTTTAACTTTTCCAACAAACTTTCCTTTTTCCCCTTCAATCCTGTTTATGACTCCACTACTGATACCTGTAATACGTGTTAACTCACCCTGATAAAGATAATCCACCATAATATTGGAGGATACTAGGTACAGAATAATTGTTAATACTGTCATTACCGTAAATATGGCTGCAATCTTCAAAGACAGCTTCATACCCTTTGCCCCTCCTAAAAAAACTCTAGTATAATTAATATATTAATTATACTAGAGTTTTTTAATTTACAAAATATTTTATTTAAAAATAATGTTTAAAAATCTGTTTTTTTAGTAGATGCTTCGACAAAATTTAAGAACAATGGATGTGGTCTATTAGGTCGAGATAAAAACTCTGGATGGAATTGACTTGCCACAAACCATGGATGATCTCGCAACTCTATAATTTCTACTAATTTATCATCTTGTGATGTTCCAGCAATAACTAAACCTTTTTCTTCTAATAGTTCACGATATTTATTATTAAACTCATAACGATGTCTATGTCTTTCTTCTACATTCTTTTGTTTATATGCATCGTAAGCTAATGTTCCTTTTTTAAGTTTACAAGGGTATACCCCTAATCTCATGGTTCCACCTAAATCTTCAATCCCCTTTTGATCTAGCATTAAATCTATCACTGGATATGGAGTTTGTGGCATAATTTCTGAACTATGTGCATTTTCTAGTCCTGCTACATGTCTAGCAAATTCAATAACTGCACATTGCATTCCAAGACATATACCTAAGAATGGCACCTTATGTGTCCTTGCATATTGAATAGCTATAATCTTTCCTTCTATCCCTCTATCACCAAAACCACCAGGTACTAATATACCATTGCTATCTTTAAGAAGATCTTGTGCAGTCTGTTCATTAACCTCTTCAGCATTTATCCATAATATATCTATATCTACACCGATTGCTATACCTGCATGTTTTAAAGATTCTACTACTGAAATATAAGCATCATGTAATTCTACATACTTCCCTACTAATGCTATTTTTACCTTTTTATCTATACCTGCTTCTTTATCAATAATTTCTTGCCACTCTACCAAGTTAGGCTTTTTATCTGTAAGACCTAATTTTTTGCATACAATTTTAGCTAAACCTTCTTCTTCTAACATAATAGGTATTTCGTACAATGTTTTAGCATCTAAATTTTGAATAACGCAGTCATAATCAATATTACAGAAAAGTGCAATCTTCTTCTTCATATCTTCTGGTATTTCATGTTGAGTACGGCACACCACAAGGTCCGGTTGAATCCCTATTGAAAGTAGCTCTTTAACAGAATGTTGAGTAGGTTTACTCTTCATTTCACCTGATTTTTCTAAGTAAGGAATAAGGGTAACATGAATATAAAGTACATTTTCATGACCAACCTCTGAAGCTACCTGTCTAATAGCTTCTAAAAAAGGTAAGCTCTCTATATCTCCAACGGTCCCCCCTATCTCTGTAATAACAACATCCCTCTCAGCCCCTATTTTACCCACTCTATAAACACATTCCTTAATCATATTGGTAATGTGAGGAATTACTTGTACTGTTGCTCCTAAGTAATCTCCTTTTCGTTCTTTATTCAATACTGACCAATAGATTTTACCTGTTGTTACATTACTATACTTATTTAAATTCTCATCTATAAACCTCTCATAATGCCCCAGGTCTAAATCTGTCTCCGCTCCATCTTCTGTAACAAAAACTTCCCCATGTTGATATGGACTAATTGTTCCTGGATCAATATTAATATAAGGGTCAAATTTCTGTATAGTTACTTTTAACCCTCTTGCCTTCAGTAACCTTCCTAAGCTCGCAGCTGTTATTCCCTTTCCTAAACCAGAAACAACACCACCTGTCACAAATATATATTTTGTCATACTCACAACCTCACTTACATATATTTTCCTCTTATTATGAGTAATTGACATTTTATTCATACCTCTTAAATACCATTTAATAATAAAAGAGGGCATTACACTTGTGTAATGTCCTCTTTTACCTATGCATTCATTATTTTTAATTGCTTTAATTGTTGGATCATAGCTTCTGTTTGATTCATTGTCTCATTAATGTGTCTGAAAGACTGTTGAATATCACTTCCACCTTCTATTAAATGTTTTACTTCATTAATCAATTGTGATACTGCCTCTCCACTTTTCGAAATACCTATAACTTGGTATTCACAACCCTCAATGTATTTATCTAAATCATGTACTAAACCATTCACATTTTTCATTTGTTGTTGTACATCTAATATGGTATCTTTATCTTCTTTTATGTTATCTACCATTTCATTTAATTTTGATTCTACATTAGCAATACCATTTGTTGTTACTACTACTTCTTCGCTTGTTTTAATAGATGCTTCTTCAAATGAACGTAAAAATCTATTCATATCATCCAATAATTCTTTAGTTCCATCTGATAACTTTCTAATCTCTTCTGCTACAACAGCAAACCCACGTCCTGCTTCCCCCGCACGTGCCGCCTCAATTGAAGCATTAAGAGCTAGTAAATTAGTTTGTTCTGCAATTCCTGCTATGCCTGCCATATTAGTTGATACATTTTTTACTGTTTCAATAAAAGTATCCACTTGTTGTTTCATAAAGGAGGAGTTCTCTCTAATTGCTTGAATATCTGTAAGAATAGTATTAATGAGCTCTTCATTATGAACTGTTTTTTCTACAGATGTATTGATTTTTGAACTTGCACTTTCTAGTACTTCTTTGATAGCTTTGTCATTTTCTTTAAAGGCTTCATAACCATCTTTAAATGTTCTAATTTCTTTTATTGTAGAACCATTTTTTTGCTCTAAATCTATCATACATGAATTAATTTCAGTTAAATCACTTCCGATTTTTTGCTCTAATGCCTCTAATTCTAATTTTACTGATACTCTATTATCTACTGCTTCGTAGACAGCTTTTTTAAGGCTTAGTATCTCTTCTACCGTCTCACTTTTTAAAAGCATGCTCTTTTTTTCTTGAAGTTCTTGAATCAGTTCTTCTAATTGACCCTCTGCAAGTTTTTTCATCATTTCAACATCTGTTTTTTTTCTAAACATATTTATCCCCCTGATTGTCTAATATTTAAATAGTTATTTGTACTTTCTAATTTCTGTCATTACTTTTTCAGTACCACTCATATTCATTGCTTTTTTCATAGCATCTTTATAAGTATTAATATTTTTATATAACTCTTGGATATTATTAATTAAGGAATCTTTAGTAAGTGCTTCTTCTTCTAGCACAAGAGAATAACCTTGTTTTTTCATAGAATCTGCATTTAAAATTTGATCGCCCCTACTTGCATTTTGTGAAAGTGGAATAAGTAAATTGGGAATCTTAAGCGCTACTATTTCTGCTAAAGCATTGGCTCCAGCTCTTGAAAGCATCATATCTGCCATAGCAAATAGATGTGGTAGTTCATCACTTACATATTCAAATTGATAATAGCCCTTTGTACCCTTTAAATCTTCATCTACATTATTTTTCCCACATATATGAACTACATTAAAGTTGTTTGTAAGTTCACTTAAAGCTTCTCTTAAACATTGGTTAATTTTAACTGATCCTAAACTTCCACCCATCATAAGTAATACAGGTTTATGATCTGTAAAGCCACATAATTTTCTACCTTGCTCTGCACTACCTTTAAAAAGTTCTTCCCTAATTGGTGTTCCTGTCATGACACCTTTATCACCAACATATTTAAGTGTCTCTGGGAAGTTTACACAAATCACTTTAGCACCTTTTGATGCTATTTTATTTGCTAATCCTGGCGTAATATCCGATTCATGAATAATAACAGGTATGCCTAATAACTTAGCTGCTAATACTACTGGAACTGTAACAAATCCACCCTTTGAAAAAACTACATTAGGTTTTATTTTTTTAAGTAAGCTATATGCATCAAATAACCCTTTAACTACTTTAAAAGGATCTTTTAAATTTTCAAGTGAAGCATATCTTCTTAACTTGCCTGAAGAAATACCATAGTAAGGAATATTTTCTTTTTCTATAAGTTCTTTCTCTATTCCATTCTTACTTCCTATATATTGAATATTCCATCCTTCTTTTTGTAAGATTGGAATAAGTGCAATATTAGGTGTTACATGTCCTGCTGTTCCGCCACCAGTTAAAACTATCGTCTTCAATCTATTATGCCTCCTTATTTGCTACACACTTCACAGCTTCTGCTACGCAATCAGCTACACCTTCCGCAAAGGCCTGAGGTAAGATGCACTCTGGACCAAGTTCGTCTTCTCCTACCATACTAGCAATAGCATAAGCCGCTGCTAATTTCATATCTTCTGTAATTTGACTTACTTTTGCTAAAAGTGCTCCTTTAAATATACCAGGGAATACAAGTACATTATTCACCTGATTTGGAAAATCTGATCTACCCGTTCCTACAACTAGTGCACCTGCTGCTTTTGCTTCATCTGGCATAATCTCTGGAGTTGGGTTTGCCATTGCAAAAATAATAGCATCCTTATTCATTAATTTTACCATATCTCCAGATACAATATTTGGGGCAGACACGCCAATAAATACATCTGCACCTACTAATGCTTCTTTTAAACTACCTTTAAGTCTCTCTGCATTTGTTTCTGCTGCTAACTCTTGTTGAGCCCAGTTCATCCATTCCTCGCCTTCACACAATACACCTAGTTTATCAACTACTATTATATTAGTAAAACCTGCTTTTAATAACAGTTTTGTAATAGCAATACCTGCTGAGCCTGCCCCATTAACAATTACTTTAACAGTTTCCTTTTGCTTATTCGCTACTTTAAGTGCATTAGGTACACCTGCTAAAACTACAATGGCAGTACCATGTTGGTCATCATGGAAAACTGGAATATTTAACTCTTCTTTAAGCCTTGCTTCAATTTCAAAGCAACGAGGTGCTGCAATATCTTCTAAATTAATACCACCAAAAGTTGGTGCGATTTGTTTAACAAACTTAATAATTTCTTCTGTATCTTTTGTATCAATACAGATTGGTACAGCATTAATACCTGCAAATTCTTTGAATAGAACTGCTTTTCCTTCCATAACTGGCATAGCAGCTTCTGGCCCTATATCACCTAATCCAAGCACAGCTGTTCCATCAGAAATTACTGCTACAGTATTGCCTTTCATTGTGTACTTATAAACATCTTCTTTGTTTTCTTTAATCTTTCTACAAGGTTCTGCTACTCCTGGTGTATACGCTACAGCTAAGTCTTCCTTACTATTTACTTTAGCTTTTGATACAATTTCTAATTTCCCTTGCCACATTTCATGCATTTGTAATGCTTTCTTATTAATATCTGTCATATGCTCTCCTTCGTATAATTCCCTAATACCTGATATTTTTAGCCATAATAATACTTTTATAATACTCTTTTTTTTTCTAATTCGCAACTTAACACTTTTTTCTTTTTTATACTTAATTTCTTTTTATAAAAACCTGGTTTATTATGCGAGATTACGGCAATACTTTACTCAGAGTTCATTGCTTTTACACGTAATGTATGGTAAAGTTTTTATGTATTATTTTAAGAAAGGAGCCCTTACATATGTGTGGTTTTTGTGGCTTTGTAGATACAGAACTTGAAGATAAAAAATCAGTCCTCACAGGTATGATGAATAAAATTATACACCGTGGACCTGACAGTGACGGGCAGTTTATTGATGAATCAGCTGCTTTAGGATTTAGACGTTTAAGTATCATCGATTTAGAAGAAGGTTCTCAGCCTTTATACAATACAAATAAAACTTTAGTGCTTACTTTTAACGGTGAAATTTATAACTATCAATCAATTCGTGAAACACTTATTCAAAAAGGTTATGAGTTCAAAACTCATACTGACTCTGAAGTACTTGTTCATGGTTATGATGAATATGGTACAGACTTACTCTCTCATTTACGTGGTATGTTTGCCTTCGTTATTTGGGATCGTGAAAAACAAACACTTTTTGGTGCCAGAGACTTCTTCGGTATTAAACCTTTCTACTATTATAAAGAAGGTAACCGCTTTGTTTATGGTTCTGAAATTAAATCTCTTTTAGAACATCCAGCTGTAAATAAAGAACTTAATGAAGAAGCACTTGAAAACTATTTAACATTCCAATACTCACCTACAACTGATACATTCTTCAAAGGTATTTCAAAATTACCTCCTGCTCACTTCTTTACTTTTAAAGATGGCGTATTAGATATAAAAAGATATTGGGAACCTACATTCATCGAAACAGAAGGCTCTCTAGATGAATATGTTGATATGATCGACCAAACTATGAAAGAATCTATCCAAACTCATAAAATCAGTGACGTTGAAGTAGGTTGTTTCTTATCAAGTGGTGTTGATTCAAGTTATGTAGCAAGCTGTTTTAAAGGTGATAAAACCTTTACTGTAGGTTTCGATAATGAGCAATATAACGAAATTAGCTACGCCAAAGAACTTTCTAAAGAAATTGGTATTGAGAACTTCCACAAAGTCATTACACCAGAAGAGTACTGGGGTTCACTTACAAAAGTTCAATATCATATGGACGAACCTTTAGCTGACCCTGCTGCTGTTGCGCTTTACTTTGTAAGTGAACTTGCTAGCAAACATGTTAAAGTAGTTCTATCTGGAGAAGGTGCAGATGAACTTTTCGGTGGCTATAATATCTACAAAGAACCTGTAGATAATGCTAAATATCACACTTTACCACAAGGTCTTAGAACATTCCTTGCTAAATTAGCAAAAGCTCTTCCATTTAGCTTTAAAGGGAAAAACTATCTCATTCGTGGGGCTCAAACGATTGAAGAACGTTTTATCGGAAATGCATACATGTTCTCTGTAGATGAACGTAAAAAACTTCTTAAAGTTTCAACTCCTGCTAAGGATCCAACTACTCTTACAGCACCATTCTATGCAAAAGTTAAAGATAAATCTGATGTTACTAAGATGCAATACTTAGATATGCATATGTGGCTAGCTGGAGATATTCTTCTTAAAGCAGATAAAATGAGTATGGCACACTCTCTTGAACTTCGTGTACCATTCTTAGATAAAGAAGTATGCCGTCTTGCAACAAAGATTCCTCTTCGTTACCGCGTTAATAAAGAGAATACTAAGTATGCGATGCGTCTAGCTGCTAAACGTAACATGCCTGCAGCTACTGCTAATAAGAAAAAGCTTGGATTCCCTGTACCAATTCGTGTATGGCTTAAAGAAGATAAGTACTATAATATCGTTAAAGAAGCATTTACTAGCGCTCCTGCAAGAAAATACTTCAATGAAGATATGCTTATTCATATTTTAGATGAACATAAAAATGGTCATAAAGATAACAGCCGTAAAATTTGGACAATCTTTATGTTCCTTGTATGGTATAACCAATACTTTGGTGAGGCTACTGCCTAAATAAAAAGACGACTTTGATTAAAATCAAAGTCGTCTTTTTTGTTATTATATTTTATTTAATTTATTCTATAGATAACTTTTAATAAGTTCAGCCGTTTCAGCTAACTCTTCAAGTGTTGTTTCCATATTTGAAGTTTTATTAAGTGTAACTTGATCATTACTAAATCTAGGCACTATATGCATATGGAAGTGAAATACAGATTGACCTGCTGCCTCTCCATTGTTCTGAATAATGTTAATACCATCAGCTTGTACTGCCTTTTTCACTGCAGTAGCAATATGTTTTGCAAGTGGATACACTTTTTGACTAATTTCTTCTGGTAGCTCAAATAAATCTTGATAGTGACCTTTAGGTAATATAAGTACATGTCCACGTGTAGCAGGAAAACGATCTAATATAACTTTAAAACTTTCATCTTCATATACTACAAATGATGGAATATCTCCATTTAAAATTTTACAAAAAATACAGTCTGTGTTCATTTGTCTATCCTTCTTTCTTTTGTATTATTACTTATCTCTCTGTTAGCATCTTTACTAACCTTGTTTGATAAATATATTCATCACTTAACATACTACTTATCATCTTATATAATCTAAAATCCTCTATAGGCTGACTAATATTTGACATAAGTTGAATATTACTAGCAACTGCCTCTAAACGATTATTAAGTTCCTGCTGCGCAGAAGAACTCATTACAACATTATGCTTAAACGGATCAATTTTAATTTCTTCATTCAAATACTCTTTGCATATGTCTTCTATCATTCTTTCATGCTTGTACTGATCTTGTACACGTTCATGCATCCATTTTCTCTGTGTAGGTTTAGCTAATGCTTGTAGTAACCTTTCTTCAATCATACGCTGTTTACGCTTTGTTATAACAAGCTCTTCAAACAGGTTATACATTTGCTTATCACTTAAACCATGTTGTAAATCCACATTCTCATCTCCTTCTAAACGCCTATCTATTGTCATTTATATGAGATGTCCTACTTATTTATACGTTACATAGCTTTAAAAACTTGGTCTAGCTTAGATAATACTGCAAAATTACCCCTTACTTTTAATTTACCTATCATAAATGCCTTTTGATAAGTAACTTGTTTTGATAAAACTTGGGATAAAATTTCTTGTGACATAGTAATTTCAATGGTTGGGGATTCTATTATACCCTCTTGATAAGTACAATCTCCATCCCTAATAATAATTACACCCTTATCTGCTGAATCTGTCATTAGGTATTGGATTACCATATTTATATCTCTGTTATGCTGCCCAATAAAATAGTGTGGAATATGATGTAATTTAACTTTACTACTTGTGTCAGCATTTTTCCTCGGATAATTATATGTTGCTTGAGACATGTGTACAAATTCTTCATCATTTCTTTGCATCTGTGTTTTTAATAACTGAGTTAACTCTTGGATATTTTGTTCCTTTGTAGATAAATCAAAATATGACTTATCCTCTTTATGTCCTTGTTCTGAAACTGGTTCTACCAATAATTTTGTATCAATCTGAGTATCAGGAGTAGGTATACCTTTTTTTGCTTCAGGCTGTACTTTAGAGCCTTTTAATGAAAGATAGCACTGTCTTTCACTACTCATAATGTAAGCTCTTCCTTGCCTCATTATACGATAAAAAGCCTCTATGCTTTTTTCTATACTTGGCTGTACATCCTCTATGACAGTACAACGATTCAGTGCTATATTACCGCCATCTATCCCCCCTAAAAGTTCCCAAGCTTCTATCATTTTATTCGCAGCCTGCTTCTCACCCATAAAGCCGCTATATGTAATTGCAAATAATGGCTTATCTGCAATCACTTCTTCCCATTCTACTAAATGCTCAAAAAAGTTTTGCATAGAACTATGCATCCCTGCAATATGTACATGAGAAATTGCAACAACCCCCTTACTTTCTCTAATGGATTTTGCAATATTCTCAAACTGCCAACTTTTTTCTCCTTGATAATACTGTAAACGCTCTAATTCTATTACTTCAATATTAACTTCTAATTCATCAAAGACATTTTTTGTTATCTGCCTAATTTGTTGCAGTATAAGACTTGTACAATTAGCTAGCAAAAGTACGATTTTCATATTTAAATTTCCTTTCATATTGCTGCACTCTATCTTTAACTACATTATAACGAAACTTCTCTTGAAATTAAAGATACTGAGCAGCCTTACTTGGATAATATGCCTTTAACTCTTCTATTTCCCAATATATAAAAAATATTTTTCTTTTTAAGGTAACATGTAAAATATCATCAACTTTAAAGTTATACATCCAATCTCTACGCATAAGTACCTTACAGTATTTTTGCCCATTAATTTTACTAAGTGCAATATAACCTTCATCATTGATTTCTTCAACTCTAAATAGCCCCTGTTCATACATAGCCATGCTATCTCTATGTTGCTGCTTATCTCTATATTCACGGTAACTTTCTAGATCTATAATCGTTGGTGTCATACTAATAATAGGGTCACCAACCATCTTTCTAACAATCTCATTTACTTTATACACCCTTAAATATTCTTCTCCATAGTAATCTAATACAATAGGTGTATTATCTTCACTATTGTATTTCTTATGAATAAATGTCAATAAATCCTGTACAGTATATGCAATATTAAAAGCTTCTTCTACTTTTAAATATTTTTTGTGTTTTGGCACCCATACTGCTAAAAAATAATCTAATGCATCCACATATCCCTTTGGAATAGTATGTGAATGTTTTAAGTCTTCATTGAAGCCAAGAAGCAATTCTAATCCTTGCTTTTGCAAACTAAATATATACGTATTTTTCTTGATATATTCTATATAATCTCTAACTTCATTGAGTAAATTCATGCCTTGCCTCCCAACTTAAAGAATTCCCTAAAAATGGTTTCTTCTAAGTTTATACAAGGAAAACAAAGTTTATACATATTTGTCCCAAAAAAAAATGACCACATCAGGGTGGCCAAAAGTCAGGATTGATTTAAGTGTGTTCGAATTATACACAGAGATGTGAACAATTAATCCACAACTCTATCCACAAAAAATTATATCATCTATTTATATACATGTCAATATTTTCTCTTAATTTACTTGTATTAAGGTCAATATATTTCTTTTTTACAATTAACAGTTAACAGATATTATTCACAGTTTGTTGATAAATATATCCACTTATGCACATCCCCTTGTTACTATTGTTAATATCTCTTTTTTAAAATAAAAGGATGAGGTTTTGTTAAAACCTCATCCTTTTATTTTGTTATTTTATTTTTCTCCACATAATGCAAGAAGATGTTCCCATCTCTTATCAACTTCTGCTTGAAGTTCTGCCACTTTTTCTGGGTCTTTTGTAATGTGACGGAAGCGTCCTTGAGCCTCTAACCAATCAGAAATTGGACGTTTATTTTTAGGCTTATAAGTTAATTTATATACACCATTTTCTACTTCGAAAAGTGGCCAGAAGCATGTATCTACTGCTAATTGTGCCATTTCAATAAGTTTAGGTGTATCATAACGCCATCCACGAGGACATGGAGCAAGTACATTTAAAAATGCTGGCCCTTCTGTATAGATAGCCTTCTCTGATTTTTCATAAAGATCTTTGAAGTTTCCAATCGGAGCTGTTTGAGCTACATATGGAAGATTATGTGCTACCATTACTGCTGTAAGGTCTTTTCTGTATTGTTGTTTTCCTGGTACCACTTTACCTGCTGGTGAAGTGGTTGTATCTGCATATTTAGGTGTTGCAGAAGAACGTTGGATACCAGTATTCATATAAGCTCCATTATCATAACATACATAAACCATGTCATGACCTCTTTCCATTGCTCCTGAAAGGGATTGGATACCGATATCATATGTACCACCATCTCCACCAAATGCAATAAACTTATACGTATCATCTAATTGACCTGTTTTTTTCATGTTTACATAGGCTGCTTCCGCCCCTGCACAAGTTACTGCAGAGTTTTCAAAAGCTGAATGGATGAAAGAATCTTGCCAAGCTGTATAAGGGTAAATAAATGTAGAAACTTCTAAACATCCTGTTGCAGATGTAATAACTGCTTTATCCTCTGGTTTTAATGCACGAAGTACGGTACGTGCTACAACTGGTGCACCACAACCAGCACACATACGATGTCCACCAGTTAATCTTTCTGGTTTAAGGCTTGTTTCTTTTAAATTGTATGCCATCGGTTTCCCCTCCTTAACGTTCTGCATCTACTACGCCTAAGTAACGATATGGATCGTTAACTTTGCCGCAAGCTACAATTTCTGTAAGATCATTGTATACTTTTTCGATATCATCAACACGTACATCACGTCCACCTAAACCATAAATATAGTTTACAGCAAGTGGTCTTGTTTCATCAAAGTACATTGCTGTACATACTTCATTAAAGAGTGGTGCACCTTTACCTGTGAATCCATCACATTTATCAAGCACTGCAACTGCTTTACATTTAGCTAAAGAAGCTGCCATTTCTTCTGCTGGGAATGGACGGAATACTCTTACTTTGATTAAACCTACTTTTTTACCTTTTGCACGTAATTCATTTACTACTGCTTTTGCTGTACCGGCAGTTGAGCCAATGATAACAATTGCTTTTTCAGCATCATCCATCATATATTCTTCAAATAATCCATATGAGCGACCTGTTAGTTTTTCAAATTCTGCAGATACATTTAAAATAACTTGTTTTGCTTTTCTCATACCTTCTGCTTGATTACGTTTATGTTCAAAGTAATAGTTTGGAAGGTCAAGAGGTCCTACTGCAATAGCTTGTTTTGGATTAAGAAGGTAGTTTTCTGGTTTATAAGTACCAACAAAGTTTCTAACTACATCATCTTCAATAAGATCAATATTTTCAATAGCATGTGATGTAATAAACCCATCATAACAGTTCATAACAGGAAGAAGAACGTCTGGATGCTCTCCAATTCTAACTGCCATAAGTTCATTATCATATGCTTCTTGATTATTTTCTCCATAGATTTGAATCCATCCTGAATCACGAGCTCCCATAGAATCTGCATGGTCATTATGTATGTTAATTGGACCTGAAAGTGCACGGTTAACTGTTGCCATTACGATTGGCAGTCTACTTGATGCTGCAATATAAAGCATCTCCCACATAAGTGCTAAACCATTTGCAGAAGTTGCTGTCATCGCACGTACACCAGCAGCACTTGCACCGATACAAGCTGACATTGCTGAATGCTCTGATTCAACAGGGACAAACTCTGTATCTACCTGTCCATTATTTACAAAGCTTGAGAAGTATTGAGGTACTTCTGTCGAAGGTGTAATAGGGAATGCTGCTACAACTCCTGGATTGATTTGTCGCATTGCAACGGCAACGGCTTCGTTACCAGATAATTTCTCACGAATTGCCATAACTTTTTCCTCCCTCTTATGCTCTTACCATATCGATTGCTTTAAATGGGCAAACATTTGCACATACACCGCAACCTTTACAGTGGTCATAGTCAATACCAATCATTTTTTTGTCCTGGGTCATAATAGAACTATCTGGACAAACTGGGAAACACATTAAGCATTGTTTGCATTTTTCTGCATCCCACTCAGGTTTATCTGCTCTCCAACCACCAGTTTCATAGTAATGAGCATTTCCTGAACATGTTACAACACCACCTTTAGTCGTTTCTTGCCAAGGTGTAAATGGTTCAATAATACATTTATCTTTATCTGTCATTACCCTCTTACCTCCTCTAAAGCTCTTTTTACAGCAGCCATATTAGGTTCGATAACTTGTGGCTTACTAGCAAACTTATGTTTGAATGATTTCTCCATTGAACTAATAAAAGTATCTTCATCCATAATTTTAGCAATCTTTATAATTGCTCCAAGCATTGGTGTATTAGGGAAGTATTTTCCTAATGTTTCCATAGAGATTTTGCGTGCATCAATCGTACATACGCGGCCTTCATATCCCTTTAACTTAGGTGCTAATTCTTCTGGAGTTTTTTCTGAATTAATAAGAATAGCCCCTTCTTTTTTCAGTCCTGCTGTTACATCAACTACATCAAGTAAAGTTTCGTCTACAACAATAACATAATCTGGGTCATAAATATTTGAGTGAATTGTTACTCTTTCATCGCTGATACGGTTATATGCAGTAATAGGTGCACCCATACGTTCTGGGCCGTATTCTGGAAAACCTTGAATATACTTTCCTGTATCAAATGCAGCTTCAGCTAATAATAAAGAAGCAGTTTTTGCCCCTTGACCACCACGGCCGTGCCAACGAATTTCAACCACGTTGTTCATGCATCGATTCCTCCTTGCATTGCTATTATGAATTATAATTTATGAGATTAAATTATAAGACAATTTTATCATTTTTATAAATTTATATCAAATATAATGTGTATTGTATACAATATAATTTATATAGTTAATGCTATATTAGTACATTTGAACTAATATATACCACTGCGCATATAATTGTCCCTATTTTCAAACTATTCTTTTTTATTATCCTTTATATTTCTTTTTACTCTCGCTTTCTTCTTCTTTTCATCCTTGTTTGATGCTTTATACATTATCAATAATTTGCTTATCTCTCTTTCCAAATCGAAGAATTCGGTTATACTATATTTACATACTTTAAGACCCAATGATAAAGGAGACCGCTATGGCAAAATTCAAAAAAACATCAACTCACTTTACCACACTTGAAAATCTATTGAGTTATAAATACATTACAAATAGCTATAAGCTATTTTGGTACAAAAGTTTACTCTCAATGGCATCTTCCAAAACTTCAGAATCTACTTTAGAAGATTTAGGTTTTGAAATGGTTTTAAATGCTTGGGAACTTGTTGTAAAAAAAGAAATTACTTTTGGCCGTTTAGATAAATTACATCGTGTAATCGAACTTATTTCTACTCAATATAATGTTTCTGATGATGCTACCCCTGAAGATTTAAGAGATTTCTTCCCTACTATTAAAGACAAAGAAATTCTAGAACTTCTTGATGAAGTATCCGAAGAGGCCTGTTTCGAATTTATTGCTCCCCTCTTTGAACAAAAATTAAAAAAAGTTTCTTATAACAAACGTTTTGTAACTATAGGTGACCTTAGTCAAGAAAATACTAGTACCCCATATGTTATCTTCCAAGATAAACGTAAAATTAAATTTAATAATGATTGGATGAACTATCTTGCCAAAAATTCAAAGGAAACAGAAAATCTATTTCATGATTCTTTGGCGTTCTTTTTAGATAGACATGCTATGAGCAAAAAAATAAACAGGAGTTGTTAGATCAACTCCTGTTTTTCTTTAAAAGTTTTTAATAATATTGATTAGATACATTATAATTACTCCTGGAATACCTAATAATGCAGTAATAATAATGCTAATCCATGTAATGCCTACTTGCCACATCACTGGCATAAATAAATCACATACATAAATGCAGCATACTCCTAGCAACCCATTTTTGATCCATTTTGCAACATATTGGTCAAAAATAATTCCCACTAATAATACTGCACATCCTACCAAACTCATCAAAATAATGGGATGTATTCCTTGCATGCCTTCCACCTCTATATACTCTTATCTGATGACTATCATCTGTCTATAATATATAGATATGGACATCCTTTACATTACATTCCTACTTTCTTCGATTTCATAATAAACCTTTTTTAATTTCCTAAGTAGATAACTATGCTTGATTTGGCTTGCCTTATAATAGTATGTGTAATATTCTAGTAAATCTGGCTCTATTGTATCTGAAAAATTATTAAGAGTAGCTGCCATTTCTTCATGGAGAGATGTAATCTCATCCGCTAAGGCTTGCCTTTCTTCTTCTCTTTCTTGTGCTATTCGTTTTTGCTCTTTTTTTGTCATTGTTTTCCCTCCTTTTTTGAGGAGTATGGCCTAAGCCTAAGAAAACTATTCAACCTATCTTTGAAGAAGTTGCATAACTTGTTGTGGTCTTTGATTTGCTTGAGCAAGCATTGCGGTAGCTGCTTGTGAAAGAACATTCTGTTGTGTATATTGTGCCATTTCATAAGCCATATCCGCATCTTGTATACGAGATAGTGAAGATGTCATATTCTCTTCGCTTACACCTAAATTGCTTGTTGTATGCTCTAATCTATTTTGTACAGCACCTAATGCTGCTCTTTGTGAAGATACCATTTCGATAGCTTGATCTATTTTTGTAATCGCTTTACCTGCATCTTCTGAATTTCCTACACTAATTGCAGCTTGTGTTGGTGCTTTATCTTTCCCATTAGTAACAGTTGCTGTATCTGCAAAACCATCTTGCCCAGGTTTCCCTACTAGGCCTAGCTTATCTGCACTCATACTCCCTATTGAAACAACCATAACTTGTTGTTTATTAGATCCAATTTGAAGGGTTATCTTTTGATCTACAATACCTTGATCTTCAGTTTTGATAAAGTTCCCTTGTGCACCTGGCTCATTAGCTGTTATGACTAATTTATTTGTATCTGTAGTATCTACAGTCATTGTTACATTTTCTAATTTACCATCAAGAGATTTTTGGAGATTTTCTGTAAGTTTATTACTTCTATCTATATCATCTGCAATAGTTGTAGATAAAATCTCTTTTAAATCTACCCCTACACCAGAACCATTATAAGTACCATTAGTAGAATCATAAAACTCTACAACTTGCCCATCAATTGTAAAACCTGAACCTAATAGTTTTTTTGCTTCTTCTTCTGTAAGAGGTGAAGGAATTGTAATAGACCCTGTTGCTTCAGTACCTGGAGTTCCGTCTGCTCCTCCTGTCATATCAACAAAAGTAAATCCTGTTTCTTTTAACGTTTCCCCTTTTAAAAGGGATTTTGTGTTAAACTCAGTATCCTCAGAAATACGATTAATCTCAGAAAGTAATTGATCAATCTCTTGTTGAATTTGTGTTAGGTCACCTTCTGAATAACTTCCATTAGATGCTTGTACGCTTAGCTCTCTCATACGTTGTAACATTGAATGGACTTCATTTAATGTTCCTTCTGCTGTTTGTACAAGCGATACGCCGTCCATTGTATTACGATTAGCTTGTTGTAACCCTTTAATCTGTGCATCCATTTTGTTTGCAATCGCTAAACCTGCTGCATCATCTGCTGATCTATTGATACGAAGTCCTGAAGAAAGTCTTTGCATAGTAGTAGCTGCTTTATCATTAGCTTTGCTTAATGAGTTAAGTGTTCTAAGCGCTGGTATATTATAATTAATTTTCATCTATTCACGTTCCTTAATCTTATATATTTTGTTTTCTATAAATTATCTTTTATAAAGCTCTTACTTATAGCCAATATATAAAGGTGCCTTACATTCCTATCCTATATGTAATATTCCTTTATACTTCTTATACCTGATAACCTCTATTAGGTGATTCTATGATCATTTCATTTAAATCGTCTTTTCCATAAGTCATTCCCGCATATACTGCTTGAGTATTTTGCATCGTCTGTACTTGATGTCGACCATTCTCCGCTATTTCTTTATACCCTTCATAAATAACTTCAATAAGTTTATAACTTTCTTCAAGCTTACTTTCATCTTTATAATGGTTAATAAGAATGTCCTGTATGTAAATATAAAGACTCATTAGATTACGTGCTACATCTACTTCTAAATTTAAGTTTTCACTTAGTACGAGCAATACCTCTCTCGCTCTATTTATATAAACTTTTCTTGCTTGTCCTTCAACCTTTAAAGCCTCTCGTATTGCTTCTAAAAATAACTCATATGTTATACAAATCAACTGAGCATCCGTAGCTCCTGCAATATATGCCGTTGTAACCATTATACTTCTCCTTCTTGTCCATGGACTTTCGTACCTTGAGCTTTATCTATTGCTTCAAAGTAATCCACAAAACTCTTTACAATATTTAATAAATCCTTTTTATTATCTTCCTTTTGATTGGTTGATTGATTTTTATTAGATGATGACTTCAAATTCACTTTCTCCTTTAAGAACTTGAGTTGCTATTGGTTCTGCCTTAACTGTATCTTCTTTGTACTGTTCATGTGTTACTTGATATCCTAATTGGCCTAATAATTGCTGTAATTGCTGCCTTTCTTTCTCTAACGCCTTGGCTGCTTGCTGAGATTCTGTACGCATTTCATAACCAATATGCTCACCTTTAATTGTAAAGTAAGTTGTAATTGTACCTAATTCCTTCGTCTCGTAGCGCATAATACCTGTTAGTCCTTCTTTATCCATAAGCTTAGCTTTGCTTTCTTCTTTAACATAGAACTGAACTAACTTTGTTTCACCATTTATGCAATATGGAATTTGATAAAAGCCTTCTTTATCCATAAGCTGCTTTTGTACATCTAACATCTCTTCTAGTTGCTTATAGTTTTTGTAATTAAGGATATCCCCTTGCTCCATACTCATTTCTTTATGGTAATGGCTTTCCTCTCTTAATTCTTCAACGACTTTCTCAAGGTCCTCCATCTTATCTGGAAAATCTTTATCTTTTAGAACTCTATCCATCCCTGTTTCTTTTAGCATTGTATTATAAAGTTCTGGATCTTTGCTCATTTGATCTACCCAATAAATATTAGAAATTGTAAGAGGTATTTTATGTTCTTTCATAACTTCTAACACTTCTTTAGACGTTCCTTTAATCGCATCTACTTTTTCTAATAAACTAGATGGTAAAGTATTAACTCCATCAAACTTACCAAGTTCCTTTTTCACTGTAGCCTTAACAAAGGGCATTAACATACTCTTTAGTACCTCTAGCTCATCTACTCCTGAACGCTCTAACTGCATCGGCATAGACTCTACTACTTTAACAGCCTCTAGAAGTTTCTTTAACTCTTCATTTGCCTCATTAATTAAAGTCTTAGCTGTTTTACTATCATATTGTAAAGATTCCAGTTCTCCGAAGTTATCATCTATATTCGCCTCAATATGAGACTTTTTGCCTGAATAACGAACAGCCTCTTGAAGTTGCTCTACTGTTAATGGAAGTTGATTCTTAAATAAATACCCAGCTACTTGCTCTTTATTTTCCACTACTCCATTTAATATCTTATAAAGACCTATTAAACTTTGTTTTTGCTCCTCATTAACTAGCCCTTTTTCCTCCAAAGATACAATGGCCCTTGCAACTGTTTCTTTAGTTTGCTTAAGCTCTGTTTGCTTACTCCACTCTAAAACATTAGGTACTGAAGAATGGTAAGGATTTATGCCTTCTTTAATAAGCTTAGCTGCCATATACGGATTCATTACTTCTAAGAAATCATTAATCTGACTCAGTGCCTGCTTAGCTGCTTCTAAGTTTTCTACTGTTAAATCCATTTCATTTTGAATTAAGGCTTTTGCACTTTCTACTGTTAATGTATCTGTTGGTAGATTATGCACTTCTAAGAAGTTTTCAATCTGCATTTCTACAGATTTAATGCTTTCACCAAATCGTACTTCCACCTCACTAAAATGTACCTCATAGGAATTAATTGCTCCATGAATTTGCTCTAATGTTTCCACTTCTGAACTTGGCATCTGAGTGATTGTTGCAAATTCTTTATGTTGGTTTATTTTCTGAGTTACATCCATTACTTGTTCAAGTATTTGCTTATTCTCATCTGTAGGCTCTACATCAGCTTGAACTAAAGCTTCTTCTTGAATTTCTAGATCTACTTGTCTTAGTCCCTCTGCTACTTTTGCAAGTTCACTACTTTCAAGAGGCATTTTACTACTTAATCTCTGTGCTGATTCTGTATTTAACCTTGCACGAATTTCATTGATTTGCTTTTTGATTTCGCCTATATCTTGAGCTGGCTCTTGGTCTGAATCTGCTTGCTTCTTCTGGCTAGTAATCTGTTCTGTATTCTTAAAGAGCTTTTCTCTTAAATTCTGTATGTTTGGTAATTCACCATCTTTGATAACCTCTTGTATGGTTCTATCATCAACTTCTGCTAAATCCTTTTGAATAGCTTCTATAGAGTGCTTATCATAAAGAAGTTTTTCGCCTTGTATCAGCGCATCTTCTTCTCTTCTTTGTTGTAATTCCTCTAGTTCTTGTTGCCCCTCTTCAAAACTCTCTAAACCATCTACTGCCGCTTGGATATTTTGAATTTTAAGTACATCCCCCTTAGAAACCTCCATTCCTAAGTTCAATAACTTATCTGCCGCCCATTCATTACCTGTATTTAGTTCAATCCCATTTAGATTTAATACATTTTGTATATCTTGTTTTGTATATGTAATAGGATTAATAGCACTTGATCCTGTAAAACTTCCTTTATATAAATCATTAATTGTAAGTGTACCTTCAGATTGCATTGCATAAGTGTACATACTATCTGTATGTTCTTTAAGACGTTTAATTTTATTATTTACTGTTTCAGCCTCTTTTGAAGTAATACTTTGATTTGTATCTTCATTTTTTATATTTATTAATGCTTTGTAAATAGTCTCATAGTCTAACACTTCTACTTCATATCCTTTTTCTTGAAGTAATGCTAGCTCTTCTTCATTTAAATTTAAAAGCATTTCTTTTTCTTCTTCAGATAAAACAGCTTCATTTATAGTTTCCTGCTTATTACTATAAGATGGGTAAATCTCTTCCTGATTATCACTGTGTTCAAATAAAGTTTCTAAACTTTTATCTTTTGGCATGCGCATACATTTAGGCGCCTGATACTGAAATAGATCATCTGCTGTATAAGCTTGCGTTTGTCTTGCTTTTACTCCATCAATCATTTTTTCACCTCAACTTTGTCTACTATATATGTCGGTTAAATGTTTCTCTTGCTTTAACTGTTTAAATTAGCATAAGAACTTTCATTTTGGTGTATATTATTAGCAGATTAACAACGGGGCATCTTAGTTGCAAAATACCATAATTTATCTTATAATGTGTCTATTAAATTTTGCTAACTTTTATAAATAATTCATCTTTTTCAACTAGAATAGGTAGGTAAGCAAAATTTACACATTATTTTTTATTGATTTAGGAGAGTGATTTAAAATTGGATTCGGTACTGTTGGTACAACTTGTAGTTCTTGTCATTTTACTAGTAGGCTCAGCCTTTTTCTCAGCATCTGAGACTGCCCTTATGGCTATTAGTAAAATCGATGCTCGTCATATGGTGGATCAAAACATTAAAAATTCAAAAATTGTAAGCAAACTCGTAGAAGACCCTAACAAATTATTAGGTGCTATCCTTGTAGGAAATAATATCGTCAACATTGGTGCTTCATCTTTGGCAACTGTTATTGCAACAGACTTATTCGAAAGTGCTGGTGCTGGTATTGCTACTGGTGTTATGACTATCTTAGTCCTCATCTTCGGTGAGATTACGCCAAAGTCTTTATCAACGCAAAAGACACATGAAGTAGCATGTTTTGTAGCAAGACCTATTTCTATTCTTGTGACAATTTTTAATCCTATTGTTAAAGTCCTTATGTTTATCTCCAATCTTATTATTAGAATATTTGGTGGTAAAATTGATACGAGTAAGCCTTTCATTACAACAGATGAACTAAAAACCATTGTTACAGTAAGTCATGAGGAAGGCGTCCTTGAACAGGAAGAAAAAGAAATGATTTACAACGTATTTGGTTTTGGTGATTCTTATACAAAAGATGTTATGATTCCCAGAACTGATATGATAGCTGTTGACGCAAATGCTACATATGAGGAGATTATCGATTTATATAAACAAGAACAATTTTCACGTATGCCTGTTTATCAAGAATCTCACGATAACATTATTGGTGTTATTTATATGAAAGACCTCTTATTAAAACAATTTAGTCCTGATGAATTTGTTATGGCTGATTTTTTAAGAGACGTATATTTCGTTCATGAATTTAAACGTATTGATGAACTCTTTAAAGAAATGCGTTCTAAAAAAATTGGTATGGCAATTGTTGTAGATGAGTATGGCGGTACTTCTGGTATTGTAACGCTTGAAGACTTAATTGAAGAGATCGTTGGAGATATTGATGATGAGTACGACATGACTGAAGATAGTTTTGTAAAAGTTGATGATAAAGAATATCTTGTAGATGGTTCTTTTAGAATTAGTGATTTTAATGATGAACTTAACCTCAACATCTTATCTAATGAATTTGATTCTATTGGTGGTTTTATCATTGGACTTCTAGATCGTTTCCCTGATGAGGGAGAAGTTGTTACTTTTGAAGGTATTACTTTTAAAGTCGAAGAAACGATGAACAATCGTATTAATAAATTAAGAGTTATCTTATCTAATGAGATAGCTGAAGAAATATCAGACGAACAAAAAGAAGATTAAGCTTGGCTTAATCTTCTTTTTGTTTATACCTATAAAATTTTCCTTATACTGTTTCTGATGGAAGGTTACCTAGGTTATTAGATTCATCTCCATCTGCTAATGAACGTAAATAAGGTGTACCAGCTTTAGAAGTAGATACCCCTACATGTTGAAGCTGATTGTTCATTGCCATTTGAATAGCTTGTTCACAAGAAACATGGCTACCATCTGAGAGTACATAACCTACTACATCTCCACCTTGTTTTAAAAGTTTAGTAATGCTTTGTGCACCAGCTCCACCTTCTGAAACAATACGATTTGTATTTTGTGCTAAGAACTCTGTATTACTCTCTGTAGCTGCTTCCATACTATGTGGATGCCCTTCTACAACTTGACCATTAATAATTTGATTATCATGTGGCTCGTTTACACTATTGTTTTGTGTATTATCGTTCATACCAATCACCTCAATATTAGTATGGATGACTACACAAGTTTTATTCTATTTTCTTTTAAAGTTAGGAAAACCAAATGCAATGGCTAATAGACCACAGATTCCCATAAGCATTGGATAATAAATATAAGGTAAAAGTTCCATTGGTGAAACAGCTGCAAGACCTGCCGCTGCTAAGATTTGTGCACCATATGGAATCATCCCTTGCCAACAAGATGAGAAAATATCTAAAAGACTTGCTGTACGTCTTGGATCAATATCATATTCCTCTGCAATGTCTTTCGCAAGTGGTCCCGCCATTACAATAGCAATGGTATTATTAGCTGTACAAAGATCTACTACGCTGACTAAAGCTGCAATTCCAAACTCTGCACCTTTTTTACTTCTAATACACTTTTTAATGCTATTAAGCAAGAAGTCAATACCACCATTATATTTAATAAGAGCTAATGTTCCTCCAATAACAATAGAAAGCATTGCTAAGTCTTCCATACCCATCATTCCATCTCCAGCCGCTTGCATAAAGCCAAAGAAATCAAATGAACCATTAAACATTCCTATAAGGCCTGCAAAAACAGTCCCTCCCGCTAGTAATACAAATACGTTAACACCTATAAGTGCTCCTACAAGTACTGCAATATATGGTACTACTTGAATAAAGCTATAAGTGTAGACACCCTTCATACTACCTTGGTATTTACTTGTTAAAACAGTTAATATAATAATTGTAATAATTGCTGCCGGTAATACAATTAAAAAGTTTGTTTTGAACTTATCTTTAAGTTCACATCCTTGTGTTCTAACAGCGGCAATTGTTGTATCCGAAATCATAGAAAGGTTGTCCCCAAACATACCTCCACCAATAATAGCCCCAATAACTAAGGCTATTGGCATACCTGTTTCTTGTGCAATTCCAAGACCTATCGGTGTAAGAGCTGTAATCGTTCCTACTGATGTTCCCATAGAAATAGAAATGAAACAAGCAATAATAAATAATCCTGCAACTAATAAATGTGTTGGTAAAATAGATAAGCTAAGTTGTACAGTAGATTCAACTGCCCCCATAGACTTCGCTACATTACTAAATGCACCTGCTAATAAGAAGATCATACACATTAAAATAATGTTGCTCTCTCCAGCACCTTTACAGAAAATCTCAAGTTTTGTTTGCATCTTCTCTTTTGGATTTAAAAGAAGTGCTACAGTTGCTGCAATTAAAAATGCCACAAGTACTGGCATTCTATAAAAATCTTGTGTTGCTATCCCAGTTCCAAGAAATAGTATTAAGAAAATTCCTATTGGCAAAAGGGCAAGGGCATTACCTTTTTTAGGCTCCTTTGTCATATCTAGTCTCCTTCTATTATGTAAATTTACTCACTGTTATACATTACTATACAAATACATTACTTTTCAACATGTAATTTTTATCTATTAAAAATTTTCTCTTTACCTACTACTAAACTTATTAGTAACTCTATCATTTGATCCACTTTATTAGTTAAATACATCAATCCATAAAATATGGCTACTACATAAATGTAGTAGCCTCTCTCTATTTAAAAAATATGCCATGTTAAAATAAACATTCCAAATACAATAGATACCATCGCCATAAGCTTAATAATAATATTAATAGCTGGCCCAGCTGTATCTTTAAACGGATCACCTACTGTATCTCCAACTACAGCTGCTTTATGGCTATCAGAACCTTTACCACCAAAGTTACCTTCTTCTATATACTTCTTCGCATTATCCCAAGCACCACCTGAATTAGCCATCATAACTGCTAAAATAAATCCTGTCGTTGTGGCGCCTGCCAAAAGGCCTGCTACCCCATTAGGACCTAGTAATAAACCTACTACTAAAGGTGTACCTATACCTATCAAAGCTACTTTAATAAGTTCTTTTTGTGCTGCCTTTGTACAAATATCTACACAAGATGCATAATCAGGTTCTGCTTTTCCTTCCATAAGTCCTGTAATCTCTTTAAATTGCCTTCTAACTTCTAATACAATTTTACTTGCTGCATTCCCTACTGCATTCATGGTAAAAGCAGCAAATACAAAAGTAGCCATTCCTCCTATAAACAACCCAATCAATACTTGTGGATTAAGAAGAGACAAATTAAAAGTAAAATCTATATTATTCTTCTGTACTAACAACTCAATAGAATCTTTATACGCTGCAATAAAAGCTAAAGCAGTTAATGCTGCTGAGCCAATTGCAAAGCCTTTACCTGTAGCTGCTGTTGTATTACCTAATGAATCTAGAGCATCTGTACGTTTACGTACTTCTGGGTCAAGTCCTGCCATCTCTGCTATACCACCTGCATTATCTGCTACCGGTCCATATGCATCTGTTGCTAATGTAATACCTAATGTTGAGAGCATACCTACTGCTGAAATTGCAATTCCATATAACCCAAGATTAAAGTTCTCCATACCACCTGATAATATAAAACTTACGATAACAGAAATACCTACTATAATAACTGGCACTGCTGTAGAAAGCATACCTACTGATAGACCTGTAATAATAACTGTGGCAGAACCTGTTGTTGAAGATTCTGCAATATGTTTAGTAGGTTTATAACTAGAATTTGTATAATACTCCGCAAAGAAACCAATTCCTATTCCTGCTACAAGACCACTAATAATTGAAAAATAGATACCTATATACTCATTTCCTAATACACCTGTCACAATAAAATAAGATACACCTACAATCAAAGCTGCTGCAATATATACCCCACGTCTTAATGCACTTAAAAGTTTCTTTTGAGATACTTCCTCTCCTGTCTTTACAAAGAAACTACCTATAATAGATGCAATAACACCTGTTGCTGCTACAACTAAAGGGATCATAACACCACTTAATGATAAACCTGCTGAAACAGCTAATACACAAGAAGATAATACTGCACCTACATAGGATTCATATAAATCTGCACCCATTCCAGCTACGTCCCCTACATTATCCCCTACATTATCTGCTATAACAGCTGGATTACGTGGATCATCTTCTGGTATACCTGCTTCTACTTTCCCAACCAAATCGGCACCTACATCCGCTGCTTTTGTAAATATGCCTCCACCCACTCTAGCAAACAACGCCATAGTAGAAGCACCCATTCCAAAAGTAAGCATTGTAGATGTAATATTTACAACTCTTTCTGCTACTGGCAGTGCCCTATAGTACCAATCCAATATATAATACCAAATGCTCAAATCTAAAAGCCCAAAGCCTACTACCACAAATCCCATTACTGCACCACTTGAAAAGGCCACCTTAAGCCCTTTATTTAGACTTTTTGTGCAAGCTGTTGTTGTTCTACTATTAGCTAGTGTAGCAATCTTCATTCCTATAAAGCCACTTAATCCTGAAAATACACCACCTGTAATAAAAGCAAATGGTACAAAAATTGAAACATACCCCATACACCCTAACACAAATAATAAAATAAACATTGCAATAAAAAATAAGCCAACACCTTTGTATTGCCTCCTTAGGTATGCATTAGCACCTATTCGTATTTTTTTTGCAATATCTTTGACTTCTTGCGTACCCTCTTCCATCTTAGAAATTTTTATTCCTTTGTAAAGTGCAAAAATGAGTGCTAATGCTGCACCAATAGGTGCTAATACCATTAAATCCATATTTATCCCTCCTAAGAATTTACACTAATATGGATGGTTCTACTCTATTTTTATGCTGAATTTTTCTAACTATGAATAATACTGCACTCTACAAACTTCTTTTAATAGTTTATAATAAGAACGGTTAAACTAGATTTATTAAATCCATTGGAGGAATAGCTGTGTTTAAAAACAAATTCAACCTAGTCAAATATGGTATATGGCTTATCTTATTTTGTATAGGTTTTTTATTCATTTATAAACCTTTAACTTCTGTACATTTATCTCTTGTCCTAGATACTTTAAGACATGCACCTTTCTTACATATGTGCCTCTTATTTATAGGAGGACTTATGGTGGTATCCCTTACTACCCTCTATGACCTTATTGTATGTCATGCTTTTAAACTTAACCTAAAAGACTTAGATATCTTTAAGATTTCCTGGATAGCTTCTGCAGCCATAAACTTTGCAGAATATGATGACCGCAGAAAAGGAAGTTTACGCTATCATCTCTATTGTAGTGAAGGAGTCGATTCTCAAAAAGCTCTCTTCTTAGATTCGCTTAAAAATATGTTGCTCTTTAACACAGATGGTGCACTTCCTATTACATTCCGCCTGAACTTCTTAACTCGTGCAAAGCTTATGTTCAGTGTGACACTAAGATGGACAATAACAGGGTTATTCTTTTGCCTAATCTTTAAATTGTTTGAGGTTCCTTTTGATCTCTTACAAGTATTACTTGTATTTGGTTTTTCTATTTTTATCTCTACTATTAGTTTAGTACCTTATGGATTAGGAATCTTTGAATTAGTAAGCTTCATTTTATTACATGCTCTAGGATATAGCCCTGATGATTTAGTACTCGTTCTTATTACCTTTAGAATTTTCTATTCTCTTATTCCTTGGATACTTACACTATTTATCCTTGCACTAGGCCCAAGTGAGAATCAAAAATCAAAGCTTAATAAAGGTCAAAAACAACTGGTCAATCTACTCAGTGTAAAATCTTTTGCATCCCTTATTTTCTTTTCTGGTATTTTGCTTATTATCTCTGCCTCATTACCAGAAGAAACCATGCGCCTTTCACTTATTCATCAGGTCTTTTCCTTTGAATCTGTAAATGCATTTCGAATAAGTACAATGGGTGCAGGTTTGATACTACTTATTCTTTCTAAAGGTATTTGGGATAAAGTAAGCTTTTCCTACAGCATTACTTTATTTACTTTAGTGACAGGAAGTCTATTAGCTCTACTAAAAGGATTAAATATAGAAGTTGCATGCTTATTAATACTCATTGCTTTTCTACTTGCTCCAGCAAAACAAGTATTCTATAGAAAGGGTTCTACTCTTCAATGGAAAAAGGTATCGTTTTACTTTGTATGTACAACTACTATCAGCTTATTGTATGTCTTAATCTATAACTACTTTACCCAATTTAATCCTTCTTTAGTATTTAAGTCTATCTCAACATTCCACATTGTAGATACGGTTATCTTCCTTTTATTCATGCTAGTGAGTGCATGCTTGTTAAATGCTCTTTCTATCAAACGCACGGATTTTATCTATCCTACAGATGAAGACCTAGAAGAACTTAAAAGCTTTCTTACTCAATATGAAGGTAATGCTATGACTCATCTCCTATTCCTAAAAGATAAGTGTTTCTTCTATACACTAGATAAACAAGTACTCATTGCTTATCGTCCTTATAAAGATAAATTAATGGTATTAGGCGATCCTATTGGAAATCCTAAGCTTTTTAAAGAAGCCATCAATAACTTTAGACAATTTGCAGATCAGTATGATATGATTCCTATCTTTTACGAAATTACTGAAGATAAACTCCCTATTTATCACGAAAATGGCTTTAAGTTCCTCAAACTTGGTGAAGAAGCTGTTGTTGATTTAAAAGAGTTTACACTGGCAGGTAAAAAAGGTGCACCCCTTCGTACTATTAAAAACAAAATGAATCGTGGAGAACTCACTTTTGAGCTTTTAAATACACCATTAGAGCCTGAACTTATGACTAAGCTTCATCATATTTCAGAACTTTGGTTAGATGGTCGTTCTGAAAAAGAATTCTCTCTCGGTGCCTTTGACGAAGACTATATCAATCTTGCTCCTGTAGGTATTATTAAGGTAGAAGATGAGATTGTAGGCTTTGCAACCATTATGCCTATGTATAATAAGCATACTATTTCATTAGATTTAATGCGTCTTATTCCTAATCCACCTAATGGAGCTATGGATGCACTCTTTATCGGACTTATAGAATGGGCTATTAGTGAACAATATGACTATTTCATCTTAGGAAAAGCCCCCCTTTCTAATGTAGGTATGAATCAATTTTCTACTACTAAAGAAAAGGTTGCTAAATACATTTATCACTATGGCAATAAAATATATAGTTTCAAAGGACTACGAAAGTATAAAGAAAAATTCTATCCCGAATGGAAAAGTAGTTATCTTGCTTATCCAAAAGATACACACCTTCCAAGTGCACTTATTCAACTTACAAAGATGATTAGTGGTTCAAAAGATGATAAATAGAGGGCTGTTGCAGATATGCAACAGCCCTCTATTTGTAATGCTTAATCAATACCAAATTTGTATCCTACTCCCCAAACAGTAAATACATACATTGGATCCCTCGGATTTTCTTCTATCTTCTCTCTTAGTTTTCTAATATGCACCATTACTGTATTTGTATTTTCAAAATATGGCTGCCCCCATACACGTTCATAGATTGTTTCTGTCTTAAAGGTAATACCTTTGTTTACCCATAACAGCTTCAATATGCCATACTCTGTTGGTGTGAGTGGTACTTCTACATTATTTTTATACACTTTCCCTGCTTCTAAATCCATTGCAAGTTCGTCTTCTTCTAAAATATTTTCCTTATTTTTAGAAAAAGCATTAAGTTTTGTTGCACGTCTAAGCTGTGCCTTTACTCTTGCAATAAGCTCTAAAGGATTAAATGGTTTTGCAAGATAATCATCCGCCCCTACTGATAACCCCATTATTTTATCAATGTCTTCTGTTTTTGCTGAAAGCATAATAATGGGTACATTAGATGTTTGACGAATCTCCATACAGGCATCAATACCATTTACTTCTGGCATCATTACATCTAATATAACTAAATCTACTTCTACTTCTTTCATTACTTTTAGTGCAGCTAAACCTGTACCTGCTAAAATGATTTCATAGCCTTCATTTCGTAAATATATTCCTACTAAATCTCTAATTTCTTTCTCATCATCTACAACTAAAATTCTTGCTGTTTCCATTTTAATCACCTCATTCTACAGCTTTTCGTAATTTGACGTTGAAACTAATCATATCCTGATCAAGTTGCGCCCATATCTTGCCTTCATGCATATCTACTATATTCTTCGCGATAGCTAGGCCTAATCCACTACCGCCAGCTGTACTATTTCTAGAGCTATCACTACGATAAAATCTATCAAATAGTTTAGGTAAATCTTCTTGTTTAAGCTGATTACTCGTATTACGTACTGTTACATAAATATATTCTCTTGTTTCTTGTATAACAACCTGAATTCTGCCTCCCTCTTCTGAGTACTTAATAGCGTTCTCAATGAGGTTTTCAAATACACGGGTAATCTTCATTACATCCACCCATGCATTGGTTTCCTTTGCTGCAAGATGATAAGTAATGTTAATGGATTTCTCTTCTGCAAGTGGCATTAATTCTTCTGTAAGCTGGCTCACTAGAGTAGCTATAGAAAGTTGTTCTTTTTTAAGTTTAACAGAGCGATTGCTAAGCTTTGTATACTCAAATAAATCTTCTATTAAAATTTTCAAACGTTCAGCTTTATTATAGGCAATTTCTAAATATTTTGCACCCTCTTCTTCATCTAGTGCTTTATTTTCTTTTACAAGTCCAATATAGCCAATAACAGAAGTTAAAGGTGTTCTTAAGTCATGAGCTACATTGGTAATTAACTCACTTTTTGTCTTTTCTGATTGAGCACGCTCTTTCATTTGCTCTTTCAGTTCATACTCCATCTTAGTCATAGCACTAGCAACGCGAGCCAGTTCATCTTCTCCTCGCTTTTCAACCTCAAAATCTAAGTCACCCTTAGAGATTTCACCTAAGCAATATCCTAAATACTCAATGTACTTAATCTTTGACTTCGTTCCTCTCAAGATAATATAAATAAATACACCAACACCTACTAAAAAGCCTAATACAGCTGCTGTATCTGTATAGTATCCCTTCTCTACCCCTGTTAAAGTAGTATTGTTCATAATATAATGTACTTCACCTTCAATAATAACAGGATATAGGCTTGTTCTTTGTTCTTGCCCCTGTGCCTCTGTTGAAAGTGAAGATTTTCTAATTGCTTCTAAAAGATCTATACTTTTAATAAAGCTATCACCATAAATAATATTTCCTTTGCTATCTATAAGAAAAGTTTTAGTATCACTAGCATAGCTAATATTAGCATCTAGACGATTTAGAACATACTTAACAGCTTCTTTTTTCAATCGGCTCTCGGTTAGGTCTTGTTGATCAAAAAATGTATTAAGTACTGCAACAACTTCTTCCTCTGTCCATTTATCATTGTCAATTAAACTTGCTAGTTGTTGATATACCTTTTGTATTTCTTCATCTGAAATAGCATAAATATCACTTTTAACTGATTCTATAGCATCATTATAACGTCCATAATTGCCTTCATATTCTAAGCTTTTCATTTCAACTAGCACTTGTGATAAATAGCTTATACTAGCATCATCATTTTTAATAGCTATAATGGTTTCATATAATTCATCTAAATCTAATCGTTGTATTAGACTAGCATATTCCATATCATTGATTTGTCTTACAGCTTGTGTTAACTTACTCTGAAGTTGCTTATTGGCCTCTGTGTAATCCATATAGGTATAGTAACCTACATCAAGCGCTCTTCCTATATTTGTTGTAAAAACACACGCTATTCCCGATAGTATAAAAGCTATAAAAACCATCCATAATATTTGTAGCCTGATACTCTCTAGGACCTTCTTTTTATAAGTAGCACAAAGGGCACAGCTTTTACTTTTTAGCTGTGCTCCTAATGTTTCCATCCTACTTGGGTCTTGTTTTTTATTTCTTTGCTTTTCCTCTTTTTTATTTCGTTTCTTCTCTTCTTTTTTCTTCTCTTTTCCGTTTTCCCTTTTGGATTTCCTAAACATTTTCATCCCTCTTTATTTAGTAATATAGACATTTCCATATCTAGAACCAATAAACATTTTCATAGCTTCATCACCATAATAGATTCTTTTAAGTCCACTATTAATATTTTCACTTTTCACTTCAAAATCTATAAATATATTGCGATCTTCACTTGTTTCTTCTATTGTATTGCCATAATCATCTTCATAGCTATAATAACTTTCATCCATTTGTTTTTTAATTTCAAAACCTGTAATACTTTCTGGAAGTACTGCATGGACATTTATTTCATCACCAAGGATTTCTACACGTTTAGGTGTATTTGTTGGATATAACTTAACATCTCCACTATACCCCTCAACTATTACATTTTGAAGATTTCCTTTTAAATTTACATCTGTATATTCTGAAGTATGAACTGTTGCATTGTATGGTGTGCTACTATTAGCAACTAAGCTACTACTATTTGTATTCAAGTTAAGTTCTCTTACCTTACCATCTACCACAATGTCACCATAGCTCTTGTTAATATTAAGCTTAGCTTCTAAATCGCTTTCAATAGTAAGTGTATCATCTGAACCATGATATTGACCTTTTGTCACATCAACTGATGCAATTTGTCCTTTTAGCTGTGCTGCAAATCCACCTTTTAATTTAACTTGGGCTGGTGTGTTAGATACAATTTCAACTGATCCATTATTCGCTGCAATATCAATATTATTATAACTTCCTTTTAAAGAAAGGTCGATGGATGAAACATCCAAATTCACACTTTTAATATTAGCCGTTGAACTTAATGAGAAAGGATATCTACCATAATTTGTTGAGTTTGTTGATACATTTAAAGTGTCCATATCTTGCTGTGGAATATACACAACGAGTTCTTCTCTTACATTATTTGTAAATATAAAAATCTCTGTGTTTTGAATCTCTTTTAAGTTGATGCGTGAAGTATCTCCTTCACTTGTTACATCTAATTTAAACTTTGGCTCTGGAAACATAACCCCATTGCCTGTTGCTTCAAATGTTACATAAGCTTGACCATCTGTTGGTACGATACGGACTGGTACATCTGAATTGATATATAGATTCTTAAGTGCTGTAGCTTTAAGCTCTTGTCTTTCATTTACTTCATATACTGTTTGATTGGTTTTGTACATTTCACCAAGTGTAACACCTGTGCCTACTACACCTATCCCTATTAATACTAAACATCCTGCTACAAAAAATTTTAAGGCTTTCATGGATTATGCCTCCTCTCTTTCTTTTCTAAGCTGTCTACGTTGTTTTGACCCTACAATTACATTTTTAATTCCAATAAAGATTAGAGCAATAATACAGCATCCTAATCCACCAACACCAATAGCAATCAAGCTACCAAATAAACATAGCATACCCATTGATGCCATTCCTGCTGTTGCTGTAAAGCCTGCCATTCCTAACCCAAGTACCCCCACTCCTAATGCTAAGACACTAAAGAAAATACCCATTCCTAGTACAAAGATTGCTGCTCCTCCAAATGTCACCGCTATAGGCAAACCAAATAAAATAGCACATGCTAATAGAATACCATTTAATAATGAACTTCCTACTTTCTTCTTCTTCTTTTTAAATTCTTCTTTTTTAGCAGAATTATATGATGCGTAAGATGTATCTTGTCTAGGTCCTGCTGTATCTTGTTGTTTATATGATTGCTCATTTGTATTTGTATATTTTTGATATGCCGCTTGATCTTCACCTTGATTATTATGATTTACATTTACCTTTGGTTCACTATAAGTATTGGCCTTTGGTTCTGTGTGAACCTTATCTTCTGTATAAGTGTTATATGCTGATTCATTATGCATTTTCACTTCTTCTTGCTGTTTTGGTTTCTCCTCCACTTGAGACGTTTCTATCTCTTGCACGTTTCTTGAAATCTTTTGAACAGCAACAGCAGCTGTTTCACCTTGCTCCATTCCACCGGTTTTTTCACGTTTAAAATCTTCATCCTCTAATACTGGTAAGAACTCTACATCTATAATATCTGATAACTGATTTAATTTATCTCTTTCATCGCTCATCTTCCCTAGCTCCTTTTTAACTTTATCTTATAAATCTATATTACCCCGAACTTCTTAATGTCCATACCGGATAAAGTTTAAGATTTCTTAAGAACTTTCTTATATTAAATAAAGATAGCACCTCCAAAGCTAGATATACTTTGTCTAACCTCTAGAGATGCTATCTTTAAAACTGTTTATTTTATTCAATAACCTCTATACCAACCATCTTCATGAGATACTTAGCGTTTGTAGTCGTAGAGTGACCTTTTCTAAGCTTATAATCAAATTTAATAGTATCTTCTCCATACTGCTCTTCAAAGTGATAATTACTTACCCCTTTTTCTTCGCCTAACTTACAAAGCTCCATATCATGGGTTGTAATTGCACCAATACTTCCATATTTGCTAAGTGCCTTTACAACACTTATAGAACCTATAATCCTATCTCCTGAATTGGTTCCTCTAAAGATCTCATCTATAAGGAAGCATTGCTTACCTTTATCTTTTCCTGCCTCTATAATCTCTTTTATACGTGTAAGCTCTGCATAGAAGGTAGAGATTCCATGGCTTAGATCATCTCGAATACGCATTGATGTTGCAAGATTCATCTTACTACACTTTAAGTTTTTAGCTACTACTGGTGCACCGCTATAAGCAAGGATCAAGCTTATACCTAATGTCCTCATAAAGGTTGTCTTACCTGACATATTGGATCCTGTGATTACAAATATTTCATCTCTTAGCTGTACATCATTACATACTCTTACCTGCTGTTCAATAAGTGGATGACCTAATACTTCAGCTTCAATATACTGTCCCTCCATAGATACAAGAGGAAAATGTACATCTGATTCAATGTGCCCAATAACACTTAAACTAATAAGGCTTTCCACCTCTCCAATTGCTTTTAGATAACTTTCTATACTTGCTCCATATTTCTTACGCCAGTTCTCTGCTTTCAATATAACTTGCAAATCCCATACCATTAAGCCATTTAATAAAATAGCTACAATAGGCTGATAGGTAATATGTGCTAAGTTACTAATGTGCTCTAATTCTTTTAAGCAATTTAAAGCGTTCTGTTCATCTTTAAATAAACATTCTGTTTGCTCTTTTAAATAGGAACTATTAAATTCTTTATCTTTGATTACATCTAGAATACCTACATACTCTTGCAAATCATAAAGCATACTCATAAGGATTTCTTTCACCTTTGAGATACGTGGCATATAAAATACAACTAATCCATATGTTGCAATAATCAACACTGTTGTTAATGTCTTAATCCAAGAATAAGGTGTGATAAAGCTTAAAACAACTAATACTATTAGTGGATAAGGCAATCCTTTTATAAGTGCTTTAAGCCATCTTTCTTCTATAAAGTTCTCTGTATCTGTAGCATATTCAAGTAGTTTTTTAGGCTCTTCAATTCCTTTTTTACGTCTACTTGTAATCCCCTCAACTTTTTGGCAGAAATCTAAGTCATTTAATAACTCTTTGATAGCCTTTTGCCTTTCTCCTATAATTTCTTCTGTAAAATGATTTTCTAGTAAAGATTCAGCAAGTAGCTTTCTTCCATGCCAAGTATGGGTTGTATTAATCTTTTGAAATAATGACTGTGGTCCTACTATATCTAAATCTAAAGCATAGGGATGGCTATCTATTTCAAACTCATCGCCTCTATCCCTAAATCCATGCCACTCCTTGGTCATTCTCATACTATACTTCTTATTAACATTCTCCATACTTTCATAGTAATCCATTTGATCTTTTATCTTCTGATGTTTATAAAGTAAATAAAAAAAGATAGCAAAAGAAGCCCCAGCTCCTATTATCCATAATAGTTGCTTAGGACTTTTGATGACTAAATAAGTCATATACCCTGCTAAAATTAATACGACTAACCTTAAATTAGCTATTTGATTGTACCTTTTTTTCTCTTCTTGCCACATCTTATGGTACTTTGCTTCTAATTCTTTGAACGGTGCACTCACATTTACTCCTCCTTACTTGATGTATCTGGACTTGTTAACCTCTCTAATTCTTGTAAATACTCTAAAGCTTCCTTATTACAAGTCTTGCACATTTCTTCACTTGGCTCTAACCCACCACATACTTTAGGTCGATCTGGACTTCCAAATATCTTACATCTATTCTCCTCATCTAATTGAATACATCTAACATTTGCAGGCTTACCTTTTGGCATACCTGGTATAGGTGATGAAATAGAAGGAGCAATACAACATGCTCCACATTTTTCTCTACATTCCATGGTCGTCCTCTTTTCTTCTATTCTTGTTCTTGATAACTTGATGTCAATATTAAACTCACTAAAATGAGCACTGTTGCAATAAGTACTGCAATGCCTAATCCACTTAACATATCTTGTATTGGTCGATTATAAACCATATCTTCATAGCCTTTTACAATCCATCTAATAGGTGAAAGATAAGATATATTTTGAATCCATGTAGGCAATAATTCTATAGGTAAAAAAAGATTACTCAACATACAAAGTGGTGTAAGACCTATCCCCATAATTAAATAATAAGTCATACTTTTTTTACTAATAGCAAGGATTAATAAGCTTATCGAAATTCCTACAATACAAAGCACTACTCCGATAATAAGAAACTTAAACCCATCTAGATTAAAATCTACCTTTATCCATTTCATCCCGCAAAACTGAATAATAATCTGGGTAAATACAATGATAAAAGCTCCTACTACATGCCCTAAGATATACTGATACTTCTTCAGTGGTGCTACAACTATACGTTCATACACATAGTATTCTCTTTCTCGCATCATAGGACTAAGGCTAATCCCTACAGTAATAAGAAACATCATTACAAAGAAACTAAAGCTAATCTTCATGGTCATCATTGTCTTTATATCATTTAAAACATGAATCTTAGGTTCACTTTGTTTGACTTCCTCATATAAGCGATAAAAGCCATCTTCACTTTGAGATGCTTTAATTAATTGATTAAAATAGTTCACTTGAGTCGTAAAAACTTCCTTTAAAGTTTCTATCTTACCACTTACTTGATCTTCTTCTAATCGTACAAACTCATAAGGCATAGAGTCCTTTTTCAGAGCTTCATAACTATTATCATACGCCATTATTATGCCTAAGTCTATGTTGTTTAATCTAACTGCGTCCTCTAATTTTCCCTTATCCTTGTAATGAGTAATATTGACTTGAGCTGCTATAAGCTTTTCTTCTATCAACTGTGTCACATCACTTGTATCTTCTACATAAATCCCTATCGCTCCTATTGCCATCACCTGACCATCATTAAATAGAAACTGTGTAAACACTGATAGGAGTATAGGTACAAATAAAATCAATATTCCCCAAGGCCTTAGAAAAAACATTCTTATATTATGCTTTGCTATTTTTAAGATTTGATTCATAAACTCTCCTCCCCCCTTCTAAGCTTCAATACAACAATTCCTAATAGAATTACAAAAATAATTACTATATACCCTATAAAAGAACCCCTATTCATTAGCTGACCTGTTTGTATAATATCTTCTAATTGTTCTACTAAAGGCTTAATAGGAGATAAATTTGTGATTTTACCTAACTCAAACATAGGCATTAGTTTGCCACTAAGTATAGCTGAAAATGTAATAATAATAGAAAGGATATTTTCTCCCATGTCTTTCTCTCTTACATACAACCCTATCGTCATCCCTAGAAGCGTTGTTAATAAGCTTGCAATGAGTAATATTAAAATTGTAATGGTAGGTACTTTGAAAAAGTGCACATTAAAAATAACTTGATAGCATGCCGCTGTTACTATTCCCATGATCCAGATAATAAAGGAACTTGTCGTATACTCCATTATAAATAACTTATAGGATGATATAGGAGCTGTTAAAGCACGCCATCCTACAGCTTGCTTCATATAAAATATTTGATTGATACCAAAGCTCCCTCCTAACATAATCCCAAATACTAACATGGTCACTACTAATGGCGTTAAAAAATCACTAGTTCCTTTGCCTTGTATAATCGTTTCTTCTATTACTATGGCTTCTTCTTGTAATACTTGCATCTTTACTTGTAATCCATATCTACTTGCAAATTGCTCTAGTATGCTGATAAGTGTACTTTCCTCTATCATGTCTCCTGATTGATTAACTACGCTTATCACCTGCATGGTTTCATCAATCTGAATAACCAAAGCTGCTTCTTCCTCTTGTACAAGCTCTAACTGTATGGATTCTTCATGAGAAAGTTGCTCCATGAAACTAGATACAGCTCTCGTTAATACCCCCTCTTGTTGCTGTACATGAACACTTAAAGTAATAGCCCCATCAACATTATTCGTTACTGTAAACATCTTTACAAAGATTATTGTAAGCATAATAGGAAAGATACTCATAAGTAAAAGTGTCTTGTAATCTTTTAGCTTCCGTCTTAAAATGTTTAGCCATATTGTCATCTAATCCCTCCTAATCTCTAAGCGCTCTCCCCGTTAAGTTTAAGAACACATCTTCTAAATTTAGTTCTTTCATATGGATATCCGTAAGCTCTGCTCCACCTTGTATCAATACCGCTATAATTTGATCTAAGTTGGTCACTTCTCTCCTTGAATAAATGGTTAAAACATTACCTTCAAACTGAACACGTTCTACTCCCTTTACTACAAGAAGCTTCGCTTCTTCAACCTTTGAAATTTCTCTCACTGTAACTTGTAGTGTTGAACATTCCTCAATCAAATTAGCTAACATCTCTTTTGTACCTAATGCAATAATATCGCCTCTGTCTATAATGGCGATTCTATCACAGATGCTTTCTGCCTCCTCCATATAATGGGTTGTATAGATAATAGTCGTCCCCTTTGCCTTCAAAGCCTTAATAGACTCTAATATATAATTTCTAGACTGTGGGTCTATCCCTACTGTCGGCTCATCCATGATAACAAGCTTAGGTTCATGCACAATGCCACACGCTATATTTAGCCTTCTTTTCATGCCTCCGGAAAAATGTTTTGATTTATCCTTCATTCGATCTTCTAAACCTACAAACTTTAATGCTTGATTAACCTTATCTTTTAGCTCTTTTCCTTTAAATCCATAAAGACTTCCAAAGAAGCTTACATTTTCATAAGCACTTAGCTCCTCGAAGATTGCAATTTCTTGAGGTACTACACCTAATTTCTTTTTAATCTCTACGGAGTCTTCCTCTATATCTTTACTCATTATTTTTACTTCACCCAAGTCTTTTTTCTTGACCATACTTAAAATATTAATAAGCGTTGTCTTACCCGCTCCATTGGGCCCTAACAATCCAAAGATTTCACCTTCATCTACTGAAAGATTTATATTTTTAAGAGCGATAAGTTCTTTAAAGTTTTTGTATAATCCTTTAACTTCTACTATTTTCATGTTTTCCCTCCCAAACTTCTCTATTTTATATTCCTATTGTAATAAAATAAGATGTTACTTTTCAGTACTAAAAGTAACATCTTACTATGACTTTAGTCATATCATTTTTTTAAATACGCTATCGCAATTTGTGTGCGATGTTTAAGGTCCATCTTAGTTAAAATAGATGTCATATAATTTTTAACTGTTCCTTCAGATATGTATAATTTACTTGCTATTTCTTTATTTGAAAGTCCTTCTGCAACCTCTTCTACAATCTCCATCTCTCTTTGAGACAATCCATAAGTATTCCAGTCCACCTTATGATTTGTTTCTACATTCCCTATACTCTTCAGTACATCTGGGTGGAATACACTATTCCCACTGGCTACTGTTCTAATAGCATGTACAATATGATCTGGCGTACTATTTTTAAGAATATATCCATCTGCCCCATAATATAAGGCACTCTTTATAAGATCATCTTCATCAAATGTAGTAAGAACTAAATAACGCTCTTTTTTCTCCTCCTGACTTTTTTGCTTTAATACTTCTATCCCATCCATAATAGGCATACGCAAATCAAGCAAAACCAAGTCCGCTTCATTGTGTTTCAAAAAATCTAAGCATCCTTTTCCACTCTCACAAGTCCCAATAACATCTAGATCCTCAAAAGTAGATAAAATAAGCTTTAGGCTTTCTCGAATGAGTATATCATCATCTACAAGCAATACTTTAATCATTTTCTTACCTCTTTATCAACATAATCGTTTCAAATCCATTATCTATATTCAAAATAAGCTTACCACCAACGCCTAGCGTTCGTTCTTCTATTCCTATTAACCCTAAACCTGATTTGATAGGCCCCTTTATAAAGCCATTATCCTTAAAACTTACTTTAATCAATTGATGTAATACTTCAATCTTCACTTCAAATTGATCCCCATTAGAGTATTTCATAAAATTAGTTAAAGTTTCTTTTAAGTTTTCTTGTATAACAAACCATATATCTAAGCTAATTCTTTCTAAATCCCCTTTATAAATAAGTTCACTTACTATGCCAGATTTTTCTCTAAATCCTTCTAGTATCCCTTTAACCTGACTTAATCCGCTTTCACTTGCCGCTGGTTTTAATTCTTTAAGAGTATAACGTACTTCTTCCATTCCTCCTCTTAAACTTTCTATGACTCGTGTCATAAGCTCTAAGCCTTTGGCTTGGTCTTTAATTATAATTAACTTAATCGCTTCTAGCTGCATAACATTTCCTGCTAAGAGATGCCCTATTTTATCATGCAACTTCTGTGCTAGCTGATTACGTTCAGATACCTTTGTAATATAAGCTGTTTGTTTCTTTTCTTGCTTACTAGCTTCTACTGCATGCCCTAAAGAACTTATCTGTCCCATAAGTATGGTTCTTTGCTTATTAAATGCCTCTAGCTTACTCCTATCCCAGTAATGACAGATCTCAGATATAGTTAGTACACTATATATAAACCAATTAACCAGTATATGTTGTATATTAATGAATCCTATACCTAAAATTCCAACTAATAGAATTACCTTCTCCATAGGATTGCTTATATCACACCAATAGGCTAATAATACTAAAATTAATAGAATCATGAAAATCGGATATTGTCCTATGACTAATACACTTAAATAGGCCATATCTACACTTAATAAAATCTTTTTAACTGCTACAGTATGTACAACTTGGCTAGACAAATAAATAATAAGATGTATGGACAACAATAATATAACTTGCTCAATAGACACTTGTCCACCTAACACGTTTTGTCCACAAAACACGTTTTGTCCACAAAACAATACAGCTAGCCCCTGTAAGAAGAATTCTCTTCCTTTCATTCTAGCCTCCTTAAGTAATAAAAATAGGAGTTACCACAAAACAATTGCTTTATGATAACTCCTGATGTTTTCTATATTTCGCGTCTTCCTTGTAAAGCACGTGATAAAGTAACTTCATCTACATACTCTAAGTCTCCACCTACTGGTACACCATGTGCAATACGTGTTGTCTTGATACCCAGCGGTTTAAGAAGCTTACTCACATACATAGCTGTTGCTTCTCCCTCAATATTAGGGTTAGTAGCAATAATTACTTCTTCAATTTGCTCTTTTTGTATACGCTCAAGTAATTCTTTAATTTTAATATCACTTGGCCCTACTCCCATCATAGGAGAAATCGCTCCATGAAGAATGTGATAAAGGCCTTTGAACTCTTTTGTACGCTCATAAGCAGCCATATCTCTTGAGTCTTCAACAACCATAATTTGATGTTGATTACGCGCATCATCTTTACAGATTGGGCATAACTTATCATCTGTGATTGTACAACAGCGCTCACAATAACTAATGTGTTCTCTTGCATCAATAATTGTGTTTGCTAATTGTTGTACCTTATCTTTTGGCAGACTAATGATATGAAAAGCTAGTCTTTGAGCTGACTTTGCTCCTATACCTGGTAGCCTTGATAACTCTTCTATAAGAGATATCATTTTGTTGCCATAGTAGCCATTCACTAGAATAAGCCTCCTGTTGGCATACCACCTGTTAATTTGCCCATTTCTTTTTGACTAAGTTCTTCAGCTTGGCGAATTGCTTCATTAACAGCTGCAAGTACTAAGTCTTCTAATGTTTCAATATCATCTGCATCTACCACTTCTGGTTTGATTGTAATAGATTTAACTTCTTTGTTACCAGTAGCAACAACTTCTACCATTCCACCACCAACTGTAGCAGTTACTTCCATTTCACCAATTTTAGCTTGTGCTTCTTCCATTTGTTTTTGCATTTTTTGTGCTTGTTTCATAAGTTGTTGCATATTAGGCATTCCGCCACCAAATCCTTGTCTTGCCATTGTGTAATCCTCCTAATTTATAGTTTCTATTTTATAATTTATTTTTGAATAAATATCTCTAAGTGTACCACTAATCGATTGTGTTACATCGTTTTGTGGCATTTTAGTTCCATGTGTTTCTTTAACTTTAGATTCATAGTGTTTCACATCAATCGGTACAACCTTAACTTCTTTTTGCATCGTTTGGTTAATAAGTTTACGTACTTCTTCTATATGTGAATTAATACTAGGCTCCATATTTACACCATGTACAATATAGAAAGTATCTCCCTCTATAAGTCCTGGAGAAGTTGATTTGAACACAAGCTTAGCTGCTGTTCCTAGCTTCTCTTTGATACCATCCCACTTCCCTACAAGTGCCTTAATATCTTCTGGTACAGCTTCTGGAAGTCTCGTTGGCACAATTTCCTTTTCTGGTTCTTTAGGTGCTGCTTGATGAACAACTTGAACTGGTTCACGCGCTTCTAGTTTTTCAAGTTTTGCCTGAAGTGCTAAGAGCTTCTCTTCTAGTCCATTAGAGGATTCATCTACTACAGCTTCACTTAACCTAAGTACTGTAACTTCTAATAAAATACGTTGATTCGAAGCTATTTTCATCTCTGAATCTAACTCTGAAAACACTTTGATATATTGCATCAATGCATGAACATCTATTCCACTTGCCTGTTCATTAAGTCGTGCAATATACTCCTTGCTATAGTCTAACACACTCGTATCACCCTGTGTAGTCTTTACAACCAATAAATTGCGCGCATGTCCTAGAAGGTCAAGTGCAAACTGTCTAATGCTGCGTCCTTGCGTATTAACCTCTTGAACTACCTGAAGAGCCCTCTTACTATCATATGTGCTAAATGCATCAATCATATCAAATAAGTAATGTGTATCTACTGCTCCTACTAAATAAAGCACCTTATCTACAGTAATATGCTCATCAAAGTAGAAAGAAATACACTGTTCTAATATACTTAAGGCATCCCTCATACCACCATCTGCTAGACGTGCAATATAACTTAATGCTTCATCTTCAATATCTATCTTTTCTTCTTCCATGTATTCATGTAAGGTTTCTTGGATAGAAGTAGCTGGAATACGCTTAAAGTCAAAACGTTGACATCTAGATAATATGGTTACAGGAATCTTTTGAGGATCCGTTGTTGCTAAAATAAAGATGACATGAGCAGGTGGTTCTTCCAGCGTCTTTAATAAAGCATTGAATGCACCTGTAGAAAGCATATGTACCTCATCTATGATGTATACTTTATACTTTCCCACTGCAGGGCTATACTTAACCTCTTCATTGATCTCACGGATATTATCTACCCCGTTATGAGATGCAGCATCTAGCTCTATAATGTTAATACTTGCACCATCTTCAATTTGTTTACATGCTTCACATGCCATACAAGCTGAACCATTATTAGGATTAGTACAGTTAACTGCTCTTGCAAAGATTTTAGCAATAGTCGTCTTCCCTGTTCCTCTACTTCCTGTAAAAAGATAGGCATGAGAAATACGACCTGTTTTTATTTGGTTTTGTAATGTCCTTACAATATGTTCTTGTCCCACAACTTCATCAAATGTTCTAGGTCTATACTTTCTATATAGTGCTAAATAACTCATAGCCTATTCCTTTCTCATTTTGGTATGATTTTCTTTCTATATTATACCACAAAATCTATTTTCTAAGTGTCTCTTCGTAAGCTTCTTGTTTAAATCCTACAAGGACTTTATCATCTGTTACTAAGATAGGACGTTTAATAAGCATGCCATTAGAGCTTAAAAGTTCTAATGCTTCATCTATAGAAAAACTTCCTACTTTATCTTTTAAATTCATTTCTTTATAAAGTTTGCCTGATGTATTGAAAAAATTTTTAACTTCTAGTCCACTTTTTTCAATCCATGCTTTCAGCTCTTCTTTTGTTGGTACCTCTTCAACGATATGTCTATCTTGAAATTCTACTCCTGTATCTTTTAAACAGTTTAATGCTTTTTTACATGTAGTACATTTTGGATATTGTACGAATAAATTACTCATCTAAAACACTCCTTATCTTTTGATTTATTTTGTCCCCTCTTCTTACCTCAATGTATATACTGATATAGAACAAATTCTTTATGTCTTAATTTTTTAAATGAGGTGAAATAATGTCCTATATCATATCTCCTTCAATGATTAACTACGTATTTGTAAATGATTTAATCGAAATCCAACTAGAGGAGCCTCCTAATAACAGAAAATGGGAACTTGATCTCCCTCGTGGCTTCCAAACTATAAAAGGTAGTTATAACCCCAATGGCTATACATTAATTAGAAAATGGGTTATACAACCTCTTGTTCCTGGTGAATTCACCATCTATTGCTACTATCGCCAGCTTTGTTGTGGTAACCCTATCGTAGAAACAAGGGCCTATAGAATTATTGTTCAATAGTATATTATACACAAAGTGGCTCCTGAAAGATTATATCCTTCAGGAGCCTATTTATATACGTTATTATATGCTTTTTAAATCCGTGCACTCAGCTTCGACATTAGCCCATAAGCGTGACCCTAGTAGTTAACTCCGACTAGGCACTCTCACGGCACATAGAGCGTGCTCCCTTAGTGCTGCTTCCTTCCGGACCTGACACGATTCAAGAGTGCCTATTGCGTAAGACCTAATCATCAACATCACTTGCTAAGGGCAGACCCTACAAGATACTGCCTCGGCTAGAGCATCACCCCTGCTACAGCGGGTTGCAGGTACAGGGCACCGCTACTTCCCCGGCTAGCACGGAAAATGGTTGACATATGAAAATGTCATGTAAATAGTATAACGACTTTATGGCACTCTGTCAATGCCTGTTATTCTCCTAAAACTTGTAAAAAGCGTGCATAGTGATCTTTTGCAATAACTTTAAATAATTCAATTGTACATTTAACAGCTGTTCCTGCATCAAAGTTTGCTTCATGTGCATGGAAAATAGCAGAAGTCATAATTTGTCCTGTTGGAGTAAGCACATATTTTACTGTTGGATACTCAAAGTGGATTTGATTAATTACTTTTAGCATTTCTTCTCTTTTTTCTTCTGGCACTTCAGCTACAATAAGAGATTGCATAGTCACATAGATTGAATCATCTATAATAAACATGAATTGTTTTTTATCGTCTTCTCTCACTGGGTACATACTTCTAAAGAGTATAGCATGTTCCTTTTCTTCTTCCTTAAACATATTTACGCCATCTGTTTCGATAAGAAAATCTCTGAAGATTCTCGCCTTTTTATGTTTTGCTGTAACGTTCATTGAAGTTTCCCCCATTTCTTTTTTTCGGACTACCCCTATATTATATCATTGATTAAACAACTCTCCAATTACTTTTTTTGACGCATTTTTTTGAAGTATTCTTTTAAAATTGCTGCACTCTCTTCCGTACATACGTCACGTATAACTTCGCATCGGTGATTCAGCTCTTCTAATTGTAAAATATTAAGTACAGAGCCTCCAAAACCAGCTTTAGGGCTACTTGCTCCATATACCACTTTGGGGATACGTGCTTGTACAATAGCTCCTGCACACATTGGACAAGGCTCTAATGTAATATAAATAGTACACTCCTCTAAACGCCAATCCCCTATATATTTACAAGCTTCATCAATGGCCAGTATTTCTGCATGTGCCAGGCTATTTTTATCTGTATTTCTTCTATTGCAAGCTCTAGCAATAACTTCACCATTATGTACAATAACTGCACCTATTGGCGTTTCATCAAGCACATAAGCTTTATTTGCCTCTTCTAATGCTATCTGCATATATTGAATATGTTCTTCCATTTCATTACCTACCTCACCATTTCTTTGCCTCTATTGTAGATAAAAATGTATATTTTGTATAGTCCTGCATATGCTAACTACATTATTTCTAAAAACTGGGTGGTTAAACAATGAAACTAACTTCGAATTTACAAGAAAATTTACATGCGCTCCACAAAATTTTACCTGTTGGTAAATCTTTTGACCTTTTAGAGAAGGTCCTTTATATTCATGGTCGTACCTTTTATCTTTACTTTCTAGATGGTTTTGCTAAAGATACAAACTTAGAATATATACGTCGTGATATCTATGCCCTACCAAAAGAAGAACTAGACAAAGTGCATTCAGCAGAAGAGCTCATTCGCTTAGGTATTAGTTCTATAGAAGTCTCTACTGAAACAGACATAGATGAAATGGTTAAGGCTCTCCTTGCTGGACAAACTATCTTACTCTTTGACAACTCCAGTTCTGCTGCAATCATTGACTTACGTACTTATCCTACTCGTGGCATTAATGAACCTGAAAAAGAAAAGACTATTCGCGGTGCTCGAGATGGCTTTGTTGAAACAATCGTATTTAATACTGCACTTATTAGACGTCGTATTAGAGATCCACATCTTATTTTTGAAATGATGAATATTGGTCAGGTCTCTAATACAGATGTAGCTATTGGCTATCTTAGTAATAAAGTAGATAAAAAGCTCCTAAAAAAAGTTAAAGATACACTTAATCAATTGCACGTTAACGCACTCACAATGGGTGATCAAACACTTATTGAAAGTATTAATGAAGAAAAATGGTTCAATCCTTTTCCTAAAGCACGTTACACCGAGCGCCCTGATGTGGCCGCTGCACAAGTAACTGAGGGAAAAATTGTTATCTTAGTAGATAACTCACCAACCGCTATCATTGTCCCTACAGGTATCTTCGACTTCCTGCAAGATGCAGATGACTACTATGTTCCTGTTATTACTGGTAATTATCTACGCTTTGTACGTCATATTATTTTCCTTGTGAATCTATTTTTGACGCCTGTATATGTCCTTATTGTACGTTATGAATCTATGATTCCATCATCGCTCTCCTTCTTACTGCCAGATGATCCACTAAATGTAGCACTCTTTATTCAGTTCTTAGCTCTAGAGGTCGCTGTAGATGGGCTTAAAATAGCTTCACTTAATACACCTAGCTCATTAGGTACTTCATTATCTGTTATCGGTGGTCTTATTTTAGGTGAATATGCTGTTAAAACAGGTTGGGTTGTACCTCATACTATTTTCTATATGGCAATTGTAGCACTTTCTAGCTTTACTCAACCTAGCATTGAACTGAGCTATGGTATAAAAATGATGCGTATGATTATGCTCCTTGGAGCTGGATTATTTGGTATATGGGGATTTGCTATTGCTGTTGTATTAGATATTATTCTTCTTCTAACAACAAAGACTTTTACTGGCGAACCATACCTTTATCCACTTATTCCATTTAACTGGTCTGCCCTTCGTACCTTAATCTTTAGAACAAAAGTTCAAACTAAACAATCTGCAAATAAACATTAATATGAGATATCTATGATTACATTCCTTCAAGTGTTATACTATAAAAGAAGTTAATATTTGAAGGAGTGTGTATCATGCCAAAATTAAAATTAACTCATTTAGTCCTCATTGCTCTAGTAAGTTGCAGTTCTTATGTCTATGCTAATGATACGCCTAAAGAGTTTGTAACAATCCTCTTAGATGGACAAGTAGATACTAAAGTTATTGCCAGTGATAATACAACTTATTTTCCTATTAGACTAATCAATAATTCACTAGGCTATACCCTTACTTGGGATGCTTCTACAAAATCTGTCTTACTAGAAAATGATCAAAACAAAATATCTATAACTGCAGGAAAATCGAATTACATATTAAATAATATAACGCATCAACTTCCAAAACCTATAAAACTTATAGAAAATATACTTTATGCACCTCAAGAGTTCTTTGAACTTGCTTTTAATATCAAACCTACTCATGTGCAAAATAGTATTGAGCTTGTACCATCTACACCAGAACCTACAACGCCAGAAGAACCGGTAGAAACACCCCTACCACCAGATAAGGAAACACCATCTACATCCACTGAAGATCGTGTTCTTCCTCTTTTTGAAGGCACTAATACCTATAACGTTGGTCAAAAGCTTACCATTAAACTCGAGGAAAATCCTTCTACTGGCTATAAATGGCAAGTAACCTTCCCTGAAGGTATTACTATCCTAGAAGATTATTTTACGCCTAGTGGAACAAACTTACCTGGTGAAGGCGGAGAACATACTTGGATTATACGTGCAAATGCTGTTGATACATATGTCATTGAATTTAAAAAAGCCCGTCCTACCGAACCAGATAATGTCATTGATACTAAAGTATTTAAACTTAAAACTAAATAAAAAAGAGGTGAATATATTCACCTCTTTTTTTATTCCATAATAATAGCTTCATTATTCATATCATCTGACATGCCCATGTCGCCACCCATATTCATGCCATCTTCCATATTCATCCCATTATCCATACTTTGATTTGATCCACCAAAACTTCCAATGAATGTAATAGATACAAGTGCAATGCAAGTAACGCCTACCGCTACCCAGCTCCACCATTGTTTGTACCAAAGCTTGCCACCCTTTATTGCAACAAAAAGAAAGACTGGTAAAATTGTAATACCAATAATCATACCTTTCATGATCTCACTCTTCTCTTGAAGAAGTGTTTGTCCTAATGATGGTATTGCAATAAATAAAGTAACAATAATAGGAATACTAATAAGGCAAATCCCTAATATAATAGAACCTATTGAAAGCGTTGACTTCTTTACTACATTCTCAACATTTTGTTTTGTTTCTAATTGCATTAAATTACCCCCTGTTTATGTCTTATAGTTTAACAATATACTAACACAAACAGGGGCACTTATTAATAATTTTTCCATTATTTATTATTACAATATGATTACTATACTTCTTGTGTACTAGAAGATACTTTTGTTGTTTCTTTTTCATTTGTTACTTTCATAATCTTTTTTAATAGTTCTTGTTGATCAATCAGGTTTACATGATTAGCCTTTGCAAATTGCTTTGCCTTTTCATTATACGTACCTGTTGTAATCAGCATACACTTGTTAGCTTTATAGAGATTCATACTTCCATATACTTGTTGAAGTGGTAAAATTCCAATCTCCTCTGCACCACTTACACACTTAATGCAAATTATATCCTGCTTTTTCCTCGCAATGATATCGCACCCTAATTCATCTTTAGATTTCAACAAATCAATAAAATACCCTAATCTCTTATAAAGATTAGCAGTATACGCTACGAATTCATCTTGTTCCATTTTCTTAATCTGATTAATATCTGAACACATTAAAAATGTCTTTTCTCTATCTCTACGTACACTCTCCATTCCAAGTAAAAGTAAAGCTACAATAAGTATTTTAGTTAAGGCGCTAATAATATTAGAAGAACGTAATATAAACCAAAAATATAATAAAAGAGCACTAGCAAATAAACTTATTTTAATCCATGTTTTCATTTTCTCACCTCTTAGTGTGATTATGGGTTAAAATAAAGATTTTTATTCACTAGTGCAACTTAAATGCTTACTATATTCTACTTTTGTATCTTCACTTCTACGCCGAAGTGGTCTGATACAATAGGTTGATTCTCACCATTAAAGCATACTTGTGAAGAAATGACCTCAACAGGCTGACTAGACCATACCAAATCTATTCTAAGTTGTTGTTTATTTTCTTCCCAACCATCTATTTTACCCAATACTGTTACACCTGAGTCTTTGTTCCGTGCTAGTGTATACGTATCTTGCCAACCTTTTGAAAGCATGTAGTCATATCCTTCACTCCTTGTATTGGCATTATTATTAAAATCGCCCATTAGGAATGCAAGACGCCCATTTTTAATCTCTTCATCTAATCTATCTACTTGGAATTTAAATGATTCTTCTTCATCATTCCACCAACCTAAATGGCAAGAATAAAAATCAATCAATTCTTCATTATACTGGATCGTTACTTTAATAATCCTTCTAGTCTTCCAGTAGTTAGTATCTGTACCATTGGTAATGAAAAATTCCTCTTTCTCATAAATAGGATGTTTAGTCAAGATACCAAGTCCTTCTTCATACACCTCATAGCCAATATGAGAGAATGCCCATGCATAATCATAATCTGTTACGCCTATTTGCTTTAGCTCATCTAATAATGCGTAAAGATAGTTACCTTCTTTAAGATTATCTCTTACAATTTTGCCATTTTGATGTTGGCTTACTTCTTGAAGGGCTATTACATCATAGCCCTCCTCTTTAATTTGCTTTGCTAAACATTTTAATTTATATGCTTGCTCTTCCTCTTGCCAAGAATGACAGTTAAGCGTTAGTAACTTCATACCTCTTATCTCCCTAAGATATCTTGTATCGTACACTTAAGCACATCTACTTGTGGACCATAGATTGCTTGCACACCATTATTTTTGTGCACAAGACCAATAGCACCATTTTGTTTCCATGCTGTTACATCTCCTACTAAACTAGAATCTTTAACTGTAACACGTAATCTAGTCATACATGCATCTACATCTACGATATTTTCTTCACCACCTAAAAGCTCAATAGCTCTTATAGCTTGCATATCTTTTGATCCTGATGCTTTTGCTAATTTTGCTCCATCTCCTGCCTTTATATCTTCAGCCTCATCGTCAATATAGTTACCTTTACGTCCTGGTGTTGCAATGTTGAATTTCTTGATTAAGAAGCTGAATGCTCCAAAGTTAAGGAAGAAAAATACAACACTTGTAATAATAAAGTTTACAATATCCATACCAATTCCTGCATTGACCATCATTGGTGCACGAGTAAGGAATTCAATAAATCCAAATGCATGTACTCTAAGGTTGATAATATCTGCTAACGCAAATGCAAGACCTGTTAACACTGCATAGACTACATAAAGAATTGGTGAAACAAACATGAACATAAATTCAATTGGTTCTGTTACCCCTGTTAAGAATACAGCTAAAATTGCAGATAAGAAAATAGTTTTGTATTTAGATCTTTTATCTGGATCTACATTTTTGTACATCGCATAAGAAATACCTAATAATGATGCACTTGAAAGAATAACTTGTCCTACTTTAAAACGAGCTGGTGTTATTGTTGTTAATAATTCATTGTATGCTGCCATATCTCCAGCAGCTTTTAAGTTATTAAGGTCTGTAATCCAAGCTAACCAAAGTGGATCTTGCCCTGCTACGACTTGTCCTGCAGCTGGACCTGTTAACATTGTGTATAAACCACCAAGCTCTGTATAGTTAACTGGTACTGTTAACATATGATGTAATCCAAATGGTAAAAGAAGTCTTTCTAATGTTCCATATACAAATGGAGCTAATACTGGAGCTGTATCCTTTGATGCAGCTAACCATTGCCCAAAGCTATTTAAACTACCTTGAATGAATGGCCATACAATTGAAAGGAAAATAGCCATTACTGTTGAACCTACAATAACCATGAAAGGCACAAAACGCTTACCATTGAAGAATGCTAATGCTTGAGGTAATTTATCAAAGTTATAATATTTATTATATAAGTATGCACCTAAGAAACCTGAAATAATACCGATAAATACACCCATATTTAATGCTGGTGCACCTAAAATAGATGTAAAGTAATCTGGTACTGTAAGTTGTTGACCAAATAAGCTTGTTACTGCTGCACTACTATCGCTAAGCATCCCTGCACTTACACCAAAGATTGCACCTGTAATTCTATTTGTTAAAATAAATGTTAATAATGCTGCAAATGCTCCACCTGCACGGTCATTTGCCCAAGATCCCCCGATTGCTACTGCAAATAAAATGTGTAAGTTCCCAATAATAGCCCAACCAATGTCTTCCATAACTCTAGCTACAGTCTGGAATACTTGAGCATCAAAATTCATCCCAATAAGTTTACCAAATGAAACCATTAACCCCGCTGCTGGCATTACTGCAATAACTACTAATAAGGCCTTACCAAATTTTTGCCAGAAATCGAATGAAAATATTTTTTTGTCCTTCATCTCGCTACCTCTCTTCACCTTTTAATATTGTCTCAGCTTATTTTGTATAATCTTGCTTCATAAGGTTTAAGAACCCCTTCATTTATCTCATCATCTAGATAGTTGCATAAAAGTAATTCCTTATATGCTAATTCTTGATCTAGTTGATAAAGTGCTTCTTGATCTGTCAAATTACATAAGATTAAATATTGACCCTCTCTATCTGTACGTGTATAGGCATAGATTTTTGGATTTTCTTCAAGTATTAAGTTATATTTACCATATACTAATGAAGTATGTGACTTTCTTAATCTAATCATCGCCTTGTAGAAATTCAAAATAGAATTTGGATCTTCTAATTGATATGCTACATTAATCTCATGATAATTCGGATTCATATCTATCCAAGGTGTACCCGTTGTAAACCCTGCATTGTACTCATCATTCCATTGCATAGGTGTTCTTGCATTATCTCTTGAGCAATTCCACATATATTTGAGGGCTTCTTCTTCACTTTTACCCATTGCAATCATTTCATTATATTTATTCATTGAAGATACATCATTGTATTCATCAATATGAGTATAACGTACATTTGTCATACCAATTTCTTGTCCTTGGTAAATAAAAGGTGTACCTTGTTGCATGAAATACATAAGCCCTAGAGCCTTCGCGCTTTCAGCCCAATACTCTTTGTCATTACCCCATTTTGATACTGCTCTTGGAATATCATGATTTTCAATAAATAATGCATTCCAACCTTTTTCATGAAGTGCATCTTGCCATTTAGAAAGTGTCTTCTTAAAAGTTAGAACATCTAAAGGTTCTTCACCATTTGTATCCCACAATTCAAGATGCTCAAATTGAAAAATCATATCAAATTTACCTTGTTCTTCATCTACCCATAAATAACCTTCATCCGCACTTACCCCATTAGCCTCTCCAACAGTCATAATGTCATAATGTGCAAATGTACGCTCCTTAAGCTCTTTCAAGTAATCATGAATACCTTCCATATTCATATGCTTACTAAAGGAAGATACATATTTAAGTCCTTCTGGATTATCTAAATCTGTAAGACCTTCTTCTTTTTTGATATGACTAATAGCATCTACTCTAAAACCATCAATACCTTTATCTAACCACCAATTGATCATTTGATATAAGGCTTCTCTTACTTCTTTGTTTTCCCAATTTAAATCTGGCTGACGCTTACTAAATAAATGTAAGAAATATTCATCTGTAGCTTCATCATATTCCCATGCTGAACCACTAAAAATACTTTCCCAGTTATTTGGTTCTTCACCCTCTTTTCCTGGTCTCCAGATATACCAATCTCTTTTGTTACTATTTTTTGATGACCTAGATTCTAAGAACCATTCATGTTCATCTGAAGTATGATTGATTACTAAATCTATAATAAGCTTCATACCTCTTTTATGAACTTCAGCAAGTAAAGCATCAAAGTCTTCCATTGTACCGAAGTCCTCTAAAATATCTTCATAGTCGCTAATATCATAACCATTGTCATCATTTGGAGATTTATACATTGGGCAAATCCAAATGACATCTATACCTAAATCCTTAATGTAATCTAATTTTGAAATAATTCCTTGAAGATCACCTATACCATCCCCATTAGAATCCATAAAACTACGAGGATAAATTTGATAACCTATAGCTTCTTTTTTCCAGTTCATGTCGTCTCCTTGTTGTGCAACCGCTTGCATTATTATTTAAAAAATATATGGCTATTATGACCATATTTTCATTGAAATAACCGATTACTTTGTACAAAAAATATACTGTACCCATATTATAGCTTTTTTATACGTTTTGCGCAACCGGTTTCATAATATTATTTTGATTTTCTTTTAATAAATTCTGTTTCTACTATATAATGTGTTTGCTCTTGTCGCTTTTCTTCTAATTGCCCAATAATTAGCTTACCTGCATACCATCCTAACTTTTCTGCATTAATATCTACAGATGAAAGTGGAGGATTTTGATAGGCACCTATTGCTGTATTATTAAAGCCAATAAGCTCTTTTGAGTCTATACCTACCTCATCAAAATAGTGTTTTATACCTACTGCAATAAGGTCATCCGTTGTAATGATAGCTGTTAGCTCATCTAATTCCACTAATCTCTTAGCAGCTTCTTCGCCTGTTAATTCATTAAATTCTTTCCCGTGATAAATATATCTTTTATTTAAATCTATACCATAAGCCTGTAATGCTCTTTTATACCCTTCATAGCGGTCTTTAGATACAGCCCACTCTGTATTAGCCCCCACAAATCCAATGGTCCTGTGTCCACATTTAATGAGTTCTTCTGTTACACGATATGTAGCATCTATATTATCATTATCTACCCATAACGTTTCATCTAATTTTTCAGGATGACCTATTACAACAAAAGGAAATTTCATTTCTTGTAAGTAAGCTATTGTTTTATCTTGTACTTCAGCTTTTAAGATAACGATTCCATCTACCCTTCTATTGTCTGTAAGTTCCTTTACATACTTGAGCTCATCCTTTTTATCTTTTGCAAAAGCATACATTACATAGTAATGATATTGGCTTGCATATAAACTAATTCCTTGCATTACTTGTATAAAAAACGGATTTGAAAAAGAATTCTCTATTTCATTAGGTAACATAATCCCTAATGTTTGGGTCTTGTTATTTGCCAAACTCCTTGCTATCGCATTAGGCTTAAAGTTTAACTTCTTAATAGCTTCACGAACCTTAGCCTTTGTCTCCTCGCTAATACGTTCACTATTAGAAAGTACTCTTGATACAGTTGATGGCGCTACTCCTGCTTCTTTTGCCACATCTCGAATAGTTACTTTCATTGTTTCACTCCTTCAATCCCTATTGTATTTCTTTATCATACTCTTTTTCCTTATTAAATTATAGCCTCTTTGTATAAGAAAATATAATACAAAAAAGGTGCTACGAGTAATCGTAACACCTTTTACGTTCCCGACTGGAATCGAACCAGCGGCCTACCGCTTAGGAGGCGGTCGCTCTATCCTACTGAGCTACGGAAACAGAACTATTTGACTATTTTATATTACGCCTTTAATAGTTATTCGTCAAGTATCATAGCTATACTTAATACTATGATTTTTATAAGGATTATTTTTAATCAACAGAATAAAAAGTGCAAGTTGTCTTGCACTTTTATTCCATTATGACTTGACCTTGTATCCAGCAAGTTCCCATAAAGCGCATACCTACACTTGGCATGCCTATTAATTCATCCTTATGAATAACAACTTCTAGTATTAAATCATTAACGTCTAAGGTGAGGACATACATTTCTTCATTAGTGATCTTATTTTTTCGCTCTTTAATAGCTAAAATCTCACCTAGAATAGCATATACAGAATCTTCTACTGTAGCCGGCATAAAGTACCCACTCATTACAGTTAAAAAGTCTTCTTCTCTAAGACGCTCTTTCAGTAAAAGGTCTAGTTCTTTTTCTTCCTTTTCTAATAATGATCTTGCTTCTTCATCTCCTTCTTTCATCTTTTGAAGGATACTACGTAGTTTTTCTCGTTCTTCTTTTTCAACACGTTCTTCTTCTTCATCTTTTTCAATAGGTAAAATAATTGTGCCTTCAGAAGCTATTCCAACTACGTTAACTTCTTTGATGGTCTTTCCTTGTCGTACACCTTCTAAATACTGTACTGTATTTTGCAAAATAAAAATAATTTCCATTGAACTTTCTTTTTCTTCAAATATTACATAGTAATCAGTATCTTCTTCATCGTATTCATCGCCTCGTTCAATAGAAAGCTCTTCAATTTGCATATTATTTTCTGCTTCAACGAATGCATCACAGTTATAAACTGTAATTTCTGGGTCTTTGTCACTATCATTATCTTTTTTTACTGTTACTCTGACAATAAGATATGTATTTTCTGCTAGCTCCTGTAAGTATTCTGCAAAGATGACCTCTGGTGTAAGTTCAATTGCCATTTGTTTAGATGGATTGTTTAAAATACCTTCAATAATATCTTCTGTATCATACTTATTTGAGGATTTTGAAAACCCAACTGCATTTAGTGGAGATTCCATAGTCGTCCTCCTCTCCATTATTTTATCTTACATTATACATGAGTAAGTAAAGACCTTGCAAGTAGATGCTTCTTTACATTGTATGAAATTTTTTTATATTTCATACTCATTATGATTATATAAGAAAAAGAGGTGTCTAAGACACCTCTTTTAATAATGTTTAATCCACTGACCTACTTGTCCACAATTAGGACAGCGCACTGAATTATTAATTTGACTATTGTAAAGTCCTGCTACATCCATAAATGTTGTATCAACACCTGGATAAAATGTTGAATTTAAAGTAGATGCATATCGCTCTATACCTGTCATGTCATATCCGCAACTTTGGCATTGAAATTGTTCCATTATGCTATTCCCTCTTTTCATTCATTAACTTAATCCTTAGTGTATATGAATTTTTAAATTTTATACATTTTGCATCAATAATGGCCTTGCATTGGTTTTTACAAAATAATATGTTATAATATTTAAAATATTTATGATAAGGAGTGACTATATGAATTTTCTTATTGCTGTAGATTCAGGAGCTGATTTATCTCTTTCTTATCTTGAATCTGAAAACTTATATCTTTTCCCTTTAACTTTCACTCTAAATGGGCATGAAATCAAAGATGATTTCGGTAAAAGCTATTCCCATAAAAGTTTCTATGACTCTTTACGTAGTGGTGCAATGCCTACTACTTCTCAAGTAAATATCTTTACCTTTAAGGAGCAATTTACTATATGGGCTAAGGAAAATATACCTGTACTTTACCTCGCCTTCTCTTCTGGTCTTAGCGGTACATATAACAGTGCCTGCATAGCCCTTAAAGAAGTGCAAGAGGAATATCCTGATGCACCTATTACAATCATTGATACATTAGCTGCATCTAGTGGTGTAGGATTACTTGTTTACCATGCATGTACTCTACGTAAGCAAGGTAAAGATATTAAGGAGGTCGCAGATTATATCCGTGCAACAGCACCTTATCTTTGCCATCTCTTTACTGTAGATGATTTATACCACCTTGAGCGTGGAGGACGTGTAAGCCACGCTTCTGCTTTTGTAGGATCTTTACTTCAAATCAAGCCTGTACTCTATGTAAATGATGAAGGCAAACTTATTCCTTATCAAAAAACTAGAGGTAGAAAAAAAGCCCTACATGCTCTAGTTGACCTTTTTGGTAGTCTAGTAGAAGATACGGCTCAACCTGTTATGATTTCCCAATCTGATTGTGAAGAGGACGCACACTTTGTTGCCAAGCTTCTACAAGAAAAATACAATGTGGAAGCCACTATGATTAATCCTATTGGTTCCGTTATTGGCTCTCATTGTGGTGCAAATGTTATTGCTCTCTTCTTTATTGCTAAACAAAGAGTCCCAAATAATTAAGTATTCCTTCTTGCAAACTTTACATAAATATATTATAATTTACGCCTAATCACTTTATACACTTATATTACAAAAGATAAATCGGAATCAAAAAAACCGCCCTTTACGTCAAGGGCGGTTTTCTTTTTATTTAAATTTAACTGGTTCTGATTCTGTAGAAAGTGCTTCAAATACAAAACCTTGTTGTTTTAATCCTTCTACTATTTGAGGTAGTGCTTCTACTGTTGTTGTCTTTGCAGCTGCATCATGCATTAAGATTACTGCATTGTCATTGTATTTTGCTTGGTTTAAAACAGAATTTACAATAACTTGAGTATCTTGAAGACCTTTTGCAGCATCTTGAGAATCTACATTCCAATCATAGTATACATATCCTGCTTGTGTTACTGCAGGAATAATCTTATCCATAATATCATTTCCACCATAACGATGGCTTACAGTATTATTAGACCCACCTGGGAAACGAAGTACTTTAGTTTCTACACCTGTAAGATCTTTAATATGGTTAGATAGACTTTGTACATCTGCCATAAAGTTATCTACATTTTGATAGATTTCTGCATAGTCATGTGTACTAGAGTGAATAGCAATAGAATGTCCCTCATCTACTATACGTTTATAAAGATCATCATAGCCATCTTTTTCAAGTACAAAGAATGTGGCACGAATTTGATTTACTTTTAAGAAGTCTAAAATTTTAGCTGTATTCGCACTTGGACCATCATCAAATGTTAAATATGCTACTTTTCTATCTTCTTGCTCTTCAGTAATTACTGAAACATCTACACCTTGTTTTTCTAATTCTTGAATTTGAATATTAAGTTCTTCAATTTGTTTAAGAAGTTGTTCATTTTTTGTTGCTAGTTCTTGTACTTGTAATTCTAAATTAGCTTTACTTGCTTCTACTGTAGTAAGTTCTTCTTGTGCTTTTGTAAGAGCTTCTTTTCCTCCACTACTCTTACTCGCAAGGAACCCAGTTCCTGCAAATAACCCTAAAGATAATGCTATAAGTAAAATAGTTATACCTATTTGATTATTTCTTTTCGCCATTTTCAATCACCCAATCCTTCTGCTTCTATTATTATTTCATACTATCCGGAATTATAATAGGCTCAAAGCGCCATAAACCTTCTTCTACTTTTTTTACTTGAGCTTCTAACTCATTTGTTTGCTCTTGTAATTCATTAACTTGTGCATTTAATGCTTCTTTTTGTGCTGTTACTTCTTCAATACGTGCTGTAGTCTCATCTATCTTTTTATCTTTCAAATAGGCATTAATACCTACACCACCACATGCCACTAAACTTACTAAGAAAAGTCCAATTGCTACCTTCTTGACTTGCACTCCTCTTGACTTTGTTTTGGAATAACGATATGTACTCATTGACTTAGATCCTTCCTCTATACTTCTGCTAATTTATTTGTGTCTATATGCTATTTTTCGGCATCTTAAGTAAGATTTTTACTTTATTAGCCATACTTTGTCATCTAATCTAGTATAGCATATTCTTTTTAAAAGAGGGGAAACCACTAATAATTTTTAATAGAAAATTTTTCCTCATTTTTATGACTCATTTTTATAGTAATTAGTTTCACACTTTCTTTAAAATTTATAAAGGAAATATAAAAATAACAAAAATTATTTTATGCGCTTTAGCTTTTTTCATTCATTAATAACTCTATAATGCCCCCTATTAAGATTCCTACACTATAACAAACTAAATCACTCCATAAAAATCCATATCCTAGTACAAGACCACCTAGAGTTGTCGCTCTTATAGCATCAATCCATGGGGCATGATAGAGTTGACTCAATTCTATTCCAAATGCAACAACAAATGCCATCAACATTACATATTTAATAGATACATTTTTAAATACAAAAGCAATCCCTAAAAAGACCATCAGTGCCCATAATGTATCCCCTGAATACATCGCTATAAATTCTGGAAGTCCTGATATTCTTCTGGATAAAATCCCTAGTACTATCGTAATAATTACCAATCCTCCATACCAAATCCTATTTCTATTCATCTTCTTCACCTTTTATTCCTCCTCTATAAAAATAGGCCTAATAAGCTACATCATTGAATACTTTTGCTTCTCATGTAGTCTTATTAGGCCGTTTAGTTTTATACTGAATAGATTTATTATATCATACTCACTTCGAAAATATATAAATTTTATCCTACTAGTCCCTTTTCAGTAATTCTTCTTCATTACTGTAATCATTCCAAATTTTATTAGTAATTTTCTATTTCACCCATTTTACTAATCCTTTTTCTGTTAGAACATACTTATGTTCTACACTAGCTTCCATTAAATCTGCAAATACACAATGTGTTGACTTAATATCTGTTTTTAATTCTTTAGCATCCTCTAACACTACATTATTCACAACAGTAGCCTTTTCATTAGTTAAGTCTTTAAATATCGTACTCCTATAAAACCATTATTAGAATTTTCTATAAGGCTATAAATGACTTGTACTACCTCTTCTCTAGTTACTGGTTGGTTAGGTTCAACCTGATTGTGCTTATCCTTTTGTATATACCCTTTTGCCGTATGTACTACTCCTACTTGCTCTCTTGAAGGTTGTAATAAAGGTCTTTTATCTACATTTTCTTCTTTACTTAGAAGAATTACTAGAAGTGCTCCTAGTATTTGTATTATCATCTTCACTGTTATCTATAACTGGAGCTTTAGTATTGAACTTAATATTAAAACTTTTTCCTTCTGCCTTATTTACATCTACTGTAAATTTAATAGTTGGACTTAAGCTTATTATTTCTATCCCTTCTGATTTTGTTATAACATTATACGCTTTCTGACCAATTTCAACTTCAATTTTTCCAGTGTTTTTCATGGTTGGATCAGAAACAGCTACTTCTAACGTATTCTTTTTTTGTTTTTTCATAATAGAAACTTTTTTATTAACTGTTAGATTATCTACAGTTGCTACTTCATCCTCCCAGAAGTTAGCCGCTAAGATACCTAGTTCTTTTTCCTCTACAGCCTGTACTTGTGGTGTATTAGATACGATTTCAATATTTGGATTAGTAGCATACTTTGCAACTTCTTGTTGTGATTTGCCTGGGAGTAAAACATATTCATAAGTTTTACCAATTGGATTGGCCCCATGTGATAACCACATTTCTACATAATTTTTTGTTACTAACTCTTCTGAACTTTTCTTTTTTACATCTGCCCATTTCCCAGTATTAGCAACTTTTTTCACATTAATTTCTGCTTGTGAAGGGAAGTAATATCCTATATCTGCACCTTGTACATTGCCTTCTAAATATGCCCAACTCGCCTTTATAGTTTCTTCTTGCCCTAATGTATGAACTGCTTCTTTTCCATTTATGGTCACTCTATTCGTTGCATCATCTTTAATTTTTCTATTCTCTATGATTGTTTCAATTTCTCTGCCTTCTGTACTATTGATGTCACTACCTAACATTACAATCTCATCATCGAACATAAAATAAGATTTTTTAGCTTGTAGAGATTTATATTTTGCCATAGGAGATTCTGATCCCCTATCAGTCACTAAATCTCCATTTAATTGCATACCTGATACACCATATGCTCCAATTTGACTTCCTCCTACCCAGTTTTCTTTAGAGAATAATTTTTGGCCAATACTTGCATTATCTCCTGGGTTATTAATATCTAACTTGACAGTGTCCACAGTTGTCCCTGGAAGCCTATAAGGATTTACTGTATTCCAATAATCATCACTATACTGAGCTAAATCACTATTGTAAAGATAAGTCATACCATCTGAAATATGCCATCCTCTTAGATTTTCTCCATTCATATACTCATAGTTACTGATTCTACTTGAGAACATACTTAATCCTAGTAAATAATCTCTTCCTCTATGTACAGTACGGTCCATTAATCCAAAATGCTTATGTATTTCCTCAAAAGGTGCTACCGCTATACTTGTATCATTTAAAACAGACTCTGCTAGATTAATCAATTTAATGTTATTTGTATTTGCTGTAAAATTCGTAGAAGTATCTTCTAGTATCCAAGATTTAGCATATGTTTTTAATTCATTAGCAAGTTGTTCATCTACGATTTCTGAAAGCAGCAGAAATGATCCTATAATATTATGTCCAGAATTTCTATCTGTTTCATTATTTCTAGCTATAGCACGCCCTCTTACCATATCAAGTGCAGCACCTTTATAAATAAATGGTGCAAACGAATCTAAAGCAAACGAAGTAAGTACTTCTAATTTTTCTTTAGGCACTTCCCATTCACTGCCTTCTAATGCTTGAACCACTGTAGATGCACCTGTTAAAAATACGTTACCATAAGTTCCTACATAAGGCACATTTCCATGTTGCACAAATGAACCATCTGTATAGAATCCATCTACATATCTCCCACTACTTTCTCTTTGTTCATACTTTAATAAACTACTAATTGCATCCCTTGTCATAACTAATTGTTCATAATCGTTTCTAAGTACTCCCATTACAAGTGATATCATAGATACATCGACTCTATTAGCAGCTTCAGATTCTCTGTATTCATTTGCTGATGCACCACTTGCTCCTGAATGAAATGGATCTGGCTGATAGAAATAGATAACATCTGTATATTTGTTAATAGTTTCTTGTCCTAACTCATCAAACAACATGATACAAATATTATTTAATGCCTTTGGTATCCCAATTTCCCATTGCCACCAGTTTCCATATTGCTGTTTAATAGAATATGCATTTTCATGTAGCCATTCTAACGCATACTTAATATCCTCTAATAGTTCTTCATTTTTATAGTATTTACTTTCTGGCATTGAATAGCCTTTTGCAAGCCATTCTAAATTAAGATACATTGTTCTGATATGTGCTGGATCTTTTTTATAATTTTCCACATTTTTAGTATCCCATAATATACCACCATCTTTTTTGAGTCCACTCCAATGTGTGTCCACAAAACCTTCTATTCTACTAATAACTCTATTGATATTCTTACTATTTGTATCATTTTCTTTTCCTATAAGGGTCTCTAACCATTTCTTTCTCATTTTTGCATATACAGCATTATCTACTTCTGGAATAGTATCTATATACATGACATCTACTTTCCATGTAACTTCATTATTATAGTTATCTTTTGCTGTAATAGTGCTAAACCCCTTTTCATGAGCTAATACTTTTCCATCCCCATTTACACTAGCTATATTATCATTACTCGATGCCCATGTAATAGGGTCTATCAAGTTTGGTGGCACTTGCAACTGCATCTCTTGATTTCTAAGAATCTTAATAGAAGATGGAGTTGTAATTTGTATATTACTACTTGTTGTAACATTTACCCCTCTATATAATGATTCTTTCAGATAAGGCTTACTTTCCTCTGCTTCTTTTGCATATGTATTCATCATTGGTATTATACTACTAGTAGTATGGACTGTTACGACTGTTGCCATTAACAAACATATTCTTTTTTTGCTCATATTAATCTCTCCTTTTTAATTTATACTTCACATTTATGATAACCCCAAATTTTTGTATAATAAATACACATTTTCCATCTTTATATTCATTTATACATGAATTTTTATTATTTTTTTATGATATATCTAAAATCTTTTATGTATTTAGTTTATAAACGCCTCTTTAAATATCTATTTTTTGTATTTTTTACCCTCTGCCGAAATAGTCCCATACAAAAAAAGCACTAACTTTATAATTTCTATAAAAGCTAAAGCCTAGAATCTCTTTTTAGATATACTCAATATATTCTATTAGATTTTATTTTTATTACACATGCACAAAGCAAAAGAGACAGCCTATGAGTATTAATTAATACTCATAGGCTGTCTCTTTTTAACAACACACGCGGTAGGATTCGAACCCACGACATTCTGATCCGAAGTCAGACGCTCTATCCAGCTGAACTACGCGTGCTTATCTTAGAATAGTTTAACATATCTATATACTAGTTTCAATGGGTATAGCTTCTTTAATACTCTTTTAATTTAGCATTAAGTTGTTTAATTCTCTTCTTCCATTGTAAATATGACATCGCCCATATACCTACATAGATTACTATAAATATACTCAAGTAGATGCAAATATCTTTAAATGTGGTCCCCATCCATCCGGCCATCATAGATACTGGTAAAAATACAATACTTATTATAAGGAAGTGCAAGAAAGTTTGCATTGCCATACTCCACCTCTCCACTTCAAAAATACAAGAAGCTGCTGCAAAAGTAAAACCTATAATACAGCTTAATATATACTGGTTTGTAAAAGCTGTAAGCTCACATCCATTAAACCGTTCTAGCATTTGTGGTGGTACAAGTAGTAATCTTTCATGCCCTAATGAAATAAGTAATACTATTGTTATCGAGATAGCAATGCCAATAGGTACACCTATTAATCCTCTCAATATAACCTGCTTAATTTGCATTATTCTTCACCTCACAATTTTAAATATGCTCTAATTTTACTTACAAATCGCCTTGATACGAAATGTATTTCTCCATTTTTCATTTTTAATCGAATAGTCCCGTTTAGTTCCATATCCAAACTCTCTACATACTTAAAATTAATAATTTCAGATTGAGATATCCTTACAAAGGCAGCATGTAAGTCTTGCTCCTCTATTTCATACAATCGGCTTTTCACTCTATAAATTCCATCTTTAGTAGAAGCAAATACATTTTGTGCTTGTGTAAAAAAGCAATAGATTTCTTCTGGTTCTATAAGAAAAATTGCCTCCTCCTTATATCCAGTAATTAATTTAGTTGTATCATTAGATAGTTTTTTCATTAAATCTACTAACTCTGGTGTCATCTCATTTGTATGGATTATTATTTTAGGCTTCTTATAATTCGGGTCAATTTTTATCTCTATATCCATTGTGCCCTCCTCTAAAATTCAGTTAACTGATACTTCTATTATAAGGATTGTTACAATAAAAGAAATCTAAAATAGATATGCGGTATAAATACTACGATAAGTGGCTTGCTATGAATAACAAAAAGGATGTAGCAAAACTTCTAATCAATACAAAGACTTGTATTAAAAAGTTATTTTACTACATCCCTTTTATCCTTACTTATTTCGATACTAGTAAGGATAAGATAATAATTAAGTTAAACGTCCAGTGAACATTATTTGTATAAGGTATACCTAGTCCTTTAAATGTACTGACTGCTTTATAGGCCTTTAGAGCAATTGGCAATGTAAAGAGTACTACTAATGCAGCCCATGAATAAAGCCCTAATACCACATAGAGAACTGTTAAAATATAAGCTCCAAAAACTAAGCTTGCATAAAGTTTTCTACTCTTCTCACTGCCTATACGTACACTCAATGTTCCTAAGCTTAATCCACTATCTCTTGTAAAGTCTCTCATTTCATTACTTAGCATTAATGCTGGTATAAAGAAACTTGGTGGAATAGCAATAAGTATAGGTTCCCATGAAAAGCTCATACTAAATGGGAAGTAAGCACCATATACCATTAAAGGTCCCATTAATAAGAATGATAACGGTACGCCTAATCCTCTACGCTTATATACAAATGGTTCTCCTGTATAAGCATAAGAACCTATAATGCCTATAAAACCTATTATAAGTAACTTCCAGCTACTCATTAGTACAAGTAATAGCCCAAGCCCTGCTGCTCCTACAAAAGAAGCCATGCCGCATAGGAAAACAAGTACATCAAAATAAGTACGCTCTACTCCTAAAAATACAATCTTTCTGCCTGCAGGTCTATGATATCTAAAGGATCCTTCAAAATAATCATTAATAAAGTTGGCTCCTAATTGTGCTAATATCCCTGCTACTGTAATCATTAAAATTTTGCTAATATCTATAAAATTAGCTTGAATAAGTCCTTGCCTGTAAGCGACTAAAATGCCTATTGTTGTCGATGCAACTGCTAAAGTTAGTGAGAAAGGCCTTGATGCAATCCACAAATCCTTAATCAGTTGTATAAAATATTGTCTGTCTCTTTTCATATTCTTCACCTTTATATGTTTTTACTCAACTATTCATTATGTCATAGTTCCCATAAATATACAACCTGCTTTACTTTTCTCATTTTATCCAAATAAATACATGGTCATATCTGGAAATTTGTAGTACAATACTGCTTGTCTAATTTTATACTTAGGAGGATCTTTCATGAAATTAAATAAAATTTTAGCTCTATGTATATGTATATCTACACTATTTGTCGGATGTAGTTCTACTCCAAAAGAAGAAGTACCAAGTACTTCAACTGAACAAGTAACACATACGCTTAAAGTTGGTGTTATGCCAGCTGTTGATACTGCACCCATTTATTTAGCAGAAGAAAAAGGCTACTTTGATGAACTTGGTTTAGACCTTGAAATCATTCGTTTTAACAATGCGCAAGAACGTCAAACAGCCCTTCAAACACATACAATTGATGGGGCACTTACTGATCTTATTGCTGTAGCTACAAACGTAGATGGTGGTTTTGATCTTAAAGCAACTACATTAACAGATGGGGTATTCCCTGTTCTTGTACGTGAAGGTTATAAAGAGACGCCTGATATCAAAGTAGCTATGATGGAAGTTTCTGTTTCTAACTTCTTAATTGATGAGTGGCTTTCAAAAGACTACAATATAGAAAAAATATTTATTAACGATATTCCTGCACGTCTTGAGATGATTAAATCTGGAAAAGTAGATATGGGTCTTTTCCCTGAACCAATGGCAACAAATGCTACAGCTGATGGCACACTTGAAAAACGTATCTATACACCAGAGGATGGTATTTGTCCAAATGTTATGGCATTTACCTCTCAAGCTTTAGAAGACAAAGAAGAAGCCATCAAACTTTTCCATGAAGGCTTCAACAAAGGTGTAACGGATCTTACTACAAATCCTGATGAAGCACGTGATATATTAATCACAAGCTTAGAACTTAATCCAGCCATCAGAGATACAATGATTCTACCAACTTATACATCAGCACATCTACCAGCTACTGATTATATGCAAAAAATCATTGATTGGGTTCAAGAAAACCTAAAACAAGATATTACTGTTACACCAGATATGTTAGTAGAAGGAAAGTTCGTACAATAATGATCGAACTTTCTAATGTAACTTTTAGTTATGAGGCTAAGAGGGTTTTAGGCCCTCTTAGCCTTTCTATTCAAGCTGGTAGCACTTGTGCCCTTATTGGCCCCTCTGGCTGTGGCAAGACAACCTTGCTCCATTTATTAGCCGGGCTTCTAACACCTACTGAGGGTACAATACAAGTTGCACAACAACCTTTAATAGCTCCTAGAGCTCAAACAAGTGTCATTCTACAAAACTTAGGTCTACTTCCTTGGAAGACTGTTTATGATAACGTAGCACTTGCTCTTATTAATAGCAAACTTTCTAAGGTACAACTACAAGACAAAATCCTTCCTCTACTAGATACTTTAGGACTTAAGGAATATTCCTCTAAATATCCTCATCAGCTTAGTGGTGGACAAAAGCAACGGGTAGCTATTGCTAGGACACTGATTACTAATCCAGATGTGCTGCTTCTTGATGAAGCAACTTCTGCCCTTGATGAAATTACTAAAGAAAAGCTCCAACATCTTATTCTAGACATCTATCATCAAAACCCTATGACACTTGTATTTGTGACCCATAGTATTGAAGAAGCTGTTTTTCTAGGGCAGACCATCGTCATTATGAATAATGGGCATATCTCTCATACTCTATCTAATCCACTTTTCGGGTGTAATGATGCCAAAGAACATCTAGACTTTTATAAACAGTGCCTAGAAATTCGCAAGCTTCTAAAGGAGGACCAGGCTTTATGAACCTACTGAAGAAAATCACCAAATTCCCTACCTTATATGGTATCTTAAGTGTTATTTTTATGTGGCAGCTTCTAAGTTTGGCTCTACAGTCTAATGTTTTGCCTACTCCTTTTAAGGCTATTACTAGCTTTATAACACTTTTTCCTACTATTTTATATAAGCATATTTTAGTAAGTATCTATCGAATTGCTTTAGCCCTTTCTATTTCCTTACTTCTAGGCATTTCCTTAGGAATGGCTTGTGGGCTATATCCAACCTTAGATAAACTTCTTTCCCCTATTACTTATATTTTATATCCCCTACCTAAAGTAGCTTTCTTACCTCTGTTTATGATTTTCATGGGGATCGGAGATGCTTCAAAGGTAACACTTATGGTATCTATCATTATTTTTCAAGTACTTATTGCTGTTAGAGACGGGATTAAAGAAATTCCACTTGAGCTCTTTCAATCTATGAAAACACTTGGCCTAACACCTATTCAGCTTTATAAACATTTAGTTGTACCAGCCATGCTCCCTAAGCTTTTTTCAGCTATTCGCATCAGCCTTGGTATCTGTATTTCTACCCTCTTTTTCGCTGAAAACTTTGCTACATCCTATGGTATCGGCTATCTCATTATGAATGCTTGGTCCATGGTTGAATATCCTAAAATGTTTGCAGGTATTATTGGACTAAGTTTACTTGGCCTTATCTTATTCAAATTAGTTGACCTCTTAGAAACTAAATGCTGCCCATGGCTAAAAAAATAGGACTAAGTAACTCACCCTAGTTACTTAGTCCTATTTTCTTTTTTCTTTGTTCTTTTTTCATCTTTACTTCCAAATTTTACTAAATACTGCTAAATGGTCAACGTCACCATTCATTTGATCTGTAATATAACTTGATACAAGTACGCCTGCAAATAAGTTTGCAAGTTCTTTAGGTTGGTCACTTAAGCTAATTTCTTTTGCTTCTTGTGCTTTCTTACAAATATCTTGGAATAAAGTATTTAAAGTTAAGTTATTGTAGTAAGCATATTCCTCCTCTTCAATACCGTTGAAGAAATATACAAACTCTGCATCAATAAGCTTCATTTCATTATTTTCTTCACCTACAGTAAGTAAGAAGTTAATATAACTATCTACAAAACGACTATATTGAGTCTCTTCATTAAACCATTTGTAAATTTCTCTGATCTTTTCTTCAAAACTTAAATCATCTGGCCACTGTTTGATACGTAATGCAATACGGATTGTAAAGATTCTTAAGAAATAATGGAATACATGATCCTTGGTTGAGAAGTAATTAAAGAAAGTTCCTCTTGAAATTTGAGCACGGCTACAAATTTCATCTACAGTGATAGAAGAGAAGTCCTTCTCTTTAAGTAAGTGGCTTACCGCCTTTAAAATAGTAGTTCTTGTTTTAACAAAATTTATCTTCCTTAATGGAAAATTTTCTAATGATTCGTACATAATAAATCTCCTTTCAATTCCCTTACTAAACTATTCCTTTAAAGTATGGTCCATTTTAAATATTATATTCATTTTTAGGATAATATTTTTTATGGTACTAATAACCTTTTTAATTACTGGTTTTTTAACTGCCTTTTATATTTTCTACCAATCTTTTCATGAACGAACGCCTTACCTATTTCTATTATAACTCTATTTTTTTAACCTAATGTAAAATTGTTATTAATAAATTATGAGACTTATATAAATAAAATATTCATTCTATAGGTATAAATAAAACTAGCTTTTGGCAATAAATATTGCTATATTATAACTAAAAAAGCAAGGACCTGATTCAATGAAAAAAAGTAGCTTATTTCTTTTATTATGTACCTTAGTGTGTACACCTTTAACTTACGCTTCACCTTCTCCTGCTGTAAATGCTGAAGGTGCTATTCTAATCGAACCACATACACGAACAGTTTTATATAAGAAAAATATCAACTCTCCTTTTTATCCAGCAAGCACAACTAAAGTTCTTACTTCTTTATTACTTGTAGAAGATTTAAAAGAAGATGGAACAATCACAAAATCCACAGATAGTGTAGCTAATGTACCTTCTGATAGTAGCCATATAGGTCTTAATATTGGTGATACATACTCTTATGTAGATGGTATCCATGGTATTATGATGGGTTCTGATAACTTCATTTCTTATGATATGGCAGTCTATGATGCAGGTAGTATTGATGCTTTTGCAGCTAAAATGAATGAAAAAGCTAAAAGTCTAGGTGCTAATAACTCTAACTTTGTAAATCCACATGGCTATCATGACCCAAATCACTATACAACACCTTATGACTTATCCTTAATTACTGCTGCTGCTTTTGAGGATCCAGTATTATGTGAAATTGCCGGAACACCTAAATATAATTTTAATATTATTAATTCAGGTAAAACACTTCCTCTTTCTCATACAGCCCAATTCTTTAAAGAAGGGTCTCCTTATTTTAATGAGAATGTACTGGCTGCTAAGACAGGTTATCATACCCCTGCAGGACGTACACTTGTTGCCAAGGCACAATATGGCGACTTAGAGCTTATTGCTGTTGTTATGAAGTCTGGGTATCCAACTTACTTTGAAGATATTAATACCCTCTTTGAATATGGCGCAGAAAACTTTGAATTTGTAAGTGATGCCAATCATAATGTAGGTGTTAAAAATGTTTCCTATTCTGACTGGTCTGCACCTTATGTTCAACATGCTCTATCAAATAAGTGGATTAAACCTTCTGCTAAAAGCTATATGGATAAAGCCTCTGCTAATGAATTTCTTACCATGATTGAGAACATGCTTCCTTATGCTTTAAAATCTGTTGTAACTGAATATATGCCTACTAATAGTACTGGACCATTTAAATTTAACCAACCCATTACACGTAGTGAGAGTATTCGTCTCTTCAAGCAAATAGCTAATTCTTTAGACCTTGAATGGCCTCATATAGAGCAAGGTGTAAAGTTTATACAAAAAGATCAAAGTCAAACACCTCTTACCATAGAAGAGTGTATTTATCTCACTCAGTTAATCGGAGATTCTATTTTAACTGATACGTTAATTACAAATTAAAAGGGATGTAGCCTATAGGCTACATCCCTTTTATCTTTATCAATCTTTAAGTGGTACACCATCTGCATCTGTTTGCACTTGCCCAGCTAAAATTAAAATAGAATCTACAAATGGCCAAATAGCGCCAATACCACATGTAAATATAGTTACTAATATTTGCGCAATAGCAATTGAATTATAACCTAAATAGAAACGGCCTACGCCACCCCATCCTAAAACAAGTTGTAAAATCCCTGCAACAAGTCTAGATTTACGTGTATCAAGTGGTTGATAAGGTTGTTGGTAGTTTGTTTGTTGATACGTTCCTTGTTGCTGACTACCTTCTTGATAATTTGTTTGTTGATAGCTTGCTTCGCCTGCCTCTTTTCTAATTTCAGCACCACATCTTCCACAAAAACGATCAACATCTCTTACTTCTGCTCCACAGTTTGGACAATTCATACTTATTCCTCCTTAAAAGGTTATACCTTTAAACATTTTCTTAATAATCCAATCTAACAAACTTTCTTTATCATATTGTCTATTTATAATTTTTCTGATCACCATATAAAGCTCACTTAGTACAATGCTTAGAGCTATTATAATCCATACATACACTAATGGATTTAGTCTAAATGCCTCTAACATATTCCCTCTGCTCAGTTGGAATAATGCTGCTCTAATATTACACCCTAAACATTTGCTGCCTAATGTATCAAATATACAAGTAGTTTGGTTATTACTAAGTATCCCTACTCCCTTTAACATTAATGGTCCTAATATTAGAAATGCACTAGCTAACATAAGCTTATATTTCGTTATCTTTTTCATTACTTTATCTCTTTCTTATAGTCCTACTACTATTCCCAACATCACAATAAGGAATAGCCCTCCACAAAGTGCAATTCCGATTCCACCTAGGACAATACCTGCAATAGACATGCCTTTACTTGATGGATACTTTAATCCTAAAACCCCAAAAATAATCGCTGCAATAGAGGGAATAACTCCAATGAAAGGAATAATGCAACAGCTAATAAGACTTACAATCCCTAGTACTAAACTGGCAATTCCAAAGCCTATGCCTTCATTATTAGGTGTTACTGCTTGATATCCATTATAAGGTCCATTTATAGGCGGTCTAGGTTGTTGATAATTATTAGTATGCTCAGGTGCTACAGGTGTATAGTTAACTTGGTTAGGGTCTTTACCATCTTGGTTCGTGTGATTGTATTCATCCATTTTATCTCCCCCTTTACATGATTTTATTGTATTATAGTTAAAGATAAGTTGCAATTATTTTTAGACTAATCAATCATTAAACATTATTAATTATTATTAACTAAATTATTAAGAAAGGAGTGTTAATTTGCATCTGCTACGTTTATTCTGCTACCTTCTTATCATTCCACTTGGCTTTATCGCATCACATACTTCTCTAGCAAACGAAAGTATCTGCTACTGGTATACTCATTACAATCTCTTATGCCCTATGTGTGGTGGAACACGCTCCTTTATACATTTTATTACCTTTCAGTTTCAACAAGCCTATAGCTACAACTCTGTCTTAACTCTAAGTGTTTATCCTATTATGGCTTTCCTTGTCCTACAAGATAGTTATACCATCATAGCTAACCACTTCTTTAGCAGGAATCAAAGTTCTCTTTTACTTTTCTTCATTAACTTATTGAATAGAAAGGAATCCTAATATGTCCCATTGGCTTCCTGTTACACTAATCTATATTACTTTTCTTCTTGGGCTCATTCTCTATATGATACCATTCAACCTAAGAAACTTTAATAAGCTCCGTTTAACTTATCTAGGCTTTCTCCTTACATCACTCATTCTCTATCTTATCTGGGGGATTTTCCGTAACTTTAAATAAATAAAAAAAGAGCTGTCTTATGACAGCTCTTTCTTTAAAATCTATTTTGTAATACGCTCAGCACCACCCATGTATGGACGAAGTGCTTCTGGGATAATAACTGACCCATCTTCTTGTTGGAAGTTTTCTAAGATTGCAGCTGTTGTACGACCTACTGCAAGACCACTACCATTTAATGTGTGGATGAATTGTGCTTTATCTTTAATATTATCTTTAAACTTGATGTTTGCACGTCTAGCTTGGAAGTCTTCGAAGTTAGAACAGCTTGAGATTTCTACATAACGACCGTAGCTTGGCATCCAAACTTCAATATCATATGTCATTGCTGAACTGAATCCTAAGTCTCCTGTACAAAGTCTAACAACACGGTATGGAAGACCTAATGCTTGTAAGATACCTTCAGCATCATTTGTAAGTGTTTCAAGTTCTTCATATGAGTTTTCTGGTCTAGCGAATTTAACCATTTCTACTTTATTGAATTGGTGTTGACGGATGATCCCTCTTGTATCACGACCTGCTGAACCAGCCTCTGCTCTAAAGCATGCTGTGTAAGCACAGTGTTTGATTGTAAGGTCTTTACCATCTAAGATTTGATCTCTGTACATATTTGTTACTGGTACTTCAGCTGTTGGTACTAAGAAGTAATCTGTACCTTGTACTTTGAAAGCATCTTCTTCAAATTTTGGAAGCTGACCTGTACCTGTCATACTTGCACGGTTAACCATGAATGGTGGGAATACTTCTGTATAACCATGTTTGTCTACATGCATATCAAGCATGAAGTTCATGATTGCACGTTCAAGTCTAGCACCTAAACCTTTATAGAATGTAAAACGAGCACCTGTTACTTTTGCTCCTTTTTCAAAATCAAGAATATCTAAACCTTCACCAAGATCCCAGTGTGGTTTAATTTCGAAATCAAATTCTCTAACATCCCCAACTCTTCTAAGTTCGATGTTATCTTCATCACTAGCACCTTCTGGAACTTGTGGGTTTGGTAAGTTTGGAAGTGTAAGAAGAATGTTTTGGAGTGTATCATCTACTTCTTTAACTTTTTGATCAATACCTTTGATTTCATCTGATAGCTCTTTCATTTCAGCAAGTACAGCTGTAACATCTTTACCTTCTTTTTTCATAACTGGGACTTGTTTTGATACAACATTTTGTTTGTTTTTAAGTACTTCTACTTCTGCAAGAAGTTCACGTCTTTTAGTATCTAATTCTAAGAATCCTTCTAAGTCATAGTTACCACTTCTCTTAGCTAATGCTGCTTTTACGCCTTCAAAATCGCTACGTAGTCTTTTAATATCTAACATATCTTTCACCTCGTAAATATAAAAATAATAATAAAATAAAAAACGCCCTTTTATCTCGTAAAAAGATAAAAGGACGATTGCATACTCGTGGTGCCACCTTCATTCATCAGTAAATAAACTGACCTCTTATTGCTATAAAGGGCAACTCCCTTCTGGCTCATCACCAGCAACTCAAAGAGCGGAACACTAAAGTCTGTTTACTAGTTCACACCATCCACTAGCTCTCTTAAAAACAAAATCTTAAGCTTTTCTCTCATCAACGTTATTTTACCTATATAATGAAAGTTTTCATATTTGTTTCATTATATGCCATTCATATTCAAAATGCAAGACCTGAATATTGTTTATATTTTTTTTAAATAATGTGTATATAACTTTTTTATTTGGTCCATACTACCATTGTACCAAGTGTGAGGTACATCGCTAAATCCCCCCTCAACCTAGATTTCCTCCCCCGAAGTCTAGGTTATTTTTTTGCCTTTAGGCCTTTCCCCTTAGCATGAACCATGGATTACTTACTTTCCAGTTTGACTTTCAATCTTTCTTATCACTTTGCAAGGATTTCCTACTGCAACTACATCATCTGGAATATTTTTAGTTACTACACTCCCTGCTCCTATAACAACATTCTTACCGATAGTAACACCTGGACAAATAATACTTCCTCCACCAATCCAAGTATTATCTCCTATTACAATAGGATAACCCATTTCTATACCACTCACTCTTAAGTCTGCCTCCACTGGATGGGTCGCTGTATAGACTTGTACATTAGGAGCAAACATAACATTGTCCCCAATAGTTACCGTATTTACATCTAGTATAGTACAGTTATAGTTGGCATAAAAATTCTTTCCTACTTTGATGTTGTATCCATAATCACAAAAGAAGTTAGGCTCCATATATAAATTTTCTTCTGTTTGAAGAAGCTCTTGTAAAACCTCTAATCTTTCTTCATGGTTACCCGGTTCGAGATGATTAAATTTATAGCACAATTGTCTTGCACGTGTACGATCTTCTGTAAGTTCTTTATCTGATGCATCATAGCCTAAACCTTTTAACATTTTTTCTTTTTCTGTCATGGGATTCTCCTTTTCAAATGATCTGCTGAATTCCCTTATATTATATAACTTTCATACATGTATTTACATAGTTCTACTTTTTATCTAACTATTAATTTATACCTTCTAAAAAATTTTTCGTTATTTTTTTAACACTTTTTATTGACACCTACCCTAACCCATGTTATTATTCTAGTGTAAACAGCATTATTTCTTAATCAAAAACTTAATCAAGTCCAGATTAAGTTATATTTTTTAACACGCATTGTTAAAATTATAACTATGTTTGCCTAATTTAAAAGCATATGCTAATTCCTAATTAGGCAAACTATTTCAAGCAGATTATTTCTTAAAATATAAACACATACCCTAAGGAGGCTTTAATCATGGCAGATCAAAAAAAAGAACAAAAAGCACCAGTTATCGACGCTAACGTAATGGTAGACGAGCTTGTAAAAAAAGCTAACGTTGCCCTTGAACAATTTATGGAACTTAATCAAGAACAAGTAGATGAAATCACAAAAGCTATGGCACTTGCTGGTCTTGCAGCTCAAATGAAACTTGCAAGAATGGCAGTTGAAGAAACTGGTCGTGGTATTTTCGAAGATAAAGTTACAAAAAACATTTTCGCAACAGAATACATTTATCACAGTATCAAACATGATAAAACTGTAGGTGTTATTGAAGATAATGAAGATGAAGGTTACATGGAAGTAGCAGAACCAATCGGTGTTATTGCTGGGGTTACACCTGTTACAAACCCAACTTCTACAACAATGTTCAAAGCTATTATTTCAATGAAAACAAGAAACCCAATCATCTTTGGTTTCCATCCATCAGCTCAAAAATGTTCAGTAGAAGCTGCTAAAACAGTAAGAGATGCTGCTATTGCTGCTGGTGCTCCTGAAAACTGTATTCAATGGGTTGAATATCCATCAATCGAAGCAACTTCAGCTCTTATGAATCATCCAGGTGTTGCAATGATTCTTGCTACTGGTGGTTCTGGAATGGTTCGTTCAGCATACTCAGCTGGTAAACCAGCTCTTGGTGTAGGTCCTGGTAACGTACCTGCTTTCATTGATAAAACAGCTGTACTTGAAAGATCTCTTACAGACCTTATCCTTTCAAAATCATTCGATAATGGTATGATTTGTGCATCTGAACAAGCTGCTATCATTGAAGCTCCTGTATATGATAAAGCTATTGCTTACATGAAAAAACATGGTTGCTACTTTGCAACTAAAGAAGAAATCAAAAAAATCGAACCAGTTGTTATCAATCCTGAAAAACAAATGGTTAACCCAGATATCGTAGGTAAATACCCATATGAAATTGCTGCTCTTGCAGGTGTGACCATTCCAAAAGAAACTAAAGTTCTTTGTTGTGAAATCGAAGGTGTAGGTGCTGAGTATCCACTTTCAAGAGAAAAACTTTCTCCAGTACTTGCTGTAATCAAAGCTAAAGATGCTGCTGATGGTATTGAAAAAGCTGCACAAATGGTTGAACTTGGTGGTCTTGGTCACTCATCAGTTATCCATTCAACAGATCAAGCAACTATTAATGCTTTCTCTGATAGACTTAAAACAGGTCGTATCATTGTAAACTCACCTTCTACACATGGTGCAATTGGTGATATCTACAATACAAATATGCCATCACTTACACTTGGATGTGGTTCATACGGACGTAACTCTACTACATCAAACGTTACAGCTTCAAACTTAATCAACAAAAAAAGGGTGGCGAAAAGACGCGTGAATATGCAATGGTTCAAAATTCCAGAAAAAATCTACTTCGAACAAGGTTCTATTGCTTACCTTGCTAAAATGCCAGAAATCTCTCGTGCAATGATCGTAACTGATCCAATGATGGTTCAATTAGGTTATGTAGATAAATTAGTATATCAATTAAACAAAAATCAAAATAAAGTTTCTATCGAAATCTTCAGCGATGTTGAGCCAGATCCAGACTTAACAACAGTAAGAAAAGGTGCTGATATGATGCGTTCATTCAAACCAGACGTAATCATTGCACTTGGTGGTGGTTCTGCAATGGATGCTGGTAAAGCAATGTGGTTATTCTACGAACACCCAGAAGCTGACTTCGAAGGTATGGCTCAAAAATTCTTAGATATTAGAAAACGTGTTTACAAGTTCCCTAAAATGGGTAAAAACTCTAAATTCGTAGCTATCCCAACAACTTCAGGTACAGGTTCAGAAGTAACATCATTCGCAGTTATCTCTGATAGATCTAAAAATATGAAATACCCTCTTGCTGATTATGAGTTAACTCCAGACGTAGCGATCATTGATCCAGAATTCGTTATGAGCGTTCCAGCTTCTGTAACAGCAGATACAGGTCTTGACGTATTAACACATGCGATTGAAGCTTATGTATCAATCCTTGCATCAGATTACACAGATGCACTTGCAATTAAAGCAATTCAATTAGTATTTGAATACTTACCACGCTCATACAAATTCGGAGCTAAAGATCCAGTAGCTCGTGAAAAAATGCATAATGCATCATGTATCGCTGGTATGGCATTTACAAATGCATTCCTTGGTATCAACCACTCAATGGCTCATAAATTAGGTGCAGAGTTCCATATTCCTCATGGTCGTGCAAACGCTATCTTACTTCCTCATGTTGTTGAATACAATGGTCAAACAACACCAAGTAAGTTTGCTATCTTCCCTAAATATGAAAAATATATTGCTCCAGAAAAATTTGCTGAAATTGCTAAAGCTCTTGGACTTAAAGCTTCTACTCCAGAAGAAGGCGTACAATCTTTAGTTAAAGCAATCCGTGATCTTATGAAAGAACTTAACATTCCAATGACAATCAAAGATTGTGGTATCGAAGAAAAAGTATACATGGCAGCAGTAGAAGATCTTGCTTACAAAGCATTCGAAGATCAATGTACAACAGCTAACCCACGTTTACCAAAAGTTGTAGAATTACAAGAGCTTTACAAAAAAGCTTACTTTGGTAAATAGTTTCCTTTAAATAAATTTCCTCAAAGTCACAAAGAGGCACGATCAGGTTAGGCGTGCCTCTTTTTGCTTTGTCTATTTTTGAATAGGCATTTATCCTTCTCTTTTGCATAGTATATAGTATTTATCCCTTTTAGGAAGGAGCTTTAAATATGCCAAAACCTATTATCGGTATTACTACCAATCTACTTTTCCGTTCTAATGCCTATAGTGGCCGCTACTCTACTAATAATAATCAAGATTATGAAGAAGCTATTTTTAAAGCCGGTGGTATGCCTATATTGTTACCCCCTACCTCTAATCCATCAGATATTCAGGCTCAACTTAATCTATGTGATGGTATACTTCTCGCTGGAGGAGATGATCTTACCCCCCTTCTCTATGGTGAAGAACCTAACAAATACCTAGGTGAAACCAATTACCTTGTTGATATGCATCACCTCACCCTTACTAAGCTTGCTCTAGAGGATCATAAACCTATCTTAGGTATCTGTCGTGGCATGCAAGTTCTTAATGCTGCAAAAGGTGGCAACGTCTATCAAGACCTTAGTGAATGCCCTCACGCTTCTTTACAACATCAACAACAATCTCCACGTACTAATCTCACTCACACTGTTTCAACAAGCAAAAATACTTTACTTCAACAACTTATAGGAACATCTTTTGCCACTAATTCCTTTCATCATCAAGCTATTCATCAACTAGGTCAAGACCTTATTGCTACTGCATGGTCAAAAGATTCTATTATTGAAGGTATTGAACTACAAAACTATCCATTTGGAGTCGGTGTACAATGGCATCCTGAAATTATGCTTGCTACATCTTCCTCTATGCTTCCTCTTTTCAAAAAGTTTATTAGCTTGTCTCAAAATTAGTCTACTTCTTGTGTATAAGCATATATATAGGTATAAGGAACTATTTAAAAGGAGGAAAATGTATGCCAAAGTGCTTATTACGCTTCTCGACATTCCTACTTACTCTGTTATTTATACTACCAATTACTTATGCTACCCCTAGTAAGTCACCCTTACTTTTTATCAATGATCAATTAACCTCTATTACTTCTCCTATTATTGAGACCCGTGATCAAATATATGTACCATTAAGAGCAATTAGTGAATGCTTAGATTTGGACCTCTCTTTTGATGATCTTACTCATACTGTCAACGTACAGTACGAAAATAATATATTTACTTATTCTCTTAAAGATACTTGCTCATATTTCAATACTCAACCTATTTCTTTAGATACCTTTGTCCAAGAAGGTAGAATATATATCGATGCACTTCCTTTCTTTCCTCTCTTTGGATTTGATGTAGATTATGATCAATCTCTTTTTATTAGTACTTATTTGGGGCAAGAGCTCTTAGATTTACCTTATTTACCTGAGCCTATGCTCATAGATATTTATGACGATGTACCTGTTACTTCTGTTCTTATCAATCAAATTAAACCTGCTAACAGCTATTGTGAAGGAACTTTTGGAGGCAGAATTATAGATGGTTTTTATGAAAATGAGACACTCTTTATTTCTTTCATACCTTATACGCTCATTCCCTGCCCTGATGAATACAATACACTCTCTACCCCTTGTATCATTAACTTTGATAATCAAGCACTCTGCTTACCAGTGGTACCAACTTTTGAGTATACCTATCTCACAGATCCAGACTTACCTATCAAAAGTCGTGACTTAGATTTACTCTATAAGAAACTTCTAAGAGGAGAAATTTATCTTTCAGAACTTACTACCTCTAATGCATCTATCTCTTCTCTTAAACAACTCTACACACCTTGATTTCTTTTCTAAATGAATATAACAAAAAAGTACTTCACCGCAGTAGAAGTACTTTTTTATTTACTATAATTTTTTTAAAGTGGTCTGCCTAATACAGATAAGTATTGCATAAATGGTTCAAATCTATTTGTTGCACCTCTCCATCTTAAATAAGTTTCAACTAATCCTAAGGTATCCATATTACCTATTCCGATTACCCTTTGTATTGCAGAAACATTAAATTCCCCATTTACATCATAATCAATAGGATTCAATGAAGATAGGCCAAGTAATGCACCTTCTGTTGGTTGCCTTAACTTTCCATTACTATCATATATAGTAGCTAAATACGCCCTATCTCTATCACTGATATCTATTGTATATTGCCATCTAGGTCTATTGGTAATAACCCTAACCTTATAATTATCCTCATATATTACCTTACCTGTGTAATTTTCATTAAATGTTTTAGAATCAAATAATAGCCTTGGCTGCTCATTTTCAAAAGTATAGATATAACTTGTGATAAATCCACCTGATCCACTTGCAAAGATGTTTACCAGAACGTCAGGTATACCATTGGCTGTTAGATCTCCTACAAATAAAATTGGGCTATATCCATCACCATAAGGAAAATCAACGCTTAAAGTTTTTCCACCTGTTTGTACTCTAAGTCCCATATTTCGAATACGGTCAGTACTATTTCCTGTCTGTCTATCTCCAACTAGATAAATACTATCTTGCATACCATCTCCTGTTACATCTGCTTGTGTAAAGTTGATCACTTCTTTATCTAGTACCGCTTGATAATCTGCTGTACTATTTCCATTAGCTATTGGAGACTGCCCTTCTTCATTTACAACCTGATTTGTTTCATTAATACTTGTAATAGGTGTAATTACATTTTGATCTAAAGCCTCTTGCGCCTGTTGGGTATTAATATTTTCTGGTGCTTGTAATTGACCACTAGTAATGGCTTGGAACTGCTCTGGTGTTAGATTGAGCAAATCTAATATTTGCTGCATTCCTGCATTTACAACTTGATCAGTCTCAGTAATACTTGTGATAGGCGTAATTACATTTTGCGCTAAGGCATCTTGGGCTTCTTCTGTGTTAATATTTTCTGCCGGTGGTAACTGTGCAGTAAAAATAGCTTGTAATTGCTCTGGCGTTAGATTAAACAAATCTAATATTTGTTGTATTCCTGCATTTACCACATTATCTGTCTCAGTAATACTAGTAATAGGTGTAGTTACATTTTGTTGTAAAGCTTTCTGTGCTTGCTCTGTATTTACTTTTTCTACTGGTGGTAACTGAGGATTAGTAATAGATTGGAGTTGTTCTAAAGTTAAATTTATCAAATCAACTGTACTATTAGCATCTTTACTAGTTTTTGAATTCTCTCGTGTTGGCTGAATAACTATGCCGTGATAGGCCATGTCATTAATAAACGCAACAAATGGCTGATTTTCTTCTCCAAACAATTGCTCTAACTCTACTACCGCTCCTACTAATGCTGGAGTAATAGAGCTATTCTCTATTGTATTTACTAAATTACCTAATCCAATAGTTTTGTGCTCACTCTCTGGCATAGTATCCATAAAGTACCATTTCATATCTTTGCGCTTCAAAATAGCAATATACTTTTCATCATCATACATATAAGTAAATAGAATTTCTGGCATAGCGTCTTGGTCAATATCTACCAAAACGAAGTTAGGTGTCTGTCTTACTCTACATTCTAAGTCTATGCTAGCATCTTTGGATTTGAATCCTCTAAGAACATTACAAAAGTAACATTTCATTTTTTGATCTCCCTAACCATTTAGTATCATAACATTTTATGATACATTTACTTTATGTATGATATTTTTTGGTCTAGTGTAGTATCTCTTTTCATAAAATAATCTTGATATATATTGTAAGGGAGGATCTAATATGTCTGTCTTCCGTATCATTGCCTTTGATGGAGGTGGTATACGTGGTGCACTTTCTACACGACTTTTAAGACGTATTGTTGAAAAGTATCCTACACTTCTTGACCAAACCCATATGTTCGCGGGAACTTCTACAGGCTCTATTATTGCCCTAGGGTTGGCCTATCAAAAATCCGTAGAAGAAATTGATGACTTTTACTCCTATGATAAAGTAAAGTATATCTTTACCCCAAAACGTCCTAATCTCTTTATTCCTAAGTATAGAAATATTCATCTTCAGGAAACTCTTGAGGAGGTATTCCCCAAAAATCTTTCTCTTGCTTCTCTGCCTAAGTATGCTTTTATTCCGTCCTTTAATGTAAAAGGTTATACATGTAAGGGTTTTGAAGGTGTGTTTTTTACTAACTTAGTCAATAATCCTACAATTTCTGAAAAGGTCATTGATGTAGCACTCTGTAGTAGCGCTGCCCCTACATACTTTCCTTCCGTGAATAACTTTATTGATGGTGGTGTATTTATGAATTCTCCTACTGCTGCTCCTGTTATTTGCGTACGTTCTGTATTTCCAACAACATATAATCTATCCGATTTTCGTTTGCTTTCTATTGGTACAGGATTTTATCCTGAACGTATTGTACGTCGTACAAAAAATTGGGGTGTTCTTCAGTGGGCTATTAATCCATTTACCAAATCAAAAGCTCCCTTTTTGAGTGTCCTTTTGAATACGAATACACCTATAGAAAATCGTTATAGCTATGAGCTATTAAAATCAAATTATTATCGTCTTGATCCTCCTCTTGAAGAACCTATAGAGTTAGATGATTATAAAAAGGTACCTTACCTTAAAGACTTTGCAGACAAGGTTGATTTAAGTGAAGTCTATCGCTATATTGAACGGTATTATCTTCATTAATAATTTTTTTCATAATACAACTCCTATCTTGAATATAAATAGTTTTGTAGGAGGTGATAGGATTGGCAGAAATTATGGGGAATCTTCCTTTAATAGGAGATAAGTTCCCTGATATGACAGTTCAAACAACTTATGGAGTGAAAAAACTCCCTGATGACTACAAAGGTAAATGGCTTATACTCTTTAGCCATCCTGGTGACTTTACGCCTGTGTGCACAACTGAATTTGTATCTTTTGCTCAGAATTATGATACATTCCAAGGACTTAATACGGACCTTCTTGGTCTTTCTGTAGACCAAGTACAGCCTCATATGAAATGGGTACAATGGATTGAAGAAAATCTAGGTCAAAATATTCCATTCCCTATTATTGCAGATCCACTTGGAACAACAGCTACAAAACTTGGCATGATTCAACCTACTAGGAAAACTTCAACTGTAAGAGCAGTATTTTTTATTGATCCTACTAGTACTATTAGACTTATCTTATACTACCCTCTTGAGATTGGTCGTAACATTAGTGAAATTATTCGTGCCCTCGTCGCTTTACAAGTAGGTGATGCAAATAAGGTGGCCCTCCCTGCTAATTGGCCAAACAACGAATTGATCGGAAATAAAGGTATCATTCCTCCTCCAACTGATATTCCTACTGCTGAAAAACGTGAAGGAGAATATACCTGCTTTGACTGGTGGTTCTGTTATAAAGAAATTGACTTTAAACTCCCACCCCAACCAAAATAACTCCCCCTAAGTACATTAAAAGGCGGTATAGCATGCACTATACCGCCTTCTTTTATTTATCTTTATCTTTAGCTTGATGTTTAGATGGGCAGCTTTTTTGTGCACATCCTGAACATCCACAACCGCAAGGGTTATTCTTTTTATCACGATAGATCTTATAACTAGCTCCTGCCATCAGTAATACTATAATTCCTATAATAATAAAATCTGCCATCTTCATCTCACTCCATTTCTATTTAATAAATAATCCGCCTACTTGGTAAATTAAAAATGCTACTATCCATGCAAGCCCTGTTTGATATCCTAGTGCAATAAGTGTCCACTTCCAGTTACCAAACTCTCTTTTCATAGCACCAATAGCTGCGAAGCATGGTGCTGCAAGTAGTGTAAATGCCATAAATGCATAAGCACTAAGTGGTGTAAATAAAGCACCCATATTTGTAACTAATGTTGGGTCTGACTCTGCAACTTCACCTACTCCAAGTAAAACACCAAATGTGGCAACAATAGCTTCTTTTGCTAAGAATCCTGTTACAGTAGCAACAGATGCCTGCCATGTACCAAATCCAAGTGGTGCAAATACTGGAGCAATAAAGTGACCAATAGATGCTAAAATACTTTGATCTGTTTCTACCATTTGAAGACTAAAGTTGAATGATTGTAGGAACCAAATAAGGCCTGAAGCAACAAAGATTACTGTACCAGCTTTTACAATGAAAGCTTTAGAACGATCCCACATTTGCATAAATACGCCTTTAAAGTTAGGCACATGATATTCTGGTAATTCTAAAATATAAGGTGCTGCTTCACCTTTAAATAAAGTATTTTTCAAGATTAATCCTGAAATGATAACCATTAAAATACCTAAAAGGTACATAGAAGGCCCTACCCATGCATGATCAGGGAAGAATGCTCCTACTAAAAGTGCAAATACAGGTAGCTTAGCACCACAAGGAATAAATGGTGTAAGCATGATTGTCATCTTACGATCACGCTCATTTTCAATAGTTCTTGATGCCATAATCCCTGGTACAGAACAGCCTGTTCCAATAACCATAGGAATGAATGATTTTCCTGATAAGCCAAACTTTCTGAAGATCTTATCCATGATAAAGGCAACACGTGACATATAGCCACAATCTTCAAGGATACCAATTAATAAGAAGAGAATCATAAGCTGTGGTACGAATCCAAGTACAGCTCCTACCCCGCCAATAATTCCTTCTACCACTAATCCATGAATCCATGGTGATACACTCATACTTTCAAGGAATATCCCTACTTGATCACCAATACCACCAAATAACTCTTCCATAAATCCAATAGTCATATCACCCACTGTTTGGATTGATAAGAAGTATACTAACCACATGATTCCAAAGAAAATAGGAATAGCTAAAATTCTATTTGTAACAACTCTATCAATCTTATCTGATAGTGTTACCTTATGGCTCATTCTGTTTTTAACAATTTCGTTAATGTACTTAGTAATATACTCATAACGTTGATTAATAACGATGCTTTCAACATCATCTTCATATTCTACTGTAAGTTGCTCGATACAGTTTTTAATCACTTGGTTATCAGCACTTGATAAGTTAAGTTGTGCTACAACTTCTTTATCTTGCTCAAGTACCTTTAATGCAAACCAGCGCGTATCATAATGTGCATCAATTTTTTGATCCTGTAAGATTGTTATTACTTCTTCAATAGCAACTTCTACTGACTTTTCTAATGGTAATGCTTCTGTTTTAATTTGTACTTTCGCTACACATACCTCTAAGGCAAGCTTAATAAGTTCTTCTAAACCTTTATTTTTTGCAGCTGAAATAGGTACAACTTTAACTCCAAAACGTTTTTCTAGTGCTTTAAGATCAATTTTTTCTCCACGTTTCTCAACGATATCCATCATATTTAAGGCAATGATAGTTGGTCTACCTAATTCAACTAATTGATGAGTTAAGTAAAGGTTACGCTCAATATTTGAAGCATCTATAATATTGATAATTAAATCCGGTTGTTCTTTAATAATGTAGTTTCTTGCTACTACCTCTTCTGGAGTATAAGGTGAAAGTGAATAAATACCTGGTAAATCAACAAGTGTTGCTTCTTCTTTAGTACCTCTTAATCTACCTTCCTTCTTTTCAACTGTTACACCTGGCCAGTTCCCAACATAAGCCTTACTCCCTGTTAGAGCATTAAATGCAGTAGTCTTCCCACTATTCGGGTTTCCTACTAATGCTATATTATATCCCATAGTTCGCTAACTCCCTTTCTATTTGTTAGACTAGGCTAACTTATCTCTCAAAAAAAATCGAGTTATACTAACTCAACTAATATGCTCTTCGCATCTTCTTTTCTTAAGCTTAATGAGTATCCTCTTACAGAAATTTCAATAGGATCTCCTAATGGTGCTACTTTTTTAACTGTTACTTCAACACCTTTTGTAATACCCATATCCATGATACGTCTTTTAAGTGTGCCTTGCACATCTATTTGTCTTACGATAGCACTTTTACCACAAGGTACTTTCTTTAAATTACTCATACTATCCCTCCCAAGTTATACAATCATAATACTTCTAATAAGTATCTTTTCTCTATTTTATCAACTAACTTGATTTTCATTATATTATATGTTAACATTAGCAAACAATGTTAACCTTAACTAACATTATTTTATATCGACTTGAATGTTCTGTCAATATTTTTTCACAACTAAAGTGTTTTATTTTTAATTCATTAAAATATTTGTTATAATATATAAAGGGATACTATGAAGGAGGAGGGAAACCATGACTCTAGGACAATCTGGTGAAGATTACCTTGAAACTGTATTAGAACTTGAACAGCAAAATGGTGTTGTCCGTTCTATAGACATAGCAAAAAAACTTAATGTATCTAGACCAAGTGTTAATAAGGCTATTAATAACTTAAAAGATGCTGGTATGGTTACACAGCAATCTTATGGAGATATCAGGCTCACTGACTTAGGGCGTAAAACAGCAAAAGATATCATTTATAGACATACCCTAATCAAGAAGTTCTTGACTCATGTCCTCGGTCTAAGCCCTCAAATTGCAGAAGCAGATGCTTGTAAAATTGAGCATATATTAAGTCCTGAAACTATAGAGAAACTAGAAGACTTCGTTATAAATTATAAAAAATGCCCTAATTAGATTTAAGTATCTAATTAGGGCATTTTTATTGTCTTTCATCTATTGTATTAAAATATTTTTTATCAAAAAAACAGCTGTCACATCTTATATGTGACAGCTGTTTTTAATCGTATGAGAGGAGTATTTATTATTCTTGTTCAGCTAATTTTTTGTAGCCTTCATAACGTTGTCTAGCATGTTTCTCTGCTAATTCAAATAACCCTTCACTATCTTCTGGGAATTGTTTTGCAAGAGATGAATAACGTACTTGATCCATAAGGAAGCTTCTGAAGCTTTCTGTTGGTTCTTTAGAATCTAAGATAAATGGATTTTTACCTTGTTCTTCTAATAATGGGTTGTGTCTGTATAAATGCCAGTATCCAGATTTAACTGCATCTGCCATATTTTCCATTGAGCAGCCCATACCTTTTTTAAGACCGTGGCTAATACATGGTGCATAAGCAATGATGATAGATGGACCTTCATATGCTTCTGCTTCAAGAATAGCTTTGATTGTTTGGTTTTTGTCTGATCCCATAGCAACTTGAGCTACATATACGTTGCCATAAGCCATCATCATTTTACCAAGGTCTTTTTTCTTAGCTCTCTTACCAGATGCTGCGAATTTTGCAATAGCTGCTACTGGTGTTGATTTAGATGATTGACCACCTGTATTTGAGTAAATTTCTGTATCGAATACAAGTACATTTACGTTTTCACCTGATGCAAGAACGTGATCAAGACCGCCGTAACCGATGTCGTAAGCCCATCCGTCACCACCAAGAATCCATTGTGAACGTTTTACTAAGTAGTCTTCTCTTTCAGCAATTTCTTTCACTAAAGTAACTGCTTTTTCATCTGTTAATGTATGATTTGCAAGAAGTTCACTTACAGCTTTACTTGCTGCTTTTGAACCTTCTCCATTTTCTTTGTTGTCTAACCAGTTTGTGAATACTTCTTTGTATTCTGCTGGAATATCCATAGCTACTAATTCTTCCATGTTAGCTTGGATTTTGTTTCTCATTTGTTTTACGCCAAGGAACATACCGTAACCATATTCAGCATTATCTTCGAAGAGTGAGTTAGCCCATGATGGTCCTTTACCTTCGTGGTTTGTTGTATATGGTGTTGATGGTGCACTACCACCCCAGATTGATGAACAACCTGTTGCATTAGAAATCATCATACGGTCACCAAAGAGTTGTGTTACAAGTTTGATGTATGGTGTTTCACCACAACCTGCACATGCTCCTGAGAATTCCATAAGAGGTGTTTTGAATTGGCTATCTTTAACTGTTTTACCTTCTACAAGGTCACCTTTATAAGATACTTCTTTAACTGCATAATCCCAGTTAGCTGATTGTGTTTCTACTTGTTCTCCAAGTGGTTCCATGAATAAAGCTTTTCCTTTAGCAGGACAAACTTCTGCACAGCTACCGCAACCTGTACAGTCAAGAGCACTTACTTGGATTCTATATTCAAGACCATCGAATGCTTTACCAACTGCTTTCTTAGTTTCAAATCCTTCTGGTGCATTTGCTTTTTCATCTGCATTTACAAGGATTGGTCTAATACATGCATGTGGACATACATATGCACATTGGTTACATTGAATACATTTTTCCATATCCCATCTTGGAATATCTACTGCAATACCACGTTTTTCGTGTGCTGCTGTACCTGCTGGGAATGTACCATCTTCGTAATCATTGAATGCACTTACTGGAAGGCTGTTACCTTCTTGAGCATTGATTGGCTCAACGATATTTTTAATGAAATCTGGTTTTTCTTCTGTGTTTGCACCGCATGAACATGATCCACATCCACAACCTGTTGCTTGGTTAGCTGTTTTCCATGATGCTGGTACTTCAACTTTATTAAGAGCATTCATACCTTTTTCTACTGCTTGGTAGTTCATAGAAAGGACTTTTTCACCTTTTTTACCATAAGCTTTGTTGATAGAAGCTTTAAGGTATTCTACAGCTTGATTTTCATCAATGATATTAGCAAGTTTGAAGAAAGCAGCTTGCATGATCATGTTGATACGTGATCCAAGACCAATTTCTTTTGCAATAGTTGTAGCATCTACTGTGTAGAAATTAATTTCATTTTCAGCAATGTATTGTTTCATTGCTGCTGGTAAATGTTCTTCAAGTGCAACTAAATCCCACTCTGTATTAAGTACAAAGTTTCCACCTTTTTTAAGGCCTTTAAGGATATTATATTGATGTACGAATGCTTGTTTATGGCAAGCTATGTAATCAGCTTCATCAATAAGGTATGTTGCACGGATTGGTGAATCACCGAATCTTAAGTGAGACATTGTGATACCACCAGATTTTTTAGAATCATAATCAAAGTATGCTTGAACATATTTATTTGTATGTTCACCAATGATTTTGATTGCTTGTTTGTTAGCACCTACAGTACCATCTGAACCAAGACCCCAGAATTTACATCTGATTGTACCTGTTGAAGCAATTTTAAGTGTATCTTTTGCTTCTAATGATGTGTAAGTTACATCATCTACGATACCTACTGTAAATCTATTTTTAGGTTGTTCACTTGTTAAGTTATCAAATACTGCTTTAAGATCTGTTGGAGTTACATCTTTTGAACCAAGACCATAACGTCCACCAATGATCATTGGTGTTCTTTCACTATCATAGAATGCACCACGTACGTCTAAGTAAAGAGGCTCGCCTAATGCACCTGGTTCTTTTGTACGATCAAGTACACAGATTCTTTTAGCTGATGTTGGAACAGCATTTAAGAAATGTTCTGTTGAGAATGGTCTATATAAGTGAACTTTAACAAGACCAAAGCTTCCACCATTTGCATTTAAAGCATCAACTGTTTCTTCAAGAGCTTCTGTTACAGATCCCATAGCAATTACTACGTTTTCAGCATCAGCTGCTCCATAGTAATCAAATAAACTATGTTTTCTACCTGTTAACTCTGACATTTGTGCCATGTAATCTTCTACGATGCCAACAATGTTGTTGTAATATTTATTTGAAGCTTCTCTTGTTTGGAAGTAGATATCAGGGTTTTGAGCTGTACCACGTGTTACAGGGTGGTTTGGAGAAAGTGCTCTATTTCTGAATTCTTGTAAAGCTTCTTGATCGATTAATTTTTCATAATCGCTATAATCTAATACTTCTACTTTTTGTATTTCATGTGATGTTCTGAATCCATCAAAGAAATGAACGAAAGGTAATCTACCTTTAATCGCTGCAAGATGCGCAACTGGAGCAATATCTGCTACTTCTTGTACAGAACCAGATGCAAGCATTACGCAACCTGTTTGACGAGCTGCCATAACGTCTTGGTGGTCACCAAATATTGATAAAGCTTGAGCTGCTAAAGCACGAGCACTTACATGGAATACACCAGGAAGAAGCTCACCAGCTACTTTATACATATTTGGAATCATAAGAAGTAAACCTTGTGAAGCTGTAAATGTTGTTGTAAGTGCACCTGCTTGAAGTGAACCATGGAATGTACCTGCTGCACCTGCTTCAGATTGCATTTCTACTACACTTACTTTTTGGCCAAAGATATTTTTTCTGCCTTGTGCTGCCCATTCATCCACAACTTCAGCCATTGTTGAAGATGGTGTGATTGGGTAAATTGCTGCTACGTCTGTAAATGCATAAGCTACATATGATGCAGCAGTATTACCGTCGATTGTCATCATTTTTTTTGACATGAGTAGTCCCTCCTCGATTTGTGTATAAATTCTTAATTTTGTATTATAGTATAAAATTCTAGAAAGTTTTTAATAATTTGTTTATTATGGATAATAATTATCCTTTAACTTTAATTATATCACGTTTTTATCATTTGAAAAGTAACTTTGTCACATTTGACAACTTTAATTTTTCTATTATAATAATTATTATCTAGTAATATATTATAAAGGAGTCTTGTTATGGCTAAACATCTTAATGTGACTGAAGCTTTATCTTGGGTCGGTGCCTTTGATCCAGATCTAAGAGTATTCGATATCGTAATGGAAACAGAATTTGGAACGACTTATAATGCCTATGTTCTTAAAGGAAGTGCAAAAACTGCTGTGTTTGAAACAGTAAAAGCCAAATTCTTTGATGAATATTTAGAAAACCTAAAAACAGTGATTGACCCTACTGAAATTGACTATATTATCGTTAATCATACTGAACCAGATCATGCAGGTAGTGTTGCACGTCTTCTTGAACTTGCACCTCTTGCTACAGTTGTTGGAACGACTCAAGCAATTAAATATATGAGTGAAATTATTAATGCACCATTCAAAAGCCTTGTTGTAAAAGATGGGGAAACACTTTCACTTGGCGATAAAACTATTCGTTTTATTGGTGCACCTTGCCTACATTGGCCAGACTCTATGTATTCTTACATTGAAGAAGACCGTACACTTGTAACATGTGATTCTTTTGGCGCTCACTATAGTGATGAACGTGTATTTAAAGCTGAACTTGAAGAAGAAAAAGAAGACGATTATATTAAAGCTTACAAATACTATTACGATATGATTATGGGCCCATTTAAACCTTTTGTTCTTAAGGCATTAGCAAAAATTGAAGACTTAGAAATCGATTTTATCTGCCCTGGTCATGGTATGATATTAGACCGTACAAATATGACTAAATATATTAATTTCTATAAAGAATGGAGTAAACCTGTTGTAAGATCTACTCCTAGTATCGTTATAGCTTATGTATCTGCTTATGGTTATACAGAAAAACTTGCAAAAGAAATCCATGAAGGTATTTTAAGCACAAATCCTAATTGTGATGTTTTACTTTATGATCTTGTAACTGCTGATTTTGATGAAGTTCTTGCTGAAGCTAGTATGGCTAAAGGCCTATTAATTGGTTCTCCTACTATTTTAGCCGATACACTTCCTCCTATCTGGAAACTTCTAACTTCATTAAATCCTGTAATTCATAAAGGTATTTCAGCTGGTTGCTTTGGTTCATATGGTTGGAGTGGTGAAGCTACTAAAAATATTGCTGCACGCTTTGCACAACTTAAATTCCCTATGCCAGTAGAACCATTAAATATTGCTTTTAATCCAAGCGAAAGTAATCTTAAAGAAGCCTTTGACTTTGGAGTTAATTTCGTTCAAGCTATTTTATAAATTCTTACTTAGAATATTATTAAGCTTTAGAATAAGTAAAAGGGATATGATGTCTTTATACATCATATCCCTTTTACTTATTCTATTTAATTTTTACTTTATTTCTTATCTTCCATAATAGGCATATAACTTATTTAAAACACGTGCAATAAGCTCACTTCTATTACAATATTCACCAGTAATTTCAGTTAAAGCAATAGCCTTTTCATCTGCTCCGTGTACATATATACCAATACCAACAATCATGCTTTTAATAGTCTTACTCTCTGCTTCTATATACATTTGTGTCATAATACCACTTAATTTTCTATTGTTATAATAAAGGTTATTATCTTCACCTATTTCTGTGTCTACCTGAGTAATTTCTCGTATAACCACTCTAACAGCTTCACTATTTTGTTTAATTATAGTATCCATTGCATCCATAGGGGAATTCAAATCAATCGCTACACTCATATAAACCCCTTTTCCTTGAGGTGAGTAAAAACTTGCTTCTTCTTTAGCTTCTCCTTTTTCTTGTTCCTCACTTGCTACTACTATCCAATTTTTTTCTTTTGCCACATATGAAGCAAGTGCTCTCTTATTCGTAGAATCTACCACTTTGTGCATTTCTACATGGTCTATAGGAAAGCTTTTATCTAAAAATTGCTGTAATTTCATTTTAGATAATATATCGGAGTTAGCATTAAGGATATACCCCTTTTTCTTAGTAGATTCAATATCATATCCTTCTTCTCTAAGTAAGTTTATATTCTTCCATATAGCTGTTCTAGATAATCCTAAACTTTGTGCAATAGCTTCACCTGATAAGTACTCTCCTTTATGGTTCTCAAACAATTCTAGTAGCTTATTTTTAGTCATCTTACTTTCCCCTCTCTTTGTATCTTACTTTTTTATATATAGTAGCCTTTTTTACACATAGCATTATAATTAGATTTAATTTAACATATTTTTATAATAAATTGTTGATTTTTAAGACAAAATGTTTTATTATAATAATGAAATATATTTCAAGTTAAAAGAGACGACTAACAGGCTTATTATTGCTAGTACTCTACCTCAAATAGTGACCTCTATAGTAACTAACAAGCTATACCGGTACTCACTTCTATAATTACTTTATCACAGACATATATCTCAACTAAAGATATTATACCTAACACTACAAACATAGTATTCTGCTATTGTTACCTTCAATATACTCCAAATAGTGACACCTAATAACTTGTTATTACCAATACACTATACTAGTACTTACTTCTATAGTCACTTTATCATAAACATATATCTTACTAAAAATACTTTACCTAAAATTACAGTCATAGTAATTTCCTACTGTTACCTTTGACATACTTTAAATAACTACAACTAATAACTTGTTATTACCAATAAACTATACTAATACTTACTTCTATAGTCACTTTATCCTAAACATATCCCCTACTAAAGATGCTTTATCTAAAACTGCAGGCATAGTAACCTTCTATTGTTACTTTTAATATACTTTAAATAACGGCACCCACTAACTTTCATATACCATCCAAGTTACAATATAGGAAACACAATTAAATATTTTACTATCACTAATATATCACTCTAATAATGACTCTATAGTATTACATGTGATTTTAAACATACTATATTTACAATTAATCAATACCAATATAATTCATTATGAAATAATTAAACTATTTATTAATGCGCCGTTATATCTTTATATTAATACAATCATCCCAAAATCATTTACACGTGCATCTATTGGCAAATATACATAAAAATAAAAGCCTTACTCATATGAGTAAGGCTTTTCGTGTAAGCGGGTGATGGGAATCGAACCCACGTGGCCAGCTTGGAAGGCTGGAGTTCTACCATTGAACTACACCCGCGTGTAAATTATAAATATTATTTTTTTAAAAGATGCGGGTGAAGGGAGTCGAACCCCCACGCCAATGGCGCTAGATCCTAAGTCTAGTGCGTCTGCCAATTCCGCCACACCCGCATATGAGCCACCGGAGGCTCGAACTCCGGACCACTTGATTAAAAGTCAAGTGCTCTACCAACTGAGCTAGTGACCCATGTTATGAATTGTCCATTTGGACAACAGGGCTAGGAGGATTCGAACCTCCGAATGCAGGAATCAAAATCCTGTGCCTTACCGCTTGGCGATAACCCTAAGTTCATATGCTTGAAACTTTATTTAGTTGAAACATATAGGGTGGAGAATGGGAATCGAACCCACGGCCTCCAGAGCCACAATCTGGCGCTCTAACCAACTGAGCTACCCCCACCATATATAATGACCCATAGGAGAATCGAACTCCTGTTACCGCCGTGAAAGGGCGGTGTCTTAACCGCTTGACCAATGGGCCGTCTCTTGACTACTTCGTTATTCTAGCACACTGATTGACGTATGTAAATAGGTTTTTATAATTTTTTTTAAGAAATTTTATTTAAACCTTGTTTACACCCTATTTAAAAGGTGTATACTACAAATAACGGAACTTTCTACTAGTATTCCCAACATTTTAATTATTATTTATCGACTTTTTAACATACAATATAATGTAAAACACTCTTACACTTACCATTACAAAATTTCTATTAAAGAAAGGAAATGCTTATGAATAAAGAGGATTTTGCAAAATTTTTGTTAGATGATCGTCTTGAAATAGAATATGACAACAAAGTCTTTACTAAAAACATTAAAGGTGCCTTAAACAAAATTAAAATTGGTGATGAACTTATTTATGAAGTGCATACAGAGAAAAAGCTTCTTATTGTAGTAGAAGCCCTATATTGTACTTTTAATAGAGACGCTTATTGGGATGTGGCTAAACTTGCTCAATTAGAGGAAGTTATTGCCGACCCTCATACTCTAGTACGTATTTAAATTATTATATATCAAAGGTGTAGCTCTATTCTAGCTACACCTTTTTGTCTAGCTCTATGACTTCAAATTTATTTGTTATTCACATAATGTGTATGATTATCTCTACTTATCCCCAAATCACTCTATTTTATTGGTACTAATGTGTACAACTTTTTCATTTATTACTTTTTAAAATAATTCTTGTTAGTTGCTCTTGATTAAGAAAAGGTGCCCAATCACTCAATATACTTTTATCAATTTTATCATTTAAGGCTTTTTCTACTATTTTATCTTTTTGCTCGCCATTTATAAAAGGCATCATATCTTCTATATATTCATAAAAACTATTTTGGCATATTCTTTCGATCACCAAATCTTTTTCTTCTTTAGATAAGAAAGGATATAAATCTTCTAGATTATCTATTTTATTTCTATCAAAAAAATAATTAATGAGCTTTTCTCTATGCTCTCCATTTAAGAAAGGATAAAAATCATCTAAGTCATATTCCTGTTTCTGATTTATATAATGGTCTATAAGCTGATTCTTATGTTCATTGTTTAGAAATGGATAGATTTCTGATTGTAATCGAGCCACTTTACCAGAAACTATCGCCTGATTAATAATTTTATCTAATACATTAGCTCCTAAAAACGGCAAAAATTCCTCTATTTGATCTAAATCAATCTCTACTTCTTCCATAATCTCATCTAATACCTTTGGCTTTGTAATAGGCGCTATTTCCTTTAAAAGCTCTGCTTTATTTTCTAATGTCTTTAAAATTTCTTTTGCCTCTTTAACTTTTTGAGTTGCTAAATCATTAATAAAAGTCTCTTCTTCTAAATTAATAGATTCTTTTTCTTCTAAAGCCTTTTTCTTTCCATTCAATAATTCATCAATAGAAATATCAAATAGTTTGGCAAGCTCTGGCAGAATTGTAATATCCGGCAAAGATTCTAGCCTCTCCCATTTAGATACTGCCTGGTGTGAAATATGAAGTGCATCTGCTACATCCGACTGTGTCATATTAGCTTCCTTACGAAGCTGTGCAATAAAGTTCCCTACATTATTAATATTCATTTGTATTCCTCCCTGTTAGCTTTGTCTTAAGCTTACCAAATCAGAATACCCTATTCAATAAACCTTCAGTTGAATCTGAAATTAAGATAAATACAACTAACAGTTGCATGTCTCAATATCTTTTGCTACTGGGTTAATTAAGATAAGCTTTGTAGAATTAATAGTACTTTTAATCTAAACTCGGAAATGATTAGACATCTTCACATGAAGGATGTTTAGAAAATGGGGCATGTAGCTTTGCTATTTCTCTCCCGAAAGGGCTATGATGTGATGGGCTGTAAGGTAAGTTGTTGTATAGAAACTTCCTCCACAGACTTTTTAGAGAGGCTTAGCGAATGGAATCAAACTGGTTTTAGGGAAATGTCTGAAGAAAAGTGAACTTCTTTTCTGAGCTTTGACCGTTAGTTTGATGAAATGAACTTAGCCTGTCTTAAAAGTTGAGGACTAGAAGTTGGAATACAATAAGCTTAACTACATGCCCTCACACTTAACCAAATATTTATTCTATTAATCAAAATAGAGAATGTAGAATCTACATTCTCTTAAAAGTCACTTATAATTTCTCTTTCAATATCCAATAAGTCTGCCTCAGTATTTTCTTCAATATAGCCTATAACTTGATTTATTATAGCATCAGCAGCCTTTGTCTCGTTCGTTACAATACTAAAACCTATTATTACTGTTTGATGAACATCCATAGCTTCTACTTCAGCTATAGATATAGAAAACTTACTCCTTACCTTGCCTAGGAGGCTTCTAATAATCATACGCTTTTCTTTTAGTGAATGTACCCATGGGGCATATAATTTAAGTTTACACATTCCTACAACCATTACTTCTTCTCCTTACAGATGAGCTATGAATTTTAATAGTATCAGTATACAACTATATATCTATTGTAATAGGTAATAACAAAAATTATACAACAAAAAAAGGCTTTCGAACTATCGAAAGCCTCTACAGAGCGCGAGACGGGACTCGAACCCGCGACCCTCTCCTTGGCAAGGAGATGCTCTACCAACTGAGCCACTCGCGCATAAATTTGGCAACCACCTACTCTCCCGGTCCGTCTCCAGACAAGTACCATCGGCCGCTTTAGTCTTAACCTACGTGTTCGGTATGGGAACGGGTGTTTCCCTAAAGCGCATCGTCACCAAAAATGCTTAGAATATTTAGTTTAAGTATAAAACCTCATACTCTCAAAAACAAATACTGCAATCAATTAACCTATTTTTTTAGGTCAAACCCTCGAACCGTTAGTATTGGTCAGCTACACATGTTACCATGCTTACACCTCCAACCTATCTACCTCGTAGTCTACAAGGGGTCTTACTCCATTTCTGGATGGGAAGTCTTATCTTGAGGTCTGTTTCACGCTTAGA
>NZ_LN875029.1 GCF_001282685.1 Niameybacter massiliensis | reverse complement strand
CCTATATACAATGATTATGTCATTGAATATTTGCCTTGTTCTTGTTAAATATAACAGAATAAGTATTTATTTTCGGTTAAATTGTAGATTTAAATATTATTAATAATGTTTAAATCCGTTATTTGCAGTATTTGTTTTTCAAAGTACAAGTTGAGATTTTCAATTTAACAAACTCATTATTGTTTTATCTTATAAAAGACTTAACATTAACAAGTTCAGTTTANGAATGATGGCTACTAAAGATAGGGGTTGCGCTCGTTGCGGGACTTAACCCAACATCTCACGACACGAGCTGACGACAACCATGCACCACCTGTCACTTCTGTACTAGCAAGCTAGTAAAGATCCGATTAAGGATCGGTCAAAAGGATGTCAAGTTTAGGTAAGGTTCTTCGCGTTGCTTCGAATTAAACCACATGCTCCACCGCTTGTGCGGGTCCCCGTCAATTCCTTTGAGTTTCAACCTTGCGGTCGTACTTCCCAGGTGGAATACTTAATGCGTTAGCTGCGGCACCGAGACCCGTGAGCCCCGACACCTAGTATTCATCGTTTACGGCGTGGACTACCAGGGTATCTAATCCTGTTCGCTCCCCACGCTTTCGTGCCTCAGTGTCAGTTACAGTCCAGAAAGCCGCCTTCGCTACTGGTGTTCCTCCGAATATCTACGCATTTCACCGCTACACTCGGAATTCCGCTTTCCTCTCCTGCACTCTAGCAACTCAGTTTCAGATGCAGTCTCAAGGTTGAGCCCTGAGTTTTCACATCTGACTTAAATCGCCACCTACGCACCCTTTACACCCAGTAATTCCGGATAACGCTTGCCCCCTACGTATTACCGCGGCTGCTGGCACGTAGTTAGCCGGGGCTTCTTAGTCAGGTACCGTCATGGTATTCTTCCCTGCTGATAGAAGTTTACGATCCGAAGACCTTCATCCTTCACGCGGCGTCGCTGCATCAGGCTTGCGCCCATTGTGCAATATTCCCCACTGCTGCCTCCCGTAGGAGTCTGGGCCGTGTCTCAGTCCCAGTGTGGCCGTTCACCCTCTCAGGCCGGCTATAGATCGTTGCCTTGGTGGGCTGTTATCTCACCAACTAGCTAATCTAACGCGGGTCCATCCTATGCCGATAAATCTTTGCTAGTCAGTTCATGCGAACCGACTAGGTTATGCGGTATTAGCGTTCGTTTCCAAACGTTATCCCCCTGCATAGGGCAGGTTACCCACGCGTTACTCACCCGTCCGCCACTAACTTTGAGGAGCAAGCTCCTCGCAGTCCGTTCGACTTGCATGTGTTAAGCACGCCGCCAGCGTTCATCCTGAGCCAGGATCAAACTCTCAATTAAAAAGTTTGTCATCTGACATTTTGTACTGTTAAGTAGTACTGACTTTGTCACTCGAAGTGACTTTCCCCTAAAGGGATTAACTCATCTAAAATTTGACTTCGAACAAGTTCTTGTCAAATTAAGATTCGTTCTATGAATCGACTGGTTTAATGGTTACTATTTTATTTTCAAAGTTCATTTTGTTTTATTTATCAAGGCCTACAGCCTTTTCTCAGTGGCGCCTGTGCGCTGCTGACTTGATTTATTATGCCTCATGAACAATCAGAAGTCAACACTATTTCTAGGATTTTTTTAGGTTTTTTTCCTTTTTTTATGTTATCCACCAACTATCTTCTTTATCCTCAACTTGCTCACATAATATCAACAGATTTATCCACATTTTACCTATTCCCCCTCTACTTTACCTACCTTTTCTCTCCTATTTTCTCTAAGACTTATAGCCCTCCCCCTATATACCTACCTAAAAACCTCAAAAAGCCTTCAAGAGTTTGCTCTTGAAGGTCTAATATTAAACTTATATATCTATAGAAGCTTTTATCTCACTACTCTTTACTATTTTATACCTTCCATTTTATAAATGCCTTAGAACTTTTCTTCTTCGTTTACTACTATACAACATTTATTTTGATTCATATTATAAGTATTTACCACATTCATAATCATATAATTCTTCCCTCTATATTTTATATAGTAACTACTATCTTATCATTGCTAATATATATTTCCTTAATAATAGTAAGAAAGCCGTTCTTCTCTTCATAACTATTATGTAACTATGGTACTTTTATCACATACAAAAAGCCTTATAATAACTTAATGTTTCTAGTTATTATAAGGCTTTACGCTATAAGATCACTTCTTTATTCATTAAGTAGCTTTCTTACTGCTTCATTTAAAGATGGCTTAAACTCTTCTATTGGTAATGGAATGTCAAACAAAATGGCATTATAACAAGTAGATCCTACTAACTCGATTACTAAAAATAATGTGGTCCTCGGGTCTTTCAATTCTAAACCATCTTGTTTCACTCTTTCTTCAAATATCTCATAAATAGAACTAGTTGTATTTTCCCCTTGTTCTTTATCTGTATCTATATGAATATTTTGCAGTCCCATTCCTAATGATAAATTTTTGTAAATAAATCTTAGTAAGTCTTGGTTATTAGAAAACTCATCTATAATATACTCTATGATAATTAAGAGTTGCTCTGTAAAATTATCATACTGAACTGTTCTACTAAAATTGATTGCCTCTTCAAAAAGTTTGGCAGTCTTCTTTTTTCTTAGTTTGTCGATTAAATCATATTTATCTTTGAAGTATAAATAAAACGTCCCCTTTGCTACACCTGCTGCTTTTGCAATATCCTGTATTGTTGTTTCATGTATCCCCTTAGAAGTAAATAAATCAAAGGCCGTTTCAAAAAGTTGTTGTCTTTTCTTTTGTTGATTTTCCTTTATCTTTCCCATCTCTTCTGTTCCCTCTATAAGTTAAGATTTTCTTCATTTACTATCTGCACTGTTTCTTCACGCTTCTCATTCTTGTAAAAGCTTTTTTTAAAGCATTTTATACCTATAGGAAGCATGATTAAACTATATACTAATAATTCTACTACATTCTGACTAACAGTTGCAAATGGTAAACCTTTTATCATAACTTCATCAAAGGCCCTAGCATAATTCATCAGAGGCCATAAGATTTTTACAGGTATTGCAAGTAACAACGGCATTTGATCTACTGGCCATACATACCCACAAGTTAAGAAAGTAGGAAGTGATAGCATATAGGCTATTTGGGTAAATCTTGTTTTCTTCTTAGTAAGACTAAATAATATTAAAGTTGGGCCACTAATAGCAACTGCAAACAAGAAGCTTAATATTAACGCTACCATTACATTACCATTAAATATTAAATGAAACTTCTTGTGTAATAAAAATATTGTAAAACTCCCAGAAGCGATTAGGCAAACAGCTCCTACTGTCATTTTAGCTGCCACTTGTGTAAAAGTATCTTTTGTGGCTACTTCTTCTGGATTTCTTGATAGTAATGTTGCCATACTTGAAAGCATTAATTGTTGTAAGAATACTGCTATGATCCCATAGATTAAGTAATTCATATAGGTAAGTTTAGAATCATAAAGCATCCTTTCCTCAAATCCAAAAGGTACAGCTACGTTCATTGCCATTTTTGCTTCTAAAGACCCTTTGGCTTGTAATACTTGTATAGCTGCTCCTCCTGAAACCATTTGCACAATTTGTGCAGCTCCTGCATAAACGTTATTTCCTATAATAACATTAGTTCCATCTGTTAAGACCAGAACTTGAGATTGATTACCTAGTTTAATATTATTATTTAAATCAGGTGGAATGTAGAGGCCCATATAGACTTTTCTTTCATTAATAAGCTGCTCTAATTCCTCTCTACTTGATGCATAATAATCTACATTATAGCGTTCATTTTGATCAAAGTACTCTATAATCTGTCTACTTAGGCTACTATTATCTTCATCTAACACTGCTATGGGTACATCATTTACATATTCACTATAATATGCTCCTGTAAACCACATTCCCAAGAAAGGCATTCCTATAAAGAATAAAATAAGTAATCCTAGCTTTTTAGAGGTATAGTCTATTTCTTTTAGGAGGTTTTGCAAAAATGTTCTCATCTATTATCCGCCTCCCTTGGTTTTCTAAGTAGTTCAATATAAATACCTATCGTACCTAATATAAGCATCATGAGTACAAATAAGATTAGAAATCTTACATCCTTAGCCACATCTATCATAGTTCCTTTTAAGAATAAGTCTCTAATATTATCTCCATAATGAGTAAATGGAATAAACCAAGAACCCCACTTATAAGACGGGATCATGGAAAGAACAGGCCAGGTGTAACCTGCCATAATAGAATTAGGTATAAGGAGAAGTCCTAATATAGCCATACCTAAAACTCTATTATGAAACCAAGCTGAAACTGCTATAGCCAGTGAAGCTACTGCAAAGAGAAATAACACACTTAGTCCACATGCTACCCATATAGACCCCTTACAAGGGATCTTAAATAGATAGACCTGAGTAAGGATATTGATAATAATTGCTATACTTCCTATTACTCCATAAAAGCATACCTTCCCACAAATATAGCCGAGCTTACTTCGTCTCTTATTACACGCTCTAGGGAAGTTCACACAGACCACTGCCATAAGTCCTATTCCTAATTGGCATATGATTGTGCCATATCCTGGCGTCATAAAGTAATTAAAATTCTTAGTAGGATTATAAAGTGTTCTATTTTCAAAACTAATAGGCATTGCCATTGTATAGGCTTCATCATAACTCTTACCAAGTCTTGCTTGTATTTGTTTAATAGATGCACCTACCCGAGTAGTGAGAAGAATTTCGCTTGCTTTTGCCTTCGTAATACTCGTCATACTCATATGACTCCCATCATATAGCATGAGTACATTGGGTGCTCGCAAGCTTGTGACATCACTTGAGAAATCTTTAGGTATAACCATCCCGACTCTTACCTTACTTGTATCTAGCAATTGTTCTAGTTCAACTTGATCATCTAGTTCATAAATAATATCAAAAGCATCATTGGTCCTAAAGTAATCTATAATCTGTCTGCTTAATTGAGATTCATCATAGTCCACAATAGCCATAGGTATATGATCTATAACTCCTTTGTTAAGTTCCCAACCTACAAGAAGATTGACACAGATAGGAATAATCAAACAGGCAATGATTAATAGCTTATCTGTTTTTAGCTTATGTATTTCTTCTTTAATACTCTCTATCATTTAATCACCACCTTCTAGACCTTTAGTATTGTAGACCTTATTCTTCCTCTGTAAATTGAAGATAAGCGCTCATACCAGGTCTTAGAATTTGATCTGGATTATCTAATTGTACTTTTACACCAAATGATACGATATCAAAATCGCCATTTTCGTTTGTTGCACGTTTCACTGCAAAGCTAGGCTGTGCATTAATGGTTGTTACTGTACCATTAAATGCTTGGTTCTGATAAGCAAGTACTTTAACAAGTACAGATTGCCCCTCTTTAACTTGAGCAAGCTCTGTCTCTTTAACACTTACTTGAACCCAAGTATCTTTTAAATTACTAACAATTCCTATTTGAGTTCCTGTAGATACAAGCTCACCCTCTTTAGAATTAAGTGTTGTTACTGTACCATCCATAGGTGCTTTAATAACTACTTCATTTAAATAAGCTTGCACCTCTGCCAATGCTCCTTTAGCTTGTTGAACTAAGCCTTCTTTCGCTTCTACACCTGCTGCTGCTTGTAATAAGAGTGCATTTGCAGAGTCGACGCCTGCCATAGCTTGAGTAAGTTGTGCACGTGAGGCAGTAACACCTGCTTCTGCTTGCCCTACTCTTGTTTTACTTGCTTCTACACCTGCTGCTGCTTGCTCACTTGTTGCTGTTGCTGCCAATTTATCCTCTGTTGTTGCACCTTCTTTTGCCATACTTAATGTTTCTTCTGCTACTTTAAGTTGAGCTGCTATCTCATCTAGTTTTTGCTTAGAAACTGCCCCCTTTTCTTCAAGTACAACAATACGGTCATATGAAGCTTTCATTAAATCATAAGCTGTTTGTGCTTTAGCAATTTCTTGTTCACGTGCTCCCTTTTCTGCTTTCTGTTTAACTGCAAGGGCTGCTTGATATTGTTTTTCAGATGCTTTTACACCGGCTTGTGCTTCATTTACTTTCCCTTCAGATGCACTGATGCCTGCTTGTGCTTGTTCTACAAGTCCCTTAGCTGCATCAACACCGGCTTTAGCTTGTTCATGTAACTCTTTAGCTGCTGTAAGTGCTGCCTCTGCCTGTGCTACCGCTGCCTCGGCTTGTTGTTTCTTAGCTTGTAGCTCATCACTTGATATCTCAATAAGCGGGTCTCCTTGCTTTACTTCTTGCCCTTCTTCAACATAGACTTTTTTAACTCTTCCAGGCACTTTACTATTGATATTAATTTCTTTCGTTTCAATAACGCCTTGTGCCACAAGCCCATCTCGCTCATTAAACAATTTATCTACATTAATATTGCTTGCGCTTGTCGTACCATTAAATCCAAAATACATAACTACTAATACAAGTACTAATAAACCAGCTGTAATACTTATACTTCTTACCCTTTTTTGCTTAAATAACTCCTTTATACTCATGCTCATAACCTCCCCTATTTATATGGTAATACACCTATGTCATTTAAGTATTTGAGTTTTGCTAAGTTATAACCATTAATGGCTTCTATTTGCTTCTCTTGTATGTTTGTAAGATTTTCTTCTGCTGCAATTACTTCAACTAATGTTCCTGATAAGTCTTCTAAGTTCATTTGTTTAAGTAATGCATTATCATATCCATATCCTACCTCATACTTCACTTTAGCAATTTCTACAGTTTCACTTGCACTTTGTACAAGCTCATTTGCCTTCTCAACTATCTTTTGCATAGACACCATTGTAGAATAGGAAGTTCTAATATCACTTTCTACCTGAAGCTTTGCTCCATCTAACTCTATCTTCGCCTTATCTTGTAAAAGCTTCACCTCTTTATATTGAGCATCTGTTGAACTATAGTTTGAAGCTGTTACAGCTTTCATTAAGTCTTCATAAAGCTTTGTTTGTGTTTCTCCCATTTTAATCTCAACTCTAGCCTTTAAACCACTTTCAATTCCTTGTTGTAAGTTATAAGTTTCTTTAAGATTTGGTTCAACCTCTGCTAGTTTAATTTCCTCATCTAAATCCATATTAATATTTTTCTTTAAGCCGATTAAAGCTGCATTATAGTCCTTCAATTGAAGCTCTCTACTCATTAAAGTAGAGTCATAATAGGTTTTAGCAATAACTAAATCATCCTTTGATTTAGCACCTACATCATAGGCTGCTTGTGCCAATTCATATTGCAAAGCACCTCTTTCTACAGCTTTATCCTTTACTTCAAGAAGTTTCTGTTGCTTTAATGCTTCAAAATAACTATTTGTAATAAGTAAAGCTGCTTGATTTTTAAAGATATTTTGAGCATAGCTGGTTACTTCGTCTTGGGCTGTTGCCATTTTCACAATAAGTTCCCCTAAAGGTTTTGGATTAAGAGAAGATATTGTACTGGTTGAAAGCTTACTCGCTACATTAGCCATTGCAAACTGCAAGGCTGCTTCATACTGTGCCTTGCTTGATAAGTATTCTTGTGTGCTACTTTCTAGCTTTTTCTTACTGGCATCAAGCTTATTCATATTACTATCAATAACTGACTGTGCCCCTTGTATAACAACAGGTGTAATTTGATTCGCATAACCTGCGGCTACATTACTTGGTAGCCCTAATCCTTCATAATAAGCTTGAATATGAGCATAAATATGTGTTCCGGCTGGGATAGTCGTATTTAAATTTAACTCTGGCTTTGAAATTGGAATATCTATAGGAGCTATGCCATTGTCTAATGCAGCTTGAGCTGAACGTAGTTGTGATTCTGAGCTATAGACCTGATCTCTTCCATCATCAATTAAATAGGTTGCACTCTTTAATGCACTTTCACTATCTTCTAACGTATCTCTAACAGTAGTTGCATTAGATGCAACAAGCTTAGCTAAATCCCCCTGATTCTTAACTTGTTGCAAGATCAAACTGTTGGTTAATCCTTTTTCGATTGCTTCATCTAACGTCAGTACCTTTTTTTCTTTTTCTTTAGTAATTTGTGAGGTTTCTTCTTTGGGAGAACTTACTGTTTCTAAGGCATCTACCTTAGAAGTCGTCGCATAGACTGTTGTACTGGTCATACTCATTGCTACCAGTAACCAAGCAATCATTCTCTTATTCATATTCGTTCCCTCTTTCAACACAAAATAAAAATGACCAACATTCACTTTTGTTATACATCAAAAATGAACATCGGTCAATATTTTAATTTGTACTATTTTAAATATTTTTATTTAATAAAATTATTGTTCTATTTTTAATTTAATGCACATAGTAACCTTTCATACCATAATTCAAACTCATTTGTATTACTTAAATACTCTTGATTACTCTTGAAAACATGTGAAATAATTTCATTATATGCTACCATGTCCTTCTCTCTTAATAGATTTAGAAGTTCACAATCTTCTGCTCCTCTTCTTTGTGCTTCTAATCTCATAGAAATCCATGGTTCACCCTCTCCTGGATATACAATGAAAGCATCTCCACAAGGGAAGTTGGTTCCTAACCCTGTATCATTATGACAACTTGTTGTTTTAAAAGGATCCATGTCATATAAGTACATATTAAATCCCCAATGTAAAAATCCTGATAATTTATAGGCTGAACAACCCCAAAATAGTAATCTGTTTCGAATTAATTCAAAATCTAAGAATCTATTAAGGTATGCACCTCCTGGAGAACAGCATACATAGTTCCATACCTCTTCTCCATTATCAATGAGTTGATCAAATGCTTCTTTTTGGTTTTCATAGCTTGCAGATAATGGTACCCATATATCAATGCCACCTTTAAATCCTGAAGTAGCCACTGCTTCTATCACTTTTACGCCTGGAATATGCTTACGTAATTGACTCGCAATCATATAATATGTTTTCTTACGCTCTTCTATAACATTCGCATCACTTGTATGCACATCTGGTTCATCTGAAATATGGAAGATTACTCGCTCTCCCCATTTATTTTCTTCTAAGAATTTCTTGATTGCTTTTAGATATTTGTTCATTACCAAATAGCCTTCAGTACTCTCTAAAGATAGTGTATTGTCTAAAACAAAATTAAAGTCTTTACCTACATAGTGTGGGCTTCTTGTTGCAATGTATCCAAGCTCCATTGTTTGTAAACCTTCATCAAAAAAGATTTCAATAATAGGTTTAAGATAGGAGAAATCAAACTGCCAACTTTCTTTATCCTGAATACACCTTTCATCTATGCTAATGAAGAAGTGTGTTTGTCTCATACGTTTCATAGCACGTGCATATTTTCGAATCATCTCAAGATGCTCAGTGCTACCATAATTCACATTATGATATTTTGCCATATTTTCTAAGTGGAACCAATTTGTAATTTGAAGCTTTTCTTCTGGAATACTTACAGGATAGACATTCATATTTACTTTAATAGTATGTACCTCATTACCTACTTTTAACTGAATATCTGTTACACAACTTGTCTCTACATCCTTACTTGGTTGCAACGTGATATAAAATGCACATTTCCCTTCTTGTGATGGAATATGATGTCCTACTGGCTTTAAACAATCATAAACTTCAAAAGGGGCTTTTCTTGTACTATTTGCAGGTTTAGGTAATGTATAGTCTAACATTACAAATTGCCCACCTTGTGCCTCATCACTAATTGTGTTGTACTCTACAGGTATAGGAATCATCTGAAAAATCTCATACTCCACTGCCCCATTTATCGCTATCTCTAAAGATTGCTCACCACACTCTACGACAAATTGAATACCTCTTCTACTATTTTGCGCCATTGTTAAATTAACTTCTTGTTCTAACTGACATAACTCTACATCTGGATACACCCATTCTTCCTTATGTGTCATATATCCTTTAATTGTACTCATATTTTTTCCCTCTACTCTCTAAAAAATATATTGATTATATACTGATAAGCAAAAAGGGGCTGCACAGCGCCCCCTTTTCTATTTGCTTATTGCCATCCCTTTTCTTTTGCTACAGCATTTACTTCTTCTATCATTTTTGAAAGACCTTGTTGCTCATACTTATCAAGTAAATCTTGATACATTTTCTCTACTGGCTCAGATCCCATCATAATATTTAATAAGTCTTCTGCTGGTTTGATTACAAACTTATCTTTTAATGGTGTAGATAAATAAGTATATCTCATATCAAACTCTGGTAATGTACCCTCTTTAGCTGCTTCCTCATACTTATCTAATGCTAATTGTCTATACCCCTCTGGAGTACGTGCTGGTACATTTTCATCCCATACACTACGTGACCATTGTGCTAATGTATTAAATACTTGAGTAGATGGATATTTTTCAGTTATATCTTCTGTTTTTAATACAACTTTACCATCTACAATATCAAAATCTTCTCCTTCAATACCATAATCAATCAAATGACTGCCTTCATCAGAGATAAGGTAATCATAAATTTGTAAGATACGATCTAACTTTTCATCATCTACTTTAGATGAAATGTAAGATTCTGACCAAGATGTTCTGAATACTGGATAGTATTTAGAACCATCCTTACCTGGTAATAATTTAAGTACTTTTACATCATCAAAAATATTTTGTCCTGGATAAATTTCTTCCCAGTATTTTCCTGCATAGTCATAAAGAGTTTCTGGTCCACCTGCACGAAGAAGTGCTGCTGATTGACCTTGTAAAAATTTATCTTGAGCTTGTTGTAATTTAGTTAATGCAACATCTGGCTCAATAACACCTGAAGTATATAAATCTCTTGCTAATTGGAAAGTAGCAACTGCATCCCCTGCAAAATATGCTGGAATATATTTGCCATCTTTCTCTACCCATTTATAGTCACTACCACTTCCATCAGACATAGCAAGTGGTAAACTATATGTGAATAAGAATCCGTCTAATAATGAGGTCGCTGTTGTTGTTAAACCTGCAATCTTCTTCCCTTCTGGATCTGCTTGGATAATTTTAGTCATCATATCACTAAATTCTTCCCAAGTTTCTGGCTCTTTTGTTACACCTGCTTTTTGAGCAAGGTCCCATCTGTAAACAACAGTTCTGTCTAATGCATTCCAAATATTATCTGGATAAGTTTTTCTTGGAATACAATAAAGTTGACCATCTATTTTCAATGCTTCAATATCATCAGCTTGTACATACTTATTTAAGTTCTCATACTTTGATAAGTCTTCTGGTAATCCTTTTACTACACCTTGTGAAATCCAATCATGATAGAATGATGTACCGATTGCATCTATAGAGAAAATATCTGGTAAACTTCCTGATGCAGCCCATAGTTGAATCTTTTGGATATAATCATCCCAAGTTATATTCATTGCTTCAAACTCTACATTAAATTTTTCTTCTAAGGTTTGTAGTACTTTATCGTTTGCCTTATTTGCAAGCCCTTTTTCTGCATCCCAATGTGCTACCGTAATCTTCATCTTTTTATCTGTAGCACCTTGTGTCGTTGATGTATTCCCCCCTTGAGATGTATTAGTTGTTACCTTATTTGTTGTTCCACACCCTGTTAATGCACTTGCTAATACTAACTGACCCATAATTATTGCAATCCATTTTTTAGAATTCTTCATAATTTCCCTCCTCAATTAATTTAGACTACTCTTTAACAGAACCTACCATAACCCCTTTTACAAAGTGTTTTTGTACAAAAGGATATACACATAAAATAGGTAAAGTTGCTACTACAATTGTTGCCATTTGTACTGATTGCATATAAACTTTATTACCGCTTCCCAATATTGCTTGTGCCTGCGCTGCAAGCTGAGCATTAAAGTTGATCAATACCTCTCTTAAATACATTTGTAATGGCATAAGACTCTTTTGATTGATATAGAGTAATGCATTCCACCATTCATTCCATCTTTCTACTGAATAGAACAATGCAAATGTAGCCATAAATGGAAGTGAAATTGGCAAAATAACCTTTAATAAAATTGTAAATTCATTAGCCCCATCTATTTTAGCTGCTTCTATAAGACTAGGTGGTAAACTCATAAAATAGTTTTTCATAATAATCATATAGTAAGTACTAATCGCACATGGTAAAATCATTGACCATACACTATTTACTAACCCATAATCTTTTACTACTAAATATGTAGGTACTAAACCACCATTAAATAACATTGTAAAAAGAACCATCCATAAGATAACTTTACGTCCGATTAAATCCTTCTTAGATAATACATAAGCCCCACTTACTGATAGCAACATATTGACTGCTGTCCCTACAACAGTAATAAAAACAGTTACCCCTAGTGCTTTGTAGAAATAAATATCATCCATAATTGTTTTATACCCTGTCCAATCGACTACATAAGGTAATAAATATGGTGTATGTTCTGCAATAGATTTAGTATTTGCAATGGACGTAATAAGCACATTATAAAAAGGGTATATCGTAATGATAGCTAATAATGTCAAGAATGCTATTAGAATAACTTCAAATGGACTTATAGATTTTAATTTCTTGATTTTCATATACTCTCCCCCCTTAGAATAAGCCTTGTTCGCCATGTTTTGTGACTACTTTATTGGCTGTTGTTAGCAATACTACACCTATAATAGACTTAAATAATCCCAATGCAGTTGTATAACCAAAGTTTCCTCCAGTAACAAAGGATTTTCTAAATACATAAGTATCTATTGTATCTGCTACTGAATAAACAGGAGATGAGTATAAGTTAAAGATTTGGTCAAAGTTAGCGCCATTAGTCATAATCTGACCTATCGCTAATATGAACATAATCGCTACTGTGCTCCTGATTCCTGGCCAAGAGACATGCAACATTTTTTGCCATCTATTTGCCCCATCTATACTTGCCGCTTCATAAAGACCAGGATCAATACCTGCAAAAGCTGCAAGGTAAATGATAGAATCCCATCCTAACTCTTTCCATATGTTAGATATCCAAATAAACGGTCTAAAACTTGTTGTAGATACTAAAGGTGCTATTGTATCCATTCCCATAGCACTTAACATTTGATTTACGATTCCATTAGAGGCAAACATATTTGTTAGTACCCCTGCTAATACAACCCATGAAATAAAGTGTGGGAAGGTAAATACTGTTTGATAAAACTTCTTAAGCTTTGGATTTCTAATTTCATTAAGTAAAATAGCTATAATAATAGGCACTGGAAAGTGGAAGAGCATTTTACCACCACTAAAAATAAGCGTATTTTTGAAAGCAATCCAGAAGTCTCTATCTTCAAACATAAGTCTAAAGTTTTCTAAACCAATCCAAGGACTATTCCATAATCCAGCATCATACCTAAACTGTTTAAAAGCTAATACCAATCCTCCCATTGGTACATAGCAAAACATGATATACCATATAATAACCGGAATAATGATAATATAAAGTAACCTATCATTTTTTATCTTTTGCCATGTATCTTGTTTGATAAATAGCATTTTATCTTTTTTTGTATTTTCCCCCATTTCTATAGTCCTCATATGTTACCTCCTTTTTTACTGTATGATAAAATTTTACTATCATTTCATCTAAAAAAAAATGTAATAAGACTATAGTTTTATGCATTTTTTTTATTCCAATAATTATGGTATATAAAATTTTTAGGTTATCTACTATTTTTGCATATATTTTTTTAAAAAATTGTATTATAATTAGTTAATATGATTTCATTTTATATACGGAGATTACTAATGCTAAGACTAAAAAAATACTCATTAAAAAAGCAATTCATTGTGCTATCTATGTTTTTACTAACTACATGTCTTGTATTAACATCCTTTATCGCACTAAGTATTAAGGATTTATTGTTAGATAAACAAATTGCATATTCTACTTCTCGTGCTCTACGTTTTAAATCTGATATTGACTATCTTTATAAAAGGGTTTCTACTTTATATGAATTTATACAATTTGATCCAAATCTAGAATATTTATTAGCCTCTCCTTTTAGCGCTAATACTACAGTATATTTAAACAACCTTAATCGACTTTTCCTCTCTTTAAGCATCATGAATAAGGATGTTGCTGATATAGGACTAATAAGCAATGACTTTGCATATTCAAATTTATTTGATGATGATACTCTTAGAAGAGTTACTGCTAACTATACCAATACTACACAGATTAATAGCTTAGGTATTATGTCCTCTTCTTTTTTTAATGCAACAAGTATGCCTTATTTAGTATTTACAAAAAGTATTTTTGGGTTTCATTCTTCTTCATTTTATGGTGACTATTTAGGAAATCTACTGATATCTATAGACCCTTCTAAATTTGCTACCTCTTTACCTAGAGATACCTATGAAGAAACTACATATTTTATAATAGGAGATAATAATGGTAATATCTATCCATTTAATTGTAGCGAAGCATTAGCCTCACATATTATTACAACTACTATCTCTTCAGATGTTTTTAAAAAAAGCACACTTACTAATGATTTTATAGAATCAGAAAACAAGGACTTCCTTGTTTATACCTCTTTTATACCTGAGCTAAATTATTATATTATTAGTGCTATTGATAAAAATGCATTGTCACTCCAGCTAAAAGATATACTATTTCTTACTTCTCTTATTATAGGATGTATTATTATCTTTATTTGGCTGAGCATAAAACTCCTGTTATCAAATTTTCTTAATCCAATTAATAACCTTTATAAATTTATTAAAAATATTGGTGAAGGAAATATGAAAAACTTAAAACAACCCATTTCTCTTGAAGGTAGTACGGAAATTGTAACACTCTCTAACGAATTTAATTTAATGATTTCAGAGATTACTTCTCTTAATAAACAGCTCTTTACTACAACCACAAGAATGTATGAGCTAGAACTTCAAAAAAATAAAGCTGAGCTTTTACATCTAAGGAGCCAAATTAATCCTCATTTTTTATACAATACTTTAGAATCCATTAGAGGACTAGCCCTAGAAAATAACTGTCCACAAATTGCTCAAATTGCTCTTGGTATGGGAAAGATCTTTCATTATAGTATTAAAGGCGCCAATAAAACCTTACTTTATGAAGAGGTCTCTGTTATAAAATCTTATATTGATATACAACTTATACGTTTTAATTCCAAATTTGATGTAATCTATAATATTATGCTTCCTACTGAAAATCTTACTGTTCCAAAAATGATTCTTCAACCGTTAATAGAAAATGCTATTTTTCATGGCCTAGAACCTAAATTAGAATCCGGTATCTTGTATATAGGAAGTCTTTTACTAGATAATGGGCTACAAATTATAGTTCAAGATGATGGTATCGGCATTCCCAAAAATACTCTTGAACACCTAAAAGAATCACTCGCTTTACCAAGTAACCTAATTTCTTCTCCAACTTCTCATATTGGATTACTTAATGTTCATAATCGAATTCGCCTAGAGTATGGGGATGACTATGGATTATCTATCGAAAGTACTCAGGGTATCGGTACTAAAATTACTATTTTATTACCCATAATAAATCAAGGAGGTCACTATGCTTAATATAATACTTGTTGATGATGAAACCTTTATTATTAAATCAATGCTTAATTCTATCCCGTGGGAATCTCTTAATGTAAAAGTCGTAGGTACATTTTCAAATAGTATAGATGCATTAGAGTTTATCAAAACCCATCCTGTTGACCTTATTATTACAGATATACGTATGCCAGGCCTTAGCGGCTTAGATTTATGTGATTATGTATTTAATCATTTTCCTCACATTCAGCTTATCATTATTAGTGGTTATGCTGATTTTACTTACGCTCAAAAAGCTATTAAATATAATGTATTAGGTTACTGTATTAAACCTTTAGATTATGGGGAAATTACAACTCTTTTGCGTAAAGGAATTATGAATACCTCTAAACTAAATCAGTCTAGCTATGATATTATTGATGCATTAGAAAATCAAGATTTAGATTTTTTAACTTCTTATTTCCAAGAAAAACATCTTAATTCCGAAAAAGTTCATATTATGGTCTCTATAGGAGCACTTCTTCCTTTATATAATATCGCTTCAAACTATGTAACTATTAAATTTGGAGCTAATAAATACATCTATTTATCTAATGAACCTTTCAATGAGCTCTACCTGACTAATGCTTTACTCAATGACTCAAAAGTTAAAGGGATTGGATTATATCCAACACCTGTGACCCTTGAAACTTTTAAACAAACACTTCGCCAGACTATTATTATGGCTTATCAATTTTTCTTTTTTGAGGCACCTTATTTATGTACTACTATACCGAGTAACCATCACCACTTTCTTACTGACCTTAAGAAAATACTGACAACAAGAAATTTACCTGATATTAAACTGGCACTTTCTAAAATTAATAACCCTAGTCAGTTTTCAAATTATAATATATATTTTGCTTTAAAAGTATGGAATTTATCTATAACCTATATTACTGATTATACACAATTAGATTTGGAGGACTATTATATTCATAACCTAGAAGAGCTTTATCAAAACTTCAATCACTTCTCTACTATGATTACAACACTTTCTGATATGCTCTTAGAAGAATCTATTCCTGTAGAATTACCATCTACTCATAACAATACTTTTATCTATATCTTGCAGTTTATTAATGGTAACTATATGAATAATATTTCTTTATCCGATATTGCCTCAAATTTTAATTTAAATCAAAGTTATATCAGCCAACTCTTCCGTAAAGAAACTGGCTCCACTTATACCGATTACATATGCCAACTTCGTATACAAAAAGCTAAACAACTTCTACTTAATAGCGATCTTTCTTTAAATGATATCAGTGAAAAAGTAGGCTATAACGATTACTTCTATTTCTTAAAAAGCTTCAAAAAGTATTCTGGCATTAGTCCTGGAAAATACCGTGCTATGGGTGGTGTCTGTTCAAATTAATATTCTTTATAAAAAATCATTTTATAGAGTGTTAATTTTATTCATTTTGTTAACCCTAAATACGAGGTGAATACGAATGCATTCAATTTGGAAACAAAATGTACAATTAACAAAACATCCCACGCTAAAGGGTGATCTTACAGTCGATGTAGCAATTATCGGTGGCGGGCTTGCAGGAACATTAATTGCTTATTTTCTACAGCAGCAAGGTATTCAAGCTATTATTCTAGAGGCCGATACAGTTGCTAGTGGACAAACTAGTGGTACAACCGCTAAAGTTACTTCACAACATGGACTCATTTATCATCAACTTATTAAAGATTTTGGAAAAAATAAGGCTGCTCAATATGCCCAGGCAAATCAACAAGCCATTACAAGCTATCGTGAAATTATCAAAGAACATGCTATCGAATGTGAATTTGAAGATTACCCAGCTCATATTTACTCCACACTTGATAGCAAATCACTTAAAGAAGAGGCGCTTGCAGCTCAAACTGTAGGTTTACCCGCTACTTTTGTAACAGATACTCAGCTTCCTTTCCCAGTTGAAGGAGCTGTCAAACTGGATAGGCAAGCTCAATTTCATCCCCTAAAATTTATTGAAGCTATCTCAAAAAACTTAACGATTTATGAGCATACAAAAGTTAATAATGTAGAAGGTCAACGTATCTTTACAAATAGAGGAACTGTAACTGCCAAAGACATTGTTTTTGCCTGCCACTATCCTTTTATGAATAAACCTGGCTACTATTTTTTACGTATGCATCAAGAACGTAGCTACGTTATTGCTTTAAAAAATGCCTGTAAATTAGATGGTACTTATCTCGGCATTGATCCAAATGGATTATCTTTTAGAAATAGTGGTGACCTCCTATTACTAGGAGGCGGTAATCATCGTACAGGTGAAAACTCCAAAGGTGGTCAATATAACTTCTTAAGGGAAAAAGCAAAGGAATTCTGGCCACAGTCTCAAGAAGTCACTCATTGGTCTGCTCAAGATTGTATGCCTTTAGATGGCGTACCCTATATTGGACAGTTCTCTCATTCTACACCACATTGGTATGTAGCAACCGGTTTTGGCAAGTGGGGAATGACTAGTTCTATGGTGTCTGCTCATATTATTAGCGATGCTATTTTAGGTAAAGTTAATGATTATGCCGAAGTATTTTCTCCTCTTCGTATATCTATCGCCGAATCTGCCAAAGCGTCTCTAGATGAAACAGCTCATGCTGTCAAATCCCTTTCAAGACAATTATTCACTAAACCCAATACTGAAATTGAAGCTCTTCCTGTAGGGCATGGTGGTGTTGTTGAATATGAATGTGATAAAGTAGGGGTATATAAAACACCATCAGGTGAAACCTTTATAGTTTCTACGCGCTGCCCTCATCTTGGTTGTCAACTGGAATGGAATCCTGATGAACTCAGCTGGGATTGCCCTTGTCATGGTTCTCGCTTTGACTATACAGGTAAGCTCATTAATAATCCTGCTCAAGAAGATCTTCCAAGTAATAAGTAACATACTAAAGCACTAAGCAAAATGCCCTCTGTCAAATAGACAAGGGGCATTTTATACTATAAAATTTATCATTAATCTCTCCAGTGATAATTTTTTGCAATATAGTTGATATAAGAATCATAAATAAATTTTACTACAACTCCTCCTACAATCACGATACCTAATACAAGTCCTCTACTTACTTCTACAACTACACCCGGTAGTAAATAATCTTCTAAAAACATGCATATGAAGAATGATATGCAAAAAATAATCGTAGGAATATACTTTTTAATACCTTGCTCATAACTATATCTTTCTCCAATAAAAATATTTATAATCACGCAAAATAGTGCCCATAATGGTGCAAATACTAAAAGATAACTATCGAATGTAACCTTCCCATACACATCAAAGAGTAATACAGATGCTATTAAAGCAATACCATAGTACATTATTCCACGTAATATACTCATTAATAGTACTTCGCTTACTAGTGTTTTTTTGCTACTTTCTATGATATCATCACAAAACTCTTTTTCATCTTTTCCTATTACGGTCTGTAAAGACTCTCCATCTTGCATTGCTCCTAATGCCATACCAATAAGCTCTTTACGTGTTACTTCTACATCAAAAGCACCTATTCTCCTTGAACTCATATATTGAGACATACGCCTAATCATATCTCTGTCTTCTTCTGGTATAAATTCTGTTCTTAATTTATTTTCCTTCTTCAATAATGCTAATTCATTTTTCATATAAATCCCCATCCTTTAATAACTGATTTACAATATATGAAACTTCATTCCAAGCTTCCTGAAATTCTTCTAATAATACTTGCCCTTCTTCAGTTAATTGATAGTACTTACGGCTAGGTCCTAAAGGCGATGCCTTAAACTTCGAGCATACAACACCCTTTTTCTCTAGTCTTACTAATAAAGGATAAATCGTTCCTTCTTTAACTTCCTTAAAACCAGCCTCTTGTAGTTTAGATACAATCTCATAGCCATAGGTTTCTTCCTTACAAATAATTTTCAAGATACATCCTTCTAACGTTCCTTTTCTCAGCTGTGTCTGATCGTACATTTTTTCACCCCTTACTACTATGCAATACCTACTAGTTAACTATATTGTATCACCAAGTAGCTATAAGTCAATATCATTTACAGAATATTTCTTAATACTACTTTGATAAATTATTAAAAACATAAAAATAAGCCATAGACTATTACTAGATAGCTATGGCTTATTCTTATCATGATTTTTTATTTAATCTTTAGATATGTAATAGCTTATACTACGCTTCAATAATATCTAAAATCTGTTTAGCAATAAGTGTATGTCCTATTGTATTGGGATGAATACGATCCCATCCAAAATACATTGGATGTACATGTTCTAATACCCCATCAAAAGTAGCTTGTAAATCTATAAAGAATAATCCATACTCCTCTGCTATTTTTTTGCAGATTACTCCATATGCATCCATTTCTTGTCTCATAGCATCTTGCTTATTACTTTCAATAAAATAAGGAGCCATAAGAATAATATTTTTTGTAATAGGTAATGTCTTTTCTATAACAGTACGTAGATGACTCTCATACAGTTCTCTTTTACCATGTATTTCTTTCATATTGGCTGAATCAAATATACGCCATACATCATTAATACCAATCAAAATACTTACCCATTCTGGTTTATAAGCAAGTACATCTTCTTCCCATCTTGGTAATAAATCTGCTGATTGTTCTCCAGAATTCCCTTTATTGATTACCCTAATACCGTAATCTGGGTAAAATGCACCTAAATGGCTTCTAACTAAATTAACATAACCATCTCCCCACCCATTACCTACACTAATATCTTCACCTTCAGGTCTCTTTCTTCCACAATCTGTTACTGAATCTCCAATCATAATAAATGTACTATGTTTTGTTATTAGCATGCTCTGAATCTCCCTTATGTTTAAATTCAATATTCACACCTCTAAATTGTACCATAGTATTATCTTTTTAAACGTATCTTTTTATTTTTGCACACAAAAAAAGTCCTAGATAAACTCTAGAACTTTGTGAATTGCGGAGTCAGGACTTGAACCTGAGACCTTCGGGTTATGAGCCCGACGAGCTGCCAACTGCTCCACTCCGCGATATTAAACGACCCAGAAGGGACTCGAACCCTCGACCTCCGCCGTGACAGGGCGGCGTGCTAACCAACTGTACCACTGGGCCATATTAAAAATTTGGCAGCCACCTACTCTCCCGGTCCGTCTCCAGACAAGTACCATCGGCCGACTAGGTCTTAACCTACGTGTTCGGTATGGGAACGGGTGTGTCCCCTAGTCGCATCGCCACCAAAAATATTTGAGTATTCTTTTTCTTATACTC
>NZ_LN875028.1 GCF_001282685.1 Niameybacter massiliensis | reverse complement strand
GTGAAGTACGATACGGATCGAAATTAAAGTAGAGAAGTTCCTGAATCCACACTGCCGAGAAAAGCTGCTATTGCGTGATAGGTACCCGTACCGTAAACCGACACAGGTGGATGAGGAGAGAATCCTAAGGCCGACGGGAGAAGCGTTGTTAAGGAACTCGGCAAAATGACCCCGTAACTTAGGGAGAAGGGGTGCCTACTTCGGTAGGCCGCAGAGAATAGGCCCAAGCAACTGTTTAGCAAAAACACAGGTCTCTGCTAAACCGAAAGGTGAAGTATAGGGGCTGACGCCTGCCCGGTGCTGGAAGGTTAAGGGGAGAGGTTAGGAGTAATCCGAAGCTTTGAACTTAAGCCCCAGTAAACGGCGGCCGTAACTATAACGGTCCTAAGGTAGCGAAATTCCTTGTCAGGTAAGTTCTGACCCGCACGAAAGGCGTAATGATTTGGGCACTGTCTCGACAGCGCACCCGGTGAAATTGTAGTACCAGTGAAGATGCTGGTTACCCGCGACAGGACGGAAAGACCCCGTGGAGCTTTACTGTAACTTGATACTGAGGTTGGGTATTACATGTACAGGATAGGAGGGAGGCTAAGAAGTGTGGACGCCAGTCTGCATGGAGCCGCCGGTGGGATACCTCTCTTGTAATACTTAACTTCTAACCATAGCCCGTGATCCGGGTTTGGGACAATGTCAGGTGGACAGTTTGACTGGGGCGGTCGCCTCCGAAAGAGTAACGGAGGCGCTCAAAGGTAACCTCAGAATGGTCGGAAACCATTCGTAGAGTGCAAAGGCAGAAGGTTGCTTGACTGCGACACCGACGGGTGGAGCAGGTACGAAAGTAGGACTTAGTGATCCGGTGGTATGAAAGTGGGATTGCCATCGCTCAACGGATAAAAGCTACCCCGGGGATAACAGGCTTATCTCCCCCAAGAGTTCACATCGACGGGGAGGTTTGGCACCTCGATGTCGGCTCATCGCATCCTGGAGCTGAAGCAGGTTCCAAGGGTTGGGCTGTTCGCCCATTAAAGCGGTACGCGAGCTGGGTTCAGAACGTCGTGAGACAGTTCGGTCCCTATCCGTCGTGGGCGTAGGAAGTTTGAGAGGCGTTGTCCTTAGTACGAGAGGACCGGGATGAACAGACCGCTGGTGCATCTGTTAGGCTGCCAAGCCTATAGCAGAGTAGCTAAGTCTGGAGCTGATAAACGCTGAAGGCATCTAAGCGTGAAACAGACCTCAAGATAAGACTTCCCATCCAGAAATGGAGTAAGACCCCTTGTAGACTACGAGGTAGATAGGTTGGAGGTGTAAGCATGGTAACATGTGTAGCTGACCAATACTAACGGTTCGAGGGTTTGACCTA
>NZ_LN875027.1:2500-12724 GCF_001282685.1 Niameybacter massiliensis | reverse complement strand
GAGTATAAGAAAAAGAATACTCAAATATTTTTGGTGGCGATGCGACTAGGGGACACACCCGTTCCCATACCGAACACGTAGGTTAAGACCTAGTCGGCCGATGGTACTTGTCTGGAGACGGACCGGGAGAGTAGGTGGCTGCCAAATTTTTATTTTATAGCTAGAAAAGCTGACATAACAACATAATAACGCGGAGTGGAGCAGTTGGCAGCTCGTCGGGCTCATAACCCGAAGGTCTCAGGTTCAAGTCCTGACTCCGCAATTTCTAAAGCCTTATAAACTTCTAAAGTTTATAAGGCTTTATTCGTATATTTATTTTATAATATTTGGTAATATATTAAATTAAAGCTAAGAAAAATTACAAATCAATAAATGAAAATTTGAGGAGGAATAGAAATGACAAATTCGATGATAAATATTAGGGTTGCAACAGCTCAGGATGCAGGAGAGTTGTTGCAAATCTATGCTCCTTATGTAGAGACAACTGCAATTACATTTGAGTATGAGGTACCATCAGTTAAAGAATTCGAAGATCGTATCCAAAATACTTTAAAAAAATATCCTTATTTAGTAGCAGAAAGTAATGGAGAAATACTAGGCTATGCGTATGCAGGAGCTTTTAAAAGTAGAGAGGCATATGACTGGGCTGTAGAGACTTCTATTTATGTAAAAATGAATAGAAAAGGTATGAGAATTGGAAGTAAGTTATATGATGCTTTAGAAACAAGCTTAAAAAAACAAGGAATATTAAATTTGAATGCATGCATTGCTTATCCAGAAGTAGAGGATGAATATCTGACTAGGGGGAGTATTTCTTTTCATGAAAAGTTAGGATACGATTTTATAGGAAGATTTCATAAATGTGGCTATAAATTTAATAGGTGGTATGATATGGTATGGATGGAAAAACATATTGGAGTTCATAGTGAACAGCAAGAACCTATTAAATTATTTAAAGATATTTATATGAAGTAGAGATAAGCTTGTGTATTAAACTTTATCGTAGTTATTATGAGTATATAGAAGGAGACCTTATGGCTAATTTACAAAAGATTAGAAACGGAAAACGTACTTATGCAATTACACCACATATACCAGGTGGCTTTATTACAGCAGATCATTTAATTAAGATAGGGGAAGTAACTAAAAAATATAAGGGCGTTGTAAAGATTACCTCAGGTCAACGTATCCTTATTACTAATTTAAAAGAAGAAGATATCCCACATATATGGGAAGAGCTTGGGATGGTGCCAGCAGTTAAGGAACAAAACTCTATAAAGAATGTTGAGATGTGTCCAGCTGGATTTTGTAAGCGTTCTAAGGTAAATAGTATTGGAATAGGAATGAAGCTTTCTAACAAATATCAGTGGAAAGAGATGCCTTGCCGTACAAAAATAGGTGTAGCAGGATGCCTAAATGCTTGTGGAAGTGTATATAGTAAGGATATTGGTGTTATTGGTGATAAAGATGGTTATAAGGTAACAGCAGGTGGATCAGCAGGCTTTCACCCAAGACTTGCAGATGTTTTGGCTACGGGGCTAACAGAACGAGAAGCATTAGAATATATTGATCGCTTGATTTTAGTTTATGAGGAGTATGCAGAGCCAGGAGAAAAGCTAGGTTTTCTTATTGATCGTTTAGGTAAAGAACAATTTTGTGAAAAGGTTATTTCTAGAGGATAGAGCTCGTATAATAAAATAAGACTTATTATAGGAGTGATTTGATGAATGCTGTATTCTATAAAATGATTAGTGAAATTGCAAGCAATATACAAGCAAACAAGGACTTCTTAACAGATTTAGATCGTGAAATAGGTGACGGAGATCATGGCATTAATATGGCAAGAGGCTTTAGTAATGTAATGAGCAAACTGAATGTAGATGAAGAAATGAGTATAAGTGATAGCTTGAAAAAAGTAGGTATGATTATTATATCTACAGTTGGAGGTGCATCAGGTCCCTTGTATGGAAGTGCTTTTTTAAAGGCAGCAATGGCAACGAGAAATCATGAACAAGTAGATGGTGAATTACTTGGTATAATCTTAAGGGCTAGCTTAGAGGGGATTCAAGAAAGAGGGAAAGCTACAAGAGGGGATAAAACCATTATTGATGCTTTAGAACCAGCTTGTGAGATTTACTTTAAAGGAATTAATGAAGGTAAATCTACAGTTGAATGTATGCAAGCAGCATGTAAGGCAGCTGAAGGTGGCGTAGAGTCTACCAAGCTTATTGCAGCAAGAAAAGGTAGAGCGAGTTATCTAGGTGAACGTAGTATAGGGCATCAAGATCCAGGGGCGACGTCTACATTGATTATGCTTCAATCTATTACAGATGTTTTAGTAAGACAGGAGGCATAAGAGATGATAGGTATTTTAATTGTATCGCATAGTAAGGCATTGGCAGAAGGTGCAGTAGAGGTAGCTAAGCAAATGGCAGATGAAAGGCTTCCAATAAAGGCTGTAGGTGGACTTGATGATGGAAGTATAGGTACAGATGCAGTACGTATTATGGAAGGGCTTTATAGTGTGTATACAGAAGAAGGTGTACTTGTGTTTGTAGATTTAGGGAGTAGTGTATTAAGTACACAAATGGCTATGGATTTATTAGGGGATGAAAAGATGAAATCCAATATACATATTGTGAATGCTCCTATTGTTGAGGGAAGTATTGTAGCAGCGCTGCAAGCAAGTATTGAAGATCCTATAGAGAGTATTATAGAGGAAGCTGAGAATGCTTGGAAAATGAATAAGCTATAAGAGGTGCTGTTAATACAGTACCTCTTTTTTATAACTTAATTTCCATTAAACTTATCATTTAAGTTATATTATCTTTTTTAACGTTTTTAAACTTCCTATAAATATAAAAAGCTTTTATAATAAATAATGAATAGCATATACAGTGTATAGAAACGAGGCAGTAAAATGAAAACAACAATTTATTTAACACGACATGGACAGACAGAATGGAATATAGAAAAGCGTTTACAAGGAAGAGGTAATTCACCACTTACACAAGAAGGAATCCAAAAAGCTGAAGAACTCAAAGAGCGTTTAAAAGACTTAAACATAGATGTTATTTACTCAAGTCCAATTGAGAGGGCATTACATACAGCACATATTTTAAAGGGTGATAAATCAGTAGAAGTCATTACTTGCGATGGACTTATGGAAATGGGCTTTGGAGAATATGAAGGAAGAAAGACAGAAGAGATTACAAAAGAAAATCCTGAGTGGAATATTAATCTGATTATGGAAGGTCATACAACTATGTCAGCTCCAGGTGGTGAAAACCTAGAGGAAGTAAGGGATAGAGTAAGACAGGCTATGGATGAGATTATTGAAGTAAACAAAGGAAAAGAAATACTTATTGTAGCTCACGGCATTACTTTAAAAGCCTTAATGTATTACTTTAAGGATCAAGATGTGAATCAAGAGGTTATGGGGCAAACAACGCTTACAAAAATTGAATGTGACGAAAAAGGTGAGTGTCATATTATCTTTAAGAATGATGATACCCATTTCACTAATAAAACAAAACAATTAGGCTGGTAAGCGATTAGTAGTCCTTAATGAATAGTTTTTAAAGAGAACTGAACAATTTTAATGATAGAAGAAGAGCTATAGAACAAATAGAAGTTTTATAGCTCTTTAATGTATTAAAAAGATGAATTTACTTGAATTAATATTGTACAAGTGCAGGTGTATTAGCAGGTGCTTCAAGTAAGCCTTTAAGTTCATCATCTAACTTTAGAAGTGAAATGGAGAAACCAGCCATTTCAATAGAAGTCATATAGTTTCCTACCAATGTTTTAACGGGTATAATTCCTTTTGAAGTAAGGATTTCATTTACTTTGCGATTAGCAATATAGAGTTCCATAAGTGGGGTTGCACCTAAGCCATTTACAAGAACAGCTACTTCATCTTGAGCTTGAAGTGGTAGATCAAGAAAGATTTTATCTAATAAATCACTTACAATAGCATCAGCTTCTTTAATTTTTTCACGATGAGTACCTGGTTCACCGTGAATACCTAGACCGATTTCCATCTCATCATCAGCAAGTGTAAAGCTAGGTTTGCCGGCTTCTGGTACTGTACAAGCAGAAAGTGCCATTCCCATGGAACGGACATTGGCAATAACCTTTTCAGCTACACGTTTAACTTCGCTAAGAGGTGCGCCTGCTTCTGCTTTTGCACCTGCAATCTTATGTACAAAGAGTGTACCTGCAATACCACGTCTACCTGTAGTCCAAGTACTATTTTCTACAGCTACATCATCATTAACGATAACCTTTTCTACTTCAATCCCATCCATCATGGCAAGATCAGCAGCCATCTCAAAGTTGAGTACATCTCCTGTATAATTTTTAATAATAAGGAGTACACCACTTCCATTATCAACGGCTTTAATGGCTTCATAAACTTGGTCAGGTGTAGGTGATGTAAATACAGCACCAGCTACAGCACCATCTAACATACCCGTTCCTACAAATCCACCATGAGAAGGTTCATGTCCACTTCCGCCACCACTTACAAGGGCAACTTTATGATCTGTTTTATTTGCACGTACAAGAACTTGTGTGCCAGGCAAACGTTTAATAGCATGAGGATAAGCACATACAATACCTTCTAACATTTCTTCTACAACTTGACTTGGATTATTAATGATCTTTTTCATAGTAGCCCCCTAAACATTTTCAATGATAATTATTAATGCTTTACTTCCTATAATAAAAGGGCATAGCCCTCTAGATATCTTTCAGGATAGGAGGAGAAACAAAAATAGTTTAGCCCAAAATCCGTCGTAATAAATCTAGAGTGGCATGCCCTTATTATTTTACTTCGTAGAGTAGATAAATTATAACAGTTTAAATTTTAAAAAATAGCTGCGAATATTAAAGCGGCTACAACGCCACCAGCTATTGGTGCAACAACTGGAATCCAAGCATATTTCCAGTCAGAGTCACCTTTTCCTGGGATAGGAAGGAGTGCATGAGCAATACGAGGACCTAAGTCACGAGCAGGGTTGATAGCATAACCAGTTGGACCACCGAGTGTTAAGCCGATTACCCAAATAACAAGACCTACTACCATAGGAGAAAGTCCGTCTACCATAACTGTGTTACCAATACCGAGTAATGCAAATACTAAAATAAATGTTCCGATAAACTCAGAAATAAAGTTTCCGATTGTAGAAGGAATAGCTGGACCTGTTGCAAAACATGCAAGTTTTGTAGCCTTATCTTCAGTTTCCTTCCAGTGTGGAAGGTAATGAAGGAATACAAGACATGCACCAATAATAGCACCAATCATTTGAGCGATAATGTACATAGGTACATCTGCCCAAGCAAAATTACCAATTGCTGCATTGGCAATAGTTACAGCAGGGTTAAAGTGTGCCCCGCTAATAGGGCCAAAGATATATACAGGAATAGCAACAGCAAGTGCCCAACCTGTAGCAACAACGATCCAACCGCCACCTTTACCTTTTGATTTGTTAAGATTTACGTTGGCAACAACGCCATTACCTAAAAGTATAAGAATCATAGTTCCTAAAAGCTCTGCAAAGAATGTTGACATCATTCAATTCCCCCTCGAATTAAATACTTTTTAACAACTTCTCTTAATTATTTAGCCCAACCTAGAGAGCATTTAACAGCTTTATGCCAGCCAACAAGTAGTTCGTCACATTTCTTTGTATCCATTTTTGGTATGAAGCTTCTTGAAAGTGCCCAGTTCTTACTGATATCTTCTTTGTCTTTCCAGTATCCTACTGCAAGACCTGCAAGGTATGCAGCACCAAGAGCTGTTGTTTCAATAATTTCAGGTCTATCAACTTGAACACCAAGAATGTCAGATTGGAATTGCATTAAGAAGTTATTTGCACAGGCGCCACCATCTACTTTGAGTGCTTTAAGTTCAATGCCTGAATCTTCTTGCATAGCTTTAAGTACATCATAAGTTTGATAAGCTAGAGATTCTAATGTTGCACGAATAAAGTGTTCCTTTTTAACACCACGAGTAAGACCTACCACTGTACCACGTGCATACTGATCCCAATAAGGTGCACCAAGTCCTGTAAAGGCAGGAACCACATATACACCGTTAGTATCAGGAACAGACTTAGCATAAGTTTCAGTATGAGAAGCATGGTCAATCATACGTAACTCATCTCTTAGCCATTGAATAGCTGCACCTGCAATGAAGATACTTCCTTCAAGTGCATATTCAACTTTACCATCAAGTCCCCAAGCGATTGTAGTAAGGAGGCCGTTTTTAGAAGTAATAGCCTGCTCACCTGTATTCATAAGCAAGAAGCAACCTGTGCCATAAGTATTTTTGGCTGTACCTGGTTTATGACAAACTTGACCGAAAAGAGCAGCTTGTTGGTCACCAGCAGCACCACCAATAGGGATAGCTCCACCAAGTAGAGAAGGATCAGTTTCTCCATATACACAGCTAGAAGGTTTAACTTCTGGGAGCATACAAAGTGGAATGTTTAATTTAGCTAAGATGTCTTCATCCCATTTTAATGTATGAATATTGAATAGGAGGGTACGTGAAGCATTGGAATAGTCCGTTACATGAACTTTGCCATTTGTGAGATTCCAAATAAGCCAAGTATCAATGGTACCAAAGAGAAGTTCGCCACGTTCAGCTTTTTCTCTTGCACCTTCAACGTTATCTAGAATCCATTTAACTTTAGTGCCAGAAAAATAAGCATCTAAGATAAGACCAGTTTTGTCTTTAATAACTTGGTCATAGCCTTCTTCTTTAAGGCTATCGCAGTATTCGGAGGTTCTTCTACATTGCCATACGATAGCATTGTAGATAGGTCTACCAGTTGCCTTATCCCATACAACAGTTGTTTCACGTTGATTGGTAATACCTAAAGCAGCGATATCACTTGCAGAAGCATTAATATGTTGCATTGCTTCTGTAGCAACGCTAATTTGGGTAAACCAAATTTCAGCAGGATCATGTTCTACCCAGCCAGCTTTAGGATAAATTTGAGTAAATTCTTTTTGAGCTACACTTTCAATGAGACCCTTTTCGTTAAAAAGAATACATCTTGAACTAGTAGTTCCTTGATCTAACGACATGATATACTTTGGCATAAATAAAATACCCCCTTAGAATAAATAGAAGTTAATCCCATCATATCATAGAGAATGTAGAAATAGATAGAGCCCCAGTACTTCTATCTATAAATCTAATAACCCATGTATAATGGGTACACTCAAAGAAAAAGAAAAATTGAATTTTAGTGCATCTAGGAAAGGAATAGAAGAGTCTGTAAAACAGGGTGCCAAAATAAGAAATGAAGAGTAAGTTTATGCTAATTTTAAGATTAGCCCTTTAATTAAGTTTATGAGACAAGAATTAGGGCTAGAACTAAAAGGTATTAAACAATCTTAGAGACTTTTTGAGTAGCCACAACACTTACACCTGTATTGGCTAAATCTTTACATAAGATATCACCAACATTAATAGGTGCACGAACTTCTAGTGTTTTGAGTGCTTTCATACAAGCTCTAATCTTGGTTTTAGGAATGGGTTTCTTTGTTTTAACAGCTACACGAGGAAAGTTACCATCACGTACAGGTAAAGTAGTTGTTAGAACCCTAGTAGGGTGTGTACATTCTTCATGAGCATAATCTACACCAATTTTGCAGGAGTTGCCTGTAACATTTATGACCTTATCGTCATCTAGAGTTGCGGTAAGACTACAGCCAAGAGGGCAACCAATACATGTAAGTTCAACTGTTTTCATAGCTTAACTCCTTTCTATCTTTAAAGTGATGGAAGTAATATGAGGATGTTTAGCTAGGAGATTCGGTGTAAGGATAAGGTCTTCCATTTCACCTGGTGTAAAAATACGTTTTTTCTTTTTCATAACACGCATGTCATTAATATAGAGACATTTATAAGCATCTTTATAGACTTTATCTACTCTAAAGCGAAATGTAATAGGTGTTGTAGGAGCAGAAGTTAGGAAATGAGGTACGCTATAGCGCACACCCTCTGTTACAAGAATTGGTATTTTGCCAGTAGTAGAAGAATGAGTATGACTAAGAATATAGTCTGCAGCATGTGCACCAGCTATTTCACTTTCAGTTGTTACATAGTCAACTAAGTCATGAACATGAAGGACATTGCCACAAGCAAAGATGCCAGGTGTACTTGTTTCTAAGATTTCATTTACAATTGCTCCACCTGTAATAGGAGAAAGTTCTATAGAAGCTTTGCGAGAGAGTTCATTTTCTGGTAGAAGACCTACAGAAAGAAGGAGTAAGTCACAAGGAATAAAGGTAGAAGTATTAGGGATAGGCTTTTTACTTTCATCTACCTTAGCTATAGTAACTCCTGTCAATCTATCTTTACCATGAACCTTGGTAACAGTATGGTTAAGTAAGAGAGGGATGCCATAATCATCTAGACATTGCACAATATTACGCTTTAAACCACTAGAGTATGGAAGAAGCTCAGCTACAGCTTTGACTTTAGCACCTTCAAGAGTCATACGTCTTGCCATAATAAGGCCAATATCTCCAGAACCTAATACAACTACTTCTTTACCCGGCATAAAACCACGCATATTCACTAACTTTTGAGCAGTACCAGCAGTTAATATACCACTACATCGACTACCTGGAATAGTAAGCGCACCACGAGGCTTTTCACGGCATCCCATAGCAAGAATAATCGCTTTTGCCTTTAAAGTAAGTAAACCTTCTGTAGGAGAGAGTGCATAAACTACTTTATCAGGAGTAATATCTAAGACCATTGTGCCTAGTAAGTAAGGTATATTTTCCTTATGAATCGCACTTACAAATCGTTCGGCATATTCTGGACCAGTAAGTTCTTCTTTGAAAGTATGAAGGCCGAAGCCATTATGAATACATTGATTTAAAATCCCACCAAGATAAGCTTCACGTTCTATAATAAGTAAATTTTGAATGCCTTTTTTTCTAGCAGCTAGAGCAGCACCTAAACCAGCAGGACCTCCACCAACAATGATTAAGTCATAGCTTTGCATAGTACACCTCCTAGATTAAAGATCTTCTTTATTACGACCAACTAAAAAGGTAGAAGACTTACCAAATTTGCTAACCTCCATAAGAGGTATATTTAAATACTCTGCAAGAAGCTCCATATTGCGAACAAGGCAGAACCCAGCTTGGCAACGACCAGCACCGGCCCGTGTTCTACGTTTTATACCATCTAGATCACGGGCACCTAGAGGTCGTGTAAGGGCATCTACAATTTCAGCTTCTGTAATAGATTCACATCTACAGACTATCTTGCTATAGAGAGGATTAGATTGAATAAGTTTCTCTTGTTCCTCCTTAGAACATTCATTAAACCTAATGATTCCTTTACGTTTAGGATTAAAGTGAGGATTTGGAGGTGGATTTAATTTGTTGCAAATTTGATCGGTAATATATTTACCTATAAGTGGTGCACAAGTAAGTCCAGGAGACTCAATGCTTGCGGCATTAAAGAAGTTAGGCACATCAGAAGCTTCACCTAAAATAAAGTCATCTAATTCTGAACGGGCACGAAGTCCGCTAAAAGAAGTGATCACCATATTAAGAGGAATAGATTTTACGCTAAGTAGTGCTTTTTGCATAATATCATCTAAGCCATGTCTAGTTGTATCTAAATCTTCTTTATCATCTTGGTCTACTGCGTTAGGTCCTACAAGTAAGTTACCATCAATAGTAGGAGAAACTAAGATACCTTTTCCAAGTTTAGTTGGAAGTTGGAATAAAGTATGACTAGCCAAATGTCCTACATATTTATCAAAGAGGTTATACTCACCTTTTCTAGGTATAATAGTGAATTGGTCAGCGCTAACCATATTATTTAAAGTATCACTGAATACACCAGCAGCATTAACAACCACTTTAGCTTGGTAAGTTTGACAAGGAGACGTAAGTACAAAGTAATCTTCTTCTTTCTTAATAGAAGTAATAGGAGTGTTAAAGTGGAACTCAACTCCATTAGTATGTGCATTTTCAGCAAGTGCAATAGTCAAGTTAAATGGGCATACAATGCCACCAGTAGGTGCATACAGTGCAGCAACAACTTGGTCAGTTACAGCAGGTTCCAAGCGTCTCACTTCATCACCAGAGAGAATTGCAAGATTGGGAACACCATTTTGGACACCACGATCTTTAAGTTCAAGTAAAGCAGGTATATCTTTTTGGTCAAAGCATAAGACA
>NZ_LN875026.1 GCF_001282685.1 Niameybacter massiliensis | reverse complement strand
AAACAGACCTCAAGATAAGACTTCCCATCCAGAAATGGAGTAAGACCCCTTGTAGACTACGAGGTAGATAGGTTGGAGGTGTAAGCATGGTAACATGTGTAGCTGACCAATACTAACGGTTCGAGGGTTTGACCTAAAAAAACAGGTTAAAAAATGGTTATGTTTAGTTTTGAAAGTATAAATCATACTTTTTAGTATGGCCCAGTGGTACAGTTGGTTAGCACGCCGCCCTGTCACGGCGGAGGTCGAGGGTTCGAGTCCCTTCTGGGTCGTTTATATGGTCGCTTAGCTCAGCTGGGAGAGCACCTGCCTTACAAGCAGGGGGTCATAGGTTCGAGCCCTATAGCGACCATGTATAAGCCGACGTGGCTCAATTGGCAGAGCAGCTGACTTGTAATCAGCAGGTTATCGGTTCGAGTCCGATCGTCGGCTTTATGGAGGGGTTCCCGAGTGGCCAAAGGGGGCAGACTGTAAATCTGTTGGCACCGCCTTCGAAGGTTCGAATCCTTCTCCCTCCATCCTTTAAAAGCAATATCGCGGAGTGGAGCAGCTAGGTAGCTCGTCGGGCTCATAACCCGAAGGTCATAGGTTCAAATCCTGTCTCCGCAACCATTTGCCCAGATAGCTCAGTCGGTAGAGCAGAGGACTGAAAATCCTCGTGTCGCTGGTTCGATTCCGGCTCTGGGCATTTATTTATGCTTTTAAATAAGAATATGGGTCACTAGCTCAGTTGGTAGAGCACTTGACTTTTAATCAAGTGGTCCGGAGTTCGAGCCTCCGGTGGCTCATCAAGAACTTGCAGATAATGCAAGTTCTTTTTTATTTATAACATTTTAGAATAGCTAAAATGAAGAGATATTGTAATAGTTTTTATAAACAATTCAAGAGATTAATTTTTAAAATTATAAAATAACATATAGTAATATCTGAAAAAGGCACTCATTAATGAGTGCCTTTTTTTATTTTTAGTATTTTCAAAAATAATGTTTAAAGCAGTTATGAATGGGTAATACTAAAATTAGTAAAGGAGGAGAATACATGAATATTGAAGATACATCTTCTGAATACATATATCCTCGTAGAGGAGAAATTTACGAAGCAGATTTAGGTGTTGGTGATGGCAGTGAACAAGCAGGGATAAGGCCTGTGTTAATTATACAGAACAATGTAGGAAATCATTATTCTCCTACAATTATATGTGTACCTTTAACATCAAAAATTAAAAAGGATATACCTACACATTATACAGTGACAAAAGAAAAGTATCATTTTCTAACGCATGATTCTACTATATTGTGTGAGCAGATTAAAACTATTTCTAAGAGAAGGCTTTCGCATAAAATAGGCATGCTTTCCAAACAAGATATGCAAAATATTGATCAGAGATTAAGTATAAGTATTGCATTATGATTATAAATGCAGATGGTATACATATAGGTATAAAAAGGACATAGAAGATTAATCTTCTATGTCCTTTTCTTTAGCATCTATATCAGTTAAACTAATCTTCTTTTGTTGTAGTTTAAAATAGGTTGCTTCGCGTAAGAGAGTATAGATAATAGCAAATGTAGGAACGCCTATGATCATTCCAATAATACCAAATTTACCTCCTGCTACTAAGATTGCAAACATTACCCATAATCCAGACAAGCCTATAGAGTTACCAACAACACGAGGATAAATAATATCACCATCAATTTGTTGAAGGACTATAATTAGAATAATAAACCACACTGCTTGCATAGGATGTGTTGGATTTGCCATAAGGATAATAAATGTTGTAGGAATAGCTCCTAATATGGGACCTAAGATTGGAATCATATTGCTAGTACCAATAATTACACTTATTAATAAGGCATAGGGCATTTTAAGAATACTCATACTGATGAAGCACATAAGACCTAATATAAATGCATCTAAAATCTGTCCAGAAATAAAGTTACTAAAAGTTTTATGAGTTAATTGACTAATTCTAATAATATGGTAAGCAAAATGATTAGGAGTAAAGGCTAATAATATTTTTTTACTTTGTAGAACTAATTTTTCTTTGCTACTTAGTAAATAAACAGAAATAATAATACCAAAAATAATATTCGTAATACCAGATGTAATATTAAATATAGAATCTACTATATTTGGCAATGCACTATAAAGAAAACTAATGATTTGTTGTACAATTTGAGTTGCATATTGCTGGACTTCTAAAATAAATTCACTTGGAATATGTAAGTCTTTGAAAATAGTTTCTGCAAATTCTTGAGCTGCTTTATAGTGGGCTGGTAAATCGCGAGTAAGTGTTTCAATGCTTGTTATAAGGTGTGGAACTAATAAAGAAATAATACCTATAAAAATAATAATAATTACTAAGTAAGTAGTAACTAATGCAATTGGTTTACGTATATGTTTTAAAATCTTATATTTACATTTATTATCAAACTTAAAGATTTTATTATAGAAGAAATTAAATGGACGATGCAATAAATAAGCTATTATAAACCCATAGATAAAGGGAACAATAAGATGAAAAACTTCTCTGATTACATTCATAATAAGGCCCCAATTTTGCAAGCTTAAGAATAAAAGGATGGCATAAGTTATTAAAATAAGGTTACTTTTTAATTTTCCTTGATCCATTGATATATCCTTTCTAAGTTTTAATATCATTACTATTATTATAAGTAATAATTCAATTGTTAAAGACATCATACCATATAGAAAAGGAAGAACTTATGAATTTATGTGAATTAAGAATAGGCTATGCATGTATTAATTTATCTTTAAAAAAGAAATATCGTACCTTTAGATTAAAAACTATAGAAGACTATGATATTGAAAAAATTAAAGAGGTAGTTGAACAAAATATTATTTTATTAGGTAATATTATTTATCATAACATTAAAAATAATATATATGTTTATCGTATTACAGCGGATATCATTCCTTTTATAGATAAAGCAGAAATGAAAAGTATTTTAGAGGATTACAATATATTGAATAGTAATAAGATAAGAAATGAATTAGAAAGAATAAAGAAGTGGCAAAAAGAGTATGGACTTAGGATATCTATGCATACTAGTCATTTTACAATGTTAGCATCTCCAAAGGAGGAAGTTATTCAAAAATCTATAGGAGAACTTTGTGCTCAAGCGAAATTCTTACATTTAGTAGGAGGACAAAATTTAGTACTACATGTAGGAGGAGCCTATGGTGATAAAGTAGAAACATTAGAAAGGTTTAAAAGAATAATTAAAGAGAATCAAGATAAGCTTGATCTAAACTTACTTACATTAGAAAATGATGATAAAACATATACATCTGAAGAAATAGTACAAGTATGTAAAGAATTAGGCTTAAAATGGGTATATGATTTTCATCATGAGAGATGTAACCCTAGTAAAAATAGCGATATTATTGAGCTACTTAGAGATTATCCCCCAGATAAATGTCATATTTCATCTGGTGTACATGCTCCTAATAAGCCACCTCATGCTGATTATGTTGAAGCTAAAGATGTAGAGGCACTACAGAATCAACTTACTTTAGCAGGTATTAAACAAGAGGATATTGTTTTTGAGGCAAAACAAAAAGATTTATCTATTTATCAAGTTATGGAACCTATTTCAGAAGGTTATTGGAAAATTAAATCTATACAATAATAATTATCCGTAGTAAGATAAAAGAGTAAAATAGATTTAAGGAGGCTAGCTTAATGAATATTATTATTGAAAATAAAAAATTAGAAAATTTACAGGGAATGATTATACCTGTTTATGAAGACTATAAAAGTACATGTGAAAATATAGAGCAGATTAAAGAAGGAAATATCTTTAAGGGTAAAGTAGGAGAATGCTTTTATTATACAACCAATGAAATGAAATATATAATTCTAGTTGGATTAGGGAAATATGATCAATTAAAAATGGAGGCTTTTAAAGAAGCTGTTGCAAGAGGAGCAAAAAAAGCAAAAGAACTAAAATTAGATAAGTATGGCATTAAGTTTATAGATGCTGCACATATGTGTACAGGAGCAATAGGAAAAGCTATTGTACAAGGACTTAGACTTTCAACGTATACTTTTAATAAATATAAAACGGATGTAACTAATGTAGACTATAATCCAACTGTATATTTAGTAGATGTTCCAGAAGAAAAGGTAGATAAGCTTAATCAAAGACTTGAGAGGTAAATAATCTTATCGATGGTGTAATTGAAGCAAGAAATTTAGTAAATGAACCAGCTAATGTTATTTATCCGGAAACATTGGCAGATAGAGTTGAGGAATTAGCTAAAGAAAAAGGATTTGAAGTAGAGATTTTTGATGAAGAACAAATTCAAGCATTAGGTATGAAAGCATTCTATGAGGTAGGTAAAGGTTCTGAAAGAAAACCAAGACTTATTGTTATGAGACATATGGGTGATTCTGAAAGTAAAGAAATTTTTGGTCTTGTAGGAAAGGGACTAACCTTTGATACAGGTGGTTACTCACTAAAGCCAACAGCTTCTATGGATACTATGAAGAGTGATATGGCAGGCGCTGCGGCAGTAATAGGAACAATGTGTGCGATTGCACAAAATAATATTAAAGCTAATGTTGTAGCAGTTGTAGCAGCATGTGAGAATGCTATTTCAGGAATAAGCTATAAACCAGGAGATATTATTGGTTCTATGGCAGGCAAGACCATAGAGGTACTTAACACAGATGCTGAAGGGCGTTTAACTTTAGTAGATGCGGTTACTTATATCATCCAAAAAGAGAATGCAACAAGGATTGTAGATGTGGCAACACTTACAGGTGCTGCTCTTGTAGCATTAGGCACAACAACCACAGCTGTTATTTCAAATAATGATGAATTTTACGATGAATTAGTAGGAGAGGCAGCTAAGACAGGAGAAAAATTCTGGAGACTTCCAGATTATGATGATTATAAAAAACTTATTAAGAGTGAAATTGCAGACCTTAAAAACCTAGGTGGACGTAATGCAGGTACAATTACAGCAGGTCTTTTCATTGGTGAGTTTATAGAAGGTAAACCATGGTTACATCTTGATATTGCAGGAACATCATGGGCAGAAGGTAGCCTTAATGAGTATGCAGGTAAAGGTGCAACAGGAGTACCTGTTATGACTCTATATAGTATGATTGAGAAGAGAAAGCATTGTAAAAATTAAAATATAGGATATAAAGAAGAGGTAATGCTCCATAGGAGTATTACCTCTTCTTTATTAGAATCACTTATATAATTTAGAGTTCAGCCATATCTCTTAGTTCAATAATAGTGCCTTCAGGAGCAATTACCTTACTAAGTGCTGAGCCTTCAACCTCATAGATCTCATTATTATTTTTAAGTTTGAAATGCTTATATCCTAGATCGAGTATTCTCTTTACTTCTTGTTGAACATCTTCTACTAAGAAGCACATATGGACAAGTCCCTCAGATTTAGAATTAACGTTTATTAATAGATCTTCTTTTTTTCCTGTTTGAAGTTCTATCATAAAACCATCTTGTTCAATCCAAGTATTATATGCTCTATTGTGAAAATCTTTTGTTTCTTGAATTACTTTAAAACCTAAAATATGAGTATAAAAATCTAGTGATGCTTTATAATTATTTGTTTGTATACAGACGTGATGTATTTTTCTCATAGTTTACCTTTCTGGATTGAATCAGTCTTTTTCTAGTATATGAAATAATACAATATAAATTTATGATATTTCAACTTGTTTAGATTTATGACGCATGTAGCTATAGGCCATTACACCAGCTAAGATAAAAATAGAACCAATATCAGAGAGTGGCTGGGCATAGAAAATTCCTTCTACACCTATAAAAGGTGGCAGAACAATAGAAAATAAAATTTGTAATACAAAACTTCTTCCAAGGGAGACAATATTTGATTCTATATTACGATGAATAGATTGATAGTAAGCACCCATTGTATAAACAATCCCTATACAAGGAGAACCTAAGCAGAAAATAACTATTCTCTTATATGCAAGTGGCAGTAACGAGGAATCAATACCAAATAATTTAATAAAGTACTCACCATAACTTATTAGGCAAAGAAGTAGGAGTACTCCAATGATAATACTTGCAATAAGTGTAATTTGCAGAAGCCTATGCATACGTTTAGTAGAATCAGCACCATAATGATAGCCAATTAGAGGCTGCATACCTTGAGAAATACCTACACATAGTTGAATATATAGAGAGATAGTATAACCTGCTACAGAGAAGATAGCAATATCAGCGGTATTCCCATAGAGGTAAAGTATCTTATTTTGTACAAGAATAACAATTCCTATAGATAGTTGAATCATAAAAGAAACAAATCCAACTTTAATAACTTCAATAAGAAGAGATTTATCTATCACAAAATATTTTTTATGGAATTTAATATGAGATTTTCCAGATAGAAAATACCATAGACCAATAATGGTAGAGAAAATGACACCAGCACCTGTTGCAAGAGCAGCACCTTTGGTTCCCCAACCAAGTTCAATAACAAAAAGCCAATCCAATATAATATTACCTATAGCACCAGCACCTACCATAATCATAGACAGATGAGGATTACCATCTGCACGTACTAATGGATTAAGAGCATTTGCCAATAGATAAGGAATAGCCATCATATAAATTACTAAAAAGTAATCTTTAGTATACTGATAGGTATCTCCATTAGCACCTAGAAATTTTACAATGGGATCAGCAATGATAAAGCCTAAAATCATAAGGATAACCCCTACAATCAATAGAGATTTCATAACAGTTCCCAATAGTTGTTCAGCCTTTTCTTGTTTATGTTGACCTATATAAATAGAGATTAGACTACTTGCTCCTGCTCCAAAGAGTAAGCCAATCCCTAAAATAATAGTAACAGCAGGCCAAGCTAAGTTAACGCCAGCAAGTCCTGCCTCTCCAGCTCCTTGGCCTACAAAAATACCATCAACCATAGTATATACAGTGCTTAAAATAACACCAATGACGGAAGCAGAGACAAATTTTGTCCAAACCTTAAGGAGATTACCATTTAAAATAGAATCTAAATTCAAATTTTTCACCTCTTTTTATTGTCCAGAATACATATTAAGCTATTATATAGTAAGATTTCCTAGAAAGTAAAGTAGATTCAAATAACTAGTGGTATAATAGAAAGTAAGAAAAGTAAAATTATCCATATATAAGGAGGGCGTTATGAGAAACTTTTTAAGCCAAGAAGATATTGAAGAAATGAAAAAAGAGATAGAGTTTCGTAAGGTAGTAGAACGTAAAAGGCTTATTGAAGATGTTAAAGAAGCTAGAGCTCATGGAGATTTAAGCGAAAACTTTGAGTATAAAGCGGCAAAAAGAGAAAGAGGAAAAAATGAATCTCGTATTAGATATTTAGAGCGTATGATTAAGACAGGAAAGGTTATATCTACAGAGAGTAATGAAGGGGAAGTAGGTATTAACAATAATGTCAAAATTAGATTTTTAGATGATAACTTTGAACAAGTATTTAATATAGTAACAACAATGAAGACTGATGCAGTAAATAGTAAAATAAGCATAGAGTCTCCATTAGGAAAAGCATTATTTAAGAAAAAAGTGGGTGAAATTATTCAAGTAGATGCACCTGAAGGAAGCTATGAAGTAGAAATTTTAGAAGTTATAGATTAAGTGAATCACAAGCTAAGGGGGAAATAGCAGTGAAAAAAGGAATCGTAAGTATTGTATTATTAGGTACAATGATGATGACACAAACTAACATCTATGGTGCAGAAATTAAAAACTTTATGGATTTAAATAATAAAATAATAGAGCAAAAACAAAGGATTGCAAATCAAAAAGAGATAATAGATAAGGAAAAAAAGTTGGCAGAAGAACAGCTTAAATTAGAAGAAAATAATAAGATTACAATAAGTTTTGCAGGAGATTGTACATTAGGGACTTATTATGGGCAAGGTGAATGGAATAGATTTGATAAGATAGCAGAAAAAAACGGATATGAGTATTTCTTTAAAAACGTAAAGCCTTATTTTGAAAAAGATGATTTAACAGTAGTTAACTTAGAAGGACCACTAACAACAGGTGGACAACGAGCGCAAAAGCAATTTGCTATTAAGGGAGAGCCTAGTTATACAGAGATATTAAAACAAGGAAGTATTGAAGCTGTGAGCCTTGCCAATAATCATACATCTGATTATGGTAATGAGGGAATGAAACAAACAAAGGATGCTCTAACTAAAGCAAATATTAACTATTTTATAGGGGACAAAATAAATTACCAAGAGATTAAAGGTATTAAGATCGCTTTGATTGGTGAAACAGGGTGGGACAAGAGTAAGGGAACGAAGGATAGAATTAAAAAGCGTATTCAAGAAGCAAAAGCACAGGCAGATTTGGTATTTATTATGTTCCATTGGGGAATAGAACGTGAAAATTATCCTAATGATGTGCAAAAAGAATTAGCTTACCTAAGTATAGATGAAGGGGCTGACTTAGTATTAGGTTCACATCCTCATGTTATACAAGGGATAGAAACTTATAAAGGTAAAGATATCATTTATAGCTTTGGTAATTTTAGCTTTGGTGCCAATAAGAATCCAGATGATAAAGATACTTTTATCTATCAAGTTACCTATAAAAAGCAAAATGGAAATGTAGTATTAGATGGATCAAAGGTTATACCTTGTAGTATATCGTCTAGTAAAGAACGCAATACATATCAGCCTACTCCTTTATCAGGAACAGAAAAAGAGAGAGTGCAAAATCGATTAATCAAATATAGCAATAAATTTACAAAGTCATATTTTAATTAATACTAAGAAGACTTAACTAACATAAGCATAATTTTAGAATAAGAATAGGAAGAGTAAAGATGAGTAACTCAAATAATACACCTCTATATACAGCATTAATGGAATATAGCATGAAAAAGAAGCCATTTCATATGCCAGGACATAAACTAGGTAGTTTTGGAGATATGAAGCAAATTGATTTTACTGCTTTAGATGTAACAGAAGCAAATGGATTAGATAATCTTTATGAAGCAGAAGGAATCATCAAAGAGGCTATGGATAAAATGTGTACGTATTATGGCGCACAAAAGACTATTTTTCTAACCAATGGTTCTACATCAGGCATATTAACAAGTCTAATGGTACTATGTAAGCCAGGAGATGAAGTACTCATTGCAAGAAATTGTCATCATAGTGTATGGCATGCCTTAGTCCTTAGTGGCGCAATACCTATTTATATTCAACCAGAGTACGACGAATCACTAGGCCTCATGACTGTAATGAGTAAAGAAGTAATTCAAGAGGCATTGCAGCTCTATCCAAAGGTAAAAGGTGCTATTATTGTAAGTCCTACATATGAAGGTATTGTATCAGATATTAAAGATATAGCTAAAGTATTACATGAAGCAGGAAAAGCACTTATTGTAGATGAAGCACATGGAGCACATTTTGGTGTTAGTGTAGATTTCCCTATAAGTAGTGTAAAGTTAGGGGCAGATTTAGTCATACAAAGTATGCATAAAACAATGCCTACTCTTACTCAAAGTGCCTTATTACATCAAGGTACAGATCAGTTTTCTTATGAGCATTTAGTAAAGACACTTCGTATGGTACAAACAAGTAGTCCTTCATATGCTATGATGGCTATGATGGATTATGCAAGAGGATACATAGAAGAGCATCAAGATGAGATTGTTAAGCAGTATATTGAACCACTAAAAGAGATGAGAAGTAGGCTAGTAGCGTTACAACAACTGTATGTATTAGATATTCCGAGGGATCAATATGATATGAGTAAAATCATAGTATTTACTCATCGCACAAGTATAGATGGATATACTTTAGGGCAATACTTAGAAGAACGTTATAATATAGTAGTAGAAGCGAGTCTACCAAATTATGTTATTCTAATGACAACTGTAGCGGATCAAGTAAAGTCTTTAAGTGAATTAGAAAAGGCTTTAATAGATATAGATGATGAGCTTACCCTAAAACAAAATACAAATACTGCCGATTTATATTGTAGTGAACTCACACAAGTTATAAGTGAACTACCAAAAGTACAAAAAGGTGGCTATACACCAAGAGAAGTTTATTATGGAGATTATAAGTGGTGTGAGATAGATCATTGCCTGGGAAAAGTAACAGCTGAAACAATTATGTTTTATCCACCAGGTATTCCTATTCTTTATATGGGAGAGATTTTTAATGAGAAGCATATACAGCTTATTAGGACATATGCAGAGAGGCTAAAAGGAATTCAGTACAAGGGTAATAAAATCAATTGCAAAGTATTAGACATTCCATTAAAATAAAATAAAGCAGAAGAAGGGCTCAAAGGGGGATACAAATGGCTGATTTACAGATTAATCAAATACAATTACCACAGTTAAGAGAACTTGCAACAGGCCCTAACAACAAGATTGATAAAGGGTTTAAGTTTACTTTACTCAGCCATATTGAAGAAGGTGAGCTTCAGGATTCACTTAAAGTGATGATTGAACGTATCACAGAGCAAGGAAATAAATTATCAGAGCATATGGATATACGTGATATGAGACTTTATCGTAGTATGATCTCTGAGTTTATGAATGAAGTTGTTTCTAATTCCCATAAGTTTTCAAGAGAAAACTTTCTTGATAGAAGAGGAAGACATAGAGTATATGGTATTGTCAGATTAGTAAATGATAAAGTAGATGCCTTAGCAACAGAACTACTAAAAGTAGAAAAAGATAAAATAGATATACTAGACCGTATTGGTGAAATACAAGGTCTATTACTAGACTTAGCAACTTAATGGGCATAAAAGAGATGACGTAACGTTCGTGGTATACACGGACGTTTTTCTATAGAAAGGAAAAACTATGGACACATTTAACAAGATAATAGGACATGAAGATATAAAAAGATACTTTAATAAAGCTATAAAATCCGAGAAGGTATCCCATAGTTATATTTTTGAAGGGCCAGAAGGGGTAGGTAAGAAGAGTATAGCTCAAGCTGTAGCTAAATCGCTTTTATGCCAAGGTGAGGATAAACCCTGTGGCAAGTGTAAAGCATGCTTACTTTTAGAAGCAGGTAATCACCCTGACTTAATTTATGTTGAGAAAGATAACAAAACAACTAAGATTGATACAGTAAGAGAAAAATTAGTTAAGAATATGGATGTTAAGCCTTATCAAGGACCATATAAAATTATTGTTGTCACAGAAGCAGATACGCTTACTATAGAAGGGCAAAACGCCATGTTAAAAACAATAGAAGAACCACCAAGTTATGGTATAGTTATCCTCATTACTCAGAATTTAGCAAAGCTCCTACCAACGATTAAATCAAGATGTATTCATTTAAGATTTAGTCCCTTACCTTACCAGGATATATTAGAGTATCTCGCCCCTTATCAATTAAGTGAGCGTCAAACAGAGATTTATGCTCAATTTGCAGAAGGAAGTATAGGTATAGCAAAGAAGTTAATAGAAGATGAAAGATTTTTGGAAGATAGAAAGAAGGGAGTAGACCTTCTACTCAAACTCCAAAAAGCAGATTTAATGAATATGTACGATTTAGTAAAAGTGATCTGTGATGAAAAAGAATTTATTAGTAGTATGCTTCATTTTTGGTTATTATGGTATAGAGATTTAGCAGTGTTAAAAGCTACTGGAAATGAGAATTTGTATTATTTGGATTATCAATCTCACTTACTCGACATGTCTTCTAAATTAACGTATAATACAATTGACAAGCATATTAAGCTTATCAAAAATGCACAAACACAAATTAATCAAAATATATACGCAACGTTTGTAATAGAAAATTTACTACTTAAATTAAAGGAGAAAAAGAAATGATAACTGTTATCGGCATTAGATTTCGAACAGCAGGTAAGGTTTATTATTTTGATCCTGAAGATAATGACTATGTTCAAGGAGAACATGTTATTGTTGAAACCGCAAGGGGGATTGAATACGGTGAAGTTATTCAAGGAAACCGTTCATTAAATGATGAAGAAGTAGTGTATCCTTTGAAGAAGGTTATTCGTAAAGCAACAGAAGAAGATACTAAAAAAGTTGCAGAGAATAAAGTTAAAGAAAAAGAAGCATTCTTTATCTGTAAGCAAAAAATTTTAAAACATAATTTAAATATGAAACTTATAGATGTAGAGTATACTTTTGATAATAATAAAATTCTCTTCTATTTTACTTCAGATGAACGTGTAGACTTTAGAGAACTAGTTAAAGACCTAGCTGCAGTATTTAGAACACGTATTGAACTTAGACAAATAGGTGTAAGAGATGAAACTAAAATGTGTGGAGGTATTGGAATTTGCGGAAGAGGCTTATGCTGTAATAAGTTCTTAAGTGACTTCCAACCAGTATCTATTAAGATGGCAAAAGATCAGAGTTTATCACTTAATCCGATTAAAATCTCAGGGATTTGTGGACGCCTTATGTGTTGTCTTAAATATGAAGAAGATGTATATGTAGAAATTCGTGGTAGACTTCCAGAAGTAGGAGATCATGTAGAGACACCAGATGGTCGTGGAGAAGTACTTTCTGTAGCAGTTTTACGTGAACAAGTAAAAGTAGCAGTTAAGAAAAAAGATAAAGATGAAAAAGAAGCAGTGGTATACCCAGTATCAGAACTTAAAATCCTGACACGTAAGAAAAAATGTGGTGGAGGCTGTGGAGGCTGTGGTAGCAACGATGAGAAGGAGTTTGAGAACTTTGACTTTAGTAAACTCGAATGAGAGATTAGATGACTTAGATAGAAATGGATATAAAATCATTCAGAATCCCGAAGTATTTTGCTTCGGGATTGATGCTGTATTGTTAGCGCATTTTGCAAAAGTGACAAAAAGAGAGCAGCAAGTATTAGATATTGGAACAGGTACAGGAATTATTCCAATACTTATGCATGCCATCTATCAAAAGGGTAAGTATACAGGTATTGATATACAAGAAGAGATGGTAGAGATGGCAAATCGTTCTCTTCAGTTAAATGAACTAACAGAAGATATAAAAATCAAACATATAGATGTAAAAACAATCAAAGAACATTTTGATGGACATTCAGTAGATTTAGTTACAACAAATCCACCTTATATGAAGGGAACAAATGGATTAAAGAATGAGCATCCATCAAAGACTATTGCAAGGCATGAAGTACTTTGTACATTAGAAGATATTATTGCAGCAGCAGGCTACGTACTTAAAGTTAAGGGAAAACTTTGTATGATTCATAGGCCACAGAGGTTGGTAGATATTATTTGTGCTATGAGAGCAAACAAAATTGAACCTAAGAGGTTACGCATGGTTTATCCAAAACCAGGACAAGCACCAACAATGATCTTAATCGAAGGGATTAAAGGTGGTAACAGTGAAATGAGAGTAGAAAAACCACTGATTGTCTATAATGAAGATGGAACTCATACTGATGAAATATATGAGATTTATGGTAGGGAAAAGCCACAAGTATAGATAAATGAAAATCATTAGATACATTGTAAAAGAGGAGATAAAGATGGAAACATACGGAACACTAACTTTGTGTGCAACTCCTATTGGTAATCTTGAAGATATTACTTATCGTGTAGTACGTACACTAACAGAGGCTGATTTTATAGCAGCAGAAGATACAAGACACACTAAGAAGTTATTAAATCATTTTGAGATACACACAAAACTTATTAGTTATCATGAGCATAACAAAATGGAAAAAGGTCCAGAACTAATTGAAATCTTAAAATCAGGTAAAAATATTGCACTGGTAACAGATGCAGGAACACCAGGAATATCAGATCCAGGTGAAGATCTTGTACGACTTGCTATGGAAGCAGGAATTACAGTAACAAGTGGGCCAGGTGCAGTAGCAGGGATTACAGCCTTAATCCTATCAGGACAAAGTACAAGACGCTTTGTTTTTGAAGGCTTTCTACCAACAGATAAAAAGGAACGTAAATTTGTTTTAGAAAGTCTTAAAAATGAAACAAGAACAACCATTTTTTATGAGGCACCACATAGACTTATAAAAACCTTAGAAGCCCTTTATGAAGCAGTTGGAGATCGCTCTATTACAGTAACTAAAGAGCTTACTAAGAAATTTGAGTTCATTTATAAGACTACATTAAGTGGAGCTATTGATTATTTTAAAGAAGTAGAACCTAAAGGTGAATTTGTACTTGTTTTAGAAGGAAAAGATATAAAAGTTTTACAAGAAGAAGACCAAAAGGCTTGGGAAGAAATGTCTATTGAAGACCATTTACAAGTATATTTAGATAAAGGTCAAGACGAAAAATCGGCTATGAAACAGGTAGCTAAAGATAGAGGTGTTAGCAAAAGAGATATTTACGCTTATATTCATCAAAAATAAGCGGGCATTTAGGGGGATTACAATGTCTAGGAAAAATAGCCTTATTAATCCAGAGCATTTATTTATATGGTTTAGTATTTATATGATTACGGCTATACCTGCATATTATAAAATTTATCAGACTATACCTATTGCATTAGTTATTATACTTACACTAGAAGAGATAGCATCATATTATATATTAGATGAACGACTACTAGATGCTTATATGGATAGTGCTAAACATCAATCTAAATTACTTATGCTATTAATGGTGAGTGTGGTAGTAATAATAACAGGATATATTTGGTTATTATTTAATGAATGGAAGTTGTGTGCTTTAATGTTAGGAGCAGACATCATATGTTTTGGAATAAAAAAACTCATAGATATAAAGAAAAGCTCTAGAGGAATCTAGAGCTTTTTATATGTTTAGGATTATTCAGTGACTTTAGTGAAGCTATCAAATAGGTTTGTGTTTGCAACAACTTCATTAGATAAATCAATAGCAATTTCACCTTCTTCACTTATAAAGAAGATAAGATCTTCATCATGAATTACACCGAAGCTTAACGCTTCCCCATATGGAAAATGTGTAAGTAAATCTTGAACAGTATTTGATAAAGAAGTAATAACCATAGAAAATCCTTCTTTTGGTTCAAGAACAGCAAGTTCATCATCGATAGTATAAAGTTCTGTAGCTGTTAAAAATTCTGTTTTAAAGCTTTGAAGATTTTCATGACACTCATTTGGAAAATAAATACTTAGTTTATTACAATGAGGGAAACAAAATTTAAGTATGTCATTAAATGTATCTTGAGAGAATTCTGAGATATTTGCGTATAATTTCATATATTGAAAGCTCCTTATCTTAAGCAATAAAATACTTATTTATATTATACCCAATTCAAATTAAATAAGCAACGAAATGAAAAATAAGTAAAAAATACAATATATAAAATGAATATAATAGAAAATAGGATGTCAGATAGAAATTTAAAGTTAAAACTATATTAAATATAGAACCATAATATACATAGGAATATAAAGGGGAATATCCAAAATTATAATAGGTTTAATAAAGTATATAAAATAAAGAAATCAGTCTTAAGACTAGTAATGTATCGTAGCTTATAGTATCCTATGTAGTACATGCATTAGGAAAAAGGACTATATATAGTAGGTATCAATACTAATGGACATATATTAGACTTCGTAATAACAACTGAGAAAGGCACGGTGAATATGTTGATAGTAGTAGGTGGAATGATTGGGCTAGGAAAATCAAGTGTAGCAGAATTATTGGGAGAAGCATTAGGGAGCGATGTATTTTATGAAAGTGTAGATGATAACCCTATACTCCCACTTTTCTATACAGCATCTCCAGAAGAAATACAAGAAAAAAGGTATCCATTCTTATTACAACTTTATTTCTTAGATACACGTTTTAAAGCAATTAAACAAGCACTTGTTAAAAATGATAATGTATTAGATAGAAGTATCTATGAGGATTGGTATTTTGCAAAGAAAAATATGGAGTTAGGAAGAATTAATGAACTTGAAATGCAAGTTTATGAAAACCTACTACATAATATGATGGAAGAGCTAGAGGAACTACCTAAAAAAGCACCAGACCTTATGGTGTATCTAAAGGGATCATTCGAAACAGTTGTTGAACGTATTATGAAAAGGGGAAGAAGTTTCGAGTTAGATACAGAGCTTGTAGACTACTATAGATTCTTATGGGAAGGTTATGATGAATGGGTAATGCATCACTATGATGCATCTGAAGTACTTATTGTAGACATGGATGAGATAGATGTAGTAGAAAGAGATGAAGATAAACAACGTGTCATAGACATGGTTAAAGCAAGACTTAAAAAAGTAAGAGCATAAATTACATGAAATTAAAAGAGAGCTAGAACATATTTTCTAGCTCTCTTTTAATCTTTTAGAGGAATTTGAGTTTAAAAGAGTATTAAGCAGAAAAGAATAAAAGTAGAGAATGTAGTTAATAAATATATTAGATAACACTAATTAACAAAAAGAAATAAAAAAGATAAAAAAGCTGTTGACATATGTAGGTGAATCCCTTATACTAATATAAGTCAGCAGCGCACAGAAGCTACTGAGGAAGGCTACAGGCCTTAATAAATAAAGCAAAATGAACTTTGAAAATAAAATAGTAACCATTAAACCAGTCGATTCAAAAGTCACTTTAAGTGACAAAGTCAGTACTACTTAACAGTACAAAATGTCAGATGACAAACTTTTTAATTGAGAGTTTGATCCTGGCTCAGGATGAACGCTGGCGGCGTGCTTAACACATGCAAGTCGAACGGACTGCGAGGAGCTTGCTCCTCAAAGTTAGTGGCGGACGGGTGAGTAACGCGTGGGTAACCTGCCCTATGCAGGGGGATAACGTTTGGAAACGAACGCTAATACCGCATAACCTAGTCGGTTCGCATGAACTGACTAGCAAAGATTTATCGGCATAGGATGGACCCGCGTTAGATTAGCTAGTTGGTGAGATAATAGCCCACCAAGGCAACGATCTATAGCCGGCCTGAGAGGGTGAACGGCCACACTGGGACTGAGACACGGCCCAGACTCCTACGGGAGGCAGCAGTGGGGAATATTGCACAATGGGCGCAAGCCTGATGCAGCGACGCCGCGTGAAGGATGAAG
>NZ_LN875025.1 GCF_001282685.1 Niameybacter massiliensis | reverse complement strand
TAAACAAAGCGTGGTTTTATTACCTCATGGATGGCACTAAGCTAACCAAAGAAGAATGGACAAGCATTGTTAAAAGGCATATCAAAGAGCATGGGAACGAACAGGCTCTAAATAAGATTATGAACACCATCAAGTTATGGAATAAAAAAGATTCCATTGAGGATGTAGCATTGCATGTTTATGCTGCTAAATATTGTGCAGATGTACAGCAAGTAGCAAAGAGAGAACGAGTAAAACCTAAGTTTAAACATGAACTTACAAGAAAAGAAAGTGGGCAATTGATGCTGGGAGGTATCAGCTAATGGGTAAAATCAGAGAGTTTGAACAACTAGATTATGAGACAGGTGAAGTGATTAAGAGATATAGAACTGTCAAAGAGGCATTAGAAGAGCACGGAATAGATAGGGCAAAAATGAGACTAGCATTTATGGGGCACGATGGAAAGTTCCCAGATAAAAAACTATGGTTTAGATATGGTGATGGTGTAAATAAACCACTTCAAAGATACCAAGTTGGAAAATTAAATGATGCAGGTGAAGTTGTAAAAGTATACAACAGTGCAGAGCAAGCAGTTATAGAACATTATGTAACAGAAAAGACAATAGGTATAGCTATTAGGACAAGGAATGGATTTGTACCAAGTCTTGGAATGAGATTTAAATACATGTTGGGATGATAAGCAAGATTAGTCTAAACAGACTAATTGATTAGTCAAAAAAGACTAACTAAGGAGAAAGTATGGATAAGCAGTATTATAACTATTTAGCAAAATGCAAATTAAAGGCAACAGAATACAGAATTATCCTCAT